>NZ_JAYEFF010000010.1:0-94328 GCF_034651445.1 Cytobacillus sp. OWB-43 | reverse complement strand
GAACACGGAAGTTAAGCTTCTCAGCGCCGATGGTAGTTAGGGGCTGTCCCCTTGTGAGAGTAGGACGTTGCCGGGCAAGATAAAAGAGCACATCATTTGTATGTGCTCTTTTTTGTCGTGCTATAATGAATTCGTTTATTTAAATGGACAAATAACATCTACACAATCTAAACATAATATAAATTTAATGAATGAACCTATATTTCATACGTTTGAGATTTAGAAAAAAAGGGGAAAATTAATAATACTACTTCGTTGCAACATTTCACACAAATCATGTATAATTTATGTCAAATATAGTCAAAGTCAGATAGGGGGAGGCCGGGTGAAAAATATATCAGATATTATTGAAAAATATCTTAAAGAAGTCTTGGAACTTAGCGAAAGGGAAATTGTTGAAATTAAGCGGAGCGAGATCGCTGATAAATTTCAATGTGTCCCATCTCAAATAAATTACGTCATAAATACTCGGTTTACAGTTGAAAAAGGCTATGCTGTCGAAAGTAAACGTGGCGGTGGTGGTTATATAAGAATCACCAAAGTGCAAGCTTATGATTATGTTGATTTAATTAATCAATTGATTAGGATTGTACGTGATCGTATTTCACAAAATAGTGCTGAAAATATTATAAACAGATTAGTTGAAGAAGAGATTATTACTACTCGAGAAGCGAAGATTATGTTAAGTGTCATTGACCGTTCAGTTCTTTACTTAGAGTTACCCTATAGGGATGAGTTAAGAGCAAGGATGCTTGTTGCGATGCTAAATACATTGAAATATAAGTAGGCTGTAAAGTATGGAGGGGTGAAACAGATGATATGCCAAGAATGTAATCAGAGACCTGCGACTCTACATTTTACAAAAATTATGAATGGCGAAAAGGCTGAGTTCCATTTATGTGAAAAATGTGCCCAAGAACATGGGGATATGTTTATGTTAAATAATGGATCTGGATTTTCTATTAATAATCTATTGAGCGGATTATTTAATATAGATACAAGTTATGCAAATAACCAAGCTCAGTTAAATAAACAAGCGCAGGTAGTACAGTGTGAGCAATGCTCGATGACCTTTCCTCAATTTGTTAAAGTCGGGAAATTCGGATGTGCCCACTGTTATGAATCTTTCCGAGCACAGTTAAAGCCAATTATTAAAAGGCTTCATAGTGGTAATTGGAATCATAATGGAAAAATCCCTACAAGAATGGGTGGAGATATCCATTTGAAAAAGCAAATTGAGGATTTAAAAATAAACTTGAAGGAACTTATAACTAAAGAGGAATTTGAGAAAGCAGCAGAGACAAGAGATGCAATACGTCAATTGGAAAAAGAAATGAAAAACCATCTAGAGGGAGGGGAATGAACTTGTCTTTAGAAAGGTTTATCAATCAGGCTGTCAGCTCTTGGATGAGTGCAGAAGGTCCTGATTCTGATATCGTACTTAGTTCTAGAATCCGTTTAGCTCGCAATATTAAACAGGTTAATTTTCCAACAATCTTTTCCCATGATGAAGCTAAACGTGTGATAGAGATCATTAAAGCAAGAATGGAAAAATCGACTTTTGATACTTATGGTGACTTTTCGTTATTGCAAATGGATGATTTACAACCATTGCAAAAAAGGGTGCTGATGGAAAAACATTTGATTAGTCCTCATTTAGCAGAAAACGCTAGTCATGGTGCCTGCCTACTTACTGAAAATGAAGAGGTTAGCATTATGTTGAATGAAGAAGATCATATACGTATACAGTGTTTATTTCCAGGCTTCCAATTATCAGAAGCATTAGAAGTTGCAAACCAAATTGATGATTGGTTAGAAACTGAGATTGATTATGCATATGATGAACAGGTAGGGTATTTAACTAGTTGCCCAACGAATGTCGGTACAGGTCTCAGAGCATCTGTCATGATGCATTTACCAGGATTAGTATTAACTCATCAAATGAATAGAATCATTCCAGCAATTAACCAACTTGGATTAGTTGTTAGAGGAATTTATGGAGAAGGTAGCGAAGCATTAGGTAATATCTTTCAAGTTTCTAACCAAATCACATTAGGGAAATCAGAAGAAGATATTGCTGAGGATTTAAAAAGTGTTGTGGAGCAATTAATTTCGCAGGAAAGGTCAGCAAGAGAAGCATTAGCGAAAACCTCTAACATACAATTAGAAGATAGAGTCTTCAGATCCTATGGTATTTTATCTAATAGCCGAATCATTGAATCAAAAGAAGCGGCTAGATGTTTATCGGATGTTCGCCTTGGAATAGACATGGACTATATACAAGGCATATCAAAAAATATATTAAATGAATTAATGGTTTTAACACAACCAGGATTTTTACAGCAATATGCTGGAGGCCCATTACGACCGTTTGAACGGGATATTCGTAGAGCTTCTCTTATTCGAGAAAGATTAAAAATGGAAGATCAAGAGTTGGGAGGATGATGATAGATGATGTTTGGACGTTTTACTGAGAGAGCACAAAAAGTATTAGCATTAGCACAGGAAGAAGCCATTCGCTTAGGACATAACAATATTGGGACTGAGCATATACTTCTAGGGTTAGTAAGTGAAGGTGAAGGAATTGCCGCTAAAGCACTTTATGCCTTAGGTCTAGGTTCAGAAAAAATTCAAACGGAAGTTGAAAATCTAATAGGTAGAGGGCAAGAGGCCTCCCAAACACCGCATTATACACCAAGAGCAAAAAAAGTAATTGAATTATCAATGGATGAAGCAAGAAAATTGGGCCATTCCTATGTGGGAACTGAGCACATTTTACTTGGTTTAATTAGAGAAGGTGAGGGTGTAGCTGCAAGAGTACTTAATAACCTTGGCGTAAGTTTAAATAAGGCAAGACAGCAAGTACTACAATTACTTGGTAGTAGCGAGTCTAACGGGCATCAAGGCAGCTCTTCAGCCAATGCAAATACACCAACACTAGATGGTTTAGCGAGAGATTTAACTGCCATTGCACGTGAAGGAAGCTTAGATCCAGTTATTGGACGTAGTAAAGAGATTCAACGTGTAATTGAAGTATTAAGCAGAAGAACAAAAAATAACCCCGTATTAATTGGAGAACCTGGTGTGGGTAAGACTGCGATAGCAGAAGGCCTAGCTCAACAGATCATAAATAATGAAGTGCCGGAGACGCTACGTGATAAACGTGTAATGACTTTAGATATGGGTACGGTAGTTGCAGGTACTAAATACCGTGGTGAATTTGAGGATCGCTTGAAGAAAGTGATGGACGAAATTCGTCAGGCGGGCAACATTATTTTGTTCATCGATGAATTGCATACATTAATTGGTGCTGGTGGAGCAGAAGGTGCGATTGATGCATCAAATATTCTAAAGCCATCACTTGCGCGTGGAGAGCTACAGTGTATTGGAGCGACGACGCTAGATGAGTATCGCAAATATATTGAGAAGGATGCAGCGCTTGAGCGTAGGTTCCAACCAATTACGGTTGATGAGCCGACTGCAGATGAGTCCGTACAAATTTTAAAAGGACTACGTGACCGTTATGAAGCCCATCACCGTGTGACAATTACGGATCAAGCCATCGATGCGGCAGTTAAATTATCAGATCGTTATATCTCTGATCGTTTCTTACCAGATAAAGCGATTGATTTAATTGATGAAGCAGGCTCAAAAGTTCGCCTACGTTCTTATACAACGCCTCCGAATCTCAAGGAGTTAGAAGTTAAATTAGAAGATGTAAGAAAAGAAAAGGATGCAGCTGTTCAAAGTCAAGAGTTTGAGAAAGCAGCATCTTTAAGAGACAATGAACAAAGATTAAGAGAAAAGTTAGAAGAAACTAAGAAAACATGGAAAGAAAAGCAAGGGAAAGAAAATAGTGAAGTGACGGTAGAGGATATTGCCAATGTCGTTTCTAACTGGACAGGAATTCCAGTTACTAAATTGGCACAAACTGAGACCGAAAAACTATTGAATTTAGAAGAAATCTTACATTCGCGCGTAATTGGCCAAGAGGAAGCAGTAAAGGCGATCTCTAAAGCAGTTAGACGGGCAAGAGCCGGTCTTAAAGATCCGAAGAGACCAATTGGTTCTTTCGTTTTCCTAGGTCCAACAGGTGTGGGTAAGACAGAACTTGCTCGTGCCTTAGCTGAAGCGATGTTCGGTGATGAGGAAGCGATGATTCGCATCGATATGTCTGAGTATATGGAGAAACACTCCACATCTAGATTAGTTGGTTCACCTCCAGGTTATGTTGGATTTGAAGAAGGAGGTCAATTAACTGAGAAAGTACGTAGAAAACCGTATTCAGTTGTTTTATTAGATGAAATTGAGAAAGCCCATCCGGATGTATTTAACATTCTTCTGCAAGTCTTGGAAGATGGACGCTTAACAGATTCTAAAGGACGTACAGTCGATTTCCGAAACACGGTGCTTATCATGACGTCAAATGTTGGTGCCGAAGCACTTAAGCGTAATAAATATGTAGGCTTCAATATTCAAGATGATGAGCATGATTACAAAGATATGAAAGGTAAGGTTATGGAGGAATTGAAAAAGGCCTTCAGACCTGAATTCTTAAACCGTATCGATGAGATTATTGTCTTCCATGCATTAGAAAGAAAGCATCTGCAAGAGATTGTTACACTCATGTCCGATGCCTTAACGAACCGTTTAAAAGAACAGGATATTACATTATCCCTATCTGAATCTGCTAAGGTAAAAATCTCAGAAGAAGGCTACGATCCAGAGTATGGTGCAAGACCGCTTAGAAGAGCGATCCAAAAGCATATTGAAGATCGCTTATCTGAGGAATTATTAAGAGGAAAAGTGCTTACTGGTCAAGAAGTAGTAATCGATGTTGAGGAAGGCGAATTTGTCGTAAAAACAGCCGAACCAACTGGCACTGCCCAAAAATAATGAAATGTTAGAGAGAAGGTACACGCTAATCAATAGTGTGTACCTTTTTTGATAACAACAAATTTTCTTCCAATTATATGTTAACCTTTGAATACAAACGATTCCATTGATATAGTAAGAAATATAAATGTGTTGTACGAAAGAGAAGGAGAATGAAGATTGGCGAAAAGAAAATCAAAATTCATATGTCAAGAATGTGGTTATGAATCGGCAAAGTGGATGGGGAAATGTCCCGGATGCGGTGTATGGAATAAAATGACGGAAGAGATAGAGAAACCTGCTAACTCGAGAAGAGGGGCTTTTGCACATACACAAGAGACAACGATTAGAGCAAAAGCGACTCCGATTCCAAAAATTGAAACAGTCAATGAGCCACGTATTTATACGGAAATGAAAGAGTTAAATCGAGTCCTTGGTGGTGGGGTTGTTAGAGGATCTCTCGTTTTAATAGGTGGAGATCCTGGGATTGGAAAATCAACACTACTGTTGCAAGTTTCTTCTCAATTATCTAATAAACAGCATTCTGTACTTTATATTTCTGGAGAAGAGTCGATAAGACAAACGAAGCTACGAGCTGACAGATTAAATATTTCATCAGAACATCTACTTGTTTATGCAGAGACAAGCTTAGAAGAGATTAGTCAAACGATTGATGAGGTGAAGCCGGAGTTTGTTATTATTGACTCCATTCAAACTATTTATCACCCGGAAGTGACCTCGGCTCCTGGTAGTGTTTCACAGGTAAGAGAGTGTACGGCTGAGCTTATGAGAATCGGGAAAACGAAAGGGATTGCGATCTTTATTGTTGGACATGTAACGAAAGAAGGATCGATCGCCGGTCCTAGGTTGCTTGAACATATGGTGGATACGGTGCTTTATTTTGAAGGGGAAAGGCATCACACGTATCGAATTTTAAGAGCAGTCAAAAACCGATTTGGTTCTACGAATGAAATGGGTATATTTGAAATGAAAGAATTAGGTTTAGAAGAAGTGGCAAACCCTTCAGAGATTTTTTTAGAAGAACGATCACAAGGAGCAGCGGGTTCAACTGTTGTGGCTTCAATGGAAGGAACTCGGCCCGTTCTTGTAGAAATACAAGCATTAATATCCCCTACGAGTTTTGGTAACCCAAGAAGGATGGCAACAGGGATTGATCATAACCGTGTGCCGCTATTAATGGCGGTATTAGAGAAACGGGTCGGTATGTTGTTACAAAATCAAGATGCTTATTTGAAGGTTGCTGGAGGGGTAAAACTAGATGAGCCAGCAATTGATTTGGCAGTTGCAGTTAGTATCGCATCAAGCTTTCGAGATAAGCCAACAAGAGCAACAGATTGCATTATCGGTGAGGTGGGCCTCACTGGAGAAATAAGAAGAGTTTCAAGAATTGAACAGCGAGTCCAGGAGGCTGCGAAACTAGGATTTGAGCGTATTATTTTACCAGCGAATAATTTGAGCGGCTGGACAGGTCCTAAAAATGTTCAATTGATTGGCGTTCACTCGGTTAGTGAAGCACTTGAAGCTGCATTAGGAGGGTAAGCATATGGATTCAAAGAAACAAAGTGAAATTACAATCAGCGAATTATTGAAATTTTTAGCACCAGGGACACCCCTACGTGCAGGTATAGATAATGTATTAAGAGCAAACACGGGTGGGTTAATTGTTCTTTGTTCTAAGGAGCAGATTGCCAGTTTAGTGGATGGGGGCTTCCAAATTAATTGCCCTTTTTCGCCAAACTATTTATATGAGCTTGCGAAGATGGATGGGGCGATTATTCTCAATCAAGAAGGAAATAAAATCCTTATTGCCAACGCCCAACTCGCACCAGATTCGAGTATTCCTTCCTCTGAGACAGGGATGCGACATCGGACAGCAGAACGGGTGGCGAAACAAACAGGTGCGCTTGTTATTGCTGTTTCACAACGCCGTAATGTCATTACTTTATATAAAGGGGCTTCTCGTTATTCACTAAAGGATATTGGCGTTATATTAACAAAGGCTAATGTGGCAGTCACAACATTAGAGAAATATAAAGTTGTTCTTGAGCAAAGTATATCGAATTTAGGTATTCTCGAATTTGAAGAACAGGTGACCTATAATGATGTGTTAAATGTTATGCATAATATAGAAATGCTGTTAAGAATTAAAAATGAGTTACTAACTTATTTAAGCGAGTTAGGGACAGAAGGACGTCTCATTCGTTTACAAATGAATGAGTTATTGATTGAAATGGAAAGAGAATCAGAATTCGTTATTATGGATTATGCTAATGATCGTGATATTAGGGCAAAGGAAGCGCTTCAAAAGCTTCAAGAGTTATCAAAAGGTGAGACTTTAGAAGACTCAGTTATCATGAAATTACTAGGCTTTCATGGCTATATTCATACCGAAGAAGTCATTCATCCTAGAGGGATTCGGGTGCTGCATAAGGTGCCGCGATTACCACCTATTATTATTGATAACCTCGTTGATCGCTTTGAGGAACTGAGGTATATAGCGGCAGCTTCTATTGAAGAATTAGATGAGGTAGAAGGTATAGGAGAGGTACGGGCTAGGAAGATTGACGAAGGCCTCAAGCTTATACAAGACCAATTTTTTTCTGACCGACATTTATAAATACCATTGAACTACTATTCACCTTATGATAGAATAGGTAGTTTATCATTTGACATTCCCTTACTTACGGTGCTAGTCTAAGAGTATTCATAACCGTTTGATCTATCCTTTTATTTAGTTTACTGCAATAATTTTTTGTTTATAATATAAAATTTTCCAATATTGTGCGTTTTTTATTTTTGGAATTTGTTAATAATGAATAAAAGGAGGTGAGGGAATGTTAAAGAGAATTGTACAAGTCTGTTTCCTTATATTTGGGATCACATTAGGAATCTTTGTGATACCAGAATTACTAATTCTAATCAGTTTAGATGACATTCCATTATTAAATAATCCTTATGTTTCCGCCATTTTAGGAGCTATTATTTTCTATCTTTTAACATTTTGGGCGGTTGACCATGTTGTCAATTTCATTAAATGGACAGAAGAATCGATTGTAAAGGTGCCAATTACCGATATTATATTTGGTAGTGTTGGACTGGTGTTTGGTCTTGTTGTCGCGTTTTTACTTGGTTATGGATTATCGACACTCGAGATACCGGTATTAAATACTGTTGCTCCTATCGTCTTAACACTGTTATTTGGATATTTAGGTTTTCAAGTTGGATTTAAAAAACGAGATGAATTACTCAATCTTTTTACAAACAAAAAGAAAAAGTTAACTGAAGAAGAAGATAGTCAATCTGATGTGAATAAGCTTAAAATATTGGATACAAGTGTTATTATCGATGGTCGAGTAGCTGATATTTGTCAAACAGGGTTTTTAGAAGGAACAATTGTTATTCCTCGTTTTGTCTTAGAAGAATTACAGCATATTGCCGATTCTTCTGATGTGTTAAAAAGAAATCGGGGCCGCCGCGGTTTAGACATTCTCAACCGTATTCAAAGTGAGCTATCTATAAAGGTAGAAATTTACGAAGGTAATTTTGAAGAAATACAAGAAGTGGATAGTAAGCTAGTGAAATTAGCGAAATTAACTAACGGTGTGGTTGTAACCAATGATTTCAACCTGAATAAGGTATGCGAGCTACAGAAAGTCGCAGTTCTAAATATTAATGATCTGGCGAATGCTGTGAAGCCGGTTGTGCTTCCGGGAGAAGAAATGAAAGTTCAGGTCATTAAGGACGGAAAAGAACAAAATCAAGGGATTGCCTACTTAGACGATGGCACAATGATTGTCGTAGAAGAAGGTAGAAATTATATTGGCAAGCATATTGATGTAGTAGTGACAAGTGTATTGCAAACATCTGCGGGTAGAATGATTTTCGCTAAACCAAAACTTTTAGAAAAAGCATTATAATTATAGTATAGAAGAAGCAGAAGAGGGGGCCGTAAATTGGCTCTTTTCTTCCGCTTTTTATGCTGATTAAGGGAGTTAGAAGAAAATATGGGGTATAGAGTCGTCATCCCTGCAGCGGGGCAAGGGAAGAGAATGGGTGCTTCAAAAAATAAACTGTTGCTAGAACTAAGAGGGGTACCTATTGTTATACATACATTGCGCGTTTTCCAACGAGACTCCGCATGTGAAGGGATTTATTTAGCTATTAATCCTGCTGAGGAAAAGGAGATACGTGCGTTAATCGCTAAGCATGGGGTGGATAAGGTAAGGGCGTATATCGGTGGTGGACAGGAAAGGCAGCATAGCATTAGTCATGTGATACGTGAGTTAACAGGTGAAGGGATTGTGTTGGTACATGATGCCGCTCGACCTTTTGTTGAACAAGAGCATATCGATCAACTTGTATCTCAAGCTCAGTTCAATGATGGCGCCATTTTAGCCGTTCCCGTGAAGGATACGATAAAAAAGGGACGTGATGGATTAGTCGAGGGAACAATTGATCGAACGAGTCTATGGTCTGTGCAAACCCCTCAAGCTTTTAAGCTTAGTATTTTACAAGCGGCATATGAGAAAGCGCAAAAGGACCAATTTGTAGGGACTGATGATGCAAGCTTGGTGGAGAGAGTACATAATAAGATTGCTTTTGTACAAGGGAATTACGATAATATAAAACTAACAACGCCTGAGGACCTATATTTTGCTGAGGCGATTTTAAATAAAAGAGATGACTTTATCTAAAGGAGAAGATAATATGTTTCGCATTGGTCAAGGATTTGATGTACATCAATTAGTTGAAGGACGACCACTGATTATGGGTGGGGTTACGATTCCATATGAATTAGGATTACTTGGACATTCAGATGCGGATGTTTTATTACATACAGTGTCAGATGCCTGTTTAGGTGCAATTGGTGAAGGTGATATTGGTAACCACTTCCCTGATACAGACCCAGACTTTAAAGATGCGGATTCAGCTAAACTGATGCAACATGTGTGGCAATTGGTAAAAGAAAAGGGTTATGAACTTGTGAATGCAGACTGTACTATTATTGCTCAAAAACCAAAAATGGCTCCTTATATTCCTGCTATAAGAGAAAGAATAGCGGAATTGTTAGAATCAGAAGTAGAGAACATTAACGTGAAAGCCACAACAACGGAAAAACTAGGATTTACAGGCAGAGGCGAAGGAATTGCTGCTCAAGTGGTTGTGTTGTTGAAGAAAAGTGCCTAGTCGGTTATTTACGGACTTTGACAACTTACAGTAGGATGATAAAATAAAGGGTGCTATTCATATTCAATTTTTGATAAAAAAGATGGATCGTCAGGTGGCTTATATAGCAATCAGCGGTTTTTCGAAATAGAACCGATTTTGAAGGAGGATCATCATGTCAAGTGATATTCGTGTACGCTATGCACCAAGTCCAACGGGACATTTACATATTGGTAATGCGCGTACAGCTTTGTTTAATTATTTATTTGCTCGTAGTAAAAATGGTAAATTCATCATTCGTATAGAAGATACAGATAAAAAACGTAATATTGAGGGCGGAGAAGAGAGTCAATTAAAATACTTACAATGGCTTGGTATAGACTGGGATGAAAGTATCGATAAAGATGGTGGATACGGCCCGTACCGTCAATCAGAAAGAAACGAAATTTACAAAAAGTATTATCAACAGTTACTTGATAGCGGACAAGCTTATAAGTGTTATTGTACGGAAGAAGAGTTAGAAGCTGAACGTGAGGCGCAAATGGCTAAAGGTGAAATGCCGATTTACTCAGGAAAGTGCAGACATTTATCAGATGATGATCGCCAACAACTCGAAGCTGAAGGAAGAAAACCAAGTATTCGTTTTCTTGTCCCGCAAGGAAAAGTGTATGCATTCAATGATATGGTTAAAGGAGAAGTGTCATTTGAGTCAGATGGCATTGGTGATCATGTAATTGTTAAAAAAGACGGGACACCGACATATAATTTTGCTGTAGCCATAGATGATTATTTAATGAAAATCTCTCATGTATTACGTGGAGATGATCATATTTCAAATACACCTAAACAAATTATGATTTATGAGGCACTTGGCTTCCAAGTACCTGTATTTGGTCATATGACGCTAATAGTGAATGAAAGTCGTAAAAAATTAAGTAAACGTGATGAGTCAATCATTCAATTCATTGAACAATACGAAGAGCTAGGTTACTTGCCTGAAGCCTTGTTTAACTTTATCGCTTTACTTGGTTGGTCTCCGAGTGGAGAGGAAGAATTATTCTCCAAAGAAGAGCTAATTGAAATCTTTGATGAGTCAAGGTTATCTAAGTCACCGGCTTTATTCGATATGCAGAAGCTTGCTCATATTAATGCGCAGTACATGAAAAAGTTAGATGGTGACCAGTTACTTGATTTAACGTTACCTCATTTTAAAAAAGCAGGCAAAGTAGGAGATAATCCTTCTGACGATGAGTTACAATGGTTAAAGAAATTAGTGTTGTTGCTACAAGAGAAAATGAGTTATGGTGCGCAAGTAATTGAACTAAGTGAATTATTCTTTGTTCAGGATATCGAAGTTGAACCAGAAGCAAGCGAAGTTTTAGCTGAAGAGCAAGTACCGGAAGTGTTAACTGCTTTCTTACATGAAGTAGAGGCGCTTGAGGTATTTGAAGCTGATCAAATAAAGGCGGCAATGAAGTCAGTACAGAAAGCGACAGGACATAAAGGGAAAAAATTATTTATGCCGATTCGCTCAGCAACAACGGGGCAGACACATGGCCCAGACCTACCGAAAGCAATGGAGTTATTAGGTAGGGAAACTGTAAAAATTCGCCTACAGCGTATTTTAGGTTAACATATCGGTAAAAATATAATATAGTATAGAATATTAACGTATAAATCTTTAGAAAATCATTATAGATGCTAAATCATTGAAGAGGAAAAGTAAGAGTAATGACTGTTTATTAGAGAGAACCATCATCGGCTGAAAGTGGTTTAAACCTCTCATTCTCTGAAGTGCCCCTCTGAGTCCTGTTTCGAACCTTTATAGTAGAAATAGGCGGTTACCTTCCCGTTAACGAGGCAGAGTTGGAGCTTTTATTATATGAAAGCTTAAACAGAGTGGAACCGCGTGTAAACGTCTCTGTCTATTTTAGACAGGGGCGTTTTTTATTTATAGATATGTTATTTGTTTTCTGGTGATAAGGACCCACCCAAAGAGAGAGTGTAATCACTGTTACTTTTGTTGTTTTTATTATACGAGAAAAATGCTATTTAAAGACTGGAGGGAGAGAGCATGTTTAAAAGAATGAAGGAAGATATAGATGTTGTGTTTGAACAGGATCCTGCCGCAAGAAGTGTTTTTGAAGTAGTGTTAACCTACTCAGGATTACATGCGATTTGGAATCATCGCATTGCACACAGTCTTTATAAAAATAAATTTTTCTTCCTTGCAAGGTTGGTTTCACAAATTAGTCGTTTTTTTACTGGGATAGAAATACACCCTGGGGCGAAAATAGGCCGTCGATTTTTTATTGATCACGGGATGGGTGTTGTTATTGGCGAGACATGCGAGATTGGAGATAATGTTACTGTCTATCAAGGTGTAACACTTGGGGGGACAGGGAAAGAAAAAGGCAAGAGACATCCAACGATTAAGGATAATGCTCTTATTGCTACAGGGGCAAAAGTGCTTGGATCCATTACAATTGGGGAAAACTCAAAAATAGGTGCCGGCTCAGTTGTTTTACATGAAGTGCCACCTAATTCAACGGTTGTTGGTATACCTGGTAAGGTAAAAATCCAAGATGGCGTCAAAGTAACGAAAGATTTAAATCATACAGACTTACCAGATCCCATTTCTGATCGCTTTAAAGAGCTAGAAAATGAGTTAGAGCGCGTGAAAAAAGAGTTTGAACAACTGAAAGCTGAAAGGAGCCACTCATAATGGCGATTCAATTATATAATACGTTAACAAGAAAAAAAGAGCCGTTTATCCCGTTAGAAGAGGGTAAAGTAAAGATGTATGTTTGCGGACCTACTGTATACAATTATATTCATATAGGAAATGCTCGCCCTGCAATTGTGTTCGATACAGTGAGGAGATATTTGGAGTATCGCGGATATGATGTGAATTTTGTGTCAAATTTCACAGATGTCGATGATAAATTAATCCGCACGGCCAAAGAACTAGGTGAAGACGTGCCGGAAATTGCGGAGAGATTTATTGAAGCGTATTTTGAAGATGTATCGGCATTAGGTTGCAAAAAAGCAGACACACACCCGAGAGTAACGGAAAATATGGATACGATTATTGATTTTATCCAAGCGCTGATTGATAAAGGTTTTGCCTATGAATCAGAAGGAGATGTGTACTACCATACACGAAAGTTTGAAGAGTATGGAAAGCTTTCTCATCAATCGATTGATGAGTTAAAGTTAGGCAATCGAATTGCTGTTGGTGAGAAGAAGAAAGACGCACTTGATTTCGTCCTTTGGAAAGCGGCGAAGGAAGGTGAGATTAAATGGGATAGTCCTTGGGGGGCAGGTCGCCCAGGGTGGCATATTGAATGCTCCGCTATGGCTCGTAAATATCTAGGTGACACGATTGATATTCATGCTGGAGGACAAGATTTATCATTTCCTCACCATGAGAATGAAATAGCACAGTCAGAGGCAGTGACAGGTAAAACTTTCGCTCGTTACTGGATGCATAATGGCTATATTAATATTGATAACGAAAAAATGTCTAAATCACTCGGTAATTTCGTCTTGGTACACGATATTATTAAGAAGCACAATCCGCAAGTGTTAAGGTTCTTCATGTTAGCAGTGCATTATCGTAATCAAATTAACTATAATGAAGAATTGCTGGAAAATACAAAAGCGGGTTATGAGCGTATTAAAGCATCGTATGAGAATTTAAAGCATCGTAAAGAGGCGAGTAGTGAGTTAACAGAAAATAACCAAGAATGGTTAGAGAAAATTGGTGATTTACAAAAGCAATTCATCACAGATATGGATGATGATTTTAACACGGCGAATGCCATCTCTGTTGTATTTGAATTATCAAAACAAGCGAATTATTATTTGATGGAAAAGAATACGTCCACTGCTGTAATCGATGCATTTATGACTCAATTCGAGGATTTCTTCGGTGTGCTTGGACTATCATTAGAGGATGAGCTACAGCTGTTAGATGAGGAAGTAGATCAATTGATAGCCGATCGGATTCAAGCAAGAAAAGATCGCAATTTCCAATTAGCTGATCAAATTCGTGATCAATTAAAAGAAATGAATATTATTCTTGAGGATACAGCTCAAGGAACAAGATGGAAAAGAGGATAAGAGTGATGCTTTCATACGAAGAAAATCTTAATCCTAAACAATTAAACAGTCTCGCCCTTGCTTATATGGGCGATGCTGTTTATGAACAATACGTACGTCAGGACTTATTACAAAAAGGTAATATAAGGCCACATCAGTTGCATAAGGCAGCAACGAAATATGTATCTGCTAAAGCACAATCAAAAGTGATTCATGCATTTTTGGACGAGGGCGTTTTATCAGAAGAAGAAGAGGCGGTAGTAAGACGGGGGAGAAATGCTAAATCTGGCACCATTCCGAAAAACACCGATGTACAAACTTATCGTTATAGTACTGCATTCGAAGCATTGATAGGTTTCTTATATTTATCTAAAAGAGTAGAGCGGTTAGAAGAGTTAGTAGTAAAAGCATTTAAGTGGACTGAGGATAGGAAGGAGGAGAGCAAAAAATGAGTCATGATTTCATTATTGGTAAAAACGCTGTAATTGAGGCACTTAAGTCAGAGCGTGATATGAATAAAATCATGGTTGCGGAAGGCTCTCAAAAAGGGCAAATGCAGCAAGTGGTTGGAATGGCGAAGGAAGCGGGTGTGCTGGTTCAATTTGTTCCGAAAAAGAAATTGGATCAAATGGAGCTAGGGAATCATCAAGGTGTGGTTGCTCAAGTGGCTGCCTATCAATATGCCGAGTTAGATGACCTATTTAAAAAAGCAGAAAACAGTGGACAAGCTCCCTTCTTTCTTCTATTGGACGAGATTGAAGATCCTCATAATCTAGGCTCGATTATGAGAACAGCTGATGCTGTAGGTGCGCATGGGATTATTATTCCAAAGAGGCGTGCGGTTGGTTTAACAGCAACAGTTGCTAAAGCTTCAACGGGAGCGATTGAACATATCCCTGTTGCTCGTGTAACGAACTTAGCAAGAACGATTGATGAATTAAAAGAACGAGGCGTTTGGATTGCGGGTACAGATGCAAGCGGTAAACAGGATTATCGCCAATTGGATGGAGTGATGCCCATCGGATTAGTCATTGGTAGTGAAGGGAAAGGAATGGGAAGACTGATTAGAGATAAATGTGATTTTCTTATCAGCTTACCAATGGCTGGAAAAGTAACATCTTTAAATGCTTCAGTCGCTGCTGCTTTGTTGATGTATGAAGTCTACCGCAAACGCTCTCCGATTGAGCGATAATGATGAATATCCTTCTTGTTGACGGATACAATATCATCGGTGCCTGGCCAGAGCTTCAGCTTCTTAAAAATAAGGATTTAGAAGCAGCCAGGGACCTGCTGGTAGAAAAGATGGCTGAATATCAAGGGTATTCCGGTTACCGAGTCATAGTTGTCTTTGATGCCCATTACGTAAAAGGGACAGAAAGAAAATTTAAGAATTATAATGTTGAAGTTATTTTTACACGTACAAACGAAACCGCAGATGAACGTATTGAAAAGCTAGCGATTGCGTTAAATAATATTAAAACACAAATCTATGTAGCTACTTCAGATTTTACAGAGCAGAGAGTCATCTTTGCTCAAGGTGCGTTAAGAAAGTCAGCCCGAGAATTACACAATGAAATGAATCATATTGAAAAACAAATTAACAAAAAAGTAAAGAAAAGCCAGGAAAATAAGCCAGTGTCTAAAATCCCATTAAGTGATGAAATCGTTGAAATTTTCGAAAAATGGCGCAGAGAACGTTAAATGATTGGTTGACGCTGGAAAATACCCTACTGTATAATATTTCTAACCATGCTTGTACGGTCGGAGGGATCAGGATGAGTATCGACTTCAGGACAAAAGCTGAAAAGCATTCTTTATACGTGCAACTCGAAGATGAAGAAGTAATTGAATTAGTGCATAAAGGTGAAAGTGAAGCGCTAGATTATTTGATCCATAAGTATCGAAACTTCGTGCGTGCAAAGGCGAGGTCTTATTTCCTCATTGGTGCCGACAAGGAAGATATTGTGCAGGAGGGAATGATTGGTCTTTATAAGGCCATTCGAGATTTTAAGGAGGACAAGTTGTCTTCCTTCAAAGCATTTGCAGAATTATGTATCACAAGACAAATTATCACTGCAATTAAAACAGCAACAAGACAGAAGCATATCCCGTTGAATTCTTATGTATCGCTTGATAAGCCTATTTATGATGAGGAGTCAGATCGTACGTTAATGGATGTCATTTCTGGAGCGAAAGTGATGAACCCAGAAGAGTTAATTATTAATCAGGAAGAGTTTGACCACATCGAAGTAAAAATGTCTGAACTTTTGAGCGATTTGGAAAGAAAGGTGCTTGCCCTTTATTTAGATGGGCAATCATATCAAGAAATATCAGAAGAATTGAATCGACATGTGAAGTCAATTGATAATGCTTTGCAAAGAGTGAAGAGAAAACTAGAGAGATATTTAGAAATAAGAGAATTCTCTTTATAACTACTATATGTTAATATATTATTTATGGGCATATGAGAACCATTTTCGATTGATAACAGTGAAGGTTTTCCTATTTTTGCTGTTATTGACATGGATTATTGGCCATGGTAGAGTTTTAATGGCATAAATGTCGAAGAGGTGTGAAAAATGCCGAAAAAAGTGATACTAGCTTGTGCCGATTGTGGGACAAGAAATTACACTACCAATAGTAACAAAGGTAATGAGAGATTGGAATTAAAGAAATTTTGCAGTAAATGCAGTGCACATACAGTTCATCGCGAAACAAAATAATAGAGTAAAGAAGAGACAAAAAAGTAATAGAATGGCATTCAGGGGGATGTATTCTTAATCAACGCTTTTTTGTTAAAGGATATATCTCTTTAAAAGTTGGGGGTTAAGAAATGGGACGCATCGTGAAGTTTTTCCGTGAAGTTGGACGTGAGATGAAAAAGGTTAGCTGGCCTACAAAGAAAGAGCTAACGAAATATACGATCACAGTTATTGTCGTTGTTTTATTCTTTACGTTATTCTTTACTGTTGTTGATTTAGGTATTTCTGAATTGATTCGTTTAATTCTTGAATAACCCCTGAGCTTCCATGGTATAATGGATGATAACACAGGAACATTTGCAGGAGCCCGGTAACGGGTTTTTTCATTTGGTCAAGAAAGGCCTAGTCCATTTGCTTAGGATTCGATTGGTTTCGTAATCCGTCACTTTAGACAAACAAGAGATGTCAGTCTTTCAAAAATAAAAATAGATTGCAGGGAGGGAAGGACGTTAAGTCCCCTTTGATATGGAAAAGAATTGGTATGTAGTACATACGTACTCAGGGTATGAGAATAAAGTAAAAGCAAACCTTGAAAAACGTGTGGAATCGATGGGCATGCAGGATAAAATTTTTAGAGTGGTTGTCCCTGAAGAAGAAGAAACAGATATTAAGAATGGTAAGAAGAAAGTTGTAAAACGGAAGGTGTTCCCAGGTTATGTGTTGGTGGAGATTGTTATGACAGATGACTCTTGGTATGTAGTGCGTAACACACCTGGTGTAACGGGATTTGTTGGTTCAGCGGGTTCTGGCTCCAAACCGACTCCGTTGTTGCCTGAAGAAGTGCAGGTCATTCTCAAACGTATGGGTGTTGAAGAAAAACGAATGGATGTAAACTTCGAAGTTGGGGAAACGGTTCAAGTAAACGAAGGTCCATTTGCTAACTTTACTGGATCTATTGAAGAAATCGATAAAGATAAAGCGAAAATCAAGGTGCTTGTAAATATGTTTGGAAGAGATACGCCAGTTGAATTAGATTTTTCGCAAATCGAAAAAATTTAACGGTCTTTCTCCCTTATATTTAACTAGAGAAAGTTGATTTTTGTATGATTTCGCCGTATCTAGCCATTGTCTTTCGCTTATGAGCTCTCCTATATTTTTGAAAAGAACTTGAAATCGTCTTTGAAAAATGATAATATTTCATAGGTCAGTATGTCTCAGAAGACGAGACCGGACATTGGACATTATTCTTTATGTTAATATAAAGAATTAACAGTTGAGTGGGAGGGGGAAAACCCCTATTACCACATCACGGACTTTAAGGAGGTGTGTCTCGTGGCTAAAAAAGTAATCAAACTTGTTAAATTGCAAATTCCTGCAGGTAAAGCAAATCCAGCACCACCAGTTGGTCCTGCACTAGGTCAAGCCGGTGTTAATATCATGGGATTCTGTAAGGAATTTAATGCACGCACAGCTGAACAAGCTGGTCTAATTATTCCTGTTGAAATCACGGTATTTGAGGACCGTTCATTTACATTTATTACGAAAACTCCACCTGCTGCTGTATTGCTTAAGAAAGCGGCTGGTATTGAGTCTGGTTCTGGTGAACCAAACCGTAATAAAGTAGCAACAGTCAAGCGTGACAAGGTACGCGAGATTGCTGAAACAAAAATGCCTGATCTAAACGCTGCTAGTGTAGAAGCTGCTATGCGTATGGTTGAAGGTACTGCACGCAGCATGGGTATTGTCATCGAAGACTAATACTATTTGCTTTGTATGTATGATGATTGTTTCTAAAAAGGTTGCGATGCTGAATTAGTTTCACTCGCAACCTTTATAATGTTCGGACCTTGAGAAATTCTCGAGGGGCCGACGTTTTTGAGATGAGAGGCAAACGTGCTTTTCGTCGGTGGGAGGTTATTCCGCTAAAACCACATTCAAGGAGGAAATTAAAATGGCTAAAAAAGGTAAGAAGTATGTAGAAGCTGCTAAACTTGTAGATAGCACAAAAGCTTACCCAGTTGCAGAAGCAATTGCTCTTGCGAAGAAAACAAACTTTGCTAAATTTGATGCAACAGTTGAAGTAGCTTTTCGTTTAGGTGTAGATCCTAAGAAAGCTGACCAACAAATTCGTGGAGCTGTCGTGCTTCCGAACGGTACTGGTAAAACTCAACGCGTGCTTGTATTTGCAAAAGGTGAAAAAGCGAAAGAAGCAGAAGCTGCGGGTGCAGACTATGTTGGAGATGCAGAATTCATCAACAAAATCAACCAAGGTTGGTTTGAGTTTGACGTAATCGTTGCTACTCCAGACATGATGGGTGAAGTTGGTAAACTTGGTCGTGTACTTGGACCAAAAGGTTTAATGCCAAACCCTAAAACAGGTACAGTTACATTTGATGTAGAAAAAGCTGTTAATGAAATCAAAGCAGGTAAAGTTGAATACCGTGTGGAAAAAGCTGGTAACATTCACGTGCCTATCGGAAAAGTATCATTTGAAGATGACAAGCTTGTTGAAAACTTCAACACAATCTTCGATACAATGATGAAAGCAAAACCTGCTGCAGCAAAAGGTACTTACATGAAAAACGTTTCTGTAACTACTACTATGGGACCTGGTGTGAAAATCGACCCTTCTACAGCGGCAACAAAATAATTAACCATTATTTGGTTTTTAAATAAAGTTGACATAGCAAAGTCCATTCTGTAGAATGAATCTTGTTATTATCATAACTTAATCATTTATACCGTAGACAGCAGGAGCCGATTGGGGCTTAATAACCTGCCGAGGTAATACGATAGATTTTAATTGCTTGAACGAGCTATTGTATACTTCCTCCATGTCTACCTTTGATATGGAGGTTTTTTAATGAGATGGTGAGCCTCACCTATCTGATTGAACGGTATGAATGCATAATTCAATAGGAGGTGTAAAGATGAGCAGCATTATCGAACAAAAGAAACAAATCGTAGAAGAAATTGCAGACAAATTCAAATCAGCTCAAACAGCAGTTGTTGTTGATTACCGCGGATTAACTGTTGCAGAAGTAACAGAACTTCGTAAACAACTACGTGAAGCGAATGTTGAATTCAAAGTTTACAAAAACTCTATGAGTCGTCGTGCAGCAGAAGCTGCTGAACTTGCAGGCTTAAACGAACATCTTACTGGTCCTAATGCAATTGCATTCAGTACAGAGGATGTTGTCGCACCAGCGAAAATTTTAAACGAGTTTGCTAAAAAGCATGAAGCTCTTGAAATTAAAGCGGGTGTAATTGAAGGTAATATCGCTTCACAAGAAGAAGTGAAAGCTCTTGCTGAACTTCCATCTCGCGAAGGTTTACTTTCTATGCTACTCAGCGTACTTCAAGCTCCAGTTCGCAACCTTGCTCTTGCAACAAAAGCTGTTGCAGATCAAAAAGAAGAACAAGGCGCTTAATTATCGGTTTTAACCAATATAATCTAACAAAAATTAAGGAGGAAATTATATCATGACTAAAGAACAAATCATTGAAGCAGTTAAAAGTATGACTGTTTTAGAACTTAACGATCTAGTAAAAGCAATTGAAGAAGAATTCGGAGTAACTGCTGCAGCTCCTGTAGCTGTTGCTGGTGGCGCTGCTGGTGGAGACGCTGCTGCTGAGAAAACAGAATTTGACGTAATTCTTAATTCTGCTGGCGATCAAAAAATTAAAGTTATCAAAGTTGTTCGTGAAATCACAGGTCTTGGCCTTAAAGAAGCGAAAGAAGTTGTTGATAACACTCCTAAAGCTATTAAAGAAGGCGCTTCTAAAGAAGAAGCTGAAGAAATCAAAGCTAAACTTGAAGAAGTTGGAGCTGGCGTAGAAGTTAAGTAATATAGTTTGTTTAAAAGCCCGCTTGTATGAGCGGGCTTTTTTAATATCAGTTATGTGGACTGTTTAGGTAAGTGAATTTAAGGAGAACGTTACAGCAACTAACGAAGCGTTTGCTTAATTTTACCCTCTACCAAAAAAAATCCTCGCACATGCAGCTCTAATATCTGGAGGTGACCACTATGTCAGACCATTATTATTCTAAAACGCCTAATGTCGAAAGTAATCCACGTGTTTGGAGTTACAAACTAAGAGACAAAACATTTCAATTTAAAACCGATCATGGTGTATTTTCAAAAAGTGAAGTTGACTTTGGATCAAGGTTATTAATAGAGACGTTTATCCCTCCTGAAATATCTGGTGATGTATTAGATGTTGGTTGTGGGTACGGCCCAATTGGTTTATCAATGGCGTCGATTATGCAAGATCGTCAAGTCGTCATGATCGACGTGAACGAAAGAGCGCTTGAGCTGGCACAAACGAACGGCGAGCTAAATGGTATCAACAATATCACTGTAAAAGAAAGTGACAAGTTGGCAGTTGTTAAAGACCAACAATTTGCAGCTATTTTAACGAATCCACCAATAAGAGCTGGGAAACAAACTGTTCATAGTATTTTTGAAGAGAGTTTTGAATGTTTATTGCCTGGTGGAGAACTATGGGTAGTCATTCAAAAGAAGCAAGGTGCACCATCTGCAATTGAAAAGCTCTCGGAATTATTTGCTGAAGTAGATACTGTTGTGAAGAAAAAAGGCTATTTTATATTAAGAGCAAAAAAAGATTGACTTGACATTTTCGCTATGTTAGTATTGTAAAATGCCAACATAATATACTACCAATAGGGATAAAAATTTATGCGTTATTGTATAAATTTATCCAGATGTGGGAAGTAATGAAAAGAATAGTCTAATGATGGAATTGTGGTTTTTGCTTGAAAAACCCTTTTTCTTTTTGTCTGATTGAGTTTATGTTTACGGAGGAAACTCGTGCTTTGGGGCTTCCGACGCTCTAGTTTTGGCAAAAATAGAGCGAAATGTGACTCGAGTTTAAGATATGTCAAGCTACCTGGATAATATTTCTCATGTAAAGAGTTTATCTCACTTGTGGGCTGGAATCCACAGGTAAAAAGATAGATTCTATTATTTACATGTGAGATTCACAGGTTGCTTTTCAAATAATAACGCTTGATTTGAGGGGTGAATCAGTTGACAGGTCAACTAGTTCAGTATGGACGACACCGCCAACGTAGAAGTTACGCACGAATCAGTGAAGTTTTAGAATTACCAAATCTAATCGAAATCCAAACCTCTTCTTATCAATGGTTTCTTGATGAGGGTTTAAGAGAGATGTTTCACGACATTTCTCCGATTGAAGACTTTACTGGTAATTTATCGCTTGAATTTATTGATTACAGCCTTGGCGATCCAAAATATTCGGTTGAGGAATCGAAGGAACGAGATGTTACATATTCTGCACCTTTGCGTGTGAAAGTGCGTCTTGTGAACAAAGAAACAGGCGAAGTCAAAGATCAGGATGTCTTTATGGGTGACTTCCCGCTTATGACAGAAACAGGAACATTTGTAATTAATGGCGCAGAACGTGTCATTGTTTCGCAATTGGTGCGTTCTCCGAGCGTATACTTTAGCGGAAAACTCGATAAAAACGGGAAAAAAGGCTTTACTGCCACTGTTATCCCGAACCGCGGCGCTTGGCTTGAGTATGAAACTGATGCCAAAGATGTCGTATACGTTAGAATAGATCGTACGAGGAAACTACCCGTTACGGTTCTTTTGCGTGCACTAGGGTTCGGATCTGATCAAGAAATCATCGAATTAATTGGTGACAATGAATATATCCGTAATACGCTTGAAAAAGATAACACAGAAGGTACGGACAAAGCATTGCTCGAAATCTATGAGCGTCTTCGTCCTGGTGAACCACCGACTGTTGAGAATGCAAAAAGCTTACTTGTATCAAGATTCTTTGATCCAAAACGCTATGATTTAGCAAATGTTGGACGTTACAAGATTAATAAAAAGCTTCATATAAAAAATAGATTATTTGGCCAAAGATTAGCTGAGAATTTGGTTGATCCTGAAACAGGGGAAATCATTGCTGAAAAAGGTGTTGTACTTGATCGTAGAACGCTTGATCGAATTCTTCCTTATCTTGAGAAGAATGTTGGCTTTAAGAAAGTGGACCTTGTCGGTGGCGTTATAGATGAAGAAGTCGATGTTCAATCGATTAAAATTTATGCACCGAATGAAGATGGCGAGAAAGTCATCAATGTAATCGGTAATGCGTATGTAGAAGAAGCTGTGAAGAATATTTCACCGGCTGATATTATTGCTTCTATTAGCTATTTCTTTGATTTATTACATGGTGTCGGCGATACAGATGATATTGACCATCTTGGTAATAGAAGATTACGTTCTGTTGGTGAGCTATTGCAAAACCAATTCCGTATCGGTTTATCAAGAATGGAGCGTGTAGTTCGTGAGAGAATGTCCATTCAAGACACGAACACAATTACGCCACAACAATTAATCAACATTCGTCCTGTTATTGCATCTATTAAAGAATTCTTTGGTAGCTCTCAATTGTCTCAGTTCATGGACCAAACAAATCCATTAGCTGAGTTAACACATAAGCGACGTCTGTCAGCCTTAGGACCTGGTGGATTAACACGTGAGCGTGCAGGCTTTGAAGTGCGTGACGTTCACTATTCCCACTATGGTCGTATGTGTCCAATTGAAACGCCAGAGGGACCGAATATCGGATTAATTAACTCTTTATCATCCTTTGCGAAAGTGAATCGTTTCGGATTTATTGAAACACCTTATCGTCGTATTGATCACGAAACAGGTACAGTATCTTCAAGAATCGATTACTTAACAGCTGATGAGGAAGATAATTATGTTGTAGCCCAAGCGAACGCAAGACTAGGTGAAGATGGTTCATTTGTTGACGAGGAAGTTGTTGCTCGTTTTAGAGGGGAAAATACTGTTGTTAAACGTGACCGTGTTGATTACATGGATGTATCACCTAAGCAGGTTGTATCTGCTGCGACTGCATGTATCCCGTTCTTAGAGAATGATGACTCTAACCGTGCCTTAATGGGTGCCAACATGCAACGACAAGCTGTGCCTCTTATGCAGCCTGAAGCACCACGCGTTGGAACAGGAATGGAATATGTTTCTGGTAAAGATTCTGGTGCTGCGGTGATTTGTAAGCACGAAGGTATTGTTGAGCATGTTGAAGCGAAAGAAGTTTGGGTAAGACGTGTGAAAGAAGTAGATGGCCAAGAAGTAAAAGGCGATCTTGATAAATATAGAATGCTTAAGTTCATTCGTTCCAACCAAGGTACTTGTTACAACCAAAGACCAATTGTTGCAGTTGGTAACCGTGTAACGAAAGGTGAAATCCTTGCTGACGGACCATCAATGGAACTTGGTGAACTTGCGCTTGGACGTAATGTTCTCGTTGCTTTCATGACATGGGACGGTTATAACTACGAGGATGCGATCATCATGAGTGAGCGCCTTGTAAAAGATGATGTATACACTTCGATTCATATTGAAGAGTATGAGTCAGAGTCTCGTGATACGAAGCTTGGACCTGAAGAAATTACTCGTGACATCCCGAATGTAGGGGAAGATGCCCTACGTAATTTAGATGAGCGCGGTATTATTCGCACAGGTGCTGAAGTGAAAGATGGGGACTTGTTAGTTGGTAAAGTAACGCCTAAAGGTGTAACAGAACTAACTGCGGAGGAAAGACTACTTCATGCTATCTTCGGTGAAAAAGCACGTGAAGTACGTGATACATCCTTGCGTGTACCACATGGTGGAGGCGGTATCGTACTAGATGTCAAAGTCTTCAACCGTGAAGATGGCGATGAACTACCTCCAGGTGTAAACCAACTTGTACGTGTTTATATTGTTCAGAAGCGTAAGATTTCTGAAGGGGACAAAATGGCCGGCCGACATGGTAACAAAGGGGTTATCTCTCGTATTCTACCGGAAGAAGATATGCCGTATTTACCAGATGGCACACCGGTTGATATCATGTTGAACCCATTAGGGGTACCTTCTCGTATGAACATCGGTCAGGTACTTGAACTACACCTTGGAATGGCGGCAAGATCACTAGGCATTCATGTTGCTTCACCAGTATTTGATGGTGCAAACGAGGAAGATGTTTGGGAAACAATCGAAGAAGCTGGTATGGCTCGTGATGCGAAAACAGTTCTTTATGATGGACGTTCAGGAGAGCCGTTTGATAACCGTGTATCTGTTGGTGTCATGTATATGATCAAACTAGCACACATGGTTGATGATAAACTTCACGCTCGTTCTACTGGACCTTACTCACTTGTTACGCAACAACCGCTTGGTGGTAAAGCACAATTCGGTGGACAGCGTTTTGGTGAGATGGAGGTTTGGGCACTTGAAGCCTATGGTGCTGCTTATACACTTCAAGAGATCTTAACAGTTAAATCGGATGATGTCGTTGGACGTGTGAAAACATATGAATCCATCGTTAAGGGTGAAAATGTACCGGAACCTGGTGTCCCTGAATCATTCAAAGTATTAATTAAAGAACTTCAAAGCTTAGGTATGGATGTAAAAATCCTTTCAGGCGATGAAAAAGAGATAGAAATGCGTGATACGGATGATGATGAGGATATGCAACAGGCTGAATCCTTAACAATCGCTCCAGATACGCAAGAAACAGAAGTAGCAGAAACAGTAGCAACAAAAGAATAAATTTGAACAAGGAGGGCGATCACTGCCCTCCATTCGAGCTAAGTGGAATAGATGACTGGGACCCAAACTTATTAATAAGTTAATGGGAAAAACCTGTAGATCGAAAGGGAGGTAGGCCCCTTGCTAGATGTTAATAATTTCGAGTATATGAAAATAGGTCTCGCTTCACCAGATAAAATCCGCTCATGGTCTCATGGTGAAGTAAAGAAACCTGAAACAATCAATTATCGTACATTAAAACCTGAAAAAGATGGTTTGTTTTGTGAACGTATTTTCGGTCCAACAAAGGACTGGGAGTGTCATTGCGGTAAATACAAACGCGTTCGTTATAAAGGTGTTGTTTGTGATCGTTGTGGTGTTGAAGTTACACGTGCTAAAGTTCGTCGTGAAAGAATGGGGCATATTGAGCTAGCAGCGCCAGTATCACATATTTGGTACTTTAAAGGTATTCCAAGCCGTATGGGTCTTGTTCTTGATATGTCTCCTCGTGCATTGGAAGAAGTAATTTATTTTGCATCTTATGTTGTAACCGAATCTGGAGATACAGCATTAGAGAAAAAACAATTGCTCTCTGAAAAAGAATACCGTGCTTACCGTGAAAAATACGGTAATAAGTTCCAAGCGTCTATGGGTGCGGAGTCAATTAGAAAGTTACTTTCAGATATTGACCTTGATAAAGAAGTAGATACTTTAAAAGAAGAATTAAAAACTGCACAAGGGCAACGCCGTACACGTGCAATTAAACGATTAGAAGTGCTTGAAGCATTCCGTGGTTCAGGAAATGAACCGAGCTGGATGATTCTTGATGTGCTACCAGTTATTCCTCCAGAGCTTCGTCCAATGGTTCAACTAGACGGTGGTCGCTTTGCTACATCAGATTTGAATGACCTTTATCGCCGTGTAATTAACCGTAATAACCGTTTGAAACGTTTATTAGACCTTGGTGCTCCAAGCATCATCGTTCAAAATGAAAAGCGTATGCTTCAAGAAGCTGTTGACGCTTTAATTGATAACGGTCGTCGTGGACGTCCTGTTACAGGTCCTGGTAATAGACCACTTAAATCACTATCTCATATGTTAAAAGGTAAACAAGGACGTTTCCGTCAAAACTTGCTCGGTAAACGTGTTGACTACTCTGGGCGTTCTGTAATTGTCGTTGGTCCAAACTTGAAAATGTATCAATGTGGACTACCTAAAGAAATGGCATTGGAGTTATTTAAACCATTTGTCATGAAAGAGTTAGTTGAAAAGGGCCTAGCACATAACATTAAATCAGCTAAACGTAAAATCGAAAAAGTTCACCCTGAAGTTTGGGATGTACTAGAGAGTGTCATTAAGGAGCATCCGGTATTATTAAACCGTGCCCCTACACTTCATAGATTAGGGATTCAAGCATTTGAACCTACGTTGGTTGAAGGACGTGCCATTCGCCTGCATCCACTTGTTTGTACAGCATATAATGCTGACTTTGATGGTGACCAAATGGCGGTTCACGTACCTTTATCAGCAGAAGCGCAAGCTGAAGCTAGATTGCTTATGTTGGCAGCACAAAACATCCTGAATCCTAAGGATGGTAAACCAGTTGTTACGCCTTCACAAGATATGGTGTTAGGTAACTATTACTTAACTTTAGAAAGAGAAAATGCTGTTGGTGAAGGAATGGTCTTTAACGACACAAGCGAGGCGTTACTTGCTTACCAAAACGGATATGTTCACTTGCACACAAGAGTAGCTGTTCATGCTGGTTCGTTAAAAAATGAAACATTCACTGAAGAACAAAACAAGCAACTATTAATGACAACAGTTGGTAAATTGGTATTCAATGAAATTTTACCGAAAACATTCCCGTATATTAACGAACCAACAAAAGAGAATCTTGAAATTGAAACACCGAAGAAATACTTTATTGATAAAGCTATTGATATTCCTGAAGCGATTCGTACAATGCCGATTGTCGATCCATTTAAGAAGAAAATTCTTGGAAATATCATTGCTGAAGTATTTAAACGCTTCAAGATTACTGAAACATCAAAAATGCTAGACCGCATGAAGAATTTAGGTTTCAAATATTCAACTAAGGCTGGTATTACCGTTGGTGTGGCAGACATCGTTGTATTAGGTGAAAAAGAAGAAATTCTTCATGAAGCTCAAAATAAAGTTGATAATGTATTAAAACAATTTAGACGTGGTCTTATTACTGAAGAGGAACGTTATGACAGAGTTATCTCTATCTGGAGTGCGGCGAAAGATAATATCCAATCGAAACTAATGAAATCATTGGATAAATCCAACCCAATCTTCATGATGAGTGATTCAGGTGCCCGTGGTAACGCATCTAACTTTACACAGTTAGCTGGTATGCGTGGTCTAATGGCCAACCCGGCTGGTCGTATTATTGAATTACCGATTAAATCAAGTTTCCGTGAAGGATTAACTGTATTAGAGTACTTTATCTCTACTCACGGTGCGCGTAAAGGTCTTGCTGATACAGCCCTTAAAACAGCTGACTCTGGTTACCTTACTCGTCGTCTTGTTGACGTTGCACAGGACGTAATTGTACGTGAAGATGATTGCGGTACAGATCGTGGATTATTGATTTCTTCCTTGAAGGAAGGAACAGAAGTGATCGAAAGCTTAGAGGAACGTTTAATCGGTCGTCATGTAAGAAAAGCGATTAGACATCCGGAAACAAATGAAATCATTGCACGTGAAAATGAATTGATTACTGAAGATTTATCTGCAGAAATCATCGCTGCAGGCGTTGAAGAAGCATGGATTCGCTCTGCGTTCACATGTAATACTCGCCACGGTGTATGTAAAAAATGTTACGGACGTAACTTGGCTACTGGTCAAGAAGTTGAAGTCGGTGAAGCAGTTGGTATTATTGCCGCTCAATCAATTGGTGAACCTGGTACACAGTTAACGATGCGTACATTCCATACTGGTGGGGTTGCAGGAGACGATATTACACAAGGTCTTCCTCGTATCCAAGAGATTTTTGAAGCACGTAACCCTAAAGGTCAAGCGGTTATTTCAGAAATCAAAGGTACAGTGGTTGGCATTAATGAAGGTCGCGATCGTCAACATGAAATCGTTATTCAAGGTGAAGTTGAATCACGCACTTATACTGCACCTTATACTGCACGCTTAAAAGTAGCAATTAACGATGAAGTGGAACGCGGTCAAGAGCTAACAGAAGGTTCTATCGATCCGAAAGAATTAATTAAGGTGAGAGATGTTACAGCTGTTCAAGAATACTTGCTACGAGAAGTACAAAAAGTTTATCGTATGCAAGGGGTTGAAATCGGTGATAAACACGTCGAAGTAATGGTACGTCAAATGCTTCGTAAAGTACGTGTTATCGATGCAGCTGAGACAGATGTACTTCCAGGCACATTGCTTGATATCCATCAATTTACTGATGCGAATAGAAAAGCACTTATGGAAGGTAAAATGCCAGCTACGGGACGTCCGGTATTACTTGGTATTACAAAAGCATCTCTTGAAACTGATTCCTTCTTATCCGCTGCTTCATTCCAAGAAACAACTAGAGTTCTTACAGATGCAGCGATTAAGGGAAAACGTGATGAGTTACTCGGCTTGAAAGAAAATGTTATCATTGGTAAACTTGTTCCAGCTGGTACAGGTATGCAACGTTATCGTCAAGCAGAGCCTTATACAAAAGAGGCAGTTGAAGAAACAATCACGGTTGAATAATGATAGAAGAAAGGGTGTCGTTCTTTTTAAGAATGGCACCGACCTTCTATATTAAAAAAATATGAATGATTGTTGACATCATTTTCAATTGGTGGTAATATAGCAAAGGTGCTCCTATTACTGGATACTTTGGAGGATGAATTTATGTCTTATGAAAAAGTATTGCAGGCGAAAGAAATTATAGTAGGAACTAAACAAACAGTGAAAGCTCTTAAATCTGGAATTGTATCTGAAGTAGTCATCGCTAGCGATACAAATTTTCAAGTCAAATCTATGATAGAAGAAGCTGCTAAAGATCATAACGTTCCAATCACATATGTTGATTCGATGAAAAAGCTTGGTAAAGCATGTGGGATAGATGTAGGTGCTGCAGCTGTTGCATTAACTATTTAAAAACTGTTTTTGTAGATAGAAATCTGCAAGGACTTTGTTTTTGCCTTTAAATGAACCACCTGGATGTGTGGGCTTACATGAAAAGATGAAGGGAGGAAAAATACATGCCTACTATTAATCAATTAGTACGCAAGCCTCGTAAAACAAAGGAAGAGAAATCAACTTCTCCTGCGTTGAACAAAGGTTATAACAGCTTCAAAAAAGTACAAACGAACATATCTTCACCACAAAAACGCGGTGTATGTACTCGTGTTGGTACAATGACTCCAAAAAAACCAAACTCAGCGTTGCGTAAATATGCACGTGTACGTTTAACTAACGGAATCGAAGTGAATGCTTATATTCCTGGTATTGGTCATAACCTACAAGAGCACAGTGTGGTACTTATCCGTGGCGGTCGTGTAAAAGACTTACCGGGTGTACGTTACCATATCGTTCGTGGTGCACTTGATACTGCTGGTGTTAACAACCGTATGCAAGGTCGTTCTAAATACGGTGCTAAACGTCCTAAAGCAGCTAAGAAATAATTCACAAATAAAAATAACCCTTTCTTGAAAGGAGGAAAAATTACATGCCACGTAAAGGTCCTGTAGCAAAAAGAGACGTATTGCCTGATCCGATTTACAACTCAAAGCTTGTTAGCCGTCTAATCAATAAAATGATGGTAGATGGTAAGAGAGGTAAATCTCAAGCAATTCTATATAATGCATTTGATATCATTAGTGAGCGTACTGGCAAAGAGCCAATGGAAGTATTCGATCAAGCGCTTAAAAACATCATGCCTGTACTTGAAGTAAGAGCACGCCGTGTTGGTGGAGCTAACTACCAAGTACCAGTTGAGGTGCGTCCTGATCGCCGTACAACTCTTGGTCTTCGTTGGTTAGTAAACTACGCTCGCCTTCGCGGTGAGAAAACAATGGAAGAGCGTCTTGCAAACGAAATTCTTGATGCAGCTAACAACACTGGTGCATCAGTGAAGAAACGTGAAGACACTCATAAAATGGCTGAAGCAAACAAAGCATTTGCTCACTATCGCTGGTAAGATTCACTTTTATATTATAAAAACAATTCCCATACTAGGAAGGAGAAAGACACAATGGCAAGAGAGTTCTCCTTAGATAATACGCGTAATATTGGTATCATGGCTCATATTGATGCTGGTAAAACAACAACAACTGAGCGTGTTCTTTATTACACTGGTCGTATCCATAAAATTGGTGAAACACATGAAGGTGCTTCACAAATGGATTGGATGGAGCAAGAGCAAGAACGTGGTATTACAATCACTTCTGCCGCTACTACAGCTCAATGGAAAGGCCACCGTGTTAATATCATTGACACGCCAGGACACGTAGACTTCACAGTTGAAGTTGAGCGTTCATTGCGTGTACTTGATGGAGCAGTTGCTGTACTAGATGCTCAATCTGGTGTTGAACCACAGACTGAGACTGTATGGCGTCAAGCGACAACTTACGGCGTACCACGTGTGGTATTCGTAAACAAAATGGATAAAATCGGTGCAGACTTCTTGTACTCTTTAGGTACACTTCATGATCGTCTGCAAGCAAATGCAGCAGCTATCCAATTACCAATTGGTGCTGAAGACGAATTCGAAGGTATCATTGACCTTATCGAAATGAAAGCTACTTTCTACGGTAACGATCTTGGTACTGACATCGAAACACGTGAAATTCCTGAAGAATACATGGATCAAGCTCAAGAGTATCGTGAAAAATTAATCGAAGCTCTTGCAGAACTTGATGAAGAATTAATGGAGAAATATCTTGGTGGAGAAGAAATCTCTAATGATGAGATTAAAGCTGCAATCCGTCAAGGTACAGTAAACGTTGAATTCTATCCAGTTATTTGTGGATCTGCTTTCAAAAACAAAGGTGTTCAAAAAATGCTTGATGCAGTAATCGACTACCTTCCATCTCCATTGGATGTACATGCCATTAAAGGTATCAATCCAGAGACAGAAGAAGAAGTTACTCGTCCATCAAGTGATGAAGAGCCTTTCTCTGCATTAGCATTTAAAGTTATGACTGACCCTTATGTTGGTAAATTAACTTTCTTCCGCGTTTACTCTGGTACGTTAGATTCAGGTTCTTATGTTAAGAACTCTACAAAAGATAAACGTGAACGTGTAGGTCGTATCCTACAAATGCATGCAAACTCTCGTGAAGAGATCTCTACAGTTTATGCAGGGGATATTGCTGCTGCTGTTGGTTTGAAAGATACTTCTACTGGAGATACACTATGTGATGAAAAGAGTCTTGTAATTCTTGAATCTATGGAGTTCCCAGAGCCAGTTATCTCTCTTTCTATCGAACCGAAGTCTAAAGCAGACCAAGATAAGATGACTACAGCACTTCAAAAACTTCAAGAAGAAGATCCAACATTCCGCGCGCATACTGACCAAGAAACTGGTCAAGTAATCATCGCTGGTATGGGTGAGCTTCACCTTGATATCCTTGTAGACCGTATGAAACGTGAATTTAAAGTAGAAGCAAATGTTGGTGCACCACAAGTTGCTTATCGTGAAACTTTCCGTGCATCTGCAAACATCGAAGGTAAATTCGCGCGTCAATCCGGTGGTCGTGGTCAATTTGGTCACGTTTGGATTGAGTTCTCTCCAAATGAAGAAGGTGCAGGATTTGAATTCGTAAACGGCATCGTTGGTGGTGTTGTTCCACGTGAATATATCCCTGCAGTACAATCTGGTCTTGAAGATGCTATGGAGCGTGGTGTATTAGCCGGCTATCCAATGGTTGATATTAAAGCTAGATTATTTGATGGATCTTACCATGATGTTGACTCATCTGAAATGGCGTTTAAAATTGCCGCTTCTATGGCACTGAAAAACGCTGCTTCAAAATGTAACCCAGTTATCCTTGAACCGGTAATGAAAGTTGAAGTAGTTATTCCGGAAGAGTATATGGGAGACATTATGGGTGATGTTACTTCTCGTCGTGGACGTGTAGAAGGTATGGAAGCTCGCGGTAACGCGCAAGTTGTACGTGCAATGGTTCCACTTTCTGAAATGTTTGGTTATGCTACTTCATTGCGTTCTAATACGCAAGGTCGCGGTACATTCTCAATGCACTTTGATCATTATGAAGAAGTTCCAAAATCAATTTCTGAAGAAATCATCAAAAAAAATAAAGGTGAATAATTGATTTTACCTTTTTAATCAAGTATAACTATCATTGTAAGTAACCTGACATTGGAAGGTAGCCACCGACCAATGTCAATCAAATACTTAATTTATTTAAATTTAAAGGAGGATTTTCCTAATGGCTAAAGAAAAATTTGACCGTTCAAAACCCCATGTTAACATCGGAACTATCGGACACGTTGACCATGGTAAAACTACATTAACAGCAGCAATCACAACTGTACTTGCGAAAGCAGGCGGCGGTGAAGCTCGTGGATATGACCAAATCGATGCTGCTCCAGAAGAAAGAGAGCGTGGTATCACAATCTCTACTGCACACGTTGAGTACGAAACTGAAAACCGTCACTATGCACACGTTGACTGCCCAGGTCACGCTGACTATGTTAAAAACATGATCACTGGTGCTGCACAAATGGACGGCGGTATCCTAGTAGTATCTGCTGCTGATGGCCCAATGCCACAAACTCGTGAGCACATCCTTCTTTCTCGTCAAGTAGGTGTACCTTACCTTGTTGTATTCATGAACAAATGTGACATGGTAGACGACGAAGAATTACTTGAATTAGTAGAAATGGAAGTTCGTGACCTTCTTTCTGAATATGAATTCCCTGGTGACGATATTCCTGTAATCAAAGGTTCTGCGCTTAAAGCTCTTGAAGGAGATGCTGCGTGGGAAGAAAAAATCATTGAATTAATGGCTGCAGTTGATGAGTATATCCCAACTCCAACTCGTGACACTGAAAAACCATTCATGATGCCAGTTGAGGATGTATTCTCAATCACTGGTCGTGGTACTGTTGCTACAGGTCGTGTTGAGCGTGGACAAGTTAAAGTCGGTGATACTATTGAAATCATCGGTCTTGCTGAAGAACCAAAATCAACTACTGTAACAGGTGTTGAAATGTTCCGTAAGCTTCTTGATTATGCTGAAGCAGGAGATAACATTGGTGCTCTTCTTCGTGGTGTTGCACGTGAAGATATCCAACGTGGTCAAGTATTAGCTAAACCAGCTTCAATTACTCCACACGTAAAATTCAAAGCTGAAGTTTACGTTTTATCTAAAGAAGAAGGTGGACGTCACACTCCATTCTTCACAAACTACCGTCCTCAGTTCTACTTCCGTACAACTGATGTAACTGGTATTTGTAACCTTCCTGAAGGTGTAGAAATGGTTATGCCTGGAGATAACATCGAAATGAACGTTGAACTTATCTCTCCAATCGCTATCGAAGAAGGTACTAAATTCTCTATCCGTGAGGGTGGACGTACTGTAGGCGCTGGCGTAGTTGCTACAATCGTTGAGTAATAAATTTTGATTATGATATTTGAAGGGGACGCCTTTCATAGAAAAAGCAGTCGGGACGCCGGCTGCTTTTTCTTTATGCTTTTTTTTACATCAATCATGAAGAGGAGTGTACATTAAAGTATCTTGCTTCGGGGTGTGAAAACACCATAGCTGTAACAGAGGCTTCAGGTTCCATCATATAACCTTCTGTTAATTCGATCTCAATATCTTCTGGTTGTATAAGACGGAATAACTTCGCTTGATCTTCTAAATTTGGACAGGCTGGATAACCGAATGAAAATCGTTGTCCTTGATATTTAGCCGCAAAACGCTCCTCCATCGTCATTGTTGGGTGATCTGGAAAACCCCATTTATCCCTAATCTGTCTGTGAATATACTCAGCCAGCCCTTCAGCTGTTTCTAACGCAATTGCTTGCAATGCGTGACTTTCTAGAAATCTGCCTTCCTCTTTTAATTGTGTAGCTGCTTGTCGTATTCCCTTTCCTGCTGTTACAGCAAAAAAACATACATAGTCTGTTTGCTTTTCTCTTAGATAATCAGCAAGACAAAGATTTTTTCCTTTTTCTTGTCTAGGGAATACAAACTTTTCAATAGGAAGATCGTCTTTATTCATTATAATGATATTATTTCCATTGGCATTTGCTTTAAAAAATTGGTAAGTAGCTTTTGGTTGTATCCAGTTATTTTTAATTATTTCATGGATCAGTGAGTCTAACAGGATATTCACCTTTTCTAGTTTTTCATTAGTGAGCTCCCTTTTTTGATTTTTAACCCCAAGATGATATAGCAGCATTTTACGGTTAATATATGGTTCTATATGGTGGAAAGAGATATTTGTAATTAAATGTCTCTTTAAGTCTTGCGGTTGAAAAATAGGAGCTTCTTGAACGGTTTTCACTCCAACGGCTGGTTCGGAATATTTTTTTATCAATTGGGCTTCTTCTTTGGTAGTTTGTGCTGTTCTCGAGATTTGTGCTTGAAATAATTCACTATAGCGACTTGGTTCTCGGATTTCATTTGCTAAACTCAGACCGGTCATTGCATCTTTTGCATATAAGACGAGTCCTTTGTAGTTAGGGGCGATTTTATTATTCGTAAATTTTCGAGATAAGGCAGCTCCCCCCACCATAATGGGGGTTTGTATATGGGCATCCTGTAAGTCCTTTGCTGTTAATGCCATTTGTTGTGCTGACTTTACGAGTAAGCCAGAAAGTCCAATGATGTCGGGTTTTTCCTCTCTAATGGCTGCGATAAGTTCAGCAGAAGAGACTTTAATTCCAAGATCAATGGTTTCAAATCCATTGTTAGAGAGAATAATATCGACAAGATTCTTACCGATATCATGGACATCACCTTTGACGGTTGCGAGTAAAACTTTCCCCTTACTTGTAGATGTTTGTTTATCATTCTCCATATAAGGTTCTAAAAACGCGACTGATGCTTTCATCACTTCTGCACTTTGTAAGACTTCTGCAACAATTAATTGATTATCATTAAATAATCTACCTACTTCTGCCATACCATTCATTAATGGTCCGTTGATAATATCTAATGGATTTGGGTATTTCGCTAATGCTCTTTCTAAATCTGGGAGAAGGCCTTCTTTTGTTCCTTCTATTATATAGCTTGATAAACGTTCTTCTAATGATAGTAAATGGGTTTCTATCCTTTTTTCCTTCTTCTTATCACGATAAAAGTCAGTAAAATCAGCTAAAATGCTATCGCTGGTTTGAAAAAGAAGCTTTTCTGCTAATTCTACTTCATTTTTAGGGATGCTTGGGAAACGCTCTAGCTTTTCTGTATTGACGATTGCATAGTCTAGCCCGGCTTTCGTGCAATGAAAGAGGAAGACGGAATTTAAAATTTCTCTCCCCACACTCGGAAGACCAAAGGACACATTACTAATGCCTAAAATCGTTTTCGCCTCCGGTAGAGCTTCTTTAATAAGTTTAATACCAAGTACAGTTTCTTTAGCAGAACCAATATATTGTTCATCTCCAGTGCCGACAGGAAATACGAGGGGGTCGAAGATAATATCCTCTGGAGGTACTTGATACTGCTCAACGAGGATATGATAGGCCCGTTTAGCTATGACTAGCTTGTTTTCAGCTGTGATGGCCATGCCTTCCTCATCAATGGTACCGACAACAATGGCTGCTCCGTACTGATGGATAAGCTTTGCAGCAAAGGTGAATCGGTCCTCACCATCTTCTAAGTTAATCGAATTGATTATAGCTTTACCTTGAGAGTAGGTAAGAGCTTTGGCGATTACTTCATCATCAGTTGAATCAATGACTAGGGGAACTTTGATTTTTTTCGTTACTTCAGCTAAAAAATGGTCCATATCTTCTATCTCATTACGATCAGGGTCAGCAAGGCATATATCAATGACGCTTGCTCCTTTTTTAACTTGGGCTCTAGCAATTTCCGATGCTTCCTCATACTTTCCTTCATTAATCAACCGTTTGAATTTTTTTGAGCCAATGACATTTGTCCGCTCACCAACCATAATCGGTCTAATAGATTCATCATAGGTAAGGGGTTCAATACCTGATAGTTTATGCTGTCTCTTTTTAGTAATGGGACGGGGTGGTACATGGGCTAATGCTTGACTGATTGCTGTGATGTGCGCTGGTGTGGTACCGCAACAACCACCAACGATATTCACCCAGCCCTGTGTGGCAAAATCCAAAAGCTTTGTAGATAGAGATTCTGCTGTTTCGTGATAACAACCGTCTTCATCTGGTAAGCCTGCATTAGGATAACAGCTAACCCCAGTTGAAGAGAGTTGTGCTAGAGAGCGAATATGCTCTTGCATAAATTCCGGTCCAGTTGCGCAGTTGAGTCCAACAGCTATTGGTTTCATGTGCTCTATTGAAATGTAAAACGCTTCGATGTTTTGCCCTGCCAAAGTGGTGCCCATCGGTTCTATTGTCCCTGATACCATTATAGGGAGTTCTTTCTTTGTGTGATGAAAGGCTTCTTTAATCCCTAGGAAAGCAGCTTTTACATTAAGGAGATCTTGGCTTGTTTCTATTAATAATAAATCTACACCACCGTCAATGAGTCCTATGGCTTGTGTACGATAATCCATGACTAATTGTTTAAAAGTTGTTCCACCGGTAACGCTTAATGTCTTAGTAGTTGGTCCCATAGATCCTGCTACATATCGCGGATGATTAGGCTTGTCGTATTTATGCGCTGCTTTTATAGCGATTTCAGCCGCTCTGCGGTTTAATAATTCACTTAAATGCCCAATATTATATTCTTCTAAAACGATACGCGTCGCTCCGAATGTATTTGTTTCAATTATATCTGCCCCTGCCGAAAGATAAGCTTCATGAATTGATTGAATCAATTCAGGTCGCGTAAGTGTGAGGTGTTCATTACAACCTTCTAAATCCTCACCACCAAAGTCATCTGCAGTTAGGTGGGCTTCTTGTAGCATGGTACCCATTGCTCCATCCATGATTAAAATCTTTTCCGTCATTTGTTTAGTGATGGCTACTTTTGACATAATGATGCTCCTTCATCTGTTGATCTTTTCTTCTAATATGATTGGTCAGCTCGGTTGTAAGTTGATATCTAAGGAAGGGGGTAACAAGGTAGATGCCTTGAAAGAGTTCTAAGGCTGCATCGATCAACTCTTTTGTAATTAATAAGCCTTCTTTCTCAGCTAGAACAGGGTTAACCGCTTTAGCCATTCTGTCGCGGGTCGTTTGAGTAATCTTGATACCAGGCACTTCGTTATGAAGATACTCTGCATTTTTGCTGCTAATCAGTGGCATCATTCCGATGAAAATAGGTGCGGACAGATGCTTTGTTGCCTCATGAATCTCTAATAGTTGTGTTACTGAAAACACTGGCTGTGACACGAAATAATCAGCGCCTGCTTTTATCTTCCTTTCAAGTCGGGCAACAGCTTTGTCTAAGGATTTGACATGAGGATTAAATGCTGCCCCGACAGAAAAGACGGCATTTTCACCAAGTTCAGAACCTGAAGGGGAAATTCCTTCATTAAATTGTTTAATCATTTCTATTAATTCAAAGGAAGATAAATCAAACACAGATGAAGCGCCTGGGAAATTACCAACTCTTGCCGGATCCCCTGTAATGGCTAAAATATCATGCAACCCCAATGTATGAAGACCCATGAGATGTGATTGTAAGCCGATTAAGTTTCGATCTCTACAGGAGAGGTGGACAAGTGGTCGAACGTTTGTATCCTTTTGGATGATATGTGCTAGGGCTTCATTTGCGATTCGTGGTGTCGCAAGAGAGTTATCTGCGAGTGTGATTGCATCAACCCCAGCATCTTTTAAGGCTCTGGCACCTTCAAAAAATTTAGCAGTTGATAGCTTCTTAGGTGGGTCTAGTTCGACGATGATGGTGCGTTTTTCTTGTACAAGTGTCTCTAACGGGGTATTGGTGCGTTCGATTGTAATTCTCTCTATTTTAGGTTTCCTTTTATTTGTTACTTGTTTTTCAATAATCGGTACAGCATGCCTAACTTCGTCTGCAAATGCTTTAATATGGCCAGGTGTCGTTCCGCAGCAACCACCAAGCAGTCGAACACCTTGCTTAAGGAAGGACTTCGCTGATTTTCTAAAATAGTCTTCACTCTCCTTATATTGAATCGTACCATCGATATAGGCCGGTAGACTCGCGTTAGGATATGCAGAGAGAAACGCGTGCTGAGGTAATTCAACGGAGGAGAGTGTCTCTAACATATGATGTGGACCTAAACGGCAGTTTACCCCGACAACATCTGCCCCTTTAGCTTCTAACCTTTTTAAGGCGTCATTAATTAACGTCCCATTTTGTAATATAGCGATTTCTTGTAAAGACACTTGGGCAATTATAGGTATATCCGTTTCTTTCCGGGCAATAGAGAGAACCGTTTCTAATTCTTCTAAATCATAATATGTTTCAAGAAGGAGCCCATCTACGCCTTCTAACAATAAGCAGTATAGCTGTTCACGAAAGTTACGTTTAATTTCATCTAGAGGAATAGAGAGGGGGTTTAATCCTCGTACACCTCCAATTGTGCCAAGCACATATGCCTGGTGCTGTTGAATACTAGATCGTGCCAGTTTTACAGCCGCACTATTAATCTCTTTGACTGAATCCTCTAGGCCATACCGTTTCAATTTTAAATAATTCGCAGCGTAGGAATTTGTTTGAATTAAATCAGCACCTGCATGGAGATAGGCTTGATGAATGTGCTGAATTTGTTCCGGTGCTGAGAGGTTTAACTCTTCAAAACATGTATCCGTACCATAAGAATAAAGAAGTGTTCCTATCGCACCGTCAGCAATTAATACTTGGTTCTTTATTTTTTCAAGGAAGTTCAAAGGTCTCACTCCTTCAATTCATATTTTGTTGAATTCAATGGATGAGAAGCCAAAGAGAAAATAAAAAAGGCCCTCAAGAAGAAGGCCTATTATTATCATAGTCATCTTCTCATCTTTCAAGCGTATAGCTTGTAGGAATTAGCACCTTTTCAATAATGTTCACTATTGATGGTTGCTGAGGTGTCATCGGGCCTATCCCTCAACCTCTCATGATAAGAAATAAAAAATATTTTATTGACTAAAATTTACATGAATGAGTCTATGTTTGTCAAATAAAAATTTAGAAAATTTAAAAATAAGTAATTAAATAAGCGTTTTTTTAGAAAATGATGTAAAGAGGAAGATATACTTGAAAACACTATTAACAGCAGTTATAATGTTAAAAGTGTGCAGAACAGAGAGAAACGCAATCAATAGTTGCATTTGTTATGTCTTTTCTGTATAATAGACAATGTTGGTCTTTGACTGCGATGAAGTGAAAGGTTGCTGACACACCCGGCCGCTTTGCCATGGCGAGTGTGTGGGAAATTTTCACGGAGAATGTCTATATGAAAATAGGCGAAAAGGAGGGAAAATAATGGCAAAACAAAAAATTCGTATTCGTTTAAAAGCTTATGATCACAGAATTCTTGATCAATCTGCTGAAAAAATCGTTGAAACTGCAAAACGCTCTGGTGCGGCTGTATCTGGTCCGATCCCATTGCCAACTGAAAAGTCAGTTTACACAATTCTTCGTGCGGTGCATAAATATAAAGATTCTCGTGAGCAATTCGAAATGCGTACACACAAACGTTTAATCGACATCATTAATCCAACACCACAAACAGTCGATTCATTAATGCGTTTAGACTTACCATCTGGTGTTGATATCGAAATTAAACTTTAATTAATACATTAAAACAATCTAGGAGGTGTGACTGAAATGACCAAAGGAATCTTAGGAAGAAAGATTGGTATGACTCAAGTATTTGCTGAAAACGGTGATCTTATCCCGGTAACAGTGGTTGAAGCTACTCCAAACGTTGTTCTTCAAAAGAAATCAGTTGATACTGATGGATACGAAGCAATCCAAATCGGTTTTGAAGATAAACGTGAAAAGCTTTCAAACAAACCGGAAAAAGGACACGCTGCTAAAGCTGATACTACTCCTAAGCGCTTCGTTCGCGAATTACGCGGAGCTGACTTAGCTGAGTATGAAGTTGGTCAGGAAGTCAAAGTTGATATTTTCGCTGAAGGTGAAAAAATTGATGTAACAGGAATTTCAAAAGGTAAAGGTTTCCAAGGTGCAATTAAACGCCACGGACAATCTCGCGGACCAATGGCACACGGTTCACGTTACCACCGTCGCCCAGGTTCAATGGGTCCTGTTGCTCCAAACCGCGTATTTAAAGGTAAATTATTACCTGGTCGCATGGGCGGAGAACAAATCACAGTACAAAACCTTGAAATCGTAAAAGTAGATGCAGAACGCAATCTTCTATTAGTAAAAGGTAATGTACCTGGCTCTAAAAAAGCGCTTCTAAAACTAGTAAGTGCGGTTAAAGCAAAGTAATAACCCGGAAAGGAGGAAGTAAGAATGCCTAAAGTTGCATTATTAAACCAAAGTGGTTCACAAGTTGGCGATATTGAGCTGAACGACTCAATCTTTGGTATCGAGCCAAACAACCACGTGATGTTTGAAGCTGTTATTATGCAAAGAGCTTCTCTACGTCAAGGAACTCATAAAACTAAAATTCGTTCTGAAGTAGCTGGCGGAGGACGTAAACCATGGCGTCAAAAAGGCACAGGTCGTGCTCGTCAAGGTTCAATTCGTTCACCACAATGGCGCGGAGGCGGTACTGTATTTGGTCCTGTACCACGCAGCTATAGCTATAAATTACCTAAAAAAGTTCGTCGCTTAGCTATCAAATCAGCGTTATCTACTAAAGTTGCGGAAGAGAACATTCTAGTATTAGAAACACTATCTTTCGAAGCTCCAAAAACAAAAGACTTTAAAGGTCTACTTAAAGGTCTTTCTGTAGATTCTAAAGCATTAATCGTAACTGCAGACATCGATGAAAACGTAGCATTATCTGCTCGTAACATCCCTGGAGTAACAGTTGTTACTGCTAACGGAATCAGTGTATTAGACGTTTTAAATCATGATAAATTGATCATGACTAAGCAAGCGGTCGAAAAAGTAGAGGAGGTGCTTGCATAATGGATGCACGCGATATCATTAAGCGCCCCGTTATCACTGAACGTTCTACTGACATCATGGCTGACAAAAAATATACTTTTGAAGTTGATGTAAGAGCTAATAAAACTCAAGTTAAAGATGCTGTTCAAGAAATCTTTGATGTAAAAGTTGAAAAAGTGAACATCATGAACTACAAAGGTAAATTCAAGCGCATGGGTAAATTCGGTGGTTATACAAACAAACGCCGTAAAGCGATTGTTAAACTAACTGCTGACAGCAAAGAAATCGAAATCTTTGAAGCTTAATTTCTAACAAGAAGAGGAGGGAAATGAAATGGCGATTAAAAAATACAAACCTACCTCTAATGGTCGTCGCGGCATGACGGTATCTGATTTCGCAGAAATCACTACAGACAAACCAGAAAAATCTTTGCTTGCTCCAGTAAAGCGCAAAGGTGGCCGTAACAACCAAGGTAAGTTGACAGTTCGTCATCAAGGCGGCGGTCATAAACGTCAATATCGTATCATCGACTTTAAACGTGACAAAGATGGAATACCAGGTCGCGTTGCTACAGTCGAGTATGATCCAAACCGCTCAGCTAACATTGCACTAATTAATTATGTAGATGGAGAAAAGCGTTACATCCTAGCTCCTAAGACTCTTAAAGTAGGCGCAGAAGTAATGTCTGGTCCTGAAGCAGATATCAAAGTAGGTAATGCATTACCACTTACAAACATTCCTGTGGGTACTGTAATCCACAACATCGAACTTAAACCTGGTAAAGGTGGACAGTTGGTACGTTCTGCTGGAACAAGTGCACAAGTACTTGGTAAAGAAGGTAAATACGTATTAGTACGTTTAAACTCTGGTGAAGTTCGTATGATTCTTGCTACTTGCCGCGCTACTGTAGGTCAAGTTGGTAACGAACAACACGAATTGATTAACATCGGTAAAGCCGGTCGTTCTCGTTGGTTAGGTAAACGCCCAACTGTACGTGGATCTGTTATGAACCCTAACGATCACCCACACGGTGGTGGTGAAGGTAAAGCTCCTATCGGTCGTAAATCACCTATGTCTCCTTGGGGTAAACCAACTCTTGGATACAAAACACGTAAGAAAAACAATCAATCTGATAAATTTATCGTACGTCGTCGTAAAAAATAACGGGATTGAACTACGGTTCCAAAGACGGGCCGTAGAACAATCACGAAGGGAGGTTCAATCATGGGTCGCAGCTTAAAAAAAGGACCTTTTGTTGACGAACATTTAATGACAAAGATCGAAAAGTTAAATGAAACTGATGGCAAGCAAGTAGTGAAGACTTGGTCTCGCCGTTCTACGATCTTCCCACAATTCATCGGACACACTATCGCAGTGTATGATGGTCGCAAACATGTGCCTGTTTATGTTACTGAAGATATGGTAGGCCACAAGCTTGGAGAATTTGCTCCAACACGTGCATACAAAGGCCATGGTAATGATGATAAGAAAACAAGACGTTAATGAGAGGAGGGCATTATAATGCAAGCTAAAGCTGTTGCAAGAACAGTTCGTATTGCTCCTCGTAAAGCTCGTTTAGTCGTAGATTTAATTCGAGGTAAGCAAGTAGGTGAAGCGGTAGCGATTTTAAATTTAACTCCAAAAGCTGCTTCTCCAATCGTAGAAAAAGTATTAAAATCTGCACTAGCTAACGCAGAGCACAACTACGAAATGGATGTTAATAATTTAGTAGTTGAGCAAGCATTTGTTGACGAAGGACCAACTTTAAAACGTTTCCGTCCACGCGCACAAGGTCGTGCTAGCGCAATCAACAAACGCACAAGTCACATCACAATCGTTGTATCAGAAAAGAAGGAGGGATAATCTGTGGGTCAAAAAGTAAATCCAGTCGGTTTGCGTATCGGTGTCATCCGTGATTGGGAGTCAAAATGGTACGCAGGTAAAGACTACGCTGATCTTTTACACGAAGACCTGAAAGTTCGTGAGTACATCACAAAACGCTTAAGCGATGCATCTGTTTCTAAAGTAGAAATCGAACGTGCAGCTAATCGCTTAAATATCACAGTCCATACTGCAAAACCAGGAATGGTTATCGGTAAAGGTGGTACTGAGGTAGAGGCGTTGCGTAAAGCACTTAACGCACTTACTGGCAAACGTGTTCACATCAATATTCTTGAAATCAAAAAAGCTGACATCGACGCGAAATTAGTAGCGGAAAACATTGCTCGTCAATTGGAAAACCGTGTATCATTCCGTCGTGCTCAAAAACAAACTATTCAACGTGCTATGCGCGCAGGAGCTAAAGGTATCAAAACAATGGTATCTGGACGTCTTGGCGGTGCTGATATCGCTCGTTCTGAATCTTATAGCGAAGGAACTGTACCACTTCATACTCTTCGTGCTGACATTGATTATGCTACAGCAGAAGCAGATACGACTTACGGTAAGTTAGGCGTAAAAGTATGGATCTATCGTGGAGAGGTGCTTCCTACAAAGAAGAATAATGGGGAAGGAGGCAAATAATATGCTATTGCCAAAACGCGTAAAATATCGTCGTGTACACCGTGGAAAAATGCGCGGTCAAGCAAAAGGTGGTACTGAAGTAACATTCGGTGAATATGGTCTACAAGCTCAAGATGCTTCTTGGATCACTAACCGTCAAATCGAATCTGCCCGTATTGCAATGACTCGTTACATGAAACGTGGCGGTAAAGTTTGGATTAAAATATTCCCGCATAAGCCATACACTGCTAAGCCTCTTGAAGTCCGAATGGGTTCTGGTAAGGGTGCTCCTGAAGGATGGGTTGCAGTTGTTAAGCCTGGTAAAGTAATGTTCGAAATTGCAGGTGTATCTGAAGAGATCGCTCGTGAAGCTCTACGTCTTGCAGCACACAAACTTCCAGTTAAATGTAAGTTTGTAAAACGAGAAGAAATTGGTGGTGAATCAAATGAAAGCTAATGAAATTCGTGACCTTACCACTGCCGAAATAGAACAAAAAGTTAAATCATTAAAAGAAGAGCTTTTTAATCTACGCTTTCAATTGGCGACTGGACAACTGGAAAACACAGCTCGCATCCGTGAAGTGCGTAAAGCAATTGCTCGTATGAAAACTGTTATCCGTGAAAGAGAAATTGGTTTTAGCAAGTGATATTGAGAGGAGGTTCGCACAATGAGTGAACGTAACCAACGCAAAGTATACTCTGGACGCGTTGTTTCAGACAAAATGGATAAAACTGTTACTGTTTTAGTCGAAACATACAAAAAGCATCCATTATACGGCAAACGCGTAAAGTACTCTAAAAAGTTTAAAGCTCATGATGAGCAAAATGAAGCAAAAATCGGCGATATCGTTCGTATCATGGAAACTCGCCCATTATCTGCGACTAAACGCTTCCGTCTAGTTGAAGTTGTTGAGAAAGCAGTTATTATCTAATTGTTCGGAAATATGTTTGATCCCGAAGGGAGGTTACACAGATGATTCAACAAGAATCACGTTTAAAAGTTGCTGATAACTCTGGTGCTCGTGAAGTACTTACAATTAAAGTTTTAGGTGGATCAGGCCGTAAAACTGCCAACATCGGTGATGTAATTGTTTGCACAGTGAAACAAGCAACACCAGGTGGCGTTGTTAAAAAAGGTGATGTTGTTAAAGCTGTTGTCGTTCGTACAAAGAGCGGCGTTCGTCGTAAAGATGGCACATACATCCGTTTTGATGAAAACGCATGTGTAATTATTCGTGACGATAAAGGTCCTCGTGGTACACGTATCTTTGGACCAGTTGCTCGTGAACTACGCGAGAACAACTTCATGAAAATCGTATCATTAGCTCCAGAAGTACTATAAAAATTAAACAAAATGCCTTTAAGGAGGTGCACACAGATGCATGTAAAAAAAGGTGATAAAGTAATGGTCATCTCTGGTAAGGATAAAGGCAAATCAGGCGTTATTCTTGCTGCTTACCCAAAACAAGAACGCGTTCTTGTAGAAGGTGTTAATATCGTAAAGAAACACGCTAAACCATCTAACTTGAATCCTCAAGGTGGAATCCTTAGCCAAGAAGCACCTATTCATGTATCAAACGTTATGCCGGTTGACCCTAAATCTGGTGAACCAACTCGCGTAGGCTATCAAACGGTTGATGGGAAAAAAGTGCGTGTAGCAAAAAAATCAGGTGAATCTTTAGATAAATAGATCAATGAAGAAGGGAGGTACAATCGATGAACCGCCTAAAAGAAAAACATGTAAAAGAAATTACTCCTGCTCTTGTGAGCAAGTTTAACTATAAATCAGTAATGCAAGTACCAAAACTTGAAAAAATCGTTATCAACATGGGTGTGGGTGATGCTGTGCAAAACTCTAAAGCATTAGATAATGCTGTTGAGGAATTAACACAAATCGCAGGTCAAAAACCTGTTATCACTCGCGCGAAAAAATCAATCGCTGGCTTCCGTTTACGTGAAGGTATGCCAATCGGAGCGAAAGTTACTTTACGTGGAGAACGCATGTACGAATTCTTCGATAAATTAGTATCTGTTTCTCTTCCACGTGTACGTGACTTCCGTGGTATTTCTAAAAAGTCTTTCGACGGACGCGGAAACTACACACTTGGTATTAAAGAGCAATTGATCTTCCCTGAGATCGATTACGATAAAGTAAGCAAAGTTCGTGGTATGGATATCGTTATCGTAACAACTGCCAATACTGATGAAGAAGCTCGTGAACTTTTAACACAATTTGGAATGCCATTCCAAAAGTAATCGTTAATTAGAGGGAGGCGAAAACGTGGCTAAAAAGTCAATGATTGCGAAACAAAAACGCACGCCTAAATACAAGGTACAAGAATATACACGTTGCGAACGTTGTGGACGTCCACATTCTGTATACCGTAAATTTAAGCTTTGCCGTATTTGTTTCCGTGAATTAGCATATAAAGGACAAATTCCTGGCGTTAAAAAAGCTAGCTGGTAAACCCAAAGTTAGGGAAGGAGGTAAAAACAATGGTCATGACAGATCCAATTGCAGATTTGCTAACTCGCATCCGTAATGCGAACATGGTTCGTCACGAAAAATTAGAAGTTCCTGCTTCTAATATTAAAAAAGAAGTTGCTGAAATCCTTAAGCGTGAAGGCTTCGTACGTGATGTAGAGTTTATCGAAGATAACAAGCAAGGCATTATCCGCATTTTCTTAAAATACGGTGCAAAAAATGAACGTGTAATCACAGGCTTAAAACGTATCAGTAAACCTGGTCTTCGTGTTTATGCTAAAGCTGATGAGGTACCACGCGTTCTTAACGGTCTTGGTATCGCACTCGTTTCTACTTCTCAAGGCGTTCTTACAGACAAAGAAGCTCGCGCGAAACAAGTAGGCGGAGAAGTACTAGCGTACGTTTGGTAATATAGTTTCAGAAAGAATGGAGGTGCAATAAATGTCCCGTATAGGTAAAAAACCAATTGAAATCCCTAGTGGAGTAACAGTAACGCTTGATGAAAATCATCACGTTATCGTAAAGGGTCCTAAAGGTGAGCTTTCTCACACTTTTAATAAAGATATCGCAATTAACATCGAAGAGAACGTAATCAACATCGTGCGTCCTTCTGATCAAAAAGAGCACCGTGCGCTTCATGGTACAACTCGTGCATTGATCGCTAACATGGTTGAAGGTGTATCTAAAGGCTTCGAAAAAGGCTTAGAACTTATCGGTGTCGGTTACCGTGCCCAAAAACAAGGTAAAAAGCTTGTATTGAACGTTGGATACTCTCACCCAGTTGAAATCGAACCTGAAGAAGGTATCGAAATCGAAGTACCAGCTAATACGAAAGTAGTAGTAAAAGGTGCAAGTAAAGAACGTGTAGGCGCTTTAGCGGCTAACATTCGTGACGTTCGTCCTCCAGAACCTTACAAAGGAAAAGGTATTAGGTATGAAGGAGAATATGTTCGTCGTAAAGAAGGTAAAACAGGTAAGTAATGCTGCATAGCTAAACGAAAGGAGTGACCGAAATGATTACGAAGGCTGATAAAAATGCAGTGCGTAAGAAAAGACACGCTCGCGTAAGATCTAAACTTTCTGGCACTGCGGCTCGTCCTCGTCTAAATGTGTATCGCTCAAATAAACACATTTATGCACAATTAATTGACGATGTGAACGGAGTAACTCTTGCTAGCGCGTCTACACAAGACAAAGAAGCTAGTATTGAAGCTACAGGCAACGTTGATGCGGCTGTTAAAGTCGGCGAATTAATCGCTAAACGTGCGGAAGCAAAAGGATTGAAATCAATCGTATTTGACCGTGGAGGATACTTATATCATGGTCGTGTTAAAGCGTTAGCAGATGCTGCTCGCGAAAACGGGTTAGAATTTTAATAGACAAAGGAGGGACATATAGAATGCGTCGTATTGATCCAAACAAACTTGAACTTGAAGAGCGCGTAGTTACGGTAAACCGTGTAGCTAAGGTTGTTAAAGGTGGACGTCGTTTCAGATTCTCTGCTCTTGTAGTAGTTGGAGATAAAAACGGTAACGTTGGCTTTGGTACAGGTAAAGCTCAAGAGGTACCAGAAGCTATTCGCAAAGCAATTGAAGATGCGAAGAAAAACTTAATTGAAGTTCCTATGGTTGGAACAACAATTCCTCACGAAGTAATCGGTCACTTCGGAGCTGGCGAAATTCTTCTAAAACCTGCATATGAAGGTACAGGAGTTATCGCTGGTGGACCAGTTCGTGCGGTACTAGAGTTAGCGGGTGTAGGCGATATCCTTTCTAAATCATTGGGTACAAACACACCAATTAACATGGTTCGCGCAACACTAGATGGTTTACAACAATTAAAACGTGCTGAAGACGTAGCTAAGTTACGTGGTTTATCAGTAGAAGAACTGTTAGGATAAGGAGGGAAATCAAATGGCGAATAAACTAGAAGTTACCCTCACTCGCAGTGTGATTGGTCGCCCTGAGGACCAACGCCAAACAGTCACAGCTCTTGGATTACGCAAAATGCACCAAACAGTTGAGCACCAAGACAATCCTGCCATCCGTGGTATGATTAATAAAGTTGCTCATCTTGTAACGGTAACTGAAAAATAATTTTCGATCTTCTACAAAATAAGGAGGTGCCAACATGAAACTTCATGAATTAAAACCTGCAGAAGGTTCACGTCAAGAACGTAAACGCAAAGGTCGCGGTATTGGTTCAGGTAACGGTAAAACTGCTGGTAAGGGACATAAAGGTCAAAATGCTCGTTCTGGCGGCGGCGTACGTCCTGGATTCGAAGGTGGTCAAACACCTTTATTCAGACGCTTACCAAAACGCGGATTCACTAACATTAACCGTAAAGAATATGCGGTAGTTAATCTTGACGCACTTAATCGTTTTGAAGATGGAGCGGAAGTTACTCCAGAGCTTCTTATTGAAACGGGTGTTGTAAGTAACGAAAAAGCAGGAATTAAAGTTCTTGCTAAAGGCAACGTAGAGAAAAAGCTTACAGTTAAAGCTCATAAATTCTCTGCTGCGGCTAAAGAAGCAATCGAAGCTGCCGGCGGTAAAGCCGAGGTGATCTAATGCTTCAGACAATCTCCAATTTTATGCGCGTGGGTGACATAAGAAGAAAGATTATTTTCACCCTATTAATGTTAATTGTATTTCGCATCGGCACATTTATCCCCGTTCCAGGGGTGAATGCACAAATTTTACAATCACAGGATCAAATGAGTGTATTTGGTGTCTTGAATGTATTTGGTGGCGGTGCGTTATTAAACTTCTCAATTCTTGCGATGGGAATCATGCCGTATATTACAGCATCAATCATTGTTCAGTTACTACAAATGGACGTTGTGCCGAAATTTACGGAATGGGCTAAGCAAGGTGAGGCAGGTCGTCGTAAACTAGCTCAGTTTACACGATACTTTACTATCGTGCTTGGTTTTATCCAAGCTCTTGGTATGTCTTATGGGTTTAATAATCTTGCTGGTGGCATGTTAATTGAAAATACGGGTATTGGCTCTTATTTATTAATTGCTACAGTATTAACTGCAGGAACTGCTTTTTTAATGTGGTTAGGGGAGCAAATTACGGAAAAAGGTGTTGGTAATGGTATTTCTATTATTATCTTCGCTGGAATCGTTGCCGGTATTCCTTCCATCGCTAACCAAATTTATGCGCAGCAAATTGAAGGTGCTGGAGATCAATTATTCCTACGTATCGTAACCCTTGTACTTATCGTGCTTGCGGTTATTGCTATTGTAGTTGGAACAATCTTTATCCAACAGGCATTAAGAAAAATTCCAGTACAATATGCAAAACGTGCATCAGCAGGTAAGACGCCAGTAGGTGTTCAAAACACTCATTTACCTTTAAAAGTAAATGCTGCAGGTGTTATCCCTGTTATCTTTGCGATTTCATTTATCATTACACCACGAACGATTGCAGGCTTTTTTGAATCGAATAGTGTAACGAGTTGGATCCAGAAGATATTTGATTATACTGAGCCAATTGGTATGGTCATCTATGCTGCATTAATAATTGCTTTCACATATTTCTATGCATTCATTCAAGTAAACCCAGAGAAAGTCTCTGAGAACTTGAAGAATCAAGGTGGTTATGTACCGGGCATCCGTCCTGGTAAAAACACGCAGGAATATTTAACTAAAGTCTTATATCGTTTAACTTTTGTTGGTGCTCTTTTCTTAACAGCGATTGCAATCATTCCAATGTTCTTCATTAATGTTGCAGGGCTACCAGAAACTGCTCAAATCGGTGGAACGAGCTTACTAATCGTGATTGGTGTTGCTCTTGATACTTACAAACAGTTAGAGTCTCAGCTAGTTAAACGTCATTATAAAGGTTTTATCAAATAGAAAGGTTTAAGGGGACGATTGTTCCCTCAAACCTAATAGAATAGGGGGGAATTCACTTGAATCTTGTATTAATGGGGCTCCCTGGTGCCGGTAAAGGTACACAAGCAGAAAGAATTGTTGAAAAGTACGGTATTCCGCATATCTCTACTGGAGACATGTTCCGTGCAGCGATCAAAGAAGAAACTGCTCTAGGTTTAGAAGCAAAGTCTTTTATGGATAAAGGTGAACTTGTGCCAGACGAAGTAACAATTGGTATTGTTAGAGAACGTCTTGGTAAACCCGATTGCGAAAAAGGTTTTCTTTTAGATGGTTTCCCTAGAACCGTTGCTCAAGCGGATGCTTTAGAAAATATTCTTTCTGATCTATCAAGAAAAATTGATTACGTTATTAACATTGATGTAGATCAAGAGATTTTGATGGAAAGGCTAACTGGCCGCAGAATATGTAAATCTTGTGGGGCAACATATCATCTTGTATTTAATCCTCCAACTAAAGAGGGCGAATGTGACCGCTGTGGTGGTGAATTATATCAACGTGAAGATGATAATGAAGCAACTGTTAAAAATAGACTTGACGTAAACATTAAGCAAACAAAACCTTTGCTTGATTTCTATGAAAATAAAGGCTATTTACGTAACATTAACGGTCAACAAGAAATTGGTAAAGTATTTACTGATCTAGATAGTCTTTTAAGAGGCTTACAATAATGATCATAAGCAAAACTCAACGTGAAATCGATATTATGCGAGAAGCTGGTAGAATTGTCGCTTTAACACATGAGGAATTACAAAAGCATATCACTCCGGGAATAACGACAAGAGAATTAGATCGTCTTGCTGAGGCTTTTATTCTCAAATGTGGGGCCGTCCCATCTTTTAAAGGATATAACGGTTTTCCAGGTAGTATATGTACATCTGTGAACGAAAAGCTAGTTCACGGGATTCCTGATGATAACAGCTTAAACGATGGTGATATCATCAGTATTGATATAGGTGCAAAATATAACGGTTATCACGGTGATTCTGCCTGGACCTACGCAGTAGGGGCAATTGATGAACAATCAAAAGCATTGCTTGAAGTTACTGAGCAGTCATTATATGAAGGCTTAAAACAAGCAAAGCCAGGTGTACGCTTATCGAACATCTCTCATGCAATCCAAACATATGCGGAAAGCAAAGGCTTTTCCATTGTACGAGAATATGTCGGACATGGGGTAGGGCAAGACTTACATGAGGAACCACAGATTCCACATTTTGGTCCCCCGAATAAAGGGCCTCTATTAAAACCAGGTATGGTATTAGCTATCGAACCGATGGTAAATATCGGTAGTAGATATGTATCAACGCTATCCGATCAATGGACAGTCGTAACAGTCGATGGTAAGCGTTGTGCCCATTTCGAACATACAATAGCCATTACTGAAACTGGTTATGAAATACTTACTGTAAAATAACAGTAGGCTTTTCTAAAATACTCCGTTTCTAACTCATTTTTCTTTTTACTATAAGGAGACGTCAAACTCTTTTTATGTTATAATCAGAAGGTTGTTGTGTATATGTTTAAAATCATTTGTTTTGAGTAAGATGATTATTAGCTCATAAAGCTTGCATTGATTACGCGACCTATGAGATTATGTATCGGAATGTCCGAATGTGTTATTCTGCGAACCTTTTAGCAAAGAATATCTACATGCTTGGGAAAGCATTTGATATATTTCGTATATGATTTTATGGAAGGGAGACTTGTTTAGTGGCGAAAGATGATGTAATTGAAGTAGAAGGCACAGTCATAGACACTTTGCCAAATGCAATGTTTAAGGTAGAATTAGAAAACGGTCATACAGTTTTAGCTCATGTTTCCGGTAAAATCCGCATGCACTTCATTCGTATTTTACCAGGGGATAAAGTAACAGTTGAGCTTTCTCCTTATGACTTAACTCGCGGAAGAATCACTTATCGTTTTAAATAATCATTGCACTCCGTACTACTAAGGAGGTTAGGATAATGAAAGTAAGACCATCAGTTAAACCGATCTGCGAAAAGTGCAAAGTCATCCGCAGAAAAGGTAAAGTAATGGTTATCTGTGAAAACCCTAAACATAAACAAAAACAAGGCTAATTTGAAGGAGGTGCGCATATAGTGGCACGTATTGCAGGTGTAGATGTACCACGTGAAAAACGTGTAGTAATCTCATTAACTTATATCTATGGTATTGGTAAAACAACTGCTCAAAAAGTTCTAGCAGAAGCTGGTGTAAACGAGAATACTCGTGTACGCGATCTTACTGAAGATGAATTAAACAAAATTCGTGAGCAAATCGATTCATTAAAAGTTGAAGGTGACCTTCGTCGTGAAGTATCACTTAACATCAAACGTCTAATGGAAATCGGATCCTACCGCGGTCTTCGTCACCGTCGTGGCTTACCTGTTCGCGGACAAAATACTAAAAACAATGCTCGTACACGTAAAGGTCCTCGTAAGACTGTAGCGAACAAAAAGAAATAATCGGTAAAGGAGGGTTCTTAAAATGGCTCGTAAAACTAATACACGTAAACGTCGTGTCAAAAAGAATATTGAAAGCGGAATTGCACATATTCGTTCAACATTCAATAATACAATCGTAACTATCACTGATTCTCATGGTAATGCTCTTTCTTGGTCAAGTGCTGGTGCGCTAGGATTCAGAGGTTCTCGTAAATCGACTCCTTTCGCTGCGCAAATGGCTGCTGAAACAGCTGCGAAAGCATCTATGGAACATGGTATGAAAACTTTAGAAGTAACAGTTAAAGGACCTGGTGCAGGTCGTGAAGCTGCTATTCGTGCATTACAAGCTGCTGGTCTAGAAGTTACTGCTATCAGAGACGTTACTCCAGTACCACATAACGGATGTCGTCCACCAAAACGCCGCCGTGTATAATTAATCTGTATAAACTTTTGAATCCCTGTCTATAATGGGATATGATACAAAGTAAATGAATTATACAGTATTTATTATTCCAGTTGTTGTGCACAAAACGGGAACGTATACATGGGGGAATTTCGGTTAATAAACCGGGGTTTCGACGTTTTGAAGGAGGGTGTATTTTGATGATCGAAATAGAAAAACCAAAAATCGAAACGGTTGAGATCAGCGATGATGCTAAGTATGGTAAGTTCGTCGTAGAACCACTTGAGCGTGGATATGGAACAACTTTGGGTAACTCCTTACGTCGTATCCTATTATCCTCACTCCCAGGTGCCGCTGTCACTTCGATCCAAATTGATGGGGTACTTCATGAGTTCTCAACAATTGAAGGCGTCGTAGAAGATGTAACATCTATCATTTTAAACATTAAAAAGCTCGCATTGAAAATCTATTCTGATGAAGAAAAAACATTAGAAATTGACGTTCAAAGCGAAGGTGTAGTTACTGCTGCAGATGTAACACATGATAGTGATGTAGAGATTCTTAATCCGGATCTTCATATTGCTACTCTTGGTTCAAATGGTCATTTGCATATGCGTCTAACTGCTAAACGTGGTCGTGGTTATACACCAGCTGTTCAAAACAAAAAAGAAGATCAACCAATCGGTGTAATTCCTATTGATTCTATTTATACGCCAGTTTCACGCGTACAATATCAAGTTGAGAATACTCGTGTTGGTCAATTGAGTAATTTTGATAAATTGACTTTTGATGTTTGGACTGACGGAAGTACTGGCCCTCAAGATGCAGTTGCACTTGGAGCGAAGATCTTAACTGAGCATTTGAATATCTTTGTTGGTTTAACTGATGAAGCTCAAAATGCTGAAATTATGGTTGAAAAAGAAGAAGACCAAAAAGAAAAAGTCCTTGAAATGACAATTGAAGAACTAGATTTATCTGTTCGTTCATACAACTGCTTAAAACGTGCAGGCATTAACACTGTTCAGGAGTTAGCTAATAAAACTGAAGAGGATATGATGAAAGTACGTAACTTAGGTAGGAAGTCTCTAGAGGAAGTAAAACATAAACTAGAAGAGCTTGGATTAGGTTTGCGTAAAGACGACTGATTGTCTTTTGAAATCTAGCCTTTAATGACTTCAACAAAGGAGGGAAACTTTCATGGGATACAGAAAGTTAGGACGCACTAGCGCTCAACGTAAAGCGATGCTACGTGACTTATCAACAGATTTAATCATCAATGAGCGTATTGAAACAACTGAAGCTCGTGCTAAAGAACTTCGTTCAGTAGTTGAAAAATTGATCACTCTTGGTAAACGTGGAGATCTTCACGCTCGTCGCCAAGCAGCTGCATATGTTCGTCATGAAGTAGCTGATGCTGAGAAAAACCAAGATGCTGTTCAAAAATTGTTCAGTGATATTGCTCCTCGTTATGAAGAGCGTCAAGGTGGTTACACTCGTATTATGAAAATCGGTCCTCGTCGTGGCGACGCAGCACCAATGGTAATCATCGAATTAGTATAATAAACGTATCTTCTTAGATTAGGATAACCTAACCTTTGGGATTCATGTGCAGATTGAGGGCGCCTGAATGGTTTCATTGGAACTTATTCAATGCCCTCTTTCTTTAAATAGGGATACCCCTAAAGCCAATGAGCAAAACCATTTTGAGTGTTACGATGGACATCCGTAATATTGAGGTGTTACGTCTAGCTCTTTGCATCTTCATCCATTTGCTTTACTCGTCCATACAGGAATGCCTGTATTACTAGGATGAGGATGCAGGCTTTTTTAAAAACAACCATTGCCAAGGCAATTATTAATGAGCCTTTGTTATGGAGATAGTTGCAGATAGGATAGAACTCCATATACATAGTAGCTCGCCATCAATAATGGCGGCTTTTTTATTATATAAAGAGAAATTTTTGTTTTGCCCCTAAGTTTTAGTTAATAGAATTTTTGTAACTCCTTATTCAATAGCATAATTAGTGGCAGAGTACGTGGGTATGTATGGTCGGTGCGCATACAGGTAAGGGAAAAAAGAAGAATTACTTATATACGTGAAAACGCGTAAAAGATATGGGGAAAGTGAAGAACTGCATGCACAGGGTGAAAGCGCGCAAAAGGTAGGAAAGAAAGGCAAAGAATTGTGCGTAAAGGGTGGAATCGCGCAAAAGGTAGGAAAGAAAGGCAAAGAATTGCGCGTAAAGGGTGGAATCGCGCAAAAGGTAGTAAAGAAAGACAAAGAACTGCGCGTAAAAGGTGGAAACGCGCAAAAGGTAGTAAAGAAAACTAAAGAATTGCGCGTAAAGGGTGAAAGCGCGCAAAAGGTAGGAAAGAAAGCTAAGGAATTGCGCGTAAAGGGTGAAAGCGCGCAAAAGGTAGGAAAGAAAGCTAAGGAATTGCGCGTAAACGATGGAAACGCGCAAAAAGTAGTAAAGAAAGACAAAGAACTGCGCGTAAAAGGTGGAAACGCGCAAAAGGTAGTAAAGAAAGCTAAGGAATTGCGCGTAAACGATGGAAACGCGCAAAAAGTAGTAAAGAAAGCTAAGGAATTGCGCGTAAAGGGTGAAAGCGCGCAAAAAGTAGTAAAGAAAGCTAAGGAATTGCGCGTAAAGGGTGAAAGCGCGCAAAAAGTAGTAAAGAAAGCTAAGGAACTGCGCGTAAACGATGGAAGCGCGCAAAAAGTAGTAAAGAAAGCTAAAGAATTGCGCGTAAAGGGTGAAAGCGCGCAAAAAGTAGTAAAGAAAGCTAAAGAATTGCGCGTAAATGATGGAATCACGCAAAAGGTAGTAAAGAAAACCAAGGAATTGCGCGTAAAGGGTGGAATCGCGCAAAAGGTGGCAAAGAAAACCAAGGAATTACGCGTAAACATTGGAATTGCGCAAAAACTAGTAAAGAAGCAAGACTTGTGCATAAAGAATAAATAAACACATTCACCATTCTGAATGCAAGCCAGTGATATTAGTACGATTAAGAATTGGTTTTCTATCACTTCAGAGCCGTGACCTATTGATAGCATTGAAGAATAGCGATGAAGTGAGTTAGAAGAAAGAGTGAAGTATAAGAGCAACTAAGACTCTGTCATCGTCTTAACGGGCTTGCCAATCGCCCATTTTTCAATCACTTCAGAGCAATTATCTTTTGACAAGCAGAGAAGAATAATAGCTATGAGGCCTGTCAAAAGAAAGAACGAAGTATAAGAGCAACTAGGTCTCTGTCGTCGCCTTAAAGGCTTGCCAATCGCACAGTTTTCTAATAAAATTTAGACGTTAGATTTTTAGGTTTGTTTTTAGTAGAGTTGAGAGCAGCAGAGGTTGGAGAGGAGTAGATGAGTATGAAGAATTCCCTCGTACAGATAAGGAATCTTTCTTTTAAATATGATGAGAATGCGGATTATGCGTTGAAAGATGTGACGTTTGATATATATGAAGGGGAATGGTTGGCGATTGTTGGTCATAATGGATCAGGCAAGTCAACGATGGCTAAGCTTTTAAATGGCTTGAATTTCCCCAAGGAAGGCAGTATTACGGTAGATGGTTTGCTGCTATCAGAAGAAACGGTTTGGGACATACGAGATAAAATTGGGATGGTTTTTCAAAATCCCGATAACCAGTTTGTTGGTACGACTGTACAGGATGATGTGGCTTTTGGTTTAGAAAATCACGGCATCGAGAGAGAGGAAATGATTAAGCGTGTCCATAACGCGCTGGAGAGTGTGAAAATGGAACAGTTTCTTGATCAAGAGCCGCACCATTTATCAGGTGGCCAAAAGCAGCGTGTGGCCATTGCAGGGGTTCTAGCGCTTAGGCCAAATATCATTGTCTTGGACGAAGCGACCTCTATGTTAGACCCGCGTGGTCGTGAAGAGGTGTTAGAGACGATTAGGCAGTTAAAAGCATCGCAAGAAATGACTGTTATTTCCATCACACATGATTTAGAAGAAGCAGCAAAGGCTGATCGCATGATTGTGATGAATAAAGGACAGCTTTATCGGGAAGGTAGTCCGGAAGATATTTTCCAATTAGATGAAGAGTTGATTTCGTTAGGACTTGATATTCCATTCCCTGTGAAAATGAGCAAAATGTTAAAAGGCTTAAATATCCCAGTATCTAAGCATCATTTATCTGAAGAAGAATTGGTGGAAGAATTATGGACATCTCACTCAAAAATGTAGAATATCGCTATCAGGTCAATACGCCGTTTGAAAGATTAGCGATTCAAGATGTGTCTATAGATATTCCATCAGGCACATTTCTCGCTTTAATAGGACATACTGGTTCTGGGAAATCGACCGTCCTACAACATTTAAATGCATTACTGAAACCTACAGCGGGCGAAGTTGTTATTGGTGAGAGAACGATTACTTCTGAAAAGAAACAGAAGGGCTTAAAAGCGATACGCCAAAAAGTAGCGATTGTGTTTCAATTTCCTGAGCATCAACTATTTGAAGAAACTGTAGAGAAGGATATTTGTTTTGGTCCGATGAATTTCGGTGTGAATGAAGAAGAAGCAAAAAGGCGAGCGCATGAAGCAATTAAACAAGTGGGCCTAGATGAGTCGATTTTACAAAAATCGCCGTTCGATCTTTCTGGTGGACAAATGCGCCGAGTTGCCATTGCTGGTGTATTAGCGATGCATCCTGATGTCATTGTGCTTGATGAACCAACAGCTGGCTTAGATCCTCGTGGGCGCAAAGAAATTATGGATATGTTTTATCAGCTTCATAAAGAGCGGAATTTATCTACGATTCTTGTAACGCATAGTATGGAGGATGCCTCACGCTATGCGGATAAGATTGCTATTATGCATAAAGGTGAAGTCTATAAAGTGGGCACACCACTCGAGATTTTCTCTGACCCGGAGCAATTGATAAAAATGGGCTTAGACGTACCAGAGGTTGTGAAGTTCCAGCAAAAGCTAGAGAAAACATTCGGCTATAAGTTTGCTAAAACATGCTTAACAATAGAGGAAATCAGTCAAGAAATGCCTCGCTTTTTAAAGAGAGGTGAAGCCTAATGATGGAAAAAATGATTTTTGGACGCTATGTTCCAGCTGATTCAGTGATTCACCGAATGGACCCGCGTTCCAAACTCATTATCGTTCTTTTATTCGTATGTGTTGTTTTTATCGCTAATAATGCGATTACGTATGGTGCCCTTGTTGTCTATACCTTATTAATGCTAGCGATGTCGAAAGTGCCGATGCGCTTTGTATTTGGCGGCTTAAAACTCGTCTTCATTTTGATTATTTTTACGTTCTTGATGCATATCTTTTTAACAAGAGAAGGACCGATTATTTTTGAATTAGGATGGTTTAAAGTTTACGAGGAAGGCTTGAGACAAGGGATTTTTATCTCTTTACGCTTTTTCCTATTAATCTTAATCACATCGATCCTAACGTTAACAACAGCCCCTATTGCGATTACAGACGGTTTAGAGAGTTTGTTAGGCCCACTTAAGAAGTTGAAGTTTCCGGTGCATGAGCTCGCCCTAATGATGTCTATCGCCTTAAGGTTTATTCCGACGCTCATGGAGGAAACAGATAAAATTATGAAGGCACAATCAGCAAGAGGCGTGGAGTTCTCCTCAGGCCCTGTAAAAGACCGTGTGATGGCCATTATTCCACTACTGATTCCGCTGTTTGTGAGTTCATTTAAACGAGCAGAGGAGCTTGCCACAGCAATGGAGGCACGTGGTTATCGTGGAGGCGATGGACGGACAAGGTATCGTAAGCTTGTGTGGAGCGGAATTGATACATTGATGTTGTTATTGCTTTTGGCTTTAACGATATTGTTAATTATATTTAGAACATAAAGAGGGCAAATCATGAGAATCAAATGTATTATCGCTTACGATGGCACAGGCTTTGCGGGCTATCAAGTACAACCGAATAAACGGACTGTCCAGAGGGAGCTAGAAACAGCACTTACGAAGCTGCATAAGGGCAGTGAAGTGAAAGTTGTTGCTTCTGGCCGCACGGACGCTGGTGTTCATGCGGTGGGTCAAGTAATTCACTTCGATAGTCCTTTGCAGTTGCCTGAGGAGCGGTGGCCAGCTGCATTGAATTCTATTCTGCCGAATGATGTTGTAGTAGAGGAAGCGGCCTATGTAGCAGAGGACTTCCATGCGCGATATCATGCTATAGGTAAGGAGTATCGCTACCGATTAATACGCACGAAGAAAAGCAACCCTTTTTTGCGGCATTATGCTTATCAGTATTCCTTTCCAATAGATGTGGAATGTATGCGCAAAGCCATCCCGTATTTATTAGGAGAACATGACTTTACAAGCTTTTGTTCAGCAAGGTCTGAAGTGGAAGATCGCGTGCGGAACATCTATGGGATTTATATTGAGGAACATGATGATGAGCTACTGTTCCGTTTTGTTGGTAACGGGTTTCTTTATAATATGATTCGCATCTTAATGGGGACCTTACTTGAGGTTGGTAAGGGCGAGCGAGAGCCACATGAAATAGAGAAGATTTTAGCGAAGAAAAACCGTATCTTTGCTGGGAAAACGGCACCTGGTCATGGCCTGTATTTATGGCAAGTCTATTACGATGAAAATATTGCTAATGATAAGTAAAGAGCGTCATTTGCTGGATTTGCGAGAAAAAATTCTTAAAACAACTAATCCAGGTGTAACATCGACTTGACAATCAGCTGGTAAAGTTATATTATAGCATATGGTATTATTATTAAAACCACGATAAGCCCCGGAATCTTATTGTGTAAGAATATATGAAACCAAAAATGATTATAATGGATTTAATTTAGGAGGGAAAACCGATGCGTACAACGTTTATGGCGAATGCAAACAATATCGAACGTAAATGGTACGTAGTTGATGCTGAAGGCAAAACTCTTGGACGTCTTGCTAGTGAAGTAGCATCAATTCTACGTGGTAAACATAAACCAACTTATACACCACATGTGGATACTGGTGATCATGTAATTATCTTGAACGCTTCTAAGATCGAATTAACTGGTAAGAAGCTTACTGATAAAATTTACTACCGCCACAGCATGCACCCTGGTGGTTTAAAAACTAGAACTGCTAATGAAATGCGTACAAACTACCCTGAGAGCATGTTAGAGCTTGCTATTAAAGGCATGCTTCCAAAGAACTCTCTTGGTCGTCAAATGTTTAAAAAATTACATGTTTACGCTGGTAGCGAACATGCGCACCAAGCACAACAACCAGAAGTTTACGAACTTCGTGGATAATTAATTAGGGGAGGTTATTAACTTGGCACAGGTTCAATATACTGGTACTGGTCGCCGTAAGAGCTCAGTAGCTCGCGTACGTTTAGTCCCTGGCGACGGTAAAATCGTTATCAATGGTCGTGAAATCAATGAATATATCCCGTTTGCAGCTTTACGTGAAGTTGTTAAACAACCACTAGTAGCTACTGAAACAGTAGGAAGCTACGACATTCTTGTAAATGTTAAAGGTGGTGGATACACTGGTCAAGCTGGCGCAATCCGCCACGGTATCGCTCGTGCGTTACTTCTAGCTGATCCAGAATACCGTCCAACACTAAAACGCGCTGGACTATTAACACGTGACGCTCGTATGAAAGAACGTAAAAAATACGGTCTTAAAGGCGCTCGTCGTGCACCTCAGTTCTCAAAACGTTAATATACCAACGTTTCAAGACCCTCGAACAGTTTTGTTCAAGGGTCTTTTTTGATGAGAAAAATAGCTTTTGACCTAATTTTGACCTAATTTATTCTAATTCCATAAATTTAAGGAAGTTTTCAGCGGTTTTTTGAGACATTGTTTTTGAGACATGAGTATATACATTCATTATTGAAAGGCTAAACAACAAAAGGCTTGGTTAGAAAAAGGAGATAAATTATAAGGCTGTCCAATAGGGCAGTCTTTTTTATTTCCACATAAAAATAAAAGGAGTGTTAATAAAATGGCAGGATTATTAGATATACCAAAATTTGTGGACTTTAGAAACGAAGTAAAAAGGCACCCGAGATTAAAATTTCCTGTATTGAGTTTAAAAGGTAAAACAACATTAGCCATTCATCATAGTTTAACTAAGCAAGGGCTTGGGGGTTCTAATGCTGAAGGCTATGCGAGATATCATGTAGATACACACGGTTGGCCAAGCATTGGTTATAGCTATGTAATTGAGCCTGATGGGACAATCAAATTTTGTAATGACATTGAATTAAGGACTTATCATGTAGGTGATCACAATAATTATGCGATTGGCATCTGTTTAACAGGGGATTTCAGAAGTGAAAAACCTACAAAAAAACAAGAGGAAAGCTTGCGCAACTTAGTTGCTACGTTACAAAAAAATACCCTCATATTAAATATGTTAAAGGACACAATGAATTCAGTGGATATGCTTGGAAAGAGTGCCCAGTGTTTGATTACAAGGCTGTTTTGGCTAATAAATCAGTAGTTGCAAAACCCGTGCATTCCAAGCCTGTTTCGAAGCCAGCAGCCAAGCCGTCAGGGGAATATAAAGGAAGTAGTATTGTTGATTACCTAAAATCAAAAGGAATCAATTCCTCATTTAACAATCGAAAGAAACTTGCTTCTCAGCACGGCATCAAGAATTATTCAGGCACTCCAGCACAAAACTTAACATTGCTTGAAAAAATGAAGAAAAAAGGTACAACTCAAACGAGTAAATCAGCCAAAAAAGGCGATATGAAAACAACTAGCGTGGTTGATTATTTGAAGTCAATTAATGTTGATTCTTCATTTGCAAATCGAAAAAAGCTTGCTTCTAAATACGGAATTAAGAATTATAAGGGAACACGGGACAAAATACTGAATTACTTAGCGAATTAAGGAAGTAGTAAGGATTTTACAAAAAAACGTGACTATTGAAGGAAGGATAACTTACTTTGAAGAATAGTAATATATATAAAATATTTTGGGGGTAAAAAGTTGAAATACAAATTTATTACTATTCTTCATAGATTAAAATTAGAAAACATACTTAATAAGGGTAAGGAACTCATTCCAGGAACAAGAATATCAAATGGTGAAAAGGAAAGGAATGATATTTTAAATAGTGATCTTTTAAGGTGGACTGCAGGGTCACATTCAGTTGATGAATTTAATGATACAGTTTATTTTTATAAGTATGGTGTATGTAAGGATATAAAAACTTTCGATGAAATGGACAATAAGGGCTCAAATATGACATTTACATTTTTGAGAGATGCACAAGAATTTGTAAACAGTCTATGGAGGATAAAGGATAATGGGGTTTATGTAAGGGATGGTTTTTTAATTGCATATGAAAAAGAGATCCAAGATGGACGAACTTATAAAGCATCTTTAACAGAGACTTTCAAGCGTGCTGATGGCAAACAAATTGATGATATTTTCACAATGAAAGAAATTGAAGAGGCCATTCATACATATACTCCTTTTTCTTTAGATGAGGTAGATGAGGAAAGTTTTGGCGGGAAATTGCCTGATACATCTCTTTTCTATAAAAGTGGTGATCCAGGAAGGTTAGTGAAAGCTTTTTATTTTACACTTGTAGCTAGAACAAGTTTTGCTTTACCTATGAAGATAGTTTTCTATTGCACAGCACTCGAATGTTTATTTAGTACTTCAACAACTGATTTAACACATAGAATATCGGAAAGAGTCGGGATTATGATAGGCACTTCTCAAGATGAAAAAATTGAATTATATAAGTTTATAAAGAAAGTTTATGGTTTTAGGTCCACGATTATACATGGATCGAGTATAAAAAGTAATGATCAGGAACTTATTTCTTACTCTACAAAGTTAGATGAGATTCTAAGACAATTAATTTCTGCCGAGCACGAAGTTTTTTCGAAGAATAATGATGAAATGGATAATTTTTTCTTAGAACATATCTTTATGTAGTTAAAAGCCCTTTCATTGAGGGCTTTTATAGTTTTAAATATCTTTAACCATTATAGATAGTTATTTTTCCTCTGAATTTTTTCCTGTCCCAGTTAAAACAAAGAAAGGAACAGTATTTTCTTCTTCATCATTCTTTATAAGATGTTTAAAGTATGTATTAGGTATGATAATTTGCGCTGAATGAAAACTTTTTAAAACTATTGGTAGTTTGGTACTTTCTTTTAAATATTCTTCAGAATGGGTAAATTCATATGGAGTAAAGAGTATACTTCCTTCCTTACTGAATAGGCATTTAACCAAAATGAATAATTTAGACGGATAGTAGATGTTCCTTTTATTAATAATAATTAGTTGTATTAAATCTGATAATGTATCTCTTGGGAAAAAATAAATCTTCGATTAATACATCCCTATGACCCGTATTTTGTATCTTGATAGTCCTCACAATACCATACTTCTCGTAATAATCCCCACCGATAGTACTGTCAATCAAAGTAATACGTTCTCTTCTCTCTACCTTAGATAAATATAAAGAAACAAGAACAGCTAGAAATGTCGATATTGCTGCAATAGATGTCCAATCAATTACATTTAGTTTAATTACTATGGAAAGAATCATGATGTCACCTCAAATTGTAATATGAAAAGTTATAATACTATATACTTCTTTTGTGAGGTGAAAATTCCTTCTTCATGATTTTAAAAAATAACTCTTCTCAAATGAGATAGGATTACGATTTCAAATAGTTTTCTTCATTAATTTTTTTCTTTGCTTCTGAGATAGTACCTTTAAAGGTTTTTCCGGTACACTTAATACTTAAATCTCCTGTTTTAGCAACAACTGTGACCTTATTCTCAGTTGCAGAAATATGATAAGTAACACCACTTTCAATAAAACCTAAAGGCTCAAATTTAAAATATAATTACCCCATTTCTAACTATAATATTACTATGTTAAAGTTCTAAAGTCCTTTTAGATAAAAATCCAACAAATACTCACATTTATTCCTAATCCTTGGATTAAAATAATTATGCTGCTCATCATATCCTTTATATTGAAACTCATACATAGTAAAAAAGGATGGTTATGGCAAAGGCATATATTAATCCTAATTCTACTAACGGAGAGGTTTAGTAGAAAAGGAATTTTTTAAGAGATTTTTCTTTTAATGCAGAGCCAGTATAAAAATTAGTATAATTAGAGGTGAAGCATATTTAAATATCGTGACCTTATCGAAGTAACTCACATCAAATTATCAATGAGTTTTATTAGCTTGGAGTGTTGTTAGGAAGAGAGGCAAAAGAAAACTCTGAACTCGATATAGTGTTTTATCTCTTATAAATAGCTTTTTTATTTGAATTATTGGAAAGTTAGGTTCTCGATATCAGAGAAGGAGCCCGTCAAATTTACTTTATATTTCATTGGGGTACCTTAAAACTGGGTAAATTGAATAGGTTCATCTATCCTTAAGGACGTATCCTCCCAAGCTTCGGGTCCCTTATTAAGTGATAATATCTCCATTATCTATATTTTTAATGACAATAATAGCAGTTGCTAATCCTATTAACGAGAGAGTAATAGGTATGATAATAATTGAATATAATGAAAAGCCATTTATATTTTGACTTATGATTAGAGAGACAAAGAAGGCTGAAACGATTGTAGCTGGGACTGAATATTTTTTTAATCCAAAGTAAAGTGGAATTAAGCTAATTAAGCTCGCAGCCAATGCATTGAATACTACCTTTCCAAAGGAATTGATAATGATTGTGGCACTTAACGGTTCAGGAATAACATTTGTAAAAGAATTAAACAAGTAAAATCCGCTTCCCACTATAATAAAAGAGAAGATAATAGCAAAGAAAGTAAACAAAACCGTTACAAGTAACTTTGCTATTAGAATGGTTCTTCGTTTAATAGGATACATAAAAAGGACATTAATGGTCTTATTTTTATACTCACTTATAACAATTTGAGACAAAAGTACAGCCGCAAAAATGATAAATGTGACTCTTATGATTGTTTCTATTATCTCCATAGCCATATAATGACTTGTCATGACCTGAATTCCTTGATTCGTTTCAACATAAGCGATTAGACATATTAGAAAAAGGATGACAATATTGGCAATTAGCGCACCTTTCACATACTTTGTTATTTCAAATTTTTGCATTTCTAATTTCATAAGCTTAAGCACTGACTCCACCACCATTCAATAAGGTAAAGAAGTAATCCTCTAATGAACTGCTTTTATGATAAATAGATTCAATCACTACTCCGTGTTTAAATAGGACTTCTGAAATGACACCTTGGGGTACTCCCAAATCATAAACGCGTATGGTTAGTGAATCTAGCATCTTAGTATTTGTAATCTTTAAATGGTGTTCTAGTATCAAAGCTACTTTTGCGGAATCTTTGGTCACGATTTCTATATAGTCTTTATTATTTTCTCTGACTTTTTCCATCGGAATTTCTTCCATTAGCTTTCCCTGTATTATAACGCCAATCTTATCAGCAATATGTTCAATTTCTGCTAGAATATGACTTGAGATAAAAATGGTTATTCCATATTCTTTATTTAGCTTTTTAAACAATTTCCTTATCTCTTTAATGCCAACAGGATCTAATCCATTAATCGGTTCATCTAGTATAAGTAATTCAGGTTTTGTCATGATTGCTCGTGCGATTGCCAATCTTTGCTTCATTCCCATTGAAAATTCCTTTACTGGCTTAGCTCCAGTGTTTGTCAACTTGACCATCTCTAATGATTCGTCAACAGCATTCTTATTATGATATCCCATATATTCGCAGTGAAGTTCTAAATTTTTTCTTGCACTTAGCTTCTCATAAAAGACCGGTTGTTCAATAATTGCCCCTATCTTGCCTAAAACTTGATAGGAATTAGATGATAATGCCTTTTCAAATAAATCTATTTCCCCACGAGTCGGTTTGATTAAATTTGCGACCATCTTCATCACTGTCGTTTTCCCGGCACCGTTTGGTCCTAAAAAACCATAAATTTCTCCTTTATTAACCGTAATATTCACATTAGAGATGATCTCTTTTTCATTAAAAACCTTTGTTAATTCACGGGTTTCTATAATTCTATTCATGAATCTGTTCCTCCCTTCATTCCTTAACGAATTCGGTTTGTTTACTGGTCATGTATTTTTGCCAACCGCCTGTAATAATAATTGTCACTACAATGAAAACAGTACTTAATATAAATGGATAAAAAACATTCACATCATAAACAACTCCTGCAATTGTTGGACCTAATATGTTGCCAAAACTCATATATGCATTGTTCAATCCCATCGCAAATCCTTGATTTTCTCCTGCAAGTCTTGAAATAAGTGCATTAACTACTGGTCTCAAAATCGATGTCGCAAGGAAAATGATTAATGTAATTCCAAAAAATAGATAAAATTGATTTACTATTAATGATAGGAAGAAACCAACTGCCGCTAGACCTAAAAATAAATGAATGGTCTTTAATTCCCCTAATTTTCGAACGATTTTTTCTACGAAGAGTAATTGCACGAGGACACTAACTAATCCTGTTGAAGTAATCATAATTGCAATTTGCTGTGGAGATGCATCAAACTGATCCTCCATAAAGAGAGAGAGAATCGATTCATATCCGACTAATCCAAAGCTCATAACTAATGAGATGAGAAGAGGGATGAAGTAGGGTAATTTAACCGATTGAGCTAATTTTGTTCCAATTGACTCCTTTGACTTTATGTCTTTTGGAGATTCATATTCTTGTTTCTTACTTTCTTCCAATAATAAAAAGGAAAAAATGACTGCTGTTATAGAGCTAATGGCTGCGACTAAAAATGGAATTTTGAGGCCGGCATGTGCAAGAAAGCCACCGATTCCAGGTCCAATAACGATGCCAAGTGACATGGCAGCTGATAGAAAACTATGACCTTTGGCACGTTGTTCCATTGTTGTAATGTCTGCTATATACGCAAAAATCGCTGGAATGAGCATAGCAGCTCCAAGACCGCCAATGACACGGGAAAAATAGTGAATCCAAATAATATCTGTCACATAAAACACAAACATGGAAATGGACAATGTACCCAATCCATAGATGATAATTTTTCTTCTTCCATATTGATCAGCCCACTTTCCCGCAATTGGAGAAAAGAATAATTGTGCACCAGCAAAAAAGGCGATTAATAATCCCGCAGCTGTTCCTCCTTGATTAATAGATTGGAGGTATTCTGGTAAGATCGGAATAATAATGCCAAAACTTGCATTCGCAATGAACATATTAACCATCAAAATAACTAGTTTTCTCTGTGCATTTCTAGACATCCAAACTGCTCCTTTCTTTGTATCTTACTTACAGTCTAAGGAGCAAAGTTTCGTTTTCCATTAATTAATCCTTAAGAATTTCTTAAGTTGGAAAATAAATGAAAAAACAATATAGTTTTTACCATAAAGGAAAGTAATGTCTTAATGATCAATCAAGTTAATTTTGTTCATTCGAGCGTTTTAACGAGAAGGAAAAAACGGTTTTTTGCCAAGGTTTACTGTTAATTTGTATCGTACCTCCTAATTTTTCTACAAGTCGCTTTGTTATTGTAAGTCCAAGACCGCTGCCCTGATAAGATTTATTCCGTGAATCCTCTAGCGTATACAGCCTTTCAAAGACTCGGTCCTGGTATGGCTCATCTATGCCCTTTCCTTTATCCCACACATCGATGTAAATGTCGTCTTCATTTATTCTAATCTTCAAGCCAATCATCTTCCCATCCCCACCATGCACGATTGCATTTGATATGAGATTAGTTAAAATGCGTTTAAGTGCTTCAATGTTCCCTAACACATAAATGGGTTTATCTGGAATGTCGATGTGGACATCAATGCCTTTTTTGTTGAAAATATCATAGTATTCCAGGAGACTTTTGCGGCAGATATCATTTATTCTTATGCGCGTAAGCGGGACCTCCTTATCCCCTGACTCTAATTTTGCCAAATTGAAAAATTTGTCAATTAGAGTAATCACTTCTACAGATTTGTCATGAATTTTGGTGAGGATTAAATGTCTTTCTTCAGGATCCAACTCAGAATCCATCTGAATCATTTCTACATAACCTAATGTGACTGTTAAGGGAGTTTTTATATCATGTGAAATATTTGAAATCATTTTCTTCATTGACCATTTAGTGTTTGTATAATTTGCTAAAGCTTTTTTATGCTTTTCTAAAAGCCGGTTCAAATCCACTGTAATATCAATCAATTCTTTGTCATCTGTAAATAACAATATAACTTCATCTGATGATTGGTTGACGATTCGATGTAACTTATTATGAATTTCACGCAAATGTTTTGTTCTTGTTCTACTCATTTGATATTGAGCGTAAATGATAGCTACCAAAATGACAGTTGTGCCGATGTATAAAATAGTCATGTTAGTTACTCACCCATTTGTAGCCAATTCCCCATAATGTTTTTATATATTTGGGGTTGGATGGTTCATCTTCAATCTTTTCTCTTAACCTGCGAATATGACCATTAATAACGTTGTCATTTCCGAAATAATGTTGTTGCCAAACAAGGTTATACAAATCATCCTTTGTAAAAACCCGGTTTTGATTGGTGATAAATAACTTCAGCAATTCAAATTCCTTTGATGTTAGTTTAATTTCTTCATTTTCCTTATTTACAGAATAATTATGTAAGTCCACAGTAAGTTGACCAAAAGTAAAGATTTGATGGAGTATTGGTTCGGTATCATTTGCATATTTAGTTACCCTTCTAATACTTGCTTTAATTCTTGCTGAAAATTCTACAAGTGAAAATGGTTTAGATAAATAATCATCAGCTCCAAATCCCAAGCCCAATGCCTTATCAACATCAGTGTCTTTCGCTGAAATGATTAATATTGGTATAGTGCTCCTCTCTCGAATCAACTTTATCGCTTCAATACCATCTAATTTTGGCATCATAATATCAATGACGATTAAATCAATATCTTCACTTAAAAAAAGGGCTAATCCCTCTTCTCCGTTAAAAGCTGTTAAAACAAAATATCCTTCCTTTGATAGAAATTTCTCTAACATTTCACTGATAGAAGGGTCATCATCAATAAGTAATATACGGTATGGCATCTTATCCTCCTTACTAACTTACAAGTGTTTTCAATGTTATAAAAGGTAACTTATATTTTTATTCTATAATTTGAAAGACATTCCTCCCCTTTACATGCGTACCTTAATGCGAAAGACACACTTATTTTTATTTATCAAATGTTTTTGCGTTAGGGGGAAAACACTACCTTATTGAAGGGGTGTGACCATATTTCTCTATAACTAACCTTTGGTAGAATAATAGTACTCGGAAATATAGTACTTATCACTCCTTTATCGACGCGAGGTGTTCAAATTAGCATTCAAGTGGTGTGATAACATACTTGATGGAAGATATTAACGTTATAAAGAGATTAGTTGAAGATGGAAATGAAAAGGTATCAAAGTGCTTAATAGTAAATAGTGACAACAGGTTTACTAGCCTGAAAGGGGTTATATTTTAAAGGGAGAAACAACTCCCTTTTTCTTCAAGGTAGCTTTTGTATCTGTTGTTTAAAGGTATGATTATTAGAGTTAATCTATTATTGGAATATGAACTCATTGCAAATTGAGTTATTTTAATTCAATGAAATTCTAAGGCTTATTCAACTAGGGGGGAAGGTTAGTTAAAGAGGGACATACTTAAGCAAAGTATGTGAGTAGTTTAATCACACTATAATAATTGAACAATTATCTAAACTCGTTGAATGAGCAACAATACTTTGGTTTATGGTCTAATATATACTTTCAAGTCATTTGACAAATACTGTGGCTAAATGTTTTTTGTAATTCTTTATTTTAAAAATGAACGATTTCTCCCAGTTAATCGTATTACATATAGATTATTATTGTATGGAGTAGATCTCATGGATGAAAAGGATTTAATTCAAAAGGCGAAAAAAGGAGATACATTGGCGCTTTCGAAACTGCTACAACAGAATTATTCGTTTCTCGTAAAGTATTTAATGAAAGTTACCCTTCATCCACAAGTCGCAGAAGATTTAACGCAAGAGACGATGGTGAAGTGTATTGAAAAAATCCAACTGTATAATGGTGAATCCAAGTTTTCCTCATGGCTCATCACGATCGCAACGAACCTTTTCATCGATCAACAGCGGAGAAAGAAGCTGGAGAAAAACTGGCTAGAGCACGAACAAGCGCTCCGAAAAATGAAATGGAATGTAGCAAATATGAATGAAGAATGGGCAGATGTACTTGATATACTTGCCCAAATTGATGAAGAAATACGTATGCCAATCGTATTAAAGCATTATTACGGATATTCATATGGGGAAATTGGGAAAATGATGGGTCTAGCAGAAGGAACAGTAAAATCTCGAGTGTCAAATGGTCTAAAAAATGTACGAAAGGAGTTGGCTGATCTTGAAGGAGAATGATTCTAAAAATAGTAATTCTATGTTGGATGATGAAGATGAATTAACGGTTAAGCAATTAACAGATGGTTTAGAAAAACTGGACCAATGGAATCCAGTATCTACTCCAAACTTACAATGGTTTCAACAGAATGTTGAATTAGAGAAAAAAAGAATACGAAAAAAACAATGGAAAGACCTTCTCACGTTTATCTCTGTTGCAGTATTAGTGCTTTCAGTTGTGATTGCTGTCGTTTATCGCCAGCCAATTCTTTTTCTTTATTTTCAGCTTGTGGGGATTATCTTACTGCCCGTCGCTCTTAACAAAACTAGAAAGAAGGTCAGTAATGAATGAACTCAAATGAACTAAGTAGCATATCGCTTTGGTTATGGCTCGTGATTGCGTTCATTCTGATTTGCCAGAGCTCGTGGATGTTTTGGGACGCGCGAAAGAGAGGACACAATGCTTGGCTATGGGGATTCTTAGGTCTTATTCAATTTCCAACGTATCTTATTATCTATCTTATTTTTGCAAGGAAAATATTTAAAAGAAAGGTCTCAGGATCAAATTCCTGAGATTTTTTTTTCGTGAGTGAACGAATAGGCAAACGTAATCGTATTAAGGATAAATAAACAGTTTGGAGGAGAAAAAATGAATGAACTGTTAAATGGAATCCCATGGGGAGCGTTTGCGCCAATTATTGTCTTACAATTAATTCTTATGATTATCGCATTAGTTTCTTGTATTAAAGAAGAAAAAACGAACGGACCAAAATGGTTGTGGATTCTTGTTATTCTCTTTATCGGCATAATAGGGCCAGTGCTTTATTTCGTTGTTGGAAGGAGAAATGATTAATGGAATTATTAAAGGCAAGCGATTTAGTAAAAAGTTTTGGAAATACGAATGCTGTTAAAGGAATCAATTTTCATATTGAAGAAGGCAGGTGCGTTTCATTACTTGGACCAAATGGAGCAGGAAAAACAACAACATTAAAAATGCTATCCGGATTGTTGGCACCGACTTCAGGTAGTATTGATTTTAAAGGGGGAAAACCAAAGGATTTAAGGCCGTATATTGGGTATTTACCTCAATATCCTGCTTTCTATAATTGGATGAGCGGAAAGGAGTTTCTTGTTTTCGCAGGACAATTGGCAAAAATGAATCGTAAGGAAGCAGAAAAACGGAGTGAGGAATTACTTGAACGAGTGGGTCTAACGAATGCAAAGAAAAGGAAAATAGGGGGTTATTCTGGTGGAATGAAGCAGCGCCTCGGATTGGCACAGGCACTCATTCATCGTCCGAAATTACTTATTTTAGATGAGCCTGTTTCTGCACTCGACCCACTTGGGAGACGGGAAGTGTTGGACATGATGAGAGAGATTAAAGAGGAAACAACTATTCTTTTCTCAACTCATGTCCTTCACGATGCAGAAGAAATAAGTGATGACATTCTTATCATGCATGCTGGGGAAATTGCGATATCAGGTAGCCTGGGAAGGGTAATGGAGGAATATCGGCAACCTATTTTACAAATCGAATTCGAATCACCGGCTGTTGATTGGCTAAAGAGCATAGCGAGTTATAGCTTTGTATCTGAAGTAGACATTCAAGGTAATAAAACCAGCATCGTATTAAAAGATATGGTAAATGGAAAGCAAACATTATTAAAAGATATCGTGGATAGAAAACTTCCGATTCGTAAGTTCGAGATTTCTCAAACAACATTAGAAGATTTATTTGTCAAGGTGGTGAAGGCATGACGCAATGGACTGTTCTTTATCAAAAAGAAATAACGGAAATGGTGCGGAATTATAAAATTTTATGGATTCCAATTGTGTTTATTTTGCTAGGTGTTATGCAGCCGGTTAGTTCGTATTATATGCCGGAGATTTTGGACACTTTTGGGGGTCTTCCAGAAGGTACAATCCTTGAAATGCCTACTCCAACAGGGGCAGAAGTATTAATGAATGTTCTATCTAATTATGGGATGCTCGGTGTACTTATTCTTGTTTTGAGTGCAATGGGTATCGTTTCCGAAGAAAAACAAAGTGGAGTAGCAGCTATGGTCATGATTAAACCAGTTTCTTATTCCTCATATATATTATCTAAATGGGCTGGGTTACTTACAATTACATTCGTTTCATTGCTTATTGGATATGTAGCTTCTTGGTATTATACGAGTTTACTCATTGAAACAGTCGCTTTTGAGCGCGTTTTTCAAAGTGTAGTGATCTATAGCATATGGTTAGTTTTTGTTGTTACATTGACGCTTTTTTTTAGTACGATAATGAAAGGAAATGGAGGAGTTGCTTTTGTTACAATATTTGTGGTCTTTGCCATTTCGACAGTTACATCCCTTCTAGGAAAGTATATGAAATGGAGTCCGGCCACGATGACTGAGCACACAGGACAGGTCTTGCTGTCAGGAAAACTAGATTCTAGTTTCTTGTTAGCTTTTATTACAACTATTGCTATTATTATCGTCGTACTCATCGCATCTGTACAAATATTTAAGCGAAAAGACTTATTGGAATAAAAAATCCTTTTTCATACATTTTTATCCATATAACACTTCGCAAAATGGTATAAACTTGTTATATCAATGTTAACCCTCTTTGTTCTTAATGAGCAAGGAGTTTTTTTAAGTCTAATTAAGGATTTGAAGGGCTCTAGAATCAAGGGTAAATAATTATATTGTGCAATCTTGCAAGAGCATGTAACAACAGGGGAGGAGCAAGGAGGGTATTAATGTCATTTTTAAATCATCCAATCTAAGTACAATTCATTTACCTAATATTAAATTTCCTCTTGTATCTCACGTAACGTGAGTTGTTAATATTAATTCACAATCTATCAAGGAGGATAAATTATGGAAATTGGATTTTGGCTTATTTTAATTACCTTATTGCTTTATGATCCGATTGTTGGATACTTAGACTTTCAGAAATTTAAAAAGGATGTACGGATAAAAGAGCATGCAAGATTAAAGTACTACTACAAAATAATATATGGATTATGGATACCCATCATTTTCATGCTTGGCCTGGTTTTACTGACAGAACTGTCTTTAGGGCAAATAGGATTCACATCACTGAAACTTAATACTTCTGTTTTAGGTACTGTTTTCAGTTACATCATTTTAACCTTAGGAGTATTTTATCTTTGTTTAGTTTTGTACTATATAATTGGTTATTATTTAAGTTCTAAGATTAGGCGTGAACTATCCATAAAAAAAGCGGGGGAAATGGAGAATTATGAGTTTACTCCGATATTGCCAGTTAATGATAAAGAGAAAAAAGTGTGGAATTTTGTATCATTGAGTGCGGGGATAACCGAAGAAGTTCTTTATAGAGGTTTCTTAATTTTTGCACTATCCTATTTATTTCCTGATTTATCAATATGGGGAGTCATTATTGCCGCATCTTTTATATTTGGATTAGCACATACCTATCAAGGGGTTTGGGTAGGAGTTGTAAGAACTACTATTATAGGTTTTTTATTTTCTTGCCTATATATTGTTTTAGGATCAATTATTCCACTAATTATTTTACACTTCTTAATTGATTATCTTGCTAAATTAGGTGATCAAGGTCATGCTGTTGCGAAATGAGTGAGGGATGTTACCCCTAATTACTGTTATGGCAGCTTGTAACTAAAAAATTTGGAGTAGGTGTTAGATGAAACAAAGGGGAAACGTAACAGGATTCAATATTCATTTTCTCACTTGAATGATAAAAGGAATCGCCCTATGTTTCCTTTTTTTAATGTCAAGTTAGTTTTAGGAGGAAAAATATATTAAATGCCGAACTAATTATATTAAATAATACACAAAAAGGAGAAGAGTCATGAAAGAAGGTCAATTGGTACTTTTTAATCAGTTAGAAGCTTATCGACAAGATTTATTGGATAGTATAAGTGGGGTAAGTGCAGAGGCAGCTGAGATTGTACCCAACCATTTTAATAATAATATTAGATGGAATATGGGACACGTATATCTAGATCAGTATTTATGGATTGAGACTTTAACAAAGGAGAAAACGGAGGCTCCAGAATCTTTCCGAAAATGGTTTGGATATGGTACAACACCGGATAATTTTTCTATGGAGACACCTTCTTATATCGAACTAAAAAAATTGTTGGAGGAACAACCTAAGAGGTTGAAGGAGAGCTATGGACATCGTTTAGAAGAATTATTTTCTCCCACTGAAATGGGGATGCGAACGATTGAACAAGTGTTAATTCGGACCATCTTTCACGAGGGAATACATTTGCAAGCTATAAATGACATAAAAAAATGTTTATATTTGCATGAAGCGATATAAACCCTTAAAGGAAACTGGTGTAGAAGGAAAGGCTCTTCCTAAGAAAGTCGGCATCAAGTGGAAACAAAGAGGTAGCTTATGCAGCCCCTTTGTTTTTTTGTGGAAAATAAACGCTGTAAAAAATGTAGTAAAGCCAAAAGTTGTTTCATGCTTGGTGAGATAAACTTTTTCCTTCACAAACGGGGTTGAGCAATTCAGTCAGACAAAAGAGGCTCTATGAAGTTACTATTAGTTCATAGAGAAAATTACAAACATGACGATAGGACCTTCTTTAACAAACGCATTTCTCATCAAGAAGTGTAACTACCTTAGATATCCACCATTATTTATATCGAAAGTTGCCCCCGTATAATGCTTTGCTCTATCTGATAATAAGAAGACAACAGTATCAGCCACATCTACAGGGAGGACAGGTGTATGAATGAGTTGCTGTTTTAGATAATTCTCTTTTCTCCAATCAGGAATCGTATCCATCATTGGAGTAGTAACCATAGTAGGAGCAACAGCATTTACTCGGATATATGGTGAGAAATTTAATGCACAGCTTTTAGTTAAACCTAATATAGCAGCTTTTGATAACCCATAAATTGCATCTGAACTGCCTTCCATTCCAGATACGGAAGACATATTAACAATAACTCCCGGGCGCTTGCTTTGAAGCAACTTTTTACCGAACATTTGTGAGAAATAAATAAACCCTTTAACGTTTATATCCAAGACTTTATCCATTTCATCTACTTGATAATCCAGTATGTTTTTCGCCAAATACACCCCTGCATTATTTACTAATCCATCTACATCTGTATGTGCTTCTTCAACATGTTCAAAGAATTTAGCGACCTCTTCATAGTTACTTACATCTAACTGATATGTATGTAGAACATAGTGATTAGCCATGGATTCTTTTAATTCATATAAAGAATGTTCATTAATATCGCATGCAATTACTGAAACTCCCTCATGTAAGCATTGTTTAACAATTTCTTTCCCTATTCCAGAAGCCGCTCCTGTTACGATTACTTTCTTAGTTTTAAGCACTTATTATAGCCCCTCTCTTTACATGGTTACTCTAGACAGTATTATTTATCCAAATAACTATTTCCTTCTTTTTAGGTCAATTTATTGGTATCTATTAGTGGCTTTGTCGTATTGATTATATTGGGTCTTATTCAACATATGAGAAATAATAAAAAATACAAGTAGTCCTTCAAGTGCATTGTCATAATGAAAAGAGTCGAATGAACGTTGTTGTTCATTCGACCCTTTTTTAGATTCAATACTTATCAGTTGATTAGAAAAACCTTTCCTTTACGATTTCGATAAGACTCTACAAAATTGACTGCTTCTTTTACTTTTATCAAGTCGAATTGAGCATCTGCATTCTGGAGTTTTAACTTTTTATTAGTGATTAAGGCTATCAGGTGATTAAATGTTTCTTGCCAAGTACTTATCGAAACTCTATTATTCCAATGTCGTAAATGAAATATTTTGGCGTTTACTTTTGCCTTATTTATGATTTGTGCCCAGTCTACTTGAATTCCTGATAATAGTCCTATAGTTAAAAAGGTTCCAGTTGGGTGAACGCTAAATGCTAAATTAGTGCCTGCAGGACCTCCTATTGAATCAATGGCTGCTTTGGCCCCGAGTCCATTGGTTAATTCCATCACTGTTTCATGCAATGGGCTGACAGAGGTGTTTATAACATAAGAAGCACCGAGTCTTAGTAAATCTTTTGAGTATTTCTCATTTCTTGTTACAGCTATTAATCGGAAGCCTATTACTTTAGATAATTGAGCAAAAATATGCCCAATCGAAGAACCACATGCGTTTACCAATAAGACATCATTTGGCCTTAATTTTAATTCTTCCACACATATCACCCAGGCTGTTATTGGGTTTATATACATCTGAGCAGCTGTAAAGTCATCAATAGAATCCGGTATCGGCACGGTAAAGTCTGCTGTTGTTTTCACAAACTCTTGCCAAGTACCTTCACCTCGTAAAGGTAAGACACGCTTACCAATAAGGTTTTGAGATACTAATGGACCAACCTCTTCTACAATACCTACGCCCTCATAACCAGGAATATTAGGTAACGGAATACGGTGAGAATATGCACCTTTAATGGGAATTAAATCAGAAGGGTTCATTGGTCTTGCTATCATACGTACAAGCACTTCATTATCCTTAGGAGTGTGGATACTTTTATATTCAATTTTTAGTACGTCTTCGGGATTACCAAATTCATAGAACTTAATACACTTTGCTTCCAAAACAGTAATTCTCCTTTTCCATAATCTCAACATTGCTATGGCGCTAATAATCATTCAGACCCTTTTATTATCATGGTGTATTTGAAAATAAAAGACACCAGAAACCCCAAAATTGTAGGACGCGTTTCTAGTGTCTTCATACTTCCCTATTCCTTCCCTTCAGGTTTCTCATTCAATATCGAACGCAGTTCTTTGATGTCTTTGTCTGATAATTTATCGTCTTGGATAAAGTGGACGAGCATGGATTTGAGTGTGCCGCCGTAGATGCGTTGGATGAATGATTGTGTTTCTGCCTTTTGGCACTCTTCTTGGGAGTAGAGTGGGGAAAAGGTGTACACTTTCTGGCTCTTGTCGACAGCTACGACTGACTTTTGGACGAGACGGTCGAGCAATGTTCTGATGGTCTTTGGTTTCCAATCAGTATTTTTTTGTAAAGATTGGATGATATCGTTAGCTGTTCGTGGTGAGTGATCCCAAAGGACATTCATGATGGCCCATTCGGATTCTGAGATATTCGGTAATGTTTCCCCCATTTATTGTGCCTCCTTGCTTTCGTAAATCCCTAATTCTTTCAAAATATTTCTCGTGATTTGTATTGCCTTTTGCCCATCTGGTTCTCCTTCGTCTTGAATATTTGTGGCAAAGAAGTAGGTAGTTTGCTTTGTTTCGATGTAACCTATAAACCAACCGTTTTTGTTTATACCATTAATGGTTCCTGTGCCTGTTTTTCCATATAAGCGGTAACCTGTGTGGCTTTCAATTAATAGTGCATCTTGCACCTTGGCTGTATGCTCCTTTTTAAATCCTAATTGATGATGATAAAAAGATTGCAAGAGCTCGACTTGTTCAACTGGTGAAATCTTCAAGGATGATTCATTCCAAAAGTCTTTTACGCCTCCTGAAGTATCGGTGTTGCCATAATGTATACGTTGAAGATTTGTTTGTAACGCTTCCTCACCAGCCATCGTATCTAAGCGTTGGAAATACCAATTAACTGAGTTTTGTAGAGCAGAAGTTAAGTTGTGATCTTGATTCCAAGCCGCAAAAGGTTGGTTTCTGCCATCCCATGAAAGGGTGGAAGCTTCCTCCATAATGTACCCTGCATCTAATGCAAATAAAGCACTATAGATTTTATAAGTAGAATCAGGTGAGATCCGCTTCATGCCATTCTCGCGGTTATGAATGACGTATTGATTTTTCGCTTCATCATAAAGGATGAAACTTCCTTCAAACCCTTGAAAGAAAGGTGAGAGATTTCGCTCAATGATGCTCTCGTTTTGAAAGTCATATGTCTCTTCTGCTCCGATTTCGAGTGCAGATACGAAAGGTAGCTGAGCAATTAAGATAAAGAGAGTTAAAGTATAGAAGCATACTGTTTTTTTAAATGAGTATGCTTTTTTTGTACGAAAAGCAGCAATACGCTCGATTCGTTCTTTCATTTGTCGTTTGCCACTTGTGAATTCTGCGGTTAGTGGCAGCTTCCTTTGCATAGTAGATGCGAAATTAATCATTGTATGCCCATAACGAACGACAGCTTTGTCATGGTAGAGTAACTGTAAAACTGCCTCATCACAAGCCATTTCTCTATCGGCTTTCATTCTTTTTGAGGCAATCCAGATGAGCGGGTTGAACCAGTAAATGACCTGGAAGAAAATCATCACATAGTTTGTAAGTAAATCTTTATTTTTATAATGACTTAACTCATGTAGAAAGATATTTTCATAGTCCGTCATGGTTAACCAGCTTTGCTCTTTTTTTGGGATGACAACGACACTATGAAAAAGGCCAAAAATGAGTGGTGAGTGAGTCTCGGTTGAATAGCGGACGTCGATAGTTCTTTTAATCCCTAGTCTTTTTTTACATGATAGAAAAAGAGCCTTAATATTTGGGTCTTCAACTGGTTGTGTTTGGGCCTTCAACCTTTTAAGTGCGAAAAAGCTAATCAAAAGTAAAGATAGTAACACAAACACACCGAGTAGCCATAGAATCATGAGCGGTACATTTAAGAAAGAGAAATCAATCCTTTGAACCGAAACAGAGAAATCTTTAATGAATTCGTTTGTCATTACACCTTGGTTTTCTTCAATTGCCACTGTTGTACCTTCCTTTTGTAATTCCGGAATTTGCGGTTGTGCGGAAAACAAAGAAGGTAATGGTATAGGGCATAAAGGAATGAGCAGTGTTAGGAAAAGCATTATCCACAAGTGGTTAAGTGATTGTGCTTTTATTTGGTTTTTCATCCAATTACGTATAAGTAGGATGGTAAGGATTGAAAAAGTGGAAATGATCAACCCGTTGAGAAAGAAACTTATAAAGATCTCGCCCACCTCCTTTTTTAAAAAAAATTTGACAATTAGGATTACATATGTAATATTGTACTACAGATGTAATCAGACTACAAATGTAATCTGGTATTAAATTTTAGGGAGTGGTTTTTGGATGAAAAAAATGATTGTTGGTTTATTTGTTGCTATGTTATTACTCGTCGGTTGTTCTAAAGAAAATGAAGTGAATGGTGGGGAAGTGAAGGCAGAGGATGTGTCGTCTGGCAAGTTTGCTCAGTTAGAAGAAAAGTATGGTGCTAAATTAGGTGTATACGCTATTGATACAGGTAATGAAGAAACGGTTGCCTATCAAGAAGACGAACGGTTTGCGTATGCCTCGACATTTAAGGCGTTAGCGGGGGCGGTTTTATTAAAGGAAAACCCGATATCAATCTTAGATGAAAAAAGAATGTACACAAAAGAAGACCTTGTTACCTATTCACCGATTACAGAAAAATATGTCGATGAAGGAATGACATTAAGGGAGATTGCGAAAGCAGCTATGCAGTATAGCGATAATACAGCGGGAAATTTATTGTTTGCAGAATTAGGTGGACCAGATCAGCTTGAGGAAGCACTAAGAGCGATCGGTGATGATGTGACAGAGATGGACCGGTTGGAGACAGAATTAAATGAAGCCACTCCTGGGGATACGAGAGATACTAGTACACCTAAAGCATTGGCAACAAATTTAAGAATAGTTGGATTAACGGATGAATTATCGGAAGAAAAAAGAGAAATTTTTCAGGAGTGGTTCAAAGGAAATACAACTGGCGATACCTTAATTAAATCAGGAGTACCAACAGATTGGATCGTTGGTGATAAAAGTGGTGCCGCATCTTATGGTACAAGAAATGATATCGCGATTGTATGGCCGCCTAATGATGAACCAATTGTGATTGCCATATTGTCGAATAAGCAGGAAAAAGAAGCCGAATATGATGATCAATTGATTGGAGAAGCAACCGAGATTGTGCTTGAAACATTGACTCAAGCAAATTGAGATAAAAAAATGTTATTGGGAATAAACAAGCCTAGGTAAAATTGATTGTTCATAGCTGTTAAAGTAGATGACTGCTTAAAATATGCTGCATCATCTTAAAAGAACCCATTCTGACCATAAGTCAAAATGGGTTTCTTACTTAATTTGTAATTATTGTGCTGTGTATCCACCATCAATGATTAGGCTGTTACCAGTCATGAAAGAAGAATCATCGCTAGCCATAAATAATACTGCTTTTGCCATTTCTTCTGGTTTACCTAAACGATTCATTGGTGTAGCAGCAGTTAAACCTTGTCTATCTGCTTCTCCAAGAATTGGTGTATCGATAAATCCTGGGCAAAGCGCATTTACACGGATATTGCGTGCTGCATACTCTAAGCCAAGCGAACGAGTTAAGTTCACGACACCTGCTTTGGCAGCGTTATATGCCGCACTTCCAGGTGAGCCAACCCAACCATACATAGAAGCTGTATTGACAATAACACCGCTTCCTGTTTTTAAGAATTCTTTAATAGCAGCTTGGGCAACTAAGAATACCCCATCTAAGTCCACTTCTACTGTTTTTCTCCACTCTGCATAGCTTAGCTCTTCAGTTGGTTTTACTGCGCCAATTCCCGCATTATTAAATAAAATATCTACTTTACCGAAAGTATCTAATGCTGTAGTAAAGATATTTTTAACTTCTACTTCACTTGTTACATCAGCTTTAAGGAAAACCGCTTCTGCACCTTGTGATTTTAATTCAGCTTCAAAACTAGCACCTTTTTCTTCGTTCATATCAACAAGGACTAATTTTGCCCCTTCTGAAGCAAATAATTTTGCAGTTGCAGCACCAATACCAGATACTCCCCCAGTAATAACAGCTACTTTATCTTGTAGTTTGCTCATGTTTCTTCCCCCTATTATAATGAATGTGTCAATACACTTAATTGAAAGTGTTTACAAATAAATTATAATACGATGATAGATAGGTTCAATCAGCAATAAAATTGTAATTGTGTATTCATTAGACATATTAGGTATAATTGTCTATAAACCAGCAAAATTTTGTTGCATAAGGAGAAGGAGCGAATGCAAAACAATTGGTCTACCCCAAGAAGAGATCGGACGAAGATGCACCTTCAACAGGCTCTGATTGCCTTAACGAAAGAAAAGGGCTTCCATTCTGTTTCTGTCAAAGATATCGTGCAGTATGCAAAGTATAATCGAAGTACGTTCTATGTTCACTATAAAGATAAATTTGAATTAGCCGATGACCTCTTGTCCACCAATCTAGCGGCGTTAGAAGAATCTTTTGAAAGGCCGTTTAAACTTAAGAGAGAGGTTAGTACAAACCTATTGGATAATAGGTATTTTCATATTATCTCATCCATTTATAACAATCGGGAATTTTATGATTTAATCAATTATGTCGACACCATTCCCGAACTGCATACGAGGTTTCCACAAACAATACTTACGATATATCAGGAGAAGTTTGAATTTAAAACAATTAATGATCTCCCGGTTAATATGGATTACTTTAAGCGATACACAGCATATGGATTTTACGGTTTATTAGCCAATTGGATTAATACAGGCTTCCAGATATCAAAAGAAGAATTGATTAAAGAAATTATCATACTATCTCAGGCGCATATGGCTTCGGTCAAATATATAGATAAACATTAAAAGTGGCAAAAAAGTAGGCTCCGCTATTACAAGCTTGTTCGGACTATTTTCCTCATGGACCACTTTTTAATTCTTCATCATGTTCAATGATTCACAATCGGGTTATAGTTCTAGTATAACCGCTTGTGCACATTTTCACAAACTAATTTTAATTGATATTCGTTTGGAAACAATCTATGGAGTTAAGTCATCCATTAGCCCATTTAATTATGTTAAAATGAAAAGATAAAATTCAGTTGATTGATCCATGGTTTGCATAATGAATTAAGGGAGAATCCATTTTTGAATAAAAAAGATATAGCTGACTTTAAAAAACAATTTAAGATGAATAATGATTTATTAAAGATTAAAGATATTTTTAATGTTTATATAATGAAAGAATCTAGTGAAGTTTATCACCATCAAAGCACGCCATTTGAAATGCTTGAACAAGAACAGCAGGAACTTTTCTTAACCAACTTCAAAAAAGTACTGACAGGCCAGTTGGATCAGAAGTTGTTTGAATTGAAATTCCAGCGAAATATAGAGAATAGTAGCCAACTGATACTTCATCAAGCGATACTTACGAATGATACGGATGAATGGAAAGGGCATATGTTGGATCTTGTGGAAAAGATGTTGAAGGATAAACAGTACGAAATGGATATTGTCGTTACGTTTATACATGGTGAATATTTAAAGCCTACGAAACGGAGTAACGAAGAGACCGAAGAAAGCAGCCGAGATGCGGTTTATGCCAATCCTTTTATCTTATGCAGTATCAACAAGACGATAGATCCCAAAAAAGAGCTACTGTTTGACTATGTGGAGAAAGAATTCAAGTATCACTTTGTCGTTGATCCTGTTATCAATTTGAAAGTACCAGTTGGCGGATTTCTATTTCCTAGCTTTACTGATCATGCTGCAGATGTGAATCATGTACTCTATTCAGCAGGAAAGGCATATGAGCTGGATTATCATTTCATTGAAGAAGTATTAAATGCTGAAGAAGCTATGACAGCACAAGACGATAAGATTGTGTTTGAGGAAATTGTAAAGGATGTTGCAGGCAACCAGATTAATACGTCGATACTTGCCAATGTATTCGATGAAATCCAACGAGTGGTGGAAGAGAATGAAGAGCCTGATGCCCCGAAACTGGACTATCGCGATGTGGAGAAGGTTCTAACAACTAGCGGTGTGCAGGATGTCGATCGCCAAAAGGTAGAATCAGCTTTCAAAAAGGTAATTGACGATGAAAATTATGAGCTGAAAGCAACCAGTATTGTGCCAAAGTATACGTCTAAGTCAATTAAAATCAAAACAAAAGTAGCAGATATTTCTGTTTGTCCGCAGGATTTGCGCTATGTCCGTCAAATGCATGTGGATGGTAAGCTTTGTCTAATGATTGAAGTGGAAGAGAACACAGTGATTGAAGGCTTTGAAATGATTCCAGAAGCAATATTTAATAAAGTAAAAGATGAAGAATAAAGAAAGATTTATCCCAATAAGTATTTAATAAGAATGGGATATAAAAATTAGCCGCCTTAGCCCAAATATAAGGCGGTTAAGCGTGATTTACCGGTAAATTGACACGAGATATGACCTATCCACCCTCCTCATTTTAAATAGATTCCCCAAAATGCCTGTATTACATTGGCATACTTTTCGAATATGCGATTAGATAGATATAGTCCATTCAGTTCCACTTTTACTTTATTCCTTGAATATATTTTTTAAAATATGAGCCGAAGGATTCCGTGGCTTAACAGAGTCCAAAGCAAGTGATGTTTATAGGGCAAGGGTACGACTTGTGTATATTTTACTGCTCAACATGCAACATTGGATAATATCTACTTATTAATAGGGTTCATTCCACTATTCTTTTAAAATGAGTATAAAAACCATATAAAATAATCCAAACTAATAGAAGGTAAAGAACCCTAATCATTCGGATGCATCTGATATCATTATCCCAACCACTGATTGATGTGACATTTACAAAAAGGAACCCAACTCTCTATTTTTTAAATCCAATTTCAATCGTATCATTAACTTGTTAGGAGCTTTATTTAAACCTAACAGTAAATGATGTGGTTTCTTAAATGCCATATGCTTTCATCTGGCGTTGATAAAAAGTCTTTATATGCTTTTAAAATGTTTACAATGTACCAATTATTGCCCCTTTTTAAAGCGACGTCTTCTCGATAAGCAACCATTAATTTGTAATTTAAAATTTCCAGTGACTTTTAAATGGAAACTTCCAAAAGGATGTTGTATTCTTATAGGTATTGAATTGGGGTTTTCTGTTATTAGAAGGCCCATCATGAATAAGGAAGGTGGAAGATTGAAGCAGATTTTCAGCATTGTCAGGCAGGATTTTAGGAATTTACGCAGGGTACCGTTAGTTGCGTTACTACTAATCGGTTTAGCCTTTTTGCCGTCATTGTATGCATGGTTTAATATTGCTGCATCGTGGGATCCATATAGCGAGACGAGTCAAATTAAGGTAGCAATTGTCAATGAAGATAGTGGCACAGAGCTTGAAGGGAAAGAAATGAATATAGGGCAAGAGCTCGTTGATCAATTAAAAGATAATGATCAAATGGGTTGGACCTTTGTGAATAGGCAGGTAGCTGAAGAAGGAGTAAGAGATGGAGATTATTATGCTGCGGTCTATATTGACGAGGATTTTTCGAAACAATTAACAAGTGTGGTGGATGGTGAACCAGAGGCACCGGAAGTCAGGTATGAGGTAAATGAAAAATTAAATGCGATTGCACCAAAGATGACATCTGCAGGCGCTTCCGCATTAGTTGAACAGATTAGTGAGAATTTCTTAGCCGAAGCATCAAAAGCCCTATTCACGGAATTTAACAATATCGGTATTAAGTTAGAGGAAGAACTACCGACCATTCTTAAAGTGGAGAATAATATATTTGCATTAGAAGAACGTTTTCCGGAGTTAAATGAACTAGGTGAAAAGATTGTCACGTTAAATGAAGACTGGCCAGAGATGAAGGAAACAATCACAAAAGTAATTGCCCTGGAAGAGAAATTTCCTGAATTAAATCAAGGAGCACAGCACATACTCACATTAGAAGAAAAGCTTCCGCTCATCAATCAATTAGGTGATCAAGTATTGACATTAGAAGAGCGGTTACCAGAAATTGAAGAGGCAGCAGAGCGATTAACAGAAGCAAGTCAGCAGTTTGGAGAAGTATCAGATCAGTTAAATCGAGCGTTAAAAGGTGTTCAAACAGCGCAAGAGGTGATTGAGCGTGTGCAGGAAGCTTTACCGAAAGCCAATCAAATGGCAGCTGATGCTGAAGAATATGTTAAAAGTCTAAATAGCTTTTTATCAGCAAATGAAGGGGCAATTGAGCCCATATTAGATGTTATTACTCAAAATGCAGTTATCATTGAAAATACGGCCAATTCCATTGACCAAGTACTTAAACAACTCGAAAATGACCAAATGAACAATTCGGTCAATCAATCGATTAAAGATTTACAGCAACAATTGCAAACAAATATTACATCAGTTAATCATGCGATTGATATGTTTACGGCGTTAAATCAAAACGGTCAATTTACAACGGTGATTGATTCATTAACACAATTATCACAGCAGTTAACAGCACTTAATGATTCCCTAGCGCAAGCGGGCTCAGGTGAGTTATCAAAAGAGCAAATCCAAGTACTTAGGAAACAGGCTCAAGATACCGCTGCTCAAGCGGGAAGACTTGTTGGTTTTATGAACAATGGTGGAAAGCAAGAGATCTTAAATGCCATGCAACAATTGAATGATACAGCACAAAAAGCTGCGGGCGATTTAGAGAAAATTCAACAAGAAATGCCTAATATAGAAGAAGTGCTAACAAATGCAGAAGGAATTGCTGAGACAGGTGAAGCACAGCTCAATCAAATCATTGCTGACTTACCGGCAATCGAGGAGAGCATAGGTGAGATTGTTGCCAAGATTGAGACGGATTTACCGAAAGCAGTTGATGCCGTTCATAAGGCAAGCGACTTTATACGAAATGACCTTCCAGGTGTGGAAGAAAAAGTTCATCAAGCAAGTAACTTTGTCCGTAATGACCTCCCTAAAATTGAGTCAGAATTCTCGCGAATAGCGGGCTTAGTGAATGAAAACCTTCCTGAGGTGGAAAAAGGACTTTCTGAAGTTACCGCGTTCATTCAAGGGAATCTTCCTGCGCTTGAAGATTCGGTCCATAAAGCAGCCGATGATATTCGAGATTTTAAGGCAAATAATGATTTGGGAGAAATCATTGCGTTATTAAAAAATGATATTCAAAAAGAAAGTGAATTCTTTAAAGAGCCGGTAAAGCTTGTTGAGGATCAATTATATCCAATCCCAAATTACGGTTCAGCGAATACACCCTTTTATACTGTGTTATGTTTATGGGTAGGTGCACTGTTATTAGCGAACTTATTAAAAACAGATGTCCACCCAAAAGATATGAAAGAGGAGTATTCTATTCGTCATGTTTACCTTGGCAGGCTTGTCCTATTTTTAATCGTTGGCTTTCTACAAGGGTTAATTGTTAGTGTTGGTGATCTTCTGATTCTTGGAACTTACGCAGCAAATCCGGTTTGGTTTGTGATATTTACTGTCATTATTGCGATGATGTTTATGACAATGGTCTATACGATTGTCTCAATCTTTGGCAATATTGGTAAGGCGTTAGCGATTATACTCATGGTATTGCAGTTATCAGGTGCAGGCGGTACTTTCCCGATTCAAGTTGCACCAGCATTTTTCCAAGCGATTAATCCATTCTTACCATTTACACATGCGATTAATATTCTGAGAGAAGCAGTTGGAGGCATTGTCCCTCATGTCGTCTGGATGAGTTTTCTATACTTATTTCTCTTTTTCGTAGCCTCTTTAATCTTAGGGCTTGTACTAAAAAAACCATTAACGCCTTGGTTAAAGAAGACAGCGGAGAAATCTCGTTCTAGTCGATTAGTTGATTAATATAGAGCTTTTTGTCACTTATCGTGGCGAAAAGCTTTTTTTGATGATGTACATCAAATTTTTTCGGTGATTTAATTTACAGAACAGTGATTGTTGGTGGCGATAATTTAAAGGGAGTGGGGGCAGATCTTTTTACGAGGTTGGTAATTAGGCAAGTCGCTCTGTTTGAAAATGTGAAGTGGTACATAGTTACAAGGGAAAGCAAAGGGATAAGTAGCGCAAAACAGATTTGTGACGTTCCTTAGTGGAAGCGTAAATGTTTAGCAGTTCTTTTCGGTTGATGTGGCTCATACCTATCATCGTCATAAAATCTGAATAGTTCTCCTCATCCGTTTTACTTCGTCTTTTCCATTATTTGTTGCTTTGTGTCCCAGAATAAAAGAATAATTTAACATGAAGCTACTATTGAAGTATGTGCAGATGGTTGTCCTTACTTTACAACAAAGATGAAAACACGATATTCAAGATTGAGCCTGCATACAGACCGTTGAGCGAGGTTAGAGGACATCAGGAATTGAATGGTAACGCTTTCTTTCACTATCTCGCTCATATGCTTATGACTTAATCGTTAACCCTTGATTCTAAATAGTGACATGTTAAGATAGATAACGTTGAAAAAGGTACGGAAACGAAGACACAACTTTTAAGGAGTGTTTGTGTAAATGTTAGAGAATAAGACAGTAGCTTTTTTTGGTGCAGGTTCAATGGCGGAATCAATGATTTCAGGAATGATTCATGCGGAGAAGGTACCAGCACAGCAAATTTATGTAACGAATAAATTCAATGGGGATCGGTTGACAGAAATAAAGGATAGATACGGTGTTCATACGATGCTACAAAAGGATCTACCGTATGAAGAAGTTGATTATTTTATTATGGCAATGAAACCTTATGGCGCAGAAGAAGCCCTTGCTTTCTTAAAAGATAAAATCAGACCTGATCAAGTGGTTGTTTCTGTATTAGCAGGTATTTCTACTTCATATATGGAAGAGAAGCTAAATGATGAGCAGCAAGTTATTCGGGTGATGCCAAATACATCTAGCATGATTCAAGAATCGGCTACAGCGATGTCTCTCGGTTCTTATACACAGAAGCGACATGAGAGAGATGTGAAAGATTTACTTGCTTGTATGGGAGAAGTATTTATCATTGAAGAAGAGCAGATGGATGTTTTCACAGGTCTTGCAGGAAGTGGCCCTGCCTACTTCTACTATCTAATGGAAGAGATGGAGAAGGTGGGTGTAGAACAAGGATTAGAGGCCAAAAAAGCACGGAAAATTATTGCTCAAACGATATATGGAGCAGCAAAAATGGTTTTAGAAAAAGGCGAAGCACCGATTGTTTTACGTGAGAGAGTGACCTCACCTAATGGTACAACTCATTCGGGTGTCGAAGCACTAAAAGCTCATCACGGCGGAGAAGCTATTTCCGAAGCTGTTCAACAAGCTGCTGCACGTTCGAAGGAAATTAGAGAAGAGTTAGAAAAAGTAGCACATTAATATAGTGGAAAAATTGGCAGCGGAAATCACCGCTGCTTTTTGTATGCCTCTATACAGGAAGTTAAAGAATAGAGATAGAGGTGAAAACAAGTGACACTTATTACTACATTTGAAGATAAGCGGCGAGAGAAGCAGTTAAAATATGAAAAATCAGTGCTAAAGGAGATCTCAGTAAAGGATCTGAAAGAACAAGTCAAGCACTTATTCGGTTCATCTCGTTTATTAACAGGTTTAATGAACCATGCGGGAATAGAGGAAGCTTGCTATGATATGGCAATCGAAGCGTATCTTTTAGGCGCACATTATAGTCATTTTGGTACTAGCGGTGAGACGGCTACTACTGTTCAACATAGATGTAAAGGGGAACTTACGCATTTTACGAATACTCTGTATCATTTTTTCTTATATTGGGCGCAAAATGAAGAAGGGGTTTATAGTGAATCCCTATTCTACAGTTGTGAACAGTATATCTATAGTTGGTGGATGGAAGGGTTTGAAAATGGTCGAAAAAGGCATAAATTAAGACTGCATTAAATCGTTCTAATCATTCTCCTTGTCCCATATATATATTTTGAGGACGAGCGGGGAGTGGTAATCGGTGAAGAAGAAATTAAAAGTAATTGGTTTTATAACTGGACTGGCTATTTTATTCTTTATTTTGCAATATGACTTTTCTGAAGATGATTCCTGGAACGCTTGGAATCTTCCTTTATCCGGAAAGGTTATCCTTCTTGACCCTGGTCATGGCGGTCCGGATGGTGGAGCAGATAATGGAAATGTGTTAGAGAAAGATATTGCCCTAGAAGTTTCTTTGAAGCTGCGTGATTACCTTCAAGAACAAGGAGCCGTGGTAATGATGACACGCGAAGATGATAAGGACTTAGCTGCAGAAGATACTAAAGGCTATAGTAGGCGAAAAGTAGAGGATTTGAAAAAGCGCTTAAATATGATTAACCATAGTGATGCTGATTTTTACGTGAGTGTACATTTGAATTCAATCCCTTCTCCTAAATGGAGAGGAGCACAAACCTTTTTTGCTTCTCATATAGATGGAAATGCACGAGCGGCTAAATTTATCCAAGATGAACTCATCGCTAACTTAGAAAATACGACAAGACGGGCGAAGGAATTAGAAAATGTCTATATTCTTGATCATTCAAAAAAACCAGGTGTCCTTGTAGAAGTAGGCTTCCTATCTAATCAGAACGAGCGGACCTTACTACAAAGCGACGATTATCAAAATAAAATAGCAGCCTCCATTTACAATGGCATAATGCGCCATTACTCTAATGAGAAAGAGATTGTGATTGAAGATTAAACGCGGACAAAAGATTTGTTCGTGTTTTTATTTTCTAAAAATCCCTTCGTGGAAAATATAAACATTTATACAAATAGATCTTTAAGATATTTTAGGCATTGTATAAAGACTGATATTCTAATATGTGTTAGAATGACAATTAGAGTTATTCTAATGAAGAAACGATTTTAAAGGGGTGTAGGATAGATGATTAATGAACAAAAAGTAAGAGAAGCCATTGAGGGCTTACAAGAACCTTTTTTACATAAAACACTCGGGGAACTTCAAGCGATTGAAGAGATTAAAGTAAAAGAGGAGAAGGCTCATGTCAGTGTAAAAATATTGATCGCCAAGACTGCAACAGCTGAACAATTGCAATTGCAAACTGAGATTGTGAATCGAATTAAAGCAGCTGGTGCAGAATCCGTGGGTATCCGTTTTAATGAACTACCGGCTGAAACACTAGAAAAACATAGACAAGCAATGCCTGAAGAAGATAAGGGTCTACTATCACCGAATAGTAAAACGAAATTTATTGCTATTGCTAGTGGTAAAGGTGGCGTTGGGAAATCAACAGTATCTGTCAATATGGCTGTCGCTCTTGCTAGGCAAGGAAAGAAAGTCGGTCTAGTAGATGCAGATATTTATGGGTTCAGTGTCCCTGATATGATGGGTATTATGAAGCGTCCTGTAGTAAGAGGTGAGCGCATAATTCCTGTAGAACGTTTTGGTGTTAAGGTTATTTCTATGGGCTTCTTTGTAGAAGATAATGCACCAATTATTTGGAGAGGTCCAATGCTTGGTAAAATGCTCAATAGCTTCTTTAATGAAGTAGAGTGGGGAGATCTTGATTATCTTCTATTAGATTTACCACCAGGAACAGGTGATGTGGCGCTAGATGTTCATACAATGCTTCCATCATGTAAGGAAATCATCGTAACTACTCCTCACCCTACGGCAGCTTTTGTTGCTGCACGTGCTGGTGCGATGGCTATTCGTACTGAACATGAAATCTTAGGCGTAATTGAAAACATGGCTTTCTTTGAAAGTAAAGTTACAGGTGAAAAAGAGTATGTCTTCGGTCATGGTGGCGGAGAAAAACTTGCAGAAGAACTAAGAACAGAGGTAATTGGTCAATTACCACTGCAGCAGCCTGATTGGAGCGAAGAAGATTTCGCACCATCTATTTACGACGCAGATCATCGTTTAGGAAAAATCTATACAGAAATTGCACAACAAGTAATTAAAAAAGCATAATAAGAAAGCATTTGGATGTTAAATCCAAATGCTTTTTTATATTTTTATTCTTCTCCAGAACCTTCTTGGCCGCTTTCTCCTTCACCGCCACCTTCACCACCTTGTTCACCGCCACCACCTTCGCTACTACTGCCGCCACCTTCTTTACCTTCTTTACCTGATTGTGATTCTTCGGCTGCCTTCATAAGAACGTCCTGTAATTTTGCCTTAAAGAGCGGGCTTTCAAAGGTTTCAGTAATGACTGTTTGCAAATGCGCCCTAAATTCTTGACTTTTCATCACTTCTGTTAATTTTTTCTCCATTTCAGGATCCTTTAGAATGTCCATCATCATTTTTTGATAATCTGGATCCTTCATTAAGTCCTTGAGTAACTCCTCATTCTCTGACTTCATGCTTTTAGCCATTGTTTCAGCAAACGCTGGGTCTTCAAATGACTTTTTCCAAAACTCTGTGCCTTTTTCAGATGTCAGTGTACTCTCGATTGTTTCTGTCACCATATTTTGGTCCATTACTAGTTGTTGTTTTATTTTTTCATCAGCCATTAAGTCTTGTAATGCTTGTTTTCCGTCATCCGTTTTTAGTATATCTACAATCATTTTCTTTGTTTGATCATAGTCCATGTGCTCACTACCTGATTGCGAACATGCTGTTAAGGTTAGAATGAGGAGCAATGGAATAATAAAAAGGCTTTTTTTCATGTTAAACTGCCTCCTAAAATAAATATCCCGTACTAATAGAATGAAGAAAATCTGTCAATATTATGCGTAAATTGCGGATTGCCTAGATTTTTCAAGTAAAGATTTGGTACAATCATTAAGTGATAATAACGTTATGGGGGAAAAGGAATTGACTAGCCGTGCTTGGATCAAATTTTTTATAACCACATTACTTGTCGGTGGCGTTGCAACAGGGGTTATTGGTTTTGTCGTGCGTTGGGATGAATTTTCTCATTTATTTACCAATTTTGATGCGTTGGAAATACTATCTGTTCTTTTTTGGTTATTCGGTGTCGGTTTAATTTTTAGTATTATTAGTCAAATGGGATTTTTCGCATATTTAACAGTGCATCGTTTTGGGTTGGGTATTTTTAAGTCTCATCAATTATGGAATGCTGTGCAAATTGTGTTGGTTTTATTTGTGCTATTTGATTTAGTGTACTTCCGTTATAAAGCTTTTGCGGATGCAGGAGATAGTATTCTTCCTTATTTAGGACTTGCAGGTTTTGTTTTAATAGCCGGTGTAGTAATTGCGGCCTTGAAAGTATCCACTACGAATAAACATGCTTTTGTACCAGCGTTGTTTTTTATGGTGGTCGTGACAACGATTGAATGGGTGCCGGTATTAAGAGTAAACGAAGAAAGTTGGTTATGGTTAATGGTTCTACCTTTAATCATTTGTAATGCTTATCAATTACTCGTGTTACCAAAATATAATGCAGAATCTGCCCGTCAAAGAGAAAGATTGGAAGCAAAAAAGTCGTCTGTTTAACCAGGCGACTTTTTGTTGTTTAATTAATTTCTTCTGCCGTTGCATTGGCATTGGCCATCATTTCTGAAATAGTAACTAACTCAATCTGTTCCTTTTTGAACCCATTTATGATAGAAGGCAATGCTTTGGATGTTTGTTTCACTGAATCAGATGCATGCATCAATACGATTTCTCCATTTTCAGCTTCGAGTACTTTTTGAATAATTTTATCTGTACCTGGATTTGTCCAGTCTTTAGAATCTAAACTCCAATGCACAACTGTATAGCCTAATTGTTTTGCTGCTGCTAAGGTCTTTTTGTCAAAGTGACCAGTAGGTGGTCTAACATATTTAATATCCTTAATATTTAACTTAGCAAACGCGGTTTGTGCTCTAGCTAAATCTTGTCTGATTTTATCTTCTTCTAGCTCTGTATAGTCTTCGTAATTATAACCCAGTATACCGATTTCATATCCAGATTTAGCAATACGTTCGACAATATCAGGGTGGCTCTCAGCCCATGAACCTGATAAGAAAAATGTAGCAGAAGTGACTTTTTCTTTCTTTAATAAATCTAAAATAGGCTCCGCCTTTTCATCTCCCCAACCAATATTAAAAGTGAGAGCTACTCCTTTCTCCCCTTTATATAATGCCTTCGGTGCGTCTTTTGTAGAAAAAACAGGTAAATGAATCGTTGTTTCCATAAACATAAACATTGCTGTAAAAAATGCAGCTACCAAAATTAAAGTCATTTGTTTTAATCTCTTTGCATGAAATACATAAAAGAACTTCATTCTTATTCACCTCGTCCCAAATACATCCTTGTCCTATATCTATGCAAAAAAATTAAAAACATGATGAATTTATCATTATAAAATGAGTGGGGATGGGTAATATAGTGATAGCTTGTCAAAGAGAGGGTGGAACAATCGTTGATCGGGTTATTACTAAATGGAAAAGAGCAACAAGAAATTGAATACTTATTAAAGAGAGAGATGGATGAAATATTGTTCGATTTAGAAGATGAGCGAATTGCAGATGTTGTTAAAGTTGCAATGAAAGAGAAGTATGAGATACTTTTAAGCTTATTCAAAAGGGTTGTTCCAGCAGATGAATATGCTCATTATAAATTAAATGAAAAAAAGAATAAAAAAATAAAAAAAAGTCATTGACGTTTTAAAAGATATGGTGTTATTATATTAAAGCAGTCGTTAGTGACATCAACTATTAAAAAAGTTTTTAATAAAAAAACAAAAAAGTTGTTGACAAAAACGAGCTTAAATGTTAAATTAATAAAGTCGCTTCTGAAGCGAACGAGATTGTTCTTTGAAAACTGAACGAACGTAAAACGTCAAGCGTAATTCTGAAAAAAGCTGATTTATCAGCAACAAAGCACCATAGGTGCAAACGAGCTAATCAAACACTTTATTGGAGAGTTTGATCCTGGCTCAGGACGAACGCTGGCGGCGTGCCTAATACATGCAAGTCGAGCGAATCTGAGGGAGCTT
>NZ_JAYEFF010000009.1:36544-117209 GCF_034651445.1 Cytobacillus sp. OWB-43 | reverse complement strand
TCAAATCCTGCCCCCGCAATCTGGTCCGGTAGTTCAGTTGGTTAGAATGCCTGCCTGTCACGCAGGAGGTCGCGGGTTCGAGTCCCGTCCGGACCGCCAGTTTAATTTTATATGTGAAACGTATCGAAACAGGGAACTTGTTTCGTTTTTTTTGTGTAGAAAACTTAGGTTCTATAGGTTCAAGTAGAATTGATTTGTGCCTCGTAAAAAAGTACATCATGACTAATTTGTAAGTCCTTGATAGAGATATAACGCATTATTATTTACAAAAATCCTTACGTTTAATCTATCCCAATAGCTGTAATGATCAGTTTATCCATCATATTGTATATTACTAGAGAAACTATCACTTTAGCTCGCCATTAGGCGGGTTTTCTTTTTGTCAAAAAACAAATGCAAATTAGGATGCGTAAACCAAAAATATGTTAAGTAATTTCTAAAAACAACTATTTTTAGTTGCCTCTACGGAAATAACCGTTAAATAGTAGATACAGGCAAAAGATAGTGTTGAAAAGTTTTAGGCGGGAACGGAAGAAACGCGCAAAAGAAAAAGAAAGAGAGCAAGGAATTGCGTGCAAAAGGAAGAAACGCGCAAAAGAAAAAGAAAGAGAGCAAGGAATTGCGCGCAAAAGGAAGAAACGCGAAAGAGAAAGAGAAAGAGAGCCGGGAATTGCGCGCAAAAGGAAGATACGCGCAAAAGAAAAAGAAAAAGAGCAAGGAATTGCGCGTAAAAGGAAGATACGCGCAAAAGAAAAAGAAAGAGAGCCGGGAATTGCGCGTAAAAGGAAGATACGCGCAAAAGAAAGAGAAAAAGAGCCGGGAATTGCGTGCAAAAGGAAGATACGCGCAAGACAAAGAGAAAAAGAGCAAGGAATTGCGCGCAAAAGGTTACTGTCCCGACAAAACAAAGTGTTCTTTGATGTCTATGAAAAAATCATGTAAACTACATGTATATGTGTCATTATTATTGTAAATAAATGAAAGACCAAATGTAGGTGATAAAATGGATCAATTCCAGTGGAATACAAAAAATACGGAAGAAACAATGGCATTTGCAAAGAGGCTAGGAGAAAAAGCAGCTGCAGGTGATGTCATTTTATTAGAAGGTGATTTAGGGGCAGGTAAAACAACATTTACGAAAGGGCTTGCGTTAGGCCTTGGTATTGAACGAAATGTGAATAGCCCTACATTCACTATTATAAAGGAATATAATGGTCGTCTACCTTTGTACCATATGGATGTTTACCGGGTGGAGGATGGCGATGAAGATCTTGGGTTTGATGAGTATTTTCATGGGCAAGGTGTGACCGTCGTGGAATGGGCTCATCTAATAGAAGATCAACTGCCAGAAGAAAGGTTAAAAATTGTAATCCATTATACCGGAAATGAAGAACGAAGAATAGCGCTACATCCAAAAGGAAAACGCTATGTGAAGCTGTGTGAGGAGTTAGTAAAATGAAAATATTAGCTATAGACACGTCAAATTATACACTAGGGATCGCTCTAGTAGATGACGACAAAATTATAGGGGAATATATCACGAATATCAAAAAGAATCACTCAGTTCGTGTAATGCCCGCGATAGAAATGCTTTTAAAGGATTGCGATACGTTGCCACAAGATATAGAAAAGATTGTTGTCGCAGAAGGACCCGGTTCATATACGGGGGTAAGAATTGGTGTAACCATAGCTAAAACATTAGCTTGGACGTTGAATATACCTCTTTCAGGCGTATCGAGTCTAGCTGTTTTGGCAGCAAGTGCAGGTAGTTATTTTAACGGTGTCATTTCACCGTTATTTGATGCGAGAAGAGGTCAGATTTATACTGGTTTATATCAATTTCAAGAGAGTCGGTTATTAGATCTAGCATCGGATCATCTAACGTTGACCGTTAATTGGACGCAACGTTTATTAAATAGAGAAGAACCGGTTTTATTTGTCGGTAATGATTTATCCATACACAAGGAACAAATTAAAGCAGACTTAGGGGATCGGGCATATTTTGCACGTTTAACTGAACAAAATCCTCGTCCTTCTGAATTGGCCATTTTAGGTAGAGATAAGGAAGCTGTTGATATCCACAATTTTGTCCCTAATTATATCCGTCTTGCTGAGGCAGAGGCAAAATGGATTGAAGCTTCGAAAGGGAGCAAGCTCCAATGACCAGTAAATTAACGTTTCGGTTAATGAACGAAGATGATATTGATGAAGTATTAAAAGTAGAACAGGCATCTTTTTCTTCACCTTGGAGTAGAGAGGCCTTTTATAATGAAATGACATTGAACCAATTCTCGGTCTACGTTGTATTAGAAGACGGAGAAGAATTGATAGGATACGGTGGGGCATGGGTGGTTACAGACGAGGCCCATGTAACAAATGTAGCGATACTACCCAGATATAGAGGGAAGAAACTTGGCGAGGCGTTAATGGTCCAGCTGATGGATGTTGTAAAAGAAATGGGTGCCCTTAAAATGACCCTAGAAGTAAGGGTGAGTAACATGATAGCAAGACGGTTGTATAGCAAGCTAGGTTTTCAAGAAGGCGGAATTAGAAAAAATTATTATTCGGATAATCATGAAGATGCTTTAGTAATGTGGGTGAATATAAAATGAAAAAAGATCAATATATATTAGGGATAGAAACAAGCTGTGATGAAACAGCAGTAGCCATCATTAAAAATGGTAGAGAGATCATCGCTAATGTTGTCGCTTCTCAAATTGAAAGTCATAAAAGGTTTGGCGGGGTTGTACCAGAAATCGCTTCAAGGCATCATGTAGAACAAATGACCATTGTGTTAGAAGAAGCGTTAAATAAAGCGAGTATGACGATGAACGATATCGATGCAATTGCTGTGACAGAAGGTCCAGGGTTAGTGGGTGCCTTACTTGTCGGTGTAAATGCAGCGAAGGCGATTGCCTTTGCTCATCAAAAGCCACTTATTGGGGTGCACCATATAGCAGGGCATATTTATGCCAATCGCTTAATTAAAGAAATGACTTTCCCGGCGCTTGCATTAGTCGTTTCCGGGGGCCATACAGAGCTCGTTTATATGAAAGCACATGGTGATTTTGAAGTTATTGGCGAAACACGTGATGATGCTGCTGGAGAAGCATATGATAAAGTAGCGCGAGTTCTAAATATGCCATATCCAGGTGGGCCACATATTGATCGCCTTGCCCATGAAGGAGAAGCGACAATTAAGCTTCCTCGTGCGTGGCTAGAAGAAGGCTCCTTTGATTTTAGTTTCAGTGGATTGAAGTCTGCCGTTATCAACACAGTGCATAATGCTGAACAACGTGGAGAGACCATCTTACCAGAGGATTTAGCAGCGAGCTTTCAAGAAAGCGTCATTGAGGTATTAGTGACCAAGACCTTAAAAGCAGTAGAGGCATATGATGTGAAACAACTACTATTAGCAGGTGGCGTTGCAGCAAATAAAGGACTTCGTGAAGCATTAACAGAGACCTTTAAGAATAAGGAAGAGATAGACTTAGTCATTCCGCCATTACATTTATGCACAGATAATGCAGCGATGATTGCTGCAGTAGGGGCAATTATGTTCGAAAAAGGGATGTTCTCAGATATGAGTATGAATGCAAACCCAGGGTTAGATATACAGTTTCAACAATAATAATGAAGACTAGTGAATCATGATCATCTATTCACTAGTCTTTTTATTTTTAGTGATGACACAAAGTTATTCACAATATCAAGTATAGTATGGGTGGCATATCATATTGTGGATAATATTAAAATTTTCAGAGTTTTTGTTGATAAGTATCATAAAAATTGTGGATAATGTGGAAAAGTGTTGTTTCACCTATTGTTAATCCGTTTGTGCTGTGAATAAAAATGTGGACAATTTACTTGTAGAAAGAAAAGCTGGGGATAATTAAATTATCCCCAGCTACGTTTAATTACATTAAATCTCCCAATTCGCTCCATTCTTCAAGTAACTGCTCGAGTTGTGCTTTTATAGCCTCATTTTTAGTTGTAATCTCGAGGACTTTCTCGTGGTCCTGGAAGATTTCAGGGTCACAGAGTTGTTCATCGTAAGTTTCAATTTGCGCTTCTAACTCTTCGATTAACTGTTCAATTTCTGTCAGCCTTCTTTTTCGTTGTCTTTCTAGTTTCTTCGCTTCTTTATCTTGTTGATAACTTTGCTTTTCTGGTTTAGTGATACTTTCTTGTGGCAGGTCTGCTGATTCAAAAAGCTCTATTTCTTCAATTTCCGCCTTTTTATCCACATAGTAATCATAATCCCCTAAAAATTCCGTTGCTCCACTTGTTGATAACTCAATCACCTTTGTTGCGATCCTATTAATAAAATAGCGGTCATGAGAGACAAAGAGGAGCGTACCTGGAAAATCAATAAGTGCATTTTCAAGAATTTCTTTACTATCAAGGTCTAAATGGTTAGTCGGCTCATCTAGTATGAGGACATTTGCTCTTTGCAACATCAACTTAGCTAGTGCTAATCGTGCTTTTTCTCCACCACTCAATGTAGAGACAATTTTCAAGACATCATCTCCAGAGAAGAGGAAGTTACCTAACACGGTACGGACATCTTTTTCAGGCATGAGGGGGTAATCATCCCAGAGCTCGTTTAATACGGTTTTATTTGAACTCAAATCAGCTTGCTGTTGGTCGTAATAGCCAATGCGGATATTTGAGCCATATTGAAACGTGCCACCTAAAGCAGGTAGCTTGTCTACAAGGGTCTTCAATAAAGTCGACTTTCCAATACCATTGGGACCTACTAAAGCAATGGAATCGCCTCGAGACATGCGAAATGAAATGTGATCACTGATCTTTTCTTCTTGATAGCCAATTGCTAAAGAGTCAGCGGTTAGCACATCATTGCCTGATTGACGATCAATTTGAAAGCCGAATGTCGCTGATTTCTCATCCCCTTGGGGGCGATCCATTCGCTCCATCTTCTCAAGCTGCTTGCGCCGGCTTTGTGCACGCTTTGTTGTCGAAGCACGGGCAAGGTTGCGTTGAACAAAGTCTTCTAGTTTCGCAATTTCTTCTTGTTGTTTTTCATACATTTTCAAGTCACGTTCATAATTCGCTGCTTTTTGGTCAAGATATTTGCTGTAGTTACCAACGTATTTTTTAATATGGTTACGTGATAGTTCATATACCTGGTTGACGACTTTATCTAAGAAATAGCGGTCATGTGAGACAATTAAAATAGCACCATCATAACCACTAAGATACTGCTCTAGCCATGACAATGTTTCAATATCTAAATGGTTGGTCGGCTCATCTAAAATCAGTAAATCAGGTTTGGTTAACAATAATTTCGCAAGTGCAAGTCGCGTCCTTTGCCCCCCGCTTAATGCAGAAATTTTTGTATCATAGCTAAACGATTGAAAATTAAGGCCATGTAGTACAGAACGAATGTCTGCCTCGTATTGATAGCCACCTTGTTCTTTAAAGTTGACTTGCATTTGATCATAGGTTTTTAAAATTTTATCGTAAGCTTCACCGTTTTCGATGAGTGTTGCATCGCCCATCTGTGTTTCTAGTAAGCGCAGTTCCTTCTCTTGTTTGCGCAAATAATCAAACACGGTAAGCATTTCGTCCCAAATAGATAGCTCAGATTCTAGTCCTGTATTTTGTGCAAGATAACCGATTTTGGTTTCTTTCGATTGAATAATTTCACCGGAATCATAGGACATATGTCCAGCAATAATTTTTAAAAGAGTTGATTTTCCCGCACCATTACGTCCAACTAATGCAATGCGGTCTCTCGTTTGTACTTCAAGCTTTATATTCATTAATATAGGATCAGCCACAAAACTTTTCGAAAGCTGATTAACCTGTAATAATATCATTATATTTCACCTCTGTTATAGTGATAGTGTACCTTAATCAGGTGAGGTTCGGCAATAAAGTCACTATTTGGATAGAATATATAAAAAACTACATTACACAGATGAATCAAAATAGTGTATCATTTTCATGTGAGGTGTTATGAATGGCTGAATTTACACATTTTAATGAAGAAGGCAGAGCGAAGATGGTGGATGTGAGTGAAAAACCACAAACTGCCCGTACAGCAATTGCTCATAGTAGTATTGAGCTAAATCAAGAAATCTATCAGAAGATTACTGATGGCACAATGAAAAAGGGAGATGTGCTGGCTGTTGCTCAAGTGGCAGGTATTATGGCTGCGAAAAAGACATCTGATATCATCCCGATGTGTCATCCACTTGCCTTAACCGGTATTGATATATCTTTCAATTGGGAAGAGGTAGAGGATCAGTATGTGTTACATATTGATTGTACAGTGAAAACTAATGGGCATACCGGAGTAGAAATGGAAGCGTTGACAGCTGCTACAGCTACCGCTTTAACGGTATATGATATGTGCAAAGCAGTAGATAAAGGCATGGTAATAGGACCAACATATTTAGTAGAGAAAACCGGTGGTAAAAACGGTGATTTTAGAAGGGCTTAAGTAAATGGAATGGAGTGGAGCCTATGTCCAATGAATCAACGAAAATCCCTCAAGCAACGGCTAAGCGATTGCCTTTGTATTATCGTTTTTTGAAAAATTTACACGCATCAGGAAAGCAGCGAGTTTCTTCAGCAGAATTAAGTGAAGCGGTGAAAGTAGATTCTGCAACAATTCGACGAGATTTCTCCTATTTCGGTGCTTTAGGGAAAAAAGGTTACGGATATAACGTAAATTACTTATTAGGATTTTTCCGTAAGACACTCGATCAAGATGAAGTGACAAAGGTAGCGTTAATTGGTGTAGGGAATCTAGGTACAGCGTTTTTAAATTATAATTTTTTAAAAAATAATAATACAAAGATTGAAGTGGCATTTGATGTTTCAGAAAGTAGGGTTGGCACGTCTGTAGGCGAGGTACCTGTTCGTCATTTAGATGACCTAGAAAAGTTGATTGATGAGCACCATATTCAAGTTGTCATTTTGACTGTACCGTCTCATGCGGCACAACCAATTACGGATCGAATCGTTAAAAGTCATGTAAAGGGAATCTTGAACTTTACGCCAGCGCGGTTAACGGTTCCTTCCCATATTCGCATCCATCATATTGATTTGGCGGTCGAATTGCAATCATTAGTATACTTCTTAAAACACTATCCATCATAAAAAAGGAGCTGACCCGCATGGAGTCAGCTCTATTTTTTATCCTCTTTCTTTTTCATACGATAATGCATAGCGATTAATTTAATCCCGCCACCAATATCAAAAGTGGCAAAAATCAAAATGAAGATCGTTAAAAATCCCCAACCTCCACCGTTTTGAAGGTTAATAATTGCAAAATAAATAAATACAAATCCAAAAAGAAGGGAGATAATCCCTGTGAACAAAGGTGTTCTCATCTAACATCATCCTAATCTGCTAAAAATCATTTGTACCATTTCTAAGTCTGTCATATATTTTTCTAGCTTATCCATATTCAATTGAATCACAACGACAAAGGTATTCATCGCTACATGAGCAATGATCGGTACGAGAATACGATTGGTTTTTACATATAAAAACGCGAACGTAAAGCCCATCGCTGCATAAAGAAGTAAGTGCTCAATTTCCCCATGGGCGAGAGAGAAAATTAATGAACTAATCAGTGCTGATAAAAAGAAGTTCAATCGTTTATGCAAGGAACCAAAAATGATTTTCCTGAAAATGATCTCTTCTAAAATCGGCCCAATAATGGAAACAACAATAATCACAAGAGCAGACGTTTCAATTAATGACATAATTTGCTGCGTATTATCTGACCCCATATCAATGCCGAGCATTAATTCAATATTCGCTGCAACGGTTTGAGCAATAAATGCTAGCGGAATACCTGCAATCGCCCACCCGATAGAAGTCGATAATGGTGCTTGATTCCTCATTGACATCTCTTTGCTTTCTTTCCGTAAAAACCACAAAGTTAAGAGAAGGGTAATTGTAAAACTAATGACAATCCAGAGTGGCGGTGCAATTTTTGCAACCTCATCAAAGCTGTATCCTAACATATTACCTAGAAAAAGAATGGCAGGAACGCCAACGATGGCTGATAATTGCATGGCTATATAAATCATAATGATAAACCAATACTCTTTTTTCAATGGCTAGTCTCCTATTCTTAAAGAAGTTACACTAATATTTATTTTACCTGTTAAACACTATTAGTTTCAAATAGTACATCCTTATGAAGTGCATAAAACAAATAGAAGTTGTATAGAATGGAGAGGTTCGCATTTTTTTTTGCAAAATTGCAAGGTTCTTACTTGCAAAAAAGAGTAGTTTTGATTAATATAATAATTGTGTTAGCACTCAAGACTAACGAGTGCTAATAAAATAATTTTTGAATGAATTGAGGAGGTTGTTTCACTTGTTGAAGCCACTAGGTGATCGAATTATTATCGAGCTTGTTGAAACGGAAGAAAAAACTGCAAGCGGTATCGTACTACCAGATAGCGCGAAAGAAAAGCCTCAAGAAGGTAAAGTCGTAGCAGTAGGTACTGGACGTGTACTAGAAAATGGTGAACGTGTAGCATTAGAAGTTGCAGAAGGCGACCTTATTATCTTCTCAAAATATGCAGGAACAGAAGTGAAATACGAAGGTACAGAATACTTAATTTTACGTGAAAACGACATTCTTGCTGTGATCGGTTAATAAAAAAACAGCTATATACTTATTATAAAGATTTTTAACTATTAGAGGAGGTACTTAATAATGGCTAAAGATATTAAATTTAGTGAAGACGCTCGCCGCGCGATGCTTCGTGGTGTGGATACACTTGCAGATGCAGTAAAAGTAACTCTTGGACCTAAAGGACGTAACGTGGTTCTTGAGAAGAAATTCGGTTCTCCATTAATTACAAATGATGGTGTAACAATTGCTAAAGAAATCGAACTAGAAGATGCATTTGAAAACATGGGTGCGAAACTAGTTGCTGAAGTAGCAAGTAAAACAAACGACGTAGCTGGTGACGGTACAACAACTGCAACGGTTCTAGCGCAAGCAATGATCCGCGAAGGTTTGAAAAACGTAACAGCTGGTGCAAACCCAATGGGTATCCGTAAAGGGATCGAAAAAGCGGTTGCTACAGCAGTTGAAGAGCTACAAGCGATCTCTAAACCAATCGAAGGCAAAGAGTCTATTGCGCAAGTAGCATCCATCTCTGCTGCTGACGAAGAAGTTGGACAATTAATCGCTGAAGCTATGGAACGTGTAGGTAACGACGGTGTTATCACAATCGAAGAATCTAAAGGATTCACAACAGAAATGGATATCGTTGAAGGTATGCAATTCGACCGTGGATACAGCTCAGCTTACATGGTAACAGATACAGATAAAATGGAAGCAGTATTAGATGATCCTTACATCTTAATCACTGACAAAAAAATCGCAAGCATTCAAGAAGTATTACCAGTACTTGAGCAAGTAGTACAACAAGGTAAACCATTACTTCTTATCGCTGAAGATGTAGAAGGCGAAGCATTATCTACATTAGTAGTGAACAAATTACGTGGAACATTCAATGCAGTAGCTGTTAAAGCGCCTGGATTCGGTGACCGTCGTAAAGCAATGCTTGAAGATATCGCTATCCTAACTGGCGGTGAAGTAATCACTGAAGAGCTAGGTCGTGACCTTAAATCTGCTACAATCGACTCTCTAGGACGCGCTTCTAAAGTCGTTGTAACAAAAGAAAACACAACAATCGTTGAAGGTGCTGGTGCAAGCGACCAAATCGCAGGCCGCGTAAACCAAATCCGTAAACAAATGGACGAAACAACTTCTGAATTCGACCGTGAAAAATTACAAGAACGCCTTGCTAAACTAGCTGGTGGCGTAGCAGTCGTAAAAGTTGGAGCGGCTACAGAAACAGAACTTAAAGAACGTAAACTACGCATTGAAGATGCCCTAAACTCTACACGCGCAGCTGTAGAAGAAGGTATGGTATCTGGTGGTGGTGTTGCCCTTCTTAACGTATACAACAAAGTTGCTGCATTAGAAGAAGAAGGCGATGTTCAAACAGGTATCAACATCGTTCTACGTGCAATGGAAGAGCCAGTACGCACAATCGCTCACAACGCAGGTTTAGAAGGATCTATCATCGTAGATCGCCTAAAACGCGAAGAAGTAGGCACTGGCTTCAACGCTGCAACAGGCGAATGGGTAAACATGATCGACGCTGGTATCGTTGACCCTGCCAAAGTAACACGTTCAGCTCTACAAAACGCTGGTTCAGTTGCTGCCATGTTCCTAACAACAGAAGCAGTCGTAGCTGACAAACCAGAAGAAAACGCACCTGCAATGCCTGACATGGGCGGTATGGGTGGAATGGGCGGCATGATGTAATTTAGCCCTCCAATCCTTGATATACCAAGTGTTTGAAAGGCGTAGATTCATTTTTGACCACATTTTGACCACATTTAGTCAAAATGAAGCACATTTTTCATGAGACTTCCGAATTTTTCGGAGTCTCTTTTTTGTATTTCTTCAGTTGTATGAAGGTAAACATTTTTAGTTGTTTTATCATCTGAATGACCTAACCGATTCATGATACGCTCAATCGATACGCCCGCTTCAGCAAGTAGTGATGTATGGGTGTGTCTTAATGAATGAGGGGAGAGTGATTCATTTAATTTTGCTAAGTTTAGTAATCGTTTCATACGCTGTTCAATAATTTTAGGGTAAATTGGATATCCAGGATAAGCATTGGTGTTAACAAACAAGTAATCTTGATCAAAATATTCTTTTTGATATTCTTTCTTTAATTGTTCATTTACCCCAACTTGTCCTTTAAGGACCTGAACAACCATATCATCTAAATCAATTTTACGGATAGAACTTTCAGTTTTAGGAGTAACGATTTCAAATTGCTTAATATTATTTTTTGGGTTGTAATAGGTTTTTGTTATACTTAAAAGAGAAACTCCTCCTTTTGTTTGTAGGTCAGTGGATTTTAAAGCACATAATTCTCCAACTCTAAGGCCGGTGTACGCTAAGGTTAAAAATATAGGGTAATCTAAATGTAAACCATGTATGTATGCTGTTTTTAGAAATTTAGCAAGTTCTTCCTTCTCCATATACTTCGGGAGGTCATTTTTGTTTTCTAAGTCCTCAACAGTCATTTTCTTTTTAACTACATATGCGTACTCAGTTGGATCCTTTTTAATAACTTCCAGTTGAATTGCCTTCTTAAAGATCATTCTTCCTGTTCGATGAATCCCATCAATTGTTTGATGAGCGAAAATCTTTTCTAAATTGTGTAATGCTTCTTGATACATATTCCAAGTTATATCAACTAAACGTATATTTTCGAAATATTTGTTCAGGTTGTTTATTTCATGTTTTCTAATTCGAATGGTTCCAGGCTTTACACCTCGCTCCTTCTCATATAATTCTAGCCATTTAATAGCAAACTCACTAAAGGTTATTGGATTATTATTAAACCCTTTACCCAAGTCGATTTCATTCGCTAATTGTCTTGCGGCTAATTCAGCTTCTCCCTTACTATTAAAACCTCTTCTAGTTGTTTCTTTTTTCTTACCAGTTTGAGGGTCGTGGACTGTTCTCATTTTAAACATCCACTTTTCCCCACTTTTGGTCTTGTATTTGTGGAAACTAGCCATTTTTTATCACCTTTTCGATAAATATTCTGATATTTGAATGGAGATCACATTTTGATTATTTTACGACCACAGCTATTCTCTTTCTATGAACATAGTAATTGGACTGAAAATATATTTTATTTTTAAAAATTTCAAATCTCCGTAGTGCAAAATCAAAATCTACATTAAATTGATTCATAATTTCATAAGCTGTTACATCTTTTATTTCTTCCAACATAAAGGTTGGCACGCAAAAGTGGTAAGCGAAGTGATTTGCCTGAAATTCTTGCAAATCCCTAAATAAAGGATTCATATTCAATTGATTTCCAGAATGTCTTAAATAATGTGTAACCTCGTGTCCAAATGACATCCATTCTCCTTGTTTTGTGCTTCTCGCTAATACTATTTCATTATTAAATCTAAATGATCTCTTTCTATAGACAATTTTAATTCCCAACTTTTTAGCGATATTATCCATATCTAAATCTTCGGGTTTTTTGATCCCGATAGATGTGTATAGTTCATAAATGAATTCTTCAAGGTGTGAATACAAATAATGACCCCCATCATTATGCGAATATATGTTCCTTTTTTGAGTAAAATATAGGGTGTACAATTCAATGTACACCTTCTATTAGTGATTTTAATCAACACTCGGCATTAGCGCTTCAATTCTTTTATATTTATTAATTATATCGCTGCTTAAAGTTGCTCTATTTTCATTGAAAGACTGCAGAGAGCCGTCAGGATTTATTGCCATACCTATATATTCCTCAGTAAAAGTAAACATATCTAAGACTTCATCATAAACTTTTTTGTAATCCTCTGGAGGATCATTTAAATCTTTAATTGCATCTTTTATCTCAGTACTAGCATTTTCTAATTCTTCTAATTTCCCAGTTTCTGAGTAGTAAGAATTCAGTGAATAAATGTTTGTTGAGAAATCGTTAGGGATGTTACCAATAGTATTAATTTCAAAGTGCTCATTGATAACATCTTGTTCAAGGCCAGTAACAGTTGCCATTTCCCCAACCGGAATTGCACCCTTACTCTCTATACTATAGCTCCAAACAGCAGAATATTTATTTAGCATTTCTTCTACTTCAGAAGCATTTTCTAACATTTTATCAGTAACATTTTGCAGATTTGTTCTATATTCTATAGTCTTTTTACTATTACACCCTACCAAAGCAAACAAACAGAAAAATAAAAACAATATTAATAATCCCTTTTTCAAAAAATCTCCCCATTGCCATTTATTTATTTTTTTGGCTCACCTTAAATTTTATATATTCATAAACTTCCTTCATATCTTCAGCGTTTAATGATTCCATATCCTTAAACATCAAGTCGACATCAGGGAATTCTTTAACGATTTTATTCTTGTAGTGTTCTAGCTCGTTACTTTCTGTTTCATGACCAAGGAGAAAATCTGTGGTTACGTCAAAAAACTCAGCAAAGGATTTTATCGTTTCAGGATCTGGTTTTCTATCCCCTGATTCATATCTAGAAAGTTGTACATTAGAAATTCCTAATGCATCAGCTACTCTTTTTTGTGAATAATTATTTTTATTTCTTAAATATTTTATACGACTACCTAATATATTCATCGTCTTCTTCCTTCTATTGTTTTATAGCATTATTCTACCATTTACCAAAATGGTAAAAAATAATTTTGCCAAAAAGGTAAAAATATAATTGACATTTCCAAAATGGTAATATAGAATACAATCAAAGTTACCAAATTGGCAAATACGGAGGTGACATATAGTGGAAAAGGTAATTAAAAAAGTTGATTTAGAAAAGATTAAATCATTAAGAAAAAAAGCAAACCTTTCTTTAAACGAAATGGCTAAATTACTGGGATATGAAAGTATAAATGGCTATTATTATTTAGAAACTGGAAGGGGGAAATTTCCAGCTGAAACTTTAGCGAAAGTAGCTAGTATTTTCAATGAAAATGTAGATAATCTTTTTTTTGAAGTTAAAATTACCGAAATGGCAAAAGAATCAAAACAAGCAATTTAATTGGAACAAAACCAAATTACTATTACAAGGAGGCAATGTAATGACAAGTTTACAAATTTTTAAAAACAATTTATTTGAAGTAGCTGCAAAAATCGAAAACGATCAGATTTTATTCGATGTCGAACAAGTCGCTAAGTCGTTAGGTTTTACCCAAAGAAAAGGACAAAAAGAGTACATTCGATGGGAAACAGTCAATCGTTATTTAGAAAAATATGTTTCCCAACAAGTTGGGAAAGGCGATTTAATCCCAGAACCACTTGTCTATAAGTTAGCTTTCAAAGCATCAAACGAACTAGCAGAAAAATTCCAAGATTGGTTAGCGATCGAAGTAATACCTCAAATCAGAAAAACTGGAAAATATGAAGCGCCCGCAAGCGAACTACAAGTTCTACAACAAACAGTTAACCAGTTAGTAAAAATGGATGGTAGAGTATCTTATCTTGAAGATCATATGAGAATTGACGGCGTGCAAGAAAAGAAACTGCAATCCAAAGGGAAATCAGTTGCTATTGAGTCCCTAGGTGGTATAAAAACAGTTGCTTACAAAGAAATCAGTCGTAAAGTTTTCACCGCCATCTGGAGAGACTTCAAAAATCACTTTGAAATTCCTAGATATAACGAGTTACCGAGAAAACAATTTAGCGAGGCCATGAAATTTCTAGCTATGTGGCAACCATCCACATCATTAAGGATTGAAATCCAAGAATTAAATAACCAAATGTCCATTCAAGAGGTGATCTAAGTGCAAAATGCCGTTGTTGAAGAGCTTGAAGCTCAATTGTTTGAAGAAAAATTGAAAGCTATTTGTCAACGAGCTTATGAGCAAGGTCTCGAAGATGCTCGATCCGTTAAATCTTTACCATCAATGATGAAAAAAGACGACTTAGCAGAGTATTTCCAGGTTTCAAAACCAACAGTGGAAAACATCATCCGTATGGATGGTTTCCCGAAGTCTACAATTGTGAATTCGAGATACCCAAGGGATCTAGTGATTGAATGGGCCAATAAAAACGTCGTTCGAGTTAATTTTTTAAAAGGCATCCGGTGAAGCTGCCAGGCAAAAACCGGATGTGTTCCTTCATAAATATATTTTATTCGAAAACTAGAAATCTAGCAGTACATAAATCGGAACATGACAACTAGAAAACCGAACGAATTGTTCTAATTTGGAACAGAGAAGGAGGATAGGAGATGCATTACGGTTCTTTTCTTAAGAAATTAAGGGTTATCAAAGGCTATTCGCAAGAGGAAATGGCTGAACAAATGCTTATGCCGCGAACGACAATATCGAAAGTAGAAAATAACAAGATGGAATTAAAATTATCTGATGCAGTTAGATGGGGGCAAGTGACGAATGCACCTGAAGCATTAGCAGCTATGGTATGTGGAGTAGATATCGCTTCGTTAACACAAATATTAACCATGTTAGTAGGAGGTTTTAGTAGATGGATATGGTGATTCTAACAATCATGTTTACATTTATCGCATTTTTCTTAGGAGTTATGTTTGGAGATTTTAATAGTAAAAACAAAAATGAGCAGTGAACGGCCAGGCTCACTACTCAACGACTCATATGAAATAACCAACTTAATTATACCATTCATACGGTGAGGAAACAAGAACTTTTGTTCCCACCGTGCAGGGTCAAAGTATATCTACCTACCCCATCCCCTTACTTTGATTCTGCACGGTGCGAATAAAGCGCCAAGATCTTTGACAATCGAACAGAAAGGAGCGAGCCATTTGAGTAAGAAAATCACGCTTGATGCATTGATTAAAAGACTCCAAGAGGATGGCGTGAAAATTGACTGGTGTGTCAAATTCACAAATCTGAAGGAGGGTTGATTGATGGAGCATCCTGAGGTTACACAGTTACGACGGACAGGCTATCCCAACATGATTGCACAGCCAGAACATGCCGGTATTGACTATTTTGGAAAAGAGATTCTCGAAGGTGATGAAATCGTTGAATATGACGGTGAGATTATCTTGGAGGGTAACCTTCAACGTTACTTATGCGAGGTACTTGGCTTTGAGTTCAAAAGTGCATAAAAAAAGACTCCTGCGAGCAACAGGAGCCGATGATTAAACAATATTTAAAGTTATTTTAGCACAAAGCTTTGATAACGGTAAAGGGAGGATATCAAATGGCAGTTAGCAATGCAATATCAACAAAAAATATGAGTCGTTTTGAGTGGTTACAAGAACGTTCCAAAGGAATTGGCGGTAGTGATGCAAGTATTATTCTTGGACTAAACAAATACAAAACAGCTTTTGAGCTGTGGTTAGAAAAAACAGGTCAAGTCGAACTGACTGAAATTAGTAGCGAAGCAGCATACTGGGGCAATGAAATGGAGGAAGTGGTTGCTAAAGAGTTTGAGAAGAGAACTGAGAAAAAGGTTCGCCGCCGCAACTGTATGTTTTCTCATCCTGATTATCACTTTATTAAGGCCAACATTGACCGCGAAGTTATGAAAGAGTCTGCCTTGCTAGAATGCAAGACTGCTAGTGCGTATTTAAAAGCTGAATGGGAGGGAGAAGAAATCCCTGCTGCGTATCTCGTACAAGTGCAGCATTATCTAGCTGTAACTGGTAAAGAGAAAGCATATATCGCAGTTCTAATTGGTGGAAATCACTTTACTTGGAAAGAGATCCAGCGAGACGATGAGTTAATTCAGATGATTATTGATGCAGAGGTTAATTTTTGGGAGAAACATGTACTTGGCTTTGTTCCGCCAGAATTAGATGGTTCAAGTGCAGCTGAACAATACCTCAAAGAGAAATACAACAAAGCAGAAGAAGGGAAAGAAATTGTTCTACCTTCTAATTATAAAGAAATGCTTCTCAGTTATGAGCAAATTAAGAACGATGAAAAGCTCATACAAACAGCCAAAAAAGATATTGAGAACAAAATCAAAGCCGAGTTGAAAGATGCAGAGGTGGGACTTGTAGACACTCATATTATTACTTGGAAAAATGTCGTCTCTAATCGAGTAGATACAAAGGCATTAAAAGAAAAATTCCCTGACATCTACAAAGAAGTAATCAAACCATCTACATCCCGCCGTTTCGGCATTAAGGAGTTGAAATAATGAGTTCCATATTAAGAGAAACTGATATCGCAAAGTTAGTAGAGTCATTTTTAGATGATAACGAAGACGATTTATCACCTAATATGTTTAATGCACTTGAGGAGGTTGCTGAAGAAATTGACTCTCAAGTTACTGACCTATTGGATCAAATTGATGAGTTAGAAGTTAGGGTCAAGGAATTAGAAGAAGAGTTGGAGGAGATTGAATAATGGCAACAAACGCAGCATTAAAAAACCAAATTGCTAGCAAGCAGGATGCAGCCCCTCAAAGGGTTGCTCCTCAAGCACTAGGACTTAAAGGGTTATTAAATGCCCCAACAATGAAAAAGAAATTCGAGGATGTGCTTGATAAAAAGGCTCCTCAGTTTATGTCATCACTTTTGAACCTCTATAACGGAGATTCTTACCTACAAAAAACCGATCCGATGACAGTAGTTACCTCTGCGATGGTTGCCGCAACTTTAGATTTACCGGTTGATAAAAACCTAGGATATGCCTGGATAGTTCCATACAGTGGAAAAGCTCAATTTCAACTTGGTTATAAGGGTTATATTCAGTTAGCCCTCCGTACAGGTCAATATAAAGGAATTAACGTCATCGAGGTAAGAGAAGGAGAGTTAGTTAAGTGGAATCGTCTAACCGAAGAATTGGAGCTTAATCTCGATGGTGCCACAAGTGACAAAGTTATTGGTTATTGCGGTTATTTCAAGTTGATCAATGGGTTTGAGAAAACCGTCTACTGGACTAGGGGAGAAATTGAAGCCCATAAAAAGAAATTCTCTAAAAGTGATTTTGGATGGAAAAAGGACTTTGATGCGATGGCTAAAAAAACCGTTTTAAGAAACATGCTTTCTAAATGGGGTATCTTGTCCGTTGAAATGCAGACAGCCGTTTCAAAAGATGAACAAGTACCAGAAATGAAGGATATCACCGAAGAAGTAGATCAACCAGATATTATCGATGCTGTACCGTCAGAAGAGAAACCTAGTGCAGATATAGAAATTGAGTTTGATGTAAATGAATAACCAAACAAACGTAGTCCTGCCTGCTTGGATTTTCGAGCAGGCACAGGACAAAGAACAGTTGAAAATGCTTGTACTAAATTATATGCAGAAGTACCCGGATTATACCGTAAAACGAATAACTAAGCGGTTTGCGGTTTGTGAGATTAATAGGTAATAGGAGGAAAATAAATGAAAGGTGCATTCCAGACAAGCAGAGGGATTTTTGAAAACCCTATTTGGAACGATATACCTAAATTTAGAATCTTCTTCTATATATACGGAAATGCAGTTTTTTCTAAAGAAGGAACAACGGTTGCTGGAATGCATCTGAAGAGAGGTCAATTCTTAAGGTCGTATCGAAATCTCAGGGATGATCTTGCGTATGTAGAAAATAGAAGTGTTAAACAATACTCACTGTCAGTCATAAAAAGGAAGGTTGATTCGTTAGTTAAAGAAAATCGATTGAAAATCGAAGAGACCGAACTTGGAACACTATTTACAGTAATTAATTACGAGCAATACCAAGGCTTTGAGCATTATAAAAACAGTAACTTGGAACGCAGTGAGAACGCACTTGGAACAGGGATGGAACGCAGTGAGAACAATAATAAGAATGTTAATAAAGATAATAATGTTAAAGAAAAAACTACTACTACAACAGCGCCAGAAAATCCGGTCCAATTGTTCGAGTATCTTCTTTGCAGATTATCACCAATTCAGATGAACTCTCTTTATCAGTGGGTTGATGATTTTAAAGGTAATCAAGAAATAGTAAATGCAGCTATTAAATTAGCTGACAACAAAAACAAACGTAACTTTAACTTTGTGGAGTTTCTCCTTAAAGAATGGCATAGCAACAACCTAATGGATATCGATAGAGTACGAGCTTATGAACGAGAGAAATTTAACAACTCTAAAGTAAAGCCTTTTGCTCGCAAAGGCAAAGGCGTTATACGTACAGAAATGCTGCCAGATTGGTTTGAGGAAGATGCGCAACAATCTAAACCGAAGCCTAGCGATCAACCAGCAGTCAATGATGGTGAACAAATGAGCGAATTTGAGCGCTTGATGGAGTTACGAAAAAATTCGGGGAGTTAAAGGAATGGCGAAAATGCAGGCTTTTAAAAACAAAGATTTGATGCGTAAAGGTTACATCGAAGAACTTAACGCAATGAATATTACGACTAGTCGTGAAGGAGTGCCATTGGAGCAACTTGATTACGAAGCCCTTAGATACGAAAAAACAATAGCTTCATTCAGAGAAATAGATTCAGAGACAAGCAGTAACGCTTGGTTCTAAGGAGGAATATGAAATGACCATTCAAAATGTAAAACCAGTTTTAAATTGTCCGCGATGTAAGACAAAAGGATATCTACTCGCTCCATCAGGCAAATTGGTGTTAATGGAATGTGATGACACAAAGTGCGGCCAACAATGGCATACCTTCGCTAAGATTTGCCCGGAATGCAAAAAGCCTAATGGATACTTTGTCGAAGGACCATGTAGAAAATGCTATGCAGAGAAGTACATGTCGTCATGAAGAAACGTAACCCCGTTATTCAGAAAGCTTATGAACAAGGCAGAACTGAGGGCTTTGCGTTAGGTGAGGATATGGGCGAATTAAAAGGCATTGCTAAGACAACATCATTTTTCCGCGAAAAATTTCTTGAGTTAGAAAAAACGCCAGGTATAGGACCGAAAACCTTGGATCGGATTCGCAAGGCAATCGGTGAGAAGTATTTTGAAGCAGGTGAGCGTAATGGTTCTTAAAAACGCAACAAAACAAAGACAAAAGAGAATCATTGTTTTAGAGGATTTGGATTTTTTATGGGATGAGTTGGAGCTAGAAGAAGTCGCTCGTCAGTGGAAAGTTGGAAAAGACGTTAGGTTGATTGCTAGTAGTTTTAATAGAGATCCAGACGAAGTGTTATTAGCTCTCATCCATTTAGCAAAAGAGGATATGGTCTTCAAAAGAAATGGGGGACTTACCCTTGGATTTTAGAAAAGCGACTCTAGGGCAGCTATATTACATATCATGACACACAGAATTAGCCCTAGAAGCTCTTAATGAGATTAATAGGAGGGTTAACCTATGCAAGATATAATCATTCGTCGTGCAAGGAAATATGAAGCTGAAAAGGCTATTCAGGACCATGTGAAAAGAGGATGCGAAATCATTTTTCCTCTAACTGAGTTCTCAAAGCAAGGTAAGACATTTGATTGTGATAGCTACAATCGTCATGTATTTGCTGGACATAATTATTCGTCAGTTTGGATGGCTAAATTAAGAAGGGTGGAAGGTTAATGCTAGATTTAATCGCAATGTACGAGGCACAGAAGGTATTTAGAAACAGGATTGATTATAAAGGTGATGATCGTTTTGGAGAACTTACTCTGGCTCTTCAAGTGGAGCTAGGGGAATGTGCGAATGAACTTCCGAAAGTATTCAAGTTTTGGGCACACAAAGAGAACAACCTACAAGACGCATTAATCGAATATGCTGATGGACTTCATTTCATTCTGGATATCGGTCACGAAATATTCTTTGAAGACTTTGTCATGATCTACTTGTTGTCTGGAGCAGATAAGAAGCGACCATTAGCAACCCAGTTCAGATACATCTTCGCTCTCGTATCTAAGTTGGATAAGACGAAGAGTTCAATTACCTTTATCGAACTACTCTCCGAATATATCGGTCTTGGTGAAATGATTGGCTTCTCCTTTGAACAAATCGAAGAAGCATTCTATGTGAAAGATGTCATTAACCACGAGAGGCAAAGTGAGGGTTATTAATGGGGGCAAGAAAATACAACAAGTACGGCAACCACAAACAAGTTGTCGATGGACATAAGTTTGATAGCAAAGCAGAAGCAATGTATTACGGCCAATTAAAATGGTTGCTGCAAGCTAAACAGATAAAAGGGTTTAAGTTGCAACCGAGATACCTTCTTCAAGAGGGTTTTAAAAAGAACGGAAGGACTTACAGAAAGATTGAATATGTTGCGGATTTTGAAGTAGAAAAATTAGGCGGGACAATCGAGATCATTGATATAAAAGGAACAGTAACCAAAGAATTTTCAATAAAAAGAAAACTGTTCGAGCGTCAATACATGGATTCTATTAAATTACTAAAATATGACCGAGATAGGGGATTCGTGGAGGTAAGTTAATGACTAGAAGAATCGTAGAAACGAATGCAGTTAGTCTTGATCGAGAAAAGCTCCAGGTTGTTGTCATCTACGAGGAAGGCATATCGAAGCAGCAGATTAGAAATGAAAATCCATATAGCAAACGGCATGGGGTTATTTTCCCCAGTGCCGGGGCTTATGAGGTGAAAGGCTTAGATTACTGATTTTGTATTATGTTCACTAAAATTTGGAGGGATGACCGTGCGTGAGATAAAGTTTCGTGCTTGGGATAAATCAAGAAAAGAAATGGAATACATCAATAATATGTATTGGTTTGAAGAAAATGGTGTTGATGATATCAACAACAATGTGTTTTTGGATTTCATGCAATACACAGGCTTAAAAGACAAGAACGGCAAGGAGATATATGAGGGGGATGAAGTCGAATTTAATGATTTCGATTCATTGCGTACTGGCGGACATACAGAGGATAACATTTTACAGGGAGAAGTAAGTTTCTCATGTGGAGCATGGATAGTTATAACTGAAAGAGGACATTACGATTTATATAATGCATTGGTAAATGACGAAGAGTTTGAAATCATCGGCAACATTTACGAAAATCCAGAGTTAATCAATCAAGAAAAATAAAAAGAAGAGCCCAGGCAGTGGCTCTTCGAAGAAATGATAAAAAAAGAGAAATCCATCGTATCCATTATATACTATGTGAATTTCGGTTTAATGATTGGGTGTTTTAATCACCTTTTGAATTAATTAAGAAAAAACAGTTAGAGGTTTACAAGAAATCCAAAAATAAACATTATAAAAATAATATTTACGTACATGGTTGCTATGACTACGCCATAATGAATTTTTTTAAAAAAGAATAGTGAAAACGGAGCTGGAAATAATACGAGAACCAACAATACTATAATAGATTCATTTAAGTAAAGTAGGATAATCATCTCCTTCAAAAAATCAGTGTTTATAGTATTTCTTAATAATTAGAGGTTATGCAACACAAGATAGATTAAGTAAAAAAGAGCCGACTGACTTTGAAGAATTCTTTACACCTTTTCAATTATATGGATCGATATACTGCCACTTTTGAAATAAGTAAATTAAGGAAGCGCAGATAATACAATTAATAAAAATTACAATATGAAAGTGATCATCCATTTTATAAATCCCGAAATATTCATAAAGGTTCATTATTCCAAAAGAAAAGATTGCATCGCTTATAGTGTTAAGGGTGATATAAAGCCAAAAGTTACCGAATGTAAAGTATAAAAATATTGTGGGTAAGACTATGTATATTCCATAGATGAAAGGTGTTGTATTAGTTAAAGGGAAAATTGTTTCAACAACTTCAACCAGATTATATCTTTGATATAGCTGAAATAATATTGTCAAAAGCAAGGCACTCACTAATCCACCTGGAATGAAGGACTTCACCCTTTTGGTATCTAATAAAAGGAGAATAAACCAAGGCAAAATTAACATGGACCATAAAAAAATATGAGTTAGCATATAGACTATACCTCCAACAAAGGATAATAATAATCTAACCTCTAGCTCTTTAGCCTATTCATAAAAAAGCTAGGAAGGTTCGTCTGAAGTAAGAAAAACATTTAGTGAAATTATAAAATATGGAGTTTGCGTACGACAAGGAATTCTTATATGGCCATTTGAGAATTTTAGCCTTGTCCAATAATTAGCATATCCACAATTAGTAAAAGTATGTAGGCAATTTTAATTTACACGATAAGCAGGGAGTTAATTAAGGAGGAATAGAGATGGAACAAGTATACCTAAAGCAACTGATTGAACACTTGGAATCACAATTGGATGAACATGGTGATTTACCTGTGTGCTACTGCGATGATGCTTTAATTGGCAAGGAGACAGGATTACCTATACCATCAAAGATTTATTCATATAAATCATACGACCTCTTAAACAGTGATTCTTTAGATGTATTAGATGAGAATTTGTATGATGTTGATTTAGAGAAACCAATTATTAAAGCATAGTAAATTAAAGCAACTAAATGATAGATCAGTTTAGCAATTGAAAGGAGTAGGACAATATAGAAAGCCTACTTTTGTATAAAGAAGGCTTTTAGAACAACTAATAAGTGTTTATTCGGTATTATTTAATTTGCCTTTATAGTACAGGTAATCAACTTTGTTTTTTGTAGCCGTTAATTGGGAAGCTAATATTGCAGTATATATTGTTGTTAGAAGGACAGCTAATACACCAAGTCCTAATACAGAATCATTTTTTAACATAAAATTACACCTCCTTCTAAATTTATCTTTTCTAAATAAGAAGAATTTATACGAAGGATAATTAGTTGATTAGGAGGGGAAGAGGATGCATTGGGAATGTCGATATTGTTATTTTCCAACTACAGTGGAAGGCGATAGGGTTTGTTCATCATGTGGCGCAGAATGGGAAGCAGCAAAAATTCTAGTTGAAGATGATGATTAAGAAACAAAAGGTATGAGGAGTTAATTTCAATGAATTACACAATAGGCAGCACGCTGATCCACGAGGGTAATAGATTCACAGTTCAAGATATTACGCACCTTGACCAGTTGACCTTTCTCTTTTTCGCAGAGAGTCCTGCTCAGGGGGTTAGGGAAGATTTGATTAAGTGGAATGAAATTACATTAGAGGAGGACAATTATGCCAATAGTTGATATTGATAAAACAAAGCAATTGGAATTTGGATATGGTGATATTGAAGTGGCTGCAGGACTTTTGCAATCTGATGATACAGTCGGTACCGTGTTGTTTTGGAATAACGAGAAGAGAAATGAAATTGGTGCTTATCATGAGTACGGTGAAGATAAAGTTATGAGTGTAGAAGAAACACCAGTACGGATGCTCTTTACAAAAATTGAAAGTATAGATGTTGTTATTGATGCATTAGAGAAATCTAAACAAAAGATGCTATCTAAAGATAAACAAGTAAACACAAGATAGAGAAAGTTTACTACGAAAAGAAAGAGCCCATCCAAGCTCTCTCTAATCGTGTGACCATATTATGGAAGTGGGTAAGAAAATATACCTAAGTAGGCACTGCGGAAGATTTTTAATTCCTTACCCAATAATAATTTATCCATAATTAATAAAAGTATGCATGAAAAATAAATAATTTAACAAAAGAAGAAAATAGCTCATATAGAGGGGTTGATTAAATGAAGAATAGATATGAGACACTTGGCGAGACTACCGTCATCTTCATAAAACGTAGAAACGGTGATGTGTTCAACACATTTATTGATACTTCTGATCTGGAAAAAGTAGATAGTTTCCCAGGTAGTTGGTTTGTAAATTACAACAAAAAGACAGAATCCTATTATGTGATGGGCAACACAAAAAACAAAGAGGGGAAACCTGCTTTGATCGGCATGCATAGATATATTATGGACGCACCAACAGATAGATTTGTGGACCACGTAGACAGGAACACTTTAAACAATAAAAGAAATAATTTGAGAATAGTAACCTTGTCCGAAAACAACCAAAATACAAGGGTTCAAAAAAATAACACATCTGGTGCTAGAGGCGTCACTTGGGATAAAGATAAGAAAAAATGGAGAGCTACTGTCAAATATAGAGGGAAGGTTTATTATTTCGGTTATCACAGAACTGTAGAAGATGCTTCGCTAGCAGCTAAAGAAGGAAGAAAAAAACTTCTCCCTTTTGCAAATTAAAAGTCCCTGCAATGCAGAGACATGACCAGGAATCCCCGGCACCCAATTATATTTTAACATAGGGGGTTCCTGTATGAAAGAAGCTGCCAGCATTAAAAGAATCGAATCGTTGTTAAAAGATTATCATTGGATGAAAAAAGAAGTGGAGCGCCTTGAAAAAGTACTATTTGGATATTCTACACCTATGAAAAGTTGGGGTGTTGCTCAATATGGGATAGAGGCAACTTTGCCAAAAGGAAGCTCTGGAAAAAGCCAAGCGGAGTTAAATAACATGGATTTACGTGAAGAACGTTTATATAACAGGCTAGAGCGACTTAGAGAGAAAGTATATGTTATTGAGTTTGCTGCCGAATTATTGGAAGATGAACGCGATAAAGTCATTTATGATTGTATCCTAGATGGCATGTCATTCCGAGAGATATCTTATCATTTGTGTATATCTAGAAATCAGGTCAAAAAAGCCAAAGAAACCATATTGAACCATTTGAGCCAAAAAAGCCACTTTGTGCATTTGTTGAAACACGAAAAATCCGCCTGCTAAAATGGAAGGCAGGACAGGGGAGGCAGTTAAACAAGCTGCTTCCTCTATTTTTGTGCGTTGCTCACCTTTCGGTGATTTTATAGGAGGATTTACCCCGTTTTATGGCGAATTATGTTATAAAAAGGGGAGGATTGCATATGGAACAGGTGAAACGAGGATTGTGGATTTGTTCTAAATGTGAGGCAGTAATCACAGATTATAATGAGTACCATGACAATGATGGCGTTTGTGATGTGTGTTATTCCATTCCTATTAAAAAACGAAGGGGGCTTTTGAAATGAGAAAAGATCCAGGAGGAGGAAGAATTAAGAAGGACCCGGGTGGTGGTGGTAGTCATCACCAAGACCCCGGAGGAGCTGGATTTAGAAGAGACCCGAAACCAGGTAGCTACTATTTGGACCCGCCTCAAGGTGGGCATCATATTGATTCTGGCGGTGGAGGTATATGATGAGAATTACTATTTTAAGAGACCCTAAGCCAGGTGGACATCCTTCTGACCCTCCACGAGGTGGACATCACCAAGACCCAGGTGGTGGTGGACACTGATGGGAAATAAAGTGGGTGGAAGTCCAGATAATAAAGGGTGGGGTATTCGGTAATGGATAAGAAAAAGCTTAGAATTGCAATTTTAAAAGAAATAGATAGTGGTAATAAATTTTTAACCGAGAATAATTTTGAAGTTGATTCTGAAACTTTTGATGAAGCAGTACGTTTCTTATATAGTAATGGCTATTTAAAAGGAGTTTCTTTAGGAGATAACAGAATTCATTTTTTTGAAGGAACGGCTTACTTAACTGAAAAAGGTGAAGAATATCTTTCAGAGAATGGCACAATAGCTAAAACATATAAGGGGTTAAAAGAAATAAGAAGTTGGTTACCATAAGCACCTTTCGAGGGTGCTTTTTTTATGTTCCAAAACAACTCAAATATATGGAGGTGGCAGGTGATGTAGCATGGCTGAAAAATATGTACAAGCAGAAAAAGATTATGTAAAAGGCATGAAATATAAAGACATTGCAGAAAAATACGATGTCTCCATAAACACAGTAAAGTCGTGGAAAAAGCGATATGGATGGAATAGAGATAGGGGTGCACCCAAAGAAAAAAGTGTGCACACAAAAAAGCGTGGTGCGCCAAAGGGCAATATAAACGCTAAAGGCAATAATGGCGGTGCTCCTAAAGCAAATCAAAACGCTGTAACACATGGGTTCTTCTCCAAGTTCCTTCCTGCTGAGACATTAGAAATCATGGAGCAAATGGAAGAGCGTTCGCCTGCTGATTTGATTTATGACCAGATACAGATTCAATATGCTGCTATCATAAGGGCACAGAAGATAATGTATGTAGAGGATAAAGACGAGATCATAAAAATGCTCAAAAAGAAAAAGGATTCCGATTTTGCAGAAGAACGTGAATGGGAATATCAATTCGCTTGGGATCGTCATGCAACATTTATAAATGCCCAATCTAGAGCGATGGGTGAATTCAGAAGCTTAATTAAGCAGTTCCTAGATATGGCTCATGAAGATGACGAGAGAAGGCTTAAACTGGAGCAGATGCAGTTAACTGTTGATAAGACTAAAGCAGAGATTGAGAAAATCTCTAACGATGGCAAAAACGACACTACACCATCCATCACCGTTGTAGATAGATGGAGTGATGACAATGAGTAAGCCAACGATTGATATTCAGAAAGAGGTCAATCCTCATTTTAAAAGCGTCTGGACCACTAAGAAACCCTACAACATATTAAGAGGCGGCCGTAACTCTTTTAAATCATCTGTCATTGTTTTAATGCTTGTTTTCATGATGATGAAGCTCATAAGAAAAGGTGAGAAAGCAAATGTTGTTGTTATCCGTAAGGTTGGTACATCTTTAAGAGATAGTGTGTTCTTAAAGATTCAGTGGGCTTTACGTAAGTTTGGGTTCTCTGTTGGGAAAACAGGTGATTTTAAGGACAGTGTAGCACCACTAAAATTGACTCATAAAAGTACAGGTTCTACTTTTTATTTTTATGGGCAGGATGACTTCCAGAAACTAAAATCAAACGATATCGGAAACATTATTGGTGTTTGGTACGAAGAAGCAGCAGAGTTTGCAAATGCTGAGGAATTTGACCAGACGAATACAACATTTATGCGGCAAAAGCATCCTTTAGTTGATATGGTTCGTTTCTTTTGGTCCTACAATCCACCACGTAATCCGTACAGCTGGATCAATGAATGGTCTGACAATATGATTGGTGAAGATAACTACCTTGTACATGATTCGAGTTACAAGAATGATGAGTTAGGTTTTGTTACTGAGCAGATGCTACAGGATATCGAAAGGATAAAGAATAACGACTACGATTATTATCGGTATTTGTACCTTGGTGAACCTGTAGGACTCGGAACCAATGTGTACAATATGAGTCTGTTTAAGCCGTTAGAGCAGTTGCCAGATGACGATAGGGTTATTGCTCTATTTTACTCAATGGACACTGGACATAGCGTTTCTGCAACTTCCTGTGGATGTTATGGACTAACTGCAAGGGGTAAGGTGATTAGATTAAATGGTTACTATTACAGTCCAGCTGGTCAAGTGAATAAAAAGGCTCCTAGTGATCTATCAAAGGATATATTCCAATTTATTATGGCTACATCTACTCAAGCACCCTATACAGGAGCGAGGATTAGGAATCGTACAATTGATAGTGCTGAAGGAGCTTTGCGAAATCAATATTTAAAAGATCATGGGCAACATTGGAACCCAGTTAACAAGCTTAAAAAAGTAGATATGGTAGATTACGTTCACGACCTTTTAGCGCAAGGTCGTTTTTATTATCTTGTAAATCCATTACCTACTAATCTACCGAACTGTGACAGCAACGATATATTTATAGAAGAACATAAAAAGTATCAATGGATAGAGAAGACACAGAACACTGATAATCCGCAAGTGGTGAAGGAAGATGACCATACTTGTGATGATTTTCAGTATTTTTGTGTTTCAAATGCTAGAGACTTGCGTTTGAAGGTGTAGGAGGTGGTAGATTGAGAATTATTGATCGTGTCAAAAGTCTGTTTAAGAGGGGAGGTTATGATTTGGCTGGGAAGAACCTGAAATCAATTAACGATCATCCTAAAATCAATATTGATCCGAAAGAATTGGCTCGTATTGAGCGTAATATGAAGCAATATGCAAATGAATATCCACAAGTGGAGTATTTCAACTCGCAGGGCCTTTTGAAAAAGCGGGATTATATGCCACTAAACATGAGGAAATTAAGCGCCGATGTACTTGCAGGATTGATTTTTAATGAGCAATGCGAAGTTACTGTTTCCGATAGAAAAGACGAGGAAAAGAAGGAAAATAGCTTTAAATCAGCACATGAATTCATTAAGCATGTATTTGAACATAATAAATTTAAGAAAAATCTAGCTGATTACTTGGAACCTATGCTGGCGCTTGGTGGGTTAACAGTAAGACCTTATGTAGACACTGAAACTGGTAATATTGAATTTTCTTGGGCGTTGGCCAATGCCTTTTATCCGTTACGAAATAACAGTAATGGTATATCGGAAGGTGTGATGAAATCAGTTACTACCAAAATTGAAGGTAATAAAATTATTTATTATACATTACTTGAATTTCATGAGTGGAAGAATGGATTGTATGTAATCACTAATGAACTTTATAAGTCTGAAAGTCCAAATGAAATTGGCAAGAGAGTGCCACTTGATGAAGTTTACAATGGATTACAAGAACAAGCAGAAATATCAGGGCTATCCAGGCCTTTGTTTAATTATCTCAAACCTTCTGGTTTTAATAACATAAACCCCCACAGCCCATTAGGGTTAGGGATTGCAGATAATGCAGTTACTACGCTAAAAAAGATTAATGACACATATGATCAATTTTGGTGGGAAATCAAGATGGGACAGCGAACAGTGTTTGTTAATGATGCAATGTTAAGTACATTGTCAGATGAAAGTGGTAGACCTCCTATCCAAGTATTCGACCCAGATGTCAATGTTTATAAATCCATTCATATGGGGGATGGTAAGGACCCGGTCAAAGATGTCACGAGTGATATTAGGACCGACCAATATATATCAGCTATCAATCAATCGCTCAGAACGTTAGAAATGGAATTAAAACTTTCTGTAGGGACATTTAGTTTTGATGGTCGAAGCATGAAAACAGCTACTGAGGTTGTCAGCGAAAATGATTTAACCTACCGCACTAGAAACGATCACGTTTACGAAGTGGAGCAATTTATTAAAGGGTTGATTGTATCCGTTCTTGAACTTGCCAAAGCGACTACCTGGAATGGTAAAAGCCTGTTTGATGGCGAAATCCCCACGTTTGAACATATTGGTGTCGATTTTGATGACGGAGTATTCCAGGATAGAGACGCCTTACTCACCTTCTACGGTAAAGCTAAAACGTTTGGTTTAATACCAACAGCAGAAATTATCCAGCGTGTTTTCAAAGTACCTAAAGAGACAGCTGAGCAATGGATAAAAGAAATTAATGCAGATCAATTAGGAACGGAGCCAGCAAACGTTAATCACCGCAGAGAAAGGCAGTACACAGGTGATGATGAATGATTACACCACATCAATTAGATTTGTGGTCGAGTAACATGGCTGAATTGTACAACAGTCTTGAAGGTGAAATCATTAGGTTGCTTATTAAGCATTTAAAAGATGGTTCTAGGGATATTACTGATTGGCAAGCTAAGAAACTATATGAATTAAGGTTATTCAATAACGAGGTTGTATCTCTTCTTTCTAAGGTTACAGATGTTTCTGAGAAGGAAATTAAACGTATGTTTGAAGATGCTGGTGAGGGCATTATAAAAGACATTGATAAGAGTATGACGGTTCCGTCTAAGCCTATTCCGAGTAATTTGGATATGATTATGCAGGCTTATTATGAGCAAGCTTGGGGAGATATTGAGAACTACGTCAATCAAACACTCATTACAACCAATTTCGGTATAGGAACTGCTCAAATTGCTTATCAAAATGTGCTAAATCAAACTGCTGCAATGTTCAATACAGGAATTTATACATTTGAGGAGTCTCTCGAAAGAGCAATAACTGATTTAGCCCAAAAAGGAATCCGTACAACTCTTACAGACAGAGGAAATAACACATGGAGCCTTGAAGGTTACGTTAGAACAGTTTTGAAGTCCACACTAGGAAATACCTATAATGAATTGAGAACACAGCGTATGAGTGAATATGGCGTTTATACAGTGGTTGTTACTAGTCATGTAGGAGCAAGGAAACAATGCTCTGCCATTCAGGGGAATGTTGTTGATTTGAGGATGCCTAGTGAAATACCTGAGGATAGTGAGTATAAATCAATATACGACCCTTCTTGGGGTGCTGATTATGGAACAGCAGGCGGTCACAGGGGCGTCAATTGCAGGCATTTGCATATTCCTTTTATTCCAGGTGTAAATACCAATAATCAACCTCATTACGATGCTGATCTAAATGCTCAAGTCGCTCAAGCCAGGGATACACAACGCAGGATTGAGCGAGAAATAGTTAAGTATAAAAAGAAACTTATGGTTGCTGAGGAATTAGGCAGTGATAAGGCTGATTACTGGCGAATGATGGTCAGACGGAGACAGGCGGCTATGAGGGAGCATCTTGATAAAAATAACAAGTACCTTAGTAGAAATTACAAAAGAGAAAAAGTATATACTCCTTTATCCACACTGATGAAAGACTTTGAAGATAAAGGACATGCTAGTTATTTAAGTAAATCGGAATTGAGAAGTGCCAATGAACAATATCAAAGGTACAAATCATTATTAGGGAGTGAAAGGCTTCCAAGAAGTATAGATGGATTCCTTGATCTGAAGTATAATAAAGTAGGAGAATGGAATATAATACAAGATAATTATTATGTGAAATCAAAATTGAAGGATGGCCAGTTCGGTTCCACTATTAACCCTGAAAAACAAGCTCCACACATGCAGGCTACGAAAATTGAAGGTAAAAGTTATTTTTATGACAGTGTAGATGTTCAAAAGTTATTTGATGAATATGCTGGGACTGGGGTAATTGAAAGAGATAATAATGGCAAGAGGAGAAACACAGAAAAAATGAGAATAACCGATAATATTGGAATAGCTGTAAGTTTAAACGGAGTACGACAGGCGAACTTTATAAAAATACACCATTCTAAAAATAGAACTCATATAGTACCAATATGGAAGGATGAATAATATGTTTTCAAAAATCCCTTTATTAGATTCCAAGGCAAAGGTAAAAGTTATTTTTGATGATGACAGTATCTTAATAGGTGTTGTTGACCATTGGACTTCTCCTGGAGATAGCGAAAAGGGTGTGGAAGAATTAACGATTGTTCCAACTCAAGGGAATTTAAAAGGTAACTATATCAATTTTGATGAAACAGAAGTGAAAAGTATTGAAGTAATCGATTGAAGCACTTAACCTCCGAAAAATGGTTAAGTGCTTTTTTGTGCCTGGAAAGAAAGCTTTTGGAAGTACCCATTGTTACCTGACCTAAGCAAGTCATTAAAAGGCTTATTTATTATGCAATCAATCGCAGTTATGCGTTAAATAACTAATCCATCGCGGACAATACCGCGTCAACAAATGTAGGAGGAATGAAAGATGAATAGAGAGTTTCTAAAAAGTTTGGGACTAGAGGATGATGCGATTGAAAACATCATGAAAGAACACGGTAAATCAGTTAATTCCATCAAGGAAAAGGCTGATAAGGTAGAGAGTTTAGAATCTCAGATAGAAGATTACAAGACTCAACTAGATGAACGTGATACCCAACTAAAAGAACTAGGGGAAAAAGCAAAAGGTAACGAGGAATTAACAGCTGAGATTGACCGTTTGAAAGGTGAAAACGAAACAACAAAGAACGAGTATGAAGAAAAGCTTCAGAGGCAAGCTTTTGACCACAAACTAGAGAATACTTTGGCGGGTGCAAAGGTGAAAAACACTAAGGCATTGAGAGCGTTATTAGATATGGACACAATCAAGCTTGATGGGGATATTCTAAAAGGTCTAGATGACCAATTGAAAACCCTTAAAGAAAGTGATTCTTATTTATTTGAAACAGAGCAAAAGCCAAATTCACCAACAATAGTTGCTCCTGGAAATCCACAAGGTGGAACTGGTGGGGTAAACCCATTCAGCAAGGAAAGCTGGAATCTAACGGAGCAAGGTAAATTATACAAAGAAAATCCGGACTTATACAATGCGTTAAAAGCACAAGCCGGAAAATAAAAGGAGAATGATATAAATGACTACACGTTTACAAGATGTAATCCAACCGGAGATTTTCACTCCATACACAATTCAAAGAACTATGGAACTATCAGCATTAGTGCAAAGTGGAATTATTGCTAATGATACTGAATTCAATAACTTAGCAGGCGGGGCGAATACCCTTATTAATATGCCCTTCTGGAATGATTTAGGGAATGAAGAATCTCAAATCATGAAAGATGAAGGCGACATGTCTGTTGGGAAAATTACTTCTAGCGATGATGTGGCTCGCAAACATGCTCGTGTTAATGCTTGGGGGGCGAATGGTTTATCAGCAATGCTTTCTGGTGACGATCCAATGGATGCTATTGCTCAACTAGTTGCAGCTTATTGGGCAAGAGATATGCAGCGCACACTACTTTCTACGCTTGGTGGAGTATTCAAAAGCACTTCTATGTCCAGTAAAGTATATGACATTACAGGTCGTGACGGAATAGCTGGAACAATCAACATGAGTACATTTCTTGATGCTACTCAGTTGATGGGTGACGCAAAAGAATCACTAACTGGAGTTATGATGCATTCTGCTGTTGAAACAGAACTACGTAAACAAGATTTAATTGATTACGTACCGCAATCACAACAAGGCAAACCAATTCCTTACTTTAACGGAAAACAAGTAACTGTAGACGATTCTATGTTCTACGATACAGCTACAGGACAAGCCGAAATGTACATTTTCGGTCAAGGTGCTATTGCACTTGGTAATGGATCACATCCGCGAATCATCCAAACAGAAGTTAGCAGAAATCCATTAGCTTACTCTGGTGAAGAAGCGCTTATCAACCGTAAAATTTTCATCTTGCACCCACGTGGCGTTAAGTGGAATGAAGGCGGAGTGGCTAACGTATTCCCTACGAACTCTGAAATTGACACTGCAGCACGTTGGACTCGTGTTTATGAGCCGAAATCAGTACGTATCGTAAAGTTCCGATTCAATACAGTACCGCAAACACCAGCAGGTTAAGGAGGTTAAAACATGGCTAAATACAAGGTATTGCAACCGTTCAGAGACATTAAAACAGATGAAGTTTACAAAAAAGATCAAGAAATTGAAATGACTGTCAAGCGCGCTGATGAAGCTGCCGAAAACTTAAAAAATCACAAAGGTGAGTTTTTGGAACGTATAGATAACAAAGAAGATAATGAGGGAGACAAATAGTCTCCTTCTTTTATTAGGAGGGAGATTATGGCTTATCTCACTTTTGAGGAATTTAAGGAACTGAATAATCGTGATATTGATGAGAGTGATTTTAATAAATTACTCTCAAAAGCTTCTGCTGTAATCGATAACGTTACTAACCACTTTTACCAAAGGGTGAACATCGAAAAGGATAATACATGGCGTGTAAATAAATTTAAACAAGCGTTATGTACTCAAATTGAATACTTCCACGTTCTTGGAGCTACAACATTCGAGGAAATAAATAATGCCCCCCAGACCTTTCAAGCGGGGCGTACAAGCGTTTCTAATGCAAGTAGATATAATCCAAGTGGGGCGAACGAAAGTAAGCCCTTAATCTCGGAGGACGTTTATATATACCTAGAGGGGACGGGCTTGTTATTTAGTGGTGTGATGACATGGTAATGCCTAAACCGCCGCAAAAATTTTTAATCGATGCTTTTTATTATAAAGAGTACATTGGAGAGAATGATTGGTCTGAACCTGAATACGCTGATTCAGTTCTCATTGAACACTGCCGTATTGACAGAGGCGCAGCTTATAGCTCGAGTGCCTCTGGTAAACAATTACTATATAATGCGGTTGTTTTTTGTTATGAGGGCATGACTACTCCAATACCTAAATTTAAAGTTCAATCAGTGCTTCATTTTGACGATACAAATCATATTGTCACGAAGGTTATTCCTATTTACGAAGCATATAGCACCACTATTTATTCTTATGAATTGGAGGTGGTCTAATATGGGGGTAACAGTTAATTTAAGTGTTGCTCGTAGTAAGTTGAGTGCCAAAGCAGTTAGAAATGGTCAAAGGACTTTAGCAAATCAAGCAGCCGCAGATATGAATCAGTTCGTTCCAATGGATGAAGGTAACTTAAGGCAAGCAATGAGTATTGCTGTAGATGGTTCTGGTATTGAGTATCATCAAAAGTACGCTGCAAGGCTTTTTTATATGTACATGCATAATTACACCACTCCTGGCACTGGTCCGAGGTGGGATATGAAAGCTAAAAACCTTTATATGAATGATTGGAACAAGGCTTTCATAAAGGGGGCTGATTGGTAATGGATTTTACAGAAAGATTGACCGATAGAATTAACCTAATCCCCAACCTTCCGCTTAACTGTAAGAAGGGATATATAGGGGCAGAAGAATCGCTTGTTATATATCCCTTGCCTGGTTCACAAGTAATTAGAAAGTTCATGGATGGTGTAAGTGACCAGCAATTAAACTATGAAATTGCTATGAAATCGAAGTCACAAAGCAAAATACATCAATCACTGTGGTTAGTACAGGATGAATTAGAGAGATTAGAAGAGTTGGAGAGTAATAATAATAGTTTTGAATTTGAGGACCTTTCAATAACGAACAAACCTTTCATCAATCAATTAGATGATCAGGGTTGGTTCGTTTTTTTATTGGATATTCAAGCAACAGTAACAGTTTTTAATACTAAGGAGGAATAAGAAATGAGAAGAAAAAATGCATTAAGAGGACATTTTTTACAACCGTATCTTCCGGGTACAGAAACACCAGGGGAAGAGTGGTTAGAACTTGCAAAATACATTTCTGCAATAGGTGATGATACACAAGAAGGGACTGAGGAGCAAGCATTCTATGACGGTGATGGCACACCAGAAACGGATGTTGTTTCTGTAGCTGGTGCTTACACTCCAGAAGGCTTTTATGACCCTGAAGACCCTGCTCAAGCATTGATTGCTGGATTAAAATACAAAACTGGTGATGGTCGTAAGGTTTGGCACAAAGTCGTTTCGGCAGATGGCAAGAAAGAATGGGTAGGTAGAGCAACAGTCTCAGCAATAGTAGCTGGAGCAGGCGATGCATCTGCTTATGAAACATTTAGCTGTAATATTCGTTTCGATACAATTCCAAAAGAAACAGATTTAACTACACCCTGAGGAACCTCCGGAAGACGGAGGCGATGAAGAAATACCAGAAGGATAAGAGAGGTTTAATGCCTCTCTTTTATTTCTAGAGGAGGATTTATGATGTCAAAAGATATACAAATTGATATTAAAAGAACTGGATTTCCTGTGAAAGTTGGAAAAGTGGAACTGTGGTTTGATAGCTCTTTTGAAAATCTCAGAAGATATTTTAATGTTGATGAATTAGCACAAGAAAAATTAAAGGTGGCTGAGGAGAAAGCTAAACATATCCACTTTCCAGAAGAAATTACTGTTGAGAGTCTCGATGAAAAAACAGTAGATGCCGCATTTGATGTTAATAAAGAGTTCATAGCAGCTCAATATGACATTATATTTGGTGATGGCTCATTCCGTGAAATTTACAAAGAATACCCAGATATTCTAGCTTTAGAGAAAGCCTTAGATGTAGTGGGAGCTGCCATCGCTCAACGGCTTGAGGAGCAAGAGACATCACGATCTAAAGAAGCTAAGAAAAAACAAAATGAATATCTAAATAAAAAAGCCAAAAAGAAGTAGGTGATGCAGAGTGAGGTTAAACGACCCTCTAATCACCGAGTTTACTTTTAAAGGTGAAACTTATTCGATTGATCTATCTTTTGATAATGTGTTAGATGTTTTTGATGTTCTATATGACGAGGTTCTCAACCCTCTTGAAAAAGCAGAAACTGCATTAAACTTACTAATCGGTTGCGTTCCTGATTCTGATGTAATTGATATGTGGAATTTAATATATCAAGAGTTTATTAAAATTGAAAACGAAACGTCAATTGAATATGACCTTCAAGGCAATCCAATGCCTGTTCAACAAGAACATGAGCAACTTATTGATTTAAGTATAGATGCAGAATTCATATATGCCTCTTTTCAACAAGCCTATGGAGTGAACTTGTATAAAGAGCAAGGAAAGCTTCACTGGCATGAATTTCAATCTTTACTCAACGGATTGCCAGATGAAACGATCATGAAGAGGATTATTCAAATTAGGGCATGGAAACCGAAAAATACTGATTCACCTGATTATAAGGCTGATATGGAGAAACTTCAGAGGAAATATTCTTTAGCTCAGGAGGAGGTGGAATAATTGGCAGATGGATCAATTAGGATTGAGATTGAGGTTGATGGCAGACAGGTTACAGTTGCATCTAATGCTTTAGATAGGTTAGGAGATTCAGCAATTAGGTCTGGCCGTGGAATGACAGTTGTAGAAAATAGTATGGATAGTATTAGTGATAGTAGTACTCAAGCAAGCTCTAGTGTGCGTGGTGCAGGTAGTGCTATTGAAGGATTAGGAGAAAGTGGTTCTAGGGCAAGTAGAGATTTAAGGGGAGTAGAAGGCAGTGTTGATGGCTTAGCTGATAGTAGTACTAGTGCGGCATCTAGCGTTCGCGGTGTTTCAGATAGTTTAGATGGTATGGCAAGCCAAGCTCAAGAGGCGAGTCAAGAGGTGTCAAATGTTGGTGAAGAAACAGGTAGAGCCTCATTCGGCATAAAAGAGTTAGCCACCTCTTTGGGATTGGTGGCAATTGGTACAGCGGTATTTAATGAATTAAAAAACTCAGTGGATGCGGCAATTGCACGTTTTGATACACTTAATGCATTTCCAAAAGTATTACAAGCCTTAGGGGTTTCTGCTGAGGATTCAGAGAAGGCGATGAATAGACTTTCTGAAGGTATCGATGGATTACCAACTACACTTAATGATATCGCTGGCAGTGCTCAAAGAATGTACACCTCTTTTAATGACATGGATAAGTCAACAGAGTCAGCGATTGCATTAAACAATGCATTGCTTGGCTCGGGTTCAAGTGCAGAGGAAGCAAAGCGTGGAACTGATCAATATATTAAGGCTTTACAGACCGGAACTATGAATATGGATACTTGGAACACATTATCCGAAACGATGGATGTCGGTTTGATTAAGATTGCTGAAGGTTTTGGATTTGCTGGTAAAAGCGCTAAGGATGATTTATACAACGCTTTACAAGACGGGGCTATTACTTTAGATCAATTCAATGAGAAACTTATTGAAGTTGGTACTGGTACTGGGATCATGGCCAAACTTGCAAAAGAAAATAGTTTAGGAATTGCTACTTCTTTAGGGAACTTACGAAATGCAGCAGCAAAAGGGATTGCCGATATCATTAAATCTTTCGATAAGCTATCCCAACAGGTAACTGGGAAAGATATCGCTCAAAATATTGATAGTTTAAAAGCAATAGTTAACCAGTCATTTAAAGTGGTTGGTTCGGTGATTGAAAGCACAACACCAGTCGTCAAGGCCTTTGGTTCTGCGGTAGGAGCAGTTATCCCTGTAGCGAAAGCTTTATCCCCAGTAATATTGAGCATGGTATCAGCATACGCAGGGCTAGTGATAGTCACTAAAGTTATAGCGTCTATTAAATCAATGAATGCAGTAATTACAACTGCTATTGCATCACAACAAGCTTTAACACTAGCTACACGTACTCAAATTACAGCACAAATGACATCAACTGCAGTAACTAGAGCTGGTGCCGCTGCTACTGTAGCTCATACAGGCGCTATTACATTAAGTAGTTTAGCTCTTGGTGTTTTAACAGGGAAAATCAAACTCGCAACCGCAGCAAAAATTGCATTTGCTGCTGCAACAAAATTGGCTATGGGTCCAATTGGTTGGATAACACTTGCAATTGGTGCATTAGTAGGGGGAGCCATTGCTTTAGTGAAATGGTTTAACAAAACTAGTGAAGAAGCTGAAAAATTAAATTCCGAGGGTGAAAGGTTAAGCGAAACTGTAACCTCACTAAATGAAGAGGTTAATAGTAGTGCTGAAGCATACAAGAAAAATCAAACAGAAGTTCTAGCGGCAGCCAAAGCAAACGAGGAACTAGCAAGTGAAATTGAAGATTTAACTAACAAAGAGCGATTATCTGCTGCTGAAAAGCAGTTGCTTAGTTCTTATATCGAACAACTAAATGGGCGAGTAGAAGGGTTGAACTTAGCTTATAACGAGGAAGCGAATGCTTTAAGTATGTCGTCCGAGCAATTACAAGCTCGAATCGGCTTGGTAAAGGAACAAACTTCATACAACGATGCATTACAGAGACAGACGGAAATTATTGAAGAACAAAACGAAGTACAAATGAAGCTCGAAGAGGTAAATGCTTTACAACAAGAGTGGAATGAGAAAAAAGCTGAAGGAACTGTTAAAACAGGGGAATATAAAGATGCGATTACTGCGTTAGGAGAGCAAGAGGCTGTTTTAAAAGAAACAGAAGCACAATTAGCAGAACAACATAAAATTACTGAGGAACAATTAACAGCTTCTATGGAGGCAGTTACTGAAGCAACAAACAATGGCGTAACTAATCAAATAATAAAATTCGAAGAGTTATCAGAATCACAACAATCGACAGTTGAATCTATGAAATCGACATGGGAGAGTTACAAAGAACAAGCTACGAATATGTTTGATACCCTTAGTGAAAAATCAAAGATAACTGTTGCAGAAATGACAGAGAATCTCCAAACAAACCAAGAGATTATTAGCAATTGGGCAGAGAATATTGCCACTTTAGCTGAGCGTGGTGTTGATGAAGGATTGCTCAATACTTTAAGAGAAGCAGGTCCAGAATCAGCAGGACACGTGAATGCATTAGTTAATGCCTCTGATGAAGAGTTAAAAAATTTAAGTGAAGCCTTTCAAAAAGGTGGAGACACAGCTACTGATGCTTTGAGCAAGTCGTTAGGAATTGAAGAATCAGGTGTAATGGAAGCTGTAGGACATTTAGTAACTGGTATGGAACAATCCTTAGCTGAAGAAATACAATCAGCTGATTTTAAATCACTCGGAAAGGCAATGCCAGAAGGAACAGCAGGAGGGATTGAAGAAGGATCACCACAAGCACAAAATGCTTCTAAAAATATGGCAAAGGATACGGCAAATGCCTTTAAGCAAGAAGCTGGAATAAATAGCCCTTCTAAAGTTTTTAAGGGTTTTGGCTCTAACATTACAGAAGGTTTAGTCCTTGGTATAAACGAAGGTAGTAATGCTGTTTTGCAATCAGTTCAAAATATGTTCAAAGGTATCCTTGAAAGTTCTGAAAAGAATTTTAGACAAATTTCTAAGGGGCATGATAATTCAGTCAAGATTATAGAAAAGTCGCTCAAAAAGCTACCACTAGTTACTCAACAAGCCATGAAAAACATGCTTGCTAGATTAAGAGCTGGGTCAAATGATCAAACCAAAACAATGAGGTTGTTAGCGAAAGATTTAGTTACTCCGTTCAACGGTACAAGAGGTCAATTTAATTCAGTAGGTAGGAATGCCATGGCTGGTTTAAATCAAGGTCTATTAGCTGGTAGAGGTGCAGTAATGTCTACAGCCAGGAGTATAGCAAATAGTGTTGCAAGCACCATGAAAAACGCTTTAAGAATCCATTCCCCTTCTCGACTAATGAGGGATGATGTAGGTCGTTGGATTCCTGAAGGGATTGCTGTAGGTATCAGGGAAAACGCTAAATCAGTTTATAAAGAACTAGATACCTTGTCTAACGGAATGATTTTAACATCAACGCCCGAACAAGCTTTAGGCACATCAAGAATGGCGCATAGTGGCATGGGGAATCAGCTTGTAGATGCTATTAGAGGATTTCAAATTCCTACACAAAATGAAGGTAATCAAGGTGAACCAAACAGTAAGCAACCAGCTGTTATTTCACTTTATGTTGGTTCTAAAGAAGTCGCAAGAGAGATAGTTGATGATATAACTAATCTACAAAACCGTTCCAACAATCGTAAACGAAGAAGACCAAGATAGGGGAGGTGAGGATATGATTTTTAACGGTATTGAAAAAGACTATATCAGGGTAATAGCTGATTTATTTAGACCACCTTCGCCTCCTATTATGTTTGATATATTCAATATGTCAAAAAGTGGAACTAGGGTTAGAAAAAAGAAGTTAATGGATGCTAACTTACAAGTGCCCATTAGGATTTCTAGCAATCAAAGAATTGAGTCATTGAAAGAAGATATGTCCACTTGGCTTATTCATGATGAACCGAAAAAATTAATATTCAAGGATAACCCTAACAGGTATTATCTTGCCTATTACGAAGGAATGGAGTTAAGTGAACGCCCCAAATATGCAAAGGGATACATCAACTTTTATTTACCACAAGCCTATAGGTTTGGACTTGAGAAAATAATTAATGTTACCTCTCAGCCTTCTGTTCATACAATTACTGGTCAGGTGGAAGTTCCATGGACAATTGAGGTTGTCTTTACTAAAGCGACAAATACCTTAGAGATAGAGGGCAGTAATAATTTCTACCTGCTATTAGCATATGAGTTTGTAGTTGGTGACAGGCTTACCCTTAAACTGGATGGGAGAAAGGCATTATTAAACGGTGAAGATTTAAGACATTCTTATAGAATGATTTCTAATTTTGTTCATTTGCAGCCTGGACAGTTTACGGTACAGGCAAGCCATAATTGCAGCTTGAAATATGACGAGAGATATTATTAATGAGGTGATATACCTTAGCGAAAGGATGTGATAGATTGAGTGAGTTGTATGTATTTAGCCAAAGAGAAAAGCCATTAACTATATTATCTGAAGATACAGGGCTGGTCAGTGCGCCTTACCGAATCGAGGTAAATAGCGTGCCGGACAAGCCTTTTTCTTTTACCGTTGAGGCAGACCATGAAAATGCTGTACACGTAAAGGAAGAAAATAAAGTCGTCTTTAAAGATCATGAAGGCGATTGGCGGTTAATGGTTATTCGTGAAATTGACGATAGCGATGGCATAAATGGACCAATGACAATAGCAACCTGTGAACCTGTATATCTAGCTGAGTTAAATGATCATATTGTTGTCGATAGGCGATTTGTTGATAAAACAGCAGATGAAGCACTAGATGCCGCATTATTAGGTACCCGTTGGATTGGAGAAGTATTGGTATCATTAGGTCTAGCTACTACAAACTTTTATTATTTATCAAGTGTAGAAGCTGTATGGGATATCTTGTCTACTTGGGGTGGAGAAGTAAAGGATGTTGTGGATTTTGACGAGCGCACTAATGAAATTAAGGCGTGTAAGATTCAGATATTACAAAGACGCAGGTACGAACATGGCCAACGGTTTGAAATTGACCATAATACAATAGAGATTGGTCGAACCATTCTAAGTTATCCAAAGACAGCGTTATACGGCCGTGGTTCATCCTTGCCTATTGAAGATGATGAAGGCGATCAAACAGGTGGATTTACCCGTTATATTGATTTTGCAGATGTTGAGTGGTCTATCTCAAAAGGGCATCCTGTTAATAAGCCAAAAGGGCAAATATGGGTCGGCGACCCTAAAGATATCCCTATTTTAGGCTATGAAGATGAAAACGGGAATATGAAGCATCGTTTTGGCATCTATAGCAATCAACAATATGAGGACCCAGAAGAGTTGCTATGGGCTACTTGGGATAACTTACAGGCTATAAAAAAACCAGAAGTCAACTATCGACTTGCTGCCGAACTGTTTGATGAAGAAGTATTTCTTGGTGACACCTCCATTGCTATTGATCGCCGTTTTGCTAGACCAATAGAAATACAAGCTAGAATAATAGCTATGGAATATGACATTTTAGACATTGACGGTACCATGGTTGTTGAGATGGGACAATTTCTAGAGTTAGATGATAATCGGCTTGAAGAATTAGAAAAAGAAGTTGAAAAAATCCGTGACCGCCCACAACAAGTCACTGAAGGTAGTTTCCCAGACATCAAGCCCACTACTCCAATAGATGTTGAAGCGATAAGTGGAATGGGAGCTATACAATTATATTGGGACTACGGCAGTTCGATTTATGTAAAACACTACGAAGTATATGGCTCACAGTTAAAAGACTTTGTGCCAGACACACAGCACTTATTGTGGAGGGGAAATACTAGTGGTTTTCTCCATTCGGTTGGTACTGATCAAGTTTGGTATTACAGGGTAAGAGCAGTTAATCAGCATGGAACTGCGAGTGATTGGTCAGTGCAAGTTAGTGCGGCAGCACACCGAGTAAGAACACCAGATATTTTATTTGGTCCTGATATCGCTTCAGAGTTAAGGGAGTTATCAAAAACTGCTGACATACTGGCTGATGGCACTATTTACGCTGATATGATTCGCCAAGATGTATATGATCAAATCCAAGCTGATTCAAAGCAATATACTGATGCTGAGATAACAGCAACAGAAGTTAGCCTGATGTCTGAGCTTGCAAATAAAGCAGGCTTTGACTATGTGGATGGAAAGATATATCTCGTAAATGAGGAATTGATTAATAAGGTAGACAATGGTGTTTATCAGAATAAAATTCTTCAAATTGATAACAGCCTAGATGGATTGTCTTTACGTGCGGAGAATGTGGAAGCTAATGTTAATGAATTAACTGGTGAGGTTGGAAGTGCTCTTAGTCAAATTGCTGCGGTTGATATTAAGGCTAATAAGATTTCTACTAGTGTCAATGAGCTTATGTCTGATTTTAATAATTTGGAGATCAGTGGGCGCAATTTAGCAAGAAGGAGTCTCGTTGCACCATGGGGCAATACTTATCAATTTGATGCATACACCTATACCATAGAGTCAATGGGTTCATCTGGAGCTGGTTTACGTTTGAGCAATACGATATTTAAGCCATTCACTGAATATATCCTAGCGTTTAAGATTAGAAAAATTTCTGGGAATATTACTACTATGGGTGGTCATAGCCAATTATCTTCGGGTAATCCAGTGTCTGTTTATAGAAATAATGAACTAGTGAGTGATGTGTGGACTGTTGGCTCTCCTTATCCCAATGATGAAGAAATCTATGATTATGAGATACATTTTACAACAAATGGTATGACAGCCACAGATACGCATCTGTATATCCAGCCTAATAGATCCAGTGGGTCTGGTGGATATGTCCCAATGAAAGCAGAAATATGGGATTTACAAGTGATAGAAGGCAATAAACTCGCTGGGTGGTCCCCTCCTCCAGAAGACATAGAAAGCCGTGTTTCATCAGCAGAAACAAAAATTGACCAAACAGCATATGACTTAACATTTAAAGCATCCACTCAAGAAGTTAATTCATTAACCGGTAGAATGACTTCGGCAGAATCATCCATCAGGGTCATATCGGATGATATTGAGTTGAAAGTAGACCGTGATGGCATTATTGGTGCGATTAATGTACAACCTGGGGATGTGAAAATCCACACTAGATTACTTGATGTAGGTGATTTTACAAATCTTATTGATAATGGTGATTTTGAGGATGACAAAGTTGGTCAATTGCCTTCTGGTTGGATAAACGAAAACTCTAATACTACTATTCAAGTAGTTGATCAGACATCTTGGTCTGGCAATAATGGATCATCAAAATGCTTAGGGTTGTGGGCTAGTGATGTTAGAAATGTAGATGCTCAACAGGAAAGAATAATAAAGGTTCAAGAAGGTGATGAATTATACTTCGAGCTAGATTATCGTTTTAATAATCTTGTTGGACCTGGTTCATTGTCCTATGGGGTAAGGACTTACGACCTCAAGAAACAACACCTTTCATGGACTACTGTAGCCTATGCGACTACTAAAACTTATGCATGGACTAAGTTAACTGGAACCTATAAAGTGCCTGCTGGTGTTGGATATATCAGACTTCGAGTAAGCTTTACTAATAACGGTGAGACAACAAATCGGGCTTGGATTGATAATTTAGTTGTTAGAAGAAAAAACAATGCAGCCCTAATTGTGGATGGATCAATTACTGCAAGCTTGATGGCTGCTAATAGTATTACGGCTCAAAATGGCGCATTAGCAAATGCGTCTATTACGCGTGCCAAATTACAAGATGCCATTATCGGTACAGCGCAAATTGATGATTTAGCTGTAACAGCTGCGAAAATTGCAAGCGTGAACGCTGACCGTATCAACGTAGGTGCATTGAGAGGTATTGACGTATATGGAGCTAAGTTCCGTTCATCGGATGGTCTAACTAACTTAGAAATCATTGGCGGGAATGTTCGTCTTACACAGTCTAGTGGGCAATATGTCAATGTTAATCCAGACGGGTTGTTTGGATATAATTCAGGCGGTTCTCAACGATTTAGTGTTGATAGATCACTAGTAACAAGTGCAGCTCTAGGCACTAGTAATTCTAATGTCTATTTGGCTCCTGATTCAAATAACGAAGTCAGGGTAGTTGATATTTCAAGTATTCCATCAGATGGTGTTGCAGAGAATTATAGTTACAGACCTATCAGGGCTCAAGGATTACGTTTTGGACCGGGATATAATGGATATATCGGAACAGATCGAGAAGTAAGAATAACAAGTTCAGCATTTACGCAAGCTGACGGATCAGTGGTATACCGTGATTTACGAGCTTCAGTTATTTATGGTTTTGGTTTTAGCACTAATTCAACCAATGCTTATATAGGGTCAGATGATGAAACAAGGTTTGTTAACAAGGGGTATGTAGATGGTTCTTCTGGTAACCCGGTATACCGTAATGCGAGAGGATATAAGGCTTACTTCGCTGGAATTGCTACAAACACATCAGCAGGAGGAACTCACTTATATCTGGGTGCTAATGGTGACATAAGAGCAACAGGTATTGGAATGGCTGATGAAGGAAGTATTATTTGGCGCCAAGTGGTCGCAGCTGGATTTCAAGGTAATTATATTGAAGTAAATCCGAATACTGCTGGTCAAAATTTATTTGTAAGAGCTAATAACGAAGTGAGAGCAACAGCTAGTGGAACTACAGGAACGTACATCCCTGTGAGAGCAGCAAGTTTCCCAACAGGTTCAATGGCCTCGTACAAAGAAGATATTAAAGAATGGACAGACAGTGCGTTAGATATCATTAACAGATCAACAATTTACCAATACCGTCTAAAAAGAGAAGTTGAAAGTGGGCATTCACGAGTAAGACAAGGGTTAGTTATAGGTGAGGGTTATCAAATTGCTGATGAACTGATTGATGGCGATGGTGTAGAGCAATATCTCATGAACAGTATTAACATGAAAGGGATCCAAGAACTAGATAAAAGAACCCTTGGACACGCTGACGAAATTAACTGGCTCAAAATAGAGAATCAGCATTTAAGGCAAAAGGTTGCAAAATTAGAAGAAAAAATTAGCGCCGCATAAATTAGGAGGTTTTAAAATGAAAGTAGAAATCGAAAACGGTAAATTAGTAGCTGCAATTAACTTTATGTATGATCTAAAACTAGCAAGAAAACACTCGCGTTTCCGTCGCCATTTTATTAACAAAATGACTGAAAGACTAAAAACTGTGGAAGAAGATCGTAAAGAGCTTGCTAAAGAACATTCTCATAAGGACGAAAAAGGAGAAGCAATCGTGAAAGATGGTCAATTTGACATCAAAGACATGGCTGCTTTTACTAATGATTTAAAGGAATTGAACAACGAGAAACTGGTAATTGAAGGTGGTGATAATCGTGAAATGATACGAACTATCAAACATGTATTAAAGAAATTCGAAGATGTTGAATACGAAGGTCAGGACTCAGATGTTTACGATTATCTTTGTGAACAATTTGGTGTAGACGAAGAAGAAAAAGGAGATGAAGAATAATGTTTGATATTCAAATTACAGGTACAAATATTCGTTATGCTGATGGTGATATTTCTGTTGTACATGTTCAATTTAGAGCGAATGATCCAGAGTCAACAGTCACCTTAAATGGTTATATTCCAATATCTGCAGAGGATTATCAAGGAAATGAATCGATTCCAGCATTGAAAAATGTAGTAAGAACTAAATTGATTGAACGACTAACACCAGAGGCCGACTAGGGCTTTTTTAATTTGCATAAGGGGGAGAAATTTTGACTTTCATCGGATTAACATTACAAGAATGGGCGGCGTTGCTTGCCATACTAGGTACTCTCTTTGGGGGTATCTCTTTTATTTTTAAAGGAATTATTGTAAAGCCGTTAAGTGATGCCATTGCCAATCTACAAAAATCTATAGATGAGTTTCGCGAGCAAATGAAAGAGAGTGATGATGATCGTAAAGCCATCCACATGAGAATTAACAGATTAGATAAAAGGGTGCATGGTCTTGAAATTCAATTGAAGGGAGGTGAGAGACATGAATAAAGATGTTGTTGCTCAAGTAGTTGGTTTTTTATCAGCCATCATGATGTTTCTAGGCACTCTTAATGTTAAGTTTGAGTGGCTAACTGCCGAGAGCATTGACGCATTTGGCATTGTCCTTACAGCAGGAATTGCTCTAGGAATCACTTTATATACAATTTATAAGAATCATTTTGGATTTACTAAAAAAGCTAAACAACAAAAGGCTTGGCTAGAAAAAGCAAATAAGTTATAAGGCTGTCCAATCGGACGGTCTTTTTTTAAATTAAAAAAGGAGTGTTATATAAAATGGTTAAAGCTTATATTGATCCAGGTCATGGTGGTATTGATCCAGGTGCAGTAGGTAATAGTTTGTATGAAAAAATATTAACATTAAAAATTGCGTTGAAAATCAAAGAGTATCTTGAAGAGTATGAAGACGTACAAATCAAGATGAGCCGAACAGGTGACCAAACTCGCTCATTAACTTATCGGACTGATGATGCAAATGCGTGGGGTGCCGATGTATATGTATCACCACATATTAATGCTGGTGGCGGTGTAGGTTATGAGGATTTTGTTTATCCAGGAGTAGGACAAACCACATTGGCCATTCAAGATGCTATTCATAACGAAGTGATAAAAGCTACAGGTTTCAATGACCGTGGGCAAAAACAAAAAAACCTACATGTTCTTAGAGAATCGCATATGCCTGCAATTTTAACCGAAAATGGGTTTATCGATAATAGTGGGGATGCTGCTAAACTTAAGCAAGATTCTTTTATAGATGATGTTGCAAGAGGTCATGTTAATGGAATTGTTAAAGCATTTAACCTTAGGAAAAAGGAAACGTCAAAACCGAGCAAAGGTTATCGTCATACGGTAGTTAAAGGTGATACTCTTTGGTCATTATCCCAAAAATACGGCACAACTGTTAACAATCTTAAAAAGCTTAATCCTGGCATTAATGTGGATGCATTACAAATAGGAAGTAAATTAAATATTACTTCTGGTGCTACTTATCACACTGTAAAAAAAGGTGAAACTGTATCTGAACTAGCTAAAAAATATGGAAGTACTATTAAGCAAATTCGCGATTGGAATAAGCTTGATGGGAAGTATACGATTTATGCGGGTCAGCAGCTTCGTGTAAATTAAATAAAGAGCCCTTCAACAGAAGGGCTTAAAAATAATCAATTTCTATATGTTTGAATATCCTAATAAGTGTTAAACTATAAATTAATAGGAGGCGATAAAATGAGTAATCGTTTTCGTAAAGTTTTTGGCTCTGTAAAAGTGGAAATGAACCAATTAGAAAAAGAATATCAAGAAATGAAGAAAATAAATACTGCATTTTCAAAAAACAACAAAGATTCAATTGAAGAAAAATTTAGTGATTTCAATAAAGAAAAAAAGAAAAGGAATGAAATTTTTAATATTATTCGTAATAAATAGCGATTGGAGTTACTAAAAAGTCACCTTCTTCCAAAATGTTGAATGACCCCAAAATAATATCGAAAAACATATTTGGTACTAAATTAAAATCTTGAGCTTTTAAGTCTTCTACATGACCCATGCCATCAAATACTTTACCTTTTTTTCCTATTATTCTTACTAAAAATTTTACTTCTCTTGTTTGATCAACTCTTAAAGAAAGAGCTTCAGGAGATTCTCTCAAATATTGCTTTTTTACAATTCCTATAAAATTATCTGCTTTAATAAAAGAGGAGTTACCTAGAGTGGTAGAAAAATATTTACTAACATTGTTCAGATTTGTTATTATATCTAATGTTGGTTTATAAGAATCATACTTTTGAACGACTTTCCTAGCCCAATCCAATCTAATTCTTTCTTTAGCGTTTGGATTTGATTTTTGAACAAGTCGTCTAGCTTCATCTATATCTGCATCCGTAATGTCCATTAGAAAAATTTTCTCCAGAATCTTTACATCAGTCATATTTTTAATTAGTTCAAAATTATAGTACTTATATGAAGATTCTCCTAAGTATATATCACCGTCATTAAGTTTAAAATATGGTTCTATAAGATCTAAATCATCTAATTTTTGTAATAGAATGTTTAATGCATGATCGTGAAAAGCTTTATTTAATATATCTCTTGCACCTTCTAGAAATGTTTTAGAATCATGAGTAGTTTCATTTCCGGTATTTCCCAAGGACCCGTCAAGTGCTACCCCACCGCCCGGTAGCCACCCTGTATCAAGTCGTAATTGACCTTTTACACCTGCACTCTTTCCTTTGGATGCTTGTTGTCCAGTAGTTTCAGAAGTTTGTTTAGCGTCTTCAATTGAGAAAGAGTCTATAAGTCCTTCATCAATTTGAGCTAATAGTGAGTTCATAATATCTGTATCTAAATATATTATCTCTTTCATGTCATAAGTCTCCTTAATTTGGAATTTATAGTTATTTTAACATATAATGATAATACTGAAGTATCTAATAAATGAATTTAACAAAAATCCTCTCTATGATTGGCTTTCATTCCTTCAAATGCCTTCTGTAATGCTTCTTTTATTGTATTACCTTCTACTTTTATCCCACCATTGCTAGATGTACCAACGACAGTAACAGGATGAGATTTTGCAAAAATATAATACTGTATACCATGCTTTTTGACCACGTTATATATTAGGTTAGGCTTCATGATATCACTCCTTTTGAATATAATTCCACATATGGGTCAAAAGTCCTCCTTAACAAAAAAATAACCCATCTTATTAAGAGAGGGTGTTACATTTTTGAATGAAGTTCACTACTAAAAAGTCCTTTAGCTTCTGCAATAGTCTCTTTAAATGTAACTCCTATACATTTAATTTCGAGTTCTCCTTTTTTGGCAGTTACTGTAACTGTGTTTTTATCTGCATAAATATGATAAGTAACGCCATCATCAATAAATCCTAATGGCTCATATTTCATTAAACATACCTCTTTCCTATAATATGTAATTATATTAACAAAAAATAGGTAAAAAAGTCCTGTTATTTGCTCAGGTAAAAGCTTAAAAGTTCCTCGCATTTATTCCTAATTCTTGGATTAAAATAATTATGCTGCTCATCATAACCTTTGTAATGGAACTCGTACATAGTAAACGACTCGTCATGTCCAATCTGGTTTACTCTCATATTTTCTTTTCTCAGCTTATCTTTAACTTCTTTCAAATCACGCTGTACCTTCTTTATTGTGTTTTCCATCAATGTAATATAAGGCTGTTTAATCTTAAACGGAGACTTCTCAATGATCTTTATATCTCTTTCAAGGATGATAATAATCATCGGTAAGTATATAGCTTGCTCAAGAACATTACGATCAGCTTCATTAATCCTAGTCATGTTGTTAAACCCTTTCGACTGATATCACTTCATCAATGTGAAATTTTAAGGTTTTTAATTCGTTCGTTTCCAAATGGATGTACATATTAATATGATCAATTTTATCTACTATGCCCTCATAAGCTTTTGTGAACCCATCAACCCAGATGGTCATTTTGATTGTAAGGGTGTAGTTTAATGATTCCATCGTTATTATCTGTATTTCCTCAAGTTCTTGCTCATCTAATTCTGGCTTTTTTACTTTTTCATATTCTTTTGGTATCTGCTTAAGTAATTCAGTATGTTCGCTCATAAAGAACCCTTGCCATTTCATTTTTCCGCGGTCACGAATCATAAACTACATCTCCTTTTTTAATATTATATGCGAACTTTTGTTCTGGATTCAATTGAAATCGAACAAAAGTTCGTATAAAATATTGGTAAGGGAGGGCTAATCGATGAAAGGTTTACTTATTAGAGGATTTAACAACAAAGAGGAATTAGAAATGATTTATCTGGATAACAAGGGAGATATCAGCCAGAGAAGAATTAAAATTTTGTCCGTTTACGAAGATTACTTTCGTGCATATTGTTTTACCAAGCGACAGCAGCGCACTTTCAAGGTAAGTAATGTCTTATCGATTGGTCCAGTCAGGAAAGTAAGGAGAGGAGCTTAATCATGGGAGTGAAAATGCCAAAAAAGTCAAAACCACAGAGACCTTCAAGGGATGAATTTGAATTAGAAGAGTTGGGAAATGCAGTAGTTGAGGCACATAGGGAGAAAACTGAAGTCTTAATATTGTTGTGGCAAAGAGATCCTGTACAAGGGAAAATTGTTAAACTCGATGGTCAAACTCAAATGATACATATTGAAAGTAATTATGAAACAATTAAAGTGAAATTTATAGATATATTATCGATACAGAGCGCACCTCAATAGGAGGGCGCTTTTTTATTCGACTAGATCACCCCAAAGATTTTCTACAGTTTCATCCAATACCCTAGCTATCCTAATAGCCGCAGTTAAGGTTGGTAAAGATTTGCCGTTTACAATTAAACTTAGTGCACTTTTAGATATCTTTGCGTTTTCTGCTATGAAACTTTGTTTTAAACCAGATGCTTTGATTTTTGATTTTAGTTTGGTTTCCATCAAACATCACCTAGTTTTATTATTCGATAAATAAACATTTTGTCCTCTTAAATTTTTTTTGAATAGGACAAAAACGCAATATCATACGCTATATCATTCGGCAAGGTATTCGTTTTCAAATTCGGTTGGCGCACATTAATACGACCTAATGGACAATAGAAGTCAAAAAGGCTGATGCAGTCCTTTCTCGTGGCGTTTACTTTGCAACTATTACTATGTAATACAAAAGGAGATGGTGGTGTGATTTTCGAAATTGTATCGACCACTTTAATGGGGAGTTTAGCAGGTTACTCATACCTCAAAAAATCCGGTCTTAGTAATGATGCTGACAAGATACAAAGGATATTTAACAACGCTGGCCTTTCAATCAGGGAAGAAAGGAAAGTGAAAACAATTCGTCTTCAAAAGAAAAGAAAAATTGATGGAGGGATGGAGTATATTTATCAGCTGCCACTTGGAATGTCTTCAAAAGTTGTAATGGATAAGGCGCATGTATTAGAGGATGGTTTGAATATTAAAGATAATTCGGTTGATTACTCCTTTACTGATTTGCTTTCCCTTAAGTTTAATAAAGACATAATTAAACAGATCAAAAATCTAGGTGAAAAGTCAAAAAGGAAAAAGGAAATCGAAATATCGTTTGATGGCATGTTGCGTATTAAAGTTTATAATCAAGGGCTTGCAGAAAAGTATTTATGGGATGAAACCCATTTAAAGAAAAATACTTGGTCCATACCAGTGGGCCATACAAGAACATCAATAATACATCACAATTTTGACAAAGATAAACACCTTATCATCGCTGGCGCCACTGGTTATGGGAAGAGTGTGTTTCTAAAGTTGGCAGTCACAACACTTATAGCACAACAACCAGAACACACACATTTGCATCTTATTGATTTAAAAGGTGGCTCAGCATTTCAACGATTCAAAAATCTGAAACAAACAGATAATTTTGCACGTGATCCAGAAGAAGCTAAACAGATATTACTAGCCATTGATGAACAGATGACCAAGGAGTACCAATCTATTGTAGATAAAGGATACGAAGATGTAACAGAGGCAGACATCAAGGAGCGACACTTTATCTTCATTGATGAAGCAGCAGACTTAACTGATCATCCTGTTGCCATGGATGTAATAACAAGTATCGCTCGTAAGGGGAGGGGAGCAGGATATTATTTGATTTATGCCACACAATACCCTAGTGCTCAATCTATTCCACAACAAACTAAACGCAACATACCTATTCGACTTTGCTATGTACTAGATGATGCTACAGCATCGAATACAGCACTTGGTCAGACAGGTGCGGAACAATTACCGATGATACCAGGTAGAGGCCTATATAAAAATGTAAAGACTGATACCATTCAAACACCATTCATCAGTAATGATGAGATAGCTAGACAGATTTCGCCACATGTGGCGAAGGAGGTTATTAAATTTGAAGAATCAACAACGAATCGAACAGATACTTTTAAGCTTGAAGAAATGTGATTATCTCACTCGGGAACAATTGCAACGAATGCATAAGCTTGGCCAAGATCGCAACGCTCAAAAAATTTTAAGAAGTTTGAACCAATATTTATCTCATTTTTCAGATGATAGAAAGAAAGTTTATTATTTAAATGCATCAGGACGTGAATTTGTTCAAGCTGATAAAGTAAGAAAGAAAACAACACAAGTTAATCACTTTCTAATGCGTAATGACCTATACATTTCACTCGGTAGACCTACCACATGGCGCAATGAAGTTAAAATAACCCTCAATAACCTTTCCCTCGTATCAGATGCAGCTTATATTCTTAATAAAATCCACCACTTTGTAGAAATCGATAATAAACAATCCATGCAAAAGAATGTACAAAAGATAAAAAAATACAAAAAGTTATCTACATTTAATCCACAATTTCAATTAGTTTGGGTGACGACTACTTTATATAGAAGAAACCGGTTAGAAAAGCTATGCGAGGGTATGAATTTTAAAATCTACTTATGGGAGGATTTGAAATGAAAACTGAAACGATGTCTATTGGTGAATTTTTGTCTGGAGATTATAAGAAGAAAGAGTATAATAGAAAGAACAGTAAAATTATTAATAAGGTTGGTACCTCTATTACGATTCCATTAATTTTAGCTAAGCCGGTGTTTGCTGCTACACCTACAGCAATCCCTGTAGGGACAACAGAATATCTAGGAGAGAAATCTCTTGAAATATTGGCTCACGCTTTAGATCCATTGGTTGATTTGATGGTTGCATTGAGCTTCCCTATTTCTTCCGTTGTTGTTATCGGTTCATGCTTTTTCTTTATGTTGGGTAAAAGTGATAGGGCATGGACTGGAATACAAAATGGAGCTCTTGGTTATGTGCTTATACAAATTATGCCGATGCTGTTGAAGGTTTTAAAGGAAGTTGGGTCTGCAATTTAAATAAACGACCGTATTTTGACCACGTTTAATATATAAAAAGATATAAATATATATAATATAAATCGAAAAACAAAAGTTAAAATGCCGATATATCAAAGTTTAATATAATAATTTATAAACTATTATTATGCAATAGCACATGGGCGGCATGATGTAATCTAGCTTTTAAAAGCTTGTTATATCAACGTTCACACCATCGGCACCATTAAATAGGTGCCATATTGATAGAATATCAGAGGCTTCTCATTAGTTCTCCGAACTTTTGCGAAGCCTCTTTTTTTCGGTCTTTTGTTATATGCAAATATACTTGAGTTGTCGTTGAATCTTCTGTATGACCTAAACGGTCCATGATCTGAAGTAACTCAACTCCAGCCTCAGCTAAAAGAGATGTATGGGTATGTCTTAATGAGTGCGGGTAAAGGGAGATACTTTCTGTGTTTATCTAAAAAATACGGTACTACTGTAGTGAACTTAAAGAAATAAAATCAGAATGTTAAGGAAGAAGCTTTAAAAATTAGTAGCAAACTAAACATTACAGCAGGTGCAAAGTATCATAAGGTCGTAAAAGGTGATACAATAGCTGCACCTGCTAAGAAATATGGCAGTACGATTAAGCAAATTCGCGAATGGAATAAAATAGACTCAAGTATACGATTTATGTTGGTCAGAATTTAAGAGTGAAGTAACAACAAAGCCCTCTCATTCAAGGGGAGCATTTTAACTAAAGCACCTAAGCTTAAGTGCATTTCTTCACAAAGATATCCTTTTACAGTCCATTTAATACAGGAATGCTGCTACTTTAGCAACATAATAAAAGGAGTTCTCCTTTTATTAACGGACAACTCCTCGATTAACTAGTGGCAACTATCAACTAAGTCGAGTTACTTCAATTCTAAATCCCATCGTTCTTCCACGATTCTTTGCCCCCACAATAATTGTTCCTCTTTTGTCTTAGTGATTTTAAATCCAAATTTAGCATATAATCGTCTAGCCACTGGCAAACTACTTACTGTCCATAAATACACTCTTTCATATTGTTGCTCTTTGCAGTATTTAAGTAATGTTTGAACTAATTTTGTTCCTATTCCTTTTCCACGAATGGATGGATCGACAATGAACCACCTTAACAAAGCTGTTGTTTCATTATCCTCGACTAATCCCACACAACCTGCAAATTTTCCGTTATCCTCTGCAATCCAAATTTTTTTAATTTTCCCCTCAAAGGAATGGTGTAGATAATCTGAAAAGGTTTCATCAAACCCAAAAGTCTCACTATAAAATGCTCTTTGCCTTTCAATAATAGTTTCTTTGTCTTCCTCTGTATATTCATCTCGGATAGAAATTTCGGATTTATATTGATTAATAATCTCCGATAAAATCATTTCAATTATTCTCATTGATTCTATGAGGTTCTGCTGTTTTTTCGGTTCTATATTTTTTAGAAGAGATTTGACCTGTTGTTCGGCTTTCATTTCTAGTTCATGGTAAATTATCTGCCCTTTTTCGGTTAAATGAATATAATATGTACGCCCATCATTCTTCCCTTTCTGCTTAAAGATTATCTCTAGTTCTTCGTAACGTTTTAGGATTCTACTTACATATCCACGATCTAAATCCAGTTCTTCTTGCAAAAACTTTGCTGTACAATTACTTGTACTATTAATTTCAAATAATATCCTTGTTTCAGTTAATGAAAAAGGACTATCGTATACTTGCTGGTTCAGCAAACCAAGAACCTTTGTATAAAACCGATTAAATTTTCTAACTTCAGATACGATTGGAACAGTAGCTTGCATAATATGAACAACCCCCTTTATTAAAATGATTGACTTTAGCAACTATAATAAAAATGATAACGCAATATGATTGCTTTAGTCAACTATTGAATTGTGTTTATTAGTATTTTTATGTGAAGTATTTCACTTAAATAAAACTGTTCCGTTTAACAAAAAATAAGTCTCGTTTAGTTATTTGCTAAGTAAAAGCTGAAAAGTTCCTCACATTTATTCCTAATCCTAGGATTAAAATAATTATGCTAATCATAATATCCTTTATATTGAAACTCATACATAGTTAACGATTCATCATGTCCAATTTGGTTTACTCTCATATTTCCTTTTCTCAATTTATCTTTTACTTCTTTCAGATCACGCTGAACCTTCTTAATTTAATCTAAAACAAGGACTTTTCAATGATCTTTAAATCTCTTTCAAAGATAATAATAATCATTGGTAAGTATATAGTTGCTCAAGAAAATCACGATCAGCTTCATTAATCCTAGTCATGTTGTTAAACCCTTTCGACTGATATCACTTCATCAATATGAAATTTTAAGATTTTTAAATCGTTCGTTTTTAAGTAAAGGTACATATTAATATGATCAATTTTACCGACAATGCCTTCATAAGGTTTTGTGAATCCATCAACCCAAAAGGTCATTTTGATTGTAAGGGTGTAGTTTAATGATTCCATCGTTATTATCTGTATTTCTTGAAGTTCTTGCTTATCTAATTCCGGCCTTTTTACTTTTCATATTTGGCTGGTATCTGCTTAAGTAATTCGGTATGTTCACTCATAAAGAATCCTTGCCATTTCATTTTTCAGCAGAGGACATATTAAGATATGTAAATTCTTATCGATTTGTCCAGTTAGGAACGTAAAGAGCGAAGCTTAAACATGGGAGTGAAAATGCCAAAAAAGTCAAAGTCACTACGACCTTCAATGGATGAATTTGAATTAGAAGAGCTGGGAAATGGAGTAGTTGAGGAGCATAGGGTAAAAGCTGTGGTATTAATATTGTTGTGGCAAAGAGATCCTGTACAAGGGGAAATTGTTAAGCTTGATGGCCAATCTCATATGAAATCGCTATTGATAGTCTGATACAGTAAAGTAGGAAACGTCGTATAAAAAGCACCATTTAAGGTGCTAAAAAACCCTTGCTTTAAATTTACTTGGATTCGAAATCTTAATTGAAAGTACCTCCCCGCAATCTAAGCAGAATGTATAAATTTTTTCAGAACCAATTGTATACTTTTTAACTAGTGGTCGGATATTTATGTAGTCACTTCCTTGGGCAAATGATGTTCCTTCACATTGAGCACATTTTTTGTCTGGTGGATTCATTTTTTATCACCTCTTTATAAATAGTTACGATTGTATTTATAGAAAGGTTTCAAGTAAACAGAAGATATACAGATAGTTAATTAAATAAGTTGAAGAGTTGTAACGTTTGCTTTGCCGTAATTCCGGTACAAAAAGGTTATGTGAGTGGGGAAGAAGGAAGAACAAGCATATGAAAAGTAATTAAGACCACTTTTAAAAAGGTGGTCTTAATTTATTATTATCTAAGTCAACTATATTAAAAGAAAGGAGGACCAAGGCGAACAATGTTCAAGTTGCGATCAGTTATACTAATATCACCTGTTAACTCAGTAACAACCAAAGATATATTGTCTAACGGCTCAATTTGTATTGTAGTACTTCCTGTTGGACTGTCTGGACCTAAGACTATTGTGGAGCCTGGTACAATACTACCGTTAACAGATAATTGTAAAGTTGCTGATCCGGTTCCTTGCGAGACTACATTTGCTGTTGCTTCATAAGCACCAAACACATTAGCGAATATCGTATCAGTACTACTACCAGTATTATACTGAGCTCGTGTTGTATCAAAAGTAACTAGTTGATCAATATTTGATAGAGACAATGGTGAAGTACCATATAATGTACCGTATGCGATTGTCTGTCTAAGCGCTTCATATACAAATTGAAAAACTAGCCCAGGATCAATTGGTCCTGGTGGTCCTTCAGGCCCAGTGGCTCCAGTGGTACCAGTAGCCCCTAAACCAGTAGTGCCAGTAACTCCGGTAGCGCCCGTAATGCCAAGTCCAGTAGCCCCAGTGATACCAGTAGTTCCCGTGACTCCGGTAGCACCCGTAATGCCAAGTCCAGTAGCCCCAGTGATACCAGTAATTCCCGTGACTCCGGTAGCGCCCGTAATGCCAAGTCCAGTAGCCCCAGTGATACCAGTAAATCCCGTAACTCCGGTAGCGCCCGTAATGCCAAGTCCAGTAGCCCCAGTGATACCAGTAGTTCCCGTAACGCCAGTAGCGCCCGTAATGCCAAGTCCAGTAGCCCCAGTGATACCAGTAAATCCCGTAACGCCAGTAGCGCCCGTAATGCCAAGTCCAGTAGCCCCAGTGATACCAGTAGTTCCCGTAACTCCAGTAACGCCCGTAATGCCAAGTCCAGTAGCCCCAGTGATACCAGTAGTTCCTGTGACTCCGGTAGCGCCCGTAATGCCAAGTCCAGTAGCCCCAGTGATACCAGTAGTTCCCGTAACGCCAGTAGCGCCCGTAATGCCAAGTCCAGTAGATCCAGTGATACCAGTAACGCCAGTAACTCCGGTAGGACCAGTAATCCCAAGTCCGGTAGAACCAGTTACACCAGTTGGCCCAGTAGCGCCGGTCGTTCCTTTGATTATAATTGGTTGACAACATGTTTTTTGACATGGTTTATATCTTTTATTTTGCTGGTGACATCTCCTTTTTTTAGATAATATTGAGATCACCCCTTACTATATAGGTTAATACTATAAGATATAATCAAAAAGATAATCTGTTTGTGCTAATATCACGATATAGGTACAAAGTTTTCATATCATTCTCGTTAGGTAAAAGTAGAATAGACTGTACTTAAAATGTTGTACTGTTTAAGGTATGAACGGAGGTTGGAAGCGAGATTTAAATAAATGACCATTTTTTACTACTTTTAACATATCAAAGGAAGTAAATATAAAGTTTAAATTGTATTAAAAATCAAATGCAGTGAAATATAATATTTTATTAAACGATAACGCACAGGTGAAATGATTTAATCTGCCCTCAAACTTGATAAATAAGGTTTCGTAAGTATGATACGATTGCATGCTAACAATAAGGATTAAGGCTCTTCAAAGGTTCACTGGACTTTTAGGAGGCTCTTTTTCATTTCTTGTTGATCAACTTGTCAGTATTTCTTATAGCCTCAATAATCCTCCTAAGTTTATTAAGCATTTTTGTAGCATCAGAACAAGGTCTTCTTTTTACTCCAACATTTTTCTTCAGCAATCCGGTAAGGTGAAATCGGATTTTTTTTATAATCGTCAAATTGGTTAAAGTGCAAAAAAATAATCTCGACATGAATTGAGCAATACATATACCTAAAAAGATGAGTGAGTGTCTTTATCATAAGAGTTGTTTTTATAGAATAATGTAAAAACTGTAAATTTTATTAATGATATGCCGATAAGTAATATAAAGGCTTCTGAATATGCGGCTTAATATGTACAAAATAATAAATTGAGTGCAAAAATGCCAATAAATACATGGATGTTCTAAAAGTGGATATTAGTATAATAGAAAAGCATTATTGCATTAGTTATTAGAGAGAGATAGGGGGAAACATTTATGAAAAAATTAAGCTGTTTACTTGTACTATTGGTGATTTTCCTTGTTGCCTGTTCGAATGAATCAGCAGAAGGTGAAAAATCAACAGATCAAAAGCAAGAAGAAAAAGAAGGAGCAGTAAACGTCGATAAAGGTCTCTTAAATGTGGAATTAACACTACCAGCTTCTTTTTTTGAAGGAGAAGATATAGACACAGTTATTGCTGAAGCTAAAAAAGAAGGAGTAAGTGAAGTCACAAAAAATGAAGATGGATCTCTCACTTATAAAATGCCTAAATCTGAACACAAAAAAATGATGACAGAAATGGGAACATCTATCACAGATTCAATAGAAGAAATGAAAAGTAGCGAAGATTATGTCTCAATCAAGGATGTTACTCATAATAAATCATTCACAGAGTTTACTTTATTGGTAGATAAAGAATCTTATGAAAATAGCATGGATGGATTTGCTATATTTGGTTTAGGTTTACAAGGTTCTATGTATCAAATGTTTAATGGAGCGAATCCAGAAGATTATAAGGTAACGGTATCTGTGAAAGATGAAGTAACAGAAGAGGTTTTCGATGAAGTTATTTATCCTGATGCTTTAGAAGAAATGGGAGAAACAGAAGAAGGAACAGAGTAGAACCCTGGCCTTAAGTCAGTTTCGTTTTTTATGTTTTATGGAATAGGGTGTTTTTCATTCAAGAGGAGGAAGAAATTTGAACAACAGTTTCAAACTACTTATTTTAGGATTAATAATGGTCGTTTTTCTCGCGGCCTGTGGGCAGGATACAAAAGATACAGAAGTGAACGAAGAGAATCAACAAGGTGAAACTGCACAACCAGAAGAAGTAGAGAAAGAAGAAGAGCCAAAATCAAAACTTGGTTCACGAACAAATCCTGTACCTTTCCAGAAAACGGCTACAGTAGATGATGAGTTGTATGATGATGAAGGTAATACGTACGCAATTAAATTTGATTTAACAGTAAAAGATGTTATTCGCGGGGATGAAGCCTACCAAAAATTAAAATCCATGAATGAGTACAATGAAGCGGCCCCAGAAGGATATGAATGGGTATTAGCCGAAACCAAAGTGAAATTTGTTGAATCTGAAACAGAAGACTTATCCTTCTATATTGATGGGATCATGAACTTTGAAATGGTAAGTGAGAGCGGAGATATTTATAGTGGGGATGTTTATGGAACAACGGAACCGGATTTTAGCTTCGAGATGTATGTGGGGAACGAAAAAGAAGGTTATATATCTGGTTTAGTGAAAACAGGAGAAAATGCGCAACTTCGCTATGAAGAAATGTTAGGCGGACAGGTTTTCTTTAATTTACAGTAACTTAAAGTAGGGAAAATTGAATAAATAATTAGAGGTTATCGGGCGTTGTACAAACAGCTTGGAGACCTCTTTTTATTTTACAAGGTATAATTTATTTCCACAGGTAAACTAGGATTAAATATATTCGGTGCTATTGAGAAGGGCTTTTGTTAATGTGGAAGATAAGGTTTTAGGGGGCAGTTTTAAATTTAAATTAAATCGTCTTTGTTAAAACACAGAAGCATCCTTTTTAATCTCTAGGAGGCTTCTGAAGTAGTAATATTTATTTTTGTTTTCTTTGTAATCCAATTACAACTAAATATCCTGTTACGACAATAATAATACCTCGCAGGAAATTACCTAAAATAAGTCCTATTGAACCACTGTCTTGGTTTTCTACAAATCTACTTAGATAGTAAAATACTATGGTTGCAATAATAAAGTAAATTAAATACCCTAAATATCTCATTTTGTTATATCAATCCATCCGTTATTTTTATACCAATCTCTTCCATCGATAAATCTAGCTATTGCTGTCCCAGGATCGCCATAGTTTAATGCAAATCCAATAGCAGAACCGATTACTGTTGCAATAGCAACTCCTCTTATTGATTTAATCTTAAGTTTTTTAGCCTGGGCTGTAGCAACTCTAGAAAGCCCTTCTTTAGCTTTCTTCATACCCTTCTTTTTAATGTAATTTTTAAGTGCTGATATACCTCCGCCAACTACCCCAGCTATTGCTAAGTTAAAGGCTGCCCCTGCAACATATATACCAACAGCAACTTTTCCTTTTTTCTTTTTTGCTGCATAAACAGTATCTGCACCAAAAAGGACATTTTTCACTGTAGAGACAAAAGCAATTTCTTCACCTTCTAATACTTCTGCATAATTCTCTTCTAACTGGATTTGAGTCGCTTCTAAATCATTAAATGTTTCAGAATTTCCATCAAAGAGACCTATTAGTGCCTCTTCTAATAGTTCTACTTCTTCTGTTCCAGAAATGGCTGCTGTTTCTTTAGCGAGTACTAAGAATTTGTCTTTTTCATTCGCGTCCATTTTGGATATATCTAATTCATCAACAGCTGCTTCAAAATCAAAATCATCATTTAAAATCTCTTCATTAAATTCTTCTGAACCTTCTCCTGTATACAGTCCTAAATCTTCAAGTTCATTATCACTTAACTTATCTAAATCTTCAAATGTTATATTTTCAAGCGTTCCCTTATTAGAAAAAATCATCTTCAAAATTTCTTGATGGGTTGGTATCGGCGTAAGATAGAAGTGGTTCTGAAACGGTTGAAAGGAAAAGAATTAAAGCGGATAAAAATAAGAATTTAGGTAATATTAATTTCATAGAAATCCCCCTTTTGGTATTTAATTACATATAGAACTATATATTCCAACTATGGATCTATCAATAAATATTTGAATATTATTCCAAATTAAAAGTTTTTATAATATGTAGAACTTAATTTACTGTACTTATAATAGTTTATATGTGAGTATTTTGTAGTCTTTCAATCTTTTTAATTTTATTCCCTCCTTAAAGCAATATATTGCTCCTTTTTTAATGGTTTTGATATTCCTAGGATTTCTTTTACCCTCGAGATTATGTTTGATATTTCGATAAGCTTCCACATCAATATTTGAGATGAACTTCTCTTATCACATACATAAAAAAATGGTGCTTTTAATAATAACCCTTTATTATCCTACATCAATCCTTCGTTATATATCTTCAAATGGGATTTTCTGTATAAAATTACATACAAAACATTCAGAAAACACAGTCATAAAAAGCAATTATTGTTGTATTTTTTCGTTGGAAAAGATTTTAAACTTAGTTTAAGAAAGCGATTTCATTTAGGAGTTTAATGGAAAGGGTGGTTCTAGTTTATGAGTTTTAATAATGGAAATTGGACATCAGAATCGATTCATTCACTAGTGGATGCAGAGCAGGGGAAAATCGATCCACGTATTTATACGGATCAGGAGTTATATGAGTTGGAATTGGAGCGGGTTTTTGGTCGCTCGTGGTTGCTTCTTGGTCATGAGAGTCATGTGCCTAAGAAGGGAGATTATTTAACTACTTATATGGGAGAAGATCCTGTTGTGATGGTACGTCAGAGGGATGGCAGTATTAAGGTGTTTCATAATCAGTGTCGACATCGGGGGATGAGGATTTGCCGGGCTGATTGTGGGAATGCGAAGGCGTTCACTTGTACGTATCATGGTTGGGCATATGACACAGCTGGCAAATTAGTGAATGTGCCATTTGAAGAAGAGGCGTTTCCTTCTGATTTTAAGAAAGAAGATTGGGGGCCGTTGCAGGCGCGTGTGGAGATATATAAAGGATTAGTATTTGCCAATTGGGACCCAGAGGCACCGGATTTGTTGACATATTTAAGTGATGCCACACCATATATGGATACGATGCTGGACCGCTCTGAGGCAGGTACAGAGGTTATTGGTACGATGCAAAAGTGGGTGATTCCTTGTAATTGGAAGTTTGCGGCAGAGCAATTTGCAGGTGATATGTACCATGCGGCTACCACTTCTCATTTGGCAGCAGTAGTAGCAGGGTTGCCGGAAGATCAAGATTTGTCTGTTTTTCAACCACATATGAAAGGTCACCAGTTTCTTTCTGAATGGGGCGGTCATGGTTGTGGATTCTATCTTGATACAGCAAGAGGTTCGGTGCGTGTCGGTCCATTAGTAGATAAGTATTATAGTGAAGGTCCGGCATTTGAAAAGGCAAAAGAGCGATTAGAATCTAAAATGCCTTATCACAGAATGGGTGCAAGTCATATGACAATCTTCCCGAACTGTTCATTCCTTCCTTATGGAATGAATACTGTCCGCACATGGCATCCAAAAGGTCCGAATCAAATTGAAGTCTGGGCATTTGTCATTGTTGATAAAGATGCACCGCAGGAAATTAAGGATGAACTGGCTAGACAAAATGTCCGCACATTCAGTGCCGGTGGTGTATATGAGCAAGATGATGGAGAGAACTGGGTGGAGATTCAAAGCGCTCTTCGTGGCTATAAGTCAAAAACAGCTCCACTAGCTATGCAAATGGGGTTAAATGTACAAGGGAAAAATAATCCGGAATTTCCTGGTCAAACATCCTATGTATTTTCAGAAGATGTGGCGAGAGGGTTTTATTCTCATTGGGTCCGTATGATGTCTGAGTCAAGTTGGGATACATTGAGACCGCAGCCGGCCACGACCGCAACTGTTAAGTGAGTAGTGTTTAGTCAAACAAAGGAGGGTGAAAGAGGATGGAAGTAAAAGAGCTGGTTAAGCCGTTTAAATGGGCAGACAGTAGCCCAAGTTTGGAACTGCAGCATGAAATTGAACAGTTTTATTACAAGGAAGCACAGCTACTAGACCATTCGGAGTTTGAGGCGTGGTTAGCGTTAATGGATAAAGATATTCATTATTGGATGCCGATTCGCATGAACCGTTTAGGTAGAGAAATGGCTCAGGAGTATACGGCTATAGGACAAGGTGGGCATTACGACGATACTTATGAAACGATGCGCGGACGTATTCGGGCAAGAGTATCTGGGGTGAACTGGGCAGAGAATCCAGTATCGCGCACAAGGCATCTCATTTCGAATGTGATGATTAATGAGACGGAGGAGCCGAACACGTATGAAGTCGTGTCATCCTTTATCGTGTATCGTAATCGTTCTGAAAATCAGGCAGATATATTTCCAGGAGAGCGCAGGGATGTGCTGAGACGTTCAGAGGGAGGATTAGGTTTTAAAATAGCCCGCCGCACGATTTTAATCGATCAGAGTACACTTTTGTCAAATAACTTATCTGTCTTTTTTTGACATATAAGAAAGTATAAAATTTTTTAGTGGGTTTTCAGATCTAGCTCCAGGCGACATCGGCTCTATGGCCTAAGCCAATCCGCAGGAAAGGTTAAGGAACAACCTTTCCGCCGGCTCATCTTATGCTTGTCGGCGATTACGGGCGCCTTAAGCTTTTCTAAAAACATGATTAACAAGGAAAGGGGATGTATGGAATGAAATATACAAAGGTTTGCACCTTGTCTGATTTACCAGATGATGAGGGATTAAAAGTAGTGGAAGGGGATACGGCTGTAGCAGTGTTTAATGTGAATGGTAAAGTACTTGCCACACAGGATCGCTGTTCTCATGCCAAATGGTCACTGTCCGAGGGCGGTTATTTAGATGGAGATGTCATCGTTTGTTCACTGCATATGGGGAAGTTTTGCGCTCATACGGGGGCAGTAAAGATGGCTCCACCTTGGAAACCTTTGAAGAAATATCCGGTAAAGGTTGAGGGGGAGGATGTATTTGTGGCATTTGAGGATGGTTACTTTGAAGCAGAACAAAGTAAGAGCAAAGTAATGGATGGTTGACTTATTTTCACGAGTGGGGAGCTACAATGATGAAATTGACAAATGAAGTGGCCTTTGTCACAGGCGGAGCGTCCGGTGTTGGCCGGGCGATTGTAGAACGTTTCGTGTCTGAAGGTGCGAAGGTAGCAATATTTGATAAGTCAGTGGATCGTCTAAAAGAGCTTGAGCAGACATTTGGCGATGATGTCATGGGCATTGTTGGAGATGTTCGACAGCTGAGTGATTTGAAGTCAGCGGTCAATCAGTGTAGCGAACATTTTGGCAAAATTGACACCCTCATTGCAAATGTAGGCATTTGGGATTACAATATGGCACTTGTCGATCTTCCAGAAGATAAATTAGATCAAGCATTTGATGAATTATTTCATGTCAATGTGAAGGGATATTTACTAGCAGCTAAAGCCTGTCTTCCACAACTGGCTGAAACTAGAGGGAATATGATCTTTACTGTTTCCAATGCTGGGTTTTATACAAATGGTGGAGGACCGCTTTACACTTCCACAAAACATGCGGTGGTTGGGTTAATCCGCCAGTTGGCCTTTGAGTTGGCTCCTTATGTTCGTGTGAATGGAATTGCGATTGGCGGTGCCATGACAGATTTAAGAGGACCTGCTTCATTAGAAATGGATAGCCGCTCTGTCACAAGCATGTATAAGGAATGGTATGAGGACGAAGATTTGGAAGCAGGTAAAGAGAATATCGCAGCAGCATCTCCAGTCGGCCGTATTTTGCAAGGAGAAGATTATGCAGGTTCTTATGTGTTTTTTGCCTCTCGAGATGACAATATTCCCGCTACAGGCACTGTATTGAATTTTGATGGGGGTTGGGGAATACGCGGGATTCGTAGAAAAACAGGTAGTGAGGGTCTGTTGGAGAAATTAAAGGTTAAAGCTTTTGAAGGATTATAAATGAACGTTCGAGTAAGCGGATCATTGGTGGGCTCAGAGCAATAGAAACCCCAACTTAGCTAAGTTATTTGACTATAGTGTTTTACCTGTTTTGCTTAGGCTCACTAGTCATTAATCGACAGATACTTCCAAAAGAAGTAGAATAATTGTAAAATACTAATTTTTCGGGTAACTAATTCAACTAGTAACTTTCTTAAGTGGGTGAGTATATTGCAAAATAAGGTTCATTATCCTGAAGCTTTAGAGGCATTTGTACAAATGTCTTCAAATTTTGGCAACTTTAACTACACGGAGAAGGAATTCGAATCAGGATTGCCACAAATGCTTTTGAATTGCTTAGATAGAGTGTTAACAGAAAAAAATCATTTACAAGCTGCTGTAGATTTTAATAATGAAGCCATTGGACACTTCCTAAATGGTGTTGGCGAAGCACGATTGGCTGATGTATGTTATCAACTTACCAATAATCCTATTATTCTTGAAGATTTAGGATTTAATTACCTATATTCAGTCGGGTTAGATGCAGAACTGGCTAAACAATATAGTAATCAATTAAAGACCATTGTGAAAAACAATCAGAATAAAGCTATGCAGACGAAATTGAATGAACTGATAGAAAATCAGCAAGTAGTCGAAATGGAGCAATCTAATCAACATAAGAGATTAATAGCACCGATGATTTCAAAGGGGAAGGTGGTAGGATATTGCTCCTTTATTAAGCCTTCTTTTACTGAACTCGATTGGTTGAAAATGAAACAAATGCATTTGGTTGGGTCAGTAAGTAACTACAATAAGGAGTCCATTTTAGATACAGAGCTTAGGTTAAACATTAAAGGTGGACTGTTAGAAGACATGATTCATAATCGTCTAAATCCTGTCGTGTTGTTCAAAAGGGCAAGACATATTGGCGTAGATTTAGGGAAAGAGTATCAATTTCTCGTTTTAAAAGTGGATGCAGATTTTTATCCGAGTGAAAAGGAACCAATTGGTGCAATGAATCTGATTGAAGTTTTCTCAAGATATTTTATGGAACGTAATCTGAATATTCTCATATCGGAGGGTGCACAAAACATTGCCGCTTTGTTACCTATAGATATGTTCTCGAAGCATTTTATAAACGTAGATGAATTTATACGGAAATTACTTCATTTTCTTAAAGAGAAATATCCTCAAAATCCTTTTAAAATAGGCATAAGTTCAAAAGCAACATCGCTTGAAGATATTCCTATTCTATACAATGAAGCACTCATTTCATTGAATGTGAATAATCAACAAAAAGACATCATGTACTTCGATGATTTGGGTGCTGTAGGGATATTATTTCGTACAGGCAAAAATGAAGATATCCGACATTTCTGTAACAAGATGTTGTCAAAGTTAGTTGAGTACGATCGCGGGAAAGAATCAGAACTTACCAAAACATTATACATCTATATTAAAAATGGACAAAATATGTGTAAAACAGCAAAAATCATGAATTTATCACTAGGTGGTTTACGTTATCGTATACAAAAAATCGGAAAAATTTTAGAAGCAGATATTAATGATCTCCAAACAAGTAGTCAGCTTTTCTTAGCATTGCAGGCAAGCATTATTTTAGGAGATCTACATTTTGAATAATCATTGGCGGGTTGATATGTGCCTGCCGTGATATGAACAGTAAAACATAAGAGGTGGGAGTTATGGCTGAAATAGTAGCAGGAGTAGCAATGTCACATAGCCCAATGATCATGACAAATGAAGCTGGCGGTGGTGAAAAAGGACAACGCTTTCTAAATACCGTTACTGAGATGAAACAATGGCTTAAGGATATGGGGACAGATGTGATTGTGCTTATATCTGATGATCACTTTAATAGTTACTTTTATGATCACATGCCCTCCTTCACGATTGGAGTTGATCGCTGTGAAGGATGGGGAGATTGGGAAATTCCTGAATATCAAATTCCAGTCGAGAAAGAGTTAGCGAAGCATGTACTTGATACAGGATTGGGTAATAATGTAGACTTTGCTTTTTCCATGAGAATGAAAGTGGATCATGGTCATACGCAAGCAGTCCACTTTTTAAACGATGATTTAAATATTCCAGTTGTGCCGATTGCGGTGAATACAGCTGCCCCTCCACTTCCGACAATGGATCGGTGCTTCCAAGTCGGAGAAGTGGTTCGTGAGGCAATTGAAACATGGGAAAGTGATAAAAAAGTAGCGATTGTGGCATCAGGCGGCATTTCTCATTGGGTGCCGATTCCGAAGATTGATAGTGAAAAACCTGAGGATCAAGAGCTAATTAAAGTTCTGACAAATGGTCGTCAGCAGATTGAAGAGCTGGATGAATATTTAAACACGCGTAAAACACGTGTGACAAGCTTGAAATCTGGACCGGTCAATGAAGAGTGGGATCGTAAATTTTTACGAAACATTAGAGAGAAAGATTATCAGGCACTTAGACAATGGTCTCCAGATTATATAGAAGAAAATGGGGGAAATGGCGGCCAGGAGATACATAATTGGCTTGTGCTGCTTGGAATTTTGCAAGAGTTTGAACCAGAGGTTGCTTGTTATGAACCCATCCCTGAGTGGGTGACAGGAATGGGTGTTGTTAAGTTCCATAAAGTATAAAGGAGGATGTTCAGATGACAATTTGGAATGATTTAGCCGATTTAGCTTTTAAAAATTATTATGTCGATGCCAATGGAATAAGAACGAGAGTGCTAGAAGCAGGAACTGGTGAACCACTTATTTTGCTTCATGGTACAGGTGGTCATATAGAAGCCTATGCTCGGAATATTAGAGGATTAAGTGAGCACTTCCGCGTCATTTGTATTGATATGCTTGGGCATGGATACACGGAGAAGCCTAACCACCCATATGGAATTGATAGCTATAGTGATCATCTATTAGGAGTGATTCAAGCTTTAGATTTGAGGGAAGTCTATTTATCTGGTGAATCCCTAGGCGGATGGGTTGCAGCCTGGTTTGCAGCCCATCACCCTGGCATTGCTAAAGCTTTAGTATTAAATACGCCTGGAAATGTAAATAACAAAGCTGAAGTGATGAAAAAACTGAAGGAATCTACCGTTAAGGCGGTGCTAGAAGCAAACTATGAAAATGTGAAAACGCGGCTTGAATGGCTAATGTATGATAAGAGTCAAGTGACGGATGAACTGATAGAGGCACGATACAACATCTATACCCAACCATCCTATCAAAAGGCAGTTGATCATATTGTCGCCTTACAAGAAATAGAATTTAGACAAAAATATAGCTGGGACCCCTCTTGGTGTGGAAAGATTGATGTGCCAACCTTATTAGCATGGACCGACCATGACCCAACTTCAACTGTTGAGGAAGCTATGCCGATTCAAGAGATGATACCCGGAAGTGAATTAATCGTTATTAACGACGCGGGCCATTGGCCGCAATGGGAAAAGGTTGATGCGTTCAATAAGGTCATTATTGACTTTTTTAGCAAAATACCTGTGAAGTAAGTTTGTATTGTCTTACCTGACTTTGATAGTACAAGTGTAAAAATGTACTATCAAAGTTTTTTTGATATTCACAAGAAAGGGAGTTTAATCATTTGAGTAATCAAAAGACGATTAGTATACAGCAAATATACGAGCATTTACTTCATGCTGAACAAACGAAAACAGCGATTAAGCCACTAACTAATCAATATCCTAACCTAACTATTCACGATGCATATCAAGTCCAACTAAGAGCAATTGAACAGAAAGTGAAAGACGGTCATAAAGTTGTTGGTAAAAAGATTGGTTTAACATCCTTTGCGATGCAAGAACTTTTAGGAGTCGATCAACCTGATTACGGTCACTTATTAGATAGTATGAGCATACCCAACAAGGGATCAATCGATATCGATTCACTTTTCGAACCAAAAGTTGAAGGGGAAATTGCATTTGTACTTAATAAGGATTTAAAAGGCTCACATGTGACAGCCGAGGAAGTTTTATCCGCAACTGAATATATTATTCCTTCATTAGAAATTGTAGATAGCCGTATTCACAATTGGGAAATCAAATTAGAAGACACTGTTGCTGATAATGCATCTTGTGGGCTTTATGTATTAGGAGATGAGAAATTTAATGTTAGTGGTTTGGAGCTAAATAAAATCGAAATGAGCCTTTATAAAAATGGTGAATTATCGAATAAGGGAACAGGTGCAGATGTCTTAGGCCATCCAGCTGCATGTGTAGCATGGTTAGCGAATAAGTTATTTGAATATGATGTTGTTTTAAAAGCGGGAGAAGTAATTTTATCAGGTGCCTTATCCGCAGCAGTCGTTGCGCAAAAAGGAGATGTGTTTACTGCGGAATTCAGTAAGCTAGGAAAGGTGGAAATTGTTTTTCGTTAAAGGTACATACAAATAATCTATTATGCACCCTTATGAAGTATCAGTCTGATTACTCCATAAGGGTTTTTGCACTTTAATAGAATGGATATGGTTCTTTTGTTCATAATAAAGGAATAAATAACCATTTTAGGTTACGTTTTATACGTGATTATTACAGGTGATGTAAAAATTAAAGTATCTTAAATACAAAGTCGTTAAGTTAGGATTAAAATGCGTATGATGAATAGATTCTTTTGTATAATAAATGCGTTTTAATGCTAATAAAAGTAGGTGTGTAAATAATGGAAACCATCACAGATATATTTAAAAAACCAACTTCAAATAATGAAATTCAATTAATAGGGATGAAAGAAGAGGAAATTGCATTTGATCATTCGAAGGTGAAGTTTGTCGGAGAGGGCAATACATTAATTGTTGAACGTGGCGCCAAATTTAAAAATACGAATATTCATTTTAATGGCAATCATTCAGTTGTCATTATTGGTAAATCCAATCGACGTGCGACATTTAATGTTTCAGTATGGAATAATAGTGCCTTCTTTATTGGGCGCAATTATTCTTTTAATGGGAGTGCTAGATTTATTCTTTCAGAGCAAAAGAATCTTTTCATTGGTCATGATAATATGTTTTCCACAGGTGTGGTTGTAAGGTTAGCAGATCCACATTTGATTTATGATGCAGCAACGAAAAAGCGCATCAATCCAACTAAAAGCGTTTATTTAGGTGATCATATTTGGATTGGACAAGATGTGATGATATTAAAAGGTGTTAATATTGGGTCTGGTTCTATTCTTGGAGCAAAATCACTTGTGACAAAATCATTACCATCCAATGTGTCAGCAGCGGGAAGTCCGGCTCGAATTGTGCGCAATGATGTGTTTTGGGCTCGCCCATCTGTACATGCGTATACAGAAAATGAAACGGAAGCCGCAGAGCAATTTGCCGATGATCGGTTCATTTATAGCGAAGATGGAAGTATAAAGGAACCTATGAAGGTTATTGAAAAGCAATTAATTGATGCTGCTAACTGTGATGAGAAAGTAAATATCTTATTGCCTTACTTAGAAAATACTCCTAAAAATCGCTTTTATACTTCTGTGAAATCGAAACAGAAAGAGCCATTACTTAAAGGGATATTTTCAAAAGGAGAATAATTACTTCACATAAGTTGGTAATTGGTATAATATAATTATAAAATAATTGATGATTGATTAATCAATCATTTCAAGAAGGTGTTCAAATGCCATTATCGGAAAAACAAATTCAAAATATGGAGCTCCGGAAAAAGAAGATTTTAGAAGCGGCTATGGGGTTATTTGCGACTGAAGGGTATGAGGGTACGACAATTAAGAAGGTTTCTGTTGCTGCCAATGTTAGTTTTGGTAGTGTGTTTACTTATTTTAAAGATAAGGAAGCATTGTTTTATACCGTTGTTGTTGAACCATTAGCGGAATTGAAGGAGCGCGTTTTATTTTTTGATGAGACGTCTGCTGATCCTTTATTGGAAACAAAACAGATGTTAAGAGAGCATTTTAGAGCATTTGCAGAAATGAACCGTTATTTGCAATTGGTTGTACAAGTTGTGGGACAGCATGAACGGTATGCTGATGTGTTTAAGGAATTAGATGAGTTCCATGATGTATTTCGTGTGAAGGTCGGGAAATTGGTACAAAACGGGCAGCAAATAGGGGTGTTTAAAAAACAAGATCCGCTTATTGTTGCTACGTTGTATACGAGTCTCTTAATAGGCGTTCGTTTAAATTCGACTGATAATCGCTATAGTGATGTGTGGGAACAATATGCTGTCACTGCACTAAATCTTTTTGCACCAACTGAAAAAGTAACAGATAAAGGACTTTCTTAGTTTAGGGAAGTCTTCTCATTCGTTTCAACAATGATTGATTAATCAATCATTAAAAAGAGGAGGAATATGTATGAAAAATCTGCACCCAGCCATCCGTATTAGATTACTGTTACAATTCATTTCATCTATTTCAACAATGGCGATTTTACCTTATATCATTATTTATTTTGCTGAGGAAGTTGGGAAGGCCGTGACAGGTGTTCTATTTCTATGTGTGATGTTGGCAAGTGTTTTAGGCTCCTTATTAGGTGGATTTACTTCAGACAGAGTAGGGAGAAGGAAGGTAATATTGCTTGCAGAACTGTTTGTATTTATAGGGTATATAGGTGCTGCAGTTGCCAATACATCCGTTGGTGCCTATCCTTACATCACTTTTCTATTTTTTATAATCATTCAATTTAGCACAGGTGTCGTCAATCCAGCCTATCAAGCATTAATCATTGATGTGAGTTCCCCTGAAGAAAGAAAAATCATTTACACTTATGCCTATTGGGTTCGAAATTTAGGGATTGCTATTGGTAGTATGGTCGGCGCTTTCTTCTTTTTTTCCCACCTTGTCTTATTACTCCTTAGTGCAGCTCTTGTGTCCTTCCTTTCTATTTTGATGACAAAGGTGTTTATTAAAGAAACCTATCAACCTAACGTGCAGCGGCAAAAAAGTAGTCAAACGATTCAAGTGTATAAAGAGTATTTAAATATATTAAAGCATAAATTTTTTATCATATTTATTCTTGCTAGTGTATTAATTGTAGCTGTGGAGGAACAATTAACGAATTATATTGGTATTCGTTTAAAAGAACAGCTCCCAAATCCAATACAAATCATTACCGCCATTCCTATGGAAGTAGATGGTGTGAATCTACTAGGATTTTTGAAGGCAGAAAATACTTTACTTGTTGTTGCGCTTACGTTCGTTGTTATCACAGTCATAAAAAAGTGGAAGGAACGTGTGACATTTTTGGTTGGACTTTTGCTATTTTTCACCGGTTATACAGTTCTTAGCTTTACAACCATTCCCATGCTGCTTATTGTTGCTATGTTTCTTGCATCTATTGGTGAGATGATGTATATCCCGATGCAGCAGGCCTTGCTCGCTAATAGTGTGCCTGATCATGCGAGAAGTACTTACATGTCGCTGTATGGTGTTGCCATTTTCTTAGGTGTCAGTGCTGCAGGTGTCGTTGTCATTGTAAGTGAATGGGTTCCGCCTCTTGTTATTACTGGTGCAATTGGTCTAATGGGCGGGTTGAGTTTTATTTTGTTTGCGCGGTTAGTAAGCATAGCAAAGAAACAAGAAGAAACAAATATAACTAACCTAAAATCAGTCTCTAGATAGTAGGTTAGGTCAAAATGCAATATGTTTAAAAATCGACAAAAAAAGGGTGCCTACCTTCATCCAAACAATACTCGACCCGTTGCCTGTAGTTTTGCCATCCAATCATTTGTAATGCCTGGTCAATAGGGAAGTAGCCAACTGCTAAGCTTTCTGAGCTTGTGGTTAGTTCTCCGCCGGTAGGTTTGGCAAGGAATAAGGTGTTACAGATGGATTTTTCTACGTTTTGGAAGATGCCACAGAAGCGTATGATCTCTACGTCGATTCCAGATTCTTCTTTTGTTTCGCGGATGGCTGCCTCTGTGATGGATTCACCTTCTTCTACTTGTCCACCAGGCATTTCCCAACCTCTTAGTGGCCCTTTTATGAGTAGGATTTCATTATGATCGTTTAAAACAATCGTTGCTGCTGAGACAATATGTTTAGGTGTAGCCATAAAATCTCCCCTTGTATTTTTTAGATAATTTATTCCATATTATCATGAATGGATGAGATTTTTTCTAAAAGTTAAATCTATTAAAACATTTCAGCTTTACCTTACTAAAGAGTTTTCTTTTTCTGCAAAAAGGTCTACAATTTGATGTAAGTAATCATTGTGGAGGATTTAGGATGATAAAGCGAAGTTTAGTTGAAATTCAGGATATGTTAAATGGTTCAGGTCTGCAAGAAGAGTACGCTGATATCCGTGTTGACGGGGTTTCGATAGATACAAGAACATTACATAAGGGGAATTTATTTATTCCTATTATGAGAATTGATGATGGTCATAACTATGTAAATACGGCTTTCGATCGGGGGGCTACTGCAACCCTTTGGAAGAAGGGGCATAAGCATCCACCAGAAGGAGTACCTGTGATTTACGTCGATGATCCACTTCAAGCATTACAAGAGTTGGCAACTGCTTATCGTGAGCAATTAAATATAAAGGTTGTCGGTGTAACGGGGAGTAATGGAAAAACAACAACGAAGGATATGGTTAAGTCCATCTTACAGACGACATATAAAGTCCATAAGACAAAGGGGAATTTAAACAGCCAAATCGGGTTGCCTCTTACCATTCTTGATGTCGCAGAAGAGACAGAGGTCCTTGTTCTAGAAATGGGTATGAGTGAAAAGGGACAAATTCATCGTCTGTCAACCATTGCTCAGCCTGATGTTGTAGTTATTACGATGGTTGGTTTGGCACATATTGCGACACTAGGTTCAGAAGAAAATATCGCCAATGCTAAACTGGAAATTATTGATGGTTTAAGAGATGGCGGCTTATTTATATACTATGGCGATGATGCTCACTTAAAGCAGGCGTTAGCCAATGTTGATTTACCCATGCGTGTTAAAACATTCGGTCATGAGGTAACGAATAATTACTACTATGAAAAAGTAAAAGAATATAAAAAATATCTTGAGTTTGATATCGCAGGAGAGCAGTTATTTAAAGATCTAAAAGTATCGATCATTGGTAAACATAATGTGAAAAATACGTTAGCAGCGGTAGCTGTCGCTCTTGAATTGGGAGTGACACCTGAAAACATTATCGCTGGATTGAAGAACTTAGATTTGACTGCCATGCGAATGGAAACAATTCAAACAAAAAAAGGATACACCATTATTAATGATGCTTGGAATGCGAGTCCTAACTCTGTACAAGCTGCGATTGAAACAGTACAGGAAATGGAGGGCTATCATCAGAAAATATTAGTACTAGGAGATATGCTAGAGCTAGGTGATAGTGCTGAAACTCTCCATAAACAAATGGCAAAGGCAATTGACCCGAATGAAATTGATTTTGTCGTCACATATGGAATATTAGCCTCTGCAATTGCTAAAGAAGCGAAACAAATGATGGGGGAAGACAAAGTGGTGTCTCCTTATACAAAATCGGAAATCGTCCAATTTATTAATAAAATCGTGAAGAAAGAAGCCCTCATTCTATTTAAGGGCTCCAGGGAGATGAAATTAGAAGAAGTAGTGAAAAACTTAATCTAAGTTTAAAAGCAGCTCACTTAAAATTTATGTGAGCTGCTTTTTTATTTTCCTATTTGGTATAATTCTCCTTTCAATAACAAATAGTAAGGTCAGAATATTGTGAAGGGAAGTGCACGCATGACAGAAGAAAAGATTAACCTTTCTTCTTCGGAGTTAGCGTCTTTATGGACATCTTATATGCAGAATACGATGTCCGTTCAGTTTTTAAGTTATTTGCGAGAAACCGTTGAGGATAAGATGATATCTCAACTAGTACAAACTGCTTGTCAGATTTCAGAAGACCATATAGCAAAATTGAAAAGTATCTTTCAACAAGAGAAAATACCCATTCCAAAAGGGTTTACTGCTGAGGATGTAAATATTCATGCCCCGAAAGTGTATACAGATATTTTTATGTTAACCTACATTCATCATATGGCTAAAGCTGGCATGCTTAGTTATAGTGGCTTTCTTGCCTTAAGTGCAAGAAAAGATATAAGGAAGCTTTTTAATAAGACACTTTTTGCGACAGCTGATTTATTTGAGCAAAGTTCAGAAATCCAAATCAATAAAGGTGTATTTGTACGATCGCCTGTTATTCCTTATCCAAAAGAAATTGATATGGTGGATGATAAAAGTTATTTCAAAGGATTAAATCCGTTTGCAGACAAAAGGGCGTTGAATGCTGTGGAAATCTCTCATCTTCATCTTAATTTTTTCAATAATGTTGTTGGGCTAAAATTAGCTACAAGCTTTGCCCAAATGTCACCAAGAAAAGAAGTACAAAAGATATGTATACAAGGCAAAGATATTTCAGAAAAACATGTGGAATTATTTGCTGTTACTTTGATTAACAATGGTCTCCAAGCACCAATTGATGGAGATGTTAGTATTACCAATTCAACTGCCGAAGTATTCTCGGATAAATTAATCCTTTTTCAATTAGGGATGTTAACAGCTGCCGGGAGTGGAAACTATGCGACGGGTGCTGCAGCAAGTCAAAGGCATGACCTGATCATCAATTATGAACGTTTAGCTATGGAAGTGGGTCAGTATGCAAAGGATATAGGGAATTTAATGGTGGAATTGGGTTATCTTGAACAACCACCTGGAACATTAGATAAAGAAACATTAGCCAAAAATAAAGAAAAACATTAGTAAGGTAAGCATCGTGAAGATGCTTACCTTTTTACTATCCGTGATTGGTAGAACGTCTACTTTACGCCATTGACCTAGCTCTATTTATTCTTAGGAGGCGATTAGATCTCTTGTAGATAGAGTAGTTTAATTTCACTAACCATCTTTGGATTAGATGAATCAAATGAGCAATAAATTCCAACGTCCATCCCTCCACACCGATATTACGTGACGAGCACGTAGCCCTATCTTTTCCTAAAGAATAAATGTTATACAGATGAAAAGTTGGTAATAAATGACGAATGTGACATGTTTAATAAAGGAGAGAAAGGGAATGGGTTAAGTAGAATCAATAATATCCCTAAAGGAGCTTGATTATACTTATGCGAAATTATACTAAGCAATATATTAATGGCGAATGGGTCACATCAACGGGATCTAAAACCATTGATGTCATTAATCCAGCAACGGAAGAAGTAATGGGAAAAATTAGTTCAGGAACAGAAGAAGATTTAGATAAAGCAGTGGCAGCGGCCAAAGCTGCATTTCCATCATTCTCTCAAACATCAGTAGAAGAAAGAATTGAGTTACTTGAGCGAATTTGTCAAGAATACGAAAAACGTAAAGACGATATTATAGAAGTGATTACAGAAGAACTTGGCTCTCCTGTTAAGCGAAGCAATAAAGTCCATTATCAAATGGGTTTACAACACTTTAAACAAGCGGTAGAGGAATTAAAAACGTTCAAATTTGAAGAAGAACGAGGAAACACATTAGTTCGCAAGGAAGCGATTGGTGTAGCAGGACTCATAACACCATGGAACTTCCCTACGAATCAAACCTCTACTAAACTGGCAAGTGCGTTTGCTGCTGGTAGTACCGTAGTGCTTAAACCAGCATCTAATACACCATTTGCAGCGATGATTTTAGCGGAAATCTTTGAAGCGGCAGGTTTGCCAAAAGGTGTCTTTAACCTAGTAACAGGTTCAGGTTCAACAATCGGTAATGGCATTAGTTCACATCCTGATATTGATTTCGTATCCTTTACAGGATCTGGTGAAGTCGGACAAAAAATTATGGAAAACGCAGCTTCAACTATCAAGAAAGTTTCTCTTGAGTTAGGTGGAAAATCACCACTTATCGTGTTAGATGATGCAGACATTAAAGGAGCGGCAAAAACAGCCGTTGCGCTCGTCGCAGGAAATACAGGTCAAGTTTGTACAGCGGCAACAAGAACACTCATTCCAAAAGGAATGCATGATGAATTCGTTGAGGCTGTAAAAGAAGTGATTGAAAACTTCCCAGTCGGTGATCCAACAAGTCAAGATGTTCAAGTGGGTCCTCTTGTCGATGCAGATCAATGGGAAAGGGTACAATCGTATATTAAAAAAGGATCAGAAGAAGGAGCAGAATTAATTGCCGGTGGTCCTGGAAAACCAGAAGGACTGGAGAAAGGTTATTATACGAAAATCACTGCTTTTACAAATGTGAAAAACGATATGACGATTGCCCAAGAAGAAATCTTTGGACCAGTAATGAGTATCCTCACATACGATAACTTGGATGAAGCAATCGAAATCGCTAATGATACCATTTATGGATTAGCTGGATACGTTTACGGTGGCGATCGTAACACATTACAAAAAGTGGCCAAAGGCATTCGCGCTGGACAAATCCAAGTCAATAATTCAAAAACTGATTTCTCAGCACCGTTTGGCGGCTTTAAACAATCAGGCATTGGACGTGAATGGGGAGACTTTGGTATCGAAGAATTTTTAGAACCTAAATCCATCATCGGCTACTATGCTTAAATCTAATAGGTTCCCTTGTACCGGGGACCTTTATTAATTTTTCTAAAGGTGTTGACAGAATGTAACACTAGATGTAAAGTGAACATGGCAATCCATATGAATCCTCGTTAGGTGAGGCTCCTGTATAGAGATATGCTACTGCCCAAAAATGTCCAAAGACGCCAATGGGTCAACAGGAACCATCGACATAAGGTGGTTTTTAATGTAGCTGGTATTTACCTATGCTGTACAGTGCTAAAGCTCTACGAATGGAGGGGTAATTACTGCTTGTACAATACACGTACATGTTGTATTTTCTATGCATTTTATGCACCTCCACGGTTAGTTGGAGGTGCTTTTTCATTTTAAAAAAACAAGGAGGTGGTGCGGGATGGATAGTATTCCCAATCCGAGGTCGAGTAAACAGGAATTGATCAATAGGGAGAAAAGAGGAGGGTATTTGTTCTGCACCACTCATCTTATACAGAATAAATAGGCTCTTCTTCAGAAATGGAGGAGTCGAAATGAACCAATTATTAAAATTAAAACAAAAAAAAGATTACCAAAAACAAGTATTAAAATATATCACTGAACGCAACTTAAAAATGTTTCGTGAGACATTCCTTGAATTGCATCCGACGGACCAAGTAGAAGTGTTTAAAGAAATGGAACTGCCATTACAAAAACAATTGCTACTTTTTCTGACACCCGAAGAGTTCTCTGATATTTTCCAAGGGCTAGACTTAGAGGATCAATCTGAGGTTTTCACTCATATAGGCTTTCAATATGCTGTCGCGATGTTTAATTATATGTCCGCTGATGACGTTGCCGATTTCTTGCTTGAAATGGAAGTAGAAAATGCAGATGATATCCTTCAATCCATGGATCAAGAAGAAGCCAATAAAGTCATCGAGCTGATGACTTATGCACCGAGAACGGCCGGTGCCATTATGACGAAAGAATTCATTCGCATTTCAGTTGAGTCCACTGCCGCCCAAGTCATTGAAGAACTAAGAGAAACGGCAATGGCTGCTGAGACGATTTACTATTTATACGTCGTCGATATAGAGGAGCGTCTTGCTGGGGTTGTTTCATTAAGAGATTTAATTATTGCACAGCCTGATCAAATCATTGATGATATTATGAGCACACAAGTGGTTTCTGTACCGGTCAATGAAGATCAAGAAAAAGTGGCACGTTTGATTAAAGAATATGATTTTCTAGCGGTTCCTGTCATTGGGAAAGAAGGAAAGCTTGTCGGTATTATTACAGTCGATGATGTTATCGATGTACTAGAAGAAGAGACAGATGATGATTTTGGAGAATTTGCTGCTTCTAAAGGGGCGACAGATTTAAACTTAACGGCTTTTAGTGCCGCAAAAAAGCGTGCACCTTGGATTGTTTTATTGATGTTTTTCGGTATGATTACCGCTAACATCATCGGTCGCTTTGAAGAAACATTACAGCAAATTGTCATCCTCGCTGCATTTATGCCATTGATTATGGGAACGGCAGGTAACACAGGGACACAATCATTAGCTGTTGCAGTCCGTGGATTAGCCACTGGATCAGTAGAGAAAAACGGTGTATGGCAAATAGTGAAAAGGGAATTGGGTACTGGTTTGATGCTCGGTGTCGTATGTATGATCGTATTAACAGGTATTATTGGTCTATTCTACCAAGGAAATTGGCTGCTTGCTTTTATCGTTGGTGCGTCACTATTTTTAGCATTAAGTATGGCCGCAGTGATTGGAGCAGTTGTTCCGCTCATTATCAACCGCTTAAAAATTGATCCAGCCATTGCATCCGGCCCTTTTATTACTACATTAAATGATATTCTTAGCCTACTGATTTATTTCTCTATTGCAACGACCATGATGGACAAAATTATATGAAAGAACCAACACTTCCATTTAAGAATGGAGGTGTTTTTTTATGGGGAAAATACAATACAAAAAGCAAGTGGAGAAAGATAATTAGGAAATCGGGGAAGATAACTTTGTATCATTCTTGGCGTGTTTCCGTAAATTCGCAACGAGCCAGGATTTGTTGAGAGTACGATTTTTGGAGCGTTTATTCCTTAAATGAGTCAAGATTTGCAGAAAGTCCAAAATTTTGGAGCGTTTACTCTTTAAACGAATCAAATATAGAGAAACCCCATTTTATTTGATACGTTTCCAGCAAGAAACGAGTCAGGATTCTGAGATTGGTGAAGAATTTGAAGCGTTTGTATGTTAAACGCGTCAAAATTAGTAGAAGGTTCAAATGTTTGATTCGTTCCTTTCCAAAACGAGTCAAGATTTACAGAATGTCCAAATTTTTGGAGCGATTACTTGTTAAACGAATCAAATATAGAGTACCCCCCTTTTATTTGATACGTTTCCAGCAAGAACGAGTCAGGATTCTGAGGGCGGTGAAAAATTTGAAGCGTTTATCTGTTAAACGAGTCAAAAATAGTAGTTGGTTCAAATGTTTGATTCGTTCCTTTCCAAAACGAGTCAAGATTTACAGAATGTCCAAATTTTTGGAGCGATTACTTGTTAAACGAATCAAATATAGAG
>NZ_JAYEFF010000009.1:0-36444 GCF_034651445.1 Cytobacillus sp. OWB-43 | reverse complement strand
TAACCCTATGCTATTTGATACGTTTCCAGCAAGAACGAGTCAGTATTCTGAGAGCGGTGAAAAATTTGAAGCGTTTGTCTGTTAAAAGAGTCAAATATAGTAGTTGGTTCAAAATAATTGCCGCGTTTCCAACTATTACAAAAGCTAGCTCGCCTATTCTGATTCGAGTTCACTAGAACAAGCCAATATTTCCGGCTGAGTACAATTCAGGCACCGTCATCTCATCAGCCCGTTTATCATTCTATATCATCCTCCGAAAAGTATCATAGAGGTAAAATAATCAATCATATCTTTCTTTATCAAGTGAGAGATATATAATATGAAGTTTCTTTTTTTGTGATCTATCCTGTTATCAGTTAAAATATAATTGAGAATGGGGAGTTGTGGACTGAAAAAGCTACCACTTGATTTCAGTTACAGTCCATTATATAATTTTCTCATAAACTATAACGTAATAGTTTGTGTTTTTTCTTAAAAAGTTTCAACCTATAAACATAGGTTTTAGATAAAACTGAAACGTAATACTTAATATAGAAAGGGGGTTACTTCATTGGGAAGGCGTTATTGCGAATTGGTCAGGTGGCGAAATTGAGCGGTTTAACATCACGGACGATTGATTATTACACAAAAAAGAATTTATTGAGTGTCGAACGTTCCTCTTCAAACTACCGTCTTTATCCTGAGGATGTCCTGAATACGTTAGAAAGGATTAAAGCTTTGAAGAAAGAGAGATTATCAATTCTAGAGATTCAGAGAGTACTTCATACACAGGATAACCAAGGAGTAGACCCCATGGTAATAGAGGTCCAAGAGGAAATCAATCGTTTAAAAGGGAAGCTTGAAATCGTAGAACAACGATATCAACAATGTTCCGAAATCGAAAAAAAGCGTGTGTTTCGCTTACTTGAAAAAGAATTATCAGATTGTTTCAAACGATTGAATGAGTGTTAACTATTTTGGAGGTGAATCCCTCAGTTAAGAGGGAAATAATTGGACATAATAACCATTACGAATTTAATAATGCTTGTAATTTTACTTGCTCTGACGGCGTTTTTCGTTGCGTCTGAGTTCGCAGTAGTCAAACTCCGTATGTCGAGAATTGACCAGTTAATTGCTGAAGGAAATAAAAAAGCGGTTCTTGCTAAGAAAGTAGCAGCGGACCTGGATTATTATTTATCAGCTTGTCAACTTGGTATTACGGTAACAGCCCTTGGTTTAGGTGCATTAGGTAAACCGGCTGTAAGTGCTGTGTTGTATCCTGTTTTTAGTTGGTTAAACATTTCTGCTACTATTGCTGATGTTGCTTCTTATGCAATTGCTTTTGCATTAGTAACTTATTTACACGTGGTAGTCGGAGAGATGGCACCGAAAACTTTAGCTATTCAATTTTCGGAAAAAGTGACGTTAATGCTTGCTCCTTCACTTTACTGGTTCGGTAAGATTATGTCGCCGTTTATTTTTGCTTTAAATGGTGCTTCTCGTCTTTTATTGCGTATGTTTGGTGTCGCGCCAGCTCCGCAAGAAAAGGCATACACTGAGGAAGAATTAAAAATCGTTATGGCACAAAGTTTCCAAGGTGGAGAAATTGATCAAACAGAACTGAAGTATTTAGAGAACGTCTTTTCTTTTGATGAAAGAGTAGCAAAAGATATCATGGTTCCAAGAACAGATCTTGTGACAATTGATAAGGATATGACTCCAGATGAACTGATCGCCATTTTAGATGAACATAATTATACGCGTTATCCCGTTGTCGAAAATGGGGATAAAGACCGTATTATTGGTGTTGTCAATGCGAAGAAAATGCTCAGTCACATTGTGAGTGGCAGGGAAGTAAAGTTAGAGCAATATATGCGTGATGTTCCATTTGTTGTAGAAGTAACAAGTATACAAGATGCGCTGGTGAAAATGCAGCAAGAACAAGTCCATATGACTGTTGTTATGGATGAGTACGGCGGAACTTCTGGTGTTTTAACGATGGAGGATGTACTTGAAGAGCTAGTTGGCGAAATTCGCGATGAATTTGATGAGGATGAAGTAGCGGATATCCGTCCAGCGGGTGAACAAAAGTATATCATCAATGGACGTGTGTTATTGACTGATTTGGAAGACCGGTTTGGCCTAACATTTGAAGATAGTGAAGATATCGACACAATTGCTGGTTGGATACAATATAAAAACCTTGAAGTAGTAGAGCAGGGTGACGAGGTTCATCACGATAATCATGTGTGGGAAGTGGCTGAAATGGATAATTATCAAATTAAACAAGTCATGTTCCATCAATATTTAGAAGATCAAATAGCAGAGGAAACCCCTCAATCATCGTAATCATCTTGGAGGTGAATCCCTCAGGAAGAGGGAAATAATTGGACAGTATAATCATATTAAACTTGTTTTTAGTTGCATTATTTATTTTGTTTACGGCATTTTTCGTAGGTGCCGAGTTTGCTATATTGAAAGTGCGTATGTCTAGACTCGATCAATTGATCGCAGAAGGAAATAAAAAAGCAGTACTTGCTAAAAAAGTAGCTCATAATCTTGACTATTATTTATCTGCCTGCCAGCTAGGTATTACCATTACAGCGCTTGTTTTAGGTGCTTTAGGTGAACCAACTGTACAGAAGATTTTAGAACCTTTGTTTATTGAATTTGAAGTATCTGCCGCTGTAGCGACAATACTTTCTTATATTATCTCACTGACTATTGTCTCGTTCTTACACGTCGTTATTGGGGAACTTGCACCAAAAACATTAGCGATACAATATGCAGAAAAAATGACACTTCTACTGGCGCCAGCTTTATATTGGTTTGGTCGCATTATGAAGCCAGTTATTAGTTTATTAAATGGTTCCGCAACGTTTATTTTAAGACGATTCGGTGTTGAGCCAGCTGGTCATGATACTGTGCACTCGGAAGAAGAGTTGAAGTTGATTGTCACACAAAGTTATGAAGGTGGAGAAATCAACCAAACAGAACTTGCTTATTTGGAGAACATCTTTGCCTTTGATGGTCGTCAATTAAAAGATATTATGATTCCGAAAGAAGAAATGATTACACTGCAGAAGAATCAGTCATTGGACAGCATGTTAAAGGTCATCGATGAACATGAATATACAAGATACCCTGTTACATCTAAGACGAAGGAATATATCGGCTTCATTAATACGAAGGAAATGTTAACGAGTTTAGCTGCAGGACGTAAGGAAGATTTTAAAGAATTTATGCATGAGATTCCAAGCTATAAAGAAACTATCTCCATTAAAGAGGTTTTCTTGAAAATGCAGCAAACACGTACACATATGGCCCTTGTAACAAATAATCAAGGCAAAACCGTCGGGTTAGTAACAATGGAGGATATTCTTTCTGAAATTGTTGGTGAAATTAAAGATGAATCGGATGGCAATGAAGTGTACGCCTAACAGAAAAGATTGACAGTGATCACAAGCTTATATAAACTGAGAAAAGTAAATGAATAGACTGGAAGATATCCAGAAGAGGTTCATAGCTTTAAACCCTCTATAAAAAACTATGGATGCATGAAAAAAACCATGTCCATATTCGGGCGTGGTTTTTTGTTTCTTAGTTGACAGATGGTTTTAGCTCCCTGAACGAAATTGATTCAAGGAGGCTTTTTTATGTCAGGAAGAAAAGAAGAACAAGGATTAACGGATTTAACTTTATTAGGTAATCAACAGACCCAATACCCATCAGATTACGCACCAGAAGTACTTGAGGCTGTGGACAGCTTACATAGCGGCAGAGATTATTTTGTCAAATTTAATTGTCCAGAATTCACAAGTCTTTGCCCCATCACAGGCCAACCGGATTTTGCTACGATGTATATCTCTTACATCCCTGATGAAAAAATTGTAGAAAGTAAATCATTGAAACTGTATCTCTTTAGCTTTAGAAATCATGGCGATTTTCACGAGGACTGTGTCAATATTATTATGAATGACCTCATTGATTTATTGAACCCCCGATATATTGAAGTTTGGGGGAAATTTACGCCTCGTGGTGGTATTAGCATTGATCCATGGTGCAATTATGGCCGACCGGAAACGAAATACGAAAAGATGGCAGAGCATCGATTAATGAACCATGACCTCTATCCAGAAAAAGTGGATAATCGATGATTCTATATTTAAACGGCATCTATGTGGGCTTGCTTATATTAGCTAATATAGTTGCTGTGAAATTATTCAGCCTTGGCGATTTAGCGATTCTTCCAGCAGCAGTGGTCGTTTTTATTTTTACGTACCCAATCATTGATATTATCGTCGAATTATATGGGAAAGAAGCTGGTAAACAAACGGTGAAAGCTGGTCTTATCACACAAATATTGGCGATTATCTTTATTATGATCACCATCCAATTACCTGCTGCTCCCGTATTCGGCGAACAGGCATCATTTCAAGCGATTTTAGGTGGTAGCTTTCGTGTAATAGTTGCGAGTCTTGTGTCTTATTTTATTAGCCAGCATATTGTTGTGTATGTTTTTCATAAACTAAAAATGCGTCATGGTAAGAAGAAGTTATGGTTCAGAAATAATATGTCTGTAATGATTAGTCAAATCGTCGACACATCGATATTTATTACGATCGCCTTTTACGGAACGATTCCAACTACCGCATTATTGGGATTGATTCTCTCGCAATATTTATTTAAATTTATTGCCTCAATTTGCATCACACCGCTTGTTTATTTAGTTGTGCATATGATTCGTAAGCGTGAATTCATCATGGAAAAAGTGTAATTCGATGAAAAATTAGAGTCTTGCTTCCTTTTAATTGAAGCAAGGCTTTTTTTATACGGTTCTATTGGTTTTTTCCCCCACTTACATAACTGTTCTAAAATAGGTACAGACTTAGGTGGTCATCGATTTGTTCAAAGAAAAGTTTAGACCAAAAGGCGATAATTATGTAGATATCACTTCTTATCTTTCAGCAATCGTACCCAATAGTTTAAGAGCTAGGTATTTTCGCGTTTGCACCACCTTCTCTCAATTAAAATAATATGATGAAGAGGAGGGGAAGCCCTATGGAACGAGGAAATTACGGAAAAGAAACAAAATGTGAGGAGATTGTATTTAGCTTTCCGAAACAAAAGCAGAATAGACAGCCAGGGATGGAATACGAAATGGTACCAAGACCCATATATGATAATCCGCAATATAGAGGTACCGGCAAGCTAAAGGATAGAGTAGTAATTGTAACTGGGGGCGATAGTGGGATAGGGAGAGCCGCTGCGGTCGCTTTTGCGAAAGAAGGAGCGAATTTAGTAATTGCCTATTATGATGAACATCGCGACGCAGAAGAGACGAAACAGGCAATCGCTTATTATGGCGGGAAATGTCTTCTTATTCCAGGTGATCAAAGGGAGGAAGCGCATTGTAAACGAATTGTAGAAGAGACCATCCAAACCTTTGGCAGATGTGATGTGCTTGTGAATAATATCGCTGTACAGTTTTTGCAAGATGAATTTACAAATATTAGTTCAGATCAGTGGAACATAACCTTTGACGTGAATATTCGGTCGTATTATTATATGACAAAAGCAGCCATGCCTCACTTGAAAGATGGGGCCAGCATTATTAACACAACCTCAATTAATGCCTATATCGGTAGAAAAGATCTCATTGATTATTCGGCAACAAAGGGCGCAATTGTTAGTTTCACACGAGCGTTAGCTAATAATGTTGTAGACAAAGGCATTCGTGTCAATGCCGTTGCACCGGGGCCAATTTGGACGGCACTCCAACCTGCAAGCCAATCCCCGGAACAAATCCAAACATTCGGTCTCGATGTCCCAATGAAAAGAGCAGGGCAACCGTATGAATTAGCACCCGTTTATGTCCTTTTAGCATCTGATGACGGCTCTTACATCACAGGTCAAACCATCCACGTTAACGGGGGAGATTTTGTTGGCTCCTAATAAAAAAGCCGAGCGACTTTAACTAAAAGTGCTCGGCTTTTTTTAAGAGCTTTTCTGTCCAGATAGCTTCCCATTCAAAAATTCAATCGTTTCAGCAACAGTCTGTTTATACGCAACAGCCTTGTGAAGCTGATAAATCGCACGATCTTCAGCTGCAACTATTTCTTCAAAAGAAATTGTTCCAAGCAAATTCTTAAAAGGGTGGTCTTTTTTAAGAAGCTTGATCTCTTTACTTATATGTTCCGCATTAACTTCATTGATGATATAAAAAGGGAACTGCAGCTGTTTTTCATTCATGATCTCGTGAAGTTTTACACGTTGCCCCTCGTTCCACTCACCATCGAGTATTTCTGTTGTCACTTCTACGTTATCGAGGTCTCCGACAGGAAAGGCAAATTGGGTATCGTATGTTTCTTGACTTGAATTCTTATCCGTATAGCAGGAGACTGCATAGTAGGTAATTTTAGCTTTTTTCAACTTTTTTAAGTTAAACATGCCCTCATTCATTCAAAAACTCCTTTATGTAAGTATCTGATATAAGAATAGCATACATAATTGTAAAATTTCACCACGATTTTTCTATGAAAAAGAAGGGGAATCAATATGTGTGGAGTATCATTACTATAATGAAAACGCATGCAAAAAAATTCATTGCTTTAAATCAACAAAGCGTGTTATTATCGAAATATTAAAAATTTTATAAGTGGGGAGTTAGGTCATGAGAAAATTATTAGCAGGTTTGATTGGTAGTTCAATGCTGCTTCTTAGTGCATGTGGTTCTTCAGGTGCTGATGAGGCAAGTGGCGGTGGGGACAATGAAAAAGAGCAAAAGGTTGTTAAAATTGGTATTACACAAATTGTTGAGCACCCTTCATTAGATGCTGCAAGAGAAGGTTTTATGGCTGCTTTAAAAGATGCAGGCTATGAGGAAGGAAAGAATTTAGAGTTAGATTATCAGAATGCTCAAGGGGACGCTAATAATAATATGTCTATTGCTCAAAACTTGGTTACTGCTGACAATGACCTAATTCTTGCAATAGCAACAGCAAGTGCTCAATCTGTTGTTCAATCAACCAAGGATATACCTGTTCTTTTTACAGCCATTACCGATCCAATTAGCGCAGATCTTGTAAAAGACTTGGACAAGCCGGGTGCAAATGTAACTGGTACTTCTGATACCCATCCAGATGCGATTAAAAATACGATTGCTTCTATTAAAAAGTTTGTCCCTGAAGCAAAGACGGTCGGAATCATTTATAACGACGGGGAAGCTAACTCAATTGTTAATGTAGAAAATGCGAAGAAGGCATTAGAAGAGAATGGACTTGAATATGCGTTGACGGCAATTTCAACTAGCTCAGAAGTGAAGCAAGCAGCAGAATCACTTGTTGATCGCTCCGATGTCTTTTATATTCCAAAGGACAATACCGTCGTTTCAGCTTTAGAATCAGTGATCACAGTGGCTAATAAAGAAAAAATCCCTACATTTGTTGGTGAAAGTGATTCGGTTGAAAGAGGCACGTTCTCTTCCTATGGCTTTGAATACCATGACCTCGGTTATAAAACAGGTGAAATGGCTATAGAGATATTAAATGGCAAAAAGCCAAGTGACATCCCAGTTGGTTTCCCTGATAATCTAGAATTAATCGTTAACAAGGATGCAGCTGAGAAACAAGGTGTTGAATTAACAGATAAACTATTAGAAGGGGCAAAGGTCATAGGTGAATAATTATATTCGGGTTAAGAGAGGTGTAGTAATTAACTACATCTCTTTTTGTATGGAAAAAATGTCGATTCTTGTCAACTATTTATCTTGTGTTTAATTACTTTGTCCTAGGTTAGCATTTTTTGTATCTATGTCGTTTGAAATGGGACGATACTATATTGATAAAATGACTATAAGGTATAAAAAGGAAATAAATATAAAATTTTACCTAATAAACAATTGTTATTTAACTTTTTATTATACTTTTAAAGAAAATAAATCACATGGAGTGAAAAATTACTCTCGATACCCCGAGGGGAATTTTTCAGAGAAATTTCCAACACTTATATGAGTATATTTTAGGTTGAAACCCACTTTGCTTACAAATTGAGTCTAAAAGACTATAAAAATATATATTCCTCAATTATTTGCAATAAAGTAATTAGAATTGTTTCTCTGCTCCTGTACTGACATCCTTCCAAAATCACATAAAAAATCTCGAATTTGAGAGAAAACTAGTACGAAAATCACAGACAAATTTCGACATGGACAAAAGTGGATTTGACGGAAATTTCTACTCATGTTAGTAAATATATAGCAGGAAAAAAGAAAAAACTTCAAATTATCAGGTTTAAAATTTTTTAAACGAGGTAAAAAGTAGTAAATTATTTACCAAATTTTACTTAAATATAGAAAAATATGAATGATGTGGGAGAGAAGAAGCAGAATGTTGGAATCGAAGAGAAGAGCCATAATCTTTATATCTATTTCATTATTATTAGCAGTGGCAGCTGGTTTTTTCGTCCTTCAAAAAGTGAGCGAACTTAATGCTGATCTTGGTGGGATGACGGAAGTTTATGTAGCAGCAGATGATATTCCTTCTAGAACAGTTATTAAACCAGAACAAGTGAAAGCCATTGAAATACCTAATAGGTATGTAAATGAATCATATGTATTAAATGTTGAAGATCTAATTAACAAAGTTTTAGTCGTACCATTAAAGGAAGATGAAGTGATTACACAACCAATGATTAAACCTGTATCAACAGCTACTGATGAGAATAGTCGTCTCGTGATGATAACGCAGACTGAAAATGTAAGCTTTGATACACAGTTAGAGGCACTTGATCGAGTGGACATTATTGTTTCACACAAGTTTGACGGTAATCCAGTTACTGAAAGCTTTAAGAAGGATGTAAAGGTTGCTCGTATCTTACAAAGTGATAAAAAGTTTTCAGGAATTGTCGTGGAAGTCCCTTTTGAAGCTGCGCCAGAAATTATACATATGCAAAATTACGCTGATAGTATGAGAGTACTAAAGGCAAATGTTGGTTTAGAAGAGGAAGTGCAAGAAGTCGATGGTGAGGCAAAAGAAGCGGCTTCTGTAGAGAAAGAGGAGAAGGTAGACGAAGCTCCTGCTAATGAAGAGAAGAAAGAAGAACCTAAAGAAAAAGAAGAGAAGAAAGAAGAAAAGTCAGATAAAAAAGACTGATTATAAGGTATGTCAAAAATGAGGTGGTCATGATGGCTGAACAAATCAATATCCTGATAGTGAGTGATAGTGATGAATCGCTTACTAATATTATGGGGTTATTTAATGAATATAACAAAATAGATACACTTAATTATTCTGATATAAGGTCAGAATTGGATCGATTATCTCCAGATTTAATCTTTCTAATCGAATCCTCTTCAGAATCAACAGTGGATACGATTGAATATATCCACACTTATAATCATATACTCCCAATTGTTTATATCTCCTTCTCAAGAGACTTTGACACATTAAGGGATATAACAAGAGCAGGAATTACTGATTATTTTGTTTTACCGGATGAAAATACCATGCTTTATGGCAGAATGGACAGCATTATACAACTGGCTATTCAAAAAAGAGAGCAGTTGGAGGAAACAGCTTCAGCTAATCAATCTTTTAAACGGGGAAGAGGAAAGATTCTCTCGTTTTATAGTGGTAAAGGTGGAAGTGGCCGCACGATACTATCGAGTTCTTTTGCACAAACATTAAAATTAGAATCCACTGCACAAGTGATTTTAATCGATTTAAATTTGCAGTACGGTGGTACGGAAACTTATCTTTCGATTGAATCGAACAGGTCGCTTGCAGATCTTCAACCAGTTATTAGCGAATTAGCGGAAACCCATATTAGAAACGTATCAGAAAAGGAAAAATACTCAAAGCTTGAAGTGTTATTAAGCCCTAAAGATGCTGAGGTAAGTGAAAGTCTCCCTTCTGATTTTATTTCTAAATTATTGAGGACCTGTAGAAGGAGCTATGATTTTGTCATTGTCGATCTTCCTACATATGTGAATGAACAGACATATATTGCATTGGAAGAGTCAGATAAAATCTATTATGTGATGAATTTGGATGCACCATCTATCAATATGTTAAAACAAGTAGAAAATCTTTTTGTAAGGCTTGGTATCGAAACACAGGATCGTATGGAATTGTTATTAAATGAAGTCGGGAGAGAAAATGAAATAAAGCCGAATGATTTAAAAGATATTATTTCTTACCCTATAGCATTTAAGATACCAAGAGACATTAAAGGGGTTCAAACACATATCAATAAAGGTGAACCATTTAGAAAAGAAGCTGTCGAAAAGAAGTTGATACCATTTACTAAGAGCGTGAAGAAATGGGTTAACCAAATGTTAGAATAATATAATTTAAGGATTGATGATTGATGTCTTTGTTTGATAAAAAAACAGAAAATAATAATCGAAATCGAACGATAAAAAGGTCGTCAGTTCAAAATCAATACATTTCAGAGCTTGTAGAGCATTACAAAACGCGCATATTAAAAGAAACGAATCTTGAACTGTTAACCAGCTTGCCACAAGGGGAAATGAGACTCAGAATTGAACAACTTATCAGTCAATTTATGAGTGAGGAAAAAATCATTCTTCCGAGGCATGATAAAGAATTACTGATTACAAGGATTATAGATGAGTCCATTGGCTACGGTCCCCTCGAACCATTATTAAATGATCCGAGTATTACGGAGATTCTTATCAATAACTTTAATGAAATCTATATTGAGCAATATGGAAAGTTGCAACTTTCGCCCATCTCATTCAGAGATGAAAGCCATGTTAGACATGTCATTGACCGTATTGTAGCTCCACTTGGCAGAAGAATTGACGACAGTTCGCCGATGGTTGATGCCAGGTTACCCGATGGAAGTAGGGTGAATGCAGTAATACCTCCAATCAGTTTAGGAGGATCTGTCGTTTCCATTCGAAAGTTTCGCAAAGAACCATTCCGCATTCAAGATCTATTAAACTTTGAATCACTAAATGAAAATATGTCTCGTTTTTTAGATGCGATTGTAAGGGCAAAAATGAACGTGCTTATTTCAGGAGGAACAGGTAGCGGTAAGACAACATTATTAAATGTTCTTGGCGATTCTATTCCTGTAGGTGAACGAATAATTACGATTGAAGATTCCGCTGAGCTTCGCTTAGATAAACCAAATGTCGTGGGATTGGAAGCCCGCCCTGAAAATATGGAGGGCGAGGGCGAAATCTCTATTAGACATTTGGTGAAAAACTCATTACGGATGAGGCCTGATCGTATCATCGTCGGTGAGGTTCGTGGCTCTGAAGCATTTGATATGCTGCAAGCGATGAACACGGGTCACGAAGGGTCGATTACAACAGTACACGCCAATACCCCATTTGATGCACTGAGAAGGGTCGAGGGAATGGTTGTCATGGCGGGTATGGATTTACCATCACATATTGTTAGAGAGTATATTGTGGGCGCATTAGATATTATCGTTCAAAGTACACGATTAACAGATGGAACAAGAAAAATCGTTTCTATTTGTGAAGTTTATAGGAGTGAATCAGGTGAAATCAATATTGATGAAATATTCACCTATAGACGTAAAGGACTAAAGGAAAATGGTCAGGTTGAAGGTTCGTTTGAACCAACAGGAAAAATACCTAAATGTTTAGAAAAAATTAAGATGTATGGAATAGAGCTAGATGAAGAAATTTTTAAAGGATAGGAGGTGGAGTAACTATGGAGGCAGCCATACTTTTTGGATTAGCAACATTGCTCTTTATATGGGGTGTTTATAATTACTTAGGTTATCGTAGTGATAAGAAAGAAATTATTAAAAAGCAAGCAAAGGAATTTCAAGAAAAAGAAGAACGTAACAGCTTTATTGCAAAATTGGGTGATAGGTTTGATAAAACTGATTTTGCCGATAACTTTAAGCAAAAGTTAGTAAAATCCAATATATCTATTCTACCTTCTGAATTTTTTGCCATTCTATTATTTATCGCCTTTACTGTCACCATCATGTTATTCGGCTTCTTTAGTATACCGCTTATCTTAAGCTTAATCATTGCGGTTGTGCTCTGTGCAGGGGCTTATTGGATTTTATTTTTAATAAGGAAGAATAAATACATAGAGAAGTTAAACAATCAATTGTCTGAGGTATGCCGAATTCTCGGGAACGCAACGAAATCTGGCATGACAATTGTCCAAGGGCTTGAAATCGTAGCGAGTGAAGTGAGTTCTCCTGCTAAAGACGAATTTAAATCATTAACCCAAAATATGAGATTAGGTGTCGATTTCGAGCGAGCGTTAAAAGAATTAGAAGTTCGAGTACCTACGAGAGAGTATAAACTATTTATCTCTGCTCTATTAATTCAAAAAAGAGCAGGGGGTAACTTAACACAAGTTTTATATGAAATGGCTCACACGCTTGAGGAGAGGAAGGTACTCAGACAAACAATTTCAACAGCTACCGCTGAACAAAGGTTTGTTTCGTATATCTTACCTGCTCTGCCCATCTTCTTGTTGTTCATGTTAAACAATATTATGGATGGATTTATGGAATTGTTATTCACTGTTCCAGGAGCTATATTAATGATTATTTTTATTATAGGGATGGTAATCGCGCTATTACTTGTAAGAGCTGTTACCAACATAAAGGTGTAGCGTTATGGATTCTTTCATATTATTCGCCGTTATATTATGTTGGCTATCTCTCGCTCTCGGATTAGCTAGTTTATATCAGTATTCTAAACAAAAGCAATACTTGAAAGCTCATTTACAAGAAATAGCAGTTACCTCTTCCGTACTTGTAGCTGGCAAGAAAGGCAGATTGGAAAAAATCATTCAATTTCTCGCCAGATATGCTGATGACTTCTCCACATTAGGAGAGAGGATTAATTTTTATAGTGAATCTGAAGAGGTAGATAAGCTACTAAAAAGATCAGGTAACCCTTATGAATTAAGCGTGAAGAGATTTCAAGGATTTAAAATCGTGTTTATTTTATTAGGACTTTTACTTGGTTTCTTTATGGTAATTATGGGGTTCCCCCTAGCAAATATTGCTTTTGTTACTTTTCCAATTTTAGGTTTTTTTATACCCATTATTTGGGTGAGGTCATTAGGTAAAAAAAGACAGGATCTATTAAGAAAGGACTTACCAGACTTTTTAGATACGGTAAGTATTAGCTTACAAGCAGGATCGAATTTAGATAGTGCCATCAAAGAGGTAATTAAATATTTTGATGGTCCAATAAGAGAAGAATTTGCCCAATTCCTTCAAGAAATCGATCTGGGTGTCCCTCGAGAAAAAGCTTATGCTGGATTATTAGATAGAAATGAAAATGAAGACTTTCAATCTTTAATTAAATCACTTATTCAAGCAACGAGATTAGGTGTTCCGATGGCTTCGACTTTTAAAGCACAAGCTGAGGATATTAGGAAAATAAGCTTAGAACAAGTAAAAGAAAAAGCAGCTAAAGCATCTCCAAAAGTCACTTTAATCACATCATTCATTATCGCTCCACTCATTATGTTGCTGATTATTGGATTAGTGATTCTCAACATGATCTATGGTGAGAACAGTATTATGAATATCTTTAGTTAATAAAATATAAATCTTTGAAAGGGGTGATTATTTCTAACTGAAGGTTAGCTCACGCCATCAAAAAAATTAGAAGTAATAAAACCAATTATTTAGGAGGAAAAACAAATGAAAAATTTTATTGAAAAAGTAAACGGGAAAATGCACGCTCTGTATTCGAGAACACAAAAGGCAGTTAATAACGAAGACGGAGTATCAACAATTGAATGGGTAGGATTAGCGGCAGTAATCGTTGCTTTAATGTTTGCGGTTGCGACGGCTATGGATGGTCAAGGAAGTGGTTTGGCAGAGACAATTGTTACTAAAATAAGTGATATGCTAGAAAGCATAGGTAGCTAATTTAACTATAACAATGGTTGGAGGCTTTAATGTGAAAAAAACAGTTTATATTTGTCTGCTTCTACTATTTTCCGTAATGGTTGTAGCTTGTTCGTCTGATGAAGGGAAAAGTAATGATACACCACAGCAAACCCAAAATCAAAAGGAACAGACAGATGCTGAAACTCAAGAAACATTACAGAAAGCTTCTGAAGAAAATGAAATAGCTGAGGAAGCCATCAATGAAGAATTAGTTGCAAAAGAACTGCCAAAAAATATAGAAGAAATTATTGAATATCCTATTGGCATACTAGGTTCTGAAGATACAATGTTCGGTGATAGGAATGTAGAAGCGGTACTTAATGATATTCCTGCTTTACCAGAGGATGCAAATGATGAGGAATTACAGAAGCTGACGAACTATTTGTATTCAGTATTTAAGATGCCATACGAAGACCCGAAAGTTTCTATTGAAGAAAGCAGTTTAAACAAGCCTGAGGAAGCCGAAGAATTAGCATCTAAAGAACAATATAATGTAGAAATTGTATTGGACGCCAGTGGAAGTATGGCGAATTATATGGGTTCTAAAACAAGGATGGATTTAGCTAAAGAATCAATCGAGGAGTTTGCATCCACATTACCGGAAGATGTGAATTTAAGTTTAAGAGTGTATGGCCATGAAGGATCGGGCTCAGATGAAGATAAGAAAATGTCCTGTGCCGCCAATGAGTTAGTATATGAGTCAAAAACATATAATGAGTCTGAACTGTCCAACGCACTTGATTCCTTTGATCCAGCAGGGTGGACACCATTAGCTCAATCTATTAAGGAAGCGAAAGAGGACCTATCAAAGTACTCTGGAGAAGAGCATAAAAACGTTGTCTATATTGTCAGTGACGGAATTGAAACATGTGATGGCGATCCGGTAGCAGCTGCGAAAGAATTAAAAGATTCGGGAATCTCACCAGTGGTTAATGTCATTGGATTTGATTTAGCCAGTAAAGATGAACAGCAACTGAAAGAAATCGCCAAGGCAGCAGATGGTAGTTATGTGAATGTAAACAATCAAAATCAACTCAATGATGAATTAGGTAAAACAGTAAATGATACTCTGAAGTGGATTGGATGGAAGAACAGTGAAACGTTAAGTGCTATTAGTACGAAAAACAAAGAAATACTGGAAATCATTAGTGTCAATAATAAATGGAAAAATAAACTACGTAAAGAAAAAAATCTAACTAAACAATCGGTATATAGTCTGAAGAATGATGACAAAATTTCCGATGACCAATCCCAAAAAATTGTCTCTAATGTAGAAGAATTTTATAAGAAACATAATGAGTCTATAGAAGAACTAAAAACAGTCTTAATGGATTTATCAAAAGAAAACTTAAAAGAAACTTTAGATGAAATTGATAAACTTTATGAAAAAAATGTCTCAAACTAAAAAGGAGGGGCATCAAATGAAGAAAAAAATCAATAATGAAGATGGTTCAGCGACAATCGAGTTCTTAGCAATGGTGCCCCTTGTTTTCTTGATTATGATGATTTTGTGGCAGTTTTTGGTTGCGGGTTATGCGGCAATTATTGCCCAATCTGCATTGAATGAAGCAGCAAAGACATATGCAGTCACTGAGGATATAGCTGATGCAACCAGTTCTGCAAGAAATCTTGTTAATAAAGCCGGAGGTAACATACAGATAATGGATCTCGATCCGATGAATAACGGTAACAATCATTTCACTTTAAGGATGCATGTGAACCTAGATTTGGTTTTTATCCCAGATAGCATAGCGGGATATATTCCGAAGGTTTCGTTTACGAGAGAAATAAGTGGCAGGGTGATGGAGTAAATGAAATATTTAAAGAATGAAAAAGGAAACACCATGCTATTTATCATTGGATTGTTTAGTGTGTTCTTTTTAATGTTTCTTTTAATCCTAAGCTTTGCCAATGTGTTTATTGAAAAAGAACATGCGTCCAATAATGCTGAGCAGGCAAGCATTGTTGCTTCAGGTATTATAACGAAGCATCTTGCTTTATCGATAGAAGATTATGATGAGTATTTAGAAGATCAATTTAAAGAAGCGGAAGAGGAAGCCAAAGAGGAAGCAGAGGAAAACGAAGATAATGAAGATTATGAACCACCAGAGCTAGAGGAACCTGAATTATTATCAAAGCAAATAGAAGAGCTCCTTCCTACACTTCCCAACTACTTAAAAGAATCTGAAAAGAAACATCAAGCAATCAATAAAATAATTAAGCGTGAGTTAAATAAACCAGATAGCCATGTTTTAAGAATGTTCATTGCTTCATCATTAAGTAATGCGGAAAGTGAGATTTATAGTGAAGTAAGTACGAATATTCAAAGAAATGGTGGCCAAGTATCAGAAACAGAAATCTGGTTAAACGAAAACCAAAGAATTGAAGTGAAGACAGCTACTAAGTACGAAGCCTTTAAGTATGATGAATACTTTTCTGATAACCAACGGCATGTGAGACAAACAGGACAGGGGCCATCTTTCGAATTATTCGATTCGTTCGCATGGGGACTGAATATTAGTTATTAATAAAAAAGATTAGGAGGTGTTGTCAATGAGAAGGTCATACCGTGTCCTCATTGCACTATTATCCATATTTGTTATCATGTTTATGAATATAGGTAGTTATGCCAGTGTTGCACATGCATGGGGGACTTGGAATAATGCGCCAACTTGGAGTGGACCTCAATGGGAGACACCACCAGAATGGGAAACCCCTCCCGAATGGGAGACACCGCCCGAGTGGGAACAATCTCGATGGGAAACTTCACCAGAGTGGAATGAACAATTATGGCAAAATCAATCTGAATGGGTAACGCCGTATTGGAATACCTCACCGGTTTGGGAACATGCACCATGGGAACAAAATTTAAATTCCGATAATAGCAATAATAACACTTCTAATGATCCAAACAACCCAAACAATCCAAATAACCCAAATAACCCAAACAACCCAAACAATCCAAATGATCCTTCAAACTTACCCGAAGGACCCATTGCAGGCAATCCACAACCACCATATAGCCCAGACTATCAAAATCCGACACTGGATACATTAGATAGGTATAATAATACAGTATCTGATAATCAGTCGTTTTTTGAGTTTGAAGATCCAAAGGCTTATGACGGTATAAAGTTTGTTACAAATGACGTCATCGGTAATACAGTTAACTTTGCTGATGAAATGGTTCGTGCTGGAGATACAGCTGGCTTTAGCAATTATGCATCCAGTCGTTCCAATCTTGTCCTAGCAGGATTCAAAACTTTCGCCAAAGGTGACGCGACAATTGATGCTGCTTATGATGTAGCGGATGTTGGGCTGAAGGGGAAGGAAGTTTATGATAATTTAAAAACAGTTAATGAATTTAGAAATATCGAAATGATAAGATCCTCTAGTGACATAATTGATATTGCCAGCGTTGATGATTTATATAATGCTACAAAAACTTTCACACCTGCAAATGCTGTTGTGTCCGCAGTTACATTACCTTTTGCTATTAAAGATACAGTTGATAATGTTGGGAAGTTAAACTCAGCAAGTACTTCAGAAGAGAAAACAAATGCTGCATGGGACCTTGTTGGTAATACAGGAGAAATCATTACTGGACTTGCGCCAGCAGTTGCTATGATACCCGGTGCTCAACCAATAGCTGCTGGGATGGTAGTGGTTGGTGGGGTATTATCAATTGCTAGTTTAGGTCAAAAATTATATAGGAATAGAAAAGAAATTATCTCAAATGTTAAAGATAAGTTCAATAAAGCTAAAGAGTCTGTTACAGGGTTCTTTAAATCTGTATTTAGTTAAATGAGGTATATGTATGATAAATGTTAATCCAACACCTGAACAAATAAAGAATATAAAAAGGCACAAAAGGCTATTTGAGAAATGGGATATGTGGAAATTTGCTTTCTTTTATAAAGGTCAACATTATTTTATAGTGGATTATGCAAAATTAAATAATAAAGTTAGTGGTTATCTAATTATGGATAAAGCTGGGGAAGTATTGTCCTTAGAAGAAGCAAAACTACCTGCTTATTATTTGTTACTTTTTAATACGATGGCGAACAACGCTGGTAGAGGGATGGCCATTCAAGCAAAGAAAGAACCCCTAACCTATAAGGAAATGAACCGTATATTATTAGATAATCAAGAAAAATTATTGACTGAATATCCTCATATGGTACAAGTGATTAATAGAATTGTAGAACATAATGAAAAAGTAATTGAACGACCTAAGAGAATAAAAGAAATTATTTACAATTTAGGCTATATGCAAAGAGAAGTAACAAGAAATATCGGTTATTTTGATATCCCATTTATGGACAGTTTTGAAGATGAATATGGGAAATATAGTGCGATGATGTATACCATAGCTAAAAATGAAATTTCATTAGAAAGGGATTATGAAGAGTTAAAAAAAGTAATGTCTAATGAAACTATCTTTTCTTCAAAGAAAGATAAAAATACATTGCAAACACTTTTAAATGACTGGTTAAAAACAAATGATACATTAAGGAAATCGATTGCTACATTCGAATTAGACGAGAGAGGAAATAAGCTACAAATAGATGAAAGAAATATAAAGCAGTCTTTATCAAAAAACAGAGAAGACATAGGTAAAAGGGATTTCGAAAACAAAATAGTCCCCGTCTTAAGAAACCCAAAATAACCAGGAGGACTCTATGAAAAGTATTCTATCAAGCTCCTTCTCTTTATATATACAAGACTTTTTAAAGTTAATGTTGTTGTCAGTTTTGACATATGTCCCCTTGTTATTTTTGCATGCGATAATTGTTAATTATATTTATGCCGAGACAAGGTTTGCTGAATATCCCGGTTTGATTGGGGATGTGGCTAATGGGATTTTCATGATTGTTTTTCTTACGATTGCTCAGTTGCCATTCATTAAGTATACGCTTTTAGAAAGTGAGGATGCTGATCATCCCCTCAAGCAAGCGATTTCGTTCGCGATAGAAAAAGCATTACCTATTTATTTGTTTGCTTGCTTGTACTCTATTTGCATTTTTATCGGTGGCTTATTATATGTGATTCCTGGTCTAGTTGTCCTTGTATTATTTTATTTTGTTCCTTTTTTCTTAGCGGAGAATGGAAAATTAAGAACCGCTTTGAAAAAATCAGTTGAATTTATTAAAGCTCATTTTTTCAAAGCGATTTTCGTTATTTTTATATTAAGTATTATTCAATTGGTATTCGAGAATATCATGATTTATTTATTATCTCTGTATACTGACGTGTATTTCACAACTTTAGCTTTAAAAATCGTACTACTCATGTTTTTATTACCACTTCAAGTGATTTTTCTGACAAACATTTTTAATAGTTGGCGGGAGACAGAAAAAGGAGGGATATAATGTCGCAGAAAGAACGTAAATGGAGAAGAATCTATTTATTTATTATGTTATTTGTCTACATCCTCTTCGTTCCCATTTCACTTTTTGAATGGTTATTATCAAGTGATCGCTTTCCAATTGCTGCAGCGGTAGTGGCCATTGCTTTGCCGTTTATGCGTAAAAATCATTTAAATACCATTAGAAAAGAAGAAAGTAGTAGTTTATGAAGTTAAAAGAAGCTTCTTAAAGTAGACTTATTAATGTAATGTATGTTGGGGTCTACTTTTATGGTGTTTCTAACTAACACAAGGACCATACAGAAAGCGAATATTTTAATAAACAGAATAAGGTCGTGAGTGAATGAAACAGAAAAGACTTTTTTTGATTACGCTTATTTCTTCCGTTATGCTAATGGCGGCATGTGGAAATGCAAAAGAAACGAATAGCACACCTAAGGAAGAAACAAAAGAAGTTAAAGCAGAAGAAACAACAACGGAACCAGAAGTGGAAGAAGAAAAAAAAGAGGAATCTTCAAATGGTAATGACGGCATGCTTAATCCTAATATTGAAGAAGAATCCCAAGGTAATGTTGAAGTGGTGTTCACGAACAAAGATCCTCAATTTATAAATGATTTAGATGGATTTAAAGTAAGTGTAGATGAGTACCAAATTGTAAAGGTGACAGATGTTAGCGCCGATTATACTATACCATTTAAAGATCAAACAGAAGGCTATGTAATGACAGCCAAAGTAACTATTGATAATACGACAGATAAAGGTATTTATTATAATAATATATATAGAGTGCAGTTCGGAAGTGAGTTTGATTACATAACTAATGATATTAATAAAACTTTTGTCCGAGAAGAATTTCCGAAATCAGAAAAAGAGACAGAAGTAGGGAAATTCGCACCTGGAGAGAAAGTATCAGGTTTGATTTCTTTTATTTTCACTAATGATGAGTTTAAAGCGTTAGATTCTGTAAAACCTAAATTCATTATTGAAGGCGGAGCAGCCGATAATAATCAATTCTCAGGTAGCAATAAACAACAAGCTGTTTTCGACTTCCCTTATAGCGGCGGTCAGCAAGAGGAATTAAATAACGCTACATCATTTTATCCAGATAGGTTAACAACTGCAAATATGGCGAATAAAGAAATGATTTTTGAAGAAACAGCTATTAATGAAACAAAACAATTAGATGATGTAAAAGTGACTTTAGCAGGTGTTCAATATACAGAAATTGAGCCAACACCAGATAATAAAGAGCGCTTCAGAAACTTTGGAGATAAAGGGATCGTTGCTATTACTGTTAAATTGAATTTAGACAACCAAACAGATTCACCTATTAGTCTTTGGAATATTAGCTCCAAAGTCGATTTAGATAAAGATAGAGGACATATTAGAGCACAAGGTATGGTAGAACCTGAAGAACCTAAAGAATTAAAAGCTGGAGAGCAGAGTGAAAAATATCATGTTTTCTTAATGAACAAAGATGAGTTCGAGCTATTTGCATCATTTGACTTACAGTTTGGCCCGTTTGTTGGAGAAGACGGTAAAGATATGTTCAAAGGTGAAAGTGTAGAGTTCAATTTACCAAGATAGTGCTAAATAGAAATAAGTATAATGGAGGAAAGCAGTCTTACAGGCTGCTTTTCGGTGTTTATATTCACAAAAAACAGCGATATCCGTAATGATAAATGAGTGAGGCACCTCAAAAAATCACTCGATTGCATTTTTTAATTATATATTTGGAGGATTGAATCATGAAAAAACGATCCACACTCTACCTCCTTGTTCTTTTCTTTCTCTTGGCCGCCTGTTCAGCAGAAAAAGAGGCGAGTAATCAAAATGAAGATGACCAAAAGAAAGCTGGAGCGGAAGTAGCAGAGGAGCAACAAAAATCGGACGAAGAAAATGAATCAGTGGAAGACGTAGATAATGAAGAATTAGTTGTGAGAGAACTGCCTAAAAGTATTGAAGAAGTTGTTGAATATCCTATTGGTGTGTTAGGTGTTGAGGATATCATGTTTGCTGATGAGCGGATAGAGGCGATCTTAAAAGATATTCCTGCTTTACCAGAGGATGCAAGTCATGAGGAATTACAGAACTTGACAAACTATTTGTATTCAGTATTTAAGATGCCATACGAAGACCCGAAAGTTTCTATTGAAGAAAGCAGTTTAAACAAGCCTGAGGAAGCCGAAGAATTAGCATCTAAAGAACAATATAATGTAGAAATTGTATTGGACGCCAGTGGAAGTATGGCGAATTATATGGGTTCTAAAACAAGGATGGATTTAGCTAAAGAATCGATCGAGGAGTTTGCATCCACATTACCGGAAGATGTGAATTTAAGTTTAAGAGTGTATGGCCATGAGGGGTCGGGTTCAGATGAAGATAAGAAAATGTCTTGTGCTGCCAATGAGTTAGTATATGAATCGCAAACATATAATGAGTCAGAATTATCCTCTGCGCTTAATTCTTTTGAACCAGCAGGATGGACACCGCTAGCTCAGTCGATTAAGGAAGCGAAAGAGGATCTATCAAAGTACTCTGGAGAAGAGCATAAAAACGTTGTCTATATTGTCAGTGACGGAATTGAAACATGTGATGGCGATCCGGTAGCAGCTGCGAAAGAATTAAAAGATTCGGGAATCTCACCGGTGGTTAATGTCATTGGATTTGATTTAGCCAGTAAAGATGAACAGCAACTGAAAGACATCGCCAAGGCAGCAGATGGTAGCTATGTAAATGTGAATAACCAAAACCAGCTTAATGATGAATTAAGTAAGACAGTAAATGATACTCTGAAATGGATTAAGTGGAGTAGTGGTGAAAAAATAAGTGCAATTTCAAAGTCTAACGAAGAAATAATGGGAATTATTAGTCTGGAAAATGAATGGAAATCTAAATTATTTAAAGAAGAAGACATGATTATGCAATCAATTTATGAATTACAGAATAATAATAAACTTACCAAGGAACAGGTAGATAAAATGATTTCATCTGTTAAAGAGTTTTATAAGAGCCATCATGCTTCTATAAACATGTTGAATGATGTATTAATTGATTTATCATATGAGAATCTAGATGAAACTTTAGATGAAATTGATAAGTTATATGATGAAAATATACCAAATTAATTAGTGTATACTTAGTATGAATTAAGCAGTGCTGCGAAGGTGGGAACCACTATTTAGATAAGAGGTATAACCAGTGATTAATGTAAAACTAACTAAAAATCATAAAAAAAATATTAAAGCTTATAAACGTTTATTTGAAAAGTGGGATATGTGGACTTTTGCTTTTAAACAAAATGATGAATATTATTTCATCACTTCCTATACACAAAGAATAACCGATAAAGTGAAAAGGTTATTTAATTTTAGATAGTAATGGGAATGTTCCTTCATTAGAAAAAGCGAAGGTACCTTTATACAGCTTGGTTTTATTTAATACAAAAGCTGATAATGCAAGGACTGAGATGGTCCATCAAATGAAAAAGATTCTGAAACCTTACAAAGATATGTATGAAGTCCTTAAGACAAACAAAGATCATATTCTCAATGAGAACCCTCAAATGGAATTCACTATTAATGCCATAATGCAGCAAAGTAAAGAAGGGATGAAAGGCCGAAAAAAATTAGAGAGATTGTGATGAATTTAGGTAATATGCAAAGGGAGGTCACTAGGGGTACGGGTTTCTTGGAGACTTCCTTTTTACGCTAATGCATAATACGATTAACGGAATAGGTCCTCAAATGAAAAAAGGTATGAGTACGTATGAAAAAATGTATCAACTTTTAGAGAAAAATCGAGATAGGATTATTAAGAGTAATCCCCAATTTAAAGAACAATTGGATCAAATGATTGAACATAATAAAGAAGCAGCAAAAAGACCAGAGAAAATTAAAGAGATTTATTATAATATTGGGGAAATGCAAAGAAAAGTAACTAGGGGATCTGGATATTTTGATATTAACTACTTAGTAAGATTACAGGATGCATTTGGAAAGTATGGCACTTTAATGTATACATTCGGAATAGGAGAGCGAGCATTAAAAGGTCCTTATAAAGAATTAAGTCAATTGTTATCCACAAAGGGACTAGGTGTTCCGTCTAAAGATAAATCTACAATTAGAGCCCTAATAAAGGCATGGTTGCCAACAGTGGAAACAAACTTAAAGAAGTCCATGGCTACCTTTGAATTAGATGAGAGAGGAAAGAAACTTTCTATCGATCATCAAAATATAAAACAATCATTAGCAAATAATAGGGAAGAGATTGCTAAGCGAGATTTTAATAAAAAGATATTACCTTTACTAAGAAACCCACAATAATGTTGAGACTAACTCGACTTCGACCAAACCCAAGCCAAAGGAGGGAATCTCTCATGCTAACTAATAAGAGAATAACCCTGCAGACTCTCTCCGATGCTTTTTTTTGTAATACCTAGGGGTGTTAGTGTTGAATAATAAGTTCATAGTGTTTTCCAGTTTCATTCCCTTGGGTAAAGCGATTTGAACCAAGGTAATAGCTGACAATATCCAACTTATCAATTGATATTTGCCAATCCCAAACCATCTACCTCCAAGAATCAACCCCCAATATCCACATTTACTCCTTTCTCCTTTTGTAAAGCAAAGGAAAATCTTTTATTGTTATTCATATAGTGGTAAAAGTGTGAAAAAAGGGGTAATTGGATAGAGAAACTTTTTACCTTTTATATCGTAAGTATGATTGAACTGATTTTTGTAATGATATGTTTGATAATTAGGGTTCGTAAGGAGGTTAACATGTTAAAACGAGTTTCGTTGTTTCCTATATTACTTGTGATGGCAGGTATGGTGCTGATCGGTTGTAATGATAAGGGAGCCGTGAGTAGCGAAGAAGTGAAAAAGCAGGTTGATCCGTATGAACAGTTAGTGGAAGAAAAGAATAAGGAGTTAGAGCTAGAGCCTTTGACATTAACGACGTATAGTGATGAAATTGGTGCAACGTTTGATTCGCCGGAGTACCGGGAGTTTGCGGCGAATGGTACGGTGACGATTGAGGGGAGCATTGAGGATTATCGAGGATTGAAGTCTGGTTATGCTTGGATTAGTGTGACGGCAGAGGAAGACGGGGTTGCCGGAAGAGAGCATGAATATTATGCGCCTATAAAAGAGGGTCAAATCAAGCAGGATATTCAGTTTTTTAATGGCGAAGGTACGTATCATATAAAGGTACAATTACCCGATGATGAGCGGGAGAATTATTATTATGATACAGCACGGTTTACTGTTCATAATGTGAATCCGGATGTGAAGAGAGATGTGACGTATACACCATATGGTCAAGAAGTAGGACTTTCGGTAGGGTTGGATACAAGCTTCTTTGAAGCAGAAGAAGTTTTCCCATTAAAAGGTGTGGCAGAAGGATTGGATGAGGAAGATACAGTAATGCTTCGCGTGTCGAAGGGAACGGATAATTGGAATCATGTACTCGCCGTTAATCAAGAGCACCAATTCGATTATGAGGTGCCTCTCTTTTATGGCGAAGGCTTGCATAAAGTGGAAGTCATGGTACCGGATGGTGACCGAGAGAATTATTATCAAACGGCTACGACTCTCATGGTGAATAATACATCTCAGCAAACGATGGAGCCAATCGAGTACTCTAGCCTTTATAATGAACGAGGGGTAACTTTAGAAACGCCTGCATACAGTGGAGATGAATCGAGTGGAGATTATACCATCAGTGGAATGATTCAACCTGAAGCTGAATTAGCGAGTGAGACAACACACCTTTATGTATCAAGTAAAAAGGGTGAGGATACGGCATTAGATGTGATTCCAGTTCAGGATTTTCGCTTTGACGATTCCTTTTATTTGAGGTTTGGACCAGGTACTTATGATATTACGGTTAGTGTACCTGAGATTACGAAAGAAAATAGTGATACCTTTCGCTTTTATAGCGTAGCTAAATTTCAGGTGGAAAATACCGGTGAAGATCGCCGGGATTTGTTACCGTCTCGTGGAGTTCAGTCCGACCATCCGAAGATTAATAGTTTAGCAGAAGAACTGCTTCAAGGGGTGGAAGGCGACCGTGAGAAAGCAAAGGCGATCTATGACTATGTGGCCGAACATATCGCTTATGATGTGGAGAAGTATAATACAGATGACTTTCATTGGGATGACAGTGCTATAAAGGCATTGGAAACGAAAAAAGGTGTTTGTCAAGACTATGCCTACTTAGCCATTGCTTTGCTGAGGGCAAGTGACATGGAAGCAAGGTTTGTTGAAGGTAATGCTGGTTCTGGTTTTACAAGGGGGGCACTCGGTGGCCGCCATGCGTGGGTAGAAGTGAAGGTGGATGGTGAATGGCTAACAATGGATCCTACTTGGGGTTCTGGTTATGTAGAAAATGATACCTTTGTTGCAGCTTATAACGAAGATTATTTTGACCCGGAACAAGCCACTTTTGAGGAGACCCATTATCGTACAGGAATATCTTATTAATAAAGAAACGACATTCCCGAGCGAATGTCGTTTTTTATGGCTCATTTATGTTGAAAATGGATGGATTCCTTGTTAAGAAAAGGATATTTTTTTACTTTTTTTGCGTTAAGATCATGTTTAAATAGATTGATTGCGTTAATCTGGTGATTATTGTAAGTATTATAGTAATAGGTACCTGATTGGGCACACATGGCATTTGTGTAGATGGTGTACCATGAGAGGTTATCACTTAATTCCGCTCCTTTTGCTACCTCACAGTATTCTAAAGTTTTGAATGTGTTCCGGACACCGCCAACCTCGTTAGTAACTGGCTCAATATGATTTCGCATGAATGCGGCTCTCACGAAACGGGAGGGGGAGGAGAAGTCGCCAGGTATGCCGAATGTACCGCTTAATAAATCCCCGCCTTCTAATGGATATCTACCCCAAGTGGCTTCTTCAGGATCATCTGCACTTACTGTTGAATAGATACCAAGGTGAGTTAATTGCCATTCAAAATCAGGACTGTTCGTCATCACACCAATTTTATTTGCATGAACCTTTAATCCCTTTTTAGTTTTTTCGACAACGATAGAACGACCAGATCGGTCACTAAAAATCCAATGCATGGGAGGGATGCTGTCAAGAACCTCGATTTTTGCACCAACTATATTCACCTGGGCGATATGTTCGGCGAGTTCTTCTATTGATTGAAATTGTGATAAAGCCCAAAAGAGTACATCATAGCAAGCAAGGTTGATCACGTTGTTTTTTGGGGTGCTATAGTAAGCATATCCTTCAAAATAGAGAACCGCACCCATCAGACCTTGTTCATTCATGCCGTCAATCATGGCGAATTGATTTTGACCCATTAATCCCATACCTATTATTGCATATGGGTTCGTAATGGTTTTTTGATCCTCACGATTTACCCATTGATAATTTCGAGGGAACACATAGATGTTATAATCCGCCGGAAGATCCACAAAGTCCATATTCCTACCAAGGAAACTCAAACGATTCTTCGTACGTAACGCTACGCTTGTGCACATTAATAAACAACTCCTTTCCTTTAATATCCTTATAACGATATATGATATGTAGGAAGGGGATTGTATTAGTCGTAACTTGTGAAGGGATGAACATTTATATAACCATTTATAAGCCAACTTAACCGAGTCTGAATGATTTATCTTAAGTGTTAAATCATATAAAATAAGAATTATAAATGTTTGTTCATTTTTATTTTTTTCCTAAATCATAGGAAGAAAGAAGATGAATTTGTGCGAAGAATGGTAGATTTCACAGGAATTTAGCAAGATTTAGCGAATAGAAGTATAAGTAAGGAGAAGAATGCCCTTTATTAAAAAATCAGGAGGATGGTCAATGAATCATAAAATGAATCCGGTTGTCGAGCAAGTGCTCATTAATATAGATAAAGTAATGATCGGTAAAAGAGAAGTGGCAGAATTGAGCTTGGTTGCCTTATTATCTGGTGGTCATGTGTTACTTGAAGATGTGCCTGGTGTTGGTAAGACGATGATGGTTCGAGCGCTGGCAAAATCGCTAGGTGCGAACTTTAGAAGAATTCAATTTACCCCTGATTTATTACCATCGGATGTGACAGGCGTTTCAATTTATAATCCGAAAGAAATGGCATTTGAATTCCGCCCGGGTCCAATAATGGGTCAGATTATATTAGCAGATGAAATCAACCGGACATCCCCTAAAACACAGTCCGCCTTATTAGAAGGGATGGAGGAGAAGAGTGTAACAATTGATGGAGTGACTCATCAATTAGGTAGCCCTTTTTTTGTGATGGCGACACAAAATCCGATTGAATATGAAGGAACTTACCCGCTCCCAGAAGCGCAGCTTGACCGTTTTCTGTTAAAAATGCGTATGGGTTATCCTGAAGGAACAGAAGAGATTGAATTATTAAGTCGTGTTCAAAGTGCACTCCCGATAGAAGAAATACAGCCAGTAATGGAGTTAGAACAGCTGAGAGACATGCAGGCGAAAGTAAAAGAGGTGTATGTCGATCATTCCATTAAAAGCTATATTGTTCATATGGCTGAGCAAACAAGAAACCATAAACATGTGTATTTAGGCGTTAGCCCTAGGGGGTCTATTGCTTTAATGAAAGCATCACAAAGCTATGCGTTTATGCATGGAAGAGATTATGTCCGTCCTGATGATGTGCAATATTTAGCAAGTGCGGTCTTTAGTCATCGCTTAATTCTCAAGTCAGAAGCAAAATTTGAAGGGGTCAAAGCAGAACAAGTGATTGAGAAGATTATCGATGTTACACCGGTACCAGTGCAAAAGGCTGTGAAATAGGATGAGGCGATGGTTATTCGCAGTAAAGGGTGTATGGAAGTTAATGTTATTGTTCCTTTTACTACTCATTACTTTTTCATATGCGATGTTTCAAGGAGGATTTGTCAGCTGGTTCTTATTTTATAGCTTTTTACCGTTTGGTTTATATGCATTTGCACTGGCAATGTATCCGTTGCATCGTATCCATGTAAAGAGAGAACTTTCCAGTCAAGAGGTGAGTGCAGGAGATACACTATCGATACGTCTTTCTATTCATATGGATACGATTTTTCCGTTATTTTTTCTTGTTATCGAAGACCATATAACATCTTCGCTACAGATGAAGAAATATCTGTTATTTCCTGGATTTCGTAAAAATCTCGTTGTTTCGCAATCATTTAAGGAAATCCCTCGCGGAGAGCACGTTTTCCGATATGTTCGGCTGAAAATAGGTGACCCTCTTGGATTAATCGAACGTGAAGTAAACATGTCACTTGAAGACCGCATGATTGTGTATCCAACTTATGAAGAAATAGTTTATCAACCATTTAGTCACCAATTTGATCAAGGAATGACGGCTTCAGATGAAAGGGTGCAGAGAGATACGTCTATGGCTACAGGCGTCCGTGAATATCAACCAGGTGATCGTTTTTCTTGGATTAACTGGAAAACATCCGCCAAGCGTAATGAAATGATGGTTAAAGAATTTGAACAACGCAAATCGCATGATGTATATCTTCTCATCGATCGTTTTCCTGATGTACATTTTGAAGCAATCGTTTCTTTTACCGCTTCTCTTGTATATGCAATTCTGCGAAAAGGGGCACAGGTAGGGTTCCTTTCAGCGGGGAGAAATCGAGTGGAGTTCCCTATTCTTGGTGGTGAAGGGCAGCTACAACGAATCTTTTATCATCTAGCTACAGTGAAGGCGGATAGTAAACGTCCTTTAGAACAAGTGTTAGATGTAGAAAAAAATCTTGCCCAACAAAATGATCAACTACTGCTTGTTACTGCCAAACTAAACAAACGTTTGCTTGAAAAGGCGAGCTTTTATTCTCAAAAAGGAAGTGTGACGATTTTTCTTGTGAAAAAAAAGGAAGAGCAAGCAGTACAAGAGGAAATTCGTTTAAAAGACACCGCTACTTCAAGAGGAATACGTATACAAATTGTGCATGAAGGTCAATTTTCTGCCGCATTCTCGGAGGTGAGGAGCGGATGATGAAAAGATTTTCTACTTTGGTTCTTTATCTCTTTGGTTTTCTCCTCATTTGGGAGTGGATTAGGCCGTTAGAGCAATTAACGGATACAGGGAATGTGTGGGTGTTCTTTCTTTTCCTATGTATTGCCCTTGCGATGGATTTTTTAAAATGGCATTGGGTCCTTCGCTTTGTCATTAATGGAGCGATTATTTTCTTCAGTTTAATGTATATTTATTTTCTTGATCAATATGGACTGATTGGCTCGATTCCTATGATGATTCAAGAGTTATTTGATAACTTTTTGACGATGTTACAAGCGCAATGGACCGCTATAACAGACATGTTTAGGACTTTATTATTCTTCATTCTTTTATGGTTGATGTCTTACCTTATTCAATATTGGCTCATCCAACGGAGACAAATTTTTATTTTCTTTTTCATGACATTGGTCTATATTACTGTCCTTGATACATTCACACCATATAATGCAGAAATGGCAATTATTCGAACCGTAATTTGTGGATTTTTAATGATGGGGATTCTCGCCTTCTATCGTCAACTAGAGAAGGAAGATATTGAAGCGAAAACATCGAAACTAAGCAAATGGATGATCCCTCTAAGTGGATTGGTGCTCATGAGTTCTCTCATTGCCTTTGCTGCACCAAAGGCAGATCCAATTTGGCCTGATCCTGTTCCTTATATCACTTCATTTAATGAAGATAGTAGAAATGAAGAAGCTGGAGGGGTGCGGAAAATTGGCTATGGTGAGGATGATTCTTTATTAGGTGGCTCTTTTGTTCCTGATGATACTCTCGTGTTTGTTGCGAAAACGGAAGATCCCCATTATTGGAAAGTAGAGACCAAAGATGTCTATACAGGTAAGGGCTGGGAACTTTCAGAAGAAAATCGTGGCAGCGAGTTTTTTGCATCAGGAGAAGAAGTGCCGTTGGAATCATTTTCAGAGAATGAAAATGTCGTTGTTGAGGAAAGAGTCAGTAATGTACAAATGAACAGAGCACGTCCTCAAATTGTCTATCCATTAGGGATAAAAAGTTTTCAAAGTGAAAACATCCCATTTGAATTGAATGAAGCGCTTGAGAAATTTTCAATTAGATATGCAGAGGATTCTCTCATGCCAACTTATGACGTAATCTTTAATGAACCCACTTATAGTGTAAATGCATTAACGGCAGTTAATAATGATAATCACGGTTTAGATTCAGCGTTTTATGAAAGGTATACGCAATTACCAGAAGATCTCCCTGATCGTGTGCATGAATTGGCAGAAGAAATTGTAGCAGGGCATGATAATTGGTTTAACCAAATTCGTGAGATTGAAGGCTATTTTGCTCGATCGGGTTTTGTTTATTCACAAAGAGATGTGGCTGTGCCAGGACCAGATGAGGATTATGTCGACCAATTTTTGTTTGATACGAAGTTAGGTTATTGCGATAACTTTTCAACAGCAATGATCGTGCTAGCCCGTTCTGCTGGTATTCCGACTAGATGGGTTAAAGGGTTTACTGAAGGTGAAAGAACCAACGCAAATGGATTAACTGTTGGTACTTATGACATTACGAATAACAATGCTCACTCATGGGTGGAGGCTTATTTTCCTGGCGTTGGATGGATTCCGTTTGAGCCAACAACAGGTTTTAGTAATCCTGTAGAATATGAGTTTGATTTAGATGAGGAAACAACGCCTAATAACGCGGAGGAAACGGAAACACCGGAAAGAGAAGAGAGACCAGATGAAGCAGAAACGACTGAACAAACAGAAACAGCGTCAAGCACTTTTAGTTTGACGGAGCTATGGGATTCGGTAAAGGAAGCGGTTCAACAACACTGGAAAAAGATTATTTTAATAATCATTGTGCTTGCTTTCATCGGTTACCTAACGTATATCAAGCGGGGTAAATGGCTACCTTACTTCTATATTTGGACATACAAACATCGTAATAATGATCGGGATTTTGAGAAAGCGTACCTTGTTTTATTACATGCATTTTCACGGTTCGGGGTGAAAAGGAAACAAGGACAAACCTTACATTCTTTTGCCAAAGAGGTCGATCGTTTGCTTGGGCATCAACAGATGAGTCAGCTAACGGATAGTTACGAGGCTTATCTATATAGTGGTAAGCAAGAAAAGGGCATTTGGAAGAGAAATAAGGAATTGTGGGAAAATTTAATAAAAGCCACAATCGCTTGACCGTTAAAATAACCTGTTGTTAAAATAGTTGAATGAGAAGTCATGGATTCATATGCATGATGACTATCAATAATTTTAACGAATAACCTTCATATATCCTTGGTAATATGGTCCGAGAGTCTCTACCAGACTGCCTATAACAGTCTGACTATGAAGGCAGAATATATTTAGCCTAGCTAGATTTCTGCCTTCTGACTATATTTTCGGGGGGAAGAACTCTAGTTTTTTGTATGAAATAGTAGGTGTTGGATAACCTACAAATGATACATTCGGAGTCACTCTTCATATATGAAGTGGAATAAAAGAATGAGGGAATCATTCTATCAATGTTGACGAGGTGAACAGCGTGACGGGGAAAGTAGAATTGCATGACCAGGAAATGATCGTTGTACTAGACTTTGGTAGTCAGTACAATCAGTTGATTACACGCAGAATTAGGGAGTTTGGTGTTTATAGTGAATTACATCCGCATACCATTACTGCACAAGAAATCAAAGAAATGAATCCAACAGGAATCATCTTCTCTGGTGGTCCAAACAGTGTTTACGGCGAAAATGCTTTTCGTTGTGATCCAGAAATTTTTGAATTAGGTCTACCAATCTTCGGTATTTGCTACGGTATGCAATTAATGACGATGCATTTCGGAGGAAAAGTAGAAGGTGCAAAGCAGCGTGAGTACGGTAAAGCTGTATTAAAATTACAAAATCAATCTAAATTATTTGCCGATCTTCCTGAAGAGCAAGTGGTTTGGATGAGTCATGGTGACTTAGTCGTTGAAGCACCAGAAGGTTTTGCAATTGATGGCACTAACCCTTCTTGTCCTGTCGCAGCGATTAGTGACGAAGCACGTGGGTTATACGGAGTTCAATTCCACCCAGAAGTACGTCATTCTGTATACGGTAATGATATGCTGAAAAACTTTGTTTTCGGTATTTGTGGCTGTAAAGGCGATTGGTCTATGGAGAACTTTATTGAAATCGAATTGGAAAAAATTCGCCAAACAGTTGGAGATAAGAAAGTCCTTTGTGCACTTAGTGGCGGAGTAGATTCTTCTGTTGTTGCTGTTCTTATTCATAAAGCGATTGGTGACCAATTAACATGTATTTTTGTTGATCACGGTTTATTGCGTAAAGATGAAGCAGAAGGCGTTATGAAAACTTTCTCTGAAGGCTTCAATATGAATGTCATTAAAGTAGATGCTAAGGAGCGTTTCTTAAGCAAACTTGAAGGTGTCAGCGATCCTGAGAAAAAACGTAAAATTATTGGTAATGAATTCATTTACGTATTTGATGATGAAGCACATAAATTAGAAGGTATTGATTATTTAGCACAAGGTACACTTTATACAGATATTATCGAAAGTGGTACTGCAACAGCGCAAACAATCAAATCTCACCACAATGTAGGTGGACTACCTGAAGATATGCAATTCCAATTAATTGAGCCGCTTAATACTTTATTTAAAGATGAAGTGCGCGCACTTGGAACAGAATTAGGTATTCCAGATGATATCGTTTGGAGACAACCATTCCCAGGTCCTGGTTTAGGTATCCGTGTTCTTGGTGCAATCTCTGAAGAAAAACTTGAAATCGTCCGTGAATCAGACGCGATCCTTCGTGAAGAAATCAAAAATGCTGGTCTTGAAAGAGATGTGTGGCAATATTTCACTGTCCTACCTGACATTCGTAGCGTAGGTGTAATGGGCGATGCGCGTACGTATGATTACACAATTGGTATCCGCGCCGTTACTTCAATTGATGGAATGACATCCGATTGGGCACGTATTCCTTGGGATGTGCTTGAAGTTATCTCAACAAGAATCGTTAATGAAGTGGACCATATCAACCGCGTAGTGTATGATATTACTTCTAAGCCACCAGCAACGATTGAGTGGGAATAAAACAATACACCTTAGAATCCTAGTTTGGATTCTAAGGTTTTTTAATAAGTATTCTTTTTGGGAGGGTGTTAGGTGTTATATTTAAAACAGGCACAATTAGAAGAGTTGGATGAAATCATGTCCATTATTGACCGAGCAAGGGAAACGATTGTTAAAAGAGGTATTCCACAATGGCAGGATGGAGATGGACCCAATCGAGAAATCATTACACAGGATATTTCGAATAAGGAAGCCTACGTGTTGATGGCGGATGAACGAAAAGTCGGTATTGGCACGATCTTAACTGCGCCAGAAGAACCGTATGAGCAATTAGTGAATTGGGAGAAAGCAGAAACGCCGTATGCTTCGATTCATCGAGTAGCGATTGACCCAGAGATACAAGGAAAGGGTTATTCGACGATATTGCTTCAACATTTAATTACCGCTGCAAGGCTCAATGGATTTCGTGATATTCGCATTGACACCCATCCCGAAAATGAAGTCATGCAAAAGGTTATTCAGAAAGCTGGTTTTTCCTATATTGGGGATGTGGAACTAGATGTTCCAAATGGTAATCGATTTGCCTACCAAATATTGCTTAAATAAAAGAAGTATTGCTTCATAAATCTAGTTGGTTTATAGTTAAACCAAATGAAATTACGTATATAAAGTGGAAAATAAACCTAATTCCGAACAATGGTAAAAAACGGACTGAAAAATGTTCGTTTTTTATATTGACTAGGACTTTTTTAATTGCTAATATAATAGAGAATTAAATATTAAAAACATCTTCGTATAATGTTGGGAATATGGCCCAAAAGTTTCTACCAAGTTACCGTAAATGACTTGACTACTTGATGTGTGTGCGTAATAAAGGAATGTGCTTTAGATATTATACTAATCTTATTTTTTACATTCCATGTTACTTATACCATCCCTGTTGTCAAGACTTCGGTTACTTTCCGAAGTTTTTTTAATGCCAACTTTAGGGGGAAAATTAAAAATGAAAAAGTACTTCCAATTCGACGAACTCGGCACCAATTTTCGCCGTGAGATTATTGGCGGGATTACAACATTCTTAGCTATGGCTTATATATTAGCAGTTAACCCTGCTGTACTATCGTTAGCAGATGTACCAGATCTTCCAGATGCTATGAGAATGGACATGGGGGCAGTCTTTGTTGCTACAGCTTTAGCAGCCGCGATTGGTTCAATCCTCATGGGGGTTATCGCTCGTTATCCAATAGCTCTTGCTCCAGGTATGGGTATAAACGCATTTTTTGCCTATACTGTAGTACTGACAATGGGTATTTCATGGCAACATGCTTTAGCTGGAACATTTATTTCGGGTGTGATTTTCATTCTATTATCACTATCCGGTATTAGAGAAAAAATTATTAATGCAATTCCAGCACCATTAAAATTTGCTGTATCTGCAGGGATTGGCTTGTTTATTACATTTGTTGGTGCGCAAAACGCTGGTCTTATTGCAAATGATGACGCAGTGTTAGTTGGTTTAGGTGATTTCTCTGATGGTAATGTGTTATTAGCTATTTTTGGTATTATTATTACTGTTATTTTAATGACAAGAGGTTTAAAAGGTGGTATTTTCATCGGGATGGTCGTAACGGCTGTTGTTGGTATGATCTTTGGTCTGGTGGATGTGCCTCATAAAGTCGTTGGAGCAGTACCAAGTATTGCACCAACTTTTGGTGAAGCGTTCGGTTCTTTTGGAGATGCATCATTCTACTCAACACAAATGCTTGTGGTTGTTTTAACATTTTTATTCGTAGACTTCTTTGATACAGCAGGTACACTTGTAGGTGTAGCGAATCAGGCGGGATTAATGAAGGACGGTAAATTACCAAGAGCAGGAAAAGCTTTACTTGCTGACTCAACAGCAACTGTTGCAGGTTCAATTTTAGGAACATCTACAACGACTTCTTATGTAGAATCTTCTTCAGGGGTCGCTGCAGGTGCAAGAACAGGTTTCGCTGCTATTGTAACAGGTGTCTTATTCTTACTAGCAATCTTTTTCTTCCCGATTGTGTCAGTAGTTACATCAGCAGTTACAGCACCGGCCTTAATTATAGTAGGGGTATTAATGGTTGCTTCATTAGGTAATATAGATTGGACAAAATTTGAAATAGCGGTACCAGCGTTCTTAACTATCTTAGCCATGCCTCTTACCTATAGTATTGCAACAGGTATTGCAATTGGATTTATTTTCTATCCAATTACAATGATTGTTAAGGGGAGAGCTAAAGAGATTCATCCAATTATGTACTTCCTATTTGTAGTATTTGTTCTTTACTTTATTTTCTTGAAATAATATCTAGGAGGAAATATCCACTCCTTAAATAGCCAGTTCCCATCATTTAATGGGACTGGCTATTTTGTTATTTATAGGGTGAAAATTTCATTTTTGGTAGCAGATGTTTGCAACTTAGCGACTGGTAGTTGCAAAGGTCTCTTACTTTCTCTATTATGTATGTTCTATTTCTACATATATTTTTCCTGAGATTTTACAAGTTAATTCTACTAAACTGATACAATCATGATGGAAATGGTGTGATCAGGTATTTCAAAGTGATGTGACAAGAATCCATCAGCCAAAGAGAAACAGTTAAGCTTATAAAGCGAAGAAATGAGTAGCGAGATTTTGAGTTTTTGACAAAAACATTGGTTCTATTCTTCTTACTCAAATGGAAGGAGTGAGGAAATCTAATTGCTTTGTAAGAAGAATAAGAGTTTCTCGAACGATTAAGAAATAAATGTTTAAATGCCTTATAAAGGAGGTATATATACAACAATAGTATTTTTATAAAAAAACTTTATATTTGTTGTTGACGAAAGTAGATAGGGATGATACTATTATAAAGCAGTCGTTGATAACGCTTTCTTAGATTACTTTCGAAAAAAGAATTTTAAAAAGTTGTTGACAATAGATTGCGAGAATGTTATATTAATAAAGTCGCTTCTGAAGCGAACGAGATTGTTCTTTGAAAACTGAACGAACGTAAAACGTCAAGCGTAATTCTAAAAAAAGCTGATTTATCAGCAACAAAGCACCATAGGTGCAAATGAGCTA
>NZ_JAYEFF010000008.1:0-124384 GCF_034651445.1 Cytobacillus sp. OWB-43 | reverse complement strand
GCCAGCGTTCGTCCTGAGCCAGGATCAAACTCTCCAATAAAGTGTTTGATTAGCTCATTTGCACCTATGGTGCTTTGTTGCTGATAAATCAGCTTTTTAAAATTACGCTTGACGTTTTATGTTCGTTCAGTTTTCAAAGAACAATCTCGTTCGCTTCAGAAGCGACCTTCTTAATATATCACCCAGTGTGTTTGATGTCAATAACTTTTTTATAAAATCTTATGTAAGTTACTGCGTCAGTAACGACTGCTTTAATATAATATCACCTGTTATTATTATTCGTCAATAACTTTTTTAAAAAAATTAATCTATTACATAAATAAAAAGGAGTCAGCACTTTCATGTTATGCTGACTCCTTTTTATTATAGTATTTGCGATAAGAACGCTTTCGTCCTTTCATGTTGTGGGTTATCAAATAATTCTACTGGTGTTCCCTCTTCCACAATTTCACCGTAATCAAATAGAACAATACGGTCAGCTACTTGGCGAGCGAATCCCATTTCATGTGTAACTACTACCATTGTCATTCCTGATTCAGCCAACGTCTTCATTACATCCAATACCTCTTTTACCATCTCAGGATCTAACGCTGAAGTCGGTTCATCAAATAACATGATTTTCGGTTGCATCGCCAGCGCTCTTGCAATAGCCACCCTTTGTTGTTGTCCACCTGAAAGTTGACCTGGATATTTATCAGCTTGTTCAGGGATACCCACCCTTTCAAGCAACTCTTTCGCGATTTGTTCAGCTTTTTGCTTCTCCCACCGCCTCACCCATATCGGTGCTAAAGAGATGTTTTTTAGAATCGTCATATGCGGAAAGAGATTAAAAGATTGAAAAACCATCCCTGTTTCTTTTCTTATTTCTTCTATATTCTTTAAATCATCAGTCAACTCAATACCATCTATCTTTATTTGTCCTTGTTGGAACTCTTCTAAAGCATTAAGGGTGCGAATAAAAGTAGATTTCCCTGAACCAGATGGCCCCAGAACAACAACAACCTCACCTTGTTTCACACTAATATTTACATCTTTTAAAACATGCAGTTGTCCAAACCATTTATTTAATCCCTTCACTTCTATTATATTTTCTCTTTTTTCAATAGGTATATCTATTTTCTCAACTCCAAATATACTTTCCATCTATATATATCCCCCTAACGCTCTCCAGCACCTAAAGTATTTTCTAATCTTCTACTTACATACGACATAAGCGAACAGAATATAAAGTAAATAAACGCGATAAACAGAAATACTTCCATGTTCTTACCTAAAAAGGCAGGATTTGCAATCACCTTTTGCCCCATCCCTAATAATTCAGTTAATCCTACAATCGCTACAAGAGAAGTATCTTTGAAAATTGAGATAAATTGACCAACACAAGCTGGAATTACAGCTTTGATAGCTTGAGGAAGAACAACAAAACCCATGGTATATGTGGAATTTAAACCTAAAGCTTGCGCTGCCTCGAATTGTCCCCTCGGGATCGATTGCAATCCACCTCTTATATTTTCAGCTAAATACGCCGCACTAAATAATGTGAAACCAACCATTGCCCTGAGGACATTACTCACGTCAATACTATTACCTAAAAAAAGCGGCAACATCAACTGAAATACAAATAGTATTGTAATTAGAGGGATCCCTCTTATCAGTTCAATATAAATGATACAAAACCATTTCACTACAGGGAGTTTACTTCGTCTTCCTAGAGCTAATAAAACTCCCAAAGGAAAAGAACAAACAATTGCCACACTTGCAATAAGTAGCGTTAACAAGAAACCTCCCCAAATATTAGAATTCACTTTTGGTAAAATACCGAAACCATTGAATAGAGAAATAACAAGCGGAATAAACAATATCCATAATAATAAAACTGGGATTTTTAGCTTCTTCACTTTTCTTCCTATTATATAAAAGAGGAAAATGAAAATAATATTCCCTACAAGAATAAGCCTCGTATTTGTTTGGATAAATGGCAGGACAAGCGAAACGAGCATTAGCCCAGCAATAACCAATGCCACATGCCTCATCACTCCTCGCCATAGCCCCCATGAGCTTCCTAAAAGAGCAGAAATGAGAAAAATAGCTACCCAAACTCTCCAAGTCTCCTCTAATGGAAATTGCCCAACCATGAGTAAACGAAAGTTCGTTTCGATAACAGTCCAATCAGCTGTGAAAATAAATTCCCCTGTATGGAAGACAACATATGAAATAATGGCTACTGACACGATAGTTAATATAATATTTGGCCAAGTACCGAATAAGTTTGTCTTTAACCAACCACCTACACCGACTGTTTTTTTAGGCGGTCCCACAACCGAAGTATCAGTAGTAACGTTTATTTGAGGTTCATTGTTCATGCTTACACCTACCTTTCAACGAGTTGTGCTTTCTTATTAAAGTAGTTCATAAATAAAGAAGTAATTAAACTAAACGTTAAATAAACAGCAATCATTATCGCAATGGCCTCTATTGGGCGCCCCGCTTGATTCATTACTGTGTTTCCGATACTTACAATCTCTTGATAACCAACTGCAACAGCCAAACTTGAATTTTTAGTTAAGTTCAAATACTGACTGGTTAAAGGTGGGATAATAATTCTAATAGCCTGTGGGAAAATCACCAATCTTAGAGCTGTTGAATTTTTTAACCCTAATGCTTTCGCAGCTTCAGACTGCCCCTTATTGACTCCATTGACCCCAGCTCGTATGATCTCTGCAATAAATGTAGATGTATAAATGACCAACCCGAGTAATATAGCGGAAAATCCAGGTGATAGGACAAAACCACCATCAAACCCATTTCCTGCAACAGACGGAGCATGGAAGGTTACTGGTGTATTTCCAGTGACTACGTAAGATATAATAGCAACCACCACGATAACGCCCAACGCCCACAATGATGGAAAATTCTTTTTCCCAGACTCGATTTGTTTCTTTAACATCAAACGATATACAAAAAAAGCAATTACCAGTGACACAAGGAATAAAATGCCCCAGAGTAAAATCCCTTGATTTTCTTCGTACCAAGGAATAGCTGTACCGCGATTTGAGAAAAGCATTGGTCCAATCTGAAGGGCTTCTTGAATTTTTGGCATTGGTAAAAACACGGCATAAAACCAAATAAAAATTTGTACAAGCAATGGTGTATTTCGAAAAATCTCGATGTACGCTCCGGCAAGTTTACTTAATAACCAGTTATTCGACATTCTCGACAACCCTACAATCAATCCAAGAATAGTCGTCAAAATGATACCAAAGAATGCAACCCTCAATGTATTAAGCATGCCTATGAGTAAAGCTTTTCCATATGTATCAGTCGGTTGATAATCAATCATCGCCTCCGAAATAGAAAACCCCGCTGTATTGGCAAGGAAATCGAACCCTAACTGTAAACCTATTTGTCTTAGTCCACTTAAAGCATTGTTAATTAAAAGATATCCGAATGCTAAAACGATAATAGCAAATACTACTTGTAAGATAATTGGGATAATCTTTTTATTTCGCCAAAATGGTGGAGAAATCGACTTCTTCTGATTCGACAGTTCACTCACATCTTACACTCCCTTCTAGAGGTACCTATTTAACTAATAGTTTAAAATAGACCTGCTATAGAGAATTCTCATCAAGCAGGTCTATCTTTACTTAACGGAATGGAGGAGAGTAAAGAATTCCGCCATCAGTGTATAATGCGTTTAACCCTCTATCTAACTTGAAAATAGTATCTGCTCCAAGATTCTTCTCGAAAATTTCGCCATAATTCCCTACTTGTTTAATAATCTGGTAGGCAAAGTCATTAGGGAGCCCTAACTGTTCTCCAAGATTTCCTTCAGTTCCTAGCAATCTTCTAATTTCAGGATTTTCCGATTCTAAAAATTCATCAACATTTTTAGAATTGATGCCAAATTCTTCAGCTTGAATAGTAGCATTAACCATCCAGTTCACTGCATCAAACCACTTATCATCTCCACCTTTTACTGACGGTCCAAGTGGCTCTTTCGATAAGTTCTCTTCCAAAATCTTATGGTCATCAGGATTTTCCATAACTGCCTGCCTTGCAACTAATCCTGATTTATCTGTTGTCCATGCATCGATGCTTCCTGATTCATATGCCGCTACCACTGCATCTTGACCATCAAACACAACCGCCTCATGCTCAATACCAAGCGCCCTCATCTGATCTGCTAAGTTCAGCTCTGTTGTTGTTCCTGTATCTACACCAATACGCATACCTTTTAAATCCTCAAGAGACTCTACCCCACTGTCAGCTCTCACCATAATACCTTGCCCATCATAGAAAGTTGTTGGAGCAAAATTCAAACCAACTTCCGAATCCCGGTTTGTTGTCCATGTTGTGTTTCTAATTAACACATCAACTTCGCCTGTTTGCACAGCTGTAAATCTCTCTTGAGCAGATAAAGGTCTAAACTCAACGGCTTCGGCATCCCCTATCGCACCCGCTGCTAGTACTCGAGCGAAATCAACATCAAACCCAACGTTCTTACCACTCTCATCGATGTAGCCAAACCCTGGCAATTCATCATTCACCCCAGCAACTAGCTTCTTATTATCAATCACTTTACTAAGAATAGAACTTCCAGATGATCCATTATTTGAATCCCCGCTTTCCTTCCCCCCCGCCTCTTCATTTGAACAACCAGTTAAAGCAAGCAATACTACTAAAAATAAACTCATAAAACCAAAAGAAATTTTCTTCATAATTAACCCCCTTTATTCTGTTATTTAACAGAATTTTTAGATATTTAACAATAGTAATAGACTTACCATGTAAGATTGTCTATCACTATATGTTATATATTAACTTTATTGTTTTTTATAGTCAACATTTATATTTTAAATATTCTTAAAAATATAAATATTTAGAATTAATAAATCAACTTAAAATTTTACTAACATACTAATCTCTTACTATACGATTGACGTCTAATCATGTTTACTTACAAATAAGAGTATTTCTTAATAATGTTTCTCGTTTAACTAACACTCATCCTAAATACCCATTCTACACATCGGATTAATAATCTTTTTTTACCAAAACGGACCACATTTTACCTTCCCCTTCTCTTCTTCCATTTTTCCGTAATTAATCCATAAAAGTAGTTTCTCAATATAACACTTTATCTTCTTTCTTTTTGCAGAAATAATGAATGAAAAAGATATAACTTTCGATTATAAATGACAAACGATTATAATATTGATGAGGTGAATAAATATGGGTAGAGATAGAAAGTTCTCCATTACAGAATTATACGAACATACACAAGCATTATTACTAGAAGTTGGATATGAAGGATTTACGTTTAGTTTACTAGCAGAAAGGCTACATGTAGCTAGAGGGACAATTTATAAGTATTTTGAAAATAAAGATGAACTTATTACAGCTTTTATGATTTATGAAATGAATCAGTTTATGAAAAAACTCGAGCAAATTGAGGAAAAAGGGGATTTTGAACGGCAATTTACTTACTTAATGGAAATTATCTTTGAAAGAACTGAGATTCAGGAATTAATCAATATTACAAAGCAAGTGAATACAACAAACGAAAAAACAGTTGCAAATCAAACTTATTTTAAAAGCATGAGTATAAATATGTATACATGCTTACAAAACTTTGTCCAATTAGGTAAGAAAGAAGGAAAGTTAAACCCCTCCTTGCCAGACACAATGATATTAGGCTTTATTTTTCAATCAGTAGCCATTCCAAATCATTTTCAGTTACCACGTGAGCAATGGGTTCAATCCATTATTGAAATGGTAAGTAACGGGATACGCACATAATAATTGACACATGTGTCACTTTGGAGCAAAATATGATAGAAGCATGGATTTTTATGATATTTACCCCAACCTAACTTGAAAGGATGTCCTATCAAATGAAAAACTTGCTCCATACTATTACTGATCGAGTAGCAACGAAAAAAGGGGCCTGGATTACCATCGTCTGTTGGCTAGTTATCGCGCTAGGGTTAGCATTTTTTGCTCCTAATGCGAAAGATTATCAAGTGGGAAGAATTGCTACTCTCCCTGAAGATAGCCAATCGATTATCGCCCAAAACAAATTAGAAAAATACTTTCCAAGCGCTGACGGTATTCCTGCCATCCTTGTCTTTCAGGATAAAAATGATGAGCAACTTGAAACCTCTGTTTTAGCAGAACAACTAAATAGCTTTAAGGATAATGACATTAAAGGAATAACTGAGGTCATTCCACTAGAACAATTACCACCTGAAGCACTCAAAGGCTTCTTTTCTGATGATCAATCCATAGCAGTTATTCCACTACAATTTGCATCTAGTATGGAAAGCGGAGATATTCAAACTTCCATTCATCAAATGCAAGATATTGTCGAAGATCAAACAGACCTAAACTTTTGGGTAACTGGACCTGCTGGCATTAGTGCAGACTCTCTTGACCTATTTTCAAGAGCTGATGTTGTCCTTATTTTATCTACTGTCGCTTTAATATTAGTCTTACTTATTGTTATTTATCGCTCACCACTGCTTGCTATCATTCCTTTATTGGCTGCTGGCTTTGTTTATGAAGTTGTTATGAAGTCATTAGGTATTTTCGGAAGCCTAGGATTAAATCTCAGTCAACAAACTATTTCGATTATGTTGATCTTGTTATTTGCAGCAGTAGTTGATTATTCACTTTTCGTATTTTCACGTTTTAGAGAAGCATTAAAAAACCATGAAAACTCTTTTGAAGCGATGAAAGTGGCCATGAGAAGCGTTGGCATGCCTGTTTTCTTCTCTGGAGGCACGGTTCTTGCCGCTATGCTTGTTCTGTTCTTTGCCGAGTTTGGTGATTATCGAAACTTCGCTCCAACTTTCGCAACAGCAATGGCGATTATCATGATCTCATCCATAACGCTCATCCCTGCGTTATTTGCGTTATTTGGCAGAAAAGCATTTTGGCCAAAAGTACCGCAAGTGGGAGACCATTCAGTGAAAGGAAGTTCTTTCTGGAGTAAGGTAGGACAATTCGTTGTCAAAAAACCGATTGTATCAGTTGTATCTGTCGGGGTTATCTTGGTCGTTTCTGCATTAAATATTTCAAACTTAGACTATGAATTTGATACGATAAAATCTTTCCCTGAAGATATGCCATCTCGTGTCGGTTATGAAGTATTAGAAGAAAACTTCTCTAGCGGCGATCTTGCACCAACAACTGTTTTAGTTGAATCATCACAAGCATTATCTGAAGAACAAATTTCTTCTATTGTCGAACAACTTTCATCAAGGTCAGTAGTAAATGAAGTTAGACCTTCTGGGACAGCTGAAAACAATCAAGTTCTTCAACTGAGCTTGACTTTCAATGACAGTCCTTATGCGATTGAAAGTATTAATGAACTAGAAAAAATAGTAAATGAGAAAGAAGAGTTATTAGATAACAGTAATATAGATGGTGACATTTATTTTTCAGGGGAAACAGCGTCATCATTAGATGATCGTAAAGTGAACAATAATGATATCCTTTTGATTGTTACCCTTGAAACGGTCCTAATCTTCTTGCTCCTTATTGCTTTGACAAAATCGATCAAAATGCCAATCTATATGATGGGAACTATTCTCATATCATTCTTAGCAGCATTAGGATTAGGAACATTTTTAACAGAGATATTTTTCGGAATCGATGCTGTAAGTAACCGCGTTCCTTTATATGCCTTTGTATTTCTTGTCGCACTTGGAATCGATTATAATATTATGCTCGTTTCTCGCTTTCAAGAAGAAAGAAAGCACCATAGTGTCAAAGAAGCTGTTCAATTAGCTGTTTCTCATACAGGTGGAGTCATTTCTTCAGCCGGCTTGATTCTAGCCGCAACATTCGCTGTTCTAATGACACAACCTATCGAGTTACTATTTGTATTCGGATTTATTGTAGCCGTTGGAATTCTATTAGATACATTCCTTATAAGAGGTGTACTTTTACCAGGATTAATTGTTTTATTAGAGAAAGATAAACAAGGAGATAAGCAAAAATCTAAATCTGCTAATAACGGATAGAATACAAAAATTAATTTATGTTTGTACTGCCACAGATGATGTTCTGTGGCAGTTTTTATACACTGAGAATATAACAGCCAAGGAGTTCTTACTGCAAACTTTCCTTTTGAACGGTCTTCAATTAGATAAACAGCGTTTAATACTCCTCTCCCAATATAAGATATATCTTTCACTTGCCAGGCCTCTTCAGACTCTAACGCTATTCGGATTTGTTGCTTTAAATGCTAATTCAACCTAAAATCACATTAGATTCCCCTAACTACTCTAACGTTTCTATACATATTTCGATCGCCCTTGTTAAATCCTCTTGACTCCAACTAGGCAGTTTACTATTGGTCAATGCTAATCGATGAGACGCAGGAATATGAATAAACCCTGCTGGGATATTAATGTTATGTTTTTTTATATAATACAGTACTTGATACATCACATGGTTACATAAATAAGCTCCTGCTGTATTAGAAATTTTTGCAGGGAAACCATGATGATGAAGCCTTTCGATCATTTGCCTATTAGGTAGAGTAGAGAAATAACCATCTTCGCCATCCATGTGAATAGGCTCATCCACTGGTTGAACTCCGTTATTATCAACAGGTCCATCATTTACATTAATCGCTATCCGCTCGGGCGTTATTTTATCTCTACCAGCTGCTAGCCCCATAAGTATCACGGCATCTGGATTCATTTCTTCCATTTTTGTTATAAGTGTTTGTTTTACATGTTTAAACGAGACGGGGAGCAAGGCCGTTTGCACATGATAATTCCCAATTTTTTTGCCATCTAATGCTTCCACAACTTCTGCGGTTGGATTAATTGGAAAATCTAAAAAAGGTTCAAAACCGGTTAATAATAATTTTTGCATCTATCTCACCCTTCATTATGTAGAATATTCAATTATTTTTACCAAAAGAGAAATCGCTTCTTTTCTAAACAAGAAGCGATTTCGTTTTTAAGAATCTTTCCCTAACATTAATTGATCTTTGTTTTCCTTCTGATCTGCAAGGAGCTTGTCGGAATCAACATATACGCGAGTGCTTTCTAGCGCAATGATGACACCTTCTTGCTCTAGAATATCAATGATTTGAAAGTTAATATTCTCTTTAATTTTAAGGAATTCTCCCCAATTGGTTGTGTTCGTAAAGAAATACAAAAATAAGTCATATGAATTATCTTTAATTTCATCAAAAGTAACAAAGATGGTTTCTGGATGGATATCATCATTATTTACTAAAGTTGAATGAATTCTATCAACAATACGTTGTAGCTTATGTCTTGGTGTCTCATGTGAGATCGATAAATTAAAGGTAATTTGTCTTTTTCCCATTCGGCTCCAATTCGTAATGGGTTCATTCGCAATTGTCCCATTTGGTAATGTAACAATCGCCTGTGCGAATGTCCGGACTTTTGTACTTCTGAAGGAAATATCTTCTACGGTCCCTTCAACACTCGGCGTCATAATCCAATCACCGATTGTAAAAGGTTTCTCGGTTATGATGACGAAACCTCCGAATAAGTTACCGATTGCATCCTTCGCTGCAAAAGCAATTGCAGCACCACCGATACCAAGCCCTGCTACAAGACCACTGATATGGTATCCAAACTCTTGCAAGATAATACTTGCAGCAATAACCATAATCACTATTCTTAACATACGTGATAAAAATGGAATGAGAATATCATCCACCTCTAACTTATACTTATCACGCATTTTTATAAAGACTGCTGATGAAGCTGATGCTACATTATATAATCCCCAAGCAATCATAGTGATAAATGCGGATTTTATAAGTGCAACAAATATCCTATTATGTTGTTCTAAATATGGGAAAAAGTCCATTGCGATATATAGACCGACAATGATGAAAATCCATTTCACCGGTTTTTCAAAAGAAAGAAAGATATGAGATAAAAGCTGAGAGTTTGCCTTATTACTCACCTTCATTAATAGTTGAAACAAATATTTTGCAAAAATACCGCGAAAAATTAAAAAAAGTATTACGATTCCTATTGATATCCCTAGCTGTATCCAGGTGTTCTCAGAATCAAGGAATGAAAAAGCGCCTTCCATTTATCTGTCCCTCCTTATAATCTAGTGTTTATCATACCATAACACCGCTTGTTACCATTAGTAAAAAGATATTACTTTATGTAAATAACCGTTCCACACGTTAACAAACCTGATGGTTGAAAATAATGTCGAATGTATCTTGTCCTCTGCATTCTTATTCTTTCTCATTTTCAGCTATTCTACCTTGGAGATTTATGTTAAGAAATGCTGTCGAAAAATATTATGCACATTATTATTGATTTCATAATACTGTATGATATACACTATTGTTATTAACGAGGTGATTACAATTGAAAGACTTATTACATTCCCTTACAACAGAGCTAAAACGTGGAACACTTACATTAGCGGTTTTAAGTCAGTTAGACGAACCACAATATGGCTACTCTTTAGTACAAAACTTAGAACAATCAGGCATCGAAATAGAACAAAGTACTTTATACCCTCTACTTAGACGACTGGAAAAACAAGAACTTGTCACTAGTAGTTGGGACACAACCGAAAGCAGACCAAGAAAATATTATCAGCTTAGTGAATATGGGAAGAAAATATTCGCAGTATTAAAGGAGGAGTGGGCAAAAATGTCTACTGAAATGAATTTATTATTAGAGGGGGGAAATAACAATGGAATGGATTGATGTTTACATCCATGAGGTTACAAAGCGTCTACCAGAAAAACAACGGAATGACATTGCTTTAGAGCTAAAATCATCCATCTTAGATGCGCTACCAGAGAATTATTCGCTCGAAGATGTTAAAGCTGTATTGGAGGACTTAGGAGATCCTGCAGAAATCGCGAAGAATTATCGCGATGCGCCCTCCTATTTAATCGGTCCTGATTATTATGACTTATTCATGACCACTATGAAGATGATTTTACAACTTGCCATTGGGTTTGCTGTTGCTTTTATCGTTTTTGAAGGAGTAATTACTTACCTAAACAGCGATCAAGATTGGACTTATATATTTACTGTCTTTGGCAAAGGGATTTGGACGGTTATATCTACAGCTATCCAAGTCGTATTCTGGGTCGCTATTGTCTTCATCATTATGGAACGAACTGGCGTCGCGCCTTATGAAATCGCCGGTACAGGAGAAAAATGGACACCAGATGATTTGAAAAATATCACTGTTATTCCCAAGAAAAAAGGAATCACGAAGATCGATATTTTTGCTGCGTTCCTTTGGACAGCAATATGGGGTACCATTTACTTCATCGCACTTGATAGGGTCGGTATCTATACACAAAATAATCAAGAAACAGGGTTAACCCTACTGACGCCGATTTTCAACCAAGAGCTTCTTCTCTCATTCTGGCCACTTGTTTTGATTGTTCTTTTATGCGAGCTCACATTAACGGTATATAAATGGGTAAAGAGGCAGTGGACCAAATCTTTAGCAACCATTAACACTATCTATCAACTCTTGTATACAATTTTGTTCCTATTAATTATTCTGCAACCAAATCTCTTTCACAGTAATTTAATCAATGAACTTAGTCAGCTCTTTAACACAACAACAACAAGTATAAGCTCAATTCTTGACACAATTATTGGGGTATCTATTGCGATTACAATCATTTCAGCTGTTTATGCTTCGTATGATGGTTTTAAGAAAAGTAAAATAAAGAATGATACTTTACTGTAACTAAAAAGAAGCGCGAATAAAAGCCCCGCGCTTCTTTTATTTATTGCTCTTTTTTTCTTTTCTTCGGTTTAATATATAAACCCAATTCTTTCTTTTCTTGCATTAATGACCGATAAATTGAAATCATCATTAATATCATTATAAATGAGAAAGGGAAAGCGGAAATAATCAATGCATTTTGTAAACCTTGTAAGCCCCCACTATATAACAAAATTAAGGCTACTAATGATTGTGCCACTCCCCAAGTCAGCTTAACAGAATTATGAGGATTTAAAGAGCCATAAGTTGTTTGCATACCTAGCACAAATGTGGCCGAATCTGCTGAAGTAATGAAAAAAATGGCTACCAATAGAATAGCAATAATCGAAATCACCATAGACCCTGGAAACTCACTGAAAACACCAAATAGTACTTGTTCCGTTGGAAATTGACTTAAATCAACCGCTCCACTTCTTTGAACGTCCACGGCTGATGTACCAAATACCGCAAACCAGAAAAGACTAACTAACGCTGGAGCTAATAGTACACCTGAGATAAACTCTCTTATTGTTCTACCTTTTGAAACACGAGCGATAAAAATTCCGACAAATGGAGACCATGAAATCCACCATGCCCAGTAAAATATAGTCCAATCATTTATCCATGATCGATGGTCCTCATTCAGTGGTGAAATACTAAAACTCATTCGCATTATATTTTGTATGTAACCACCTATCGTATCTGTGAACATATTTAAAATAAGTACTGTTGGACCTAAAACAAAGACAAGCAGTACCAATATTACTGCTAAAACCATATTTACATTACTTAAATATTGAATGCCTTTACTCAAGCCTGACCACGCTGAAAGCATAAATAATACTGTGACAATCGCAACGATGATTACTTGTACTATAAAACTGTCAGGGATCCCGAATAAATACGTTAATCCTCCATTAATTTGTGCTGCACCAAACCCTAAGGTCGTTGCTACCCCTACAACTGTTGCAAATACAGCCAATACATCAATTAGTGTACCCCAAAAACCGTCCATCGCTTTTCCAAAAAGAGGCTTTAATGTGGCTGAGATTAAACCCGGTTCATCTTTTCTAAATTGAAAATAGGCTAATACTAAAGCGACAAGTCCATATATAGCCCATGCATGTATGCCCCAATGAAAGAAAGTATATCGTAAAGATTCTCTAAACGCTTCATCTGTCTCTCCGTTCGCCAGTGGAGGTGTGACATAATGAGATACCGGTTCTGCCGCTCCCCAGAATACAAGCCCGATGCCCATACCAGCACTAAACAACATCGCAAACCAAGAGATAGTAGAGAATTCCGGTTTAGAATCCTGTTTCCCTAATTTAATCGAGCCAATAGGACTAAAAATGAGAAATAGACAAAATACGACAATGATCGTTACCAAAATAAGGTAATACCATCCAAAACCATTTGTTAATAAATCTTGTAAATTAGCTGTTATCCTTTCGAACACACTAGGAATCGCTACACCTAAAGCGACAAAAATAAATACAATTACTACAGTTATCCAAAAAACATTCGATACTCTCTTCATAGATTGTTCCTTTCCCAAAAATCTTTTCTACTTCACTTTAATCTGCCTCTAAAAACCTTTGTTATAGTTTAAGACAAATTTTATTTATTATTCTTTGTCTGACAGAATACACAACCGTTCGACAAATCCCTTACACCTTTTACCCAATTAAAAATATATTAAACTCGATTTTCAAGACCTTTAGCCTTGTATCTTTGTATTAGCCACTTAATTAAAAAATGCCTTTATACATTATTCAGCATAAAAGGCAGTATTCGTTTTAATATTGATCCATACAACTCGTGTCAATAACCCACGGTTCCCCTGTATTCATATCAATCATTTTAATATGACCAGTAGTAAGTGGATAGGTCGGTAAATAAGTTAATGTGTATTGATGCTTCTCTATATTCTTTCCCCAGCTTAATTCCATAAAAAGCTTTTCCTTAATCATTTCTGTTGCCGCTTTAAATGTAAGGCTTGCGACAAATGATACCTTTGAGAAGTCTTGGAGTACCTCACTATCTACATCTACATATTTCACCAAGCCTGTATCGTCTATTTGAATATGAACCAAAGCATCAGCTACTTGAACGCCCCTTTCTTGTCGAATAAACGTAAAATCGTATATGCCGTTTGCGGGTTTTTGACTTATTCCATTATTGTCTAATTGTTGCAGTTTAAAATAATCATGAGGGTTATCACAAACTGCTTGTAACACTGATGTAGCAGTTAAAAGCGCCACTTTCGAATTAACATGTCCAGAAACAAACGTTTCAGAATCATCTAAGCCCATTAATTTAAGCAGTCTTCCATCCGCATTGAATACAAATTTTATCGCACCAGGGATATCTAATTCATCATCTAATAAATCTTCCTCACTCACCCGTAAAGATTTTTTAGGTAACTTACTCCATACCTCTAGTCTACCACTTTTCGTTTTTGCTTCAGCTACAAGCATATGGTCTTCCGTCATTCCCGCCAATGTATAAATATCTATAAATTCAGCCAAATCGGGTAAGGATGTCATCAGCGTTTTGCCAACACCAAACGAATCCGAGGTAAGTATTCCCCCATTTGTGTGTACACCAAGAATAAAATCCTCCAACTGATAAACATAGTGATACTCATCATCACCATTGACAAATATGTTATTATCATACTTTGCAATAACAGGTAGAATTCCTAAATGATTTAAATAAATCCGCTTCGCTTCTTCATTCGTAATCAGTGTTTTGGGATAGACAAGTTCAAAATCCATGCTTTCTCTTTCGACTGCACTTAATACCCCATTACTAAGCATTGTAAAACTAATTCCAGAATGAGGGAGTTCCTTATTCAACCGCTCATCTTTGCGATTATATAAAATCATATGATATTCACCTAAGTCAATGTATGCTGACAAATATAACCCATGCCTGAAAGTCGAATCATAGAACCTTTCTATAAACTGCTCTGCTTGCATGATCATATCAAACTTACTCATTTCCCCTGGAATTTCATCTAGTTCATCCGTATAAATGAAAAACTCTGCCACACCTAATTCATCCATACGAACCGAGCCAATTGACTCTCCCCAATCTTCCAACAGGATATCATACACATTTTCTTCAAATTCCATCTGCTCCATAACTAAATCATCTGGGTTGATTCCTTTAAAATAGGTTTTTAGTTGTTCCATTATTAAGTGATTCAAAGCAGCTGTTCTCCTTTAGTTATGATTTAATTAACGTGCAGGAAGTGAAATTTTAACATTAAATCGTTTCTATTTAAAGGTTCTCTTTAATTCTTCCCATAATAATAACATCTATAAATTAGAAAAGCGCAGGGCGCCCGCTTATCGGTGACAAGCATAAGACGAGCCGGCAGAAAGGTTGTTTTTTAACCTTTTTGACGGATTGGCTTATGACCTCGAGCCGATGGCGTCCGGAGCTAGACAAAGCCTCGTTAAACATTTCATATAATGCAATCGCCCTTATATTATCTGCACATACATCTAACTCTAATCTGATGAGTCCTAACTCTTCATCGGCAAGCTTTACTATTCGCTCAAGAAGCGTCTTGCCAATCCCTCTTCCTTGTACTTCTTCATTAATAGAGATGGACACATTCCCGCTATATCTTAACTTTCCACTTCTCTCTTCTAAGGAAGCTATCCCTCGAACATGACCGTTACATTCTGCAACAAATACATGGTCTTCTTATGTAAGTCCTTCAATATAATCTTCAATATCTTTTAATCTCCTCGATGATAAGGCCATTGTTTGTTGAATAATAGAATCTTGCCTATGCATTTCATGAATATCTCTTGCATCATTTATATGTATCGGTCTAATCTTTATTTCTTCCCTCATATAAAAACTCCTTTTTTTATAAAACTGTTCTGAATGAAAACTTATAAACCAAGACTACCACTTTTCTTAGTTTGAAAATATTGCTTTATTCATTTACGAATGAACAGTATAAAAAGTTTCTTATCATTGCACTGACATAATCACTACGATACAAAATATATATGAAAGGAGGCATCGAGGTATTTTATGAGCATCCAAAGGAGGGTAATTTGTATATGCTTGCTTTGTTCAGTCTTTTTCTAGTTGTCGGCTACAGTTTCTTTTTCTTTATTAGTGCCGTTAGAAAAAAGAAAGAAATAGCTACAAAATATTCTAAATGTATTCCCATGGTGGTTGGTATGACGAGTAGCTTAACAATCGGTTTGATTATATCTGTGTGGTTACCAGAAATGGCTAAAGCAACTGTATTATCAATTCTCATTAGCGCTGTCATTGCCATTTTTATAGGACTACCGTTTACAACAAACGGACTCGTTGAAGCTCAAGCGTCAAGTCTCATGGGAAGTATGATGGGGGCAATGCTAGGCATTATGTTGGTACCCAGTGAAGTTACATTTATGATCATTAGCATGGATCTGATTTATTTAATTAGTATTTTTGCCATGATGCTTCTCATGCACAAAAAACATTCATTAAAGGAAGCATTGAAAAATCGACCTGTGCCCTTCTATCTAACATTCTTATTAAGCATCGCCATTATCTGTGCATCGGGAATTCATCAAGAAGCGAAGAACTCAATTCATCCGATTGAAGAAAACACCCCACAAGTAGAACACCATCACTAGTTTAATGATTAATTTCAATTATGTTATTGACTTTTCATGTAATAGATAATATTATGAATATAATTTAATAAAGCATTTTCTCTTATAAAGAGCGGCTGAGGGACTGGCCCTGCGACGCCCGGCAACCATTCATATACCCATATGAACAGGTGCTAAATCCTGCAAAATACTTTTTGGTATTTTGATATATGAGAGAGGTTTACTACTATTCTAGTATATTTATGCCTCTCATGATGAGAGGCATTTTTGTTTTTATCATCACATCAAAAGAGAAACGAGGAGAGGAAATGACTGTAACAATCGTAAAAGGGGCTCCAGGACATTATTTATTAGGTTCAGGCATTCTAACAGAACTCCCCGACCTACTTAAAGATATTTCTGTTTCCAAATACCATATAATAACCGGTAAAAAAGCTTGGCAAGCCGTGCAACCCTACTTGCCCAAGGAAGTAATAGATAACAACATTCACCTTCATTATATAGATGGTCACACTACCTTAAAAAAGGTCCATGACATCCAAGAAATAATAACAAATGATGGTGCTAATGGCGTAATAGGTATTGGTGGTGGGACAGCATTAGATATAACAAAAGCAGTTGCGATTGAAGCATCTGTTCAATCCATTCTTATACCGACAATCGCAGCTACCTGTGCCGCATGGACACCATTAAGTGTTTTTTATAATGAAGAAGGCAGCTTTACTCATTATACCGAGTTCCCTATTGCGACAACCCTCGTATTGGTTGAACCTGAAATTATTGCTAAAGCGCCTATTACTTATTTAAAAGCAGGAATTGGGGATACATTAGCCAAGTTTTATGAAGCTGAAGCTCTAATTGAAAGTTTTTACCCTGAAGAAACACTTCCTGTACCTAAACAAGTTTCGCAATTTTCAGCTAAAATTTGCCGAGATACATTGCTTAATGATGGTGAAGCCGCACTACAATCAGTAGCCAAAAACGAAACCTCAAAAGCACTTATCCGTGTGATTGAAACGATTATCATGACTGGGGGTATGGTCGGTGGATTCGGCGAAAAGGCAGGACGAATCGCTGGTGCCCATTCGTTTCATAATGGACTAACCGTAGCGGATGCAGCCCAAGATTTTCTTCATGGGGAATTAGTCGCTTACGGGATTCTTGGTCAATTGGCCATTGAAGAAAAATGGACGGAAGTTGATTACCTTCTCCCGTTTTATGAGAGCTGGCAATTGCCAAGTAGTCTCTCTAGTCTAACTATTGATGTGAATGATGAGCAATTAATGAAGACAATTGTAAAAAAGGCGATACGCCCAACTGAATCTATTCACTTTATGAAAAACGAGATAAGTGAACATTCTGTTTTACAAGCACTTCGATTATTAGAAAAACAAAATGAACAAAAAGGAGTTCAAACATCATGAAAAAATGGTTACTAACTGGAACATTCTTTTTATCTTTAACAGGCTTAGCTGCATGTGGTAGTGATGAAGCCAGCAACTCTACAGAAGGATTATATGACGATGAAGAATTAGTCATTGGTGTCACTGCAGGTCCACATGAGCAAATCTTAGAAAAAGTAATTGAATTAGCTAAAGAAGAAGATATCAACATTAAATCACAAGTATTTACTGATTATGTGATGCCAAATGTCGCATTAGCTGAAAAAGAGATTGACTTAAACATTTTTCAAACTGAGCCTTATTTTAATGCATTTAAAGAAGATAGAAATTTAGATTTAGTTAAATCTTTTGATACCGTTTCATTCCCGATGGGCATCTATGCACTCAATGTAAAAGATGTAGCTGAATTAAAAGATGGCGCAAAAATCGGTCTTCCGAGTGACCCAACAAATAGTGGCCGAGCTCTATTACTATTTGAAAAAGCGGGATTAATCGAATTAGATCCTGAAACAGGTATTAATTCAACAGTTCGTGATATTGAAAAAAACAATGGTAACTATGAATTTATTGAACTTGACTCTGCTCAAATCGCTCGTCAGCTAGAAGAGCTTGACGCTGCAGCTATTAACACGAACTTTGCAATTGAAGCTGGTTTTGTCCCTTCTAAAGACGCTATCTTTATCGAGCCTAAGGATTCACCTTACGTAAACCACGCTGCTGTCCGTACGGAGAATAAAGATGATGAAATTCTTGAAAAATTAGCTGATATCTACCGCAGTGAAGAAATTGAAAAGTTTGTTGAAGAGGAATTTGACGGATCAGTTATCGTCTCTTGGTAAAATGATTAAAAATGAGCGTTACGGAGGGAGCATCAAATCATGATAGAGCTTAAGAATATAACCAAAACCTTTACAGGAAAACAAGGAAGCATCCATGCATTAAAGGATGTCTCACTATCAGTGAATCAAGGAGAAATCTACGGGGTTATCGGATACAGCGGCGCTGGTAAAAGTACATTAATTCGCTGTGTGAACTTACTTGAAAAACCTGATAGTGGTTCTGTAAAAGTCAATGGGGTGGATTTAACCACGCTGACACCAGGAAAACTCCGTGAAGCAAGAAGTCATATCGGCATGATTTTTCAAGGGTTTAACTTATTAAAAACAGCAACAGTTTATGATAATATTGCTATCCCTCTTAAACTAACAGGATTAGATAAGAAAGAAGTAAAGAGCCGCGTTAATAAATATTTAGAGATTGTCGGTTTAAGTGAAAAACAAAATGCTTATCCAGCTGAGTTATCTGGTGGCCAAAAGCAAAGGGTTGCTATTGCACGTGCATTATCGCATGAACCAGAAGTATTACTCAGCGATGAAGCAACAAGCGCCTTAGATCCAGATACAACAGAGGCAATTCTTGATTTGCTATTAAAAATCAATAAAGAATTAGGGATTACGATTCTCCTTATTACACATGAGATGAATGTTATCCAAAGGATTTGCGATTGTGTGGCCGTTATGGAAAATGGGGAAATTATTGAAGAGGGACGAACGAAGGATATCTTTACCTCTCCTCAACACAGTACAACAAAAAGATTCGTTAATAGCTTATTTTCACATGATATCCCCGATGATCTATTAGAGGAATTAAGTGAAAGTGGCCAAGTGGCAACATTATCTTTCTTTGGTGAATCATCAGGTGATCCTGCACTTGCATTAGTAACGAAAAAATATGATATTTTCCCTAATATCTTATCTGGTAATATTACAAGATTAAAAGATGAAGCATTCGGACAGTTGCTTGTCCATTTTAAAGGCGATACAGCAGAAATTAACAAAGCCATACAATTTTTACAAGAGAAACAAGTCCATGTGGAAGGAGTGACACTCAATGAACGCCATCAACGAATTTCTTGATGCATGGGGTGCTGATTTATGGGAATCAACGATACAAACCTTCCAAATGGTTGGTATCTCTCTCGCTATTTCCATTCTGATCGGGCTACCATTAGGGATTCTCCTTGTTTTGACTAGACCAGGTAAAGCCCTAGATAATAAATTTGTATATAATGTGCTCAACGTAGTGATTAACGTCATTCGTTCCGTACCTTTTATTATCTTATTATTTTTCATTCTACCGTTTACCAAATTTATTGTCGGTACATCGATTGGTGTAAAAGGCGTAATTGTCCCACTTGTTATTTATACTGCTCCATATATTGCGCGCTTAATGGAATCAGCATTACTTGAGGTTGACCGTGGCGTAGTCGAAGCCTATGAAGCAATGGGAATTAAAACAAGACATATTATATGGAATGTACTTGTTAGAGAATCTCGCTCTTCAATCGTTCTTGGACTCACGATTGCAACAATTGGATTAATTGGTGCTACAGCAATGGCGGGACTCGTTGGCGGCGGAGGACTTGGTGACTTAGCCTACCGTTATGGACATTTAAGATATGAAGTTGATGTGATGTATGTCACAGTCATTTTACTGATTATTTTAGTACAAGGATTACAGTCATTAGGGAATTTCTGGGCTGCGAAGTTAAAGAAGGATTAAAGCAAAAGAGCCGAAGCGAATGTTCGGCTCTTTTCTTATTTCTGATAGAAGGGTCTTAAGAAAACCGGGGAAGAGATTGTTCTTCTTAACTTTAGGTCTCTTCTCTTCTTCTCTTTAATTTCTCCCCAATGGCTAAAAATGATGGGACTAAGATTGGTAGCATAAGTAAGCTCAGCATGATTAGCCCAATTATCACAACTAGCGCCACTTCAATCAGTGTAATAACACCTGAAGGGATTAATGCAGCAAAGGTCCCTCCTAAAATAATAGCAGCCGATATCACTACTCCACCTATATTTTTCGCTGCCGTTAAGATCGCATTTACTGGATTACCATCCACTTCATTAAAACGCATCATAAGAAAGATACTATAATCGACCCCAAGAGCGATAATCATAATAAAGCCAAAAAACGGCACATTCCAAGCGAGTTCACCCACGCCAAGAATAGATTGACTCATCCATTCACTAATACCTAATGAAGTATAGTAGGCTAATAGAAGTGCAGCAATAATATATAATGGCTGCATAACAGAACGGGTAATGACCATTAGAACGACGCCAATGCCAATTAACATTATTGTTGCCGTTCGAGCGAAATCTTCTGTAGCAATATTTTGTAAATCTAGATTTTGCTGTGTTTGCCCACCGATTGCATATTCAGCATCTTGTAAAATGGTTGCCTTCAAGCTTGCCGGCACTTGACGATTGACTTCCTCCATTACCTTCATGGCTTCATTTGTATAAGGATTTTCTTCTAACACAATCGTCAACGTCGTCATTTTTTGATTATCTGATACATACATATCAAGTGCTTGCTGGAATTCCTCTCCATTTAACACTTCCTCTGGAATAAAGAATTTCTCTGAAGCTTTCGAGTCACTTAACCCGCTAAGGTACTTATTTGCATCCTGTAAACCTTCTCCTACTTGATTTAATCCATCTGTACTTTCTACTAATCCCTTTTGTAACTCCACCATTTTCTCACTTAAATCATTTAAACCCGTTTGGAGCATGGTTTGTCCCTCATTAATCTGGGCTAAACCAGACGCTAATTCACCCGATTTTGTTGCCATTTCGTCTGATGCATTTGCACCATTTGCTAGCCCTGCTTGCAATTCATTTGCGCCTGACTCTAATGCAACTAAACCGTTATGCAGTTTTTCTAAACCAGCATCCACATGCTCTAGTCCTGCATTCGCTTCTTCAAACTGGGACATCGCTCTTTCATATTGCGGATGAACAGCTTCTAATTGCGTATTTAACCCCTCAACTTGTTGCTTCGCCTCCCCTGCTGTTCCTAATGCGAATTGCATATGTTCATCTGAAGCAGCTTCGGGATTTTCTTCAATATAGTTTGTTAAAGATTGCTCAATTTGCGTAAATGCCAAAGTCATGCTTGTTACTGCAGTATTCATCTGTATAAATACATTGCCTGTATTCGAAAGACCTGTTTGCAGATCTGTATAGCCATTCAATAATGTGCCAGTTGCACCAGAAAGCTGTTCCACACTTGCCTTCACATCTGCAATCCCTTGATTTAACTCACTTGCCCCACTACTACCTGATTGAATTCCAGATGTTAATTCATTCAGTGCCTCAACTAAGGTCGACGCTCCGTTTTTAGCATTTGTTGTTCCATCAATGAGTGTTTGCACATCTTCTAATTGATTACTATTTTGATTGGCTGATAATTCTCCTTCAGCAGAAGATAAACCATCATGTATCGTTCCTACCCCTTTGTTAGCATCCCCAATCCCTTGATTTAATTGATCTGTTTGATCATTTAAATAGAGTTCTGCTATTTTTTCTCCAGCTGGTCTTGTTACAGATTGTACCTTGGATACGCCATCGACAGCTAATATTTTCTCTGTCAATTCATCTATCGCTTGCAATGACTCTTGTTGATTGAGTGATTGCTCATTTTTTATAACTAATGTTACCGGTGCTGAGAAACCAGAAGGAAAATGGTCTTCTATCCGATTGATCCCCTGTTTTGATTCAAAAGAATCATCTACTTCAAGAAGGTCGTTATAGCTTAATTCTCCCGAGTATTTGAATACAAATGGTAAAGAGATAAGGAGGACAATAAATAATGAGAGAAAAGGACGCATTATTGAATGTCCTGATAGAAATCCCCAAAATTTACTGTCTGCATGACCATCAAATTTCTTAGATGGCCAAAACATTTTCTTCCCTAATACGTACATGAAAAATGGATTAAATGTATACAACACTCCGACAAGGACTGCTACACCAATAGCTACTGCCGAACTAGCTTGATACAAGCTAAATTGAGCAAACATTAATACAATAAAACCAATAAACACCGCTAAACCACTATATAAAACAGTAATTCCTGCCGTACGATAGGTAACTTTAAGTGCTTCTAAAATGGTTTCTTGCTTACTCAGCTCTTCTTTAAACCTCGTAAAAAGTAAAATATTATAGTCCGTACCTATTCCAAATAAAATCACTACTAAGAATACTTGCGTAAAATTTGAAAATGGGTAATTAAATGATTCTACTAAGTTGGCAATAATAGACATAGAGACGATATAGGATACACCCACAGATAATAATGAGATAAACGGTATAATAGGTGAACGGAAAACTAGAATTAATACGAGTAGGATGAATACGACGGCAATTGCCTCGGTTTTCTTAATCCCATCCTGCGTCGCCTGTACAAAGTCTTCCATGACAAGTTCATTGCCAGTAATAGAAACTTGGAGTGAATCTGTTATGAGCTCACGTCTAAGAGAATTAGCGACTTCCTGTAATTCTCCTTGCTCTCGGTCAATAGAAATCTGCGCTAGTATGGTCGAACCATCTTCAGCTGTTAGAACCGAAGCTGCTTCTTTACCATCTAAATGCGTTGTCATCTCTTCGATACCAAGTGTTGATTGTCTGGCTTTTAATTCTGCAAGAAGTTTATCTAATTCCTCTTTCTCCTGATTAGACATTTTCTTGCCATCTTTTGATCCTATTACTGCTATAAAATCATACGTATTTGCATTCTCATCCATTTCCTCTAACATGTGTGACGCTTCTCTACTTAAGGCATTATCTGGTATGGTTATTTGCCCCTTTTCTCTAACAAGGTCATCCATATTCGGCATCCAAAGGAAACTTAATATTGAGATGACAACCCACCCGAAAAATAATAGGGTTCTTACATTTTTAAACTTTGACACGTTCTGGCTCCTTTCTCTTTTTTAAATAACGGAATGAATATTCATTCCTATTTATGTTCAGCTTGAAATCAACTTTCAAGCTAGCTTAACTAGTTGGCTTTAATCGCATTCCAACAACATTCCTCTAAGTTATCCATTAAAGGAGAACTACCATCGATCGTTCCTGCCCGCACCATTTTTAGGATTTGTACAATGGCACCATAAACAATACCTATCAAAGCCTCTGTTTGTAGAACAATAATTTCTCCTCTTTCTTGACCAACCCTAACAACATTGGAGATATACTCTATAAACGAATCAAAAAGTTCCTGACTCTCTTCTGTTAAAAACATTTCATTACAATGAGAATCAATGAAATGTAGCGCATGTGTATCTCCCATCGCAAAGTGGTGAATACTCTCAAAGATATGATGAAATTGTTCACGGATACTTGCATCAGTCGGATAATCCTTTAATAATTGTTCAAATAACGCATTTAGTTTTTCCTGGAAGAGCACATTAACTAAGTTCTCTTTATGATCAAAATAACGATAAATCGTTCCTGCCCCAACCTTTGCAGCATCAGCAATCATTGGTACCGTCGTCCCGTTATACCCCCTCTCTGCAAACAAAACAATCGCGGCATCCAATATATCTTGCCGCTTCGACTTTTTTGCGTCCGTCATATACTCGCTCCTCACTTTAGTCAATATATGGTTCGGAATGAACATTCATTCCTTTTGGGAATAGAATAATATATTTTTTTATATTTTACAAGGGAAAAGAGAGAGGTATTTGGACTTTAAGCAAAAATGGCAGACTTGCCATTGACTATAGGAAGATGTACACAAACAACTATTTAACACACCATCTGCGTTTTTGTGAGTTTGGGTTTATATATGGGTTGCGCGCAGTTCTTTGTTGGCTACTCCTCGCTTTTGCACGTATTCATCATTTGCGCGCAATTCTTTGTTTGCCACTCCTCGCTTTTGCGCGTATTCATCATTTGCGCGCAATTCTTTGTTTGCCACTTCTCGCTTTTGCGCGTATTTATGGGTTGCGCGCAGTTCTTTGTTGGCTACTCCTCGCTTTTGCGCGTATTTATGATTTGCGCGCAGTTCTTTGTTTGTTACTCCTCGCTTTTGCGCGTATTCATGGGTTGCGCGCAATTCTTTGTTTGCCACTCCTCGCTTTTGCGCGTATTCATCATTTGCGCGCAGTTCTTTGTTTGTTACTCCTCGCTTTTGCGCGTATTCATCATTTGCGCGCAATTCTTTGTTTGCCACTTCTCGCTTTTGCGCATATTTATGTTTTGCGTGCAGTTCTTTGTTTGCCACTTCTCACTTTTGCGCGTATTTATGTTTTGCGCGCAGTTCTTTGTTTGCCACTTCTCACTTTTGCGCGTATTCATGGGTTGCGCGCAGTTCTTTGTTGGCTACTCCTCGCTTTTGCGCGTATTTATGTTTTGCGCGCAGTTCTTTGTTGGCTACTCCTCGCTTTTGCGCGTATTCATCATTTGCGCGCAATTCTTTGTTTGCCACTTCTCGCTTTTGCGCGTATTCATCATTTGCGCGCAGTTCTTTGTTTGCTACTCCTCGCTTTTGCGCGTATTCATGATTTGCGCGCAGTTCTTTGGCTTCTCCCTACCACCTTTGCGCGTATACTTGAACTATACGCATTTCCCTGCCTTTTCCTTCCCACTTTTGTGTGTATTCATTACTTAAAGAACAACTCACCTAACGATGCCTGACTTGTTCACAAACTCCCACTTTATTTTACTTATCTTCCTAACCCCTCTTACATATAGCAAAAAGACTGACTCAAGAATAAAGTCAGTCTTTTTGCTACAAATTTATTTCACCGATTCACGTACAATAAAAGAAGCGGCAGTTGCCTCTTTTAATTCTTCTAAAGTCACGCCCTCTTGTAATTCTACAAGTTCCATGCCCATTTCAGTGAATTCGAAGACTGCCATGTCCGTAATAAGTACATGAACAACTCCTTCACCAGTTAGTGGCAATTCACAACTCTTTTTCACTTTAGATTCACCATATTTATTACGATGGTCCATGATGACAACGATTCTTTTTGCTCCTTGAACAAGGTCCATGGCGCCACCCATACCTTTAACCATTTTTCCTGGTATCATCCAATTGGCTAAATCACCTGTTTCAGATACTTCCATACCACCAAGGATAGCAAGATCGATATGACCGCCACGAATCATAGAGAAGGATTCTGCGCTATCAAAATACGAAGCATTACGTTTAGCTGTCACTGTTTCTTTTCCAGCATTGATAAGATCAGCGTCTACTTCAGACTCTTTCGGGTAGCTACCAATGCCCAATAAACCATTTTCGGATTGAAGCATCACATCAAATTCTTCAGGGATGCGATCTGCAATTAAAGTAGGCATGCCAATACCAAGGTTTACACACATACCATCTTTAATTTCTTTTACTGCTCTATTGAGTATTTTTTCTCTTCCACTCATGATTATGTCCTCCTTTTAAGCTTCTTTTCTCGTTGTTAGTCTCTCTATTCTTTTCTCATAAGCTTCTCCTTCATATACATGTTGAACATATACGCCCGGTGTATGAATCTCATCTGCATCTAATTCTCCCGCACCAACTAACTCTTCTACTTCAACAATCGTTATTTTTCCTGCTGTCGCCACAGTTGGATTAAAATTACGAGCTGTTTTTCTAAAGACTAAGTTGCCAAATGGATCTGCTTTCCATGCTTTTACAAAAGCGAAATCCGCTACAATGCCTCTTTCTAAAATATATGTTTTTCCATCAAATTCTTTATGTTCTTTATCTTTAGCGACCTCTGTGCCTACACCAGTTGCAGTATAAAATCCTGGAATTCCAGCGCCACCAGCTCTTAACCTTTCAGCTAATGTACCTTGAGGAACGAGTTCAACTTCAAGCTCACCGCTTAAAAATTGTTTTTCAAATGTTTTATTTTCTCCTACATAAGAGGCGACCATTTTTTTGATTTGTTTATTTTGTAGAAGTAAGCCTAATCCCCAGTCATCCACACCACAGTTATTACTGTATACCGTTAGTTCCTTCGTTCCTTTTTCTTGCAGGGCTATAATTAGTTTCTCTGGAATACCGCATAAACCAAAACCACCTACTGCTATAGAAGCACCGTCCTGAACTTGTTCTAACACTTCATCTAAAGATGTAATTATTTTACTCATGGTATGACTCTCCTTCCATCTTCCTTATAAACTATTAAATTAAATAAATAGTGAAATAGCAAAAGCTAATGCAAATACAGTAATCGTTTTTAATATTGTCAACACAAAGATATCTCCATATGATTGTCTATGTGTTAAGCCAGTAATCGCTAATAATGTAATAACAGCACCGTTATGAGGAAGGGTATCCATTCCACCTGAAGCCATAGAAGCAATACGATGAAGTAACTCTGGCGAAATACCTAATGTTTGTGCCATCTGTAAATATTGTGCACCCATTACCTCTAATGCGATTGATAACCCACCTGAGGCAGATCCAGTTACCCCTGAGAGTACGTTTACAGCAATTGCTTCAGAGACTAACGGATTATTGCTTGCATTAAATACCCAGTCTTGAATCGCTGTAAAACCCGGTAGCGTTTTCACAACATTACCGAAGCCAACTTCAGAAGCAGTATTAAAGATTGCTAGTAATGAACCCATAGCAGCTGTCGTTAACCCTGCTGCCAAACCTGTTTTTATTTTTCTCACATTCGTGAGCATTGCGACAATTATTCCGATGGTTAATGCTGCAACGAGTGCCCATGTTGAAGTGACTGTGCTTGGATCAGCAATATTGTATTGTTCAGAAAGCTGTGATGCATCATACCAGAATTTCGCAGACCAACTTGTGCGGCTAAAAATAAAGTTTAATGCAATCACGACAACGAGTGGTAAGATTGCTAACCAAAAACTTGGTAACGTATTCGGGTCGACTTTTTCAGGCTCGTTTTTATGCCCTGTACCATAACCTTCGCCATTCGCAAGCGCTTTCCTTCTACGACGTTCTAACCAAATCATCCCGCCAGTGAAGATAATAATTGCTCCAATGATACCTACAAGAGGGGCAGCATAAGCATCTGTTCCAAAATAATTCGTTGGTATAATATTTTGAATTTGTGGCGTACCAGGTAGTGCGTCCATTGTATACGTGAATGCTCCTAATGCAATAGCGCCTGGAATTAACCGTTTAGGAATATCAGCTTCTTTGAAGATAGCTGCAGCAAACGGATAAACAGCAAATGCGACGACAAACAGGGAAACGCCTCCATATGTTAACGCAGAACATGCAAGTACAACAGCTAAAATAGCATGTTTTGATCCTAGCGAGGATACAATTGTCCTTGCAATGGCTGCTGCTGCTCCTGTCATTTCCATCACTTTTCCGAAAATCGCACCTAGTAGGAAGATTGGGAAAAATGATTTGATATAATTAGCTGCATTCGACATATACGTCTCTGTGTAGCTTGGTAATAATAACCCTCCAGATATGACAACAGCTAATAACGTAACAATTGGGGCAATAATAATAACTGGATAACCACGATAAGCTAAGAAAATTAAAAGTCCTAATGCTAGTATAATAGCAAAAATCTCAATAAACAATGAAATCCCCCTTTATTTTCGCTAACAAGTCAAACTGACTTCTCCCCAGAGTCGTCCGATTGTTGCTTTTCTCCCCCTTTGTAACTCCCTCTTACTTTTACTTGTAGAAAACGTTTTCATTTCCATATACATCTCCCCAAAAATTTCTTTTGGAGTCATACTGACAATAAACCGTCTGTTAAAACTATGCAATGAACGTGCCAACTTAAAAATTCCCTCTATTCTTATTCTTTTTTATATTCATGCACATTTTTTTCGCAAAAACCGTTCAGAAAAACTGTCACTTTTAAAACACTGCGGTTATTCTGTATGGATTTACGCACACTCTAAGAATATCCACTCAGTTCTTGTACGGATTACTTAACAGATTTACGGAATATCGAATCATTTATCTTTTTTGTTTTTGTGAGAATAGGGGTTACAGATAATGTGGATAAACATTGATATCCACACTACTCTTGGGATTTCTACTCTTTTGTGTGGACAAATCGTAATTTATTACCCGCATTTCTTCTGGATTTTCCACTCTTTTGTGTGGGCAAACTCCAATTGCCCACACTCCTTCGAGTTTTTCCGTCTTTTTGTGTGGATAATTAACAATCATCATCTACAGTTGTACCGTTTTGGGTATCATACAAAAAAAATCCTACCAAACACTATAACAAGTATTTGGTAGAATCCCGTTCTAAACCTTGCTTACTCTTCTAGCAAATGATATTTGTTCATTTTTTCATACAATGTCGTACGGCTAATGCCGAGACGTTTGGCTGCTTCTGTTTTCTTGCCACCAACTGCTGTTAGACATTGAATAATGGTTTGTTTTTCTGTTTCTTCCATGACTTCTGCTAATGTACGTGTAGGTATTACTGTTTCTTGTAATTTAATATTTGTTGACAAGTGCTTCGGTTCAATAAAACAATTGAGATCAACCATATTCATCGCGCGCTCGATTACATTTTCAAGTTCTCGAATATTGCCTGGCCAATGGTAGTTTTTCAAGATATGGAGCGCCTTTTCGTCAATCCCCTTGACTGGTTTTGCCATCATTGTTGCGTATTTTTCTGTAAAATAATGAGACAGTCGTGAAACATCTTCTTTTCTATCTTTTAAAGAAGGAATGGTTATTTCCATCACCTTTAAGCGATAGTAAAGATCCAATCGGAATTCTCCTTTATTAACCATATCCTCTAGATTACGGTTAGTTGCTGCAATAATACGAACATCAATGGCTTTACTATTAGTTGAACCGACTCGTTCAACTTCTTTTTCTTGTAACACGCGTAATAACTTCACTTGCATATGAATGGGCAGCTCACCTATTTCATCTAAAAAAATTGTGCCTCCATCTGCTGTTTCAAACTTTCCTGCTTTGCCGCCTTTTCTTGCACCTGTAAACGCTCCCTCTTCATAGCCAAATAGTTCGGATTCAATTAATTCAGCTGGGATAGCAGCACAATTCACTTTTACAAACAGCCCCATTCCCCTACTGCTTGCCTGATGAATCGCATGTGCAAATAATTCCTTGCCTGTCCCGCTCTCACCTAAGAGCAACACATTAGAATCATTTTCGGCCACTTTGACTGCTTGCGCTTTTACTTGTTTAAAAGCAGGAGATTCACCAATTAAATGATGAAAAGAGTATGATGCTTTATTACTTTCTCTAAAATCACCCTTATATTTCTTCAACTCTTTTTCTAATGAGTGCAATCGTTTAAATAATGCGGAAAACTGACCAACATTTTTAAATAGGAGCTTTCCAACCGCACCTACTACTTTTCCATTTTTAAAAATAGGCGAACGAGTAGCAATCATATAGCCACCATTTACTTTCTGTAAAGAGGCTGCTTCTTGCTTACCTGTTTTTACAACGATATGCATTCTCGTATTTTCGATCACTTCTGTAACATGCTTACCTATTGAGCTTTTCTGATCGACCTTCAAAAATTCCGCATATGCTTGCGTCAACAGAACGACATAGCCTTTTGCATCAACAAGCACTAAGCCGTCATAAGCATATTCTAGAATGTCTTCTATTAGCATCTCATTCTCTTGCTGTCCTTGGCCGGTAGGTAGCAAATCTGCAATAGCTTCATTTGAAAGTGCACAAAGATACATATAGGCAGCGCCATTTATACCTTCTAACCGTTCACCCTTAATTAATAGCTCTTTTTTATTTATTTTCATCTTAACGATTGTACTGAGAAGGAAGTCTTGTTGGAGAAGATGAGTCATTTCGTTTTCATCGTCATCCATCATCCACAACAATCTTTGATTACAAAACAGTATCTCCTTTTGATGATTAAGTATCATCACCCCTAACGGCAGCTCATCTATGATTTTGTTAAATAACTGTTCATTCTGGATGGCATGACTGTTTTGCATCTTAGATCTCTCCTTACAATCTACTTTTTACAATCTGATAATTTTCATTATTATATCATAGCCAGGCAAAAGAAATTTTTTAATCACATAAAAGGTGTAGAACTTTTTGTCGTTCTACACCTACGCATTATTTTTTCATTTTTGCTAAGCGAATAAAGGAACGGTCTCTTTCTAATAGTTTATTAGAGACCATCTCACCTTCATATTGGAAAATCCCTTCACCTGTCTTTACACCAAGCTTCTTCTCGGCTACTAAGTCAGAGATAATGGCTGGCGCTTCCTTTGTGTCATTTAATTCTGAAGCAACGTTATTAAATACTCTTTCCCAAGTATCTAATCCCCCGAAGTCAGCAATCTCAATCGGCCCTGTAAATGCCCAGCGGAAACCTGGCCCTGCGGTAATAGCCGTATCTATATCTTCAGCTGTTGCCACGCCTTCAGCCAATAATGAAAAAGCTTCTCTCATTAAGGCTGTTTGTAATCGATTAGCAATAAAGCCAGACTTTTCTTTTTGTAAAATAACAGGTGCTTTGCCGATTTCTTTCATAATGTTTCTCACTTCTTCAACAATTGCATCCGAAGTCTGTTCATGTTTAATAATTTCTACTAAGGGAACTAGATGTGCTGGGTTAAAGAAATGCATGATCACCATTTGATCAGCAAACGTGCACTTCTCCATTAATCTCGTAATAGGAAAAGTTGATGTATTTGAGGCAACGATCGCTGTTGGTTGCTTCATTTCTTCCAACTGTTTATATAAATCCCACTTCCATTCAATCACTTCTGGTATTGCTTCAATAATTAAATCTGCTTCTTGAACTGCTTGAGATAAGTTAGCAACATATCGAATAGCATTCAAGCTTGTATCCGCTTCCTTTTCTAATAACACTTCCTCTTCAACAAGTAATGCTACATCTGCAGCTACTCTTTTTTCTGCTTTATGTAATAATTCATCGTTTAAATCATTCAGTATTACGTCGTATCCTTTAGTTGCAAACGATATCGCAATACCAGTCCCCATTACACCTGAACCAATCACAGTAATATTTCTTATCATCGTTGTAACCTCCTTTAACTTTTCAAAAATTAAAAATGCAATTACTGTGCCAAAAATAAAATAATTGCGAAAACCGTGAATCTATGTTACGATTTTTCCAGTTTTAACTCCCCAACTCCCTATTACTGACTTTACACATCTTCATACTGGAATAAGCCACTAGATTGATATGGAGGAATGTCAAAATGGTATCTAATAAAGTGGCAATTATAACAGGTTCAGCACGAGGCATTGGTTATGAGATTGGCAAAATTTTTGCCGAAAACGGAGCCAAGGTCGTTCTTTCCGATATTAATGAAGAGGAAGTCAAAAATTCTGCGCAATCTCTTCAAGAAAAAGGGCTAGAAGTGTCTGGCCTGAAAGCTGATGTAACAAAAGAAGAAGACATTATCAGCTTGATTGAAGAAACAAAGAAAACACATGGAAGAATCGATATCTTTATTAATAATGCCGGTTTGCAACATGTGGCACCCATTGAAGATTTCCCTACTGAGAAATTTGAGCTGATGATTAAAATCATGCTTACAGCACCATTTATTTCACTCAAACACGTATTACCAATTATGAAAGAACAACAATTTGGTCGTATCTTAAATATTGCATCCATTAACGGATTAATTGGATTTGCCAACAAAGCAGCCTACAATAGTGCGAAACATGGTGTAATCGGCTTAACAAAAGTGGCCGCACTAGAGTCCGCAGCAGATGGCATTACAGTCAATGCCCTTTGCCCTGGTTATGTTGACACACCACTTGTGCAAAACCAATTACAAGACTTAGCAACAACAAGAAATGTGCCATTAGAAAATGTCCTTGAAGAAGTCATCTATCCACTCGTTCCACAAAAACGCTTACTACAAGTAAAAGAAATTGCTGACTATGCCATGTTCCTAGCCAGTGATTTAGCTGGAGGCGTAACAGGCCAGGCGATTGTGATGGATGGTGGGTATACGGCGCAATAAGTGACAAAAAGAGAAAACTAGAATCAAACTAAAAGAAGTGCTGTTCCTTAACAGTACTTCTTTTGATTATATTTACATCATTTTGAGTACTTTTTGTAAGCAACTTACTATCACGGCGATAAATAATACTATCCCACTATTAACAAGCAACATATAGCCTATTTGCAGACCATAAAAAACGGTAAACGGATCTCGGATTATAGAGATAGCTATTAAACTCCCCATACCACCAAATACAGGGGCAAATGCTAGAATAATGAGTGCTCCCTTGTATACACTTCTTTTTTTAAAAACTACAAATGCCCCTGCTATATTGGCAATGGCAATAAAAACAATCATCAAAATTGAAAGAATCACCATTTATCCTCCTTAGTAAAATCACTTATTTTAAATTCGTATTCACTAAGAAAGTTTCCACTTCCTCTGCAAACTGTTGCGGCATTTGTGTATTCAGTTCATGGCTACCATTATTTATGATTTGTAATTGCGCATGTGGGATCAAATTTGCCAATTCTTTTGCAGTAGGCATATTTATACGGTCTTTAGAACCAACCAATACTAAGGTCGGAATATTTATTTGATGCAATGAATGAGATAAATCATAACTTTCCATAGATTGATAAAGGGGAATAATTGTTGACTTTTCTATCCCTTGCTTCCTCCACACTTTTGTTGGTATGAGCTTAAATATATATTTTTGCAGCTGAAATATGCTTTTAATCTTCCATCCATTTACTAATGAGTATGGCGTTCCCGATAATACCATCCCTTTTAAATGAGGGTTCGTGATAAGGGATTGATGTAATGCAAAGCATCCTCCTAATGATAGTCCAATGATGATAAACGGACCATCTATTGTATGAAGCACATTAGTTAAAGATTTAGATAACTGATTGAAAGTAATAGATTCAGATGTTTTCACTAATTCATCTATAGAGATGAACCTAGCATCGTATCCGTCCCCCATAAACTTCTTAACCTTTATCCAACTATCATTGGTCTGGCCTAATCCATGCAAAAAAACTAGTTTCATCCGTTTCTCACCACCGATATTTAATTGTGCCCTGTAGCTTAGTTACTTTGTTTAGTGAATACAACGAGCTAAATTTCACCAACTCTTTTTCCTACTAAATATCCCGCGCATATCGCAAAGTTTTATATTCATCTTGCCCCTTGTTATACCAACCTTTCTGTTCATGTTGCAAAACGAAACCTTTTGCCTCATAAAAGGGAATGCCCATTCTATTTCCCTTTTGAACAGATACCCATTGTTCTTTTACACCGTAGATTTCTTTTTGTTGTTTCGTAATAGCATGTAATAGTTTTGTGCCGATACCTTCGTTTTTCCTAGCTGGATCAAGGTATAAAACAAATATTTCCCCGATTCCTTCACCAGTCAATCCACCGCCACCTGCACCAATAACACGCTCATTATCTACTGCTACAAAGTAACCTCCCCATTGTCGATTCTCGTTTCAACTTCTGCTGAAACTCTAGCAACATTGTAAAAATCACTGATCACACTCTCAATATATTCCTTCGTATATAAATCCTTATAGGTCGCCCGATATCCATTTGAACACACCTTAATAATCCCATTAATATGGGTTGAATTAGCTTGAATGATTTGTATCATATTTATCCCCTATTCATGGAAAAATCAGAATTTTATTACTCTAATTTTACCATAGAAAGAAGTGATGGATGGCAAGACTTGTTATCCTCAACAAAAAACCTACTGTCTTTTTCAGACAATAGGTTTTTCCTTCTCTTATGATTCATAAATAACTTCCCCACACTTACGTAAATCATAGCCGTATAGCTGTTCGATTTCCTTTTTATAACTTTGGGAATTAACCGTTTCTTTCAACAATTGTACAAGTTCTTCATTTTCTTTAAGAATGATAAGGTCATACTGCTCAGATATTAATGGAATAAAGTCAACATTGACCATTTTTGTTACATTTTCAATACCTATACCAATATCCGCCTGACCACTCGCGACAGCTGAAGCCACAGAGTAATGGCTTGTTAACACATGGTCATACCCATTAAGCTTGCTCGCATTGAATCCATGAACTCTAAGTTGTTCATCCAATAACACTCTTGCGCCAGAGCCAACTTCCCTATTCATGATGGTAACATCCGCACGCCCTAGATCTGCCCATCCTTGAATATGCAGAGGGTTTCCTTTTTGTACGTAGATACCTGCCGTACGGTAAACAAGATTCAGTTGGATAAACGGTTGACTGACAAGAATTTTCTTCACATAAGACGTATTATATTCTCCTGTATCACCATCAAACAAATGACAACTAACGACATTACATTCTCCACGATACATCGAAAATAAACTATTCAAGCTACCACTATACATTCTTAATGGCGGTTGTCCTTTTTCATTTTCTATATGTTTAGCTAGTATATCTAAAACAATATCTTGTCCACTTATAATCACATGACCATCATCAACTGAATGAACTTTCTCTTTTACTTCTTTCACAGCTTTATTCTTGGTGATACCTGTTTTACTCTTGGATTTGTATCGCTCCAAGTCGATGGCATCAATTCTCATTTGCCTCCCTACACGATAAGCAGGGAGTTGATCCTTTTTAATAAGATCATATACTGTTAACTTTGAAACCTTTAATAATTGTGAAACTTCTTCTATTGTATAAGATGCATCGTTCGTCAAAAGTATCACCTCCAGGATATTTCAAAAAGGATTCGTTTTTTGTTTATGTTTTTATTATAATTAATACTAACTAATTATAACTAATCAAAAGGTGGGCAAAATGGCACAATTAATCTTTGAACATATTTCTAAATCTTATCATTCAGGTGAACCGGTCATAAAAGATTTCCACTTTGAAACAAAAGAACAAGAGTTTATAGTCTTTGTTGGACCATCTGGTTGCGGAAAATCAACGATCCTAAAAATGATAGCCGGCTTAGAAAACATCACTTCCGGAAGATTAATAATTGATGGGAGAGAAATGAATAACGTCCCTACTAGAGAACGTAATCTATCAATGGTCTTTCAAAATTATGCGTTATATCCTCATATGACAGTATATCAAAATATCGCTTTCGGTTTAAAGATGAGGAAAGAAAAGAAAACTGATATTAAGAAAAAAGTGTTGAAAACCGCAGAGATTACTGGCTTAACAACTTTGTTAACAAGAAAACCGAAAGATCTATCGGGCGGACAAAGGCAGCGTGTAGCCCTTGCTAGGGCAATCGTTTGCGATAATCCCGTTTTTCTAATGGATGAACCACTCTCTAACCTTGATGCCAAGCTGCGTACACAAATGCGCAGAGAAATTACCCTTTTGCATAAAAGGCTAGCAACTACGACAATTTATGTCACTCATGATCAAACAGAGGCAATGACAATGGCTGATCGTATTATCGTATTAAAAGATGGAAGTATTCAACAAGTGGGTACACCACATGAAATTTATGAAACACCAGCAAATCTCTTTGTCGCCAGCTTTATTGGATCACCAGCTATCAATGTTTTAGAAGGAAAGGTCGAATCCAATGTCATTACAATTGACGGAATTCCGACTCATTTTTCACGTGAAAATTTAAAAAATACTAATGAGGCACTAATCGGTATTCGTCCGGAGCATTTAATCATTGATAAATATAATCCACTCTTGATTGCCACCGTTGAAGACTTAGAAACTCTTGGTGCAGATACAATTATTTATGCTAAATACAACCGCATTCATTTAACGATAAAAGCACCTGGATTGTTATCCTTCACTAAAGGTGACCGATTACCTTTGTCACTCGCTGGTAAGCATCTTCTCCTATTTGATAAAGAGTCAAAAAAAATAATCCTTTAGTATAAAAAAGTATTTTCTTTTATAATTAGTTATAATAAGATATAAAAAGATATAATTAATTAGAAGAAAGATGGAGATGATTCAACTTGTTAAAACATTTAAAGCTGATCTGTTTATTACTCTTAGTTACTTTATTTACCGTAGCATGTTCTTCAAATGAAGGAGAAACTGCCCTAAAAGAAACGAATAATAAAGAAAAAGAACCCGTAGAATTAACTATTTCTGCTGCTGCTAGTTTGCAAGATGCCATGTCAGAAATAGATGAAATGTATGCAGAACAACACCCTGAGACAAAACTCACATTCAATTTCGGTGGATCAGGTTCTCTCCAACAGCAAATATCCCAGGGGGCACCAGTTGACCTCTTCTTCTCAGCTGCAGAAGATAAATTCGATATTTTAGTAGAAGAAGGAAGTATTGCAAAAGAAGATGGTGTTGACCTATTAGGAAATAGCTTAGTGTTAATCACGCCAGCCGATGAAAAAAATCTAACAGGTTTTACAGATTTAACAAAAAAGGAAGTTGAACAAATTTCACTTGGCACACCTGAATCTGTCCCTGCTGGCGCTTACGGTGTCGAATCACTTAAAAATATGGGCTTATGGAACGAGCTAGAAGCTAAAACCGTTTACGCAAAAGATGTAAGACAAGTTCTTTCTTATGTAGAGACTGGCAACGTAAATGCAGGCATTGTTTATAAAACAGATGCACTCGTTTCTGATAAAGTTGAAATTATTGATACAGCAGATGCTGATACACATACACCTATTATTTACCCTGTTGGTATAGTAAAAGACACGAAAAATTACGATGCAGCGAAAGAATTCTATACCTTCTTACAATCTGATGAAGCATTAAAGGTCTTTGAGGAATATGGATTCACTGCTCAATAATATTACTAGTTCAACCTTTCTAAGTCCCATATGGATTTCATTAAAAATTGCCCTTCTCGCTGGAATAATCGTCGTTATAATTGGAACAATTGCTGGCTATTTTCTAGCAAGAAGGTCTTTTAAAGGCAAAGCAGTCGTCGAAACGATTTTAATGTTGCCAATGGTACTACCACCGACAGTCGTTGGCTTCTTATTAATTGTCATCTTTGGTAAAAATAGTTGGGCTGGTCAAGCTATAACTTGGCTATTCGACAGACCCATTATTTTCACTTGGTGGGCTGCAGTCCTTGCCGCCATCGTTGTCTCTTTCCCTTTAATGTATCAATCAGCTAAATCTGGCTTTCTCAGTATTGATCGTGATATCGAGGATGCAGCACGTGTGGATGGTGCAAGTGATTGGAAAGTATTTTGGCTAATATCTGTTCCATTAGCTTCTAAGGCGCTCATTTCTGGGGCTATTTTAAGCTTTGCCAGAGCACTAGGAGAATTTGGCGCAACATTGATGTTTGCAGGTAATATTCCTGGTGAAACACAAACGATTCCTATTGCTATCTATCTAGCCATCGATTCCGGACAAATGACCATGGCTTGGCTTTGGGTAGGGGCTATGATTATTATTTCATTTATCATCCTTTTAACGATTAGAGTAAAGGAATAAAAAATCGTAGAGATATCCACAAACTCTGCGATTTTTTTTGTTAAATCCATTGGCCTATTTATCTTATAATGAAAAAGTAGGAAGTTTCTCTTGCAGAAAAGGGAAAAAAGCGTTATCCTTTAATGAGAATGATAATCAATTGCGGAATTTAGGAGGGATCAAGATGGAACAGCATGAGTTATTTGATGTGACGGTTATTGGTGGAGGTCCAGCAGGCTTGTATTCTACTTTTTATAGTGGGTTACGTTCCATGAAGACCAAGATTATTGAATTTCAACCACAGCTTGGCGGAAAAATCCATGTGTACCCAGAGAAGATGATTTGGGACGTAGGTGGCCTAGCTCCTGTACCTGGTGAGAAACTAATCGAACAACTCGTTACTCAAGGCTTAACATTTGATCCCACTGTTGTATTAAATGAAAAAATTGTAAAAATCGACCAAGATGACAACCGTATTTTTCATCTACATACCGCATCAGGTCAAATACATTATTCCAAAGCGGTCATTGTCGCTGTAGGTGGGGGTATTTTAAAACCACAGAAGCTTCAAATTGAAGGCGCGGAAAAATATGAGGTATCAAATCTTCACTATACAGTTAAATCCATTCAAAGCTTCCGTGATAAAACGGTTGTGATATCAGGCGGAGGAAACTCAGCTGTCGATTGGGCAAATGAACTTGTTCCTTATGCAAAAAAAGTTTATTTGACTTACCGTAAAGGTGAACTCAGTGGACATGAGGCACAAGTAGAACAACTTAAAAATAGCTCAGCTGAAGTCATTTTCCACTCTTCTATTACTAAGCTTGTTGCTGGTGATGGACAGGATCGTATTGAGCATGTGGAGTTAACTAATCATGAGTCGGATGAGGTATCAAACCTTGCGATAGATGATGTAATTATCAACCATGGATACGAAAGAGACTCAGCACTCCTCAATAATTGTGATATGCAAATTGACATGATTGATGATTTTTATATTGCTGGTAGTAGCAGAAGTGAATCATCTATCCCTGGGTTATATGCTGCAGGAGATATTCTGAAGCATGATGGTAAAGTTCATCTCATTGCCGGCGCCTTCCAAGACGCTGCCAATGCTGTTAACCATGCGAAGACATACATCGATCCAGAAGCCAATGGATTCGGAATGGTTTCTTCACATAACGAATTGTTTAGTGAGCGGAATAAAGAATTAAAGAAGAAAATCTATAAATAATTTCACGTTATAAATAGATCCTATATGGAGAAAGTGTAAAATATTTGCTTGCAGTAATGGTCAAAAGTATGGATACTTTTGACCATTTTTCTATATAGGCATGGCAGTTAGACAAATTGATTTAAGTACTACATTCTTTTATCTTAGTTCACATCCCCAAGATAGACAGGTGAATGATTATCGAGTATGTATTTTGTTAGCTCTTGCGGATAGATCCGAATTGTCTCAAGGCTTTTTATTGGTATCCACTCTATCCCCACTTGGTGATCATCTGCCAGAATAGCATCATTCTGATCTACCAGATGACAGGTGAAGAAGAATTCAACTTGATGTACATTCTTATGTTGCGATGAAAACTCATGATTTCTTCCTATGTATTCACGAATATAACGAAGGTTTCCTACTTTTATAATTGCTCCAGTTTCTTCTAAACACTCTCTTTTCACTGTTTCTTCAAGGGTTTCCCCGTGATTTTGCCCTCCTCCAGGAAAAACATAAAAAATGCCTAATTCATCAATACATTTAAGCGGTCACCTTCTATCGTGATTGCTCTACTCGCATTTCTTATTTCCATCTATTCCCCACCTTTTTTCCTATTATCACAGTGTAAATGCACAATAATACTGAAAACATTCATTTTATATGGTACTATATAACCAGTTAATTATACCCATAAAATACAAGGAGCCTCTATGTCTAAACAATTAGGATTAAACTTAAAAGTAGAAAGATTAAAGAAGCATATGACGCAAAAGGAATTAAGTGAGCACATCGGCATTAGTGCACGTACGATTTCACGGTATGAATTGAATCAGGCAAATCCAAAGGAAAAAACATTAATTAAGTTTGCAGAATTTTTCGGTAAAACAATAGAACAACTGAAATAATATTCTCCTATTCAAGCAAAAAGGAGGCTTTACGCCTCCCCCTACTCTTTCACTTTCATTAAGCGCATACTATTTAAGGCTACAATTAAAGTAGCACCAATATCTGCTACAATTGCAATCCATAAAGTTAACCAACTTGGGACAACAAGTAGTAGAGCAATGAGTTTAATCGTAAGTGAGAAGGTAATATTTCCTTTTATAATTCTCATGGTTTTTCTACTTAACTTAATCGCAAATGGGAGCTTTGATAAATCGTCACCCATGAGAGCAATATCCGCCGTTTCTAAGGCAGCATCCGTACCTGCTCCTCCCATCGCAATTCCCACTTGTGCAGAAGCAAGAGCAGGGGCATCATTTACGCCATCACCGACCATTGCCACATGTCCTGACTCTTTTTGTAGCCTTTTTACCAGTGCCAATTTTTCTTCCGGTAATAATTCTGCATACACTTTCGATACCCCAGCTAATTCCCCGATTCTACTGGCTGCCTTATGATGGTCGCCGGTTAACATCACCGTTTGTTTCATCCCTAATTGGTGTAACTTTTCTACTACTGCTTTGCTTATTTGACGGATTTCATCAGCAATGGCCATTGTCACGATTATCCTTTTTGCTGTTCCAAAAACAACGACTGTTTTTCCTTCGCTTTGTTGTCTTCCAATCATTTCACCTATAGTCTCGGGCATTACTTGTAATTGTGTAAAAAGTTGTGGGTTTCCAATATAATATTTTTCTCCATTTATCTTTGCCTGGACCCCTTTACCTGTTAATGAAGCAAAGTCTGTAACTTCGATGTCTTTATCTTTTAACCCTTTTTCATCTGCTAAATGAATAACAGCAGAAGCTAATGGATGTTGGGAAAGTTTTTCAATACTAGCAATCATTCGTAGCCATTCATCACTTTCTTTCTCATCATCATGGACATTAAAATCAGTAACTACCGGTTCTCCTCTTGTTAACGTCCCTGTTTTATCAAAAGCTACTGTTTGTATATGCGACAACTCTTCTAAATAGATACCACCTTTAATGAGAACGCCGTGTCTAGCTGCATTACCGATTGCTGAAACGAGTGCAATTGGTGTCGAAATGACAAGGGCACAAGGACAACCTACAACCAAAACAGCTAATGCTTGGTAAACCCAAGATTCCCAGCTCCCATCTAAAAATAATGGCGGGATAATGGCAATGAGAACAGCTATTAACATAATAACTGGTGTGTAGTATCTCGCAAAACGATCGATGAAAGCTTGTGCAGGTGCTTTTTCACCCTGTGCTTCCTCTACTAAATGAATGATTTTGGCAATTGTCGTATCACCGACCAATTTCGTAATTTTCACTTCTAAATAACCGTCTTGATTCAATGTACCTGCAAATACCTCATTATCTATACCCTTTTCAACTGGAATGGACTCACCAGTAATCGATGCCTGATTGATGGATGATATACCTTTAACAATTATGCCATCCATGGCAATTTTTTGTCCTGGTTTTACTAACATAATATCGCCAACTAGAATTTCTTCAACAGACACAACCTGCTCTATACCGCTCCTTCTGATTATTGCCTTCTTCGGAGCAATTCTCATGAGCGAGCGAATAGACTGTCTGGCTTTTTCCATAGAATAACGCTCAAGTTCTTCACTTATAGCAAACAAAATGACAACAACAGCTACTTCTCCCCACTCGCCAATGATCGCCCCGCCAATGACGGCTACAGTCATTAATGTTTTCATATCAAAATCTAGCTTTATTAGATTCTTTACCCCTATTTTTAATAAATCTAAGCCACCAATAATTATTGAGAAGAGAAACATTGAAACCGTGAGATAATGGCTCTCTCCAAACCCAATCCAAGATAGATAGCCAAACAGAACAAACAAACTAGCAATAAGCACACGACTGTATTTTTTTATAAAAGAGGTGGGCTCCTTTTCATTTAATCCGACATGGGCATTCTCTTCGGCTACCTTTAGATTTTCAAAAGCGCCTGCTTGTTCTAACTCTGCAATCGATACCTCCCCCTGTACAGAGAGTTTACTTGCACCAAAATTCACATGGGCATCTTGTACACCAGACAAATTCTTTACATTTCTTTCAAACTTAGCAGCACAATTCGCACAGGAAAACCCTTCCACACGATAAGTCTTTTCATTTATTTTTTGTTCAGGAATGACTTTAAGTTTTTCAAACGCACCCGCTTTTTCAATGTCGCTAAGAGAGGCATTTCCTACAATTGAAAGTTTAGAAGCACCAAAATTCACATGGGCTTCTTTCACTCCAGGTATGTTCTGTACGTTTTTCTCAAATTTCCCCGCACAATGAGCGCATGAAAATCCTTCAATCCGATAGTTCTGTTTAGCTTCACCTTCACTCATTGATTTGGCCGCCCTTCTTGATGATGGATATAGGCAATCTGAATTAGTTGTTTGACATGGTGATCATCTAAAGAATAATAAACAAGCTTTCCTTCTTTACGAAATTTCGCTAACCCAATATTTTTTAATAATCTTAAATGATGGGAGGCTGTTGCCATTGAACAATCAATGATTGTTGCAACATCACATACACAAAGTTCTTCTTCTATTGTGAGAGCATAAGCAATTTTTATACGTGTAGCATCAGATAAAGCTTTAAAGATTAGCTCAAGGCCTGTTATATCGCTCATTTCTTGTTTGACTCGACTAACCTTCTCTTCATCATTACAAATAACTTCACAAACCTCAGCATCTAGCTTAATCTTGGAAACCAAAATAAAAGCACCTCATTCAAACGAATATTTGATTATAACTTCAGTCTATGTAATGGAAGTGGTTATTGTCAAAGAAAAATGAAGAATATTTGAAAAATAATACTCCATACTAATTACCAAAAATAGGTTTAACCGCTAGAGAAAAGAGGAATACAGATAAAAATATTTAATTATACAATAGACACACATTTGTGAGGAAAACACTTCAGATATAAACGATGGGAGGGAAGAGAAAAATGGCTTATGTAATTACATCTCCTTGTATTGATGAACAGGCCGCTGATTGCCTTGACTCATGCCCAGTCGATTGCATTGAAAAAGGGGAAGATCAATATTTGATTGATCCTTCAATTTGTATTGATTGCGGAGCATGTGAAGCTGTTTGTCCAGTAGATGCTATCTTCTATGAAGAAGATGTACCTGAAGAGGAAGAGTCTTTTATTGCGAAGGCAAAAGCCTATTTTGATGCTTAATGAAATGAGAACGGAGTGTACAAACAATGGCACTCCGTTCTCATTTTTGTATTTAGACTATAGCTGGTGATAATCCGTTTGTTTCGGTAAAACAGGTTTCTTTTTTTGCGAAGCACTTGACTTTTTTTTATTCGTTTCCTAAAAATGGGAATTTCCTTAGTTTCTTAGTGGACCTGGTCTAATTAGTTTCAAATCGGGACAGCCTGCTAACTCTTTACTTATTCTGTCTCGTTTAACATTGGTTCGAAGGAAACTTCTTTTATTCTTGCTCCCCTTCTGAATCGTTTAAGGCAGCACAGTAACACCCTCTACCTATTAGATAGAGGGTGTTACACTTTATTTCAGATTTCTCTTTAGAAACGCTTTTGTTCTCTCATGTTGAGGTGAAGTAAATAATTGATCTGGCTTACCTTCTTCAACGACTTCACCTTGATCCATAAATATGGTTTTTGTTGAGACTTCTTTGGCGAAGCCCATTTCATGGGTAACGACGATCATCGTCATTTTTTCTTTCGCTAAATCTTTCATTACTTGTAATACTTCAACGGTTAGCTCAGGGTCCAATGCTGAGGTTGGTTCATCGAACAACAGAATTTCTGGTTCCATCATTAAAGCTCTTGCAATGGCCACCCGTTGCTTTTGCCCACCGGATAAATTACCAGGAAAGGCATCCATCCATTCGCTTAATCCTACCTTAGCTAATAAAGTCTCGCTTCGTTGTCTGATTTCCGCTTTTGTCCCCATTTTAGCCATTTTCGGTGCGATTTCTAAGTTCTCTCGGACGGTTAAATGTGGGAATAAATTAAAATGTTGAAAGACCATACCCATTTTCGCAATCATATTTTTCACATTTTGAGGTTTAGCATACTTTCCATTTTCGACTAATGCCTCCCCATCAATCATGATTGAACCGCTATTGATTTCTTCTAATTTAATCATACTGCGAAGTAGCGTACTTTTTCCTGAACCTGAAGGACCGATAATTGACACAACTTCATTTTTCTTAATATTAAGGTTGATTCCTTTTAATACTTCTGTTTTACCGAATGACTTTTTTAAATCAACCACAGAAATAACTGTCATACTAAGCGCTCCTTCCTATGCGTCTAAATCTTCTTTCAATCCATTTAAAAATAAACGAGAGTACAAGTGTCATCAATAGATAAATGATGCCCGCTAAGAAGAATGGCATGATAGTAAAATCACGATTGACTGCCGTTTGAGCAAAGTGTAAAAGTTCCGGAACAGCGACTGCATATAATAACGCTGTATCCTTTACTAACGTAATTGATTCATTCGCAATCGCTGGTAATGCTACTCGGATCATTTGAGGAATGATGATACGTGTCATTGTTTGCCAACGATTTAACCCTAGTACATGCGCAGCTTCATATTGACCCTTATCTACTGAAATTAGGCCCCCGCGAAATATCTCAGCAAAATAAGCGGCATAATTCAAGATGAACCCTAAAGATGCGGCAACAAACCGATCAAGGACTAAATATTCACCTACGACTGGAAGCATTGGTAACCCGAAACAAATAAATAATAATTGTAGTAGTAATGGTGTTCCCCGCATCACATAAATATACGTATGGGCAAACCAAGATAAAGGCTTTATCTTACTACGAGCTGCTAGTGTTAATAAAAATCCAAGTGGAATTGAGGCAATAATGGCAATGATAAAGAGTAACACTGTAATTTGCGCGCCTTCTAGCATAGGCTTAAGTAACGTCATAATATAATCAAGTGACATCGTTCATCCTCCAAAAACAAAACAGGGTTTCCTCCAATTAGGAAAACCTGCTGTTATTCATTTACTTCAATAATAAATCTTCACCAAACCATTTCTCGGAAATATCTGCCGCTGTACCATCAGCAATCAATTCATCTAATGCTGTTTGTAAATCTGCTAGCAATTCATCGTTTCCTTTTTTTACACCAATACCATACTCTTCTGGCGCCAGTGATTCCTCAAGAACTTTAAAGTTTTCATTTTCTTTTGTCATATAATAATCAATGACGATTTCATCAATGACTACTGCTTCGACGCGACCATTTCTCAAGTCCGCTAATGCTAACACATTATCAGAGAACTCTGTAACCTCTTTTACTTTTTCACTAATTTCATTTCCACTTAAGGCATCAGCAGCCGATGATAATGATTGTAAACCTACTACTTTTCCTTCTAAATCATTAATCGTTTGAATATTAGAATCTGCCTGTGTCACAACCACTTGTGCATTACTTAAATATGGCTTAGTAAATAAGACCTTCTCTTTTCTTTCATCTGTAATCGTATAACCATTCCATATGAGGTCGATACGACCACTACTTAATTCAGACTCCTTTGTTTTCCAATCAATCGGTTGAAAGACAGGGGTTGCACCCATTTTTTCTACTGCCGCTTTTGCTAAATCAATGTCAAAACCGACAATCTCATTATTTTCATCTCTGAACCCCATTGGTGCAAACTTATCATCTATTCCGATAACGATTTCCTTTCCTTCTTCTGAACCGTTTTCCTCACTAGATGTTGTTGAGCCGCAAGCAGCTAAAAACCCGAATACTAAAAGTGATAAAACAAAAAGCGTCAATTTTTTTCCCATGATTAAGCCCCCAATTTATAATAAATACTTTAGTATGCTAATATATTAGAGTGATAAAATAAATCTATCATATGAGTCAAATCTATGTCAATCATTATTTTAATATATGTAAATCAAGTGTATATTCTGATATTTTATAGTTACTTTAATGTAACTATGTGTAACGAAAGTGCGTTCTTCACATTTGTTGTTTAACCATTTACGATAAGAATAGATGACAAAGAAGGAGTGATATGGAATGGGTAAAAAAATTGCCGCACTTGTAACAGATATGGTGGAAGAAATTGAATTCACTGATCCCGCTGAGAAAATGAGAGAAGCTGGCCACACGGTTTCCATTGTAAATGCTGAAGCAGGAAAAGAAATCAGAGGAAAAAATGGTCAAAATTTCACTGTGGATAAAGGGCTTGATGAAGTTAGTCCAGAAGACTTTGACGCTTTGCTTATTCCTGGAGGTTTTTCTCCGGATTTATTAAGAATTAATCCTGACCACGCCAGTTTTGCCAAACATTTTATCGCAGAAGGCAAACCGGTATTCGCTATTTGCCATGGACCTCAATTTTTAATTGATACAGATTTATTAGAAGGAAAAAGGGTGACGAGCTTCATTTCTGTACGTAAAGACTTAATTAATGCTGGGGCTCAATTTGTCGATGAAGAAGTAGTTGTTGATCAGCAACTTGTAACAAGTCGTACACCAGATGACTTACCCGCTTTTAATCGTGAAGCATTAAAATTATTAAATAACTAATAAGGCCAAAGCATAACTAACATTAAAAACCAGCTTAGGATTACTTCTCCTCAAAGCTGGTTTTTAATATGCCTTCTTCTTGTAGCTGTTGGATGCGGTTCGTACCCCATTCATACATCATTTCAATAATAGGTAATAGCGAATAACCTAATTCCGTCATAGAATACTCCACTTTCGGCGGCATCTCTGGATACACTTTTCTACTGATTATCCCATCTTCTACTAACTCTTTTAATTGATTAGATAGCGTTTTATGCGATACACCATCAAAAAGCTTTTGTAGGCCATTAAAACGGTAAGGACCTTCTATACCTAAATGCCAAAGGATAACAACTTTGTACTTGCCACTTATCACTGATAAAGTGAACTCCTTCGCACAGTGGTAATAACCACTTTCTAGCTTTTCTTTTATATCTTCCCGAAGAGACTCACACATGCTTATCCACCTCCCTCGCACCTATCCATCCTTTAAGAGTTTATTTTAACATATCAAACCCCGTGTATATCTAATGGTTTCTATCACATCATCTACAGATTCTAAGTAATGTAATTTCACTTATTATAGCTACTGATATTGCTGAAATTTGCCAACTAATTTTTATTGCTTTTACTTAAACCCTCTGATAAGATAACTTACGAACGTTCGTTAATCAGGGGTGAGTGAAATGAAAAGTGATGATATAAAGGAAGCAGCTTTGAAATATTTTACGATTCATGGATATGAAGGTGCTTCCCTTTCCCAAATAGCAGAAGAAGTGGGCATGAAGAAACAGTCATTATATGCGCATTTTCGCGGTAAAGATGATTTATTTCTTCAAGTGTTACATGATGCCAAAGAAACTGAACTACTAAGCAAATTACAATATTTTAGCAACATACGAAGCTCGCAACCAGAAAAAGATTTATATGGATTTTTACAACTAATTGTAGATCTCTTTCAACAAAATGAGCAATTGAAGTTCTGGCTAAGAATGTCATTCTTCCCACCAGCTCATCTACAAAAAGAGGTTGACCTTGAAGTCATGGATATAGAAGAAAAAACGCAAGCCTTATTACAGGAAAAATTTCAGAAGTGGATAAATGAAGGGCTATTGCATGTAGAACATCCACGCATACCTACACTCGCATTCTTTGGTGTTGTCGATAGCATCATGCTTGAGCTTGTCTATATGAGTGATACAAAACGATTACAAGAAAAACTAGAAGCCTCATGGAAAGTATTCTGGAGAGGCATCTCGATACGTTGAGAAAAAAAGAGGTGTTTCAAATGGAACAAAAACCGTTAAAAGAACAAAAAGCTGTCTTACTCATTTTATTAAGTAATATTTTCATTGCCTTTTTAGGCATCGGACTAATTATTCCGGTCATGCCTTCTTTTATGAATATTATGCATTTATCTGGAAGTACAATGGGCTATTTAGTCGCTGTCTTCGCTTTCGCTCAATTGATTACTTCCCCATTTGCAGGTAGATTCGTTGACCGATTTGGCCGAAAAAGAATCATTACCATCGGGTTATTTCTATTCGCTATCAGTGAATTGGTTTTTGGATTAGGTACTCATATTTCTGCTTTATATCTATCAAGAATTTTAGGCGGAATCAGTGCAGCTTTCATTATGCCTGGGGTAACAGCCTATGTAGCCGACATCACTACATTAAAAGAGAGACCAAAGGCAATGGGTTACGTGTCAGCAGCTATTAGCACTGGATTCATCATAGGCCCAGGAATCGGTGGCTTTATCGCCGAGTATGGTATTCGTCTGCCTTTCTTCTTTGCAGCGGGTATTGCCTTCTTTGCCTGTATTTTATCTATCTTTATATTAAAAGAACCACTAACAAAAGAGCAGATGAAAGAGCTTTCTGAAAATGCAACGAAAAGCAGTTTTATCGCAGATTTTAAACGCTCGTTTAATCCGTTATACTTTATTGCGTTTATCATCGTCTTTATCCTAGCGTTCGGTCTATCTGCCTATGAGACAGTATTTAGCTTATTCTCAGACCATAAATTTGGCTTTACACCGCAAGATATTGCGATCATTATAACCATCAGCTCGATATTCGGCGTCATCGTCCAAATTTTCTTATTCGGAAAGATGGTCGAGAAACTCGGAGAGAAAAAAGTGATCCAGGCCTGTTTAATCATGGGTGTTGTCTTAGCATTTGCCTCAACAGTCATATCTGGATTTTGGATGGTGTTATTAGTTACGGCCTTCATCTTCTTAGCATTTGATTTACTACGTCCGGCACTTACCACTTTCCTTTCCCGATCAGCTGGGAAAGAACAAGGCTTTGTCGCTGGAATGAACTCAACTTACACAAGTCTCGGTAACATTGCCGGACCAGCAGTTGCAGGCATTCTATTCGATGTAAATATCCATTATCCTTACCTATTTGCAGGTGTCGTCATGCTTCTAGGCTTAGGGATAACATATATATGGCGTGAGAAGGAGTTTGTTGAAAGCACGGCAGAATAATTGAAAGAGTCATTATGTGTCACCGTTAAGGAACACATATGACTCTTTTTTCTATATAACAAAAAAGGGCGAATTCCTTATTTCTTTCTTCACCTTGGATGAATATGATGCCTCTAATGAGTCTACTATCAGGGGCGGGTATAATGGGAACATTCTTTTACACGATGAGTACGTTTGATAAACAACTGGGGGAGTTCCTTACTTCTTATGGATTATATATATATGCACTGTTATTTTTGCTTGTTTATTTAAAGACTGCCTTCGTGGTACTTACATTTATTCCAGGGGACTCACTTGTATTTGCTAGTGGCGCTCTTGCAGCAGTGGGTAGTTTGAATATCGAAACACTAGCCATTGTTTTCTTTCTTGCTACCATCTGTGGAGATAACCAAAACTTCTCTATTGGAAGATTAATCAAAGGCTGGAATAGTAAAAGATTAAAGCCATTTTTATTAAAAGAAACACAACTCCAACGGGCTGAGCAATTTATGAACCGTTACGGAAAAATATCCATTATCACCGCAAGATTTATTCCACTTATGCGTACAACCGTTCCGGTAGCAAGTGCGATAATGAATTATTCCTATCGATCTTTCTTTAGACATAATGCCCTTGGCGGATTCCTCTGGGTGTTTTTTTGGTTACTAACAGGGCTTTTATTGGGGCAAATGCCCATTGTAGAACAACATCTTGTTGCCTCACTTTTGGTACTTTCGCTTATTCCTTTTAGTATTCCGGTTGTTTTTTTCCTCATGAAAAGAAAAATAAACAAGAAGTAAATTTAAGCATTGTACATGGTAGTAACCCAACCTTATTAATAATTTCATTTATTACTATTTAAAGGATGACTATTTCTTAACATCGTCCATAATCTTAGACAAAAAAACACTCCCATTAGGAAGTGCAACAATGCTAAATCTATCTATTTTTCTATCGTTTGTTTTTGAGAAACAGATGCGGGGGCTTCTTTTTCTTCCCCTTTAGGCATGAGAAAGATGAAAAAAAGACTCAAAGTCGTAAAGATTGTCAGTAAAACTGCGGTTGATGATAATCCTTTCGCGCCATTTCCTCCAGCAGCAAAGATTGCGAAAGTAACTAAAGCAAACGATGCCCCTACACGAGAAGCGACATTTTCTATCGTTAAATAAGTAAAGGAGACCACGCCAACCCTTGTAACAGGTGCCCGAGAGACAACGAGTGCTTTTACGATTGGTCCTACTGTCCCAATTGCAGAACCTATAAGACTCATAGAGATAAATAAATAGACAAAAGAGGTATCCTCATTAGCAAAGATCAACATGCTAACCCCACCATTCAGCAAGAAAATACTGCAGAGAATTAAATGCACTGGTTGGATTTTACTCATTAAACGCCCACTAATAAGGTTGCATATAGCCATAGTTAGGAATAATGGAAATTGCAATAACCCTACCACCGTAGACGAATGGCCTTGAACACTTTGCACGAAGAACGTTAATAAATACATCACACTACTAAAAGACATGTACATGATAATAGCAATGATAGATGGCACCCAAAAATGACGTGTCTTTGCATAGTCAATATCCAGTAACGGTTGCTTAGTCCTCTTTTCAACGATAATTAAAAAGATGAATGAAACAACAGCAACTACTAATGCTGGTGACCACATCCATGATGTCACACCATACTGATTGATAAATGTTGGAATCGTAAGTAGACCTGCTAAAAGAAGAAAGACAAATATTACGCCTAACCAATCAATTGTGCTCTTCTTGCTTCTTTGTACAGAAGGTACGCCAAAAGTAAACAGCAGGAAAGCAATAATACCAAAGACTGAGCAGAGCCAAAAGATAGACGACCAACCGATGCGATCCACGAGAACCCCACTTAATATAGGACCAATGAGACCACCTACAACCGTATAAAATCCATACACACCCATCATTTTACCACGCATACTATCGGTATATACGGTACCGACAAAGTTCACTCCGGCAGGAATCACAGCCGCTCCGGCGAAGCCTTTTAAAAATAAACCGAACACCAACAACCAAAAAGATGGAGCAATGGCCACCATAATCGAACCGATTGTTAGTAATCCTGAACCGATCAATATGACTATTTTTTGGCCAAACGAATCAGACAACCAACCCATCATCGGTTGAAAGCCTGTTAATCCTAAAGCAAACCCTAGCTGCATATAGACAGAATAGCCTGCAGTTAAATCGAAATGTTCGAGCATTTTTGGATAAGCTGGGATGTGTGTTGCCTCTGCTAACACGACAAGTAAAATGCCGATGCAAAGAATATGAAACGAACGATTAACAGACTTTTCCTCCACTCCATTCCCTCCTTAATTACCCGATATGGATCACGCACGCCTTTTCACGGGTGTTCTCTAATAAGGAATCTTTACCAAATCCACTCTCCTTAAATCCACCAAACGGTAATTCTGGTCCTACTCTTCGATACGTGTTGACCCAAACATTTCCACTATCAATTTTCTTCATCATACGATGGGCTCTCCCTAAATTGTTTGTCCATATGCCCGCTCCGAGGCCAAAGCTTGTATCATTGGCAAGACGCAGGGCATCTTCTTCATTATCGAATGGCAAGACGACCGACACCGGACCAAAAACCTCTTCCTGACAGATTCGTAGAGAAGAATCCTTCACTAGTAGCAGCGTTGGTTCCACCCAGTATCCTTTTTGAAGATCTGCTTGATCGTCAAAGAAGCTCTCCCCACCGTAATTTCCTCCAAAGATGACTTCTCCCCCCTCCTGCTTTCCTAATTCAATAAAGTCGCAAACCTTTTTATATTGGACATTGTTCGCAATTGGTCCCATCGATGTCGCTAGATTCATAGGATCACCAAAATGAATTGACTCTTCAATGGACTTTTTCATTAAAGGAAGAAAATCGGGTAAGATGTCTTTTTGTACAAGAATGCGAGAGCCGCCGACACAAATTTGTCCAGCATTCCCCGTGAAAATACCATTTAATGTGACGCCTTCTGCCGCTTTCTTTACATCCGCATCAGCGAACACAATATTGGGGGATTTCCCTCCAAGTTCAAAAGTGACAGGCTTTGGCGATTGTGCCAGCTTCTTTGTAATCGCACGAGCAGTTTGACCTGATCCCGTTAACGTCACCCGATCAACATCTCTATGACCGACCAAGTACGAACCTGTAGAACCATCTCCTGAGATGACGTTTAATATTCCCGGAGGAAGAATTTGATTAAGCAGTTCTGTATATTTTAAGCTCGATACACTCGCATGCTCGGAAGGTTTGATAATCACGGCATTGCCTGCTGCAAGGGCATACGCCGCTTTAATCGTAAAGGTAAATAATGGGGCATTCCATGGAAGAATACCAACAACAATGCCTAACGGTTCCCTAAGCGTGTACCCGATTGTTTCCTCATCAAGTTGGACCGTTTCACCTTTATTGACATGTGACGCCGCTCCTGCTGCGTCTAACCAAATACTCACTAATGATGGAATGAGACCGTGCAATGTTTCCCGATAAACCCACCCATTATCCTTCGTTTCTAACATCGCTAACTCTTCGCCATACTTTTCAACCTGTAACGCAATTTCTCTTAAATATTTTGCACGTTCCATTGCTGATAATTGCGACCAAGCTGGGACGGCCTGTTTGGCATGCTTGATTGCTAAGTCAATATCTTCTTCTGTACTACAGGGGATTGTCGCCCATACCTTGCCATTTGCAGGGTTTATACTTGTTAATTGTTTTCCTTGAGTAGCTGGCAATTGCTTTCCATTGATTACATTTAAATAATGTTCGATTTCATTTATGGTCTGCATTACAATCACTCCCCTTTTTTCTTTTACCATCCTAAAGCTGCTGCTGCCTTTTCATAATAGCTCTCTCTACTACCTAGATAGTGTTCATAATAGCGCGCTCTTTTCACATATAAATGACAATCTAATTCTTCAGTAAATCCAATCCCGCCATGTATTTGTACATTGGCTGCTGCTGCTTTTTGCAGGGCGTTATGAATAAAAATACGCGCCGCAAATATGGATTCCTGACGATCTTCAGCTGCTGTATCGTAAGCCCAATTGGCATAATAGGATAGTGACCTTGACAGTTCTAAATCCACTTTCATATTGGCAATCGCATGTTTAATGGCTTGGAAACGGCCAATCGGTTGCCCGAATTGTTCCCGTATCTTTGCGTATTCTGCTGCCATATCCACAATCGCAGCCATACAACCCACCATAATGGCGCAAATTGATGCATTAATAGATAGCAGTCCTTCTTCGAGAATGTTATCACCTTGGTTTAGCTCTCCTAGTAATTGCTCTTTATTAACGATTACATCTTCAAAGTGAATTTGCGATAGCTTCCGTGTTTCATCAATACTTTGCTGCTGTGTAACGTTTTTTATCATTGCCTTATCCACTAGAAAAAGTGAAATTCCCTCTTCATGGCTAGATGAAGTGGTTCGAATCGGAACGAGAAAAGTATCAGCTAGTTCGACATCTACTACTAACGATTTTACGCCGTTAAGAACAAAATCATCACCTTTTTCTACCCCACTTACTTGGATCGACGACGCCTTGTAACTTCCTTTTGGCTCTATCCAAGCAACCGAAATCTGCAGGGAACCATCGGCAATTGCAGGTAGATACTTTTGCTTTTGTTTCTCTGTACCATATTTTTCGATAAGTGGTACAGAGAAACTATTCGTTTCCAAAAACAGCCCCGGCAGGACACTTCTCCCCATCTCCTCAAGTGGTAATACCATGTCTAATAAACCTAAGCCCATTCCCGCATAGTCTTCTGACACATTGATACTTGGATAGCCTAATTCAACTAATCCTTGAAATGCTTGATTAAATCTTTGTCCATCACCATCAATAAAAGCACGGGCAATATTGGTTGTACCTTGCTCAGTTAAATACTTCCTTACATAACTACCGAATAATTCCTGTTCTTTATTTAATGCGAAATCCATTCTTTTTCACCTCCAACAATGTTAACGTCCTAGATCCTTAGGTAGTCCTAGTATTCTTTCTGCAATAGTATTTCTTTGTACCTCACTTGTTCCCCCGCCAATTGTCATACCAAAGGAATAAAGATACTGTTTCTGCCAATACGAATCACCAATTGCCGCATCCTGCTTCCAAAGAATCCCGTGTGGACCTTGAATAGATACGGATAAGGCAAAGAGTTCTTGTGTCGCCTCACTTACTATCAGTTTATCTAAAGAGCCCTCAGAGCCCGGTTGACCATTCTTCAATGTTTTCGTTAAATTACGATAATAGTTCAACAAAGATCCCCTAGATTTTGCATATAAATCAACTAATGCATTTCTTACACTTTCCTTTTTTATGACAGGCTGCCCGTCCTCCGTCCATTCCTTAGCCATCGTTACTAAATCTTGAAATTGCTGCTCTAATGTAAATACTTGACCACCAATACCCGTACGTTCATGCATAAGTAAAGCAATCATTACTTGCCAGCCACAATCGATCTCACCAACAATATCACTATCATAAGCAATCGCATCATTTAAATAGACTTCATTAAAGTCATGTTCCCCATCCATCTGGATAATAGGCCTAGTCTCTACACCTTCTTGATGCATATCCAAAAGGAAAACGGTAATACCATGATGTTTCTTCTCCCCTTTTGAAGTACGCGCTAATAGGAAACAGCGATCTGCTAAATGACCAAAACTCGTCCAAACCTTCTGCCCATTAATCACCCAACGATCACCTTTTTTTACTGCAGTTGTCTGAATAGCTGTTAAGTCTGAGCCCGCATTTGGTTCAGAATATCCTTGGCACCAAACCTCTTCTCCAGAAATGATTTTAGTAATATAAGCTGATTTCTGTTCGTCACTTCCCATTTGCATAAGCAAAGGGGCAACCATATGGATGCCGACATAATTTACTAGAGGCGGTGCACTAACGCGAACCATTTCTTGTTGATAGATGATTTCTTCAATTAAACTAGCTTCTCTTCCTCCGTACGCTTTTGGCCAAGCAATTGCCCCCCAGCTACCTTCATAAAGCTTGCGCTGCCAATCTCTTAAGAAGCGAGAATACTCATTCATATCTTCTGGTAATTTTCTGTCTCCATGCAACCACCCTTCTGGCAAGTTTTCCTTGAGCCATGTACGTAATTCATGTCTAAACTTTTCTTCTTTTTTTGAAAATGAAAAGTCCATCTTTTCTCTCCTCCCATCCTATTCCCATTGTGGTAGGGCACGCTCATCATTGATCTTCTGCCACGTCATTTCTACTTCCATCCCGATATGGATGTCTTCTATCGCATGATCCAAAATGTTACCGATCATTTTCACTTCTGGATAGGCAGCCAATTCAATAACGGCAATGACAAGTGGCGTATCATTGTGAAATCCTGGCAAGAAAGGGCGGTGGGAAATGACGTAAGAATACACACGTCCTTTAATATTTGTGCCTAAGTTCTCCCATGTCAGATCACTGCTGCTACACTTTGCACATGCCGGTCCAGGTGGATGGGCGAACTGTTGGCATGTATGACATTTTTGCAAAAAAAGTTCATGGCGGTCAGCCGCATCCCAAAAGGGGGCATTATCTTCATTTTTTAACGGTATCGGTTTCTCATAGCTCATTCGTATTCCTCCTAATTCCTTAATATCATCGCACCAGCAATATCTGGACCTGCCCAGCCCGTACATAAACCAACTTCACAATCCTTCACTTGTCGGTCTGATCCCTCATAGTCGTGACGAATCTGTCGCACAATTTCAATCACATTATTCATTCCATGTGTGTATCCTTCTGAAAGCATGCCACCAGCTGTATTACTCGGCAGCTTCCCACCCATCTTGAGATGTCCATCGGCAACAAAGTCTCCCACTTCGCCTCTTTTCGCTATCTCATATGCCTCTAACTGCCGCAACACAACCCAACTATAGCAGTCATAAATAGATGCGACATCGAGGTCCTTTGCGGTAACCCCTGCCTTCTTGTATACATCCTTAGCAACATAGTCTGAAGCGACTTCATCTACATTGTTCCAATAATGTGCGTGTGAAACACATTGTCTAGCGGCGATTCCCATAATATAAGCGGGCTGCTTCGGTAATTGTTCAGCTCGTTTGGCGGATGTAACAATGATTGCATTTGCTTCGTCTGACTCTAAGCAGAAATCATGCTTATTAAATGGGAAGCTTAAATCAGGCGTATCATGATAAGCTTTCATTGTTAATGGCTTTCCATAAAAGAAGGCTTTCGGATTTCTTTGTGCATGCTCATAAAAACTCACACAAACATGACCTAGATGCTCCTTCGTTAACCCTGTTTCATGCATATGACGTGTGGCAAATAAGCCAAACCATTGCCCAGGACTACCTGCTCCATATGGGATGAGAAAGCTACCGCCATCCATCGCATTTTGCAGCATGTTCACATCCCAGCCACCACCGCCCATTCTTACGCCTGATCTGCCATTCATAGATCGATAAATAAGGACGGTATTTACTTGACCTGTTTCAATCAGACCAATCGCGTCAGCAATTAACATTTCTGTACTGCTTCCGCCACCCATAATATCTTTTACATATTTCGGTCTCACGCCTAAATAGGTAGATAATTGATGTGCCGTACATGAATCGTTTTCACTGTAACTCATAAATCCATCAATCTCTTTTGTCTCAAGTCCAGCATCAGCAATAGCTGCTCGCGCTGCATCTAACGCCAAATGTAACGGGGTTGTACCCGACTTTTTTGAACGTTCGCTTTCTCCAACTCCGACGATTGCATATTTGTTTTTAATGTTTTCCATCGTCAACTCCTCCTTATTCAAAGAATTCCAACAATGCAGAACCTGATCCAACGATTTCTTTTATTGATTTAGCCGCTTGCAACTCAAATTCCACATATTTCTTTCCTTCGTCCTCGTATACGCGTTTTACAGTAGCTGCGCAAGTAATCTCATCCCCCGGTTTAGTCATCGCTCCAAAACGCATGTTAAACTTCGCTACTCTCGCAGTCACACCAGCTAATTGTTGGATATATTCTCCTAAGAATCCCATGACTAACATGCCATGTGCGATGGCTCCTGGTAATCCCATACTTCTAGCAAAAGCATCGTCGGTATGCAATAAGTTGTAATCTCCTGATGCTCCCGCGTATTTGACGAGTTGAACCTTCGATACCGCAGGCTTCACTAATGGTTTTAACTCTTGACCGTCTACCAAATCGGCAAATCTTAGCATTGTCATTCCTCCTCGTATCGTTATACTGCCTGGACTGGAGGCTGGGTATAGATGATATTCATGCGACTTGTAACCACTAAATCCCCCTCTGTGTCTCTCATTTCGGTATCCAGAATAATAAATTGCATCTTTCCTTTTTTTCCTTCTTTTTCATAAAGGTCTGCTACTTTTATTTGGCAAGTAAGAGACTCGCCTACTTTTAGTGGGCGATGATAAATAAAGGACTGCTCACCATGAAGCATTCTCTTTTTATCTAAATCTAGCTCTATTCCTTCACCCTCTACCCCTGCTACCACCGGAAAAGTAGGTGGCGCAATCAGCCCATTATAGGGACTCTGATTAGCATAAGTTGGTTCCGTATATAATGGATTGTCATCACCTATAGCTTGAGCAAATTGTTTAACATGTCTTTTATCCACTTCAAACATGAACGTTGACCCAGTCTTACCGATAATTGTCTGATCGAGCATCGATACCACTACCTCCTAGCGAGCATATTTTCTGTTTGTGCAGCGCTTGTTACAATTAGTGCATCTACCGCTTTTGCGCACTTTTCAGTCACAATGATTGGATTTAAATCTAGCTCTTCAATGTCATAATCTTGTACAAGTGAGGATACACGCAGTAAGATGTCGACAATGCCCTCTACATCAAGCGCTTCTTCACCTCGTACACCGTCGAAAATGGCTTTTCCTTTAATCTCATTTATCATTTCAAGCGCATCTTGTCTTGTGATCGGTGCAACCCGGAAAGCAATATCTTTGAACACTTCAACAAAAATGCCGCCTAAACCAAACATAATCACCGGTCCAAAGCTGGCATCTCTCGTCACACCAACGATAACTTCCGTCCCCTTTGCCACCATTTCCTGCACCATCACCCCATTAATGTGGGCATCAGGATGATATTTGTGAGCGGACAGAAGAATGTCATCGAATGCTTGCTTTACTTGCTCTGCATTTTGCAAGGAAAGACGTATACCACCTGCTTCTGTTTTATGCAAAATGTCTTTTGAATCAATTTTTAATACAACAGGATAACCAATACTGTTCGCTTGCTGAACCGCTTCATCCACGGTAGTTGCTAAGCTCTTTTTTGTAGTGGGAATTTCGTAAGCCTGTAGCACTTTGCTTGCATCCCATTCGCTTAAAATTTGATTCTCTTGCAGTAAATACGCTACGTTCTCTTTCTTCTGAATAGATGCCCGTTCTCGAACACTCTCTTTTTGATACGCACGATATTTTTCGCTATATTCGACTAACTTTGCGAGCGCAGATATCGCTTGTAAGTTACCCGGTATCACTGGAACACCATGGTCGACCATATATTGTTGCCCTTTAGGTATACTCATTCCTTCTAACGGAAATGTACTTACAAACACAAATTTATTCGTGTTTTTACACATCTCAACAAATTCTTGTAATTCCTTCGTCTCTTCATCCCAAAATAAGGGGAACTCTGTAAGAATGATATTGTCTACATCCGGATCCTCCATTAAGGCTTTTAATGGCGCAGTAAATAGCTCTGGTGCCGATACAGAAGCCGCTGCAGTTAGATCAATTGGGTTGGCTGCACTAGCAAAGGAAGGAATCACTTGTTTGATTTTCCGTTGAGTTTCCTCATTTAATTTTGGAATCAACAAGCCATTAGCTTCACAACGATCGGCTTCGTTAATCCCTCTGCCACCCGAGCTTGTAATAATTACGGTATTTCTCCCTGTTGGCAGTTTGCCAGATAAGAATAATTTCGAGAATGAAATAATTTCATCATAATCATTGGCTCTAATCATGCCAGTTTGTTTAAAAAATGCGTCATAAATATCGTTCGAGCCGGCTAATGAACCCGTATGAGAAGCGGCTGCTCTTTTTCCTGCAGTTCCTCGCCCTGCCTTCATAACGATAATCGGTTTCCCTTTTTCAAGCGCCTCGTATGCCAATCCCCTTAATTTTTTAGGTTTTTTCGCACCTTCCAAATAACCGCTGATCACTTTCGTTTGCTTTTCATGAACCATATACTCAACTACATCTTCAAAACTGGTATCCATTTCATTTCCAACACTCACAAAATAATTGAACGTTAATCCATGTTGGGCAGCAGCCATATACGTAAGCACACCAAAGGCGCCGCTTTGCGATACATACCCAACTGCGCGTTGTTCACTAAGAGGATAGCTCATAACAGCAGGAGAAAATGTACCGACCAGACCATTCAGCGTATTAACAAGGCCGACACAATTTGGACCAAGTAAACGGAGACCATGCTTTTTTGCATAATCCGCTATTTGTTTTTGTTGTTTTTCTCCCGACTCTCCAGTTTCAGAAAATCCTGAAGCAAAAATAATCGCTGCCTTCACTTTCTTTTCTACACATTGCTCTAGCCCTTGCTGAATCTGGTGAGCACTTAAACAAAAGATGACTAAATCAACTGCATGTGAAACCGCTTGTAAGGATGAGTAGCACTTCACTCCATGAATTGCATTTGAAGTAGGATGAATAGGAAAAATATCTCCTTGAAAGCCCCCATCTAATAATGCCTTCACCTGGATATTGCCAAGCTTCTTCGGGTTTTCAGATGCACCTAACACGGCTACTGATTGCGGATAAAAAAAAGAATGTAGCTCATCCTTTGCGGAAACGTTTTCATTTATCATTACATTCACCTCACTAAATAAAAATCAATTTCTTTCTATCGATAGCTTACAAAATGAACGCTAATGGATCAGGCGTAAAGAAAACATTAAACATTTAATTATTAGGTAGTAAAAAAAAGTAAATATCAACTAAACCTTTACTTACCGTAGGCAGAAACTTTCACAATTATTTTTTTACGTACTATATCATCTCGACTATGACACAAGATCACCTCGACAATGGCAAGGGATTACCACGAAAAAAAGACAATGATCACACAACTTGTGCTCATTGCCTCTTTTCCATTATCTCTATCCAGCGTAATAACTTACCTTCCACCCGTTTAGATGGGACTTTAATTCCTCGTTCTATCGTACTGATATAAGCTTGTGACACCTCAACTTCTTGCGCTAATTGTGATAACGACAAGCCATTTGTCACTCTTACTTCTCTTACACGTTTACCTAAAAGGACGTGATCTGTTAACGATTGATGGTCTTTCACTTTCACTTCAAAAGTCGTTTTCTTCAATTGAGCATACCTTTCAACAACTTCCTCAGGTGGCTGAATAATAATCTTTGCTTGCTTCCAAGTATTCCCCCAGCCTTTACTATCCACAATGGATTCTTCCCATGCTTCGTAATACCATGCAGAGAGTAAACCATCCTCTTGTAGCGTATCAAGCGCGCTCTCAAATCGTTCTCTTGTCCTTGAAGGCAATCTTATATTTAATGATTCACCTATCGCTGCGAGTAATGTTGAAATATAATGTGGTTTTAAATAATCGCCCTTCTTTGCCTGGACTCTCCAACGCCAATGCATATATCTCCCTAACCTCTTCTCCCAAGACCTTCTGTAAGGATCATACTGCAATATTTTAAGTGGTAGATGTATAACCTGCCTACCGGATCCATATAGAAATGGGGAAAATATAGGACCCATTTTATATTTCAACACTTGCTGTGATTCATTTTGGTCATACACGTCAAAAGCATTACCCATTAACCTTTTCTCGACTGGTTTTCCTTTTTGATATACCACAGTCTCTATATCGATCCAAAGATTTTTTATGATTGTAAGCGATTTCATAATTCTTAGACGTTGACTCCGCTCATACCCTCCGCGTCTCCCTTCTCCACCGCGTTTAGGTAACAAGCCCCTCATCCGAAGCAGTTCATCCACCTCTATCGTAATAACATCTTCATGATGCTTGGCGATAGCAAGAAAGTTGGCACATAACATATCGAGTACATCAACATCCAAATCTGTTAACGTAAAGCGATCTACATTTTGATCTTCTACTATCTCGTTAATCATCAATAAGCCTTGCACATGACCTTTCTGGATTCTTCTACAATACCTTTCTTTCTCTTGATCCCAATGAAAAACTTGATATAGCGCCTCTCGTACCGCTTGATAAGGGGCATTATTCATTACACAAATATTCTCTCTCTGAGAAGGGACTAGAGATGAATTTCTCCAATCTACTCCATGAGCGATAGCCTTTTCTAATTCCTGTACAGTGCATTTACTATATTTAAAAAGTTGATTGATCCATTTATCAGCATAATCATTTACGATTATCGTGAACATAGAAAGAAATTCTTTACTGTTCAGCAAAAAATTAGACAGGTATTGATAGAAGAGCTGATTTAATTCAGCTTTCTTTAGTTGACTGAGGTGCTCCATCCCAAGTTCGTCAGCCATTACATCTAATACCCACTCTGCGATTCCCCGCTGAAACCACTGACAAAACTCTTCCCAAGCAGCTTCCTCATTTAAAAAGGTATCCGCCCTTAGCCTATTTTCAATTGCTGAAATGGCAAGTCCCCTTAGTTGATGATCTAAAAAAACCATTGTAAATAGGGAGGAATAATTTTTGTTTTTCTCGATAAGAAAATGCACGATATGATCTGCCAATTGATGAATAAAGCGATCTCTTGCGATTTGTCTTAACGAATTAAAAACAGCCGGATTTTCTTGATATGCCTTTTCCCAAATCATAAAAGATTTGACACCTGAGATATAATAAATAGGTGCCTTCTCTTTTTCAATCGACTCTTGTTTGGCAATTGCTTCTTTTTGCTGTTCATAAATACATAGAATTAAAAAATTATCAATTTCATTTGTCAATTGTCTAGCTTTGCCTTCATTACGCTTCCCATTCCTACGAACAACTTTTTTAGTCATAAACCGTCTATTCCCTCCTACCCTTATTTCATTGAGTGACTTAGACAATGTTGGTCGTTATTTATTACAAGTGTAGCATAACAAAAGTTTAATTAACTATATATTTTAACTATTCAGAATAAAAATACCCGCCATGGAGGTACTTCCATGACGGTGTATGACTACTTTTCACCAGCATCAGCAAACCGCTTCAACCGCTCGCCTATCTCATCTCTTACACGAGTAAACGTTTGCCACTTTTCCTCTTCCGTGCCAATTGCTTTGGCAGGATCATCAAATCCCCAATGTTCTCGTTTCACTTCTTTCGGTGTTATAGGACATTTATCAGCAGCATCGCCACATAAGGTGACAACCAAATCCGCTTGATTTAAGATGTCGGTATTTATCACATCCGAAGTTTGCTGTGAGATATCTATCCCTGCTTCTTTCATCGCTTCTACAGCTTTTGGATTGAGTCCATGTGCTTCAATGCCTGCACTATAGACTTGCCAATCTTCGTTTAAATAATGCTTTGCCCAACCTTCAGCCATTTGACTTCTGCAAGAATTCCCTGTGCAAAGAAAATAAATGATTTTTTTCGTCATATGAACACTCCTTTAATGAATAATTAATAACCATATATAAAGACCTAATAAGGTGATAAATAAGGTGGGAATCGTTAGAATGATACCTGTTTTAAAGTAGGTACCCCAAGAAATCTTCACCCCTTTACGCGATAACACATGTAACCATAATAAAGTAGCAAGTGAACCAATTGGCGTGATTTTTGGTCCAAGGTCAGATCCGATGACATTGGCATAAATCAAGGCATCTTTCATCATACCTGTTGCATTCGTATCTGCAATGGCTAACGCATCAATCATCACTGTCGGCATGTTATTCATGACCGAAGACAAAATGGCAGCAATAAAGCCCATGCCCATTGTTGCGGCAAACAATCCTTGATCAACGGTTAATTGAAGAACATCTGTTAATAAGCTCGTTAGCCCAACATTCCGCAAACCATACACAACAACATACATTCCGACTGAGAAGAAAACAATATTCCACGGAGCCCCCTTCATGACGGATTTCACATCAACTGCATCACTTCTTCTAGAGATCATAAGAAAAATAAAAGCAATGATACTAGCAATAATCGATACAGGCACACCAACAAACTCACTTGCAAAATAGCCAACTAGTAATATCGCCAAAATCCACCATGAGTACTTGAATAATCGTGGATCCTTTATCGCTACACGTGGCTCCCGTAATTGCGTACCATCATAACGACCGGGTATGCTTTTTCTAAAAAACAAATAGAGAACCAAAATACTTGCCGCAACAGAAAATAAATTCGGTACAATCATGACAGTGAAAAATTCCACAAATCCGATGCCAAAGAAATCGGCCGATACAATATTAACAAGATTACTTACCACAAGGGGTAATGACGCTGTATCAGCGATAAAACCACTTGCAATAATGAATGGAAAGACCATTTTCTCATTAAAATTCAAGTTCCTTACCATCGAAAGAACAATCGGTGTCAAAATCAAGGCAGCCCCGTCATTCGCAAACAGAGCAGATACAATCGCTCCAAGCAAAATCACGTAGACAAACATTTTTACACCATGCCCTTTTGCCGCTCTCGCCATATGCAAGGCAGACCATTCAAAGAAACCGATCTCATCTAAAATTAAAGAAATAATAATAATAGCGATAAATGTTAACGTTGCATTCCATACAATCGACGTTACATCCAAAACATCTTGGAAATCTACCACACCAACTAGTAAAGCCAATATCGCTCCACCACAGGCAGACCAACCAATAGACAACCCTTTAGGTTGCCAGATGACTAAAATAAGTGTGATTAAAAAAATCACTGATGCCAAAACCACTGACGTTGTCATACCCATTCCTCCTTAATCACACAATACGCGCAAACCTTGTTTTTCAAGACTTTCAAGTAGCCCCTCTTGACTTGGAAGCTGATTTAATAAAATACAAACGAAGGGAAAGTTCTCATATTGTTTATTTAAACCGTAATAAACCCATTGACCCCTTCTTGATTCAAAGATCAAACCAACATCACGTAACTTACGTAAATGCTGACTAATAGCTGGCTGGCTCATATCAAATAAATGAACAAGCTCACAAACACAGCATTCCCTTGATTCAAGAATCTTCACCATCTTTAGCCTTGTTTTATCGCCTAACAGCTTTAACACAAGCGCAACTTCCTCAATTGTACTTTTCATTAAGGTACTCCTTTATCGTATAAGTAAATGCTTATATCCTTATGCTATTTTATAGATAAATCTATAGTTAAGCAATCCCTGTTAGAAAAAAACGCATCAAATTTTTTTGATTTATTTCTTGATTTTCCAATTATAGTTAAAGTATACTGATAACACATCAAAAAAATTTGATAGGAAGTGCAAACCATGAAACCATTCATTGAATATGAAAAACAATTTAAAGCATTAGCCGACCAAAAAAGACTAGAAATTATGTATGAGCTATGCCAACGGGGACAGACATGCGTTTGTGATTTATCCGAGATTTTCTCTCTTCCGCAATCGAAATTATCCTATCATTTAAAGATTTTGCTCGATGCTGGTTTAATTACAAAAGAGACAAAAGGAAAATGGAATTACTATGAATTAAATGAGCAATCCGTTAACCATCTCTTATCAGAAGAACTTTGTTGTATCTTTAGAAAATCAAGTAATTCTTGTTGCAATTAAAAGGAGGCATTTCAAATGAAATATGTGCATATCGGCATTAACGTAACCAATTTAGAAGCATCTATCGCCTTTTATTCAAAAGTATTTGGTGTTTCTCCAATCAAGGTCGAACCCACTTACAGTAAGTTTTTACTAGAACAACCTGGACTCAACTTTACCCTTAATGTTAAAGACGAAGTAAACGGTAATCAAGTGAATCACTTTGGTTTCCAAGTAGAAACACAAGAAGAAATCGATCACCATAAACAACGATTAGAACAAGAAGGATTCTTCGCACGTGAAGAACGGGATACCACTTGCTGCTACGCTCTGCAAGACAAGTTTTGGATCACCGATCCAGATGGGAATGAGTGGGAGTTTTTTTATACGAAGGCGGATAGTGAAGTTCAGAGTGAGGGATGCTGTGTAGATATTTAAGGGATATTTCTTTCATTTCCTAAAATAACAAGTAATTTAAAAAACATATATACTAATCAGTGCCTTGTTTTTAACTTACTATAATCCTCCACATGGAGCATAAAGTGAAATATAACTACCTTTAGTATTAATATGTTTGCTTAACAACAATACTGTACTTCTTAGTGCCTCTCAAATCCTGCTTATTATGTACATAATATTCCTAATTTTCAATTATAATAGGATGTGTAGTAGCAGAAAAAGGAGGGGTAAACCCTAATGAAAAAAAGATACTATAAAATATTTGCCTTATTAATTCTGCTAGGTGTCATTACTTTTTTGATTTATAACTATATAAACAATTATAGATTTGCTAGTGAAGTTTATTCTTTTAGGGGTGAAGGACAAAACTGGGTTGTTACCTCTAAATATACATCTATTCATCAGGATAACTATAGGCATGAGATAAAAATAGAATATACTGGTGATGACAAAAATGTATTAGTTGACCATTGGTATTTTCATTCTTCACTATTTGGCACCGGCGACGGTGGGGAAACGCTTGATGATAATAACCAGCTTAGTAAAAGAGAGGATGGGACATTCATGTTTACGCCAAATAAAATGCATACATTCGAAATAGAATGGAATGGCAATAAAGAGACGTTTGATGTTAACCTATTGGAGGATTATTAATTTTTGTGAATAGCTTGGTTTTATATGTTATTGGTTTTAACCAAATAAAAAACCACCAAATATGTATTTGGTGGAGACGGAGGGAGTCGAACCCTCGTCCAAAGATATTGGCACTTAAGCTTCTACGAGTGTAGTCGATATATTCGTGTTTCGCTGCTCCTTATGCCTATCGACGGGCGTCCGGGCAGCTAGTCTGGTTGTTCTCTTCCTTCATCCTCAGACGGTGGAATCCGGCGTAGCCCACTAAATTTGAGTCCCTTACCCTACCACATGGGCGATGGAGGGAGGAACCGCTAAAGGCCTATTAGGCAGCTAAAGCGAAGTTGTTTTGTTGTTTGCCAGTTATAGGCTTTGACGTTTTAACGAGGACGATCCCCTCGACTCGCAACCTAAGCTCAAACTATCCCTGTCGAATCCGTAGCGTCCCCATTGGATAGTAGCAGTTTTTTAAAGCTGCTAACTGTATTAGGTGCGCAACTGAGTCGTTGCAGCATACGGAATGCTCGATAAACTTTGAGCAAAGATTGTGCACTTCTATTTGAAGTGACAATTACTATTATAGCACAAACAAACGAAATATCAATTGTAAGCTTTTGGTATATTACATTTTTTGTCTTTCGCGGAAGGCACGCTCAACTTCTCGTTTCGCTTCTTTTCGTTTTAAGTCTTCGCGCTTATCATATTTCTTTTTACCCTTCGCTAATCCAACTAAAACCTTTGCGAAACCATTTTTTAAATATAGTTTTAATGGAACAAGGGCATAGCCGCTTTCTTTTGACTCACCTATTAGTTTGTTAATTTCTTTCCGGTGTAGTAAAAGCTTTCTCGTTCTTAATGGGTCGTGGTTATGAATATTCCCTTGCTCGTAAGGACTAATATGCATACCAATAATGAATAATTCATTATTAACAATTCGTGCATAGGCATCTTTTAGGTTCACACGTCCGTTACGAATAGATTTAATCTCTGTTCCTTGTAAAACAATACCCGCTTCATATGTTTCTTCGACAGTATAATCATGATAGGCTTTTTTATTTTGGGCGATTGTTTTCCCTGCACCTTTTGGCATCTCTTTCTCATCTCCCTTAAATCACAGCAGTTTTATTTATTTTAGCAAAAACAAAGGAAAGAAGGAAGAAAGCCTTACAAAAAAGGCTTCCTCCATTAGTCTATTAACGTTTCTTTTTTCGTTTTGCTTTCGGCGCATTTTCATAGAATTTGCGTTTTTTCTTTTTCTTACCCTCTGGCTTACCAGATTTTTCACCTCGTTCTGGCGCAGCAGATTTCCTTGGCTTTCTTTCTGAACTACCTGTTTTAAACACTTTTGTTTCTTGTCGGCGTTCTCTTCTAGGCGTGCCTTTCATTCCAACAATCTCAAAGTCGATCGCACGTTCATCTTTATTGACATTGATGACACGAACGGTAATTTCATCACCAATGCGGAATACATTCCCTGTACGTTCGCCGATCATTGCCATTTGTCGTTCTTCATAGCGATAATAATCATCGGTCATATAGCTGACATGGATTAAACCTTCTATCGTGTTTGGTAGTTCGACAAACATCCCAAAGTTCGTAACAGAGCTAATCATACCATCATATTCTTCACCAATTTTATCAAGCATGTATTCTGCTTTTTTCAATTCATCGGTTTCACGTTCGGCATCGACTGCTCTTCGCTCCATTTCAGAAGCATGATCCGCGATTTCAGGTAACATCGCATTCCATTTTTCTTGGGTGCGATCGTCTATCTTACCTTCGATCAAATACGTACGAATGAGACGGTGAACAATTGTATCTGGATATCGACGAATTGGCGAGGTGAAGTGTGTATAAAACTCTGTTGATAGTCCGAAGTGACCCAAGCTTTCTGGATCGTACTTCGCTTGTTGCATGGATCGAAGCATCATTGTTGAAATCACCATTTCCTCTGGTGTCCCCTGTACTTCTTCTATAATATCCTGCAATGCCCGCGGATGAACAGCGTTGGCTGTTCCTTTCACAATATAACCAAAGTTTGTAATAAACTCAAAGAATCTTCTGAGCTTATCTTCTTTCGGGTCTTCATGAATACGGTAAATAAACGGTACTTCCATCCAATGAAAATGCTCTGCAACCGTTTCATTCGCTGCTAGCATAAATTCCTCAATGAGTCTTTCTGCTACTGAACGTTCGCGAATGACGACATCTTTTGGGTCACCCTCTTCATTCACTAACACTTTCGCTTCTTTAAAGTCAAAATCAATGGCGCCACGATGCATACGCTTTTTACGAAGAATCGCAGCTAATTCTTCCATTCGCTTAAACATTGGTACGAGTGGCTCATAGCGTTCAATTAATTGTTCATCGTTATCTTCCAAAATTTTATTCACATCCGAATAAGTCATTCTTTCGGTTGTTTTAATGACGCTTTGGAAAATCTCATGATTGACCACTTCACCATCAGGCGTAATTTCCATCTCACATGAAAGTGTGAGACGATCTACTTTTGGATTTAAAGAACAAATTCCATTCGATAGGCGATGGGGAATCATAGGTATTACACGATCGACTAAGTACACACTAGTTGCTCGTTCCTCTGCTTCTACATCAATTGGTGATCCTTCAGTTACGTAATAAGATACATCAGCAATATGCACACCTAATTTATAATGACCATTATCAAGTTGCGTCACAGTAACAGCATCATCTAAATCTTTCGCATCTGCACCATCAATCGTCACAATCGTTTCGCCTCTTAAATCTCGACGATTTTCAATTTCTTTTTCATCAATCTCATCAGGCGTTTCTTCTGCCTGCTTTAACACATCATCAGGGAATTCCATCGGTAACCCATGTTTATGAATAATGGAAAGAATATCAACGCCTGGATCGTTTTTATGACCCAGAATTTCCATTACTTCACCTTCCGCACTCTTTCTTCCTTCAGGATAAGTTGTGAGCTTAACAACAACTTTATGTCCTTCTACTGCCCCTTTAGAAGCAGCTTTTGGGATAAAGATATCACTGGCAAACTTTTTATCATCTGGAATAACAAAGCCAAAATGCTTACTCTCAGTGTATGTACCAACGATTTGTTGCACACCACGTTCCAAAATGCGGACGATGGTTCCTTCTTTTCTTTGACCAGCGCTTTCTGCTGCTACACGGGCTAAGACAATATCACCGTGCATGGCATTATTTGTTTCATTTGGTGGGATAAATAAATCATCGAGTCCTGGTTCATCTGGAATAACAAAGGCAAATCCTTTGGCATGACCAGATAATTTCCCGCGCACAAGATTCATTTTTTCAGGTAATCCATAGCGATTACTCCTTGTACGCACAACTAAGCCTTGTTCCTCCATAATGACTAAAGTCTTTACAAAATCCTTAAATTGGGTGGAGTCTTCTATCCCAAAGGCCTCCTCCATTTCTTGTACTGTTAGAGGCTTGTACGCCTCGTCCTTCATATAATTTAATAGTTTATCGACCAGCTCTTTTTTGTGGTTATCCACGATTGACAACACTCCTCAAACTTCGATCCAACTTACACTTGCCAATCAAGCTGCTCTAAGAATTGATACACATCTTCATGCAGCTGATCTCTTTCCTTATCAAGTGTAATGACATGACCGGATTCTTCATACCATTTAATCTGTTTTTGATCATTTTCTACTTCATTGTATATAATATTCGCGCTTTCAGTATTAATCATATGATCTTCTCTTGATTGCACAACAAAAGTCGGAGAATAAATCATATCCACATTATGACGAACATCTGCAATTAATGCTTGTAATGCCTTTAATGTGTTCATTGGTGTTTCTTTAAACTTAGCTACTTCTTCTTCGATTTGTTCGGGTGATTTTCCTTCTAGCTTCTTATATTGTCGGGCATAATCAACGACATTATCGTACATCACTTCTTCAGATTTAATATGCATAGGTGCACACATGGTTATAATACCCTTTACAGGTACAGTGTAACCTAATTTCAAGGAAAATACCCCACCAAGAGATAAGCCGGCAATCGCGATTTCTTCATGCCCCATTTCCTTTAGGTGTTGATAACCATTCATGACGTCTTGCCACCAATCTTCTGGTCCCGTATGGACAAGTTCTTCCGGCGGGACGCCATGGCCTTTATATAATGGCGCATGACAAGTATAACCTTTCCCTTCTAGGAATCTTGCCATCATGCGAACATCTGCTGTATTACCAGTAAACCCATGTAATAATAATACTGCTCGTTTACCATCTCCAAATGTGAATGGTTTTGGTTGAACTACTTTCATTATGTAAACTTCCTTTCAATCAAACGTTTGTTTAACATGATTAGTTTTCCCTGTAATAGGCAAAATAAAAACCCGACCTTTCGTTGAGGCCAGGCATTGCATTGTTCGTCTCTATTTATAGAGCAAAATAAGAAACTGCGATTGTTAAAATAAAGAATAAAACAGCTAAAACAATCGTCAAACGATGTAAAATCAAATCTAAGCCGCGTGCTTTTTGTTTACCAAAAAGCTGCTCCGCTCCACCAGAAATCGCACCTGAAAGACCTGCACTTTTTCCTGATTGAAGTAAAACAACGGCAATTAAACCGATAGACACAATGACTAGCAATGTAATTAAAAGTGTATGCATGTGGGCACCTCCATATCAACCATTTACGTACAATAATAATACTCAAATTTTAGCATATTTACTATGTACAGACAAGTTAATCTATCATGAAATGTCAAGTTCATGCCCGCATGCCTATTTGCGCATCTACAAATTATTAACAAAAATGGTAATCTCATTATTGTACGATGTGATTAGCCACTTTTCAGGAAAGACTCTATTATATATATTTCTGTATTTTTGATTTTTCTTTTCAAAGTAGTATACAAAGAAGTGGTTTTAGAAATTTGACGCCATTCCTTGATAAATGAGTCAACATTCGTAGTGAATCCGAAAATTTGACGTGATTCCATGATAAACGAGTCAGAATCCTTAGTGATTCCGAAAATTTGACGCGGTTCCTTGATTAATGAGTCAAAATCCGTAGTGAATCCAAAAATTTGACGCAGTTCCATGATTAACGAGTCAGATTCCGTAGTGGATTCAAAAATTTGACGCGGTTCCTTGATTAATGAGTCAAAATCCGTAGTGAATCCAAAAATTTGACGCGTTTCTATGATAAACGAGTCAGGGCTTTTGGTTTTGACATTTCTTTATTTATCTCGCCATGTATTTACGCGTATTTTCCACTACGGAGATCGGCATCCCTTAAAACCTAAAATAGCCAAAAAAAAACAAACACCATTTACAAAATGATGTTTGTTTTTTTAAGACATTATTTACTCAAGTTATAAAAAGATTTCAATCCGTCATACACAGCTAAATCACCAAGCTCGTCTTCGATGCGAAGTAGTTGGTTGTATTTTGCAATACGATCTGTACGGCTCATTGAACCTGTTTTGATTTGACCAGCATTCGTAGCTACAGCGATATCAGCGATTGTTGCGTCTTCTGATTCGCCAGAACGGTGAGAAACGACTGCTGTGTAACCAGCACGTTTCGCCATTTCGATCGCTTCAAATGTTTCAGTTAATGTACCGATTTGGTTTACTTTAATAAGGATTGAGTTTCCTACACCTTGTTCAATTCCTTGTGCTAGCTTTTTCGTGTTTGTAACGAATAGGTCGTCCCCTACTAATTGAACTTTACCACCGATGCGTTCAGTTAATAATTTGTGGCCTTCCCAGTCGTTTTCATCTAATCCATCTTCAATCGAGATGATTGGGAATTCAGAAACAAGCTCCTCGTAGAAAGAAACCATTTCTTCTGAAGATAATCCAAGACGACCTTCTCCAGTTAAATCATATTTGCCGGTTTCTTTGTTAAAGAATTCAGATGAAGCAACGTCCATTGCAAGGTAAATATCTTTACCTGCTTCGTAACCTGCATTGCTAATCGCTTCAATGATGACTTCTAGCGCTTCACGGTTTGACCCAAGGTTTGGGGCGAAGCCACCCTCGTCACCTACTGCCGTGTTTAAGCTTTTAGATGAAAGAACTTTTTTCAATGAATGGAAAACTTCAGCACCCATACGGATCGCTTCTTTGAATGTAGGAGCGCCAACAGGCATAATCATGAATTCTTGGAAATCAACATTGTTATCCGCATGAGAACCACCATTAATGATATTCATCATTGGTGTTGGTAATTGTTTCGCATTGAAACCACCAAGATAGCGGTATAGTGGTAAACCAACAGACTCTGCTGCTGCATGCGCACAAGCCATAGAAACACCAAGAATCGCATTTGCACCTAATTTACCTTTATTTTCTGTGCCATCTAGTGCGATCATTGTACGGTCAATACCTACTTGATCAGTTACGTCAAAACCAATAATTGCTTCAGAAATTAAGTTATTCACATTATCTACTGCTTTTTGAACACCTTTACCTAAGTAACGATCCTTGTCTCCGTCGCGAAGTTCAACGGCTTCATATTCACCAGTTGATGCACCAGATGGTACAATCGCACGGCCGAAGAAGCCAGACTCGGTTAATACTTCTACTTCTACTGTTGGATTTCCACGTGAATCTAATACTTCACGAGCATATACATGTTGGATAAATGGCATGATAATCTCTCCTTTTTCATTGGCTGTCATCTTGTCAAACTTCATTTATATGTAAGGCACGGATGTTCACAAAAAAGTGAACACCGGCACTTATTTAATTAATGTAGAACCAGTCATTTCTTCAGGTTGAGACACTTTTAATAAATCAAGTATAGTTGGAGCTAAATCTCCTAATATACCATCTTCACGTAATATTAGACCTTTTTCCGTTACAATAACAGGTACTGGATTAGTTGTATGAGCTGTCATTGGATGATCATCAAGAGTAATGACCTCATCCGCATTGCCGTGGTCAGCGGTGATAATCGCTTTTCCACCTTTAGCAATAATGGCGTCAATCACTTTTCCAAGACATTCATCAACCGTTTCAACAGCTTTAATTGTTGGTTCTAGCATTCCTGAGTGCCCCACCATATCAGGGTTAGCAAAATTTAATATAATGGCATCATGCTTATCTTGACTAATTTCATCAAGCAAAGCATCTGTTACTTCGTAGGCGCTCATTTCAGGCTTTAAATCATAAGTAGCAACTTTAGGTGAGTTAATCAAAATCCGTTCTTCACCAGGAAATTTTGCTTCTCTTCCTCCACTCATAAAGAATGTAACATGAGGATACTTCTCTGTTTCTGCAATTCTCAGTTGCGTTAAGTGATTTTGTGAAAGTACTTCTCCAAGAGTATTATCTAGGTTTGTCGGTTTAAATGCAACATACCCGTCAACTGTTTCACTAAAATGGGTTAAACAAACAAAGAATAAAGTCTTTGGATGGCCTATACCACGATCAAATGAACGGAAGTCTTTGTTTGTAAACGTATTTGAAATCTGAATCGCGCGGTCAGGTCTAAAGTTGTAAAAAATCATAGCATCATTATTACTAACTTTTCCAACAGGTGATCCATCTTCCTTCACAATAACAGAAGGAATAACAAATTCGTCATAAATACCGTTCGCATAACTATCTTCGACTAATTCATGGGCACTATGATAAGCAGGACCTTCGCCATACACCATCGAACGATAAGATTTCTCCACACGTTCCCAACGATTATCACGATCCATTGAGTAATAACGACCTGAAATAGAGGCGAATTCACCTACACCAATTTCTTTCATTTTCGCTTCTGCCGCTTGAATATATCCTCTAGCTGTCTGCGGACCAACATCGCGGCCATCAAGAAAACCATGGACATAGACCTTTTTTAATCCTTCGTCACTAGCTAGCTGAAGGAGGGCATACAAGTGGTTAATGTGACTATGCACACCACCGTCTGACAATAATCCCATCAGATGAAGGCTTGTATTGTTTTTCTTCGCATGATTAATCGCTGCAAGGAATGTTTCATTCTGCTCAAAGTGCCCCTCACGAATAGCCACATTTACTCTTGTTAAGCTTTGATAAACAATGCGTCCGGCCCCGATATTCATATGACCGACTTCGGAGTTCCCCATTTGTCCTTGTGGTAAACCAACCGCTTCTCCACTTGCTGTTAAATAAGCGTGTGGATACTCATTCCATAACCGATCAAAATTCGGTTTTTTCGCTTGAGCAACAGCATTGCCTTTGACTTCTTCTCTATGGGCAAAGCCATCAAGAATAATCAAAGCAACAGGTGATTTACTCATACTTACCCGCCTCCAATAATTGCAGGAAGGAAGAGGGCTCAAGACTTGCGCCACCGACAAGTGCACCGTCAATATCCGCTTGACTCATATATTCTTTAATGTTTGCCGGTTTCACACTACCACCATATTGAATGCGAAGAGCTTCGGCGATTTCCTCAGAAAACTGTTTACTAACGACAGAACGAATATGGGCACATACTTCGTTTGCATCTTCTGCTGAAGATGACTTTCCTGTACCAATAGCCCATATCGGTTCATAAGCGATGACAGCCTGTTTTAATTGCTCATCAGATAATCCCGACAACGCTGCTTCAACTTGATGTCCAACAAAACTCATTGTTTCATTGTTTTCTCTTTGTTCAAGTGTTTCACCTACGCAAATGATGGGAGTGAGGTTATGTGCAAATGCTGACTTCGCTTTTTTATTCACAGTCTCATCAGTTTCATTGAACATTTCGCGACGTTCTGAATGACCAATGATGACATATGATACACCTAAGTCTTGAAGTGCAACAGGGCTGATTTCGCCAGTAAATGCGCCATTATCTTCAAAATGCATGTTTTGTGCACCAATGGCAACAGGTGAACCTTCCACACCATCTACAAGACGCTCTAAAAATAGGGCTGGAGCACACACGATTGTATCCATATCCATTTCATCTGGAACAAGACCATTAATCTCTTCAATAAAGGACTTCGCCTCATTCATTGTTTTATGCATTTTCCAGTTACCTGCAATAATCGGCTTACGCATACTATCTCGTCCTTTCCTTTTTATTACTTATTTATCATTTAAAGCGACAACACCTGGAAGGGCTTTTCCTTCCATAAATTCTAATGATGCACCGCCACCTGTTGAAATATGACTCATACGATCAGCAAAATGGAATTTCTCGACTGCTGCTGCAGAATCACCACCACCGATAACAGAGTATGTGTCATTTGCTTCCGCTAATGCTTCTGCTACTGCTTTTGTTCCACCAGCAAACTGATCCATTTCAAATACACCCATCGGTCCATTCCAAATGACTAGCTTACTATCTGCAATTACTTCACTATATAAATTAGCCGTTTCAGGACCAATATCTAATGCCATCCAATCTCCTGGAATCTCGTTAATAGCCACTATTTTACTATCTGCGTCTTCAGCAAAACGATCGGCAACGACAGCATCAATTGGCATTAGAAATTTCACGCCTTTTTCTTCCGCTTTTTTCATAAACGTTTTCGCTAATTCTAATTTATCTTCTTCTAATAGAGAATTGCCAATATCATGGCCTTGTGCTTTTACAAACGTAAAGGCTAGACCGCCACCGATAATTAAATTATCTACTTTATCTAATAGATTATCAATTACATCGATTTTATCTTTTACCTTTGCACCACCAATGATAGCTGTAAATGGTCTGTCAGGGTTTGACAATGCCTTGCCTAACACTTCTAATTCTTTTTCCATTAGCAAACCAGAAACCGCTGGGATATGGTGGGCAATTCCTTCTGTCGATGCATGTGCACGATGTGCTGCACCAAAAGCATCATTTACATAAACATCTGCTAATTGGGCAAAAGCTTTAGCAAGTTCAGGATCATTCTTCTCTTCACCTGGGTAAAAGCGAACATTCTCTAGTAATAGAACATCGCCCTCTTCTAAACCATCTACTGCCTGTTCTACTTTTTCTCCGTACGCCTCATCTGCATAGGCAACATTTTTTCCTAGCAAGGCAGATAATCTTTCTGCAACAGGAGTTAACCTTAACTCTTCTACTACTTGTCCTTTTGGACGCCCTAAATGAGAAGCTAAAATCACTTTCGCTCCTTGGTCAATTAGATAGTTAATTGTCGGAATTGCTGCGCGGATACGTGTTTCATCCGTGATTTGTCCCTCTTTCATTGGCACATTAAAGTCTACACGACAAAATACGCGTTTTCCTTTTAGTTCTACATCTTTTACGCTCTTTTTGTTCATAGTAAAAGGCCCTCCTAAACATAATAATAGACTATTTTCTAGTTAGCTGCTTGTACTACAAGAAAGGCGAATGTTCATTCATTTATATGTATAAAAATCACCGTTTTCTTTCTTACTCGCGCAAGAAAAGCGCGAAAACGTATAGAAAAAGTCAAAATAAAAGGGAGAGGTATGGTCCCTTTCTCCCTTCACCATTTATCATTATAGACGTTCATTCATCTAATATCCATAAAGATGTGAGTTTGTAAGCAAAATTTTATTTTTAATGTTTACCAAACCTACATTTATAATCCTTTTTCAGCCATATATTCCATTAAATCAATCACTCTGTGAGAATAACCACTTTCATTGTCATACCATGATATGACTTTGACCATATTGCCTTCCATAACCATTGTAGATAATCCATCAACGGTTGATGATGCAGGATTTCCATTGTAATCACCTGAAACTAATGGTTCCTCACTAAAGCTAAGAATATCCTTTAACTCTCCATTTGCGGCAGATTTCAATGCTTCATTCACTTCATCGACTGTGACATCTTTATCAAGCTCGGCAACTAAATCAACTAGAGAAACATTCGGTGTTGGAACACGAATGGCACCACCATTTAATTTCCCTTTTAATTCTGGTAGAACAAGAGAAACGGCTTTTGCTGCTCCAGTTGTTGTTGGAATAATATTTTCTGCAGCTGCTCTTGCTCGACGATAATCTTTATGAGGCAAATCAAGAATTTGCTGGTCATTTGTATAGGAGTGGACAGTTGTCATCATTCCTCGTTTAATTGTAAATGAATCATGTAAAACTTTCGCCAACGGTGCTAAGCAATTCGTCGTACAAGAAGCATTTGATACGATATGATGGTTGTCAGGATCATATGACTCATGATTCACACCCATTACAATCGTTAAATCTTCATCGGTTGCCGGAGCAGATATAACCACTTTCTTCGCACCTGCTTCTAAGTGCTTCGCTGCATCTGCTCGTTTTGTAAAGCGGCCTGTAGATTCAACAACTAACTCAACACCTAAATCACCCCAACCAATATCAGCTGGATTTCTTTCTGCTAACACTTTAACCTTTTTGCCACCTACGATTAAGTTATCGCCGTCTACCTTTACCTCGTGCGGAAATGCTCCATGAATGGAGTCGTATTTTAATAAATGAGCTAGCATATTCGCATCTGTTAAGTCATTTATCGCAACGATTTCTACATTTTCCTTTTCAAAGCTCGCACGAAATACGTTTCTGCCAATTCTTCCAAATCCGTTTATTCCCACTTTAATTGTCATATTATGAAACCTCCGTTAATTAATTGTTTTTAGTAATTCCTCTGCCACAATCTCATCTGTGACAAGTATTGTTTGTTTCGGTGCTTGTTTCATGTAGGCAGCAATCGCTTTAGCCTTTGTTGATCCACCTGCAACGGCAATCACATATTCTGCATGTTGCAAATCTTCTAGTTGTAGTCCTACTGTTTGCAAACGATGGACCACTTTACCCTCTTCATTAAAGTAATACCCGAATGCTTCAGCAATCGCACCTGATTCTGTTAATTCCTTTATATTTCCCTTATGGGTACCACGTCTTTCTGCCATCTCAAGTGCATTGCCAATACCGTGAATAACGATATTCGCCTTTTTTATCACTTTCAGCACTTGCTTTATTTCTGGTTCCTTGATGATGGATTGATACATTTCTTCACCGACGACATCTGGGACATACAATGTTTGGTATGTGCCGCCCGATTCTTCTGCCATTCGCGCCGCTAATGTATTGGCTTGGAATCTCATATCTGTGCCGACGCCTCCACGGGCTGGAACAAATAAGACATCCACCATATGTTGCTGTTTCCTTAGCGCTTCAGCTACAGTTGAAATTGTGGATCCACCCGTCACTGCAATGGTCATCCCTCCATTAGCTATCGCCTGAACAAGGCGGGCTACTTCTTTTCCTAACTCTGACTTTACTGTTTCATCCTTATCAGTATCCCCATAAGTAAGTAGCACCTTTTCTATTTGAAGCATATTTGTCAAGTTTATTTCTTTATCATTTAATCCCGACCATTCTTTAATTACCTCGTGGAGATCTACAAGGAGATGCTTTCCAGCCTCCGATAGTTTCGTTCCTTGTGCATCTACAATAATTAAGCCTTGTTCTCTTAAAAAATCGAGTTCTCCGCGTAATACTCTTTCGGTCATCCCTACTTTTGTCGCTAAACTCCTTCTTCCTACAGGCTCCATTAAAGAGGTTTGTTGCAAAATTTCATATCGTCTTTTCATTATTTCCATCAAGTCTGGAATTACTTTTTGAGTAACATTCATCCACTTATTCAATTTTTTACTCCTTTATATGGACATTATATGTCCACGCAAGACATTTTGTGTCCCACGAGAATAAAAATATATAATGAAGTCAAAACTTCATTTTTTTCTTCTTTATTCTTATACCCTTTTTACAATAATTTAATCATCAATCTTTAAAAATAACCCTACAACTTTATATTAGCAGGGTTATTTTTATTTTTCAATCATTTATCACTTTCCCAACTTAACTTCTCAGAAAGAGTGACATAATCTACTTGTCCATATTGAAGGATCTCACCGTCTACCTCAATAACTGGAATCATTAAACCAAAGCGTTCTGTTAGATCATCACTTGTTTCAATATCAATGGCTTCATATTGAAATAGACTTTCTTCTTGGACCATCTCAATGACAAGCTCAGCTTGCTCACATAAAGGGCATCTTTTTCTTGTATACAGTTTAACAATCTGCAATAATCATCCACCCCACTCTTTTATTCGTATCTTTTTCTTTTTGAAGAAGATGGAATTTTTAATTGATCACGATATTTTGCAACTGTTCTTCTTGATATCACAATACCTTTTTCCTCTTCTAATCGCTTGACTATCACTTGATCTGAAAGAGGTTTTTTCTTATCTTCACTTTTGACCATGTCACTTATTGCGTTTTTCGCCTGCTCAGATGATGCATTCTCAAACGACGTCGTCTTAATCGTACTAGAAAAAAAGGATCGCAATTCAATCGTTCCAAATGGCGTTTGCGCATATTTTTCACGGACCGCACGACTGACAGTTGATTCATGTATCTCTAATTCATCGGCTATCTCTTTCATTGTCATCGGTTGCAAATAATTTGGGCCCTTCCAGAAGTATTCAGGCTGTTTTTCAACAATTTTTAATGCTACTTTTAATAATGTTTCTTTTCTTTGTTCTATACTTCTAGCAATCCAATGAAAGTCCGTTTTTTTCTCTTGCAAAAAACGATTCACTTCTTGATCTCCATCTGCTTGAAACTTACGAAAATAGCTCTCATTAAAGCGAATCTTTGGTAGCACATCATCATATATACTTACAGAAAAAGTCCCATCTTCCCACTGAATAACGACTTCTGGTGTAATATATGGTGCTAACTCATTTTGGAAGGATGCAGCTGGTCTTGGATTTAGTGTTTGCACAAGATCAAAAACTTCTTGGATTTCTTTTAGTTCTACTTTCAGGTTTTTCGCTATTTCTTTCCATTTCTTATCAGCAAAAAGAAGAAAATAATCACTAATGACTTTCTCAGCGATTTCATTATAAGGGTGAAGTCTCTCTAATTGTAACCATAGACACTCCTGTAAGTCTCTCGCCGCTACTCCTGCAGGTTCTAAACTTTGAATCTCTATCAACGCTTCATTCATATCCTCTTCACTTACGTTGAATTTTTCCGCAACAGTTTGTATGTCTGTCTGTAAGTAACCGTTTTCATCTAAACATCCAATGAGATAGGAAATGAGTTTATATTCCATATGATTTAATTCTGCGATCGCTAACTGCGAATGTAAGTATTCTTGTAATGTTGTATGGTTTTTTGAACCGATTTGTTCAATCCAGTCCTGTTTATTGTCATCTACTTTTTGTTTTGATGGTTTCATTCGGTCAAATCTCGAATCGGCTGCTTGTGCAGGACTCGCTTCAATTTGCATAAGGGGATTCTCTAACGCCTTACTTTCCAAAAAGGCAGACAATTCTTGTGTATTATATTGTAACAGCGCAATCGCTTGTGTAAGCTCTTGTGTCATGGTCAATTTTAATGTTTGCTGTTGCCACAACCCTGCTTTCAAGTTCATTCTAAAAACCCCCCTTATTCTCATTCTACAATAATCACCTGAAATAGTGTATAGAAATAAATTGGTAGCTCACTACATAACTATTCAGATTGTAGAGTAAATATTATCAAAAAAGAAAAAGGAAGATTTGTGGAAACTAAACAATTATTAGATTTTTCAGTTATTTTTCCCTTTAGTTACAAAAAGGACGTTTGTCGACCATACTCTATGAATATGTGATAGAATCTATCATATTGGGCAAATTTTACGAAAGTAAAAGACGCAAAGCCACGGGCCTAAAGCATATATTGTCATGGCAGCCGGGTTGCAGATGTGTGAGGTGATTATTTCCGCTTGAATCACCCTTACCTCTTATGGACTTTCTAAAGGTCTCCTATATAAAAACCTTTCTAATTTTGCCTAAATTTCCCACAAAAAAGAAAGGTGTGTCTTATGATCTATCCAACCGTTCAAAGCGATGAAACCCATTTAACCCACATTGTAAAAGACAAACACTCTTGTATATGCGGTTTCCGCTATAATGTTTTTGCTACATTTACGAGGAAAGATTTGAAGAAAATCCAATTTAGATCGAATGAAAAAATTACTTGTCCCGTATGCAAAGCAACAGTAAATGAGGATTAATTGTATACATACCAAATTTAAAAGCCAACCATATAATCATGCGAAGGGTTGGCTTTTATGATGAAGTTGAAAATTTAATGATGACAAATCGAATGAGCCAACCAATTATGACACCAGGAATGACAGCTATCATTGGTAACCATACAGGCCCAAAAAACACGCCAAATATTGATACCTCTGTTGAATACATAAGACCAACCGTTACAAAATAAGCACAAAATACAAATGGTAAGAATGAATATTTACTCCCTTCACCCCCAGCATCCTTATAAGCATCCCAAATAGCGAAGAAGTATAAACACGGATAGAACATTAACCATCCATAATTAGCTGCTTCAGCAGCTTGATGAACTTTCCCTTGAAAGCTTAACATAATAATTTCGTTAAAATTACCCATGACATTAAATAAAATTTCTAAAACTAAAAATACAGTACCTTTAAACAATTTACCATTTAAATATTGACCAAAACCGGGAAAAGCAATCGACCAAAACAATTTCTCAATCGGGTTATTTTTTCTCACAGAACATCCCTATTTCCTTTTCTTTTTAGAAATATTTCTATGGTCTACTGATTGAGGGGCTTGTTCAAGCCAACCGTATTTAATTAATAAACTTGCCGATTGATTGCCTAAGTCTAATGTTTCGGTCATTATCTTTGCATACATTACCGTTAAATCCCGTCTTGTAGTCGTACCTAATGCTGTCCCATAATAGCCGGATAACGTAGCAATAAATATTACTACTTGGTATAGCATTAGCTTTTCTGAAAAAGGTGGTGTGGTAGAATTAAGCACTTCTGAGTCCCAAGTCGGTGAAACAGAAATGCTATCCTTAATTAAAGTATTAGCAAATTCTTGGACATTTTCATCGAACAAATCAAGACCTTTCCGCAAAAATTTCTTGATATCATTGGAAGTAACAGTTTGACAAAGACCTAAAAACAGGGCCTTTCCTAAAGCATTTCTTTGCATATCGTTGTACACATTCATAATCTCAACGACTGATAATGCTCGCTGTTCACTTATAAAGCCGTTTAAATAACTATTTTTTTCAGCGATTTCAATTTTTTCTGGGATTGGAATAGACGGTGAGGGGTGAAAAACACCCTTTTCTTGCTGCAATTTAATTGCCCTTCTATATAATTGTGAACCTTTTTCCAATGCTTTTGTGAAAACTTGATCCACATCTTCATGAATTGCAATAGCTAATGCAGTTCCATAACCAATAATGCCATAACGAGTCATATCATGCATATACGCAAGAATAAACACATCTGAGTAAAGCTTTGGAGCAGTTATATTGACATCTTCTTCTTCACTAAAGGCTTTCGGCAATGGATGGTTGTTCTTATTATAGATCGTCGTAATATCAAAAATAATTTCATCACACATCTCGATAGCCGTCTCAATAAATTCCTTAATCTCTCCTTTATCAGCTTTTTCATAAAAATATTGCAGGACGCATTTATACATTTTATTATTCATATAGGCATTCCATAGCTGTGCTAACTCAGATGCCGTTAACCTTTGATCTTTCTCCGCCATATTAACCCTCCCATTGAAAGATTATCTATAGCGTGTCCTTAACCTTAAGGAAACATTCCCAGTTTTTTTACATCCATATACAATTAAACTAATGTCGGTGAAGCAATTAAACTTTTTGCCAATTTAAACGCGCTTTCAACGTCACCAATCTTCCTATAATAAGCAAATAAACGTTGTTCGTATTTTTCTATCATAAGCGTATCACCCGACTGACGATAATAAGGTAATAATTTATTTTCTATTATGGCGTATGCTTCCTCTTCTCTGCCCTCAATTAAGAAGGAGTAAAACTCAAATGTAAAAAGCCCACTCCATTGGTAAGTCTTTGCTAATTCAATCCCTTTTCTTACTTCTTGTAACAATTCCTTTTTATGTACTAACCCACTAATAAAACCATTATGAATATAATTTTCTAAAAACATGGCGTATAATGGAGAGTTTTCGCAGGCAATTTCTAATGCTTTCAAATAGTAATAGTGTGCTTCAGTGTATTTTTTCCTTTTATGAAGGTCATAAGCGAAGTTGTTATATACCTTTGCTTTTCTCTCTACTTCGCCACACTCTTCACATAAACGAAAAAGAGCCTCATACCTATCTTTCGTCTCTTTAAAATCATGAGCACCTTTCGCATTTAACTGCACAAGTAATAATGTTTCCGAATCTATCATGCGATTAACATTCATCGTTGAATGAAAATAATCAGCAGCTTTTTTACCATAATAATAGGCTTGTACGTTCTGATTAGCAGCATAATAAGCGAGTGCTAGATGGTAATAATATTCATTTTGATGATAGCTATCATGGTCAATAGAACTTAATTCTCGAATACAGTCTTTATTTCTCCCCGTTAAAAAATAATATATCCCTAATTGATGCTTTAATGAATTCTCTTCAAAAGAGGTTAGCTCTATCACTTCCTTTTGAAGTTGGTTGATAAAGTAATAAGCTTCTGTCACTTTCATCTTATATAAGAAGTACCTCGCCATTGTTAGAAAGTAACTCGCTTGAAAATCTGGTACTTTTCTTAACGAGTTTGCTGTTAACTCTTTCTTTAATTGCTCAATTCTCTCATCATCTTGAATAATAATTTGCTTTTGGAGGTCAGTCATCTTTCGCTTAAATTGCTGAAATCGTTCAATTTCATCTTCCATGTTAATTTCCAACCGTTCACAAAGCATATAAATAATTTCACTGGAGTATTGAGTAGACTCTCTTTCAATTTTACTTAAATGGGTGATAGAGCAAATGCCTTGTACAATCTCCTTCTGTGTAAGCTTCTTTGCTTCTCGATAGTATTTGATGATTTTTCCTTCCATCCTTGAACCTCCCAATAAGTGAAAAGTTAATCATGTCTCTTTTTGGCTATTATAGCAGAGAAAAATGATGGAGAAAGGCAAGGAAATCCTATTTAACCGTCTTACACATGACGGAAAAGTAATAGACAAACTAGGAGGACCATGTTTTATACGGTAGAGTAAACCATGAAACTTTTTTCGAAAAAAATAACCTAATAAGGGGCAAAACAGAAACGATTAAGCGGCCTTAGCCCTAAAGAATATAGAGCTAAAGCCGCTTAGACTGTTTTTATTATTTCCACTGACTATTTAACAGGGGGCAGTTCAATTAGTTCGTATCGATAGGATTCGTATCTATCTGTCGTAAGCTATAACTATTCAATTGGTGTTAAACCAATTAATCGAAGGAAATATTCAAGGTCTTTGTTACCGATTTTTTCTTTTGGTTGTTTCGATTCAGCATCAGGACCTTTCGTTAAGAAATTCTTTTCTGTTATTCTTATGTCTAATTCATCGACAATTCCGTCTTGATTAATATCTTCTTTCCTCTTCGAGGTATCTTCATCTTCATATGCATCAACAATTTTTCGAATGTCTTTTATATCAATGACCTTATCGCCATTCACATCACCGGCTAATCCTAGTTTTGGACGGATGGTTTGATGTTGACCAAAGAGTTCGCCATCGATTTTCTTACCAGGCACAAAAGTTGTGGCGCTCTTTAGGTGGCCTGGTGCTTCAATAACTAACGTATAATCCTGACTGCTCGCTGGAATTCCTTTTACAGTGAATTGTCCATGATCATCCAGCGTACCTTTATAATTCTTACCTGAACGTGTTTGAGCATACACTTTAATACCTAAATCGTTTGCTTCTCCAACGCGGTTAAAATATCCTTCCTCACTATTAAAAGCTTCTAAGTTCACTGAGCCTGCAACAGTCGTATGTTTAGAAATCACATCAAATGAATCGACACTATAATAAGGAATATCAACTTGTTGCTCGTCTTTTGGTGTATACTTTCCATTTACTACTTCAAAGCTACTTGTTTTACCATAATAAGCATCATCTTTCAACTTAAATGTCACATCAATTAATGGCATATCCCCATCTAGCCCATCAAAAGCTTTTCCAGATAGAGCACTACTTAATGTAACCGTACTATTCCAAATATCACTTTTTTCTACTACCGGTTTAGCTAAATCCACTTTAATGCCCTTTTGTTTTGTGTATTGCTCTATCTCTTTCGTCAAATTTGCCTTTTTGAAATCATATAAGTCATGTTGGAAACTCACTTGCCATTCCCCTGACATCATATCTTGAACATTGTTTAGCGAAAGAGTCATTGTAATATTGTCTTTTTTCTTTATCGCTTCCTTATCATAACTAGCGGAAACATATGGAGTTCCTTCCTTCACAAAAATATAGTTCTCCATCTTAACAGCTGTCGCTAAATCGGAAGTGGCTAACCGTAAATATAACTCTTGATTTTCAATATCACTTTTTTCAATGCCAAATTTCACATTTCCTTCTGCATCAATCGGGAATGTCCTTGCAAAATAAGCGTATTTAGAAGTGTCAAAATACATCGTATTAGATGATTGATCATACGGTAAACCTTTTTCATTTAATAGTCCGATTGTTTCATCTTCTACTTTACCATGAACATAAAATGCCTCTTCCCCATCCTCGACTGTAAACATCGAGTCATTCAGTTCATACACACCGGGCTCGTGATCCCACTCAATCTCAGGTGCGGTATTGTCAATGATTGCTGGTGCGTCAACTGTATACGTTTTTCCACTATCATCCTTCGCTAAAATGACTATTTCATAGTCTCCCTCTGGTAATTTTACGTATTCTTCAGCAATTGGCTGATTAGGGTCCTTCGTAAATGGCAACATTGCTCCTGTAAACATATACAGCAAGAAATATTCTCGATCTGGCATCATATTCTCAGCATTTAACGAACCAATATATCCGAGTGCCTCACCTGACTGACTATCTTTCACGATCACGTCGATGCTTTCCATTGGACTTTTCAAAGTAAATAATCCGTTAATAATTGGATAGTAGTTTTGCCAAAACCCAACATCATTCGCTAGTGTTGGTCGGTCCGTTTCAAAAGAATCAATTCCTTTATCTGTAACAAAGATGGAAAAAGGAATTTGATATTTCTCTTGGGCATCCGCTTGATTATTTATACGAATATAGCCTTCATATGCACCCGGCTTCGCATTCGCTGGTACATTGATGGTGGCGTTTAGCGTTTTTTCTTTCCCTTTACCGACTGTAACAGACTTCTTCGTTTTTAAAGTGACCTTATTTTCTTTTGCATTTTCAACCCCATCAATCGATTGATTAAACTCTACTGTAAGGTCATAAGATTTTTTCTTACCGCTATTTTTGATTACTATATCTTTAGAGTGGTTAATCGCTTCACCATCATCACGTAAATAATCCCTACCAAATGCTATAGAAGCTGTCTCTTCATCTATAACAACGGTACCTTCTCCCTCCATCATTTCCGTTTCATCAAGTACTTTAATTGTCGTTTCAGCATGTACAGATGCATAGGCATTGATTCTTCCTGCTCCAACTTCATTCACTGAATAATCGCCATTCAGGTCGACTGAGTTATTCATCAATACTTCCTTCACTTCGAAAGGGTCATAAGCTTCATTTTCTTGAAGAATCAATGCTGCTACACCTGCTACATGAGGTGTTGCCATCGACGTTCCTTGCATTCTAGCATAGGCATTGTCATATGCGACTCCTTCTTCAGGACTATTGATATACTCTGGAATCGTCGAAAATATCGCTACCCCTGGCGCCACAACGTCTGGTTTAATATCATAGTTTCCATTCACCGGACCTCTTGAACTAAAGTCAGCTAAATGATCTCCCTCTGTTGTCGTTTCATCAAGATTTGTTAAAGTGATTTTATTGACTCCACTCGCTTTCAATTTCTCTCCATCTTCTTTTGACAGGCGGAAAGATGGGAGATATTCACTTCCTTCTCCCAAGTAGGATGGGATTTGCCCTTCTTCATTGTTATAGATAATAACAGCTATTGCTCCTGCATCTTTCGCATGTTTAATTTTCTCATCAAAGGTCAAAGTGCCTCTTTCAATTAATGCGATTTTCCCTTTCACATCTAACCCTTGGTAATCCGTCTCTTGGCCAATCCCAGCTTCAACAATCGGTAACTCTTTACCTTCTAATAATGCCAACTTATCAGAAAAATTCTTCGCTAGTAACATTAAGGATAGTTTTTGGCCTTTAACGGTTACATCTAAAGTCGGGATACTCATATCGGAGTCACTTGCCCCTACAGTAATACCTAAAGCAGCTGTACCAGGTGAACCGAGTGTTTTTTCATCTGGACCTGCATTTCCTGCAGCCACTACCGCAACAACCCCAGAAAGCATCGCTTGGTTTATCGCAATAGAGGTCGGGTCTAGTGGGTCATTGACAGAAGTTCCGAGTGATAAATTCATTACATCCATTTCATCTGCAACTGCTTTATCAATACCAGCCATAACATCTTCGTTACTTCCAGATCCGTATGGACCTAGCACTCTATAATTATATAAGTCAACTTCTGGTGCTACCCCAGTTACAGCATAATCTACAGTGTTATCAGGGTTTGCTGCTATCGTTCCTGATACGTGAGTGCCATGAGATGTATAATAAGTCGCTCCACCGTATTCTTCAGGATACCCTTCATCATTTCCAACCCAATCTTCATAGGTTGTTTCCATTGGGTCAGCATCATTATCAACAAAATCCCAGCCTTTAACTGAAGATGGCTCTACCTCAGCAGGATTCTCGCCATCGGTATAGCGATATCCTTTATAAGCATCCATTAAATCAGGATGGTTATAATCAATTCCTGTATCGATTACACCGACTTTAATGCCTTCTCCCTTAATCTTTTCATCATGCAATTGATCAACCCCAATTTGAGGTACACTATCAGCCATTTTCGGACTAACCTTCTCATCTTCACTAGGTAAATCTAATTTGATTTCTTTGTTACTCCATATTCTTTTTACTTCATCAGAGGCAAGTAATGATTGAACAGCCGTACCAGGTAAAGTCATTGATACCCCATTAAAAGCGTGTTTGTATTCATGAATGATCTCAAGCTTATTGGCATCAAACTTATCAATAGATTTTTTCTTTTTCATTGAGGATATAAATGTTGAAAAGGATTTATGAGAAGCCTCAACTTGCTGTTCTGCATTATTAACCGCTTTTTGCTTACCTAATAAAAGTTGCTGTTTAACAGCCACTTTTGCTGGAAGTGTTTTAAATTCAACAATAACAGAAACTAATTCTGCACTATCCTGCTTAATATCTGGAGAAATTGTAAATGTTGGTGACGCATTTAATTCATTCAAAGTCGCTCTTTCTTCTTTGGATAAACCACTGAGCATAGATTCAATCTGTTTCATATTGAACTTATCATTCTCAGCTGCCATTGAATGACTAGGTACACTGAACGAAAATATCATACCAGCAGCCATCGTCAACGTAAGTAACGGCTTTAGCTTTTTAAACTTCATAACTCCACCCCTATTTTTTGAAAATTTATTATTTTTATAATTTAATGATAGGTTGTGAAGTTATTACTTGTAAATTGGGGTAATATTTTTAGGTACTTCGGTACAAAAAAGCGAAGAATTTGTCGAAAAAAGAAAACAAACGGACCATTTTCGGTTATTTTTTTGCGGCTCCTTGCGTTTTTTAGTGAGATGTTTGACGGAATTACCCCAACACAAAAAAACACATCTAACTTGAGATATGCTAGTTGTAGTTTTTATGAAGATGTATACATGAGAATTGCTAAAGACAGCTGAAAAGGAACAGTTTCAGCTTTACTATAACTTTCCGGCGCTAAATGGCTGTATGATTGTTTTTTGTTTTCTAGTACTTATCTTATTAAGATTATTTTGTGCTTTATATTGAGTTATATCTTTCAATCGCTTCTAGAATCAATTTATTTCCTTTTTCCACTTCCTCCTTTGAAAGAGCATTGTCTTTTTTTGCTTCAATTAAATTGAATTTCATACTTTCAATTGCGACTAATGATGTCATTTTTTTGTATTGGTTTTTGGAGTATCCGAGGTTTAAGTAATCAATTAACTCTGGAACACCATCTAGTGTAGGAATATATTCAAACAAATTTTCTTCATATCTATCAGGAAGTTGAATACTTAATAATTTTTCTCTCATACAATCACCTCTTTTTAAATTTTTTATTATAAAATTTAGAAACCTATTTTTATTGTTTGCAGAACAAATTATTCGAGAATTTTTCTCATCTCAACTCATTTAAGGGTTCCGGCGATTCCCGACTTTTTATGCATAGACTAAGGTGTTATCGGTAAGAGTATAATTATCTACTTATTGGAGGTATAGTTGAATGTTTACCCATATTTTCTTGTGGACTATGTTGATTCTACCTTGGTTCTTTCTCCTTTTTTTAGATACTAAAAGGGTAAAGTCCTTCATTCCCGGTGGATTAGTAAGTGCCCTGCTTTTAACAATAGTATTTCAACTATATCAAAGATATCATCTAGTTGAAGTTGTGCAAACCATTTTCCCATTAACTAATACAACTCCTTTTGTCTACGGCTTATACATAGTCTTACCTACTATATTTCTATACTTTACATTTGGTAACTTTTGGATTTATATAACAATTAATACAATTAGCGATGCAGTCTTTTCTTTTGGTATCATGAACCTTTATGAATATTTCGGGATTTATAAAATGGATGATTCTATCCATATCATCATTTTTATCACTTGTATTATTTGTGCTTCACTCATTTACTTATTTCAAAAGTGGCAGTATATTGATCCATACAAATGAGAAGTTAATCAAGGTTTATAGAGCCCATCGGCTCTTCTTTTAATTATTCATTTGAAGAAGTTAACGATTTCCATTATTGTAGACTTTTTCCCTAGAGCCTTTAGTCTCCTTTTCAGTGTTTCTAATAGATATTGCTTTCTTTGTCTCCATTTCATTTATATAATACTTTTAATAAATGGAGAAGTTGAGGTGTAGAATAGATGAAATATCTTCAAGAAAAAATGCATTTATTAGGAGAAAGACACTCAAATGTATACATTATTAAAACTCCAGAAGAAAAATATATTGTCTCTATTCCTGATCTCCATTGGTCAGCACAAATAGGCTGTTTAGAGGAATTCCAACAAAAAGTGGAATACCTCAATGATTCACTCTCATTTCACCTTTATGAAGGCAATTCATACGAGCTAGCCTATAGACTGTCCAAGCTTACTGAATTAAACATATTTCGTTAACCTTCGTATAAAAATTTATCAATTAAATACACTAAGTAGAAAATTGTCTGTAGGTGATTATTTTCTTCTATTCAAATGAAATATTCGGCATGCTCATTTTCGGGGGATTACTAGCCCCAACTTCATTATTCCTTTTTAAAAAAATTCATTATGGCATAGTTATAGCAGCCATGTACATAAATATCTTTGTTGTAATGTTTCTCTTCAGCGTTCTTATAGATTTATAAATGAATTTTTTAACCTTTTTGATGAAACATCATTATTTAATCCAGCATTAAAATGATTGAACATAAAATATAATGGTTACATTGGTTTGCCAACCAATGATCTCTTCAAAGAGTGCATCCCTCACGCTCGCTGTTCTTTTCTTTACTCATCCTTTCTGCATGATAAAATCGCATAATAAGAGTAGTTTCATCGGAATTTCATTTAAAGAAGAGTCAATGCATGACTCTTCTTTTTTGTTCACATTTTGTGTTTTTTTGGTTAGTTTTTTAAAAAATGTGGGCTAAAGCCTTAATTTCACAAAGAAAGATTTCTCCCCAGATGCGCTTTTTAAATGGATAAATGGATAAAACGATTTTTTTAACACAAAATAGATTTATTATTAGAATTTACAACTCAAAAACGGAGGAATACATTAATGTATTTTTACAAAGAAGATTTAATTAATATGATTGTTCCTGATAAACCAGATCCACATGCAGCCAAGGTGCTTCAAGAAGCGCTAGGTGGACAATTTGGAGAAATACGTACAATGATGCAATATTCATTTCAAAGTGCCAACTTCAGAGGAAAAGCAAAAAAATATCGAGACCTATTAAGAGGGGTATTTATAGAAGAGCTTAGTCATATAGAATTAGTACAATCGACAATAAATCAACTTTTAAATGGTGCTGGTGGTTCTAGCCCAGGTAACCAAGCATTTGATAATGCTCCGTTAGATGATGTTATTCAAGATGGCGCAAATCCCCATCATTTCATTATAGGTGCTAAAGCATCCTTACCAGTTGATGCAGGAGGTAACCCTTGGAATGGTTCCTGGGTTTATGACCACGGTAACTTAGTAGCAAATTTAATCAATAATGTTTCTTTAGAATCAACTGGTGTACTTCAAAAATCAAGAATTTATGAGATGAGCAGTAATAAAACTCTAAGAGAAACAGTAGCTTTTCTTATGGTTAGAGATAATGCGCATCAAAATGCTTTTGCAAAGGCATTAGAAACATTAGGAGTTGATTGGGGAAAAGTCTTCCCTGTTCCTAACTACGACTTGAATAAATATCCTGAATGTAAGAAATATGTTGATATGGGCTTTCACAACGCTCAATTTAATTTCCGTTTAGATGATACACTTATTGGGGAAGTATTCACTGGAACAACACCTAGTAGAAATGGTGGGGACCTTTCAGTGACTGAACCACCTAAAGGGTTTCCCGTGCCAACAATGCCGGATATGCCAAATGAACATGCACCAGGTTTATATGATTTAGATAATTAGGGCCTTTTAGGCTCTATTTATTTGTTTTCGATAATTTCGTTCAAAACTTCTATTAACTAACCTGTATAAATTAGTTAACACCCACATAATCTAAAGGAAAATAGAGGTGAAGTGAATGCTTGCTAATTTCCTTAGAATATTTAATGCAATTGTATTATGGGCAATCGTTATTATTTTTCTACCTAAAAATTCGTTTAAAAGATTTTTACCAGTGACATTATTTTGCTCACTTCTTTTACTCATTGTCGAAATGTTAAGTCCAATATTTAATTGGTGGAAAGTAAAAGGTGGTTATAAATTTATGTTATTTGATGCATTAGCATTTATTTTAGGACCATTATTCACGATAAATTTATGGGTGTTTCACTTTACTTATGGCAAATTCCCCTTATATGCTACTACTAATTTAATTATGGATGTTATTTTTGCCTATCTCTTAACTCCTCTTTTCGAAAAGATTGGGCACTTTAAACTCAAAAAATTCACACGAACTGGAATACTTATCCTTTACTATTTCCTTGCTCTTTTGAATTATGGCTTCCAAAAATACATTGAGGTAGAACCAATGGAAAATTAAGGATTTAGCATAAGGCTATTGCACACTTTTTCATCGTAGCTTAAATAATTAGTTATTACATGATTGTATTTTATTTAGATAAACATGCCATGGGGCTCTTTCCCTTTTGACCATCTTTTTTCTGGTAGTTAGCTTATGTATAACTTCATTCTTTAACTTTGTGAATTGCTCCTGAGATTGGTGACTTCTAGAAAACATATTGTAATAACTCTTAAACTTCCCTTTCCTTCAATTATCTTTTTTTCACCTCAAATATTAAAACAACCTTCTTTTAAGCATTAGCGATAATCTATAGTATGAATATTAAGAATAATTAAAGGATAATCGATTTATGAACTTCCGATTAGGGTAAATAAAATAGGAAATTTTTAACTTCGTCGGACAAAAGTCGAACTAAAATTAAAAATCTCCCATCATTTCTTATATTTTAAACATGTAGCGCCCTCGGAGGGAATCGAACCCCCATTTTAAGAACCGGAATCTTACGTGCTATCCGTTGCACCACGAGGGCATTTTTTATTATGTAGGAACACGTTTTTCTTGGTGTTACGAATATTAATTATATGGGAAAAACCCTTTATATGCAAGCATTCGTTGTTTAAAAGCAAAAATATGTGGGTATCATGGATACGAGGAAATCAACTTAGAAAAAAATGTCGAATAATTCTCTTGAAATAATCAAGCGATTCGTTTGACCTTAATTGACCAACCATGTATGATGAAACTACATACATTTACCAATGGCGAGGTATAAAATACCTTTCCAAAACTTTTTTGACCTTTAAAGGAGGAATTGGAAATGAACTTAATCCCTACAGTAATCGAACAAACAAACCGAGGGGAACGCGCTTATGACATTTACTCTCGCCTATTAAAAGATCGCATTATCATGTTAGGCAGTGCGATTGACGATAATGTGGCAAACTCAATCGTGGCTCAGCTATTATTCTTAGAAGCAGATAATCCTGAAAAGGACATCACGCTTTATATTAATAGCCCAGGTGGAAGTATCACTGCTGGTATGGCTATCTATGATACGATGCAATACATCAAACCAAATGTTTCAACAATCTGTACTGGTATGGCTGCATCAATGGGTGCATTCTTACTAGCAGCTGGTGAAAAAGGGAAACGTTTTGCGCTTCCAAACAGTGAAGTCATGATTCACCAACCACTAGGTGGCGCTCAAGGGCAAGCAACTGAAATCGAGATTGCTGCTAAACGCATCCTATTCTTACGTGAAAAATTGAACCAAATTCTAGCTGAACGCACTGGTCAACCTTTAGATGTTATTTCTAAAGACACAGATCGTGATAACTTCATGACTGCAGAAAGAGCACTAGAATATGGTCTTATCGACAAAATCATTACAAACAATACACCAGAAGAGAAAAAATAAGCATCACAAATAACAAAAGCCATCAGCATTTCATTTGCTGATGGCTTTTTGTTTGCTATGAATTAATAGTTGTTAGATTGACTGGGAGGTGAACGAAAAACGGTGAGATAAAAAAAGTAGAAATAGGGTGATTTGTAGAGTGGCAATTTCGCATTAGTTTTGAGTGGCAATCGTAACCGATATATGAGGAAAAATTGATCTGTTCGGTCTTCTTTTGTGATTTTCTATCTAGTTAGCTGCACAATTCCTCTTTGCTCCGGCTTCTTTGTGTTTTTCCATCTCAACCAAACCACTTGCCCCTATCATATCGATGCAAGTTGGTTGAGGACAATGAAACGCACCCCCATTGGTAGAAGCATCTAGCAATGGGGGTGCGCAGGTTATTCGTGTATTATACAGATTATGAAACAATGTCCTCTTGTAGGAGTGCAGTCAGTTTATTTAAGGCTTCGGTTTCATCGCTGCCTTCAGCGAGGAGGGTTACGGTGGAACCAGCACTTAGAGATAGGCTCATTAATCCCATGATACTTTTGGCATTTACTTTTTTTCCGCCTTTTTCGATAAAGAGATCTGCTGTGAAGCGATTGGCTTCCTGCACTAACTTTGCAGCAGGGCGCGCCTGTAAGCCTGATTTAATTTTGACTTCCACTTGTCTTTCTACCATGTCCTAACCTCCAAAAAACTTTAAGATTCCTTCCATTGCCCTGTTTTAATTTTTTCTGCAATTTCATCAATTTTTCTTAGGCGATGATTGATACCCGATTTGCTTATCGTGCCACCAGAGACCATTTCTCCAAGTTCCTTTAAAGTCACATCTTGATACGTAACACGCAATTCAGCAATTTCGCGTAATTTCTCTGGTAACACCTTTAGTCCAACAGTACTCTCAATATATCTTATGTTTTCAACTTGTCTTAAGGCAGCACCAATTGTTTTATTTAAATTGGCTGTTTCACAATTGACCAAGCGATTAACTGAATTTCGCATATCTCTAACAATGCGGATATCTTCAAATCGCAAAAGCGCGCTATGAGCCCCAATAATATTAAGGAATTCTGTAATTTTTTCCGCCTCTTTTAAGTAGGTAATAAAACCTTTCTTTCTTTCCAATGTTTTACTATTCAACCCAAAAGTATTCATTAATTTCGACAAGGCGTCATTATGCTCCTTATACATTGAAGCAATTTCTAAATGATAGGAAGAGGTTTCAGGGTTATTGACAGATCCCCCTGCTAAAAAAGCCCCTCTTAGATATGCACGTTTGCAGCATTTCTTTTTAATTAAATCCATTGAGATATCATGGATAAATTGAAAGCCAGCACTAATAATATGCAGATCATCAAGAATCTTTTGTGCTTGCTCCATTAGTCTAACAATATACACGTTATTTTTCTTAAGTCTCATTTTCTTTCGAACAAGCAGCTCAACTTGCACATCATAATTCCTTTTGATCAGCGTATAGATTCTTCTGGCAATCGCTGCATTCTCCGTTTGAATATCTACAATTAACATTTTATTTGAAAAAGAGAGAGATCCGTTCATACGAATCAAAGCGGATAATTCTGCCTTACCGCAACAATCCTTTGTCTCCAAGTTCGTTAATTCTTTTTTTGTTTCCGAAGCAAAAGACATACCTTCTCCCCCCTAACCAGACAAATACTAGTTTTTCATTATATCATTTACAATTAATTGATAAATCTTTTTAGCGACTTCATTCGTGTTATGACGAATTGCCCCTTTTTCAAGGCTAACAATCTCACCCTGTAGCACTTCCAAGCCTTGTTCGACTAATCGATCACGGTCATAATAGACAGGCTTCGCTCGTTCCTCTTCATAACGCTCTTGAATATCTTCTGGAATTTCTTCATGATTGACAAGAATTAAATCTAAACATGGCTCAGCCATATGATCAAATATTGCCTGTACGTGGTCACTCGCACGATAGTCCAAAGTTTCCCCTGCCTGCGTCATTAAATTACAGATATACAGTTTTTTTGCATGAGAACGGCACACTTCCTTACCTACAGACGGTACAAGTAGATTAGGAAGTATGCTTGTGTACAGGCTACCAGGACCAATGATAATGAGATCAGCCTCTCGAATAGCTTCAATCGTTTCCGAAAGCGGACTTACCTTCTCAGGAGTCAAAAATACTTTCTTAATCTTCTTGCCAGAGTAAGGGATTTTGGATTCTCCTGATACAATACTGCCATCTTCCATTTCTGCATGTAATACAACACTCTTTTCAGCTGCAGGTAAGACTCTCCCATTAACATTTAATACTTTACTCATCTCTTGAATCGCATGAACAAAGTCACCAGTAATAGAAGTCATCGCTGCTAGAATCAGATTACCTAAAGAATGACCCGATAATTCATTGGACGTTTTAAAACGATGCTGGAACATTTCTTCTACAAGGGGTTCCACATCTGATAACGCTGCCAAAACATTACGAATATCTCCTGGAGGTGGGATATTTAATTCTTCTCTCAACCTACCAGAGCTACCACCATCATCAGCAACTGTGACAATGGCTGTTAAATCAAGGGGATATTTTTTTAATCCTCTTAATAAAACTGGCAACCCTGTTCCACCGCCAATGATGACGACCCTCGGCTTTCTATTCATGTTGTTTGCCTTCTCCTCTCAATGTCACGGTGAGTGATGCGAGTGTTGTAGTCTTCCTTAAAATGGTTAGCGATATACTCGGTTAGTGCTACTGATCGATGCTGTCCACCCGTACATCCAATCGCGATAACAAGTTGTGATTTTCCTTCACGCTTATAATGCGGGAGCATAAATGCTAGTAAATCCGTGACCTTTTCTAAAAATTTATTTGTTTCGTTCCATTTCAAAACATAGTTAGACACTTCTTCATCCAAGCCTGTCTTCGGACGCATATGCTCAATATAATGCGGATTTGGCAAGAAGCGAACATCAAATACAAGATCGGCATCAATTGGTAATCCATGTTTAAAACCAAATGACATCACATTTACAGTGAAAATGGATTGTTTATTAACAGAAAACTCGTGGAGTATCTTTTCTCTTAATTCACGCGGCTTCATATTAGATGTCTTATAGATAATCTGCGCTCTACCCTTTAGATCATCTAATAATTCTCTTTCCAACTTGATGCCTTCCATTGGCAAACCTGATGGCGCTAATGGATGAGAGCGACGCGTTTCTTTATATCTACTTACAAGGGTTGCATCATCCGCATCAAGAAAAAGAATTTCTGGTGTGACCCATGACGTATCTGCTAAATCATCTAACGCCTTGAAAAGATGCTCAAAAAACTCACGGCCACGTAAATCCATCACAAGCGCAACCTTATTCATCTTATTCCCTGAATCCTTCATCAGTTCAAGAAATTTCGGTAATAAGGTCGGTGGTAAATTATCTACACAAAAAAAGCCTAAATCTTCGAAGCTTTGAATCGCCACTGTTTTACCTGCGCCAGACATCCCTGTAATAATGACCATTTGTGTTTCTTTTGCTGCTACCGAACTCATTTCTCGCTTCCCCCTGTATTCATTTTTAGCTTGGATCTAAGCGGTAACTAATTAATTCAAAGTCAGGTGTATAAGTAAATGTACCGTAGATCATGCGATTGCCATTAATCATATATTCAAGAATATGATGATCTCCTGCAGCCATTGGTAAATCCTTCACTTTGTCCACTTCGACCCATCGCAATTTTCCTTCTTCTGACTCATCTACATTTAATCCGTCCGCATCTGTAGCAAAAAAGGTAAACATCATCCATTCAGAAAGTACTTGATCTCCATCCTTCATAATGAAAGTAAAAATCCCTTTTATGTTTGGATTCCTTAAGTAAATCCCCGTTTCTTCTCTATATTCTCTGATACAAGAGTCACGCACCGATTCACCTGGCTCCATCTTTCCGCCCGGTGCAACCCACCATCCACGGCGTGGCTTTTGTAGCAACAATACTTGATCATCTTTTAATAATACGCAGTTTGTGACCCGCTGCATCCTATTCACCTCTTACTTCGTGCCACTCATTATTAGAGAACAGATTAACCTAAATACTCTAATGAATGAAAGCATAGTATTTATCATTATATTATACTATTTTTGTCATAGCGCTACAACGATACAGGTTGAACATGATTCTTCGCCCTAAGCAAATTGCCTAGACTTCTTTATAGTAAGTGTATATCCATTATTATAATATCCAACCGGTGTGCTACATTCGATCTGTGGAAAAAAGAATTTTGCTTCGCTCTCATTTCTTTTTCTCATTCTGAGTGACGTGCAAATCTCTTTTGCTTCGCTCTCATTCGTGATTTTCATTCTGAGTGACTCGCTAACCCACTTTGCTTCGCTCTCACTTCTTTTTTTCATTCTGAGTGACGCACAAATCTCTTTTGCTTCGCCCTCATTCGTGATTTTCATTCTGAGTGATGCGCTAACCCAATTTGCTTCCCTCTCACTTCTTTTTCTCATTCTGAGTGACGCGCAATTCTCTTTTGCTTCGCTCTCATTCGGGATTTCATTCTGAGTAATGCGCAATTCACTTTTACTCCGCTCTCATTCGTGATTTTCATTTTGAGTGACGCGCATATCTTTTGCTTCGCTCTCACTTCTTTTTCTCATTCTGAGTGATGTGCAAATCTCTTTTGCTTCGCTCTCATTCGTGATTTTCATTCTGAGTGACGCACAAATCTCTTTTGCTTCGCTCTCACTCGTGATTTTCATTCTGAGTGATGCGCAATTCTCTTTTGCTTCGCTCTCATTCGTGATTTTCATTCTGAGTGATGAGCAATTCACTTTTGCTTCGCTCTCATTCGTAATTTTCATTCTGAGTGATGTGCAAATCTCTTTTGCTTCGCTCTCATTCGTGATTTTCATTCTGAGTGGCGTGCAAATCTCTTTTGCTTCGCTCTCACTCGTGATTTTCATTCTGAGTGACTCGCAATTCTCTTTTGCTTCGCTCTCATTCGTGATTTTCATTCTGAGTGACGCACAAATCTCTTTTGCTTCACTCTCACTCGTGATTTTCATTCTGAGTGGCGTGCAAATCTCTTTTGCTTCGCTCTCACTTCTATTTCTCATTCTGAGTGATGCGCAATTCACTTTTGCTTCGCTCTCATTCGTGATTTTCATTCTGAGTGATGCGCTAACCCACTTTGCTCCCCTCTCACTTCTTTTTCTCATTCTGAATGAACCTTTTCCTCATTTGCTCAAAAACCAAAAAAAAGAGCACAGGAGCTACCTGTGCTGTAAAAGGAATATATCTTTAAAAGGGGGTCAATTTCTATTATTATCATAACCGAAATTTGTTTCACCCAGGTTACAGTAGAGTTAAAACGAAATGACTTTTTGTAAATGATGAATAAAGTTGGATTATGATGCCCTTGTTCATTAATTTGTAGCTGTTTTTAGACTTTCTTCAAGCTCTTCAATATAATGCTGAGCAGCTTGAGCGGCAATGCTACCATCGCCTGTTGCGGTAACGATTTGACGCAATGTTTTTTCACGAATATCTCCAGCAGCGAAGATACCAGGGACATTCGTTTCCATTTGGTCATTGGTTACGATATAGCCTTCTTCATTCGTAATACCAAGGCTTGCAAATGGTTTCGATAGTGGATTCATTCCAATGTAAACGAACACGCCATCCGCTTTGAATTCTTTTTCTTCACCTGTTTCTGTAGATACAATCGTGACACTGCCTACTTTTCCGTCCTTATCGTTGACTTCTTTCACTGTATGGTTCCAAATGAAATCAATTTTATCATTATCAAAGGCACGTTGTTGTAAGATTTGTTGTGCACGTAATTTATCACGACGGTGAATGATGGTTACTTTACTTGCAAATCGTGTTAAGTAAACACCTTCTTCAACAGCAGAGTCGCCTCCACCAATAACTACTAGTTCTCTTTCTTTAAAGAACGCACCATCACAAACCGCACAATAAGAAACACCGCGGCCGCCTAGCTCTTTTTCACCAGGAATACCTAGTTTTTTATATTCTGCACCTGTTGTAATAATAACCGCACGTGCTTTGTATTCTTTAGATCCAGCAATGATTGTTTTATATTCCTTGCCATCGATGATTTCTTTAATATCTCCATATGCATATTCTGCACCAAATTTTTTCGCATGATCGAACATTTTTGTAGAAAGTTCAGGTCCAAGAATATGATCAAACCCTGGATAGTTTTCCACTTCTTCTGTATTCGCCATTTGTCCGCCTGGTACCCCGCGTTCAAGCATTAATGTTGATAAATTTGCACGAGATGTATATACTGCCGCGGTCATTCCTGCTGGACCTGCTCCTGCAATAATGACATCGTAAATTTTTTCTTCAGCCATCATTCCCACTCCTTTGTCTTGAAGCCTTCTGTTCTATTATGACCTTCTTGGTTTTATCCTATAAAATTTATAGGAAAACGTCCAAGTTTTTGCTCAACGAAGGTATTCATTCAATAATCGCAAATATTTTCTTAAAGTTGATGTAGAGATTCCGAAATTTTTTGCGATTGTTGCTTGTGATACAGTCTCATTTCTTAGCTTATGCCAAGAGTAAGTGATTGCACCGGCATATGCATGAGGATTTTTAATCGTCACGCCAGCTTGGGTTAACTGTAAATACGCAGAAAACCACATTAAATACAAACTTGCTTCTTTTGCCCCAACAGGTGAGTAATTTTCATAAAGCAATCCAGCTATATCATGCGCTGTAGAGGTATCTTGAGATGCCTCACCAAATTTTAGATAAGCTAAATAATCCCTCTCTAACGCAGAGAACTTCCTATTTCCTTTTAAACGGTCAGATTCTAGTAATTGTTCTTTTTTACCTGAAACTGCTGTTAAAAACAAGGCAAACAGTCGTTCTTCTGGATAGTCACTTTCTAGCCTTTGTTGAATAGAAGAAACATGATCCTCGAATCCTTGAGCACTTTTTGAGGTATCGCTCCAAGGCTCCAATCCTTCTTTTTCCGGATTTAATTCAACAGCCCTTCTCCACGCCACTTGAGCCACTGACTCTTTACCAGTATGATAGGCAGCGTATGCGAGCCAGTAGTAAAAAGACGCGTCCCCATTAAACCCTAGTTTATAGAGACGACCGAGCCATGCATATGCTTTATCATATTCCCCTATAAGTGCTAACGTTGCCCCTAATTTAAATTGATGCTCAACAGAGATTGGATGTACTTTTAATAAAGCATCCTTTAGCGCTCGCACCTCTTTAAAGTCGTTTTCGTAAAAAGCAAAAACAAGCTTATTACAAAGGGCATGCAAATTCCCCGGATTGTCTTTAAATACTTGTTTCAACACATCCGAGGCTTTATCTGTTTCGCCTAGATAAAAATAAGCTAGGGCTAGATTATTATAAGCCGACCAATATTCTGGGTACTCTTCAATGACACCATTGAGCAGTTCCACAGCTTTTGGAAAATAACCGGTCTCAAGTAACTCCCTTGCTTGTTCTTGTTTGACCATTAAGTCGTCCTGCTCATATAGATGTTCGTTTAGATCGTCATCCTCTAACGTAAGGAGCTCCAACAACTCTTCTGTATCTTCAACAAACTCGCCTTCTGGATCTAGTTCTATATATAATGTAGCATGATGGTATGCGTCTTTGAAAAAGCCTAAATGTGCATAGTTATTAGCTAAAAAATAGTGGCATTCAATCATTTCTTCATCTAATTCCTCTAATATTAATCGGAGTAGCTGATTAGAATCTTGATATTCTCCCATTTCGGCATGCACCACTGCCAACTGACAAACAATCATCGGTTCGCCTGGCTCTAAATGCATCGCACGTTGGAGGTACTTCTTCGCTCTATGAAAATCCCTGCGGTGGTAAGCTTTAATGCCTTTTGAAAAATAATACTCACCCGTAGGGATAAATGATAAAATTTTTCCTTTATTGTCTCTTGCTTTAGAGTCTTTACGCATGGAATCCTCCATAAAATATATTAACTAATTGAGTATAACATACGACTAATCGCTCGAGAAGGGGGTGACAAGATAAGGAAAAAACTAATGATAGCATGATTATCTAACTCAGCTTAAAAAATCAACACTTTCAAAAATGTGACTATTTTATGATTTTTTTATTAAGAAAGTGTAACATGCTAATAAAGCGCACGGATTTCTCGAACATCACTCTTTAATTAGCATTCATATAAATTGAACGAGAAGATAATACGAGACAGAATAAGTTTTGTATGTGCATATAATTGAGGTATATTTTGCTAATTTAAAAGTGGAGAAATACTATTTGACCGTCCTTCTTGCCCGATTAAGCTCATCTTAAAAAACCCCCAACACCAGGCGCACTCAAAAAAGACGATTTCTATTCACAGAAATCGTCCCATTCTACCAATTATGTAACTGGCTTCTTCTCTTCATGCCTTTTATTCAAGACGTTTAATACTTCGGCAAAAGGCAGTTCTTGTTCACGTAAAAGCACCATTAAATGGTAAAGTAAATCCGCAGATTCCCATTTAAGTTCTTCACGATCACGATTTTTAGCTGCAATGATTACTTCTGCAGATTCTTCACCGACTTTCTTCAATATTTTGTCGACACCACTCTCGAATAAATAGGTCGTATAAGCTCCTTCAGGACGTGCATGCTCGCGCTCAGCGATAACTTCTTCCAACCGTTTTAGAATTTGATAATCTGCAATTTCAGCTTGCTCTTCCCCCGTATAAATCGTTTCATGAAAGCAGCTAACTTCTCCTTTATGGCAGGCAACACCATTTGGTAAGACCTGTACTAAAATGGCATCCTGATCACAATCCCACTTCATTTCTACGACCTTTTGCGTGTGACCACTGGTTTCACCTTTATGCCAAAGTTCTTTGCGTGAACGGCTGAAAAACCAAGTTTCCCCTGTTTCAATCGTCTTTGCTAAAGATTCTTTATTCATGTACGCAAGCGTTAAGACTTCTTTCGTTTCACTATCTTGGATAATTGCTGGCACAAGGCCTTGATCATTAAATTGCACTTGATCAATCATCTTACATACACTCCCTTATCTTTTATATATGCCTTCACTTCTGCGACGGAAGTTTCTTTATAATGAAAAATAGAAGCAGCGAGGGCTGCATCTGCCTTACCTTCAAGGAATATATCAGAAAAATGACTAGCTCCCCCTGCACCTCCTGAAGCAATGACAGGAACAGTTACTGCCGTACTTACAGCTTTTGTTAAGGCAATATCAAAGCCTTTCTTTTCACCATCACAGTCCATGCTTGTGAGAAGAATTTCACCAGCACCTCTTCGCACAGCTTCCTTAACCCAATCAAGCACTTTCCACTCTGTTTTTACTCTTCCACCATGTGTATAAACAACCCATGTACCGCAATCTTGATCGTACTTAGCATCGACAGCGACAACCATACATTGTGCCCCAAAAAAATCAGCACCTTCTGTAATTAACTCTGGCCGATTGACAGCTGCCGTATTTAATGAGACTTTATCTGCACCCGCTCGAAGAATCTTCTTCATATCATCAAGTGTATGAATACCACCACCAACTGTAAAAGGGATGGCTAGTTCTGCCGCTACTGCTTGAACAACATCAACCATTGTTTTTCTTCCCTCATGTGAAGCAGAGATATCAAGAAATACAAGTTCATCTGCTCCTTGCTCGTCATAAAAACGTGCTAATTCCACCGGGTCACCTGCATCTCTTAATTGAACAAATTGGATACCCTTTACGACCCTTCCTTCTTTTACATCGAGACAAGGAATAATTCGTTTAGTAAGCACGAAAAGTCCCCCCTTCCAATGCTTCCTTCACAGTAAAACGCCCCTCATAGATGGCTTTACCTACAATAGCTCCAGGAATACCTGCTTGGTTAATTAATTTTAGATCAGCAAGAGAACTGACTCCACCAGAAGCGATGACCTCTTTTCCTGTCGCTTGTGCTAATTGGACAGTTGCTATAATATTCGGCCCAGATAACGTACCATCTGTAGCAATATCTGTAAAAATAAACGTTTCGCAACCGACGTCAGCGAATTGTTTGCCTACCTCAACTGCGGTTGCTTGTGATGTATTCAACCAGCCATTTGTTGCAACAAAACCGTCTTTAGCATCTAAACCAATAACAATACGCTCTTTATACTTCTTAATCATTTCAATAGCAAATTTAGGGTTTGAAATGGCTACACTGCCGATAATTACTCTTGAGACCCCAGCATCTAGATAAAAATGTATATCTTCCTCGGTCCGAATACCGCCACCAATTTGGATATTTGCATTTAACTGCTTTGCTGCTTGAATGACATAACGATCGTTCTCCGGTTTACCGGCTTTTGCTCCGTCGAGGTCCACCATATGCACCCAGCTAGCCCCATCTTCTACAAAGGTTTTTGCCATATCAAAAGGAGAGTCCCCGTATACCGTTTCCTTATCGTAGTCGCCTTGTAATAAACGAACACATTTCCCGCCCCGCATATCAATCGCAGGATAGATGGTCAGACTCATTTTAAACTCACCCCTTCTGATACAAGCACTGTAAAGTTTTCTAAGATTTTCATGCCAGTCATACTGCTTTTTTCCGGATGAAATTGAGTACCAAAGACATTATTTTTTCCAACAACTGCTGGGACACAAACATCATATAAGCTATCGGCCAAAATAATTTCATCTGTCTTTGTTGTTACATAATAAGAATGAACAAAATATGCAAACCCCTCTTCGACATCCTTTAAAATCGGTGATTGTCGTCGTAACTGTAATAAGTTCCAGCCCATATGCGGGACTTTATACATTTCACCTTGATTTGTTACACCAGGTATTTTCACAACCGTTCCAGGAAGCAATCCCAATCCACGGCATCCACCGTTTTCTTCACTTGCTTCAAACAGTAATTGCATCCCTAGGCAAATGCCTAATATTGGTTTACCACTAGCTGCATAGTCTCTGAGAACATCTGCTATACCCGTCTCATTTAAAAGTCGCATGGCATCACTAATTGCTCCAACTCCAGGGACAATCACACCATCGGCTAAAAGAATCTCATCCTTTTTATTTGTAATAAGATAAGGTTCGCCTAACCTTTCCAGTGCTTTACTGACACTGAATAAATTTCCCATTCCATAATCAATGATCGCAATCATTTATAACATCCCTTTCGTGGAAGGAATGCCTTTTATTCTTGGATCAATCGTTGTTGCTTCATCTAAGGCTCGACCTAGTGCCTTAAAGACTGCTTCAATCATATGATGGGTATTCTGACCATAGTGAACGATCACATGAAGATTCATTCTCGCCTCAAGTGCGAATTTCCATAAGAATTCATGCACTAGTTCGGTATCAAATGTACCTACCTTTTGATTAGGAAAGATAGCACGCATTTCCAAATGTGGTCGATTACTTAAGTCGACAACCACTTGTGCTAGCGCTTCATCCATCGGAACAAAGGCATTGCCGTACCTTTTAATTCCTCTTTTTTCACCAAGACTCTCTCGCAATGCCTGCCCGAGACAAATCCCTATATCCTCTGTCGTGTGGTGATCATCAATTTCGACATCGCCTTTTGCATCAATCGTTAAATCGAATTGCCCATGCTTAGCAAATAAATCAAGCATATGTGTCATAAAAGGAACACCTGTCTCCAAATCACTTGTTCCTTCTCCATCAATATTGAGTGATAGTTGAATTTCTGTTTCATTAGTCTTTCTTTTCAACTCAGCCGTTCTTGTCATTTCCCTTCTTTCCTTTCACTTTGGAGTCTTTTTTCAATCGATCTTGCATGAGCTTCTAAACCTTCTAGTCTTGCAAATGAAGCGATTTTTTCCGCATTTGCTGTAAATCTACTTTCACTGTAGTAAATAATGCTCGATTTTTTTCGAAAATCATCCACATTCAACGGGCTTGAAAATCTTGCTGTGCCGTTAGTTGGTAAGACATGATTAGGACCAGCAAAATAATCACCAACAGGCTCAGGGCTATATCTACCTAAGAATATTGCACCCGCATGGCGGATAGCTCCTAAAAGTGATAATGGATTGACTGTTAAAACCTCCAAATGTTCAGGAGCAATTGTATTAATCACTGCTATCGATTCTTCTATCGTCTCTGTCACATAAATACGACCAAATTGTTGAATCGATTGGCTGGCAATATCGTATTTTGGTAGAGTAGCTAACTGTTCTTCCACCTCGATGGCAACTTCGTTAGCGAGTTGTTCGCTATTCGTAACAAGGATGCTACAAGCCATTTCATCATGTTCTGCTTGTGATAATAAGTCTGCTGCTACTTCAGTTGGAATTGCTGAGTCATCAGCAAGAATAGCAATTTCACTTGGTCCAGCAATCATATCGATATCGACCTCACCATACACTTCTCTCTTCGCCAATGCGACGTAAATATTACCTGGGCCTGTTATTTTATCCACTGGTGCGATTGTCTCTGTACCATAGGCAAGTGCAGCTACCGCTTGAGCTCCACCTACTTTATATATATCTGTTACCCCGGCAATATTCGCTGCAACAAGGACAGCAGCTGGTATTTTTCCTGTTTTGCGCTCTACAGGAGAAACCATCACAATTCTTTCTACTCCTGCTACTTTTGCCGGCAAAACATTCATTAACACAGAAGATGGATAAGCAGCTTTCCCACCAGGCACGTATACACCAACAGAATCAAGCGGCGTTATTTTTTGTCCGAGCAAGGTGCCATCGACTTCAGTCGTCATCCATGAATTTTGCAATTGCTTCATATGATAGTTTCTTATATTTTCTGCTGCTTCTTTTATAATTGAAATGGTTTCTTTAGATAATTCTTTATAAGCTTGGTCTATTTCTGCTGCTTTCACTTGATAATCATCTAATAGAATCCCATCAAATTTTTGTGTATAACGAATGACCGCTTGATCACCTTCTTGACGTACAGCTGCTATGATTTCCTTTACTGTTTGCCTTTGTTCTTCTGTACCACCGTCTATGGAACGCTTAATAGAAAGGTCGTTTGTTACTTTTAATATGTCCACCTTTACTTAACCACCTTTTCCTGCTCGATCACTTCTGTCAGTCTCTCAACCACATCACTTATACGTGCGTCTTTCATGCGGTAACTAACCGGATTGACGATGAGCCTTGATGTAATATTGACGATGTCTTCATATTCTATTAATCCATTTTCTTTTAAGGTTCTTCCTGTAGAAACAATGTCAACAATCCGATCAGCTAAACCAATAAGCGGTGCCAATTCAATCGAACCGTTCAATTTAATAATCTCGACTTGCTCGCCTTGTTCACGGAAATACGCTGCTGCTACATTCGGGTATTTCGTAGCGATTTTCGGTGCGACATCATTCATTTGCGTATGAGGCAAGCCAGCAACTGCTAAATAGCAAGCACTAATCTGTAGATCAAGCAATTCATATACATCACGTTCTTCTTCAAGCATGACATCTTTCCCGGCTATTCCAAGATCGGCAACACCATATTCCACATATGTGGGCACATCCATCGGTTTAGCTAAAATAAAGCGGAAACACTCTTCAGGTACATCGATAATTAATTTCCGCGAATCATCGAATTCAGGAGGCAACTCGAAGCCAGCCATTCTCAACATCTCCACTGCCTCAGTAAAAATTCTTCCTTTTGGCATCGCAACTGTTAACCAATCCTTCATCGCGATCCCTCCTTCTGTTTACCAACTAAATAAGTGATATCTTCATAAAGTGCTGAACAAGCATCAATATCTTCTACGCCATTAATATCTTGCAAAACGACTTTCTTCCCTTCAAGTCGTTGCTGTTCAGCTAACATAAAAGCTTCTTTTCTTCTTTCTAAACTAAACACAATACAGGAAAGAGGTGGTTGTTCAAATGGTTTGTCTAACGATTCAAGTAAATGATCTAATCGAATGGCAAAGCCAGTTGCACTTTTGGATTTTCCAAACTTTTCTAGTAATAAATCATACCGCCCACCGCTGCCAATTGGAAAACCAACATTACCTGCATACACTTCATAAACAATACCTGTGTAATAACTCATATGACTGACTAATGTTAGGTCCAATTTTATGAGGGCATCCTGTTGATAGTCAGCTATAATTCCCCATAAGGTTTTCAATTCATTTAACGCTTCAACGCCTGCGTTGCACTCTAATAAGTCTTCTGCTTCCTTAATGACTTCTGGTCCGCCTCTTAATTTTAGAAACTGTTTTAACCTTTGTTTATCAATAGATGACAATGATAGCTGATCTACATGTACACGATAACCAACATAATTTTTCTCATAGAGGAATCGCATCAATTGCTCCACTCTTTCATCTGTACCGAGTATCTCTTGGAAAAAACTCCTTACAAAGGCAATATGACCAACGGAAATCTGGAACTGCTCCAATCCTGTTTTCATTAGAGCGGAGGATATTAATCCTAAGCACTCTCCATCCGCACTAACTGTTGGATCACCAATACATTCGACACCGATTTGCTCAAATTCTGCCGGCCTTCCACCTTCTCGCTGTTGTGCCCGAAACACATTAGCTGAATAAGCTAAACGCTGTGGCAACTTTTCCTTTAATAACTTAGACGCAGCCACACGAGCAATAGGGGCTGTCATATCTGGTCTTAGTACAAGTGTATGTCCCTCATGATCCAGCAGTTTAAACAATTGTGTATCGAGAATAGCTGAAGCTGTACCAACTGTCTCGTAATATTCCAACGTAGGAGTTTCAATAAATTGATAGCCCCAGCGTTTCATTTCATTGGCCATTGTCACCCGTACTTCTTCTTTCATCATATATAGATTAGGCAATGTATCCCTCATGCCTAAAGGCTTTTCAAACATAAATAACCGACTCAACCCGTTCACCTCATTTTTACTTTAGTTCGCTACCATGCTAATAAATTGAAGTTACTTAGTAGTGTACGCTTCTCACCTTTAAACGTCAACCCTAAACACTTAATTTTGAGAAAAATGAAAGAAATCCACAACAAAGGGATGTAATCTAAAATATTCTAATGGGGGATGTAATGATTCCGCCTGTTGGCATATCACAACTTCAGGGCGTTTACGATAATGGAGGGTTCTGGTTCTACTTTTGTTCGACGTCCTTATCTTTAGAGGGGCAGGTGTGAGAAAATAAAACAGGAGGAGTGCAAAAGCTCGTTTCATTGCTAAAAAGGGGGACGAGAGAATCAGGTCCTTATTTACGATAATCTAAACGGTCAGTAGGAATTTCTCTTTTGCGTTGCTCTCAGCTTCGAGCGACCTCACGAAACTGGTGAATCTTCATGTCATGTGATAGCATGGCACCTTGGTGCTGAATCTCTCCGTAAAAATCTTTTTACGTACTGTAGTCTTTTTTTCTTGTTACCATCATCCGTAACAAAAAAACATCCGCTATCCCACTTTCTTTTCGAAAGCGAAGTTAGCAGATGCTTATGACCGTTGTTCCATTTCTTCTTTTGTAAATATGATTTGCATTGGGTTACCACCGACGAAAGCACCAGCGGGTACGTCTTTATGTACAAGTGTACCAGCGGAAACAATCGCACCATCTCCGATTACTATTCCTGGAAGTATCGTGCAGTTGGCACCAATCATGACTTCGTTACCGATTTCTACAGTTCCCAGGCGATATTCTTTAATTAAATATTCATGGGCTAAAATAGTAGTATTGTATCCAATCACACTATTGCGCCCCACACTGATTTTCTCTGGGAACATGACATCGAGCATTACCATAAGCGCAAATGACGTCTGTTCACCGATTTTCATCCGTAAAAAGGTACGATAAAGCCAGCTTTTCATCCCTAAGAACGGGGTATAGCGTGCCAGCTGAATCACAACAAAGTTCTTTACTACTTTCAAAAAAGGGACCGTTTTATACACATGCCAAAGGGAGTTCGCTCCTTCAACAGGATAGCGTTCGGTTCTCCTCATCTGTTCAATTCCTCTAAGATTGTTAATAAATCCGGCATTGTCTCTAACATATAGTCAGGATCGAATTGAAGAAGATGATCCCTTCCTTTACTTGACCAAGCAACACCTGCTGTCACCGTCCCTGCATTTCTGCCACCTATAATATCATGATGATTATCACCAATCATGATGGCTTCATGTGGTTCTGAGTCCAATAGTGATAATGCTTTTAAAACAGGCTCAGCATCCGGTTTCGGCTTTTCTACATGATCAAGGGCAACAATCACTTCAAAAAATTCATCCAGCTTTGTTAAGCGTAAACCCTTTTCAACAACGTCTAGCATCTTTGTTGTTACGATGCCCAATTTATAACCCGATTCCTTTAGTGTGCGGACCGTCTCATACACACCTGAAAACTCTTTCACTAATACATCATGGTTTTCTTTATTAAATGTACGATACATATGAACCATCTCATCCACACGGTCACTATCAATTGATGTAAATGTCTCGACTAATGTTGGACCCATAAAAGGTAGTACATCCTGACGCTGATAGCTATCTGGATAATAATGATTTAATGTATGCAAAAATGAAGAGATAATTAGTTCATTCGTATCTATTAACGTTCCATCTAAATCGAATAATATTGTATCAATTTTAGCCATAATACGCTTCCTTTCTCGGTGTTGCTTCAAGCTTCCTCCAAATCATCCCGACAATCATTGTTAAAATCACAGCGACTACGACGCGAATAAGAAGAAGGGGTAACACAGGTATTCCTAAAGGTATAAAGATAAGAGTATCCTCAACAACCGCATGACAAGCTACTAAGAAAATAAACGCTAAAGTGACATCTTTTTGACTAACGCCATCCTCTTCTACTGCTTGAATCATCACACCGGCTCCAAATGCTAAGCCAAACAATAATCCTGATGCTAAAGTTGTCGATGTATTTTCTCTCATCCCTAGCTTTCTTGTTAATGGAGCCATCCATTTAGAAAATACTGCAAGCCATTTACGGTCTTTCATAATCTGTACGATTACCATTAATGGAATTACAATGATCGCTAATTGAAAAATACCAAGACCTGCTTTTTCTACTGCATTCCATACAATTGGCCATATGCCTTCAATCGTTTCTTCGCTTGCTCCAACAAAACCATACTCTGCCATCTCTGAACCGCCATTCCAAACGAGATTAATAATAATCCCCGATAGAAAGGCTAAACCGAGCCGAACAGCGAGCACAATCCATAGTTTAACGCCTACTTTCATGGCTACACTTGTTTCAATCAGTAAGTTATGAGAAAACGACAGCATGACTGCTAATATGAATACTTCTTTAACGGTTAAATCCAACGTGAGAATCGCACCAATACCAGCATAAACATTCAAGAAGTTTCCTAAAACTAAAGGAATGGCCGCATCCCCCGATAGACCAAATATTCCCATAATCGGTGCGATTAATTCAATCACCCATGGTAAAACTGGCGTATGTTGCAATAACGCCACAATTAACGTAACAGGAAAGATAATTTTCCCCAATGTCCAAGTCGTCTTAAAACCAACCTTTAATCCTGCTTTAACAGAATGTATCACCTGGTACTCCCCCTCTGCTGACCCTTACTTTGCTTTTGCTTGTTTCTGTGGAGGATCTAAATACCTCTCTTTTGCATTCCCACTTACTCTTCTATATATAATAATTACGATAGCTCCAACTATTAATATGATCGATAGCATTTGCGCTGCTCTTAACATTTCAGTCACCATTAAGCTATCGGTTCTCATTCCCTCGATAAAGTATCTACCGATAGAGTACCAAATCACGTAGCTAAGGAATAATTCCCCTCTTTTTAAATTAGCACGTCTTAGTAGTAGTAGCAGTGCAAATCCAGCGAAATTCCAAACTGACTCATATAAAAATGTCGGATGATAATAAGCCCCATTAATATACATCCCGTTAATAATGAATTCTGGTAGATGCATGTTTTCTAAGAATTGTCGACTTACTTCACTACCATGCGCCTCTTGGTTGACGAAATTCCCCCAACGTCCAATGGCTTGACCGAGAATGATACTAGGTGCAGCAATATCCGCTAATTGCCAAAAGGATACACCACGCTTCTTTGCAAAAATAATCGCAGTGACAACTGCTCCGATTAATGCACCGTGAATGGCGATGCCTCCGTTCCAAATTTTAATGATTTCACCTGGATACTGAGAATAGTAGTCCCATTCAAAGATTACATAATAAATCCTTGCACAAATAATCGAAATCGGAATAGCCCATAACAATAAATCAGCAAATAAATCCTTACCTAGTCCCCTTTTCTCTGACTCTCTCATCGCCAAAATAAGACCGAGTGCAATGCCGATACCGATGATTAAGCCATACCATCTAACAGACAATGGCCCTAAACTAAAGGCAACCGGATCAATTGGCGCCACTGTTAATAACATAGTCATATCTCCTTTAATTATGTATTAATAAATCTCAACGATCTTCATGATCGCCATCTTCAATTACATCCGTTAAACGATTTGTAAATTGCTCTGCTGCATTTACACCCATACGCTTTAATCTAAAATTCATTGCCGCTACCTCGATAATGACCGCTAAGTTTCGACCTGGGCGGACAGGAATGGTCATTTTAATTAACTCCGTATCAATAATTTTCATCTTTTCTTCTTCTAAACCTAAACGGTCATACTGTTTTTGAGCATCCCATATTTCTAAGTCCATCACAAGAGAAATCTTTTTAAATCGGCGAATGGCACCTGCACCAAATAAAGTCATGACATTAATAATACCGAGTCCCCGAATTTCTAATAAATGCTCAATGAGTTCTGGTGCACTACCGACTAATGTGTCCTCATCTTCTTGTCTAATTTCTACACAATCGTCCGCTACTAAGCGATGTCCTCTTTTGACAAGTTCTAATGCTGTCTCACTCTTACCGACACCACTCTTTCCTGTAATTAGGACTCCCACGCCATATATATCGACTAACACCCCATGAATGGCAGTCGTAGGGGCTAACTTACTTTCTAGGAAATTCGTCAAAAGGCTAGAAAAACGCGTCGTTTTTTGCTTTGTTCTTAAAATCGGTACGGCTTCTCTTTCAGCCGCTTCAAGTAATTCTTCTGGTACTTCTAGCTCTCTCGTAATAATGATTGCTGGAGTGATGTCAGAGCATAGCATCTCCAGTCTTGCTTCTCTCTCTTCATCATTTAATTTTTCAGCAAATGACAGTTCTGTTTTCCCTAATAATTGTATGCGTTCTGCCGGAAAATAATCAAAATAGCCAGCCAATTCAAGACCTGGTCGAGAAATATCACTCGTAACAATCGGCCGGTTGATACCTTCTTCACCGCTTAGTAATTCTAACCCGAATTTTTCGATAACATCCTTTGTGCGAACCTTTGCCACTCTTACCCCTCCTTATCCTGTAGTTATCTATTCTTCTTTCATCCATTCTCATCTGATACGTTTTTTATTTTAGCACTTTTTACGCGAGAACCAAACGCTTAAAATTGAAACTGTCATTGTATACGAAAAAACCCGTTCCATATCATTGTCGACTCTCGTTGTTTATTATACACTGAAACGAAATAAATGGAGAGAATGACTAATCAACACATTGAACAAAAGGGAGGGAATTTAGTTAATGAATAAGAAGACCCTTTTTATTAATGCCGATATTATTTTTCAACATTATGTTTCATCAAACAGTTATCTGATAATAAATGGCCATCTGATTGAAGATTTCGGTGAAATGGCTTCATGTCCACAGACTACTCGCTACGATTACATTTATGATTTAAAAAACAATAGCTATATAAGTCCTGGCTTTATTGATCTCCATATACATGGTGTGGCTGGTGCCGATGCAATGGATGGGACAGCCACTGCCTTAAAGACCATTTCACAAATATTACCTAAAGAAGGAACAACAAGTTTCTTAGCAACAACCATTACTTCTCCAATAAAAAAAATAAGTCAAGCCATTGAAAGCATCGCCCATTTTCATTCTTATAAAGGGGCAAAAGTTCTTGGCATACATCTAGAGGGCCCTTTTATCAATCTACATCAGGCAGGTGCACAGCCAAAAGCAGATATACAAGAGTCCAATCCCCATTTATTTTCCTACTGGCAATCACTCGCTCAAGGTCAAATAAAACTGGTTACATATGCACCTGAAATGGACCCACGCCAAAGGCTATTACAACAAATAATTGCAGACGGAGCCATCCCATCAATTGGTCATTCAGAAGCTACTTACGAACAAGTCGAAACCGTTCATTCTTACGGCGTATCCCATATGACTCACCTATTCAATGGTATGCTCGGCATACATCATCGCGAAATTGGGACAGCAGGTGCCGCACTTTTGCTTAATTCCTTTACTGCCGAAATCATCGCTGATGGTCTACATATTAGCCCAGAAATGATTCAACTGCTGTTGAAGGTTAAAGGATATCAAAGCCTGATATTAATTACTGACAGTATAAGGGCAAAGCATATGCAAGATGGAGAATATGAATTAGGTGGACAAACAGTTCATCTGCAATCAGGTGTAGTGACATTAGTCGATGGAACGCTTGCCGGAAGTATACTAAAGATGAATGATGCGATTAAAAATATGATACATTTTACTGGTATCGCTTTGCATAAAGCCGTCCATATGGCTACCGTCAACCCAGCAAAGAAAATCGGACAGTTTCATTGCATCGGTAGTATCGATCGTGGCAAGGAAGCTGATTTAGTGATTTTAAATAGGGAATTAAATGTAATAGATACCTTTTGTAAAGGTGAAAGGATGTAATTAAGGTATTCTGCCCGGGGATTCAAAGACTATTCTATATTGTACGGTGATTTATAGGCTCTTTGGTAATCGACGTGGCTTTTACTTGAATCGAAGGTGTTATTACATTTTAAACTCAAAAAAGCAGGAAGATGTCTCGTCTCCCTGCTTCATTCACCATTATTAATATTTATAAGATTGTCCACCATCGATCGGTACAACCGTTGCATTAATGAAGTCTGCTTGGTTTGATAATAAGAATGCTACTAGGTAGCCGACTTCTTCTGGTTTACCAAAGCGTTTCATTGGATTGACGCTAACAAACTCTTTTCCTGCTTCTTCCCAATTGTCTCCGCCCATTTGTTTCAATGATCCTTCAACCATTGGCGTCATAATCGCACCAGGAGCGATTGCTTTAATACTTACACCAAATTGGCCATATTCTATTCCAGAGTTTCTTGTTAATCCTACTACACCATGTTTACTTGCAGCATATCCTGATTGATTACCAACTCCACGGATTCCACCAACGGAAGCGGTATTAACAATTGAACCTTGACCTTGTTCTTTCATCACTTTTAATACATGCTTCATACCGTAAAATACACCGTTTAAGTTAATATCAACTACACGTTGGAATTCTTCGATACCGAAGTCTTCTGTTAAGTTTTGTTTCCCTTCGATGCCTGCATTATTAAAGAAGCCATCGATTTTACCAAATTTCTCAACAGCAAAAGCCACGTATTTTTTTACATCTTCTTCATTTGCTACGTTCGCTTCGATTGTTTCTATCTCTGCTTGAGGTGCTGCTGTAAGTATTTCTTGTTTACTTTCCTCTAAGCCTTTTGCATTTAAATCTACTAATACAAGTTTACCGCCTTCTACTGCTACTTGTTTTGCTGCCGCTCTACCAAGTCCAGATCCCCCACCTGTAATGATAACGACTTTATCTTCAAAACGATTCATATAAAACTACCCCTTTCATATGCGTTGTGGTACTATTTTCACAACTTCTCTTTTAGTGTAAACGGATTCATAATTAGCAACAATCAGTAATTCTTTTGAATTTGTCGATAGAATCTACACATTACTATAATGTGTTTATTTTAGGAGGAAAAATACATTGGTTGAGTATAAAAGTAGTATCTCTAAGCAAAGTGAGCGGACGAAATCCTCTTTCAAAAAAGCTTTCATTGACCTTATTCATGAAAAAGGCTATAGCCATGTAACAGTGACGGATATTATTAAACGAGCCGATTATAATCGCACGACTTTTTATCTTCATTTTCAAGATAAGCAAGGTCTAACGGATGAATTGCAAAGAGAAATGTTCGAACAAGTAAAAGAAAAAAGCATGAATAAATATGAAAAAGGCAAAGCCATCAGTATTACCGAGATGGATCCAAAATCATTCGAACTAACACACTTCATATACTCTGAGCAAGCTTATTTCAATCTTTTATTAAAAAACGATACCATCCCAGGATTGCATCGAGATCTACCTAAAGCGATTTATGAAGTATTGGAAGAGAGCTTTATCTTATCAGCGATTAATCAACTAGATATTAACTACTCGGTCCATAAACTCTATATGGCCCATGGGACAGCAGGACTACTCGTCAACTGGATTGAAAATGGTTATGATGTCAGCCCTGATGACATGAGTCTCCGCTTAATTCAAATATTACATTCATTTGCTAAGGAGTTTTCAATTGCAACTAAAAGCAAAAACACACCACCCATTTAAAAAAGGCGGTGTGTTTTTACTTAATCCCAGAGAACCTTTTGTATAATTAAATTTGCTACAGACATAATAATTGCCACCAGAATAGCTGTGCCAAAACCGGCAATCTCAAAAGTATCTCCCATTAATCCACTCGTAATCATTAAGGTTACTGCATTGATAACGAATAAAAATAACCCTAACGAAATGACCGTAATTGGTAATGTCAATAAAATCAATATCGGTCTAACAATTATATTAAGAATGGATAGGATAAAACTAGCTAACAAGGCAGACCCGAAGCCTGATAAATAAAAAGAATCTCCTATAAAGCCAGATAAAGCAATAAATAATATGGCATTAATGACAATACCAATTAACCATTTCATACATATGACACCTTTCCATTAGAAAACTGAGCTAGATTTTTTTACTGTGACAGACCCTGTTTTTGTATCTGCATTTAACCTTAAACCACCTTGAGGATCTTTAATAGAGCGGAAACGAAGCACCTTCTGAATAACATCACTCTTTTCCTCTAATATCTCAATTCCCTCAATATGAATATCAAAACTTCCTAAATTCGTTTTTAGTTCACCACTTACTTCTGCAAATGGGGGAAGCGTTACTTCTACATTGCCAGTTGTTGCTTTTGCTTCAATCGATTCACAACGGGAACCCCCAACAGCACAAGCTACATTCCCATTAAAAGAATGTGCATTCACTCTCTCATAATCTCCATCTACATGTACAGCACCGTTTATCGTCTCTGCTTCAAGTATATCAACCGTACCGTTTTCAACATGAATTTTTCCATGAACGGTTTCTAACTCTGCATGTTTACTTTGTAATTGCTTTGCTGTAATTTTACCGTTTGCCGTTTTTGCCTTAAAGGTTTTCGCTTTTAGCTTTTCACTTTCAATCGGTCCATTAAAGGTACGAAGTTTTAATTTATTATATTCCTTCTCAGGTACATATAGTACCGCATCTAACTTTATCCATTTTTGTTGAGTAGAGAACTTCAGTTTATCATCTACAACGGTAAATACAGCATCCTCCAAGAATTTTTTCCGAGCCTCATCTTGAGACTCCGCACGATACACTTTTACTTCACACTCTGCTCTTACATCAGTCTGTGACCAAGGTACAACTTTGATAGCTCCGTTTGCGACATCTACTTCAATTTCATTAAAGGTACCGTCAGATTGATGGAAGATATGGGATATACTATGTGACTGTCCGAAGTTAAAGTCTAAATCGACATCTTTAATCTTTTTAAATGCAGAGTCGACAAAATCAATGATCTTATCTTTTGCTGAATTAAATTTATAATTAAAAGGCTCTTCTTTTTTCTCTTCTTCAAATTTTACTGCTGTAGATAATTCTTTAATAATTTCTTCTTGCTTTTGCTCAGCCGTATCTTCGGCTTTTTCTAATTTCTCTAATAAAGTTAAAGCTTCTTCAACAGATAGTTTTCCATCCTCCACCATTTTTAAAATGCGTTTTCTTTCTTCCTTCATTCTATTCCCTCCATAAGGTTCATTTTGTCTATGCCCTATTATCCTTTTTATCTTAGGCTAAATAAGTATCAATATCTAATAAGTATGCTTAGGACAATCTCCAGCATGATTAGTATTGAAAAATGAAAGTTGGTTATATTTCATTTTTACCCTTAATCAGCGAAAATTAGGCTTATACTTCAATTTTTCTTTACTCAATTGTACGATAGTCAGGGGCAAAAGTTTCACTTAAATAAAAAAAACAGTCTCAAGTCTGACTGGGATTTATGTCATGAGGTCTAGATTTGAAGGTTCGTTTTCTGTGGTATAGGGGAAAATGAAGAGTAAAGAAGGTAAATCGTTGCTAATTAAATTTTAGTAAAACCCAAACAGGTCCTGGATATTTATGACCTAGGACCTGCTTAAGCTATGTACCTTGAAAAATTTATTGATAGGCCGCCAAGTCAGTTGTGCGAGGAGATTCCTTACGCTTAACCTCATCAATCTTGTTAACGAACATTTGAAATACTTTTCTTTTTTCTTCCAAATCTTTTGCATGCTCTTTCAAATCATTATACTTCTCTTCAAACGGTCTGTGATAACGTTCTCTTATACTTTCAATAATCTCATCGTTGACAGTAGATTGAATGACTTGTTTAGTTATTCCATATTTATAGGAGTAAAGTTTTAGCTCAAGCTTAATTTGATCATATTCCTCATTAATTTGACTAAGCACTTCAGAGATATCTTCTTTCCATTCCTCTAATGATTTAGCTAAATAATCTTCCATAATCGTATAGTCACCCTCTCCCCTTATAATACTATGATTATAACGAAGGATAGTTACATCCCTTTTGCTATAGAGTTACAAATCTTTATCTTTTTTAATAGGAAATACCACGAGCCGATAGACCCGTGGTATTTTCTATTAAAACCATTAAGCATTCGTTACACTTGCTTCTTTATGCTCAATTTGCTCTTTCATTCTTTTGCGATCACGTTCAAGAATCGGTTTTAAATATTTTCCTGTATAAGACTCGGCTGTTTCTGCAATCACTTCAGGGGTACCTGTAGCTAGGATTGTACCCCCCTTAAGTCCACCTTCAGGACCTAAATCAATTAAATGGTCAGCAGCTTTAATTACATCTAGATTATGTTCTATCACGAGCACAGTATCCCCATTTTCAACAAGACGCTGCAAGACATTAAGTAAACGAGCGATATCATCCACATGCAAGCCCGTTGTTGGTTCATCTAATATATAAAATGATTTACCATTAGAACGACGATGTAGTTCAGAAGCCAGTTTTACCCTTTGTGCTTCTCCACCTGATAAGGTTGTCGCTGGTTGGCCCAATTTGACATAACTCAATCCAACATCATAGATGGTTTGCAACTTACGACGAATTTTAGGAATATTTTCAAAGAAGGTAAGTGCATCTTCCACTGTCATTTCTAAGATTTCAGCAATACTCTTCCCTTTATATTTTACTTCTAACGTCTCGCGATTATAACGTTTTCCATGGCAGACTTCACATGGCACATATACATCAGGAAGAAAATGCATTTCGATTTTAATAATCCCATCTCCACGACAGGCCTCACAACGGCCACCTTTGACGTTAAAACTAAAGCGCCCCTTCTTATAGCCCCTAACTTTTGCTTCATTTGTAGAAGCATACACATCACGAATGTCATCGAATACTCCTGTATAGGTAGCCGGATTAGAACGTGGCGTTCTTCCGATAGGCGATTGATCAATATCTATGACTTTGTCTAATTGATCAATTCCTTTCACTTCCTTATGTGCACCCGGCTTACTTTTCGCTCGATGTAGTTTTTGCGCTAAGCTTTTATGGAGAATCTCATTGATTAACGTACTCTTCCCTGAGCCTGAGACACCAGTCACAGCCGTGAAAGTACCAAGAGGGAACTTGACGTTCACATTCTTCAAGTTATTCTCTTTAGCCCCTTTAATCTCAATAAAACGACCGTCACCTTTTCTTCTTTCTATCGGCAGTGGGATAAATCTTTTCCCTGATAAATATTGACCGGTTAAAGAGTAATCATCTTTCATTACTTCTTCTGGTGTACCTTTGGAAACAATTTCACCACCATGCACCCCTGCACCTGGACCCACATCAATTAAATAATCCGCTGCAAGCATCGTATCTTCATCATGCTCTACCACAATTAACGTATTACCGATATCACGCATGTTCTTTAACGTTTCGATTAATCGGTCATTATCCCTTTGATGCAATCCAATAGAAGGTTCATCAAGAATATACAACACTCCAGTCAACCGTGAACCAATTTGGGTGGCTAAACGAATTCGTTGGGCTTCCCCACCTGAGAGAGTTCCAGCAGCCCGGCTCAGCGTTAAATAATCCAAGCCAACATTAATAAGAAATCCAAGACGTTCTTTAATTTCTCTCATGATCAAATTAGCAATTTTCATTTCTTTTTCTGTTAAGTGTAATTGCCCAAAAAAGTCATAAGCTTCTTCAACAGATAAATCTGTAAGCTTCCCAACATGATGACCATCAATCAAGACTGCTAAGCTTTCTTTCTTAAGACGGTAGCCTTTACACGTAGGACATTTATGTTCCCCCATGTACTTCTCCATCTGTTCACGAATATAATCAGAGCTTGTCTCCTTATATCTTCTCTTGATATTATTCATCACACCTTCAAAGACAATATGTGATTCACGCACTTGGCCATAATCATTTTCATATTTAAAATATATTTTTTCCTTACCAGAACCATAAAGGATTTTATCTATTTGTTCATCTGGAATAGCTGATACGGGGATATCCATATCAATGCCATAGTGCGTACATACTGCTTCCAAAAGCTGCGGGTAGTATTGTGAGCTATTCGGTTCCCAAGGTGCAATCGCATGCTGCTTCAATGTGAGATCTTTATTAGGGATGACTAAATCCGGATCTACTTCTAACTTTACACCTAAGCCATCACAATCGGGACAGGCACCGAAAGGACTATTAAAAGAGAACATTCTCGGTTCAAGTTCTCCAATTGAAAAACCACAAATAGGACATGCATGATTTTCACTGAATAATAATTCCTCTTCTCCAATCACATCAACTATGACTTTTCCTTCTCCCATTTTCAGTGCTGTTTCGAGCGAGTCAGCTAATCTGGCCTCCACGCCTTCCTTCACAACAATTCTGTCAATAACCACTTCAATAGAATGTTTTTTATTTTTCTCAAGCTCGATTTCTTCTCCTAAATCGAGCATATCACCATCAACCCGAACACGAACAAACCCTTGTTTCTTTACCTCTTCTAATACCTTTACATGTGTTCCTTTTCTACCAGAAACAACAGGTCCCAGTACTTGCAATCTTGTTCTTTCCGGATATTCCATAATACGATCTACCATTTGTTCAACAGTTTGAGAAGAAATTTCTATATTATGATTAGGGCAGGTTGGGTGTCCTACTCTCGCAAATAATAGACGCAAATAATCATAGATTTCTGTTACAGTTCCTACCGTTGAACGAGGGTTTTTACTAGTTGTTTTCTGGTCTATAGAAATCGCAGGAGATAAACCTTCAATCGTATCCACATCCGGCTTATCCATTTGTCCTAAGAACTGTCTTGCATAGGCAGAGAGGGATTCAACATAACGGCGCTGTCCTTCTGCATAAATCGTATCAAACGCTAAGGACGATTTTCCCGATCCTGATAATCCCGTTAAGACAACAAGCTTATCCCTTGGGATTGTTACATCGACATTTTTTAAATTATGTGCCCTTGCACCTTTAACAATCAATTTCTCCATTGCCATTTCCGTTCATCATCCTTCCGCCTTCAGTTCAAGAATAAGATCACGAAGCTCTGCCGCTCGTTCGAAATTTAAATCCTTTGCTGCAGTCTTCATCTCTTTCTCCATATCTGCTATTAATTTTTGACGTTCTTTTTTATTTAATTGACTTAATTTATCAGCACTATTATACTCCTCTGGCGTTTCCGCTGCTTGTGTCGCTCTAATCACATCACGAATTTCTTTTTGTATCGTCTGTGGCGTGATACCGTGTTCTGTGTTGTAATCTTCTTGAATGCTACGGCGGCGTTTTGTTTCACTTATAGCTTTTGTCATGGAGTCTGTCATTCGGTCAGCATACATTATAACTTGACCATTTGCATTACGAGCAGCACGCCCAATCGTTTGGATAAGTGAACGTTCTGAACGTAAAAATCCTTCTTTGTCGGCATCAAGAATCGCTACGAGTGAAACTTCTGGAATATCAAGCCCTTCTCGCAACAAATTAATACCTATTAACACATCATAGGTACCCATACGAAGCTCCCTAATAATCTCGATTCTCTCAAGGGTTTTCACTTCGGAATGTAGGTATTGAACCTTCATACCAATTTCCTTTAAATAATCCGTTAAATCCTCAGACATTTTTTTCGTTAAAGTGGTAATGAGTACACGTTCATTTTTCTCAATTCTATCATTAATTTCACCAATTAAATCATCAATCTGTCCCTCTATCGGTCGGACATCAATAATAGGATCTAACAATCCAGTAGGTCTAATGATTTGTTCAATCATTTCAGGTGTTTGTTCTAATTCATACGGACCTGGAGTCGCAGAAACATAAACAATCTGGCTAATATGATCTTCAAACTCAGAAAAAGTAAGAGGACGGTTATCCATTGCAGAAGGAAGACGAAAACCATGTTCTACTAATACATTCTTACGGGCTTGGTCACCATTATACATCCCTCTTATTTGCGGCAATGTCACATGAGATTCATCAATAACAAGTAAGAAGTCCTTTGGGAAGTAATCAAGTAAAGTATAAGGAGTCGAACCAGCTGGACGAAGAGTTAAATGACGGGAGTAGTTTTCAATCCCTGAACAAAAACCCATCTCTCTCATCATTTCTAGATCATATCGCGTTCTTTGTTCTAGGCGTTGTGCCTGTAATAAATGGCCTTCTTCATGTAAGGTAGCCAGCCTTTCTTCTAATTCTTTTTCAATATTTTCGATGGCTACACGCATTTTCTCTTCTCTGGTAACGAAGTGAGATGCCGGGAAAATGGCTACATGATCACGATCACCTAAAATTTCACCGGTCAAAGCATCGACTTCACGAATCCGATCTATTTCATCTCCAAAAAACTCCACACGTAAACAATGCTCGTCTCTCGAAGCAGGGAATATCTCTACGACATCACCGCGTACACGAAATGTCCCACGTATAAAGTTCATATCATTGCGCTCATATTGTATGTCGACTAGCTTCCTTAATAATTGATTTCGCTCTATTTCCATTCCCGTCCTTAAACTTAAGACAAGCTCTCTATATTCCTCAGGAGATCCCAAACCATAGATGCAAGAAACACTGGCGATGATGATAACATCATTTCTTTCAAATAATGAGGAGGTAGCTGAATGGCGGAGCTTATCTATTTCATCATTAATACTCGCATCTTTCTCAATAAATGTGTCAGTGGATGGTACATATGCTTCTGGTTGATAGTAGTCATAGTAACTAACAAAATACTCTACCGCATTATTGGGAAAGAACTCTTTAAATTCACTATATAATTGACCTGCTAACGTCTTATTATGAGCAATTACTAACGTTGGTTTATTCACTTCTTTAATGACGTTAGAAACAGTGAACGTTTTCCCGGTTCCAGTTGCACCTAGTAATGTCTGATGCTTTTTCCCCTCTTGAATCCCATTTACAAGCTCTTTAATAGCTGCAGGTTGATCACCTTGTGGGGAATATTTTGAAACTAACTCAAATGTTTGATCCAAATCAAAAACCTCCTCTATGTAAAAAGTAAAGCGTGTCTAATCATTATTACATTCCGATTTTCTATATCCTCATTCTACCACAAATCCTCTTATCTAAACCACAAAAAAGCGAACAAATATTCGATATCCATTCGACAAAGAGATGAAAAGAAGGTTAGGATTAAAATAAACGGGTATGAAGGTACAAATTAACTTTTCATTTATTTTGAAACTTTATTCTATATAAAATCGTCTTTTGTTATATGGCGAAATAGACGAGGTGATTTTTTGTTTGGTTTTATTTTTGCATTTGCGTGGCTAGCCGTTTTTATTTATGCCCTAAAAACCATTAAAGATTATATAAACAGTAATGACGAGGAAAAAGCATATGAAAAAGACTTCGTCATTAAAATTGTTGGTGCTGTATGCCTTTCGGGGCTTTTTGTTATAGCAGAAATACTTCGTGTCACAAACTTGGGCTTCGTTGATATGAAATGGCTCTTTCTCATTACATTTCTACTGCTTTTCGTTGTCAGTTACGTCTTTTTCACCTACAGGATACTCTTCTCTAAAAACACCTTTGACCGTAAAAAAGGAGATTATACTTTTAGTTATAAATATCGAAAATGGCTTATCCCTGTCTTTCTTCTATTCCCAATAGGTGTATTTAGTATTTGGATTTGGGTTAGCTAAATGAAATTTCCTTCTACATAAATGAGTTATAGAATTAGTCCATAGTTGGGGGCATCTAGTAAATTTGAATAGATAAACAGGTTTAATTGAACACATACAATGATTGAATCAAGGAGTTATACAAGTCAATTACACCTACCCACTAAAACCCTTCTTATTAATCAACAACACGCACGTCAGCTCATATTTCTCATTCTAATTAGTTAACCTTTCTTTTTATTAAAAACTTTAAAAACTAAACGCTTTTCCCTAAGAAAAGTAGAACCCCATCTCACTTTGTAGTGACCCCTAAAAGTTAGACACAGTTATTTCATGAGGCAACTTGTTCAAAATGAGTTCGGTATTGTACCGGACTCATTTTCAATTTTCCCTTTAA
>NZ_JAYEFF010000007.1:0-183637 GCF_034651445.1 Cytobacillus sp. OWB-43 | reverse complement strand
CCCGTAGGGGTCACCATTTTGGAGGATTAGCTCAGCTGGGAGAGCATCTGCCTTACAAGCAGAGGGTCGGCGGTTCGATCCCGTCATCCTCCACCATTTTTGTGTTTATTTGCCGGCCTAGCTCAATTGGTAGAGCAACTGACTTGTAATCAGTAGGTTGGGGGTTCAAGTCCTCTGGCCGGCACCACTCGTCCTTTGTACGAGCCATTAGCTCAGTTGGTAGAGCATCTGACTTTTAATCAGAGGGTCGAAGGTTCGAGTCCTTCATGGCTCACCATTTATATTTGCGGGTGTGGCGGAATTGGCAGACGCACCAGACTTAGGATCTGGCGCCGCAAGGCGTGGGGGTTCGACTCCCTTCACCCGCATTAGTATTTTATAATGGATATTTGCGGAAGTAGTTCAGTGGTAGAACATCACCTTGCCAAGGTGAGGGTCGCGGGTTCGAATCCCGTCTTCCGCTCCATATGCGCCCGTAGCTCAATTGGATAGAGCGTTTGACTACGGATCAAAAGGTTAGGGGTTCGACTCCTCTCGGGCGCGTTTTATTTCGGGAAGTAGCTCAGCTTGGTAGAGCACTTGGTTTGGGACCAAGGGGTCGCAGGTTCGAATCCTGTCTTCCCGACCACGAATACTTTTTAGGGGCCTTAGCTCAGCTGGGAGAGCGCCTGCTTTGCACGCAGGAGGTCAGCGGTTCGATCCCGCTAGGCTCCACCAATTTAATTTTTAACAATATATTTTATGGCGGTGTAGCTCAGCTGGCTAGAGCGTACGGTTCATACCCGTGAGGTCGGGGGTTCGATCCCCTCCGCCGCTATTGCTTTTTTATTAATGGAGGAATACCCAAGTCTGGCTGAAGGGATCGGTCTTGAAAACCGACAGGGGTGTTAAAGCCCGCGGGGGTTCGAATCCCTCTTCCTCCGCCATTAATATTTATTATCGCGGGGTGGAGCAGTCCGGTAGCTCGTCGGGCTCATAACCCGAAGGTCGCAGGTTCAAATCCTGCCCCCGCAATCTGGTCCGGTAGTTCAGTTGGTTAGAATGCCTGCCTGTCACGCAGGAGGTCGCGGGTTCGAGTCCCGTCCGGACCGCCATTTACATATTTATTATTTTGGCTCAGTAGCTCAGTCGGTAGAGCAAAGGACTGAAAATCCTTGTGTCGGCGGTTCGATTCCGTCCTGAGCCACCATTTAGTCTTTTTTGGAGGGGTAGCGAAGTGGCTAAACGCGGCGGACTGTAAATCCGCTCCTTCGGGTTCGGCAGTTCGAATCTGCCCCCCTCCACCATCTAGGGGTATAGTTTAATGGTAAAACGAAGGTCTCCAAAACCTTTGATGTGGGTTCGATTCCTACTACCCCTGCCAATTATGGCGGTTGTGGCGAAGTGGTTAACGCATCGGATTGTGGTTCCGACATTCGTGGGTTCGATTCCCATCAGCCGCCCCATTTTTAAACATTTTATTGGGCTATAGCCAAGTGGTAAGGCAACGGATTTTGATTCCGTCATTCGTAGGTTCGAACCCTACTAGCCCAGTTATGGCAGCATAGCCAAGTGGTAAGGCAGAGGTCTGCAAAACCTTTATCCCCGGTTCAAATCCGGGTGTTGCCTTTATGCCGGTGTGGCGGAATTGGCAGACGCGCACGACTCAAAATCGTGTTCCTTCGGGAGTGTCGGTTCGACCCCGACCACCGGTATGTTGAAGTTCTTAAATGCGGGTGTAGTTTAGTGGTAAAACCTCAGCCTTCCAAGCTGATGATGAGGGTTCGATTCCCTTCACCCGCTTAAATAGGGGCCTATAGCTCAGCTGGTTAGAGCGCACGCCTGATAAGCGTGAGGTCGATGGTTCGAGTCCATTTAGGCCCACCATTTATATTATTCCGCAGTAGCTCAGTGGTAGAGCATTCGGCTGTTAACCGAACGGTCGTAGGTTCGAATCCTACCTGCGGAGCCATACATATTTTAGTTTGCGCCTTTAGCTCAGCTGGATAGAGCAACAGCCTTCTAAGCTGTGGGTCAGAGGTTCGAATCCTCTAAGGCGCGTCAAAGCTCTTAAATCTTCTATAAGGTTTATGAGCTTTTTTTGTATGATTAATTTTAAATTAAGCTTCTAGGCATCTAGTTGAAAGCTTTGTAGATAAGTACAAAAAAAAAGCTTCCATGAAAGGAAGCTAAAAAGGGGGATTTACACTTGTAATAGAAGTTTCTCCAAATAAATCTTTTTTTATACCTATATTTTCTTTATTTTACATATTTCTCTCATTAACAAATTATTTCACTTTTCTAACACATATTATTAGTAATATAGATGAGAAAGATTAGATGTTTAAGAAAGAGGGGCTTTTTATGAAGAAGTGGATATCAACCTTTTCTGTAATTATGATTATTTTTCTTGCTGCTTGTGGAAATGCAGAGAATGATGCAAACTCTAGTGGTGGGGAAGGATCAGTTCCTGCTGCAATCGATGCCAGTATCTCGATACCAAGTCAGATTAAAAGGAACGAAGAAGTACGCTTGGAAGTTACTGTTACTCAGGGAGACGAGTCTGTGGAAGATGCAGATGAAGTAAAATTTGAATTGTGGGAAGATGGGAAAAAGGATAATGGTGAATTAATAGAAGCAGAACACGAGAATGATGGCAAGTACGTTGCATCCTATACATTTGAAAAAGATGCTATCTATCATATTCAGTCACATGTCACCGCAAGAAGTATGCACACTATGCCTAAAGTTAAAGTGGCGGTAGGCAGTGCTGAAATAGATAACGAAGAAGAAAATCAAGGCCACAGCGCACATGAGCATGATGGAAATGTAGCGATACATATAAGTCCTACTGCTGATATTAAGACGAATGAGGAAACTCCATTTGATATTCATATTACTAAAGAAGAACAAGGACTTGAAGAGGCAAATGTGAGGTTAGAAATCGTTCAGTCAATTGATGATCATCAGGTGGCATGGGTAGATGCAGTAGAGGAAACTAGTGGGATGTATACAGCAACACATGCATTTACTGATAATGGAACATACAAGATTGTCGTTCATGTAGAAAATGATGAAGGATTACATGAACATAGTGAATTTGAGGTCATAGTAAATTAACAGTAGAAAAAAGATATTTGCATATGCAAATATCTTTTTTATCTTATTTAATAATGTACTTTTGTTTTCATGTTACGCAAGTGAAGTTGCCTTTAATATTGATGAATTTTATACTAATCATAATCAAACTTTCACACTATAAAGAAGAAGCCCTTTATAATAGAAGTAAGTAATTGAAATCAGGAGAGAATAACAAATGACAAATACTCATTTATTTTTTAATACAAGCATTGGTAAACAGAAACCTAATAGTATAAGGAATAAAGAACAAGTGTGTCCGTTCTGTCAGAGAGAACAATTGACGAAGATTATTGCGGAGGATGGTCCAATCATTTGGTTGGAGAATAAATATCCCGTATTAGAAAATGCTCATCAAACGGTCTTAATCGAGACAGATCAGTGTGACACGGAACTTTCACAGTATGATGACAACCATTTAGTCAGATTGATTACATTTGGTTTAGACAATTGGTTAAGTATGGAGAAAAGTGATAAATATAAATCTGTGATTTTTTTCAAGAATCATGGTCCTCATTCAGGTGGAAGCATTGCTCATCCTCATATGCAAATTGTAGGTTTATATGATGTCGTATATCAAAATAAGGTGCAGGCTGACGATTTTGTAGGAGAGTTAATTGATCAACATGGTGATACTGAATTTTCTTTATCTAATAAACCACGTATTGGTTTTTATGAATTTAATGTTAAATTAGGACAGAAAAAGGATATCGCAGCGTTTGCTAAATATATTCAAATGGCAACCAAATATATTTTGAGGGATTTTCCTTTTACATGTAACAGCTATAATCTATTCTTTTACCATTTCGAGAATGAAATATTTGCAAAAATTGTCCCTCGATATGTAACAAGCCCTCTTTTTATCGGATATTTCTTGCCACAAGTACCTAATAACATCATGTGGATGGTGAAGGATATTCAAAGTAAATATGTACAATTATAATATGCATTTTTTCTTTGTTACAAAAAAGAAATATACGTAGCTGTTGTGATTTTCATCTAAAAAAAATATAATGAAGTATTGTACACAGATTATTTTTAATGAAGAGCCTTTGTTTCATAAGGAGATTGATTAATGACTTCTAAACGAACGACAACATCGAGAATTGATTATACTTTAGTTCTTATTTTATTTTTATTGTTTTTAGTGAGCTGTATTTCTATATATAGTGCACAAACGACTGAACAATACGGTGAGAATTTTTTACTAAAACAAATTGTATGGTATGTAGTGGGAATAGGGATTATATTAGCAGTCATTACATTAGATGCTGAACAATTAAAGAAAATTTCTTGGTATGCTTACGGTTTTGGACTATTGCTACTTGGGTTTCTTGTTGTCGCACCTGAAAGTATTGCTCCTGTAATTAATGGAGCGAAATCATGGATACGGCTGCCTGGTCTTGGACAAATACAGCCTGCTGAGTTAGTAAAGGTTTTTCTCATATTAGCTTTAGCCAGGGTCATCGATGACCATCATCAAAAGACACAATTAAAAACTGTGAAAACAGATTTTTTCCTATTATTTAAAATGCTAATTGTTACTGGGTTCCCTTTGTTACTCATCATGCAACAACCAGATTTGGGGACTTCCTTGGTAATTTTAGCGATTTTGCTCGGAATGGTTTTTATCTCAGGTATCACTTGGAAAATACTTGCGCCTATTGTAAGTGTAGGTGTAACTTTAGTTGTTGGTATTTTTTATTTTGTATTGTGGCATCCAGAGTTGTTGGAGAAATATTTGGGAGTAAAGGAATACCAATTGGGGCGAATTTATTCTTGGATCGATCCTTATAATTATCAAAGTTCTACAGGTTTTCAACTAACGCGCTCCTTACTTGCAATCGGTTCTGGTGAGACAACAGGAAAGGGCTACGGCACAAGAGAAGTTTACTTACCAGAAAGTCACACAGATTTTATTTTTAGTATCATAGGAGAAGAGTTCGGTTTTATTGGGGCAAGTGTGGTTGTTAGTTTATTTTTCTTATTGATTTATCATTTGACTAAAATAGGTATTAGTACGAGAACGCCATTCTATACATATGTTTGTGTAGGGGTAATTAGTTTAATAACTTTCCATGTCTTTCAAAATATCGGAATGACAATTGGTGTTTTACCGATTACAGGAATCCCACTACCGTTCATTAGTTATGGAGGAAGCTCACTAATGGGCAATATGCTCGCTATGGGGCTAATTTTTTCAATTGGATTTCATAGTAAACGGTACATGTTTTCCAGATCTTCGTAGGAAAAAGAAACCCGAGAATTTTAAATTCTCGGGTTAATGCTGTTAGATAGATGCACCAGTATCCAGTATAATTACCTTCGCATCAACTTTAATGTTTAAGTCAGGATATCCCTTTTTCCATTCTTTATAATCAAAATTGCGTATTTTTGTGCTATAAACCTTACCTATTCCGATTGGATCGGCATTATCTTCTTGAAATGACTGAATAAGCGCTGAACATTCATTTTTTATTTTCTTATTGATAAAATTCGTTATCTCTTTTATTTTTTTATCATCCAAATTATTTCCTGAATATTCTTTTATATTACCTTGGACCTTAATTTTAATGGTGATGTTTGTTGGATCCTTTTTATCTAATTTATATTTATGGTTGGAATGTATACTTTTAATAGCCACTTTTTGACCATCCGGCAAGTCGATAGAGAAATCACCTCTACTATAACGATCAACGAGTAATTTAAAATAAAATAATTTATCACTAGGAAGAATTTTATATGCAGCATGATCTTTGAATAATGATATGCCGGCTAGTTCTATTTCTTGCTCATTGATTTTTTTGATATGTGGTAAGAAGATATCCTTCCCTTCTTGATAAAAATCTCTCATAAATAAGGTTAAGTTCGTTTTAGGTAAATCTCCATAGTCAACATTGTGTTCAATTAAGTCAGAAATAAAAGTTCCATTCCCTTGAGGGCCATATTCACCTGTTAAAATTTCCTCCGTACTACTATCAGTGGTTGCAAAGTAGATTCGTTTTCCAATTGAAGCATCTCGTTGATAGGCGTCCACATAAACAGTTAATCCACGTTCGGCAATGGCAATATTATATAATGTAAGCCTTAAACCACCGACTACAATTGGATTGGGTGATTGCCGGTTTGCTTTATACAGTGTCTCTCTCCTGAGATCACCGGTTGTTGTAACAGTTTTGTTCTCTACACTCATTTCTTTGTTGAATACTTCCATAAGAAAGGTTGTCTTTAACAAATGCTCATCACTCGTATCAGGGTCAAAGCCAGTTGCGACTGCGATATTGAGTTCATCTATTATTCTTTTTTGTACACATCCAGTAAGTATAAACAGGCAGCAAATGATACATATCCATTTTTTCATGTTTTCTTCACCTTCTTTATAATGAGGGATAAACAGTACAAAAAGGGAATATAAACAAATACAAAAGCAACAGACACCAGTTCAACCACTTGATTAAACCTTTCAATATCTAAGCCCTTCTCAAAAAAAGTAACGATAATAACAGAGATGACTGAAATCAGTATGGAACCTTTTCTTTGCTTTAATTTAGTGGCTCTTTTAAGTAACCTTGAAGCAATCCAAAGGGAGAGACATATATTCGGTAGTAGTATTAAACACCAATTGGCAACCCCAATATACTCAAAGCGTTCAACAAATGGAAATTGCACCATTTGCCACATAGAAAGTGTAGCCCAAATCGTATTTTCTAATTGCTTTTTTGAGAAATAAGCAAAAGCAATTATCGCTAATATCGTATAAAAAATTGTCGTGGTGGCTACTCCGATATGTGCCCATTTTTTCGATTTCTGCGGTTGGTTAATAAAAGGATAGATAAATAAAATTGCTTCAAATCCAACAGAAGTTAGTGACATATGATAGGAAGCTTGTAATAATTCGGTGATTTTATGTTGCCAAATCGGTAATAAGTGGGTGAAGTCAGCGTACTTTAGCGTAAAGGTGAATGTGAATACTAAATAGGCTGGTAAAATGGTTCCAAAAAAACAAACACCCACAACTGTCCTAAGTCCACCGTATACAATATATATTGATAGAAGTAAGAACAATACCGAAAACGCAAAATTATTTATATCTGGAAACATCCATATTTGAATAACTTCGATAAAATTCAATATAAAGGAAAGAAGGTAAGTGATATAAAATAAAACAAAGGCGAAGCTTGCCACTTTACTAATGAATCGCCCAAAAAGAAATTCATGAACGGTAATAATATCTCCATTAACCATTTCACATAATTTGTACATCATCCATAATACAATATGAATATAAACACCTAAAATGAGAATGGAAATCCATGCATCATATCCAGCATAGTCGGCAATAATTCTTTGATATCCTAGAATGCCAATGCCAATTTGCATAGCGATCATCACATAAAAAACGAGATAGGGAGATATTTTTAAGTTATTGGGAATCGTTTGGCTTTGCATATTCATCACCTCTATTAAGGCTAGGGTTATTCATCAATGTCTTTTGGGTTTTCAGCTTTCTTCTTATTGAATCGTTTTGGTTTTTGCGTTCTTAAAACATGTGGACGCCTGTACATTTTTTGTAATGGTGCGCGAATAAGTGTATCCTTCATATCTGCTAATCTAAGCGGGTATATTGGCGCCAAAAAAGGTCTTCCTAGTGAGGTCAGGCGTAATAAGTGGGCAATGAGAATACAGAAACAAAAAAGAATTCCTAATACACCCCAAAATTGTGCAAACAGAAGAAAGGGAAATCGTAAAACCCTAATGGTATTACCCATTTTATAAACAGGTGTTGTAAAGGAACCTAATGCACCTAATGCGACAAAGATTAACAGTACGTTACTAGTAAGACCGGCTTCAACTGATGCTGTACCAATAACAATACCCCCTACGATACCAATAGTTTGACCGACTTTAGTAGGGAGCCGTGCCCCCGCCTCACGCAATAATTCAATCGTTAGCTCAAGGAATAATGCTTCGAGAATCGGGGGGAGCGGAATGGTTCTTCTTGATGTTACTAATAACCCTAATAAGTCTGGTGGTATGAGCTCGTATTGATATGTCATAGCTGCAACGTAAATCGGTGTAACCAATACTGAAAAGACAACAGCAAAAAATCGCACTAAGCGAAAAAATGTAGCGACAATCCAATTGAGAAAATAGTCTTCGAAAGCGCTAAAAAATTCAATTAACGTCGTGGGCGCTATTAACACATGTGGTGAACCATCAACGATTATGGCGATTTTTCCTTCAGCAAGAATAGCTGCTACTCGATCAGGCCTCTCAGTGTCCAGCAATTGTGGAAATAGGGAATTGGAATTATCACTTAATAATTCAACAATATTTGAACTATCAGAAATCGTGTCAATCTCAATATTTTTTATACGTTGTTTCACAGTATCAACATTGTCTTTATTAGTAATTCCTTCTATATGTAAGACAGCTACTTTTGTTTTCGAAAGTTTTCCAACAGTATATTCTTGTGAAATTAATTCTTTAATAGGTAATCTTTTTCTAATCAAGTTTAAGTTTTGACCAATAGCCTCAACAAACGCTTCCTTAGGTCCAATTACAGAAAACTCAATTTCAGGTTGAGTGAGAGAACGGACAATTTCTTTCTGAGCGGCAATAAATCCAAAACGATTTTTATCAGAATCTAGTGTGACAAGTACATATCCATTTAATAACTTTTGTTCTATATCGCTTGGATTTTTTAAAATATGAATATCTGCTATGGGAACTATTCTATGCAAATCTTCCAGTGATTCAAATTTTTTTGTTAAAAGCGCTGGTAAAGCACTTTCCTGAATAATTTGTTCATCTACTAAAGTCGCATAAAAATGAAAACCAAACCGTTCATTCGTTTTTTCATTAAAATAATAGGTAGACTGAAAATCAGTTGACTGCTTTAATAAAGATTTCCAACCATCATCTTTGATTTTTTTAAACTTATCCCATATGCTCAAAGGTATCACCGTCAATCAGAAGTATTAAATGCATCTAATTAATATTGTTACCAAATTTGGTTGTGTTATGAATGAGGATTAAAAAATGGTAAAGGAGCGATAAAAGTTGGCTCATGATTTGGATCAGAAGATAGAAGCAATGGTAGAAAAATACACGGAATTGTTATTAGGAGAAAGTGACGAAACATTAAAAGGAGAAGTAAAATCATGGATTATCTATTCATTCATTGCTAAACAGATGCCACCTTTAGTAAAACATTGGAATCAATTGTACCCTGAAGGGAAGCAAGAAATGATGGAGCTAATTACAAAGATTAAAGATTTAAATGAAAAACAGCGGCAACAAAAGCCTGATGATAATAAAAAAAAATAAGAACAGATGATGATTGTTGGTCAACATCTGTTCCTGTTTTATTCCTTTTAACTTAGCTATTGGATGTTACCGTTTGTTCCATAGGGAAATTGTGTAGAGTAACCTTGGAATTGTTGGTAAGATTGTTGCAGATTTTGTTGATCTGCTGCATCAAGACTGTACCAACCTCTTTCAAACATGAGGTTATAAAGATGACGTTGTTCATTCTTTGTTTCAGTAAAAATACGCATAAAATCTTCATAAAGTGTTTGATTACTAACTTCATTTAAATAAATGCTATAAGAATCACTCATGTACTTTTCCATTGCGAGTAGGTCGTTTGTAAAATCACGATCATTCATTTGTGGTGTTTTGGCTATCTGTTTTTCAGGATTTTGTACTTTTTTTGAATTAGTCAACTGAGTTTCCTCCTTATTGCATATTATTAAACGGTTGTGTCGTATTAAGATGTTTCAAAACCTGCTCATAATGGCGTTGATGCATTTGTCCACATTGTTCAAAAACAGTTTTTAAAGCAGGGTCTTGACAATGTTCCGCATAGAAATGAGCTTTTTTCATTGCTAATAAATTCCAAGAAAGAATGTCATTAAAGTAAAGTGCATCTTTTGTTGATACCATAACTGGGGGTTGTTGCATAATTCCTTGTTGATTCGAGAAGTTTGTATTTTGTTGTTGCATCCCAATACCTCCATTTTGATGATTTTCTTCTAAAATAGTTTGTCAATTGCTGAAAAATTTATGCAGAAAGAAAAAAGTGAAAAAGAAATAAAAAATCTATAAGGAAAATGATTGATTAAATTTTGCAAATATTTTATTATTATAAGTATCAAAGGAATTTCCAAAATTTTTTACAGAAAAAATGAATGAGCATTCATTCAAAATCGAAGGAGGAAGAACAGTTGACCAAACAGATTAGAAAGGCTGCTGTTTTAGGCTCAGGTGTTATGGGCTCTGGAATAGCCGCACATTTAGCGAATATTGGTATACCAACACTTTTATTAGATATTGTTCCTCGCGAATTAAGTAAAGAAGAAGAGGTAAAGGGGATTACCCTTAAGGATAAACAGTTCAAAAATAAAATTGCCGAAAGTGGTAAGCAAAAACTATTAAAGCAAAAACCTGCACCGTTAACAGCGAAGAAAAATATTCATCTTATTGAGGCCGGTAACTTCGATGATGATATGGAGCGCTTGAAAGAAGTGGATTGGATTATTGAGGTGGTGGTAGAAAATCTCAGTGTGAAAAAAGACGTGTTTGCCCAAGTAGACAAATATCGTCGTCCTGGAACAATTGTCAGTTCTAATACATCTGGTATTTCCATCGAAGCAATGGCTGAAGAACGTTCTGAAGACTTTAAGAAGCATTTCCTAGGCACTCATTTCTTCAATCCACCACGTTACTTAAAACTATTGGAAGTGATTCCAACTAAGGAAACATCTCCTGAAGTACTTTCTTTTATGCAAACTTTTGGTGAGGATGTTTTAGGAAAAGGTGTTGTTATCGCAAAAGATACGCCGAATTTTATTGCCAATAGAATCGGCACATATGGTCTCCTTGTAACAGTACAAGAAATGTTAAAGGGTGGATTTACTGTTGGTGAAGTAGATTCAATTACGGGACCACTTATTGGTAGACCGAAAAGTGCGACTTTCCGTACATTGGACGTTGTCGGTTTAGATACGTTTGCCCATGTAGCTAAAAATGTTTATGACCAAGTAGAAGGTGAAGAAAAACAAGTATTCGATGTACCAGATTTTATTAATAAGATGTTAGACAAAGGCTGGTTAGGCAGTAAGACAGGACAAGGTTTTTTCTTAAAACAGGGGAAAGAAATTTTAGAGTTAAATCCTAAAACCTTGGAATACGGTCCTCGTAAAAAGTTGAAAACGGCAGCGGTAGAAATAGCTAAACAACAAAAAGGGACAGCAAACAAAATGAAAGCGCTTGTATACGCAGATGATCGCGCTGGAGAATTATTATGGAAGGTGTTATCACCAGCATTAGTTTATTCTGCGCAACTCCTAGGGGAAATTGCCGATGATATTCAATCCATTGATGATGCAATGAAATGGGGATTTGGTTGGAATATGGGCCCATTTGAAACATGGGATGCCATTGGTTTGGAACAATCAGTTAACAAAATGAAAGCGGAAGGATTAGACATTCCAGAATGGGTTGAGAAAATGATCGCTGATGGGCATACACAGTTCTATAAGGAAGAGAACGCGACAACTTATGTGTATGAAAATGGTGAGTATCAGCCGATTAAGTTAAATGCAAAAGTAATAAACTTAAAGCAATTAAAACAAAAACAAGGTGTGATTAAGAAAAATACTGGAGCAAGCTTAATCGACTTAGGCGATGGCGTCGCTATCTTAGAGTTCCATTCAAAGAGTAATGCGATTGGTTTAGACATTATTCAAATGATTAATTTCGCTATTGATGAAGTAGAGAAAAATTATAAAGGTCTTGTTATCTCCAATCAAGGAAAGAACTTCTGTGTCGGTGCAAATATCGGAATGATGTTAATGGAAGCTCAAGATGATAATTACTTCGAATTAGATATGGTTATCAAACAATTCCAAAATGCGATGACGAAAATCAAGTATAGTGCAAAACCAGTCGTAGTGGCCCCATTCGGTATGACACTTGGCGGAGGAGCGGAAGTAGCTTTAAGTGCGGCACATGTTCAAGCATCAAGTGAAACTTATATGGGCTTGGTGGAAGCAGGAGTTGGATTAATTCCAGGTGGTGCAGGGAACAAGTCACTATATTTGAAACATTTAGCAAGCATGCCTAAAGGAGTTCAGTTTGATCTACAGAACGTGGCCAATAAAGTCTTTGAAACAATTGCGATGGCAAAGGTATCTACATCAGGAGAAGAGGCGAGAGAAAATAACTTTTTGAATGCTTCGGATGCAATTAGTGTGAATGGAGATCACCTCATTTATGATGCTAAACAAGCGGTATTAGCATTGGCAAATGCAGGTTACCTTCCACCAGCAAAAGTGAAATTCCCAGTAGTTGGTGAAACAGGGTATGCCGCATTACTTTTAGGTGCTAATTCTATGCATTTATCTGGTTATATTTCAGAACATGATTTGAAAATCGCCAAAGCACTGGCATATGTCATTGCTGGGGGCAAAGTGCCTTTTGGTACAGAAGTGGATGAGCAATATATGTTAGACCTTGAAAGAGAAGCATTTTTAAAACTTATTGCAGAGCCAAAATCTCAACAACGAATGCAACACATGCTCTTAAAGGGTAAACCACTCCGTAACTAATTATAGATTGCTAGAGAGAATAAAAGATACCGAGAGTAGAAGGAGAGGGAAAAAGCAATGAAAGAAGCTGTAATTGTTGCAGGTGCTAGAACACCTGTCGGTAAAGCAAAAAAAGGCTCACTTGCCACTGTACGGCCAGATGATTTAGGTGCACTTGTTGTAAAAGAAACGTTGAAACGAGCTGGAAATTATGAAGGTAGTATAGATGATTTAATTATTGGTTGTGCCATGCCAGAAGCAGAGCAAGGTTTGAATATGGCCAGAAATATCGGTGCATTAGCTGGGCTTCCAGACTCGGTACCAGCAATCACAGTCAATCGCTATTGCTCATCAGGGTTGCAATCAATCGCTTATGGTGCCGAAAAAATCATGCTTGGTCACGCAGATACAGTGATCGCCGGTGGAGCTGAATCCATGAGTCTTGTACCTATGATGGGTCATGTTGTCCGTCCTAATTTAACTTTAGCCGAGACAGCTCCTGAATATTATATGAGTATGGGGCATACAGCAGAGCAAGTTGCTGGGAAATACGGCATTTCAAGAGAAGAACAAGATGCATTCGCTGTGCGTAGTCATCAAAAAGCAGCGAAAGCAATAAGTGAAGGTAAATTTGCTGATGAAATTACTCCGGTTGATGTAACACTCCGTCAAATTGGATCGGATAATAAAGTGAAAGAACGCACCTTCCAGTTTTTACAAGATGAAGGTGTACGGAGCGATTCAACAGTTGCAACTTTAGGGAAACTGAGACCAGCTTTTAATGTGAAAGGCTCAGTCACAGCGGGGAATTCATCACAAACAAGTGATGGTGCAGCAGCTGTAATGATTATGGACAGAGAGAAAGCAGATGCACAAGGACTGCAGCCTTTAGTGAAGTTTCGTTCTTTTGCTGTCGGAGGCGTGCCGCCAGAGGTTATGGGGATTGGGCCAATTGTAGCAATTCCTAAAGCTTTAAAACTAGCGGGGTTAGAGCTATCAGATGTCGGATTATTCGAACTAAATGAAGCTTTTGCTTCTCAATCCATTCAAGTCATTAGAGAATTAGGGTTGGATGAAGAAAAAGTGAATGTTAACGGGGGAGCTATTGCTTTAGGGCATCCACTTGGGTGTACTGGGGCTAAGCTAACACTATCATTAATTCATGAAATGAAGCGTAGAAACGAGCAATTTGGTGTTGTAACGATGTGCATTGGTGGCGGAATGGGTGCCGCAGGTGTGTTTGAACTTCTTTAAAAACGACTATATTTGTTTTAAAACCAATAGTGTTATAGAGCGGAAGACACTCGATTCCTGCGGTTAAAGATCAAAGAAATTTGAGCCCCGCAAAAAGTGAGTGTGTGCCGCAATGAACCGAAGTGAAAGTTCTATTTAACTACCTTTGAAAAAACAATGTTAACAAAACTGCAAAAAGCATAAAGAATGAAGATGGAGGATGATGAACGTGTCAAATCAAACTGAAAAATTTATTAAAGGTGGAAGCTTTTTAATTGAAGATATTTCTTATGAAAATATGTACACACCAGAGGATTTTAGCGAAGAACAAATCATGATTGCGAAAACAACAGAAGATTATGTGACAAATGAAGTGGTCCCTCAAGTGGATTATTTAGAACAGCATGAATTCGATCGCTCTGTAAAACTATTGAAAAAAGCTGGTGACTTGGGCTTACTTGGTACAGATGTGCCAGAGGAATACGGTGGACTCGGTTTAGATAAGGTAAGTTCAGCACTTATCGCTGAAAAAATGTCACGTGTCGGTGGTTTCTCTATCTCACACGGTGCCCATGTAGGTATTGGTTCTCTTCCAATTGTATTGTTCGGAAATGAAGAGCAAAAGCAAAAATACTTACCGGTGCTTGCGACAGGTGAAAAATTAGCTGCTTATGCACTAACAGAACCAAGTTCAGGATCTGATGCATTAGGAGCAAAAACAACTGCTAAATTAAACGCAGAAGGCACACATTATGTATTAAATGGGGAAAAACAATGGATTACGAATGCTGGGTTTGCCGATGTGTTCGTTGTTTATGCCAAAATAAACGGTGACCAATTCACAGCTTTTATTGTTGAAAGAGAATATCCGGGTGTATCAACAGGTGCTGAAGAAAAGAAAATGGGTATTAAGAGCTCTTCTACAAGAACACTTATTTTAGAAGATGCACAAGTACCAGTTGAAAATGTACTAGGTGAAATTGGTCGTGGTCATGTCATTGCCTTTAACATTTTGAATATTGGTCGTTACAAACTTGGTGTAGGTGCAGTAGGTGGTTCTAAGCATGCCTTTAAATTAGGGGTAACTTACGCTAACCAACGTCAACAATTCAGTACTCCTATTTCTTCTTTTAATTTAACGAAGGAAAAATTCGGAACAATGGCAAGTAAAATTTATGCAGCTGAAAGCTCCGTTTACCGTACAGTGGGTCTATTTGATGACAGAATGAGTCAATTGAGTGATGAAGAAGTCAAAGACGGTAAAGAAGTAGCGAAGTCTATTGCTGAATATGCAATAGAATGCTCACTTAATAAGTTCTTCTCTACCGAAGTTCTAGATTATGTAGTTGATGAGGCAGTTCAATTACATGGTGGTTATGGCTTTATGGCAGAATATGAAGTAGAAAGAGCTTACCGTGATTCTAGAATCAATCGAATCTTTGAAGGAACAAACGAAATCAACCGTCTTTTAGTACCAGGAACGTATGTTAGAAAAGCAATGAAAGGTGAACTGCCTTTATTCGAAAAAGCAATGGCACTTCAAGAGGAATTGATGATGATGATGCCAGAAGAGCCAGGTTCTGAAGCATTAGAGCAAGAGAAATATCTTGTAAAGAACGCTAAGAAAATCGCATTACTTGCAGCAGGTTTATGTGCACAAAAATACGGAAAAGCTTTGGATAAAGAGCAAGAAGTTCTTGTGAATATTGCTGATCTGGTTTCTTACGCCTATTCTATGGAATCTACTGTTCTTCGTACTGAAAAAGCCATTGTAAAAGACGGAGTAGCAAAAGCTGAGCAAAAGCTATTATACACACAAATTTTCTGCCAAGAAGCATTTAATCAAATTGAGTTGATTGCGAAAGAAACTTTAGTAGGTGTGGAAGAAGGCGATACATTACGAATGATGCTTTCAGCGCTTAAGAAGTTTACGAGACATACTCCAACAAATGTAATTGCGAAAAAACGTCAAGCGGCTGAGAAAATTATTGAAGCTGAAAGGTTTGTAGTATAATATTTATCTTGAATAAAGTGAAGGAAAGTAACCTATTTACTTCCTCCATTTGCGAAGTTTATGACTTGAGGCTCAAGAACAAATTTGGGCCTCTTTGTTTTGTTTTTAATATGATAATAATTACAATTCTTCGTTATGAAAATAAAAAGAAATATGTTATGCTAATGAAACGATAGTATTCATGAATATAGGTATGATAAAATAGGTGGTGAAAACATGGCACTTACTTTCTATTGGTATCCAAAATGTGGTACTTGCCGAAAAGCGAAAAAATGGCTAGATGAACATGAAATAGCCTATGATGCAATACATATAGTGGAAAATCCTCCATCCCGCAAGGAATTAGAAGATCTTTACAAAAAGAGTGGGTTAGAGCTAAAAAAATTTTTCAACACAAGCGGTCAAAAGTATCGTGAGTTAGGATTAAAAGACCGAGTGAAAACGGCCTCAGAGTCGGAACTGTTAGATTTATTAGCATCGGATGGAATGTTAATTAAACGTCCATTAACAACGGATGGTACGAAAGTAACAGTCGGATTTAAAGAGCTAGAATTTGAACAAAATTGGCTGTAAATGGTGGATGCGCTTTATACGTTTTAAACGATCGTTTATTCGGTCATTAAAATAAACAATTTCCTAAATTAATGGAGGTATGAAACATGAGCACACCTAAAGAATTACGTTATTCAGAAGAACACGAGTGGGTAAAAACAGAAGGAGATAAAGTTCGTATTGGTATTACATACTTTGCTCAATCAGAACTTGGAGATATCGTATTTGTTGAGCTTCCAGAAGTAGGAGATGAAGTAACTGCTGATGAACCGTTTGGTAGCGTAGAATCTGTTAAAACAGTTTCTGAGTTATATGCACCAATTAGTGGTAAAATCGTTGAGATTAACGAAGAACTTAGCGATAGTCCAGAATTTGTGAATGAATCTCCTTACGAGAAAGCATGGATGATTGTTGTTGAGCCATCCGATGCAAGTGAAATTGACAAGCTAATGACAGCTGAACAATATGAAGAAATGACAAAAGAAGATTAATTGTAGTTAAATAAAGAAGGTCAAATCATTAAATGGTTTGACCTTTTTCTAAATTTCTATATAGACATACCAGATGAGTGCTGAAAAGTTTTCAAATGTAAAAAGGCTTACTATTATAAAATATATAAATGATATATATTAGGTGATGAGCATGCATATAGAACATGGCAATAAAGTGATTATTGTTGAAGGTAAATCTGACAAACGAAAAGTGAAAGGACTAATCAGAGAACCTGTAGAGATCTTATGTACAAATGGAACGATTGGCACTTCGAAGTTGGATGAATTAATTGATTATTTAATTGGGAAGGAAGTCTATATATTAGTCGATGCTGACACATCAGGAGAAAAACTTCGTAAACAATTTAAGAGAGAGTTACCAGAGGCAGAGCATATCTATATTGATAAAATGTATCGTGAAGTCGAGGCGGCACCTGCGCATCATTTAGCTACAGCCTTAATAAGTGCAAATATAGATATATATACCGAGTATTTAGATAAAGGATGATAACATGATTGACTGGTCAAACAATGACTTAAATGATTTGATCGCAAGGAAGCAATCCGGCTTATTTTATTTATTCACTCCTATGTGTGGGACATGTCAAGTTGCCGGGAAAATGCTAACAATTACTGAGCAACTGTTGCAGAACCTTCCTATAGGTAAAGCCGACCTGAATTTTTTGCCAGCAGTGGCAGAAAAGTATGAAATTGAAAGTGTACCGTGTTTACTTGTGTTTAAAAAAGGAGAGTTAGTTGATAAGCTTTATGCTTTCCATTCAGTACCTTATTTACTTGAACAAATTCAATCATATGAATTACAGTCTCAATTTTAAAACCACTTATTGTTTAGGAATAAGTGGTTTTCTTATGCTTTTAATCAAGGGGGGTTGCGTAAATGTTTAAATACACCCCTCACTCATTCTAGGCAGATGAATCGATGGGATATTTCTTTTTTCTGTCGATAAGTCTAGCTTTTGACATATTTCTCGGGAAATAGGTTGTGAACATTGTTGGAAATAAATGTTCTGTCAGTTAAAGTCGATAGTTAGGAGAAGGAAATCATTTCTTGGAACAGAATTATAGAATATAAGACGCGGGCTGGGGGTGGTTTCAATAGAGGAACTCATTTATCATTTCAATCAATCTTTAAGAGTAAATGATCATATTTTAATGATGTTAAAGGAACCTATAAGGATTCGAGTAGAATTAGAACAAAATCTAATGTATTTGACATTAGACCGTAAAAGGCTGCTAATTAAACATACTCGCCCATTGAAAAATTATCATATAAACATTCAAACTACTGCTGACCACTTTCATTCTTTGCTTCAAGGGCGTACGAGTCTAAAGAAACAAGTGGATGAAAAGCATATCATCCTTAAGTCGACTTTTAGACAATTATTAAAATTAGATGCCATTTTCGTATTAAATCAAAAATAATCATAAATACATCAAATGTCCTAAAAAAAGATTGACTTCCCAAAAAAAGGTTGTTATTCTATCCTTAGAATAATTAGAAAATTAAATATTCTTATCGAGAGTGGTGGAGGGACTGGCCCTATGAAACCCGGCAACCGGTTGTTTGATACACGGTGCTAATTCCAGCAGAGCATAAAAGCTCTGGTAGATAAGAAGAGATGATAAACCCTCTTCTTTGTGAAGAGGGTTTTTGGTCGTCTTTTCTTTCCAATTTAAAAAAGAGGAGAGATGTAAAATGGCAGAAAAAGAAAAGCAACTTCGATTTGAAACAATTGGTGTTCACGGTGGGCTAAAACCTGATCCAGTAACAGGGGCAAGAGCGGTCCCAATCTATCAAAATAATGCTTATCAATTCCAGAATACAGAGCATGCGCAAGACTTATTTGGCTTAAAAGAAACAGGATATATTTATTCTCGTATTCATAATCCAACGGTTACTGTGTTTGAGGAAAGAGTTGCATTGTTAGAAGGGGGAACAGGCGCATTAGCATTAGCAAGCGGGCAAGCAGCCATTTACTTAGCTCTTCTTAATATTGTTCAAGCGGGTGATGAAATTGTAGCTGCCTCTAATTTATATGGAGGTACATATAATTTATTTACAGTCACTTTACCAAAGTACGGCATCAACGTTAGGCTTATCGATATTAATAATGAAGAGGAACTACGAGCAGCAATCAATGAGAAGACACGAGCTGTATTTGCCGAAACCATTGGTAACCCGAGTTTACAAGTACTAGATATTGAAACAGTTTCAAATATCGCCCATGAACATGGTGTGCCGTTAGTGGTTGATAACACATTTGCAACTCCTTATCTATGTCGGCCAATTGAGCATGGCGCAGACATTGTTGTTCACTCTGCAACGAAATGGTTACTTGGGAATGGGACGACAATGGGGGGGATCATTGTTGACGGTGGTAAATTTGATTGGAACTCAGAGAAGTATCCAGGATTAAGTCAGCCGGATACAAGCTATAACGATATAGTATATAGTGAGGCACTGGGCCCTGTAGCATATATTACTAAAGCGAGAGTGCAGCTTCTAAGAGATTTAGGTCCAGCACTAAGTGCACAAAGCGCCTTCCAATTTACGTTAGGTTTAGAAACGTTAACGGTTCGAATGAAAGAACATATTGCTAATACGAAAAAAATTGTGCAATATTTAAATAATCATCCTGCTGTTAATTGGGTACTTTATCCGGGCGATGACAACCATCCTAATAAAGAATTAGCAGACAAATATTTATCTAAAGGTGCAGGGGCAGTTGTCGTTTTTGGCATATCTGGTGGGCGTGAAGCAGGTGCGAAGGTTATTAATTCGGTTGAGCTGTTCGCACATGTAGCGAATGTAGGTGATGCAAAAAGTCTTATTATACATCCAGCAAGCACAACGCATCAACAACTTAATCAGGATGGGTTAAAACAAGCAGGTGTACCTGAAGACTTAATCCGATTATCAATTGGAATTGAAAATGTAGAAGATTTGATCGATGATCTTGAATCTGCTATTGAAGCGGCAACCGGTATTGCTTCATTAAATATAAGGGTCTAACAACTATTATTTCAGATTTGACACCTACTTCAATGACATGATACTATTACACAGGTACACAAAAAAATTCAATATATTCATAGTTTGCTCTTATTTAGAGAGGTGGAGGGAAGTGCCCTTTGAAGCCCGGCAACCGTCATTTAATTGAAATGGTGCCAATTCACTCAAAGCATTAGCTTTGAAAGATGAGAGAAAGGAATTTTCATAACAAGCCTTTCTGCTCATAAGCAGGAAGGCTTTTTTTATAAACAATGGATATGCTATAAATGTGTTGGTTTTTCTGGATTGAAGAGGTGAAGTATAAAATGATTTCAATAAAAGATGTAAAAAAGATTTTCTCAACGAAAAACGGGAAAGTAAATGCAGTAGACAATGTTAACCTCGAAATTAACGAGGGTGAAATATTCGGTGTAATCGGGTACAGTGGTGCGGGTAAAAGTACATTGATTCGTATGTTAAATGGACTTGAAATCCCGACTGAAGGCGTTGTATCTGTAGCTGGGAATGAAGTTTCTCGCATAAAAGGTGCTAGCTTAAGAAAGGCTAGACAAGAAATAAGCATGATTTTCCAACATTTTAATTTATTGTGGTCTCGAACAGTACGAGAAAACATTGCGTTTCCATTAGAAATTGCTGGTGTACCTAAGAAAGCGCGACTAGAGAGAGTTAATGAATTAATTAAATTGGTTGGACTAGATGGTCGAGAGGATGCCTATCCCTCGCAATTAAGCGGTGGACAAAAACAGCGAGTAGGTATTGCTAGAGCACTTGCCAATAATCCTAAAGTACTGTTATGTGATGAGGCGACAAGTGCTCTAGATCCGCAAACAACTGATAGTATTCTCGACTTACTTGTTGATATTAATGAACGTTTAGGGTTAACTATTGTGTTAATTACGCATGAAATGCATGTCATTCGCAAGATTTGCCACCGTGTGGCTGTCATGGAAGGTGGAAGAATTGTTGAAATTGGCGAAGTGCTAGATGTGTTCCAAAAGCCAAAAGAACCTATTACGAAGCGATTTGTTCAACAAGTGACCGAACCGGAAGAAACGAAGGAAACGATTACACATTTACTGAGTGCTTATCCAAATGGCCAAATTGTTCAACTTGGATTTGTAGGTGGTTCAGCGGAACAACCATTAATCACAAACTTAATTCGCCACTACAATGTAACAGTGAATGTATTACAAGGAAAGATATCCCAAACACAAAGTGGCTCTTACGGTACCTTATTTATTCATATAGATGGAGAGACGGATGAGGTTACCCGCGCGATTGAATATATTCATTCGCAGAAGGTTGGCGTGGAGGTGATTTCCCATGCTTAATGAATGGCTACCAAATGTGGATTGGGAAAGAATGTGGGAAGCAACAAAAGAAACTTTATATATGACAAGTATTTCTGTTATAGCCACGTTTATTTTAGGAATTATTCTTGGATTACTTTTGTTCTTAACCTCTAAAGGTAATATATGGCAAAATCAGCTAGTTAATAAGATCATTGCGGCATTCGTCAATGTCTTTCGATCCATTCCGTTTTTAATCTTGATTGTGTTATTAATCCCTTTCACAAAAATGATTTTAGGGACAATGATTGGTGAAAATGCAGCATTACCAGCACTCATTATTGGTGCAGCACCTTTCTATGCAAGAATGGTGGAAATTGGCTTACGTGAGATTGATAAAGGTGTCATTGAAGCCTCTAAATCGATGGGTGCAAAAACAAGTACAATTATATGGAAAGTACTCATCCCTGAATCTATGCCAGCGCTTGTTTCGGGTATTACCGTTACAGCGATTGCGCTAGTCGGATATACGGCAATGGCAGGTGTCATAGGTGCAGGAGGATTAGGGAACCTTGCCTACTTAGAAGGTTTCCAAAGAAGTAGATATGACGTTGTATGGATTGCAACGATTATTATCTTAATTATCGTGTTTATCATCCAAATGATTGGTGATTTGATTACTTCCAAACTAGACAAACGATAGGAGAGCTAAAAAAATGAAAAAATGGTTATCTGTTTTAATGATTGCAGCTGTTGCATTATTTATTGCTGCCTGTGGATCTTCAGATGAAGGTAGCGAAGGATCTGATGAAGGAACAAAAACATTAAAAATTGGGGCATCTAACGTACCGCATGCTGAAATCCTTAATGAAGCAAAACCTTTATTAGAAGAAAAAGGAATTGAGCTGGATATCACAACGTTCCAAGATTATATTGTACCGAACCAAGCGTTAGAGGGTGGCGATATTGATGCGAACTATTTCCAACATATCCCTTATTTAGAATCTCAAATGGCTGAAAATGATTATGATTTTGTTAATGCTGGTGGTGTTCATATCGAGCCAATTGGTGTTTATTCACAAGAATATGATAGCTTAGATGATCTTCCAGAAGGAGCAACAGTTATTATGAGTAGCTCTGTACCTGACCATGGTCGTATTTTGACAATGTTAGAAAAGGAAGGTTTGATTACACTAAAAGCTGATGTCGATAAAACGACAGCGACAATTGATGATATTGAGGAAAATACGAAAAATCTAAAGTTTGATACGGAGTATGAAGCAGCACTTCTTCCACAAATATATAATAATGGAGAAGGTGACGCAGTTCTAATTAACTCTAACTATGCAATTGATGCTGGCTTAAATCCAGTGGAAGATGCAATTGCACTTGAAGAAAGTGATTCTCCATATGTGAATGTAATCGCAGTTAGAGCTGGGGATGAAGACAAAGAAGAAATAAAAGCACTACTAGAAGTATTACACTCTGAAGAAATCCAAAGTTTCATTGAAGAACAATATGAAGGTGCAGTTGTACCTGTTACTGAATAATAGAAATTTATTAAAGAAGTCTACTTAGTTGTAGGCTTCTTTTTTTGGTAAGGCGATGTATAGGGGCTAACTAGTACAATTGATGCAAATAAAGGTAGATTAGACGGCTTTTGGAGAATCCTAAATTCGGTTTGATAGAAACAAGTAGTGAGGGAAATTCGTATTATTAAGAAAGAAAATAATAAATGAAGTGTACAAGCTTTTCCCCCATGATCGGATTTCCGCGTTCATTAAGGTTAAGGATACGAAAAATTGCTAATAAAAGCGGCTTGCGCACGAGAGAGAAAATTGCAAAGATAGCAGAACAAAAACCGATTAGATCGTATATCAGAAGTGAAAATAGAAATCTTAATAAAAAACAAATAATAATTCTCTGTATATTGCTTAATCTTACAAAGGTGACCTTAACTGTTGATTAGAGGTGTTTTGCACAGACAAACTAGTCATTCCTAACTTTTGTATGAGTAAAGGTGAATATTTGTAAGTATTGACCCATGAATTTATGAATAAAAGAGGTGGATAAAACCAATCACGATAAATTCAGTAAAAAAGCGTATTTTCGTGTTTTATCGTGTTTGAGTCGGGTAAGTTTATAGTGTAGTATTTTTATTGTAATCATTATAACGCTTTAAACGGCGAAAATTTGAAAGGATTGATTCATTATTAGTCAGCTACAGCTGAATTACACAAGCGAAATGGAAAAGGCCATGCACGGAGCATATGGAGTAGGTTATGAAACGTATTGCCAAAGACAGGATGTAAGGATGCGCGTAGAAAAACAGCGTGAAAAAGATTACTTAAAGAGTCAAAGAATTGTTGCCGATATCGAACGTAAAGCACATGCTTAAATAAAGAGGAGAGCTGTCAGTTAGACGGCTCTTTTTGTATATAATAAATGAAAATGAGATTTAATTACGTCAATGTTAAGGTGGCGTGAAACCATATATTGTGTAAAAATCTGGTTTCTTTTGTTTATATAATTGCTTATGAACAAGATGATTATGCCGATTTTAATTTGGACATAAATGCAAGTAGAAAAGAACTTAACAATAAGTCATATATAAATAGAAGAAAAATGAGTTATTTTCGCTAAATTTAGTGTAGAATAATGGATGGTGATAGGTTTACAACATATACATAGTGGAAATATCGTCTAATATGTGCAAAGAGTTGATATCACATTTAATTTGTTATAAGATTGTAATGAGAATAAAGTGAGAATTAAACTAGAAATGAGATTTGACTTAACAGTGCAAATCTTTTTTATTACGGAGGTATAAACATGGCATCTACATTAACAATTAAAGACCTTCATGTTGAAATTGAAGGAAAAGAGATTTTAAAAGGTGTTAACCTTGAGATAAAGGGTGGAGAAATCCACGCAATTATGGGTCCTAACGGAACAGGTAAATCAACATTATCTTCCGCAATTATGGGACATCCGAAATATGAAGTAACAAAAGGAAGTATTATTTTAGATGGTGAAGATGTACTTGAAATGGAAGTAGATGAGCGCGCGCGCGCAGGTCTATTCCTAGCAATGCAGTACCCAAGTGAAATCAGTGGCGTAACAAATGCAGATTTTTTACGTTCCGCAATTAATAGCCGTCGAGAAGAAGGCGAAGAGATTTCTCTAATGAAATTCATTCGTAAAATGGATAAAAACATGGAGTATCTTGAAATGGATACAGATATGGCCCAACGTTACTTAAACGAAGGCTTCTCTGGTGGGGAGAAAAAACGTAATGAAATCCTACAGATGATGATGATTGAGCCTAAAATTGCGATTCTTGATGAAATTGATTCTGGATTAGATATCGATGCATTGAAAGTCGTTTCTAAAGGGATTAACGAAATGCGCGGTGAGGAATTTGGTTGCTTAATTATTACTCACTACCAACGTCTATTAAACTACATCACGCCTGATCACGTGCATGTAATGATGCAAGGTCGTGTCGTTAAGTCTGGTGGACCAGAATTAGCACAAAGACTAGAAGCTGAAGGTTATGACTGGATTAAAAAAGAATTAGGTATTGAAGACGAATCAGTTGAGCAAGAAGCGTAAGAGTTAGGAGGATCACTATGTCAACAGAAATAAAGTTACCATTTGATAAAGAATACGTACATTCTTTTTCAAAAGATATGGGCGAGCCTGCATGGATGACAGATCTCCGTGTAAACGCACTGGAGAAAGCTGAAGATCTTCCAATGCCTAAGCCTGATAAAACAAATATTTCAAAATGGAATTTCACTCAATTTGATAAGCATATCGTGGGAAGTGAAGATTACTCTTCATTAACTGACTTGCCAGAAGAAGTAAGAAGCTTAATCAATTTAGAATCAGCTGACCAAAATTTATATATTCAGCGTAATAATCGTCCGGCATATATCTCTTTATCAAAGACAGTTCTAGATCAAGGTGTTATTTTCACCGACATCTTTACTGCTGCTAGAGAGCACGGAGATCTGTTACAAAAATATTATATGACAGATGGGGTAAAGGTTGACGAACATAAGTTAACAGCTTTACATGCTGCACTGATGAATGGTGGCGTATTTGTCTATATTCCTAAAAATGTAGAAATCAAAGAGCCACTACACTCTGTATTTATTCACGACGATCAAGAAGCAAACCTGTTCAATCATGTATTATTGGTTGCTGAAGATAATAGTTCTGTTACTTATGTAGAAAACTACATTTCAACAATGGAAGAAAGCAAAGGCATTTTTAACATCATTTCCGAAGTTGTTGCTAATACAAATGCAAAAGTAACTTATGGAGCGGTAGACACTTTATCTGCTGGAACTACTGTATATGTGAATCGTCGCGGAGTTGCTGGCCGAGATGCACGTATTGAATGGGCATTAGGCTTAATGAATGATGGCGATACAGTATCTGATAATAAAACGAATTTAATCGGCGATGGTTCATATGGAGATATGAAAACAGTCGTTGTAGGTCGCGGGAAACAAACGCAAAACTTTACAACAAACATCGTACACTTTGGTAAAGCATCTGAAGGTTACATCTTAAAACATGGTGTAATGAAGGATGCAGCTACTTCCATCTTTAATGGAATTGGTAAAATTGAGCACGGAGCGACAAAGGCAAATGCAGAACAAGAATCTCGTGTATTAATGCTAAGCGAAAAAGCACGTGGAGATGCGAATCCAATTCTATTGATTGATGAAGATGATGTAACAGCTGGTCACGCAGCTTCTGTTGGTCGTGTCGACCCGTTACAATTATATTATTTGATGAGTCGTGGTATTTCACAAAAAGAAGCAGAACGCCTTGTTATTCATGGCTTCCTTGCTCCAGTAGTTAATGCTCTTCCTATCGAAGGGGTTAAAAAGCAATTAACAGCTGTGATCGAAGGGAAAGTTCAATAATGAATGCAAAAGAGATTCGCGAGCTATTTCCAATACTAAATCAAGAAGTCAATGGCCATCCATTAGTGTATTTAGATAGCGGTGCTACATCACAAAAACCAATTCAAGTGATTGAAGCGGTACAAAAATATTATCATAACGATAATTCAAATGTTCATAGAGGTGTACACACTTTAGGTACAAGGGCTACTGACGGCTATGAAGGCGCCAGAGAAAAAGTCCGCAAGTTTATCAGGGCAAAATCCACTGAAGAAATTATCTTTACTAGAGGAACAACGACTAGTATAAATAAAGTGGCTGCAAGCTATGCGAGAGCGAATCTTTCAGAAGGGGATGAGATTGTTATCTCCTATATGGAGCACCATAGTAATATTATTCCTTGGCAACAAGTGGCTAAGGAAACTGGTGCAACATTAAAATATTTACCATTACAAGAAGATGGAACAATTGCTCTGAGTGATGTTTCCGCTACAATTACAGACCAAACGAAAATTGTTTCTGTTACACTGGTATCTAACGTATTGGGTGTAATCAATCCTATTAAAGATATTGCCAAAATTGCTCATCAGCATGGAGCTGTAATGGTTGTTGATGCTGCACAAGGGGCACCGCATTTAAAAATTGATGTGCAAGATCTAGATTGTGATTTTCTTGCTTTTTCAGGACATAAAATGTGTGGACCTACTGGTATTGGTGTTCTTTATGGAAAGAAACAACTTTTAGAAAATATGGAGCCAGTTGAATTTGGTGGCGAAATGATTGATTTTGTCGGCTTATATGAGTCTACATGGAAAGAACTTCCGTGGAAGTTTGAAGGTGGCACACCAATCATTGCTGGAGCGATTGGACTAGGTGCAGCGATTGATTTCTTGGAAGAAATTGGTTTAGACCAAATTGAGGCTCATGAACATAAGCTTGCTGCTTATGCTTTAGAGAGACTTTCTGAAGTAGAAGGCATGAAAATTTTCGGTCCAAAAACAGCAGCAAATCGTGCAGGGATTGTTACATTTAATTTAGATGATGTTCACCCGCATGATGTGGCAACGGTATTAGACGCTGAAGGAATCGCTATTAGAGCGGGACATCATTGTGCACAGCCGTTAATGAAATGGTTGAAGCAATCAGCAACAGCTAGAGCAAGCTTCTATTTATATAACACAGAAGAAGATATTGATAAGCTTACAGCAGGGCTTATTAAAACGAAGGAGTATTTCAGCGATGTCTTTTAATAACTTAGATACCCTCTATCGCCAAGTGATTATGGATCACTACAAGAACCCTCGAAACAAAGGCGTGCTTGAAGATGATAGCTTAACAGTTAATATGAATAATCCGACTTGTGGAGATAGAATTCAGTTAACCTTAAAGCTCGAAGATGGGAAAGTCGCTGATGCCAAATTTGAAGGTGAAGGCTGTTCTATCTCAATGTCATCGGCATCTATGATGACACAGGCGATTAAGGGAAAAACAAAGGAAGAAGCAGTAAAGCTATCTCATATTTTTTCTGATATGATGCTTGGGAAAGATTATGACGACGATATCGATTTGGGTGATATTGAAGCACTTCAAGGTGTTTCCCAATTTCCGGCACGTATTAAGTGTGCGACACTAGCGTGGAAGGCGATGGAAAAGGGAATGAACGAGGAAGATACAGCTAAGTAGTCATAGAGTTGTGACGTTAAAATAAATCATGGTGAAGGATTTTTCTAACCATAAGAATGGAGGAATACGAAATGGCAAAAAAAGCACCTGAAATCGGCGATTACAAGTATGGATTTGCCGATAAGGACATTTCCATTTTCCGGTCAAAACGCGGTTTAACTAAAGAAATCGTGCAAGAGATTTCTAAAATGAAGGAAGAGCCTCAATGGATGCTTGACTTCCGATTAAAATCTTTAGAGCACTTCTACAATATGCCAATGCCTCAATGGGGTGGCGATCTATCAGCACTAAACTTTGATGAGATTACGTATTATGTAAAACCATCTGAGAAAACAGAGCGTTCTTGGGATGAGGTACCTGAAGAAATCAAACAAACTTTTGATAAGTTAGGTATTCCAGAAGCGGAGCAAAAATATCTTGCTGGGGTTTCAGCTCAATACGAATCTGAGGTTGTTTACCATAATATGCAAGAGGATCTTGAGTCAAAAGGAATTGTCTTTAAAGATACAGATTCTGCCCTACGTGAAAACGAAGATATTTTCCGTGAGCACTGGGCAAAGGTAATCCCACCGACAGATAATAAATTCGCTGCATTAAACTCAGCGGTATGGTCTGGTGGTTCATTCATCTACGTTCCTAAAGGAATTAAAGTAGACACACCATTACAAGCTTACTTCCGTATTAACTCTGAGAATATGGGTCAGTTCGAGCGTACGTTAATCATTGTAGATGAAGGCGCACATGTACACTATGTTGAAGGTTGTACAGCACCTGTTTATACAACAAATTCACTGCATAGTGCCGTAGTTGAAATTATCATCAAAAAAGGCGCATATTGCCGTTATACAACAATTCAAAACTGGGCAAATAACGTGTTTAACCTCGTTACAAAACGTGCAGTTTGTGAAGAAAATGCAACAATGGAATGGATTGATGGTAACATCGGATCCAAACTAACGATGAAATATCCAGCCGTTATTCTTAAAGGTGAAGGCGCTCGTGGTATGACATTGTCCATCGCATTAGCAGGTAAAGGACAACACCAAGATGCAGGTGCGAAAATGCTACACTTAGCACCTAATACATCTTCGACAATTGTCTCTAAATCAATTGCTAAACAAGGTGGTAAAGTAACTTACCGTGGAATTGTTCAATTTGGACGTAAAGCAACTGGCGCACGTTCAAATATTGAATGTGATACATTAATTATGGATAATCAGTCAACTTCTGATACGATCCCTTATAATGAAATCATGAATGACAATATTTCATTAGAGCACGAAGCAAAGGTATCTAAAGTATCTGAAGAACAACTATTTTATCTAATGAGCAGAGGTATTTCTGAAGAAGAGGCAACAGAAATGATTGTTATGGGCTTCATCGAACCATTTACAAAAGAACTTCCAATGGAATATGCTGTTGAAATGAACCGTCTTATCAAGTTCGAGATGGAAGGTTCAATTGGATAAATGCTTAAAACCCTTATTATATAAGGGTTTTTTGTTTGGAGTAATAGAGGAAAAATACGTTCGTGCCGATTCAGATTATTTTCTCGTTTATTTTTAGTATATGAGGCGAACTTTTTTAGTTCGTCTTCTTTTTTTGAGTTTAAGTCAGAGGTTATTTATGGTTTAATCAGTCATGCTACTTTTTCATAATTGTCTACAGAAGTGAGATGCATGCAAGTAATTTCTCCACTCGTTCGTTTTTTGTCATAATTTTTGAATGTCGATTATGTTTTTAGGTTACTACGCTATTTTGGGAAGCCAAATGCATTTGCATTAACAACACGGTTGAAACAATAGAGTAGCAAATGCGTCTTTTATACTCAAATCAGTAAATTGATCATTATATCTTTTCACTCCTCCATTCTATAGAGAAAATAGGCTTTCTATATGTATTTTTTATGAAGGGCTGTCCACACGGGCAGTCCTTTTTACTTATATATTATAGAAAGGAGAGTGTTTTTATATGGTTAATGTGATAAAGCAGCTGGTATCTCAGGAAGTGGTTAATCAACGCTCTTATGGTAAAGGGAACAAAATTCAATATATAACACCACATCAAACAGGAAATATGGGAATCGGAGCAAATGCACAGATGCATGCTAATTTACAGTCGAACTTAAATTCAAGACAAGCTAGTTGGCACTACCAAGTGGATGATCGCATGGTAATTCAGTCATTTGAAGATGATGTGATGTGCTGGGCAGCAGGAGATGGGCGAGGTCCGGGGAATACGGCGTCGATTCATATTGAAATGTGCATCAATGCCGATGGAGATTATGAACAGACAATCAATAATGGAGCAGCATTAGTCAAAATGTTGATGGACAAGTATGGGTTGGATCGGAGTAGAATTAAACAACATCACGATTGGTCAGGGAAAAACTGCCCCGCACAATTGCGCGCGGGTTATAAGGGCATTACATGGGAGGATTTTTTGAATAAAGTAGATGGGGTGCAGGAAGAGGAAAATTTCGGATCCCCTTCCCCCGGTCCTAATCAGCCGAAACCAAAACCAAAACCGGTTGAGAATGGAAATAGTATTGTCGACTATCTTAACGCACAAGGGATCGACTCATCTTTCAAGAATCGAGCAATATTAGCAAAGCAATATGGGATGAATAATTATCAAGGTACGGCGGCGCAAAACATTGCTTTATTAGAAAAAATCAAAAAAGGAGTGCCGAAGAAGCCACAAATAGCCCCGAAAGCGAATCTGAATGTGGACGGAAAATGGGGAAAATCAACAACGAGAGCACTACAAAAAGCACTTGGTACTCCTGTTGATGGTATCATCAGTAATCAGCCGAAAAATAGTGTAACGAATGCCTTCTATGATGGAACGATTCACTTTGCTAGTGGAAAACAAGGAAGTCCGATGGTAAAAGCATTACAACGAATGATTGGTGCAAATCCTGATGGTTTTATGGGTCCTCATACAGTAAGAGCGTTACAAATATATTTGGGGACGGTTGTTGATGGTGTACTAAGTCGTCCATCCCTCGTTGTAAAAGAAATGCAACGACGACTAAATGCAGGAACTTTTGTTAAATAAATGAAGATAAAATAAAAAGCAAGGTTACTTTAATGGAAGTATTCACCTTGCTTTTTTTATATTATTGCATAGAGAAATTCAATTGACTTGTATATCCAAAGAATAAAGATCCTTAATGGAATAATCATTTTTCCTTAGAGTTCGCCGTTTTCATGTTTGTATGTGAAGCTGACCAATCTGTCGTCCCTATTTTTCTTAATTCAATAGCAGCTTCCTCAGGTGTCATTTGAAAAGAGTCATATACCCATTCAGCCAGAAAGCCAACTGTGCCATAGCTAGAAAAGGAGGCGTAACTTTTATGGTTATAGACATGCATTAATGCTGCAGATAGTTCTCGTGATAATTGGTGAATGAATTGTGGGTTTTTTAACTGTTCTTTATAAAAAGATTGATAAGAAAAGACATGATTACATATATCCTTGGTTGTTTCTTCAACCTTTAAATGGGGATGGTGCATTTTTTTAGCTTGAGGATAAAAGGCTAAAAATTCGTTGATAATGTCCTTTGAGAGTTGCTCAAGCAAATCATATTTATCATAGTAATAGACATAGAAGGTAGAGCGACTAATGCCTGCTCTTTTTACAATCTCTTTTACTGTTATAGAAGAGAATGTCTTTTGATGTAATAGCTCTAGTAGTGCTGTGATGATATAAGCTTTCGCAGATGTATTTTGTAGCATTGCTTCCTCATCTCCTTAAATTGGACATTTAGTGTGAAAATGTCGTTTGTTTGTATTGGCTTGTTTTTTTACAATTATAAGTGATAGTAAATTGAAGTATAACGGAGGGGAACATAAGTGACAAATGTTCATGTAATAACTGGTGGTACAGGTGGCATGGGAAAAGCGATTGCAGAAGCGTTAAACAAGGAAGATATCTATTTGCTCGCCGATGTGAATGAAGAGAGATTAAAACAGACCCAACAAGAGTTAAATGACAAAGGAATCGCTCAAGTACATTATCAAACAGTAGATATAACAGATCAAGAAAATGTTCGAGCATTGGTGCAAAAGGCTGATTCATTAGGTGAGTTAAAGTCCATCATCAATACAGCTGGATTATCACCGACGATGGCTGATGCGAAAAGAATTGTTGATGTTAATTTAAAAGGAACAAGTATCATTTTAGATGCCTTCTATGAAATCGCACAAAAAGGGACAGTTGCCGTCTGTATTTCCTCAATGAGTGGACATATGGTGCCAAAGGAAGGGCCGTATAGCGAAATACTAAAGGCGCCGTTAGCTGAAGATTTACACAAGAAGATGGAGCCTTTCTATCAAACGAATTCTGGTGCTGCCTATAGCTTTTCGAAATTAGGTGTTTTATTAATTGTAGAAGACCAAGCATGGAAGTGGGGACAGAAAGGGGCGCGAATTGTTTCTGTTTCTCCAGGTACGATAAATACACCAATGGGTAGACAGGAAGCTAGTCAATCTGAGCAAATGAAGATGTTACTAGAAAAAACACCTTTGCAGCGTGAAGGAGAATCAACTGAAATTGCTTCAGCCGTTGCGTTTCTAGTGAGTGATGCTGCAAGTTATATTACTGGAACTGATTTAAGAGTCGATGGTGGCACTGTCGCTAACCTAAAATAAAAAAGAAACCCTGCTGAATAGACTTTCATCTGCAGGGTTTCTTTATTGACTGTCTCAACATTGACTAGTGTTTCGGTGAAAATTGCTGAAAAACCGTTTTTGTTGGTTCAGGGTATATTTCTTTTCCAACAATTGAATTGATGATTTTTTGATTTCTTAGAACAGATAGGCCTAGATTTGTTGCACTAGCCCCGTGAGAATGCTCGATATTGGTTAAGGTATAGATATGATTTGTTTTCTTTTTCTTAAAGTCAATTTGATAATTTTCCGTTACTTTGAATCGTTTATTGTCTTCCCAAATAATTTCATCGGCAAATTGTGATAACCAATTCGGTAGGGCGGGTTTATAACCAGTTGCTAAGACGACCTTTTCCGTTTGATGAGTAAATTTTTTCTCCTGCTGCCATTGTTGACAATGTAGATGGTACGTCTTCTCTATTTTCTCTATTTTCTTCGCTTCTGTTAAGGGTTGGATAGTTACATTGAGTTTTTCTCCACTAATAGAACGATGGTAAAGCAGATTATAAATTTTCTTTAAAGTTTCGGGGTCAATGCCATTCCGTAGTTGATTTAAAGAATCTAATGCTTCTAGACGATGGTCAAAATCAAGTTGATGGAAATAATGAATATATTCAGGCGAGAAAAATTCTTTCCCTAATTTGGCATCTTCTTTTTGAAAAAGGCCTGAAGATCTTGTAAACCATGTTAGTTCATAATCGTGGTTTTTCTGATCTAACAATAAGTCGTAAAAAATCTCAGATGCACTTTGACCAGAACCGATTACAGTGACTGAATGCGCACTTTTCAATTGCTTCTCATGAAACAAATACTCACTTGAGTGACTAATATCATTGTTTGGCCAATCTCCATCTAATCCCTTTGGAACCATTGGTATACTGCCAGTTCCGATAATGAGATTCTTTGTTAAATAGTTGGATACTTCTTTTTTTAGTAGATTCTCTACAGTTACTTGATAAAGATGATCTTTTGTTTCTATCACATTTGTTACACGATGGCTGAAATAACAATGTGATAATTGATGGGCTACCCAACTACAATAGTCACTATATTCTTTGCGCGGAATGTTGAATTGGTTGAAAAAGTAGAACGCATATAAGCGCTCATGAGTATGTAAATAATTGATAAATGTATATGGACTAGTTGGGTCGGCAAATGTTACTAAATCAGCTAAAAAGGGTGTCTGTAAATCTGTGCCCTCTATAAGCATACCTGGATGCCATACAAACTCCTCTTCTTGTTCAAAAAATAATCCATCTATCTCTTTGACTTGATCAGTTAAAGCTGCAAGACTTAAATTAAAAGGCCCTAAGCCAATGCCAATAAAGTCATAAACGACAGGTGTGCCCAATAGTATCCCTTCTTCCGTTAATAGGTGAAATATCTATTCTGTATTTTCCCTTCCTCTCATATATTCTAAACATAGAGAAATGTTCTGTAGGTTTAAGTGTTTTTTTTCTGGGGTATGTAAGAGTATCGAACAAATACACAACAGAAAGGACAATGTAAAATGCTCTGGACGATTATCGGTATTTTAATTATTTTATGGATTTTGGGATTTAGCTTTGATGTCGCAGGAGGACTTGTCCACCTATTATTAGTTATTGCACTCGTCGTTTTATTATTCCAATTAATTACTGGAAGACGTAGACCTTAACGGGACATCTGAGGGTAAATAATATAAGAACGAACGCCCACCTTAATGAAGGTGGGCGTTTTCATTGTGTCATTTGATTGAAGAAATGTTCATTCAAGATATGATATCGATTATATACGATTTTATTAAAGATAAGAGCATTTAAAATGATTAAAGAATGAATAGTAGTGTGAGCAATAAAAATAGTGTATTGCCAAACGCTATTTTTTACATTAAAATGAGAATGATTATCATTGTTGAAAGGTTAAAATCAAATTAAATTCTCAAATGATTAGCTTTTAATATTTCGGAATTTTCTTCACTTTGAATGAGTTTGCTATGATAATTAATTTTTTTGGAAATGGAGCTTTGATTAATGAAGAAATTATATTTTATTATGCTTTTATTTGTACTCATTTTAGCTGGTTGTATGCAAAAGGAAGAAGAGAGTAATAGTGGAGAAGAGAATAATAACAATCAAACGATTGTCATTGAAGATGCGTCAGGTGAACGCAGCTTTGAAGGAGTTCAGGAGAAAGTAGTTGCTCTTGAATGGAGCGTGGCTGAAGAGTTATTAGCTGTTGGTGTACAACCAGCTGCAGTAGCTGATGTAGAGGGGTTTAATAAGTGGGTAACAATTGACGCTAAATTAGATGATAGTGTTGTGGATATTGGTTTAAGAACAGAACCAAATATTGAAGAAATAGCAAAGTTAGAGCCCGATGTGATTATTGGTATGGAATATCAAGAACAGTTTAAAGCGGACCTTGAAAAAATAGCTCCTGTAGTGATTTTTGATAGTTCTACAGAGGAAGCTCAAAAAGACTTATATGCTTACATGTTACATACATTAAAGCAGACAGGTAAGCTAGTAGGTAAAGAACAAGAGGCTGACGAGGCAGTTGCTCATTTAGAGGAAAAAATGGCAGAAGCGAAAGAGAATATATCTGCAGCTCAATTAAAGACAAATGAATTTGTTTTTACACAAGCTTATTCTGCGAATCAAGCCCCGACCTTTCGATTATTTACAGAAAACTCAACGGTGAGCCATACACTTGAAGGTATAGGATTGACGAATAAAATACAGGACCAAGATCCTCAGCCGAGTGGTTTTATTACAACAAATGTAGAGGGTGTATCTAAGTACGAAGAAGCTATATTTCTTCATACTGTACAAAAAGATGATCCGTTATTTAATAATTTAGAAGGAAACAAAGCTTGGAATTCTTTATACTTTGTAGAAAATGATTTGATGTACGATGTAGGCGCAGGTGTGTGGACGTTTGGTAGTGTTCTTTCTATGGAAACTTTAGTTGATCATGTTGAAGAGACATTAGTGAAGTAATGTTATGAGAGTTAAACCCTTTCTATTATTTGCGGTATGTGTGCTCTTGTTTATTATTCTTGGTCTCATCCACTTGAGCCAAGGACAAGCTTCAACAGGCTTACTCAGCTTTTGGATGGAAGTATGGGATAATGAGCAGGAACTGAATTTTCTCCTTTATAGTAGAATGCCGAGGTTTTTAATTGGTTGTTTAGTTGGAGCTGCACTTGCCGTAGCAGGGATGTTATTACAAACAATGACAAGAAACCCACTCGCAAGTGCAAGTACACTAGGCATTCATGCAGGAGCATTTTTCTTTGTTGTTCTTTTTTCCATTTTCTTTCCTTCTATAAAGGGTGCCTTTCCATTTTTGGTGACGATGCTTGGAGGAATCATAGCAGCTTTAATTGTTAGTTTTTTAGTAGGTAGAGCATTGGATCCTATTAGAATCGCATTAACTGGATTGATAGTAACAATGTTGTTTTCTTCATTTACTAGTGCCCTGCAGCTTTTATATGAAAATGAAGTGTCCGGGTTATTTTTATGGGGAGCGGGAACATTGTTACAGCTTGATTGGAGTGGCGTTCAATTTGCTTTGCCATGGGTTCTCTTCACTCTTCTTTTTGCCTTTATAATAGGTCATCGTTTTGACGCTTTACTGTTGGGGGAAGATGTAGCTGTAGGATTAGGACAAAATGTGATGATAAGTAAATTAATAGGTTGGGGCATTGCAATTATATTAGCTGCTGTCTCTGTTACAGTAGTAGGCCCAATTGGCTTTGTTGGTATTATGGCTCCACATATTGTTCGTTTAATGGGATTTAGAAAGCATCGATCCATGCTAATAGGAAATATAGTGGTCGGTGCAGGCTTACTCATATGTGCTGACATCTTTGTTCGTATGATATCTAGTATGTCTGAGTTACCTGTAGGAGCAATGACGGCCATTATAGGAGCACCTTGGTTAGTCTATTTAGCCTTAAAGATAAGTAGGAAAACGAGAACTGCTGGAGGAGCATTAGAGGGGAAAGTGCGAATTAAGCATGTTAAAAGATTTTATGTCCTCATATCTCTCGCCGTTCTTGGATTAGTAGGGTTTAGCCTTTCGTTTGGGGGAACAAGTTTCACTAGTCTTTTAGAATTGCCAAGAGAATTGATGTATAATACCTTCGTTTGGGATTTTCGCTTGCCTCGAGTGGTTGTCAGCTTCGGAATTGGTATGATGATGGCGGCTAGCGGTTTAATGATGCAGACTGTTTTACGAAACCCACTTGCTGACGCTTCTGTTTTAGGTGTGACTTCAGGTGCAAGTGTAGTGGCGATGTTGGTTCTCATTGTTTTTCCACAAGCCCCCTTTGTCCTTATTCCAATTGGTGCATTAATTGGTGCACTTATCACAATGGGAATTGTATTGTTTATTAGTGCGCGGAGCGGTTATCAACCGATGATTCTATTATTAATGGGTGTTGCTGTATCCGCGGTAGGTTCTGCTATTATACAGATTTTATTAGTACGTGCGAACCTTCATGCATCACAAGCTTTAACATGGCTTGCTGGTAGCACCTATGGGACAAGCTGGAGTGATCTAGTAATTGTGATGATAACATCGTTACTACTATTTCCGGTTATTCTCTATATGGCCAATACATTCGAGATCTTATCATTGAGTGATGAACTATCCATTGGTTTAGGTGTGAAAACAAGTAAAATGCGTATGTTTATGATTATACTAGCTGTTATGTTGTCAAGCATCAGTGTATCAGTGGTTGGGGCAATTGGGTTTATCGGTTTACTAGCTCCACATATTGCTAGACAACTGGTCGGTCCGAAGCTACTACAATTACTGCCATTAACCATAGTAATTGGCGGGATTTTACTTATTTCAGCTGATTTTCTTGGAAGAGTCGTTTTAGCTCCGAAAGAAATACCTGCTGGAATAATTGTTTCTTTAATTGGTGCACCATACTTACTTTATTTATTGAAAAAAACGAACAAAATCAAAGCGAGTTAACCTGTTTAATAAAAAATAATCTGATCAATGGTTCGGGTTATTTTTTTTTCTTTTTAACTCATAGTAAAAAACGAATATTTGATTTATACCATTTCCATAAGTTACTTTTTCTATATGCTTATCCTTATTACTGTGTAAGGGTTCCTTTTTCGATACCGATGAACAATCACAAAATAAGAAAATGGGCCAATGAAATGTTCTAAGAATCTTCTTTTCTGTTTTGACTGATTCTTTTTCACTTATTTCATTGCCCTTCTTGTTTATGGTTATATCCTTTAGGTAAAATAATCAGTATGAAGATTATTGGTAGATGAGGTGATGGAATGATTAGGATTGGTTTAACTGGATGGGGAGATCATGACAGCCTATATACGGAGCGTATATCTAACCGAGATAAACTATTAGAATATGGCGCTCATTTTCCAACAGTTGAGGTAGACGCTTCCTTTTATGCCGTACAGCCAGAAAGGAACGGGGAAAAGTGGGTGAGGGAAACGCCTGCTTCATTTAAATTTGTTGTGAAAGCTTATCAGGGGATGACGGGGCATCAAAGGGGGGAGATTCCTTTTGAGACAAAGGAAGAAATGTTTGCTGCTTTTAAAGCGTCGCTTGCCCCTTATATAAGAGAAAATAAGTTAGCGATGGTCCTATTTCAATTTCCACCGTGGTTTAATTGTAAAAAGGAAAACGTGCAATATTTACGCTGGTGTAAACAGCAAATGGGAGAAATACCATGTGCTGTTGAATTTCGTCATCAGTCTTGGTATCAAGATGCGTTTATAGAAGGTACTTTAAATTTTATCAAGGAAGAGAAATGGATACATACCGTTTGTGATGAACCACAAGCAGGGGAGGGGTCTGTTCCAATTGTGATGCATACTTGCGGTAATCCAATTGTACTAGTCCGCTTGCACGGTCGTAATGTTCATGGATGGCAAAATAAAAAACAACCAAATTGGCGTGAAGTTCGCTATCTATACCGTTATAATCACCAGGAATTATTGGAGTGGGCAGAGCGATTAAAGCAATTACAAAAAGAGGCGAAGGAGGTCTATGTACTATTTAATAATAATTCTGGTGGTGACGCAGCGGATAATGCGAAGGAAATTCTAGAAATATTAGGAATTGAATATGAGGGATTAGCTCCAAAACAACTCGGTTTATTTTAACTAATGAGTACACCGAATCTCTACCTATAACATAAATTGTTAAAGGGAAGGGGGGACGGTCATGGTTGAATTAAAGCCTGTTATTTTGGATGGTCATACGTTTATGACTGTATCCGTTGAGCTGCCAAAAACTAATTTGTTAGTCGTATCAAATGATAAAGGATATATCATGTGTGGTGCATTAGACGTTGCGTTATTAAATGAAAAATTAAAAGATCGCCATGTCATTGCTGGTAGAGCAGTAGGGGTAAAAACGATTCAACAGCTAATAGATGCACCACTTGAATCAGTCACTTTTGCTGCAGAGGAATTAGGCATTAAAAAAGGGATGATCGGTAGAGAAGCGCTATTAAGAATGGTATAGGTTATAGTATCCTACTATATCTTAAAAATAATAAATTTATGAATATTTTAGGTTTTGATAGAGTTTTGCATAAATAATTATATTTTGATATAATGTATAACAATTGAATAATGCCTTATCAATCCGATGGGGTAGAGGCGCAAATCATCATTAGTAATCAATGTGAGGATGACAACAGTGAACTTTGATAAAAGGGAGATTTGCCGAAGCAAATAGGTACGTCAATATTTATTTGTTGGGGTTGCTCTTAATAGGAGTAACACTGTCATTATGGAGGTATATTAACCATAATGGGGAGCTACAGTCGTGATGGAGAATAACGTTACTTCTTGAAGGGTAATGATAGAATCTCTATCGTTACTCTTTTTTTATTATCAATTAAGGATCAAAGAAAAGTGGAGGATACCTTTCTCTGATCGTTAATTGATATGAGACGCATTCGTTCATGTCTATAGCTCCTATACTAATAGGAGGTCTTTTTATGACAGGTACATTTATTTCTGTGCTGCCACCTTTGGTAGCGATGCTTTTGGTTATACTAACAAAAAGGGTGATTCTCTCCCTTGGTTTAGGGGCGTTAACAGCAGCTATCATAATTGGAGGATATCAACCGCTAGATACGCTACAAATATTTTTCTCGTCGTTTATAGCACTTTTTATAACAGATGAAGGGTTAAATACTTGGAATATATTCATTCTATTATTCTTACTTATTCTTGGTAGCATTACTGCATTTATTTCACTATCGGGTGGTAGTCGTGCCTTTGGTGAATGGGCAATGAAGCGTGTGAAAACGAGAGTGGGTGCACAGTTATTAACCGTAGTTTTAGGTATGATTTTGTTTATAGATGATTATTTTAATGCGCTAACAGTTGGACAGGTATCTCGACCTGTTACCGATCGACAAAAAGTATCACGTGTAAAGCTTGCATATTTAATTGATTCAACATCCGCACCTTTATGTGTTATTTCGCCTATATCAAGTTGGGGAGCATCAATTATCGCCTTAATTGGCTCGATTTTAGTGTCTCATAAAATAACTGATTATAGTGCTTTCTCTGCTTTCATGCAAATCATTCCGTTAAATTTTTATGTGTGGGCGGCAATCATAATGGTGTTTATCATAGTTGTTGGGCAAATTGACTTTGGTCCGATGAAGAAACATGAGAAACAAGCTATTGAACAAGGAATTCTATTTGATAAGAAGAAACAGTTGAAAGACGAAGTTCAAGAAGAATTACCTATTAGTACGAAAGGGACTGTTGGTCATCTTGTTTGGCCAATCATTGTTTTATTTATTGGAACAGTGAGTATGATGGCTTGGACAGGCATTAATGGTGCAGAGGGGAATGTGTCGTTAGTATCCTTATTAGAAAACACAGATGTGGCCTTATCATTAATTGTCGGAGGATTATTGAGTTTAGCTGTTGCTTACGTACAATTTGCTCAAGTATTAAAGAAAGATGATAAACTAACGAGTAATTTTTATTTGAAAGCTACATGGGTTGGGATGAAATCTATGTTTGGATCAGTATTGATCTTAATTTTTGCCTGGTTACTCGGAGATTTGATTAGTCAACTAGGTACAGGGGAGTACTTGGCTAGCGTTATTAATCAATCGAATCTGAGTCATGATTTTATCCCTGTTATCCTATTTATTATTGCGGCACTTATGGCATTTAGTACAGGTACATCTTGGGGATCATTTGGCATTCTTCTTCCAATAGCTGGTGATATTGCTGTAGCTACAGATATATCCTTGCTGATTCCTGCAATGGCAGCTGTACTTGGAGGTGCAGTATTCGGAGATCATGCTTCACCGATTTCTGATACTTCTATTTTATCCGCCACAGGTGCAGGGAGTAATTTGATTGACCATGTCATTACACAGTTTCCTTATGCCTTTACAGCAGCTGTTGCTGCGGCCATCTCTTATATCATTTTGGGTGTAAGTGGAAGTGTAATCATTGCATTAGCTGCTTTGATTGTTATGATGGCGGGGATTTTCCTTGTTGTTAAAATGTTCGGTACAAAAACCGAGAAGATGATATAATAATTCTTTTGAACAATATAGGAAGGAGGAATGAACTCGTCGGTTCATTCCTCTTTTTCTATCCTACAAGTCTAAAATCACTACATAAGCAAAGTTATTTTACTTTATATAAAAGTAGCTAGTTATTTTTAATTGCTAATTATTAACAATTAACTGAACTACATTATACCTATCTACTATTAATTATTTTATGAATATAATGATAGAGTTTTACAAACAAAACATAGTAAAGAGAAACCCTTTAACGCTCTAAACTATTAATAGATTTCTAAATATTAATATTATTCACAAAGATTGTTTTGACAGATGAATAAAATGATACTATACTATTTTTAGATTTATAGCAATTATCAGAAAAATATTACATTTTGGTTATTTTAGTCTACTTTTTTTGTGTGGTATCTTTTCTTGTGGGGTTTATATGGGGGATTTGAACCATGCTCTTAGTTGTTGGAATAATCAAAAAAAGGGGGATCATTATGTTATTTAAAAAGAGAATGACCGCTGTTCTTTTAGCTTCTACCATAGGAGCTGCAGGTTTCCTTGCTGGCTGTGGTAGTGATAGTGCAGGTGGTGGTGAGTCTGGTGATACTGTCAAGATAGGTGCCAACCTAGAACTTTCTGGTGCAGTTGCCTCATATGGTGAAGGAATTGCTGAAGGAATCGAATTGGCTGTGGATGAAATTAATAAAGATGGTGGAATCGACGGTAAAGAGATAGAAATTGTAAAAGTAGATAATAAATCGGATGCAGCAGAAGCAACCAATGCAGCTATTAAATTAACGGAAAATGATGATGTCGTAGCTATTATTGGGTCTGCTACAAGTGGAAATACAGTTGCTCAAGCACAAGTGGCTAATAATTCAGAGACGGTATTGCTTTCTCCTTCAGGTACGAGTCCGAATGTAACAGTGAATGATGATGGAAGCTTAAATGATTTTGTATTCCGTACATCGTTTATTGATCCTTTCCAAGGAACAGTGGCAGCTAATTTTGCTGCCAATGAATTAGGAGTTAAAAATGTAGCTATCTATGCTGATAATGCAAGTGATTACGCAAAAGGTTTAGCAGCTTCCTTTAAAGAAACTTTCGAAGCAGCAGGTGGGAAAATAGTTGCCGAAGAATCTTATGTGGCGAAGGATACTGATTTCAGGTCCACACTTACAAGAATTAAATCAGCTAATCCCGAATTTATTTTTATCCCTGGTTATTATGAAGAAGTAGGACTTATTGTCAAACAAGGACGTGAAATGGGTATTGACGTACCGCTAATGGGTGCTGACGGTTGGGATTCACCAAAGCTAGTTGAATTAGCCGGAGGGGATTCCTTAAATAACACATTTATAACAAACCATTATTCTTCGGGTGATCCAGACGAGACAATTCAATCCTTTGTAACAAAGTTTGGTGAAAAATATAATGGCTCATCCCCGGATGCTTTTAATGCATTAGGTTATGACTCTGTATATATGTTGAAAGATGCCATGGAGCGTGCTGAAAGTACAAGTGATGCGAAGAAAATCAAAGATGCCTTATCTGAGACGAAAGATTTAACTCTTGTAACGGGTATCATTTCAGTTGATGAAGATCATAACCCAATTAAATCAGCTACTGTATTGGAATATAAGGATGGGGAGCAAGTCTTCAAAACGAAAGTAAATCCTTAAAATGAGGCTGTATTAAAATGGGAGGAGCGATTGGGCCTTCCATTTTTTTTATCAGATATGAAAGGGTAATTCCTGTTGTGATAGCTAATAATCTCATAGTCCAAGATTGCTCAGGGGCAATAGTTTTTTGAAATTAGCGTGTCAAAAATTACCTTATGAGGAGATATTCAGCATAGCGTTTTCGCTAGCTGTCACTCTCTAGCTGAAGCTATTCGGGTTATTTGAAGAGGAGTGGGGATTCATGGATTGGATTCAACAGTTAGTAAATGGGATATCGTTAGGAAGTATTTATGCACTGATTGCTTTAGGCTATACAATGGTTTATGGAATTATCAAATTGATCAACTTTGCCCATGGTGAAGTATTTATGATTGGGGCGTTTGTTGGTTTTTACGCGATTGCTGGTTGGGGGTTAGGATTCTTTCCTGCCTTAATTATTGCAATGGCTGTCTGTGCAGGGATGGGTATGTTAATTGAGCGAGTAGCATATCGAAGGTTGAGAGGTTCTACGCGAATTGCTGCCCTCATTACAGCGATAGGGATTTCTTTATTTATACAGTACTTATTTATTTACTTTAGAGGTGCACAACCAGAAGCTTATCCTGAAGTCATTAGCAATCAAACCTTTAATATTTTGGGTGCACAAATCAGTAGTCAATCACTTATGATTTTAGGCACTTCGATTGTGCTAATGATTGTTCTACAATTTATTGTTCATAAAACCAAAATCGGTAAAGCAATGCGGGCTGTGTCACATGATATGGATGCTGCAAGGTTGATGGGGATTAATGTAAACACAACCATTTCCGCCACATTTGCTATTGGCTCTTCCTTGGCCGGGGCAGCAGGTGTTTTCTTTGGTGTGTATTATACAAAAATAGAACCGTTAATGGGCGTGATTCCAGGATTAAAGGCTTTTGTTGCAGCTGTACTAGGTGGCATCGGTATTATTCCTGGAGCGATGGTTGGTGGCCTTGTGTTAGGCGTAGTTGAAACGGTTGTTAGTGGCCTTGGTTACTCTTTATGGAGAGACGCGGCAGCATTTGTCATTCTCATTTTAATCCTTTTATTCAAGCCATCAGGTATCTTTGGTAAAAATGCAAGAGAGAAGGTGTAAAAAGGATGAATACGAAGAAGATCAAAGGTTTCTGGTTGTTTGTTATTCTCTCCATTATTGTTTATTTTGCAGTTCAGATGGCTGCAAATACTGGAATGATTAATAATTATCATGTGAATACACTTGTTTATATTTGTATTAATATTATTTTGGCCGTCAGTTTACATTTAGTTATTGGTATTACAGGACAATTTTCAATCGGACATGCTGGTTTTTTAGCTGTTGGGGCTTACATTTCAGCAATTGTAACGATGAAACTTTCACTTCCATTTCCTATTGCACTTATTATTGGTGGGATTGTTGCCGCTTTAACTGGCTTAATTGTTGGGATACCTTCTTTAAGGTTACGTGGTGATTATTTAGCGATTGCAACATTAGGATTTGCAGAGATTATCCGCATCATTTTCTTAAATATTGATGCAGTAGGTGGAGCAGCAGGTATGCAGGTCACAAAGATGACAACTTGGACTTCGGCCTTCATCTGCTTATTTATTACCGTATTAGTGATTGTGAATTTTACAAATTCAAGGCATGGTCGCGCATGTATATCGATTAGAGAAAATGAAATTGCTGCCGATGCGATGGGTATTAATACGACCTACTATAAAGTAGCGGCATTTGCCATTGGGTCTTTTTTCGCAGGAATCGCAGGGGGGTTATATGCTCATAATTTTTATATTATTCAACCCGTTCAATTTGGTTTTTTGAAATCATTTGATATCCTCATTTTCGTCGTATTAGGGGGATTAGGCAGTCTATCTGGGGCGGTTATCTCGGCTATTTTGTTAACGATTGTCTCCACATTTTTACAAAGTTATCCTGAAACACGAATGATTATCTATAGTGCCGTGCTCATTCTAGTTATGCTTTACCGTCCGCAAGGTTTATTGGGGACAAAGGAAATTACGGACCTCTTTAAACGTAAAAGCGTGAAAGGAGGAAGCTAAAATGGAGAATCAACCATTATTAAAAGTCAATCAAGCTGGTATTTCTTTTGGCGGTTTAAAAGCTGTTTCAGGATTCGATTTGGAAATTCACCAAGGGGAACTGATCGGTTTAATTGGTCCAAACGGAGCAGGGAAAACGACCAGCTTCAACCTATTAACTGGTGTCTACGTGCCGACTGAAGGAGATATTTTCTTAGAAGGTGTACGTTTAAACGGACTCCCTCCCTATCAAGTGACAAGGAAAGGGATCAGTCGGACGTTTCAAAATATTCGTTTATTCAATGACCTTTCTGTGTTAGATAATGTAAAAGTAGCGAATCATTCGCGTGCGAAACATTCGATGTTAAGCTCGATTCTCCGGTTGCCTTCCCATTTTAACGGAGAAAAAGAAATGGAAGACAAATCAATAGAACTATTACGTATTTTTCAGCTTGAACATGTTAAGGATGAATTGGCTAAAAACTTGCCATATGGACAACAAAGGCGATTAGAAATCGCAAGAGCATTAGCAGCTGGACCAAAGCTTTTGCTGTTGGATGAGCCGGCTGCCGGTATGAACCCACAAGAAACACATGACCTTATGGAGCTCATTCGCTTTATTAGAGAGAAGTTTGATTTAACAATACTCTTAATTGAGCACGATATGAATTTAGTTATGGGGATATGTGAAAGAATTTATGTGCTTGACCATGGGCAATTAATTGCCGAAGGGTTGCCAGAAGAAATTAGAAGCAACCCAAAAGTAATCGAGGCTTATCTCGGAGAGGAGGTTTCTTCGGATGCTCAAGGTTGATGGAATAGATGTTTACTATGGGAATATTCATGCATTAAAGGGCGTCTCGTTAGAGGTATTAGAAGGAGAGATTGTCACTTTAATTGGTGCAAACGGAGCAGGGAAAAGCACGCTATTAAAAACGTTATCAGGATTATTAAAGCCGAAGCAAGGCGTGATTCAATATGAGAATCAATCGATTGTTGGTAAACAAGCACAAACGATTGTAAAGGCTGGGATATCGCATGTACCAGAGGGAAGACGCGTGTTCTCGAATATGACTGTAGAAGAAAATATAGAACTAGGCGCTTTTGTAAGAAAAGATAAAGAAGTACAAAAAGATATTCAGAAAGTATATGAACTTTTCCCGCGATTATTCGAAAGGAAAGGACAGCTTTCCGGAACTTTATCAGGCGGAGAACAACAAATGTTAGCGATGGGCAGAGCCATTATGGCTAGACCTAAGTTGCTTTTGTTAGATGAACCATCCATGGGCCTTGCCCCTATTATGGTTAAGACCATCTTCAGTATTATAGAAGAAATTAATGAAACAAATGGAACAACGATTTTACTTGTTGAACAAAATGCGCATATGGCCCTCTCTATTGCGAAAAGAGGGTATGTCCTTGAAACTGGAAAAGTGGTGCTCACCGGATCAGCAAAAGATTTACAAGAAAGTGATGAAATCCGTATGGCTTATTTGGGCGGATAAAAAGAACCGCTAACAAAATATTGGGTAATGGATCATTGCTCAAGCGAAATTCAAAAAACGAGGAGTTAGATGCCGCTTCTAACAAGAAGGCGCCATCTCTTCCTCGTTTACTTTGCTCTTTCTTGTCTTTCCCAAAGGTTTAAATGAGGATATGGGTCGTACGACCATTCAGTATAGCCATTATCCTTATACATACCATAATGGAGGTGGGGAGGGAATTTTCCCGAAGTCCCTTTTGGTCCATAGCCAGAACTACCGACACCACCAATGACTTTTCCAGGTTCAACAATTTGACCAACTTTTAAATCATCAGAAAATCCACTTAGGTGAGCGTAATAGTGATAGTTATTGTTGATATCGCGAATACCAATTCGCCAACCACCATATTTATTCCAGCCTTTCATTTCGACAATACCATAACTGGTAGCTCTAACTGGTAAGCCGTAATCAGCAAAAATATCTGTTCCTTCATGGATTCTTCTACCACCCCAACCTCTTGCACTTCCCCATGTACTTCGATAGCTATAATGAGTACCAATTGGGACAGGAAAAACATGTTCATCTAAATTAAGTCTCCCATAGTTTTGATAAAGCTTTGCTTTTCCCATAATAATTCTGACCGATTTATCACGTTTATAATAGTTCCAAATACCAATTTTAATGTTCTCATAATCCGTACCATAACGAAGTAGAAAGTTAGCAAATGCGTACAATACATCGTCATCACTATCTAAACTTGCTTTTCCGTCACCATCACCATCAAAGCCAATACCATTAAAAAACTCTATCGTCTTTGGGTCTTCGTCATTTATGTTTGGGTTTGTGAAACCAACCCATTCCTCCGGTTTAAAGTAAATGCCAGTAATCCCTTCAGCTTTAGGTAAGTCTCTTCTTGATTGTCTTACATTTCTTTCATATTGATCGATGGCAGCAAGATAATACCAAGGAATGGTCGTGACTGTTTCAATTCTTTCATAAAGCGCCATTCTTTTTGCGTAAATATCATCTATTTCGGAGGCTACTGCCGTTTCTGGTTGCATTAAGGATAAGACCGTTGTTAAGGTGATAAGTAATGTGAAAACTCGCACCAATAAACCTCCCTTCTCTTCTAATTACTGTTATAGTTTGTGATAAAATAGAAAAACGATAAATATAAAATATTGGAAGGTTTTTGATGAACGAGGTTGTTCTATCTACTTCCATGTGTTAAAGTTGCTTCTGTAAGACTCTCTAGATAAAAATGATGATAAAAAAAGCGTCTTTTTGAAATTCTGGGATGGAGTGAAGAAGAATGACGACTAAGAAAGATGAACATTTACGTAAGCCGGATTGGTTAAAAATAAAGTTAAACACTAATAAAAACTACACCGGATTAAAGAAAATGATGAGAGAAAAGAATCTTCATACTGTATGCGAAGAGGCAAAATGCCCAAATATTCATGAATGTTGGGCGGTAAGAAGGACAGCAACATTTATGATCTTAGGTTCTGTTTGTACAAGAGCCTGTCGTTTTTGTGCGGTCAAAACAGGGCTGCCAACTGAGCTAGATTGGGAAGAACCGGAACGCGTAGCTGATTCAGTTGCTTTAATGAATTTAAAACATGCAGTTATTACAGTGGTTGCGCGAGATGATTTAAAAGATGGTGGATCAGCTATTTTAGCGGAAACGATTCGTGCCATTAGAAGAAAAAGTCCATTTACAACTGTAGAGGTTTTACCTTCTGATATGGGCGGGGTATATGATAATCTTAAAACAGTAATGGATGCAAAACCAGATATCTTAAACCATAATATTGAAACAGTAGAAAGACTGACGCCAAGAGTAAGAGCGCGTGCTACATATAAACGATCACTTGAATTTTTACAACGTTCTAAAGAAATGCAACCTGAAATTCCAACCAAATCAAGTTTAATGGTTGGGTTAGGGGAAACAAAAGAAGAAATCATTCAAACGATGGATGATTTGCGAGCACATGACGTAGATATTATGACGATTGGTCAATATCTACAACCATCTAAAAAACATATAAAAGTTGTAAAATATTATCACCCAGATGAGTTTAATGAATTAAGGGAAATTGCAATGTCCAAAGGGTTTAGCCATTGTGAAGCAGGTCCAATGGTTCGTTCTTCCTATCATGCAGATGAACAAGTAAATGCAGCAGCTAAGCAAAGACAACAAATGGGTGAAGTAGACGCGAAAGAAGCGTAAACACAAGAAAGGGGATTAGCTAAAGGAGCTAATCCTCTTTTGATATTTCACAGCGTTACTTATTTGACATCTTTTCAGACTTGTTAATATCGGCTTTTTTCATTTGACTCGTTAATTGATCAATACCATAATGTGTGTGCTCACTATCTGCATCCATCGTAGAATAACTTTCTATTTCTTTGCGGAGATTGGTATTGTCAGTGGTATAAATATCAAACCATCCGGGAACAACTGATTCTGCCATTTTTTGTACTTGTGTAGCAGTTGATTCACGATTATCTGAATCCGTATTGTAAACAATTAACACTTCATTGTCAGTCACTAATGTAGATACATCATCCACATTAGGAAGTTCAGTACAATATTTTCCGATAATATCAGCCACTTTTTCACGATTAATGGCAGCATAATGTTCATTGGATACCTTTTCTCCATAAATAGGACTTTTTTGATGACGAACGTATCCGAAATCTTCACTATTTTGCTGACTAGTATTGTAAATATCTGTTCGCTGATCATTCACATTAACCGTATTGCCACTTTCGGGATAAATATCTCCTTTAGCGGAATGATCGGCTGCTTGACATCCAGTGAGAGCAACCATACTGGATATCCCGATGAACATTATCATTTTTTTCATCAGAAACACCCCCTTAACAATATCTTTTCCGATTCTTTCGTTTTTTTCCTTAGTAATTGATGGTGAATCAGTTATAATTTAAAATAGGACTATTGTACATAAACGTTAACTTTCTTTATAATTTAATTAGTGAGCCAATGAAAAAGAGGTGAGATCAATTGGTTTGTATACAAAACGCTTGTTATGAAGTAATTGAAGATATTAGAGACGGATTTAATGAAGAAGCTTTTCGGGGTCGATATAGTGAAATATTAAATCGTTATGATTATATTGTAGGTGACTGGGGATACGGCCAACTAAGACTTAGAGGTTTTTTTGACGATCAGAATCAAAAAGCGACGTATGATACGAAAATTAGCACTTTGACAGAGTATTTATACGAATATTGTAATTTTGGTTGTCCTTATTTCGTTGTAAAAAGAGTGAAGCAATAGAAAAAGCTGAACGAATTATTCGTCCAGCTTTTTTTCTGTTAAAATTACTCATCTGAAGCTTCTGAATGGGGATCGTGTGCTCCAGGCATTTCTCTAGGAATGTCAGCATGAAGTTCCCGATTTTCATAAACAAATGCACTAGATTGGTGTTGACCTTCTTCCCACTCTGAACTTTTATTCTCAACAGGTGTATGCTTCCCTCTTGGTGCACCATACGGGCCCTCAGGTAAATCTTCCACTGCGAGGTTTTCCTTTTGTGATTCAACATTGTCAAAATCCGAGTAATTCTTTTTTTGATCCATTGATATCACTCCTAATAATATGAGAAAAAATGAGAGCCTTGCTACGCTCTCATTTTATACTATTTGCAGGAGCAATCATTATTATCCAATCGGTTAAATGACCTCATATAAAAAGGCTCTTAACTCTTCTGCATCTTCGCTCTCCAATTGAAAAGCATGTTCTAAATAACCCTCTTCTTCAAGGTCATCGGTACCAATAATAGCAAAACGACTTCCTTGAATATCAAGAACAAGTTGTTTTCCATAATACCGATCTGAACGAACAAGCGCTAAATCAAAGCGTTGATTTTCACCCATAAAACTAACAAAGCGTGTTTTTGTATCTTCTAAATCATCATATAAAAAGAATCTTTCGGTCATTTAACGTATAGACCCCTTTCTAACTATCCATGCTACATTTATCATAACAAAATCTTAGCAGACAGGAAATTGATTTTATACTCACATAAGGGAGAACTTTCTTCATTGTTATGAATGAGATACAATAGATAGGAAGTATGGGATGAGAAAGGTGAGGGACATGTATTTTGTTGATCGAGAAAAAATTGAGGAAATCCTCGTTTATTTGGAAAAACAACTATCACTATTAGGGAAACATACAGCACTTCATTCGGATATAGAGAAACTTGCGCTTGAAAGACTGAGCCATATGGTTATTGAGGCGGTCTTAGATGTAGGTAATGCAATGATTGATGGCTTTATTATGAGAGACCCAGGTAGTTATGAAGATATTATTGATATTCTGGAAGATGAAAAAGTCATTGACCATGAAATGGCTATCAGCTATAAAAAGGTTATTGCTTACCGTAAGCCATTAGTGCAAAGTTATACAGGCATTCAACATGATGAATTAAACAAGAGCTTCCAATTAGAATTAGCTCAATTAAAAAAATTCCCTACAGCTGTTAGAGACTATTTAATGAAAGAACTTGGTCCTGTATCAGCTTTTAGAAATTAGGGGGAAAGTAAATGACAAAATATAAAGGTTATTTAATTGATTTAGATGGGACGATGTACAAAGGAAAACAATTAATTCATGAAGCCGTTTCCTTTATTCAAGGGTTAAAAGAAAGAGGCATTCCCTACCTTTTTGTCACAAACAATTCATCTAGAACACCGAAACAAGTTGCTGAAAAACTTCAAAATTTTGGCATTGAGGCGACTGAAGATAAAGTATTTACAACTAGTATGGCAACGGCGAATTATATTTTTCAAAGAAGTCCCGAAGCGTCTATATTTGTGATCGGAGAAGAAGGGATTAGACAGGCATTAGAAGAAAAGGGCTTTCACTTTGCAGGTGAGCACGCCGATTATGTTGTTTCAGGAATCGATCGTGACATCAACTACGAGAAACTTGCAACGGCTTGTTTGGCTGTAAGAAATGGAGCTACCTTTATCTCTACAAACGGTGATATAGCCATTCCAACTGAAAGAGGACTTTTACCTGGAAATGGCTCATTAACCTCAGTCATTAGTGTATCGACGCAAACTATTCCAACTTTTATTGGCAAGCCAGAAGCGATTATTATGGAGCAAGCGTTAAAAGTATTAGGCACAGATAAAGCTCATACATTGATGGTTGGAGATAACTATGATACAGATATCAAGGCAGGAATGAATGCTGGTTTAGACACATTATTGGTTCATACAGGCGTAACAACGAAGGAACTTTTAAAAGGCTACGACAAGCAACCAACCTTTGTTGTGGATACACTAAATCAGTGGGAATACTTATAAGAAATGAAGAACAGCAGTACGAAAGATGTACTTGCTGTTTTTTATATTGTTGGAATAGATGTTGATGCAGAAGACGATTATAGACAGTCATGCGAGTGAACATGAACGCTTTTTATAACAACAAATTTATCTAAAACTCTGCAGTAATATAAAGGCGAGTAAAATAAAAATAGCAGGCTCACTATAAAGTGATGTCCTACTATTTTTCTTCTATCTATTCCACATGATGCGCACGGTGGGCAAGGCGACTAGAAGCCGCAGCAGCAATGGCACCAACAATATCATCTAAAAAAGTATGGCATCTTTCAGAGTTTTTATCATTTAATGGACCTAAGATACCGGGTTTTAATTTATCTACATAACCAAAATTGGTCATTCCGATTGAACCATACACATTTACAATTGATAGCGCTAAAACTTCGTCAACACCATATAATCCTTCATCTGTTTCAATAATGGATTGCAGTGGTTCCATTAATTTCTTTTCTTCTGCAAGCATATCTAATTGGATACCGGTGAGAATGGCGTTTTGCACTTCACGTTTGGATAATACTCTTTCTACATTGTCGATACATGTTTCTATTTTCAAGTTTTGATGATATTTCTCTTGAAGAAAATACACTAACTCAGCAATATCAACAATCTCTACTCCTCGTTCTTTGAGCCATTTTCTTGCTGTTTTCTCTGTTAAAGTAATTGCTTTTTCTTCACTCATGAGTTCACCTTTTTCTATAATTTTATTCGCTTTATGCTGCTCTTTACTAATATATGATAGTAATGATAGCTTGCGAACTTTCAAACCATCATATCCCCTAAAAATAAATCAACAAGTTTTAGCTATTTTTTCATATATTTGAATAAAATGCATCTATTTAGCTTGATTAAAAGGGGGTTATGACGAATGTTAAGACGTTTACTCAAGGAAAAATATAATATTCAGGCGGAAGAAGAGTTTCGATTTGATCATTATAATGCTTGTAAATCACAAAATGAAGTGTATATATTAGTCCCTGCGAATCATTTAAAAGAAGAGGCGCTAACTGAACTGGATCAAATTGCAGAGCATTTAAGAATGAGTGGGGATAAGAATATTGCTGGATTTAAAAAAACAACAGAAGGAAAGCCTTATACTGAGTGGGAGGAAGCGAGATATGCAGTTTTAAGTAATCAACGTTTACAGCCAAGAAAAGAAGGACATTTCGGCAGGAAGTTGGCAAAATTCCACTTTCGAGGGAGAACGGTTAATTTTGCAGTGGAACAAACAAGTCGAATCGGTCAATGGAAAACACTGTGGGAAACAAGACTCGATCAAATGGAAAAGGTATGGAATGATATGGTATTTCAATTTGATGGAGAAAGTGAATTTGACCGCCTATTTTTAGAATCATTTCCTTATTACATGGGAATGGCTGAAAATGCGATTCAATATATTGTTGATACGGAATTTGATGATGAACCGATGATGACTGATACTGGCACTGTCTGCCATGAGAGATTTTCTAATCGTACATGGGGAGAACAATATTATGTGAAAAACCCTTTTGATTGGGTATTTGACCATGCCACAAGAGATTTAGCCGAATGGACGAGAGAGAAGTACTTCAAGAATATAAAAACCTATCAACCAGATGTAAGAAAGTTTGTTGAAGAATATGAATCGATCAGTCCATTGTCAAGTTTTTCATGGCGTTTATATTATGCGAGAATGATGTTCCCACTTCATTATTTTGAATGCGTCGAAAGCTATTACGGTGCACAAACAGAACAAGAACGAAATATTCTGAAGGAAAAATTAGAAAAGTATTTGCACCAATCGCCAGAATATGAACAATTCATATCGCGTTTTTTTGAAATCGTAAACCATCAGGAAGTATCTAAACAATGGTATATTCCTATGCCTGAATGGTTGGTATCGAAATAAAATATATTTATTTCCACTTCATCAGTCAACAAAGTTGGAAAGTGTGGAGAAATCTGAAATAAGCACACCTTCATTCCCAATTAAGATGAGTCTTCACCTTAAGCTAAAGAGCAATCATTCTATAAGCACGAGCCTAATTCAAGCTGGATCGTGCTTTCTTACCAAGCGAAATTACTTCCACCAAATGAAAAATTTGCCTATAATGAAAAGAAAATGGGAAGTGGTGAGAGAATGGGTAAGAAATTGTTTATTACAAGGAAACTTCCAAATGAGGTCATTGAGCCATTACAAGCAAAATACGATGTTGAGATGTGGGACAAGGAGGATGTAGTAATCCCTCGTCATGTGTTGCTCGAAAAGGTGAAAGATGCAGAAGGCTTAATGACAATGTTATCAGAAAAAGTAGATGAGGAATTATTTCAACATGCCCCGAAATTAAAGGTTGTGGCCAATATGGCAGTTGGTTATGACAACATAGATATACAAGCGGCAGAGCGCGCGAATGTAATAATCACTAATACACCTGATGTCCTGACAGAATCAACGGCTGATCTGACCTTTTCATTATTATTAGCTACGGCAAGGAGAATGATTGAAGCGGCAGAATATGTGAAAAATAATCAGTGGAAAAGCTGGAGTCCACTGCTATTAGCTGGACATGACGTCCATAGAAAAACCATTGGAATTGTTGGAATGGGGAGTATTGGTGAGGTTGTTGCTAAACGTGCAAAAGGATTTGATATGCATATCCTTTATTATAATCGTTCGAGGAAAAAGAGAGCGGAAGAAGAACTTCATGCTCAGTATGTTTCATTTGAAGAACTTGTCAGTCAATCTGATTTTATCGTCTGTTTAACGCCTTTAACAACTGAAACAAAAAATCTTTTTACAAAAGAAGTCTTTCAGCAAATGAAACCTTCAGCTATTTTTGTGAATGCCTCACGTGGACCAGTAGTCAATGAAGATGATCTCTACTCTGCCTTAGTAGAGGGTGAAATTGCCGGAGCTGGATTAGATGTGTTCTCAGAAGAACCAATCTCAGGAGAGCATCCTCTATTGCAATTAAAACAAGTAGTCGCATTACCTCATATTGGAAGTGCAACAACTGAAACAAGATATAAAATGATGGAATTATGCGTACAGAACATTGACCAAGTATTTTCAGATAGGACTCCACTTACACCAGTAAAATAATAAACCATCTTTGTAAATTAAACGAGTAGGTTAAAACCCGTGGGCGTTATAGCACACGGGTTTTTGACATTTCATTTATCTTTATGCTCCTAAAAAATAATCCACAAGTACATTTCTTTTTCATCATGGTGTTTTTTGAAATGTGAAAAAAAACCAATATATATGAAGAGAGTGTGTATAGATAGCAAACCTTTTAGTAATTGTTTAGAGTAACTAATGAAAATATGTGATTTTATGTTATTATTCGTTATGAATTCACTTTTACTAACATAAATATTTTTGAGGAGGGATTTCATGTTGCCAATTGAAAGAAGAGAAAAAATGATAGATTGGCTAGAGAAAGAAGGATCATTAAAAGTTTCGACAATTAGTAAGAGACTAGGCGTATCAGAAATGACAGTTTATCGAGATATAAAACCATTATTGAAACAGGATAAAATCATTAAAACATCTAACGGGATTGCACTCATTCCAAGAAATATAACGAAAGAGAACCAATGTACTTATTGTTTGAAACCATTGCAAGCAAGATTATCAGTGCAAATCATCAGAGAGAATGATGTGATTGAGCAAACATGTTGTCCTCATTGTGGATTATTACGTTATGAAGATATTAAGGAAGATGTGACACAAATTATTTGTAGAGACTTCTTAAAAGATACGACGATGAGCGCAAAAGCAGCATTGTATTTAATTAATGCTGACCTTGATTTAAATTGCTGCCACCCTCAAGTGATTTGTTTCAATTCTTATAAACATGCCAAACAATTCCAACAAGGGTTTGGCGGAGAAATCTTACCGTTTGAAGAAGCGATAAAAGAAATTGTGAAGCAAATGTCTGGTGGCTGTTGTCATTCGAACTAATTTTATGATTATAGAGTAGGAGCATACAAGATGAAAAAGGGATTTTATAATCGTTTTTGGAGATGGCATTTTTTTGCGGGGATTTTTATTGCTCCCTTACTTATTACATTAACTCTTTCAGGAATTGGTTATTTGTTTTTTCCAGAAGTCGAAAATCAATTATATGATGATTTATTCTTTGGAGATAGTGAAAGCAATGAACAATTAACGATAGAAGAAGGAATTGAGAAAGTTGAAAAAGACTTTCATGGGTTTGCTGTTACAAAGATTAGTATCATGGAGGAGCCATATAATACTCGTTTAACTTTAACAGATGAGGCTGGGGAGCAAAAGTATGTTTTCCTTGATGAACAAAACCAAATTGTTGGGAGTCAGAATGCAGCCAATACATACTCAAATGTGATGCGTAGCATACATAGCTCCCTATTTGTAGGAGGAACACCGGTCAATTATTTAGTTGAACTAGCGGCCTGTTGGGCCATCTTTCTACTAATCAGTGGGTTGTATATGACTTTTAAAGGGAAGATCTTAACGAGAAAAGCAAATGGTTCTAAGAACTTTCGTAATAAAAAATTACATGCACTTATAGGTGTAATCATTACCATTCCAATGGTAGTTATTATTTTCACGGGCTTACCGTGGTCTGCGGTTATGGGGAATATAATCTATACAACTGCCAGTAATAATGCACCTGAACTGGAATTAAATCCACCAACATCTGATATTAATGAGATCCCGTGGGCGACAAGGCAAGAGGAAACCCCAGCATCTGATGATCCTCATGCCCATCATCACGGAGGATCCTCTCAGAGTGAACATAATGAGTTTATGATTTCAGTAGGGCAATTAATAGATGAAGTGGAAAGTGAAAATATTAGTAAACCTTATTCTATTGTTTATCCTTCTGCTGATGACGGTGTTTATATCGTTTCTAAAGGAAGCAATTCCGGTGTGACGGGTTTGGATGTGAGTCCGTCAGAAGAAATGACTACTTACTTTGACCAATATTCCGGTGAATACATCGCCGCTGTTAATTATGAGGATTATAATCTTTTGCAAAAATGGTTTACATGGGGGATTCCATTACATGAAGGTCATTTATTTGGTTGGCCAAATAAGGTTTTAAACTTAGTAGTTTGTCTTGCTTTTCTTTTTGTTATTTTTTGGGGTTTTAAAACATGGCTTTCGCGGAAGAAAAAAGACAAGTTTTCTGCACCACCGAAAAATTTTAAAGGACTATCCATTGGTTTTATAGTGTTAATGGTCCTTTTAGGTATACTGATGCCTTTATTTGGTATATCCCTCATTATCGTGGCACTTATTGAATGTATAGTTATTTTTGTGAAAAAAAATAAAGAATAAGCAGGATGAAGACATTTTCAGTTTTTATGAAAATGTCTTTTTTTATTTTCAAGAGTCGGATGCTATAAATTTTTATAAGATAAAGCGTTAATAGAAAAATAGAAAAAACTACGTTCTCCTATTGTCAAAGACAAGAAACAGGTCTATAATGTCTACTATACAAATACAAATGTACTTTCTATAAGAACAATCTAAGGGGGAACGGAAATGGAAGCAATCTCGATCGGTTTATTAGGTTTGGGCACAGTAGGTTCAGGTGTAGTAAAAATCATTGAAAGAAACCAGGATAAGCTTATGCATCAAATTGGATGCCCGGTAAAGGTGAGTAAAATTCTGGTGAGAGAGTTAGATAAAGAGCGAGAGGTAGAAATAAACCCAGAGCTACTTACAGCGAACCCTGATGATATCTTAAAGAACGATAATATAGATGTAGTCATCGAAGTGATGGGTGGACTGGAGAAAACGAAGGAATATCTCCAAGAAGCAATCAATCACCATAAGCATATTGTGACAGCTAATAAGGATTTAATGGCGGTTTATGGGCCGGAATTATTACAATCTGCTTCGGAAAATCAATGTGACTTATTTTATGAAGCAAGTGTAGCTGGTGGTATTCCTATTTTAAGAGGGCTAGTAGATGGTTTAGCATCTGACCGCATTACGAAAATGATGGGCATTGTTAACGGCACGACAAACTTTATTTTGACAAAAATGAGTAAAGAGGGCAGTGCTTACGAAGAGGTTCTAAAAGAGGCACAAGCACTTGGTTATGCAGAAAGTGACCCTACTGCTGATGTAGAAGGGTTAGATGCAGCTAGAAAAATGGCCATTCTATCAACATTAGGCTTCTCTATGAATATTGATTTAGATGATGTGAAGGTTAACGGGATTACGGAAATCACGGAAGAAGATTTACAATATGCGAAGCAACTCGGCTATTCAATGAAACTAATTGGGATCGCTCACCGAGAAGGCGAAAAAGTAGAAGTGAGTGTACAACCGACGATGTTAGCAGAAACCCATCCACTTGCGGGTGTACAGGATGAATATAACGCCGTATATGTGTATGGTGAGGCAGTGGGTGAAACAATGTTTTATGGTCCAGGAGCGGGAAGCTTACCTACAGCAACAGCTGTTGTTTCAGACTTGGTTGCAGTCATGAAGAATATGAGATTAGGAGTTAATGGAAGAAGTGCGGCAGTTCCACAGTTTGAGAAGAAATTAAAAGACGATAATGAAATTTTCGCCAAATACTTCCTGCGCTTACATGTAAGTGATGAAGTCGGTGTTTTCGCTAATATCACAAATATCTTCTCGCAAAGAGGTGTGAGTTTCGAGAAGATTCTACAAGTACCTGTCAAAGAGAAAGAACTAGCTGAAATTGTAGTGGTTACACACCAAGCATCGTTAGAAGACTATGAAAATATTATGCTTCATTTAAGAGACTTAGAGGCAGTAAAAGAGATTAAAAGTTCGTATCGTGTAGAAGGAGGAGCCAAACGATGAGATGGGAAGGCTTATTACAATCATATAAAGATTTTTTACCAATAACTGAAAATACTCCGATGCTAACACTAAATGAAGGCAACACTCCTTTAATTCGGTTAGATAACCTTTCAAGAGATTGGGGCATTGATTTATATGTGAAAACAGAAGGAGCAAACCCAACAGGTTCATTTAAAGACCGCGGTATGGTTATGGCTGTAGCTAAAGCGAAAGAAGCTGGAAGTGAAGCAATTATTTGTGCATCTACAGGTAATACTTCAGCAGCGGCAGCAGCCTATGCAGCGAGATCTGGTCTAAGATGTATTGTCGTGATTCCTGAAGGAAAAATCGCTATGGGAAAATTAGCACAGGCAGTCATGTACGGGGCAGAAGTGGTTTCAATTGAAGGGAATTTTGATCAAGCTTTATCAATGGTTAGAAAAATTAGTGAAACAGAAGCTGTTACATTGGTAAACTCTGTAAACCCTTATCGTCTTGAGGGGCAAAAAACAGCAGCATTTGAAATTTGTGATCAGTTAGGTGGGAAGGCGCCAGATATTCTCGCCTTACCAGTTGGAAACGCGGGCAATATTAGCGCTTACTGGAAAGGGTTTAAAGAATATCATCAAGCTAAACAAACAGGCCTACCAAAAATGCATGGATTTGAAGCAGAGGGTGCAGCAGCTATTGTTCATAATCGTGTTTTTGAAAACCCTGAAACAGTTGCTACAGCTATCCGTATCGGTAATCCAGCAAGCTGGGATTTAGCTGTGAATGCAGCGAAAGAATCGCAAGGTAAAATTGATGAAGTCAGTGACGAAGAGATTCTTTGTATGTATAGAAAATTAGCTTCATCAGAGGGGATTTTCGCTGAACCGGCATCATGTGCCTCTCTTGCAGGAGTATATAAGCAATTACGTAATGGAGAAATTAAGCATCAAACAAAAGTAGTAGCAGTTTTAACTGGAAATGGATTGAAAGATCCGAATACGGCGATTGATGCGAGTCCCGTTCAACCTGTGAAATTGCCAAATGATGAGCAAGCTGTGGCAGCGCATATAAAGGGAGTTGTCCACGTATGATGGCAGGTGAAATGCTAGTCATTGAAGTACCTGCTAGTACAGCAAATTTAGGGCCAGGCTTTGATTCCATTGGTTTGGCTCTCAATTTGTATTTGCGACTTGAGGTAACAACCCATGATCAATGGGAAGTCATTCCTCTTTCGGAAGGATTGATGACGTTTCCAACAGATGAGCGGAATTACATTATTCAAGTGGCTATGCAAACAGCAAAGAAATACAATCAGGAATGCCCACCTTGTCGATTAACGGTGAGCAGTGATATCCCCATTGCTAGAGGGTTAGGTTCAAGTGCGGCAGCGATTGTTGCTGGAATCGAACTTGCTGATACATTATGTGATTTACGATTAACAAAACAACAAAAGCTCGAATGGGCAACTGAAATAGAAGGACATCCCGATAATGTCGGTGCTTCCCTGCTTGGAGGATTGCTAATCGGTAGTCAAACAGATGATGGTGTAAACGCTTTATCACTATACCACCTTCAAGTTGATTTTGTCGTTTGTATCCCAACATCTGAATTATTAACGAAGAAATCGCGCCAAGTATTGCCAACGGAACTTTCTTATAAACAGGCTGTTCACGCAGGGGCAATTGGCAATGTATTTATTGCTTCACTTATTAGTGGGGATTATGAACAAGCGGGTAAAATGATGATGAAAGATCTTTATCATCAACCTTATCGTAAAGAAATTGTACCAGAGCTTGAAGGAGTAGAAAAAGTTGCAATGGCGAATGGTGCACTTGGTGTAGCACTAAGTGGCGCAGGACCGACTATATTATGCTTAGCTCGTGATGGGGAAGGACAAAAACTGGCAACGCTCTTGAGTGCAGGTTTACATGGAATGAAAGTAGTTCCATTGCAAATGGATTTAATCGGTAGTCGTATTTATAAAGAAAATAGTTCAAAAATAAAAAGCGATGTCATGTGACATCGCTTTTTTAATTAAGTAGGCATTAGAAAACTTGTTCTACTTCCACAACACCAGGAACTTCTTCTAAAAGAGCACGTTCAATACCTGCTTTAAGAGTAATTGTAGAACTTGGGCAACTACCACATGCGCCTAAAAGACGTAATTTTACAATCCCGTCTTCTACATCTACTAATTCACAATCTCCTCCATCACGAAGAAGGAACGGTCTTAATTTATCTAGTACTTCTTGGACTTGACCTGTCATTTCTGCTTGTTCTGCCATTTAAAATCGACTCCTTTCATATCTATATTATAATCAAGATAACCATAAAAATCTATGATAAGGAAACATTTACTTATGTCTGTTATTATACTATATTGTAAAATAGAATGAAGAGTGAAATTATTTTTTTTATTGAAAAAGGGGGAAGCATTTCATGGCTGACCAATTAGAGATTATTGTATATGGAGCAGATGTTCTATGTGCAAGCTGTGTGAATTTACCGTCATCTAAAGAGACATACGAATGGCTTGAAGCGGCACTGGCAAGAAAGTTTGAAAACCAAAAATTTAAAGTATCATATGTCGATATATTCAACCCACCATTAGATGAAGAAAAAAAAGCTTTTGCCTCTCGTGTAATTGAAGAAGATATGTTTTATCCCGTAGTTAAAATCAAAGATCAAATTGTTGGAGAAGGTAATCCTAGGTTGAAAGTGATTTATGCGGAGATGGAGAAATACGGATTTACAGCGGTGTGAATGAAAAAAAGATGCAACCTCTGACCTCAGATGAATGAGATAGAGGCTGCATTTTTTGTTAAAAAAGCATTTATTCATACATAATCGGTGCACCTGGTCCAAGCTCTATACCAAGTAACATCCACACAATCAACATAAGTGTCCATCCGACTAAGAAGAACATTGAATAAGGAATCATTGTTGATACAAGCGTACCAATTCCCATCTTTTTATCATATTTCTGTGCAAAAGCAATAATAATGGCAAAATACGTCATCAACGGAGAAATGATATTTGTTGATGAATCTGCAATTCGATAGGCCATCTGAGTAAGTTCAGGTGAATAACCTAATTGCATCATAATTGGAACAAATACCGGAGCCATCATTGCCCACTTTGCAGAAGCACTGCCGATAAATATGTTAATAAATGCAGCAATAAGAATAAAGACGATAATTAATGGAATGCCTGTGAGGTTAATGTTTTGTAAGAATTCAGCACCATAAACCCCTAGAACTAATCCAATATTAGATTCATTAAAGTAAGCGACAAATTGTCCCGCTGTAAAAGCTAGTACAATAAACATTCCCATTGACGCCATTGTATCAGAGAGTTGATTTGCCACATCTTTATCATTTTTAATCTCTCTAGTAACCATGCCATAGACTAAACCTGGAATAAAGAAAAGAATCGCAATAATTGGTACTAAAGAACTCATGAATGGAGAGGAGATAATTGGTTGATCACCAGTACCACGCATTGGAGCACCTTCTGGTAAAACGAGTAATGCTGCTAAAATAGCCCCTACTACAATTGAAACACTTGACCAGATTAACCCCTTCTTTTCGATAGCTGTTAACTTTTCAACTTTTTCCCTGTAGTCGCCTTTATATTCCCCAAGTCGTGGTTCAACAATTTTTTCTGTTACCCACGCTCCTATAACTGTCAATAAAAACACAGAAACAATAATGAACCAATAATTCATGGCAATGCTCATACCTTCTGCATAAACAGGATCTATAATTGCAGCACCTGCAATGGTTAGCTCCCCTAATAATGCATCTGTACCTGAAAGTAAAAGGTTTGCACTAAATCCTCCTGATACCCCGGCAAAGGCTGCAGCTAATCCTGCCAATGGATGTCTACCTACTGCTGCAAAAAGAAGTGCACCAAGTGGCGGTAATACAACATATCCTGCATCGGAAGCGACACTAGACATGATTCCTGCGAACACTAATCCTAGTGTAATAAATCGCTTAGGTACTGATAAGACAAACCCACGTAATAAGGCACTAATAAGTCCTGAGCGCTCAGCAATACCTATCCCTAACATCGTCACTAAAACGACACCTAGAGGGGCAAACCCAATAAAGTTATCTGTCATACTAGAAAATATATATTGGATACCTTCTGCACTTAAAAGGTTAGTAATTTCAACCATTTTGCCTTCTTCGCCCGGGTGCTCTACCCTAATTCCTAGTTGTGATAGACCAGCAGATAATAGCAAAACAATTAATGACAATATTGCGAATAAAGTGACGGGATGAGGCAATTTGTTACCAATTGTTTCAACACTATCTAATGAACGCTGCAAGTAACCTTTTCTCTTTTTCTTCATTTATATTTTCTCCCTTCTTTCTATTTAGGAAATATTTTGAATATAACCTAACTATTTTGTAAGCGCTTCTTTGCCATTATAAAGGGCAAGTCTCTATAAGAAAATAGAAAGAGAGAAAGTAAGAAAACTGTTATTTTTGTAAAAATTCATATCATTATAAAGGAATTTGGTTTTTATGTAAAAAAACAACCATTATAGCAAGAGAATACTGTGGTGATACTTAATTTTGTCCTGAAGAGAATACGTATTGATAAAAGGATATTTTATGAAATGCCCTTTATTAGTTGAAACTTTTGAAAGCTAAATGAGTCTAATTTTTAAAAGTGATAGAAAAAAAGTAAAAAAGGAGAAACGGAATGAAAGGTTTTATTGTCATGTTTTTATTGCTTATGGGATTGAATTATTTCGTTTATATGCATTTGTCCTCCGCTTCTTCTGAATATGGAAAAAGATCACAAATAGGGTATCTTCTATTAGATAAGCATATGTTAATTGGTGATAAAGATTTTCAACAGGCAGACCTTCATCTTGATGTAAATCGTTTAAAAGAAAAGTACGACACTATCTACTATCTATCATATAAAGCATCTCAGCTTCCAGAGGGTATAAAGAACGGCGATAAAGTGAAAGTAAGCTATAGTAAGATATCTCAAACAAAAATTCCTCAAATCGCTGTAAAAGCTATGGAACTGTATACATCATCTTGTGAAAAAAAGAGTGTACTGGTAGGACATATTTATATAGAAGAAAAAATCTTAATAGAAGATGGAAATCTCCATGCCAAAGACATCCATTTAGATATGGATGAATTACAAGCAAAATACCAAATTGTATTATTACATATAGAGTCACCACTTCTTCTAGAGGGGATTGTTAGTGGTGATCAAGTAGCTATCGGATATAGTCGCATGCTTGAATCTTATCCACCAAAAGCATTGGTCACCTGTATAGAAAAATTGAATTAAGTACGTTTGTTTCATAAGTGAAATAATGGTAATACCCGAGGGTGTTTTATAGTTATGATAGTCGTTTGTTCAAGCGAAGTATAACCATCATAGTTTAAATTTTGGTTCAATTCTATATATCCTTCTGGAGACCAAAAACCTCCATTATTTCTGAAGTACCAATTATTACTTTCTGTAAAAACATTGTATTTATGCTCAGTAAAGACATCTAAAAAGAAACTTCCGCCTTTCTTTAAAACTTCTAAAAATATGTTGTAATAATTTTTTTCGGTCAATAGGTGCAAGAGCGCCATAATCACTGTATATATAAGTGTCGCAAAGTCATATTGATTTTCGTCAGTTATATTTAAGTAATTTTCATTACGATCATATATTAATTCCTTCTCTAATTTTAAACACAAAAAACCGTAGAGATTTTACTCTACGGTCTAAAAAGAAGAATCCATCCGGAGAGCAAAATATCAATTTCGAGCATAACAAATAAGCATTTATTCATACCTATTTATTTTGCTTCAAATTGATTGTTTCACCTTTCTCCAGTCATAATAAAGTTCACGAAAATTAAACTTCTTCTATGCCGAACCTCTTCACCTAACCTTCTTGTGTTTTCATAAATAAAATTAACTACTATATTTTTAATTTCAATTATTAATATTAAGATGTGTATCACAACTACTGTGTATTATAAAATAAACGAATCGCTTTAATGCTTAAACCTTTAAAGCTAGTGGCAAGGGGGGTGAAAAAAATGTATTCCGAACCCCTGTTTAACTATTTCCCTCCTTATCGGAGCAGAAAACTTTCATTTGTAATCCAAATCAATGATTCTATAAAAGGCGAGTAAGTGGGAATGTTCGTTGTTGACTTACTCCTGTGGAAACCCTATCCAACCCTTTGTATAATAATTGCTGAACGATTTATGGCTTGATTGTCTACCCCTGTTCCAGCTAGCAAATTGATAGTTGCACTAAAGTTTCTAATGGTTACTATTCCTCCAGCAGGGATAGAAACGATTGTAAAACCGTTAAATTGACTTCTATCAGTATCTGGGAAAGTGACATATTCTTCACCAAAGAAGGAAAGGGGTTGGGCAGCACCGTTAATGGTTACTGCAAACGCAGAATTAATTGTGCCTCCCCCTGTTTCAGAACGTAATGATAAGGCATAGTCAATACGATAAACACCAGATACATTTACTACTATATTTGATGATACTGGTGTGAATGTGAAACCAGAAGTTGACGCTGGACTAGATAGATCGAAAATCACATCTTCATTTGTAGCAACTACTTGGTTTCCTCCAATTCCTGCAGCATTAAAGTACTGCGGTACAAAGGCTTCACCAGTTGGACCTGTTACTCCCGTTATTCCAGTTAACCCAGTAACCCCCGTTAAACCAATAGGCCCAGTCACACCGGTGAGTCCGGTAACCCCTGTCAAACCAATAGGTCCAGTTATACCGGTGGGTCCGGTAACCCCTGTCAAACCAATGGGTCCAGTTATACCGGTGGGACCGGTAACCCCTGTCAAACCAATGGGTCCAGTTATACCGGTGGGTCCGGTAACCCCTGTCAAACCAATGGGTCCAGTTACACCGGTGGGGCCAGTAGCTCCTGTCAAACCAATAGGTCCAGTTATACCGGTGGGCCCAGTAACTCCTGTCAAACCAATAGGTCCAGTTATACCGGTGGGTCCGGTAACTCCTGTCAAACCAATAGGTCCAGTCACACCGGTGGGCCCAGTAACTCCAGTTAAACCAATGGGTCCAGTTATACCGGTGGGCCCAGTAACTCCAGTTAAACCAATGGGTCCAGTTATACCGGTAGGCCCAGTAACTCCAGTTAAACCAATGGGTCCAGTTATACCGGTGGGCCCAGTAACTCCAGTTAAACCAATGGGTCCGGCCACACCGGTGGGACCAGTATCTCCCGTCAAACCAATGGGACCAGTTACACCGGTGGGACCAGTATCTCCTCTAATATAATAAGGTTTACACTTATATATATTGCATTCATTACAATTTTCATGTGAATGATAGTTAAATCCTAACAGCATTATCTTCCCCCCTTTTTTTGCTTTTACATATATTATTAAAATTAAGAGGAAAGAGATTGTATTTATACCTATTACTTACTAAACATATAGAGAAACTCGACTAATCATGTGCAATCTGATTCTTCTCATATTCCGTTTTCTCATCTTATCAAGGCAATCTAATTAAATGGTTTATACAATTGCCACGACTAAATTTCGCTCAACAAAAGCGCTCTATAATGGAGTAGTTGAGGATCTATAATTATCTGATATAGTTGAATTAGGATTGGGTCAAACATTTTTTTTAACTCTGTACCAATACTTGTAAATTTCCGAATAACCAATTTTAGAATAAAGCCTTAATGCAGGTTTATTATTCAAAAGAACAGCTAGGTAACTGTATTTAGCTCCATTTTCTTTCCCCCATTTTAGTAAATTCAATATCAACTGTTCGCCAAACCCTTGATTCCTATATTTAATGTCAGTGACAATATCATAAAGTCCTATGTAGTCCCTTTCTATAACCCCAAGACCACAGGCAATCACATCTGCTTTATAATATAGTGATATAAAGCACTTTTGAGTTGTAATATTGGACAACATTTGTACCATCGTATCCTTGTTTTTTTCTTCAACATTATTCAGTCTACAAAAATTATCTAGCCACTCAATATTAATATTTCTATCTAGTTTTACAGAATGGTAGGTTGGTTCTATGATGCCATTTAGCGCCATGGTTTGAACACTTGTACAATCAATTAAAGAATAAGCTTTTTCCTCCAAAATCTCATCTAAATTTTCTGGTTTAACAAAAGGCGTAATTTTAAATGTAGTACTTAGTTCATTATTAGAGTAGTTTTTCTCGCATTCTCTAATTTTTTGATTTAAATCATAAGTTGAATAATGGATAGGATTAATTGAATTAGCACGTTTCGTATAACCATTTGAAAATCGTAGTACCCACCCATCGTAAAGTAACGTAGATAATGGCTGCCAATTGTTCAAAGATAGTTCTTCAATAATTTTATAATTCATTTTTCCCTCCAGATAACTTTTGAATAATAATACATTACTTTGAATTAATATTCAATGATTAAAAACAATCCTTTTTGGGAGGAAAAGAGCAACAAAAGAGGAATTAGAAGAATAGGTACAACAATGCATTACGGATTATGCTTGCTGTTTCACCAGAAGCAATCCCAGTTGGGAGCCACTGAGTATCTTGGAGATGAATCACCTAAGGTATTGGCCTAGGCATTAAACCCGTTAGTTGATTTGATAGTTGCGAGTTTTCCTCTTTCATCCGTTGTTGTTGTTGTTGGTTCATGTTTTTTCATGTTAGAGAAAAGTGATAGAGCATGAACTGGAATTCAGTATGGAGCACTTGGATATGGATTATCAAATTATGCCAATGTTGTTGAAAGTTTTGAAGGCAATTGAAAGAGCAATATAAAAACCCAACAAAAAAAGTACAATCTCTAAAAGAAATTGTACTTCCTGTATTTAAAAGGATTGAAAAAACCTCTTAAATCAATAAATTATAAAACTGTAGATAATCAAGAGTTTTATTAACCGTTATGATATTTGTACATCCAAAGAATGCCTGATTTAATAAGGCGTGCTACTCGTCCTGTAATTGGACGTTCGGCAACTAAACCAAAGCCGTGTTTTTTACCTAAAGAACCCATGATTCCTTTTAGTTTTATTACTGGAAGGGTTTCGGGTAGTTCTTCATTTTTCCAACGTTTTAAAAGGACTTGTACAATTTGTTCTGCTTGTCCTTCAGCTAGTTGCGCACTTGGTGCGTGAGGAAGGCTTGCGCAGTCACCTACTACATATACATGCTCGTCATCAGGGATATTGTGATACTTGGTTAATACGACTCTACCCTGTTTGTCTTTTTCAACATCCATCGCACGTACAACATGTGTCGGCTGAATACCTGCAGTCCATACAACGACATCACTTTCAATCCGCTCATCATGGTTGTATAGAGCGCCTTCTTCGACTTTAGTGATATTAGAGTTGTTAATGACTTGTACGCTTCGAGAGTTAAACCAGTTTTGTACATATTTACTTAGTCTCTCTGGGAAGGCAGATAAGATGCGATTCCCCCGATCAAACAACTTGACCGTTAAATCAGGTCTGCTTTCATTTAGTTCAGATGCTAACTCGATACCACTGAGACCAGCACCAACAATCGAAACAATGGCACCGGCTGGCAAATTATTCAGCGTTTCATATGTTTTTCGTGACTTGGCAATAGATTGAATACTGTGAGTATATACATCTGCCCCAGGAACATTATGGTATTTATCTTCACAACCAAGTCCAACAATTAGATCGTCATATGAAATTGGTTGTTGATCGTTTAAATGAACCATCTTTTCTTTTGTGTCAATTTTTGTAATATCTCCATATTGAATGTTCAAGCGAGGGTGTTCTGGAAAAGCAACACGTACATGTTGATCGGAAATCGTTCCAGCGGCAAGTGCATAGTATTCTGTTTTTAAACAATGATAAGGTACCCGGTCGACGAGAGTAATCGAAACATCATCCGGCAGTTGATTCGGTAAAAGGCGAGCAAGCACTCGCATTCCTCCGTATCCTCCCCCTAGAATAACAAGATTTTTCATTTGCTGATATCCCCTTTATTTTGTCCGTTCTCATACAAGAAGATAATCTGATACAATGGAAAAAACACAAGTGTCCAAATTATCTTAAAAAAATAAATATAACCATCCATATTGCATAATCCCATAAAAAGTATAACGAAATTATCTCTAAATCACAACAGAAAACAAAAGGAAACTTATGTAGAAAGGACGGAGTAAAAATATTCTGATATTTATAGTTTCTTGAAAAGAAGGAAAAGGAAGCGAATAAGGAGTTAATATTATGAGGAAGATTGTTGTAGAATTTTGTATAACAAATATGGCCAATGGTTCTCACCATGCCTTTGCAAAGTTAAAAAAAGATTATGATTTAGATGTCATTGAATATGGCTGTTTAGGATATTGTGGGAAGTGCCGGCATTTATTATTCGCTTTAGTTGACAATGACATCATTCATGGGGAAAATGCGGAGGAATTGGTTTATAACATTTATCAACATTTAGATGAAGAATAATGTTCCTTTACTCTTTTGTTGCCATATAATAAGGTATAGGTACGTTAATGAAGGCAGTAAGTTTGTGAAACACTGTAAAGAAGTATATACTAAGCCTATAATATAAACTTGGAGGGATTATGATGAATCAAGTTGTTGAGATTACAGAAGCGGCAGCCCTTCACATTAAAGAAATGATGAAACAAAATGAAGAAGAGAACGCCAAGCTACGTGTAGCAGTAAAGGGCGGTGGCTGTAGCGGATTATCTTACGGAATGGGCTTTGCTCAAGAAGTAGAAGAAGACGACATTCCTTTTGAATTACATGGCCTTAAAATCGTTGTAAGTAAAGAAGATGCACCGATTCTACAAGGGACAAAAATAGACTATAAAGAATCCATGATGGGCGGCGGTTTCACTATCGACAACCCAAATGCGATTGCCAATTGCGGCTGTGGATCTTCTTTTAGAACCGCAACAAAGGTTGGTACGCCAGAAGAGTGCTAATCTTAGTGAAGAGATCTTTCCTTTATAAAGGGAAGGTCTTTTTTTACTTTGCATAATAATTTGAAGTCAGAAAGTCAATGTTTAATCCACCAGAAGTGTGGTTGGTAGGTATTATGTGAAAATGGTCAAAACTTCCTCCAGTTTAAGGGTGTAAAAAAACCCGGAATCACATCCGGGCCTTTCTTTTAAAACATTGAAGTACTATGTTTAGGCTGTACTCTTGCTTTAGGGTCAATATATGTTTTAGCGTGACTAACTGCGACTGGTGCTTCACCAAATCCACATGCAATTAATTTTACTTTTCCATCGTAAGTACAAATATCTCCAGCAGCATAAACACCTTCAATGTTAGTTTCCATCTTTTGATTTACAACGATAGAGTTCTTCTGAATGTCAAAGCCCCATTCTTTAATTGGACCTAATGAAGAGACAAAACCATAGTTAACAATAACGGCATCGACGTCGATAACTTCTTTTTCTTCTTCGCCTACTTTTTCAAGGATTACTTGGCTTACACCGCTTTCATCACCAACTAATTCAGCTGGAATATATGGTGTTTTGATATCAACTTTAGAATTTTCAAGGTTTTCTACACTATGTTCATGTGCACGGAATTTATCTCTGCGGTGAACGATTGTAACTTTTTCTGCGATAGGTTCAAGCATTAAAGCCCAGTCCACTGCTGAATCTCCTCCACCAAATATAACGACTCTTTTTCCAGCAAAATGATTGAGGTCGTTAATAAAATAATGAAGGTTTTTTCCTTCGTATTCTTTCGCACTTTCCAATTCTAAACGACGGGGTTGGAATGCGCCGTTACCAGCAGTAATAATGACAGATTTTGAAAAGTGGACATCTTTATCTGTCGTAATTTTGAATGTTCCATCTGCTAGTTTTTCCAATGTTTGTACAGATTGTTCTAAAGATATAGTCGGATCAAATTTGTCCATCTGTACAACAAGATTATCTATTAACTCTTGTGCGCGGATTTTCGGAAATCCAGCAACATCGTAGATATATTTCTCTGGATAAAGGGCAGAAAGCTGTCCACCTAGTTGAGGTAAGCTTTCAATAATGTTAACAGATGCTTGTCTCATCCCACCGTAAAAAGCGGTGAATAGCCCAGTTGGACCCCCGCCGATAATCGTGATGTCGTAAATCTTCTGTTCAGTCAAAGTGATTCCCCCTAAGTATATTTATGGTGTTTTAATTAGTTTACCATAATATTAGACTATTCTGTATCATTAGGTGTTGCATGAGGAAAAGATGTACCATCAAATGATCTTTTAAGAATAAGCGTTGACTAGAAAAATACGGTTAAATTTCCTTTAGAAAGGTAAAATGTGAAAGCGGTACCAATGTTGATTTTATAGTATTGATAATCATTATCAAATTAAAAAATCTTAAAATTCTTAAAGTGTCAATTTAGCTTGAAAATAAGATAGAAAAGGAATACTATGTAATAGAAGATATATTTATTAATTTTTTGTGACATTTTTCGAACATTTTTTTGTCCGTATTAGTGAAGAATATCACAATCTTTTATTTTATGAAAAATAGGAGATAAGAAGTACTATAAAATATATTAAAGGTGGAAGTGATACACTTGAAAAAGCCAAAAATCGTTATTTTAGGTGCAGGTTACGGTGGATTAATGACTGCAACTCGTTTGCAGAAACAAATCGGAGCAAATGATGCTGAAATTATTCTTGTGAATAAAAATGATTACCATTATGAAACAACTTGGTTACATGAAGCATCTGCTGGTACATTACATCACGACCGAGTACGTTATGATATAAGTAAAGTAATTGACAACGGTAAAGTTGAATTTGTAAAAGGTACTGCTGTTGAAATTAAAACAGATGAGAAGAAAGTTCTACTTGAAAAAGGTGAGCTTGAATATGACTATCTAGTAGTTGCACTAGGTGGAGAATCTGAAACATTCGGTATTAAAGGATTGAAAGAATACGCTTTCTCTATCTCTAATATCAATTCTGCGCGCCAAATTCGTGAGCATATCGAGTATCAATTTGCTACTTATAATACAGAAGAAGTAAAAGATGATACGCGCCTATCAATCGTTGTTGGTGGTGCTGGTTTCACAGGTATCGAGTTCCTTGGTGAATTAGGTAACCGTATTCCTGAATTATGCAAAGAATATGATGTACCTTTTGAAAAGGTGAAGATTGTATGTGTTGAGGCAGCTCCAATGGTATTACCAGGATTTGATCCTGAATTAGTTGAATATGCTGTTGCTCATCTTGAGAAGAAAGGTGTTCAATTCCGTATTGGCACAGCGATTAAAGAAGGTACGCCAGATGGTATTATCGTAGCAAAAGGCGAAGATGATGTAGAAGAAATTAAAGCTGGTACTGTAATCTGGGCTGCTGGTATTCGTGGGAATGCCATTATTGAAAAATCAGGATTCGAAGCTATGCGTGGACGCATAAAAGTGGATGAGAATTTAAGAGCACCTGGACATGACAATATCTTTGTTATTGGTGATAGTTCATTAGTAATTAATGAAGAAATTAATCGTCCTTATCCGCCAACTGCACAAATTGCTATGCAACAAGGTGAATTAGTTGCAAAAAATATTGCTGCACTTATTCAAAATAAAGAACTAGGGTCATTTACTTTTGATAACAAAGGTACAGTATGTTCTTTAGGTGAAGATGATGCGATTGGTGTTGTATTTGGTAAAAAAGTGGTTGGTAAAAAAGCTTCATTTATGAAGAAAATGGTTGATAACCGTGCATTATTAATGATCGGTGGCGCTTCATTAGTTGCAAAAAAAGGTAAATTCAACGTTCTTTAATGCGTTAAATATAAGAGGGCAAACGATATGTTTGCTCTTTTTTTTATAGATTAATTCATCTAAGGAGGGATAAAATGGGAAAAGTCGATAGAGGTAAAGTATGGCTTGGGGTTAGTGGTCTTTTAATCAATGAAAAGAATGAATGGTTAGTTGTAAACAAGAAATACGGTGGTTTAAAAGGAAAATGGTCATTACCTGCTGGTTTTGTAGAGCAAGATGAAACAGCAGATGAGGCAATAATTAGAGAAGTGAAGGAAGAAACTGGGCTAGCTTGTCGTGTGAAAGAGATGATAGGTCTTCGTACGGGTGTAATCAAAAGTGAAATTAGCGATAATATGATCATTTTTCTTTTGGAAGCTGATACAAATCAGGCAATTGTAATAGAAGACAAAGAATTAGATGATGTCCAATTTATGGATCCACTGGAACTTATTCATCATCAACCAACTTCAGTCATGATTCAGTATATATGGGAGAGCCTCAATCATAACAACAAAACATTAATTGATGGCATTAATCCTGGAGATCAATTTGGTTACACTTCTTATAAATTATTTTTGTAACCTCGTGATATATTGCATAATTTAAAGCATAAGAAAGATAATAATGCTTGTATGCGTTTACATAAAGGGTTTTTACTGTTTTTTGAACCTTTCCATTTTTGATATTTTTCTGTATTATTTAGTTATTATCAGAAAATTCAATTATTCCAAGGGAGATGAACAACATGACAGTAAAAAATGAATCTAAAGTTTGTATCTATTGTGCAGGTCAAGGGTATTTCCAACTGATCCTTGGAGGATCGGAAACATGTGCTTGTTGCGGTGGTTCTGGTAAACATGAAAAATAAATATAGCAACTGAATAAGGTGTAATGATAGCGCTCTAAGTTCTAGAGCGCTTTTAATTTTGTTAAAATACAGTAGAATTATCTCATCATGCTATCAAATATCAAAATTTTTAAATAAAATTCTGCTATAATAAAGTTTAGTAATTGGCGAAGTTTGTAATGGAGGTTGCAATTTATGCGTATCGTTAAACCTGAATCTCTGCATCAACAAGCATATCATATAATTAAGAGCGAAATTCTTGAAGGGGTATATCAACCTTCTGAGAGAATTGTAGAAGCAAAAGCGGCAAGTAAATTAGGCATAAGTAGAGGACCCGTTAGAGAAGCGATTCGAATGCTCATTCAAGATGGTCTCCTTGTATATAATGATGGCTATGTAAAGGTTTATACACCGACGGTTCAAGATGTAATAGATCTTTTCCAATGTAGAGAAAGTTTAGAAGCTCTTGCGATCAGCTTAGCTATTCATAATATTTCAGAGAATGAGAAAGAAAAGTTACAGGAGAATTTAATAGCTAGTTATCAGGCAAATGAAAAGAAAGATATAATCGAACTCGGTAAGCTCGACCAAGCCTTTCATGATATTATCATTTATGCCTCAAAGAATAAACAGTTAACAGAGTTATTAGAAATGATTCGGGCAAAGATTCATTATATGCGTAGTAATATGGTAAAGGAAAACTTCTATCCTACGTTAGTAGAAGAACATGAAAGAATTATAGACTTATTATTTAGCGGTGATGAAAAAGGAGCACAAGAATATATCAGGCAGCATATCAGAAAAGGGCTTGATGGTGTCCTTATGCATATTGATAAAAGCGTGTCTAAATAAAGATCAGCTACTCTAAGTAGAGCCCTACATAGAGTAGCTTTGTTTGATTATTAAGGCAGATTCTAAGTTTAAAGGTTTGATTGTAACACTGGTGAGACAAGTCAGCTTGTTTATTTTATCTGTAAAGTCTCCCGTATGGTGTGCTCTTCTTTGTAGTGACGACCATATATTTCTTTTGAGAGAAGGTCATTATAGAGAATTCAATGGTAATTTCCCATTCCTTTTACTAACTTAGTTAGGTTATTCATTCATAAAAATAGTGTACACATGATCCCGCCTATAGCTAAATTCATCCCCGCATTCGAGCTGGCTAATATTTGTTCTAGCAACAAACGCATATATACCTCCTCTGTAACTGAAAGTGATGAAGTTTTCTACTACTTCTTCTTCCTGTTGTTGCGTTATCCTTACTTGTTTAAATGCACAAAGTGAGTATGTCTTTTTCACCCTTTTTTTACATAAACTATGTATGAGGTAGAGCAATTTCAGCTTCATTTCATATCGCTCTTTCAAGTCAAACAAGGCGAATATTAAATTAAGAGGTATGTTGGTTAACTGTTTTCCGTTGACTAAAAATAGAAAATGTTGTAATATCCGAAATATAAAGAAAATTCAGAAGTGTGGTGTGGTGTAAATATTTTAACATGGGTAATTTTCTTTTGTTACTACAATGAAAGCGCATACAAAAAGGGTGGTGTGTAGCAATGAAGGATGGATTACATATTGGTCTATCAGAAGTAATGACAATAAATATCACAAAGGATATGTTTGCGCAGTTCGATGGAGAAGTTGTTCATCCCGTCTATTCAACTGCATCCATGGTGTATCACATGGAGTGGGTTTCTAGAAAAATCCTTCTTCCATTTCTTGAGGATCATGAAGAGGGAATGGGGGCAGCTGTCCACATGCAACATGTTGCTCCATCTGGGGAAAATTCTAAAGTGACTTTAACAGCGACCGTTACGACAATTACTGAACGTTCTTTAGTAACGGAGGTTATTGTGATGAATGAACTTGGACTAATTGGTAGAGGAGAAGTCAAACAAGCGGTTCTTCCGAAAGAAGTAATTGCGAAGAAAGTTTTAGCTACCAACAATTAAGGGGGAGCAAGGATGGAGAAGCTTAATCAGTCTCAAGAAGTAGGAAACGATATTTTTAAGAAGATGGCTAATCATGAACAAGTAGTCTTTTGTAATGACCCGAGTACAGGTTTACGAGCAATTATAGCCATTCATAATACCACATTAGGTCCAGCTCTTGGTGGAACGCGGATGTACCCTTATGAAAATATGGATGCCGCCTTAGAAGACGCTTTACGTTTAGCTGAAGGCATGACAGCAAAATGTGCAGCAGCAGATGTTGATTTTGGAGGAGGTAAGGCAGTCATTATTGGTGATCCGAAAAAGGATAAATCACCTGCCTTATTTCGTGCTTTTGGTCAATTTGTAGATTCATTGAATGGTAGATTTTATACAGGAACGGATATGGGAACAACGATGGAGGACTTTGTCCATGCTTCAAAAGAAACGCGATTCATTAATGGGATACCTGAAGCATATGGAGGTGGAGGAGATTCGTCCATCCCTACTGCTCAAGGGGTTGTTTATGCTATACAGGCAACTAATCATTATTTACATGGTACAGACCTTTTGGAAGGGCGCACATACAGTATTCAAGGATTAGGCAAAGTTGGGATGAAGATTGCAGAATCACTGCTTGAAGCTGGTGGTGATGTGTTTGTTACAGATATTAATCAAGAGGCAATAGCAGAACTTGTAGAAAAGGCAGAAACGTTAAGAGGTAATGTGCAAGTAGTTGATCATCTAGAGATTTACCGCGTATCGGCCGATATTTTCATTCCATGTGCAATGGGTGGAGTGTTAAACGAAAGAACCATCAGCGAATTAAGAGTCCATGCCATTGTCGGATCTGCTAATAACCAACTGGCACATTCTTCTGACGCCGCTCTTTTACATGATAAGGGTATCCTATACGCTCCTGATTATATTGTGAATGCTGGGGGGCTCATTCAAGTAGCAGATGAATTATATGGACCAAGTAAAGAGCGAGTATTGCAAAAAACAAGAACGATTTATCATACCTTACTACAATTATATCGAGAATCTGCTACAACTGGAAAGAACACAGTAGAAGCCGCCCAAGATCGTCTACAAAGACAGATGAAAGAACAGCAACATAGAAGCAACTTTTTCTCTCGGAATGTAAGACCTAAATGGGATTTTAAATGATGGGAGGCATTACTATGGAAAGTTATCCACTATATCAAATGATCGATGAGAACGGGGAATGGGTTAACAAGTCACATGAAGAAGAATTCAATGAGGAAAAAGTAAAGGAATTTTATTATCACATGTTGCGTATACGCACCTATGACCAGAAGGGGGTTGCATTGCAGCGTCAAGGGAGGATTGGTACGTATGTGCCTTTTCCAGGTCACGAAGGAGCACAAGTAGGAAGCGCACTGGCACTATCAGAAAATGATTGGATGTTTCCTACTTATCGTGATCACGGTGCCTCTCTCACATTTGGTGCAGATTTAGATCGGATGCTCCTTCATTGGAATGGTAGAATTGAAGGTTGTTTACCATCAAAAGAAAAGCGAATTATGCCAGCTTCCATACCAATAGCTACCCATTTACCACATGCTACAGGCGCTGCAATAGCGGAGGTGTATAAAGGAACTGACAACGCTGCCATTGCTTATTTTGGAGATGGTGCTACCTCTGAAGGTGATTTTCACGAGGGTTTAAATATAGCAAGTGTATTTAAGGCACCAGTCGTTTTCTTTAATCAAAATAATGGTTACGCTATTTCGTTACCTATTGAAAAACAGATGAATTCAGAAACGATTGCACAGAAAGCTGTTGCTTATGGGATACCGGGTGTGCGGGTAGATGGTATGGATGTTTTTGCTGTACATTATGCAGTGAAAGAAGCTTTAGAACGGGCGCGAAAAGGGGAGGGACCAACGCTTATTGAAGCAGTTGTTATTCGTTTTGGGGCACATACAACAGCAGATGACCCTTCAAAATATCGTGATCAGGAAGAAATCAATCGTCAAAAAGAGGCGAAGGATCCTCTTCTTCGGCTGGAAAAGCATTTGCAATTTCGCGGATTTTGGAGTGAAGAGTGGGTAGAGAGTATTCAATCTGATATACGTAAGGAGATAGAGGCAGCTGTAGAGAAAATGGAAAATGCACCTGCTGCTAACACAGACGACATGTTTGATCATGTCTTTAGAGAACCTACTTGGACGATATCAAGGCAAAAAGAACAATTAGGCTTGATTGGGGGGAATCGATAATCATGGTCATGTCAAATGAAATAATAAAAACGAAAGCAACAAGTCAGTCGTTGACGATGATCCAAGCAATCACGGATGGATTAAAGACGATGCTAGACAGTGATCAAAACACGATTATTATGGGTGAAGATGTTGGACGCAATGGGGGTGTGTTTAGAGCAACTGATGGTTTACAGGAGACTTTTGGCGAAAAAAGAGTCATCGATACACCACTAAGTGAAGCAGGGTTCGTCGGAACAGCTGTAGGGATGGCGTTAGCGGGACTAAAACCAGTCGTCGAAATTCAATTTCTCGGTTTTATCTATCCAGCATTTGAACAAATTGCGACTCATGTGACAAGAATGCGTATGCGTACACTCGGTCAATATCATATTCCCATGGTGATTCGCGCTCCATACGGTGCAGGAGTCCGCTCACCAGAAATCCATTCGGAAAGTGTCGAAGCATTATTTACACATTTACCAGGAATAAAAGTCGTGTGCCCATCTAACGCTTATGATGCAAAAGGTTTATTGTTAGCAGCAGTAGATGACCCAGATCCCGTCCTTTTTTTAGAACCGATGCGTCTATACCGTGGAAGTAGAGAAGAAGTACCTACGGGTGATTATCGAATTGAAATAGGCAAAGGCACTCGTGTGCAAGAAGGCAATGATGTCACCATTTTTGCTTGGGGTGCAATGATTCCATTAGTCATGAAAGTTAGTGAAAAAATGAAAAAAGACGGTATTTCCTGTGATGTGATTGATCTAAGAAGCCTTTACCCACTAGACCGTGACTTGATTGCTGATTCTGTGCAAAAAACAGGGAGAGTTGTCATTGTTCATGAAGGGCATGAGACAGGCGGGTTAGGTAGCGAAATTATTTCTATAATAAATGATACTTCTTTTCTATATTTGAAAGCACCAGTGGAGAAAGTGACTGGCTTCGATGTACCTGTGCCATTATTTTCTTTGGAGAATGATTATTTACCATCAACAGAACGAGTAGAGACAGCAATTCGTAAAGCTTACACATTTTAGAGGGGAGGGTGAGATGATATGACTGATGTGAAATTTAGCGATATAGGTGAAGGAATGACAGAAGGAGAGATTATCCATTACTTTGTCAAAGAAGGAGATACAGTAGAGATAGATCAGCCATTGGTTGAACTACAAACAGATAAAATGGTGGCTGAAATCCCTGCTCCCTCAGCTGGTGTCATCACCTCCATTCCTTTTCAAACAGGAGAAGTCGTTACGGTTGGAACGGTGATTATGACAATCGATAATGGACAGAGCCTTGCAAAGAGAGAAGAAGTAGTGATTGAAACCGTTCCACCGCGTAAGGAAAAAGAAGTTATTGCTGAAGCGAATGGGAATCGCTATCAACGTATACTTGCAGCACCTTATACAAGAAAAATTGCAAGAGATCTAAATATAGATATAGAAAGAATTGTTGGTACAGGACCAGCGGGAAGAGTAATGGATGATGATGTGTATCAATTTGTGGAAGGATATCGTGCTAAAGAAACGAAAAAAGAGAGAACAGAGCCACAAGTAGAAACAACAAAATTAGAGGAGACTATTCCTTTTACAGGAATTAGAAAAGTCATCGCTCAACGAATGAGTCATTCTCTACAAACAATTCCTCATGTTACGCATTATGATGAGGTCGATGTCACCCAATTATTAGAAGCAAGAAATGAATTAAAGGATTTAGGTGATCGCCTCTCTCCAGCCGCATTTTTCTTGAAAGCAGTTGTTATCTGCTTAAAAGAACACCCATTATTTAATGCAAGATTAGATGAAGAAGCAGGTGTCATTCGGTTGTTAAAGGATTATCATATAGGTGTGGCGACACAAGGAAAAGAAGGTTTAATGGTACCGGTCATTCACCAAGCTAATCAAAAGTCAGTCCGGGCGATCCATGAGGAGATGAAATCGTTAACGAAAAAAGCACAAGAAGGTAAGCTAACTCCTGGTGATATGAAGGGTGGAACTTTTACAGTTAATAATGTTGGCCCCCTTGGCCGCGGGACAGGGGCAACGCCAATTATCAATCATCCTGAAACAAGTATTATTACCTTCCATGCAGTGAAGAAAAAACCGGTAGTAAATGCTAAAAATGAAATCGTTATTCGTTCTATCATGAATATTTCTATCTCTTTTGATCATCGCGTCATAGATGGTGCGCAATCAATTGCTTTTTCTAACCGTTTCATTGAACTAATTGAACAACCAACAAAACTATTAGTGGAGCTGATTTAAATGGTTGTAGGCGAATTCGCTGAAAAGCGGGATTTAATCATTATTGGAGGCGGTCCTGGAGGATACAACGCGGCGATTCGAGCAGCTCAATTAGGGTTGAAGGTAACTTTAGTTGAACAGAATGAATTGGGCGGTGTTTGCCTGAACTCAGGTTGTATACCCTCAAAGGTTTACGCGCAAGCTGCAAAGAAGTTAGAAGCGCTAGGGCATTATGCTTCTTTTGGTATTGCTATTGATGAACCTACTTTTGCTATTGAATCGTTAAATGATTATAAGAATATGACAATTGAACGGTTGCGTAAAGGGGTAGAAGAACTTTGTAAAGCAAACCAAATTGAGTTAATTCGTGGCAAGGCTCAATTTATAAATCAAAAGCGTTTAGGTATTGAAATGTCTCATCATTTTGATTTATATGATTTTGAGAAAGTCATTATAGCGACCGGAAGCACTGCTGAAATACCAACAGAGTATCGCTCTGCCAAAATCCTAACAGAAGCTGAACTTTATCGGTTAACGGAGATTCCTCCTCATCTTATCATTTATGGTCATAGTTATATTGCATTAGAAGCGGCCTTTACTTATCGTCAACTTGGTGCAGATGTGACCCTCATTTTAAATAAAGAAAATTTCTCATTTGATGAAAGTATTAATAGGGAGTTACAGCGATTATTAAAGAAGCAAAAAATCAAAGTATACCGTGATTATCAATTAATAGATATAAAAGAAAGTCATACTCTCTTGCAGCTGAAGTTATCTAAATCAGACCAGGAGATCACATGTGAAGGTAGTCATGTATTTATGGAAGGAACGCATCATGGGAATATCAAGACCCTCGATTTACAAAGAATAGGTGTGGAATGTACAACTGATGGTTTTATTAAAGTAAACCAGCAATTACAAACAAATATACCGACAATATACGCTATTGGTGATGTCACGGGTGGCGGGCAATCGGCTGTTAAGTCAATTAAAGAAGGAAAAGTGGTCGCTGAGAGGATAGCTGGCTTGAATAGTGAAGTGGATTTAAGCTTAATGCCATCAGTTGCCCATACAATACCACCTCTTGCAACAGTGGGGATGACAGAACAAGAAGCAAAAGAAAAAGGGTTAAACATTGCTGTTAGTCAATTCAATTATAGCGGCAATGGCTATGCGATGGTGACTAGTGAAAAAAGTGGCATCATGAAAATTATTAAAGATGCAGATAATGATGTGCTACTCGGCTTTCATGCCATTGGTTCTTCAGCTATTGAATTAATTAGTACAGCAGTCACAGCCATGGAACTCGTTGGTCGTGACGAAGACTTAAATTTCCCACTGTACCCTCACCCGAGTTTTAACGAAACCATTTTAGAAGCTATTGAGGGCTTGAATAACCGTGCGATTCATATGAAACCGAATGAGAAAAAATCCGTTAAGGTGTGAACAGTAATCATAATGAAGCTAGGCGTGCGTACTTGATGGGCACTTCTAGCTTTTTTACATTTTCAATGCTATTTAAAGGTAAATTTAACTTTAAAGTAGAAAAATCTTTATTTTTTGTCATTTCTATTGTAAGAACATGTTGACGCATAGAGAGAAGTTTCAGTAAACTTAATATTGATGTGCAAGGGAGGACAAGCTGAATGCAAATGACCATTTTCGTATTGCCGATTTCTATGTTACTCTTTTTTGTTTTGTTTTTCGGAATTGGTTTTATATTAAATATGCTTTTAAGAATGTCATGGATCATGGCAATTGTTTATCCAATTGTCGTTATTAGGATTATTGATAAGGTTCGACTCATTGAATACTTTAATGACACTCGTGCTGCCTTTTCTAGTCTTTGGACGGAAATCACGAGCCTCCAATTAGCTGATATTCTCATCTTGAGCAGTGGCTTTGTTGGTGCCATTGTTGCTGGCATAGTCATTAACATGCTCCGCAAAAGAGGATATCGTATGTTTTAATCTATACATAGGGAAAGAAACTCTACTATATATTAAAGTAGAGTTTTTTGTATTTTAAAATAATGTCGTTTATTGTGATGGAATCTTTTATAATGTAAAAAGAAAGGCGGTACATCATGGCCATTATTAACCCCCTGAATCCCTCACATCAGCTCCAATTTTTACGTGCACTGAGTGTGCGAAAGGAATTTTCACTCGATGAAAAACAATACTTTCACTTATTGCTTAAAGGTTACGAAGGAGAAAAAAGGTGGCGAGAATATTTAAACGGCTTTCCTTCTGAGATTCCTATTCTATTTGACCTCACGCTAAAAAGTAATCATACGATTTTTCAGATAGATGCACTCATGGTTCACCAGCATCATATTACTTTTTTTGAGACTAAAAATTTTAGCGGTAACTTTACGATAAAAGATGGGCATTGGTATCATTCAAATAAAGAAATAAAAAATCCATTGATTCAAATAGAACGGAATCAAACACTGATTCGACAATTTGTAGATCAACATCATTTACAACTAACCTTTGATTATTTGTTGGTTTTTGTAAACCCTGAATTTATGCTGTATGATTCTAAGCCAAGAAAGAATCTCATTCTTCCCCCACAAATCCCAAATCTAATAAGAAATTTAAGCCAAATGCGTCACACCCCCACAACCCATCATACAAAGATTATTCAAACTTTATTAACCCATCAAACCGAGTCTTCATTGTTCGTCATCCCGAAGTATACATATCAGGAATTAGCCAAAGGGCTATTTTGTAACAAATGTAGGAATAAGATGGAAAGGAAAGCTAATCGGGTCATCTGCCCTACGTGTAAAAGTCAGTGTTCCTTAGAAAATGCATTGTTAGATCTGATTCATGATTTTTCCATTCTTTTTCCTGCTTTGAAAGTAACGAACCAAGTCATATTTAATTGGTGTAATGGGATCATAAGCAAATCAACTATTCGAAGAGTCCTCCTAAACAATTATTCCTTAAAAGGAAGTGGCCGAGGTATTTATTATGAAAGAAAATAGAACAATGCAAGGATTGCTTCAACATGCGTGGTTGATGAGTAATTTGGTAGGATTCAGGCGAAAACGCGTCAAAAATCTGTGACCGAAGAAAAAAATGGTAGGATTCAGGCGAAAACGCGTCAGAAATCCGTAATCGAAGAAAAAAGTGGTAGGATTCATGCATAAACACGTCAAAAACCCCAATGATCAAAGAAAAAGTAGAAGGGTTCGAGCAGAAAGCTATTGGACCAAGAGAGTGAATCTCTTGGTTTTTTTGATATGAAAGTCCAAGCGGTTATTAGTTAGCTATCAAATGATGAAGAATATTGAATTTTCATAAGGGTTTTATTTGATTGTAGGACCGTATGTTTAGCTTCTTTCTAAAAAAAATGAATATTACCTTGAATTAAGGGAAATGACTATTGTTGGGAGGAGTGATTAACTGATGTATGATATAAAAAAATGGGCGAAAAGAATGGTGATAGCTGTAGCGTTTTCTTTCGCTTTATTATCCACATTCCAAACGATTTCAGGTGTAGAAGCAAAGCAAGTGATTGATTATATGAGTGAACAAGCTAATGAAGGAGAGGGATCTACCCTATCTTTCAAACATGCTTTAAAATCGATTGGACTGGCCTTTAAAGATTTAAATAAGACTTTGGAAGCAGATCACTTGAAATTATCAGCAAGCACAGTTGCTGAGGAACCACCTTCTTTGAATGATTGGGATTGGTCACAATACGACACTAAGGAAGTTATCGCAACCGGATATACGGCCTATTATGAGTCGACAGGTAAAAATCCTGGTCATCCTGAATTTGGTATTACATATTCTGGTGTAAAGGTGAAAAGGGATTTATATTCTACGATTGCTGCAGATTTAACTGTTTTCCCCATTGGTACGATACTGTGGATTCCTGATTATGGGTTTGGCGTAGTTGCTGACAAAGGTGGCGCCATTAAAGGAAATAAATTGGACTTATATTATGAAACAGTAGATGATGTATATAATTCTTGGGGGAAGAAAACTTTGGATGTTTATGTAATATCAATCGGTGATGGTACGTTAACTGAAGAAGATTTACAAGAGTTAAATGAAACGGAATCACTACAAGTATTTAGACAGCAATATACAAAAGAATAACTAAACTAAAAAAGTAATGGGGGATGAGTACCCATTACTTTTTTAGTGGAGAAGAATATATTTTCGGATGTAATAACTGCCCCAATTTGATTGCCCCTTCGATTAATCTTGGTGAAGGACGGCAAAACAATTCTTCCTCTAGGACATAAACGTTATTGTTTTTCATTGCATCCATATTTGACCAACCTGGACGTTTCTGTAAAATGACTGGATTCACTTTTTCCTGTCTTACACCTACCCAGGCTAAACAAATGACATCAGGATTTTGCGAACGGATGGTGTCCCAGTCTGTCTGGATATTTGCTTGTTCTTTAAATGCGAAAAGGTTTTTGCCGCCCACAAGTTCACTAATTTCAGTTAGCCAGTTTGTACCTCCAGGTGTAAAAACTGGCTTTGGCCACCATTCCCAATAAAGAGAGAGAGGGTTTTTCACCTGTTTAGCTAACTTTTTTAAGTTCATTACTTCTTCATGAAAGCTTGCTGCGGCCTGCATGCCGACTTCTTTTTCACCTAGGGCTGTGGCTACAGTGATTAAGTCATTTTCTATATCTGTTAAGCTTTGTGGATTTAATGTTATGTAGGGAATGCCTCGTTCATCCAATGCTAGAATATTTTTTTCCATTCCCGGTACACTTAAGGATGCCAGCACAAGGTCTGGTTTAGCCTTTTCTACAGCGTTCATATCTATAGAGAGGTCTGGCCCCAGCTTTGGTAGAGTATTTACTGCTGCTGGCCAATCAGAGTAATCATCAACAGCAACAAGTTGATCGGTTAACCCTAAGTAGGCGAGAATTTCTGTATTACTAGGGCAAAGAGAGGCGACTCGCATGATTGAAACCTCCAATATCTTAAAATATCAATGCATATAAGAGTAATGTTAATAAAATACCTGTTAATCCTCCAAAAAACACTTCTACTGGTTTATGGCCTAATAATTCTTTCAGTTCTTTACGTTTTACTTGGTCTGGCTTTTTGGGCCATGATTTCGCTTCATCGACAAAACGGTTAAAGTCATTGACAAGCTGATTAAGCACAATGGCTTGTTCACCCGCTTGCCTTCGAACTCCGGTTGCATCAAACATAGTAATGATAGCAAACATGGCTGATATTGCGAAGGGAACTGAATCTAATCCTGCCTCGATGGCCACCCCTGTCGATAAAGCTGTAACGGCAGCAGAGTGAGAGCTTGGCATCCCTCCTGTACTTGTTAACAGTGACCAATCTAGCTTTCTTGTAGCAAAAAAGGTAATAGGGACTTTTACAAATTGTGCAAAGAGAATGGCAGCTAATGCTGACCAAAGAGGAAAGTTCAAAAATAATTCCATTATTTAACCACCTTATCGATGTTTGTATTCTTTGTTCGTGTTTAATTTTAATTAATTATTACTATAAGGAAGGATTTTCTATTAGTAACAGATTAGCACAAAACATTTTGATTTGAAAATCAGATCTTCTTAGACGATAAAGTTAGCTAGTCGAAATAATGTGAAAGATTAGATATAATGATTATATATCTTATGGAGGTGTTAACATGTTTACAGTTAAAAAAGAAAATCTTTATGACTCAGCTCATGAAGTTTTAATCATCGGTTTGTTCGATGAACCGAATATAATAAAAGATGCATTATCTTCTCTGGACGAAAAATTTGAAGGACAAATGAATGATTTTCTTAAGCAAGGTGATATATCAGGGAAGTTAAAATCAGTAAGTAAAGTACATACCTTCAATAAAATTGGTGCAAAGAGATTATTATTTGTGGGGCTAGGTAAGAAAAAGACATTACAATTCAATCAATTAAAAGAAGCGATAGGATTAGCCTTTAAAGAAATTCAAAAAAGTAAACTTTCGGAAGTAGCTGTTTTTTTAGACACATTTACGGTTGCCGATCAGCTTGATGCCCTCGATGTTGGTCATGCAGTTAGTGAAGCATATACCCTTGCTACCTATCGTTTTGAGGGATATAAACAAAAGTCAAATGAACCTGAAAAGACAATTGATAAAATCACAGCCTATACGACTGAAAATAGAGAAGATGTTTTATCTGCTTTAACAGTTGGTTATGCCTATGGTAAGGGAACAAACTCTGCAAGAACTTTAGTGAATATGCCTGGGAATATGTTAACAGCAACAACAATGGCAGAGTATGCGATTGAGTTAGCTAATAAATATGATTTTGAAATAGAAATACTAGATAAGAAAGAAATGTTAGAGCTTGGGATGGGTGCGCTGTTAGCTGTCAATCAAGGTTCGACAGAGCCACCGAAAATGATTGTTCTAAAATATCAAGGGAAAGATCAGTGGGAAGATGTCATTAGTTTAGTTGGAAAAGGAATTACCTTCGATACTGGTGGTTACTCGATAAAACCGAAAACAGGGATTGTTGGAATGAAAACAGATATGGGCGGAGCAGCAGCCGTTCTGGGTGCGATGGAAATCATCGGGGAGTTAAGACCAGAACAGAATGTATTAGCCGTTATTCCATCAACAGATAATATGATAAGTGGATCTGCCTTTAAACCAGATGATGTTATTACTTCATTAAGTGGAAAAACAATAGAGATCTTAAATACAGATGCAGAAGGGCGTCTCGTTTTAGCTGATGCCATTACGTACGCAAAACAGCATGGTGCCAATTATTTAGTCGATGTTGCTACTTTAACGGGAGGTGTTATTGTTGCCTTAGGAGAAGACACAACAGGTGCGATTACTAATCATGAAACCTTCTTTGAACAAGTATTAGAAGCCTCATTCGAAGCAGGTGAAGCGATGTGGAGACTCCCATTATTTGAAAAAGATAAACAAAGAATTCGCAATAGCCCAGTGGCAGATTTAAACAATTCACCAGGAAGAGAAGGCCATGCGATCATGGCAGGCGGCTTTATTGGAGAATTTGCGGAAGATACACCATGGGTGCATTTGGATATAGCTGGTACATCTACAACAAATAAACCTTACGAATTAGGTCCTGCTGGTGCCACAGGTGTAATGACACGTACACTAGCTCTACTTGTAGAAAGATTTGAAGTAAAGTAATCAACCATTCATTAAAAGCATCTTAAAGGATGAGAAGCTCCTTAAGATGCTTTTTTGTTCCTCCTTAGAACTCACATTTGCAAAGGTGAAACCTTCGATAACATGATGAATAAGAATGGGAATTATGACACTTTTCTTAAAAATCCATTATTTGACGAACTTGAATGAGTATGTTAATTTATTACTCTAACACTTTACTAAAATAAAGCAAATAATAAATAGAAAGAAAGGTTTTAATCATGAATGCTGTTTTACTTGCTGTATTAGTCATGTTAATACTAAGTCTATTACGTGTAAATGTCGTGTTATCCCTTATTATAGGTGCATTGGTGGGAGGATTAACAGGTGGACTTGGTATAACAAACACAATTGAAGTCTTTACAAATGGTTTAGGTGGCAGTGCAGAAGTAGCGCTTAGTTATGCTTTATTAGGAGGCTTTGCTATTGCTATTTCTCGTACAGGTCTACCTAATCTCCTTGTTGATAAAATTATTCAAAAGGTAGGGAAAGAAGGAGAGACAAGGAAGAAAGGATTATCTAAAACATTAGTCATTTTATCATTGTTAATTATGGCGTGTTTCTCACAAAATCTAATTCCTATTCATATTGCATTTATCCCTATCTTAGTCCCACCATTATTAAAAGTGATGAATGAATTGAAGATAGACAGAAGACTGATTGCTTCCGTTCTTACATTTGGTTTAGTTACTCCTTATATGCTTATCCCTGCAGGGTTTGGCCAAATATTTCACCAAATCTTAGCAGACAATATGACAAGTAGTGGTTTGAATGTTGATATGCAACAAATACCACTAGCTATGCTACTGCCAGCTTTAGGTATGGTTGTTGGATTAATAATAGCCGTATTTATATCTTATCGAAAACCGCGAGACTATCATCAATCATCAGAAATCATAGAAACTGAAACGGTATCTTATAGTAGGCGCGGTGTCTTATTTGCTGTATTATCAATCATTATTGCGTTAGTTGTACAAATACAACTAGATTCAATGATTATGGGAGCAGTGGCCGGTATTATAACTGTCTATTTAAGTGGGACCATAAAGGGCGCTGAAGCAGATAGCTTATTAACAGATGGAATGAAAATGATGGCATTTATCGGATTTGTTATGCTCGCGGCATTTGGTTTCGGTGATGTACTGAAAGAAACAGGGGATGTTGAAGTCCTTGTGTCGAATGTAGCTGAGATGATAGGTAATAATCAAGCTCTTGGTGCATTACTAATGCTTTTAGTCGGCTTGTTGGTTACGATTGGTATTGGTTCATCCTTTTCAACCATCCCAATTATTACGACCATTTTTGTGCCATTGTGTTTAGAGCTAGGATTTAGTCCAATGGCTACGATTGCGTTAATCGGTGCATCTGCTGCTTTAGGTGATGCTGGTTCTCCTGCTTCAGATAGTACACTTGGACCGACATCGGGCTTGAATGTGGATGGTAATCATAATCATATTTGGGATACATGTGTACCAACATTTATCCATTATAATATCCCTGTCATTATATTTGGCTGGATTGCTGCAATGGTATTATAAAAAGAATAAACGAGTATTATTTAAACCCGATCATATTTGATTGGGTTTATTTTTGTGAACTCGACCTGAGGCAATGGATATAGGTCAAGTTTTCTGATTCATGAATGAACACTAAGAATGTTTGTAAATCTGACCGTCAAAGCAGAATCAAGTAAAAAAATAAAAAAGTAATAAAGTCTAAGCCACATAAAGCTAAATGTAGTCGAACATTGCATATGTCACTATATACACCTAAAGGAAGCTAGGATTTAACAAAAAGATATGAATAGTAACTATTAAAGGATATTGACATAATATCAGTACCCTCAGTCAATCTGCTTTTAGTTTTCCAACGCGATCTTTAGAACCAGATATTCGTTTAAGCATAACCGCATAAAGGATAACAAGATGGTTCCAACCAAATCTGAGGAGGAACCAATTTTGTTTAAAATTTAATGCCGAAAAGCATTGTAAGAATATTACGCTTTTTTATTCTTTTTTTGGGTAAGATACTAGCAGTAGGGCTGTCAGAGGGAATAGGAGACACTTGCATGAAATTCTTCTTTTCAAGTATGTGTATACGTTCATGTAAACGTTCAATTTCTGCGTGTAATTCTTCTAACTCCTGCCGATGATGTAGCAACTGATAAGAAGTCACATCATCTGCTTTTGCATTTAAGCGTTGTTCTAACATATCCATTCTTGCGCTTAGTTCATCATTGGATATCTGTGGACTAGATATAGTGGCGTGCCGAATTTTTTTGCTAGTTACTTTTACGTCTTGAAGAAGGACACCTGTATTTAATTGATCATGAACTCTTTTTAATAATTGAATATCTTCTTCTGAGTAAGCATAATGGCCATGCTCATTTTTTGTCATATTTAAATTTAGCTGTTTTATCCATCGCTGAATAGTACTTTGGGATACACCGAGTAGTTTCGCTACAGCGCCTGTATTCAAAAGTAATCTCCTCCTTATCATTACTTTATTAAGAAGCATTCGCTTAAAGAAATATATTTTCCTTTACGTTTGACAAAACAAGTGTTGCTTCGTCAAAGATAGTGAATATTTTACAACCTTTTGAGTAATAATCGTTCTTAGTGGGGACAATGAAGAAAACAGATGGGAGGACAGGTAAAATGACAGAATACGAATTAGAAGACATCTTCCATGAGTCAGGGCATTACCACTTATATGAACAATTAAAGTATAAATTATGGATTGCTTATCAATGGCTAGAGGCAGATCGAAATATATTATCCGAGTTTCTAAATATTTATGATTTTGACCACAACGAAGAATTATATTGTAAGGAATTCTTATTTCATTATAAGATCTTTAAAAACATAAAGAAGAAGAATGCCTTTTATTAAATGAACAAGTAAATAATAAAAAAGCCCCCAAATCATTCAATTTGTGAGGCTCTTATTTCTTGAGTAATGAAGGCAATTATTTTATTTTATAATGTTGTGTGAAGAATTCGTCTGTTTCTTGTACAACAACTTTCCTCAACAGGAGTAGACCAACTAAGTTCGGAATCATCATTAATGCGTTAGCCATATCAGCAAATGCCCAAACGGTAGCTAAGTTAACCATTGCACCAGCTGCACAAGCAATAATATAAATCGCGCGGTAGCCTGCAATTCCTTTTGTCCCAGCTATATATTCAAAGCATTTCTCACCGTATACATACCAGCCTACAATTGTTGTAAATCCGAAAAAGATAACAGAAAAAGCGACGATATATTCTCCTGCTGTTCCTAATACTGATGCGAACGCTGCACTCGTTAATGCACCACCATCGAGATTAGGGTCATGGGTTACGCCAGAAAGTAATCCTCCTGTATAATCCCAAAAACCAGTAATGATTAATACAAGTCCAGTCATTGTACAAACGATGATGGTAACAATGAAAGTGCCTGTCATAGCAACAAGTGCTTGCTTCACAGGATGGTCTGTTTTGGCATTACCGGCGATTAAAGCAGCAGTACCTAAACCAGCTTCATTAGAAAAGATTCCTTTTGAGACACCATTTTTAATTGCCTCTGATACGACAACTCCTACAAAACCACCGGTTGCTGCGATCGGATTAAAAGCATAATGAAAAATTAATTGAAATGACGGAATAATCATTTCATAATTAACCGCAATGATGATTAAGGCGCCACCAATATAAAGAAAAGCCATAATGGGAACAAAGTATCCAGCGACGGTACTAATTCTTTGAATGCCTCCAAAAATAATGAGTGAAGCAAAAACAGCTAAAACGATGCCAGTAATAACACTGTTGATACCCAAGGATTCACTAGCTACTTGAGCAATCGTATTAGATTGCACGCTATTCCCTATACCTAAAGCGGCAAAAGCACCAAAAATGGCAAAGGCAATGGCTAACCATTTAAACTTAGCTCCTAATCCTCTCTCAATATAGTACATGGGTCCACTTGAATATTCACCATTGCTATTCTTTACACGATATTTCATTGCTAGTAAGGCTTCCGCGTATTTAGTAGCCATCCCGAAAAGCCCAACAATCCACATCCAAAAAATGGCGCCTGGTCCACCTAAAGTGATAGCTGTGGCGACTCCAGCAATGTTTCCATTCCCTATTGTTGCTGCCAATGCAGTCATTAACGCTTTGAAATTACTTACATCGCCTTCATCATTTGTATCCTTAGCGTTCCCTTCCTTTGTAAATGCTAATTTAAAAGCATAATAGAGTTTCGTAAATGTACGACCTTTAAGCATGATTGTTAGAAGTAGGCCCGTCCCAAACAATAAGATTAAACTGGGGGTTCCCCACAAAAAGGAATTAACTTTTTCAAGTATGTTCATAATGTCCACAGATGAATCTTCCTCTCTATAGTTGAATATCATACCATACTATATTTTTTTAGATGTAATCGCTTTCTTAAACATAAACCAAAATCATACTATCTTAATAAAATGATTGAAGTGCACGGAAAATTATAAGAATACTTATTATTGTAAAATTATACAAGGATAACTTCAATCAATTTTAAAAAAGTTTAACTATTTATAATAATCAATAAGTTTAAAAAGAGCTTTTCGACAGCATGTAAAGGTTTAGATATAATAAAAAAAAGAGGCAGTTGGAGGTTTGAAATGGGGAGAGAAAAACAGTACGGGAAAGATCCATTTAAACGATCATTTGATAACTTAGAAACATTTGTGGATAAAATTAGAGATGTTCTTGAATGTCCAGTTACTATTGAAGATGCTAATCATCGGTTATTAGCTTATAGTACGCATGATGACCAAACCGATCAGGCTAGAATTGCAACGATTATTAGCAGAAAAGTTCCCGAAAAGGTAATAAATAGTTTATGGAAAGCAGATGCTATACCTCAATTATTAAGGAGTGCTGAACCATTAAAGATTCCAGAAATTAAAGAAATTGGGCTGGGGAATAGGGTAGCAATCTCTATCAGGCATCAAGAAGAGGTGCTTGGCTATATTTGGGTGGTCGAACGAGATAAGTCTCTTACAGCAGAAGATATGTATTTACTAAAACTGGCTGCTCAATCGGCAAGAATTGAATTGTTGAAGCTTTATCGTCAAAAAAAGAAAAGAGAAGAAAGCTATCAGGATTTTTTCTGGCAGTTGTTAACTGGCAGATATCCCAAGCATGCAGAAGTAGTAGACAAGTTAGATGATTTTCATATCAAACCATCTCTACACTCTGCTGTCATTATTTTTCGTTTTATTGACGATATAGACATGCAAACAGAACAAAGCATGATTTATCTTATTTCAACGAGCCAAAAAATCCATATGACTTTTTATGCAACGATGGGTAATGATTTTATCTTACTAGCATCTCCGCCATCTACACAGGCAAATGAAACAGATTTATCTGAGTTTGTACAGTTTGTTATCAATCAAATGTATGTAAGGTTTGAAATTGATCATATCATTAGTGGCAGCAGTAGTTTGAAATTGACCTATGACCATGTTGAAGATCGCTATTCAGAATGCTTAGAAGTACTTCGTTTAAAATCACAATATCCGAAAGAAATGCAAGAAATCTATACTTATCACCAATTAGGTGTCTTTAAATATTTGGATGCCATTCTTGATATAAGAAGCCGTGATGCATATGAACATCCCGTCATCCAACGTTTAATTGATTATGACCATGCTCATCGAACGGAGCTATTAATGACGCTAGAGGCCTTTATTTTAAATGATAGCAATGTAAATGACGCTGCTAAAGTCCTGCATGTTCACGTTAATACATTAAATTATCGTTTGAAGAGAATTACAGAACTCACTCATGTGAACTTTAAAAGTACACATGAGAAATTTTCCTTGTATTTAGAACTGCAAATCCGCAAATACATAGAAAAAAAGCATCGTTTGTGAAATTACACAAATGATGCTTTTTCATTTTTCAAATATAAACAAAGTCATTTCAACATTCTATTATTATACTGACAATAGGGAAACATAAAATTGTCATTTATTATTTGACAATTTATTCTATGCAATTTATTCATACTTAAAAATTAATATAATAAATGGAAGGGGCCAAAAGGATATGATTATCGGCGTACCTAAAGAGATTAAAAACAACGAGAACCGTGTAGCAATGACACCAGCGGGGGTAGATGCATTAGTAAAAGCTGGACATGAAGTACTTATTGAAACGACTGCAGGACTCGGAAGTGGATTTCAAGATCAAGATTACGAGTTAACAGGCGCGAAAATCGTAGGCACGGCAAAAGAAGCATGGGCAGCGGAGATGGTAATGAAGGTAAAAGAACCGCTACCAACTGAATATGACTATTTCCGTAAAGGCCTAGTATTGTTTACTTATTTGCATTTAGCAGCAGAACCAGAATTGGCAGATGCGCTAGTGAAAAGTGGAGTAACGGCTATTGCATATGAAACAGTTGAAGTGAACCGTACACTTCCATTATTAACACCAATGAGTGAAGTTGCCGGTAGAATGGCTACACAAGTTGGAGCGCAATTCTTACAAAAAACAAACGGTGGCCAAGGAATATTACTTGCAGGTGTGCCAGGTGTATCTCGAGGAAAAGTGACGATTATTGGTGGGGGCGTTGTGGGTATTAATGCTGCGAAAATGGCCATTGGTCTTGGTGCAGATGTAACAATCATTGATTTAAGCCCTGAAAGACTTCGTCAACTTGATGATATTTTCGGTAATAGCATTCAAACATTAATGTCTAATCCATTAAATATTGCTGAATCTGTAAAAGAAGCTGACCTTGTAATTGGTGCTGTACTCATTCCAGGAGCAAAAGCGCCAAAATTAGTAACAGAAGAAATGATTCAAACGATGAAACCTGGTGCAGTCGTTATCGACGTTGCGGTTGACCAAGGTGGTATTCTTGAAACGGTTGATCATGTAACTACACATGATGATCCAACATATATTAAACATGGTGTTGTGCATTATGCTGTGGCAAACATGCCAGGTGCCGTGCCAAGAACATCAACAATCGCATTAACGAATGTAACAATTCCTTATGCATTACAAATAGCGACTAAAGGTGCACATCTAGCTGTTGAACAAAACCCAGCATTGAAATTAGGGGTAAACGTAGTAAATGGGCATGTAACGTATGAAGCAGTCGCAAGGGACTTAGGTTATGATTATGTTCAAGTCGATGCAGCATTCGCAAATGAAGAAATAACAAACTAATGATACTTTCTCCTACCTCTTAATAGGGGTAGGTTTTTTTACTTTTTGGATGATATATTAGACGATGTATGAATTTGTAGGAGTAGTTCAGTTGATACTAAATCATGTTGAACGCGATTTTCTTATAGCCTTCATTTAGTATTCTTTTGCTATGATGGTTAACGTATCTTCAGGAGCCCCTTTACCATTCAAGGATTTAATAGGGCTGTATTTTTCTAGTTACACATATAGGGGATAATCGAATTCCTTCAAAATATTAAAATAGAAAAATGGATTGTATTCTTTGTACGGAAAGGTTTATCTTTTCACATTCTGTTATTGATCATCTTATTTTTTTGCCTCTTCTTGTGTACCAATTAGTCTAGTAATAGAAAAAAGGTCACTTGAGAGGGCTAAAAAGAGAAGTAAAAAGCCATTAGACCAAGAGCCTTCAATCAAAATTTGACATTTTTCATTAAACTCTATATAATCTTCAAAAAATAGTTAATCGTTGATGAGGAATAGTAAGTTTTCATCATTATTTTCAGAGAAGGTATCCGTTTGTGCTGTAAGATATCTATTAATGAAAAGCTGAACCTGCCCTCTGAGTACATATTCTTTAGAATATGCGGTTTACTTGTTGAACCGTTATCAATAAGAGTGCAAAGCTTTGCTTTGAAATAGGGTGGTACCACCAGTCATTGGGTCCCTATTTGAAAGCAGGGCTTTTTTGTGTCTTTGAAAGAATAAAAATTAAAAATGAGGTGTCAATATGGGTAAGCAGTTTGTGAAAGAAATAACATCAATGAATGAAGATTTTCCACAATGGTATACAGATGTCGTAAAGAAAGCTGATTTAGTCGATTATTCGAGTGTGAGAGGTTCAATGATTATTCGTCCATATGGTTACGCCCTTTGGGAGAACATTAAATCAGCACTTGATCAAAAGATAAAAGAAACTGGGCATGAAAATGTTTATATGCCTCTATTTATACCTGAAAGCCTTCTTCAGAAAGAAAAAGATCATATTGAAGGATTTGCCCCAGAAGTCGCTTGGGTAACTCATGGTGGGGAAGATGAGCTTGCTGAGAGACTTTGTGTGCGCCCGACATCAGAAGTACTATTCGGAGAACATTATAAAAATATTATTCACTCTTATCGTGATTTACCAAAGCTTTATAATCAATGGTCAAATGTTGTTCGATGGGAGAAAACAACAAGACCATTTTTACGAACGTTGGAGTTTTTATGGCAAGAGGGCCATACTTGTCATGCGACGGATGAAGAAGCGTTAGAAGAAACAGTAAAGATGCTAGAAGTCTATGCAGATATTTGTGAAAATCTTTTAGCTATCCCTGTTGTTAAAGGCAAGAAAACGGAAAAAGAAAAGTTTGCTGGCGCTAAATTAACTTATACAATTGAAAGTTTAATGCATGATGGTAAAGCGCTACAATCAGGGACATCTCATCATTTAGGAGATGGCTTTGCAAAGGCATTTGGGATTCAATTTACCGACCAAGATGGAAAAGAGCAGTATGTGCAGCAAACTTCTTGGGGATTCACAACCAGAATTATCGGTGCGATGATTATGGTCCACGGTGATGACAGAGGTTTAGTAATTCCGCCAAAGGTTGCCCCAAAGCAGGTAATGATTGTTCCTATTGCGCAACATAAGGGTGGCGTATTAGATTTTGCCTATGATTTAAAAGAAAGACTAAGTAAAGTAGCGCGCGTAGATATTGATGCAAGTGATAAAAAGCCAGGTTGGAAATTTAATGAATATGAAATGAAGGGTGTGCCCATTCGCTTAGAAGTAGGTCCTAAAGATATTGAAAAGGGCCAAGTCGTACTTGCAAGAAGAGATACAGGGGAGAAAATGGTCACTCCATTAGAAAATCTAGAAGAAACAATTGTTCAACTCTTAGAAAAGGTTCAAACTTCACTTTATCATAAGGCAAAAGAACATCGCAACGAACATACGTATGAAGCATATACTTATGAAGAGTTTAAGCAGATATTTAATGAAAAACAAGGATTCGTCAAAGCGATGTGGTGTGGCAATCAAGCATGCGAAGAGAAAATAAAAGAAGACACAAGTGTGACTTCCCGATGTATGCCATTTGATGAAACGGCGATTGCTAAAGCGTGTGTTTGCTGTAAAGAAGAAGCACAGCATCTTGTCTATTGGGCTAAAGCTTATTAAGAAAAAAATTTTATTGACCCATATCTTTTTTTCACTTATAGCCGTTTAAGTAATAGAAAGTGTGAAGGGGTGAAGGAAACAATGCAGAAGGAGCAGATGGTAAGCCGGTCAGCAACGTTAGATTTGATTGCGAAAAAGTATTATCGAGACTTAGTAAGCTATTGCACCTTTCTTTGCCAAAATGAGTGGGATGGAGAGGACATAGCGCAAGAAACCATCTTGAAGGCAATGAAGTATAACGAGGCTAAATTAACACGAGCTTTGTTAAAGAAAATTGCTTATCATCAATGGATCGATGTGGTTAGAAAAAAGAAAAAAGAGCAATTAACAGAAAATCATGTTGATATCGAAACAAGAAATCATCATTTGACAGAAACAATTGAATTATTATTAGAGAAATTAACTGTGCAACAGGCGCTAGCTTTTTCATTAAAAGAAGCGTTTTTATTTAAGAATAGTGAAATTGCAGAGATGTTAAATATGAAAGAAGCCTCTGTTAAGAGTTTATTGCATCGAGCAAGAAGACGTTTAGGAACAGATATGAAAGAATTAAATCAGCAATGGGATGAGCCGGTCGAGAGAAAAATCTTTCAAGTTTTCCATCGTGCATTTGAGCATCAACATCCCACTGAGCTTATCAAATTACTGCCAATAATTAATCATTATAGTACTTCCAAGCAAAGCACCCCTTCAAATGCTTTCAATATGATGGCAGCTTAATGCTTGCCTTTTGGAGGTTTCCTAATGAGTACAATACCTTATGTAATTGAACAAACGGCTAAAGGTGAACGGTCCTATGACATTTATTCAAGACTATTGAGAGATCGGATTATTATGATTGGTGAAGAAATCAATGATCATATGGCGAATAATATTGTTGCTCAAATACTATTTTTAGCTGCAGAAGATGAGAAAAAAGATATTTCACTCTATATTAATAGTCCTGGAGGATCAACAACAGCGGGCTTTGCTATTTTAGATACACTCGACTATGTTAGGTGTGATATTCGCACTATCTGTACAGGGATGGCTGCCTCATTTGGTGCACTACTGCTTCTATCTGGCACGAAAGGAAAACGATTTGTGCTTCCTCATAGCGAAGTAATGATTCATCAGCCCTTAGGTGGTGCAAGAGGGCAAGCGACAGATATTGAGATCTCTGCAAGAAGGATATTAAAGCTAAAAGACGTAACCAACCAAATGATTGCCGAGAAAACAAATCAACCATTAGACAAGGTGAAGTTGGATACAGAACGTGATTATTTTATGAGCGCACAAGAAGCGGTGGATTATGGAATCGCGGATGCTATTTTAACGAAGAGTAAATGATAATAACTCACATTAAGCCCACGCTTAATTGATGATAGATGCATATGTAATAGGGAAGGTACCCAGCTTTTAATTAAAGGAGGTAATCCCTAGTGCATTATTATTATCGACATCCTGGTGTTGCGGATGAACGCTTTTTTCCCTTTTTGGCGGCGCCATTTGTTGGCGGTTTTCTTGGAGGATTAGCGGGAGGGGCGTTAGCCGCACCGCTGTTCTTTAGACCTAGGCCGTGTTTTGGAGGACCTTGTCCACCATATGGATACGGTTACGGCCCCGGCCCTGTTCCATATGGCAATCAAGGTTTTGGTGGCTACCAAAATCCCTATGCTGGCAATCCCAATCTTTATGGACCAAATATTAATATAAATAATGAGATTAACTAGATAAAAATGATACCACGGAGAGATGCTGTGGTATTTTTTTGTAAGCTTAAATTTATATATTGAAGGATAGTACAGCAAAATCATAACCAAGATTATAAAAAAATAAAAAGCAGTCGTAAATTGACTGCTCTTCTATATTAGGTTTGAAAATATGGCTTACCCCTACATTTGCATCGTAGTCCATTTTAATTTTAATGACAAATTCGCACTTTGATCACCGGCAGATTGAAAATTTAATGTTAATCCATCTGGTGTATAAGTAACTTTCGGATGATTGTTCAGATTAGCAGAATCAATTAATTGATTAACTTTTGTTTGATTTGATTCCTGGGCAGCAGTCATAATATTATAGGAGTATTCTCTGGACTTCGCCATTTTATCAAGTAATTTACTAGCACTATTCATTAATACTTCCATTGCTTTTGCTGATTGAATGAACTGATCCGGATTAACTGGAGGGAATGAACGTATAGGTATTGGTGGATAAGGGTGGCAATATATAGGATAGGTATAAGGATACGGACAAATAGGAGAGGGATTAAAACGTGTAGGATACATCATAGGTCTCCTTTCAATATCGCATTAGCATAAATATATGTGCCTAAGGCTTATTCTATGATTAAACAGAATATTCCCATAAAATATATGTTCGGTTATAATGGTAGTTGAGGGGAGGCGTACATATGTATCCAAAAACAATGATAGAAACGTTAGGTATTGAAATTACAAGCCTTGAAAAGGGAAAGGTTGTTGCCACTATGCCTGTAGACGGCAGAACGAGACAGCCATTTGGTATCCTTCATGGAGGGGCTTCTGTAGCGCTTGCTGAAACTGTAGCGAGCTTAGGTGCTTATGAACTCGTTGATAAAGAAACAGAAGGTGTAGCAGGACTAGAGATTAATGCTAACCATATTAAGTCAAAGAAAGACGGCGTTGTGACAGCAATTGCAACAGTTCTACATCAAGGAAAAACAACGATGGTTTGGGAAATAAAGATCGTCGATGAACAAGAAAAATTAATATGTGCATCAAGGTGTACAATGGCTGTTTTAAAATTGAAAAAGTCTTAATGAAATGCGGGTGGAAAGGTAATTTCTACCCTGTTTTTTTTTGGTTTTATATGTGGCATTGTATGATATGAAAGTTAAACCTTCGCATGGTGTCCAGTATCCACACAACAATCATTTTTAATAAACCGCACTTAGTTACGTTTCATTCATTTGATTAGTCACGATTGGAAAATTTGTTTATTAAAATAAAAAAAACGCCACCTACATGCAGTTTAGATTGCATATGGTAGCGTTTTTTTTTATAGATTCTTCCCTAATTTCTTTTTAAATTCTTCATATTTTTGTTGTTCATTAGATTTCTTTATCTCGAGGTATTCTTGGTAATCATCAACCTTACTACCTTCCATTTTTACGCCATGATGATAGGCTGCTCTTCCAAGTAAATGGCCAGCAACTGGAGCTGTTAAAAACATAAAGACGATGCAGAGAAGTACTCTTGTATTAAACTCACTCTCATGAAAATAAAAGTAAAAGAATGCAGCTAATAATATACAAAGGACACCAAGTGTAGCAGCTTTTGAAGCAGCATGGTTTCTCGTATATACATCAGGTAATCTGATTACACCTAGCGCAGCTATTAAGTGAAAGAACGCTCCGAGAATAATAAATATGACGATGATAATATTAGCGATCTCTATCATGATCAATGATGACTCCCTTCTCTAGATATTTGGAGAAGGCTACTGTCCCGATAAACGCTAATATCCCAAATAGTAAAATGAACTCTACATAGGCAGTTGTATCTACTTTGATACATATTAACGCGACAATACCAACAATGTTTACACCAACGGCGTCTAAAGCAACGATACGATCCGGCAATGTTGGGCCTTTAATGATTCGGTAGACTAATGCAAGCATGGATAGAGCTAAACAAATGATTGCAATTGTAACGGCAGTTTGTATCATTTTCGGCTCACCTCCATAATCGCCTTTTCGAAGCTTGTTTGAATCGCTTCTATTTCATCCTGGACATCATTCATATCTACAGCATGTACAAAAAGGATTTTCTTATCTTCTGATATATCTACTACTAACGTACCTGGTGTTAGGGTAATTAAGTTAGATAGTGTGGTAATTTCCCAGTCCTTTTCTAAACTTGTTGGATAGGCAAATATCCCAGGCGTGTTGTGTAGCTTAGGTGTTAACACAATCTTAACGACAGCAATGTTGGCTAGAATTAGCTCTCGTATAAAGATAAAGAGCAATTTAACCACTGCATAAACACGGTACAAATAAAAACGGCTGCTGAAGAAATTTCTAAATACAAACAAAATGAGTAGGCCAAAAAAGTATCCTTTGATAAATGCCACTAGATCATACGTTGTTGTTAGAAACATCCACATAAACCCAAGACAAACATTTAATAAAATTTGAACTGCCATACTCACTACTCCTTTAGAACTGCATCGATATATAAATTGGTGTTGATTAAACTTTCAGCAGCTTGAGAGATATACGGATAAACAAAATCTGCACCTACACCATAGCAGATAGAAAGAATGACTAAGATCACTGGAGCGATTAATAACTGCTTATAAGGAACTGTCTTTTCATTTGCAAATGTTTTTGGTTCGCCCCAAATGCCATTAATAAAGATTTTCATAATAGAGATGAGCACGAATAAGCTAGATGCTAACACAATTGCAGCGCCAATGAAGTGTTCAGATGAAAATCCACCTTGAACAATAAGGACTTTTCCAACGAAACCACTTAATGGTGGAATACCAGCTAATGCAAGTGCTGCAAGGAAGAATGTCCAGCTGAACCCTGGATAATTCTTTATTAATCCGCCCATTTGCTTTAAGTTATTTGTACCTGTAATGGTTGCCATTAACCCAACAAGTAAGAATAACCCTGCTTTGATAATCATGTCATGAATAAGATAGAATATTGATCCTGTTAAAGCATTTTCATTCATTGTACTTACTCCGAACAGAATGATACCGACAGCAACAATAATGTTGTATATGATAATCTTTTTAACATCCCAATAAGCCAGTGCACCGATAATCCCAGTAATAATAGTTAAAATCGCTAAGATCATGATCACTTGTTGAACATATCCACCTTCTTCGTAAAAGAATAGGGAGTAAGTTCTAATAATAGAATATACACCGACTTTTGTGAGGAGTGCTCCAAAAATAGCCATTACAGGTGCTGGAGGTGCATAATAAGAGCCCGGTAACCAGAAATATAACGGGAATATTGCCCCTTTCAAACCAAAGACGATGAGGAATATGATTCCAATAATCGTAATCACACCAGGTTGAGAAACCCCGCTTATTTCACTCACTCTCTCAGCAATATGCGCCATATTCAAAGTTCCTACGACCGAATAAAGGTAACCAACTGCAATGACGAATAAACCGGAAGAAATAACGTTAACTAAAATATACTTGATGGATTCTCTTAATTGAATTTTCGTTCCACCGAGTAGAATTAAAGCATAAGAAGACATTAACATGACTTCAAAAAATACAAAAAGGTTAAAAATATCGCCTGTCGTAAAAGCACCATTTACACCAACAATTAAAAATTGTAAAGCGGCATAAAAATGATATTTTTCACGATCTTCGCCAATTCCTTTAAATGAATAAATAATACATGCAAATGCGACGATACTCGTTGTTAATACAAGTAAAGATGATAACATATCAGAAACAAGGGTTATACCAAAAGGGGCATCCCAGTTCGATAAGTTTAATGTTTGTATACCGTCATTTTTTACCTGATTCACTAATAGTGCAGATAGAATGACTGTAGCAAAGGCTGATAGACCAGCAACCCACCTTTGAGCAATAACTGATTTATTTAAAAAGATCAGAATGACGGCGGTAATTAACGGAACTAGAATAGGGAGTATCAAAAAATTAATCATTGCCATCATTTCCTCTCAATTTCTCCATATTATCTGTGCCAAGTTCTTTGTATGAGCGATACCCTAATACGAGGAATAGAGCAGTAACTCCAAAAGCAATAACGATTGCTGTCAAAATGAGTGCTTGAGGAAGAGGGTCTGTATATGCGCTTGCTTCTTCACCCACTAAAGGTGGTGCACCTCTCTTCAAGCCTCCCATAGTTAATAAGAGAAGATGTACGCCATGACTTAATACAGTTGTCCCTAAAATGATTCGCACAACACTTCGTGAAAGCATCAAATAGGTTGCAGACATGAAAAGAATGCCGGCAATAAAAATCATTAGTATTTCCATTATTCATCATCTCCTCCTATCGTTTGAATAATGGACATCGTTACACCTACAACAACAAGATATACCCCTAGATCAAACAATGTCGCTGTATGCAAGTGAAGCTCACCTAAAATAGGTACATGAAGGTCTCCAAATGCATGTGTTAAAAAAGGTTTGTTGTAAATAAATGCACCTGCACCTGTTCCAATAGCAAAAACTAAACCAAGTGCAACCATATATAAGAAGTTGAATGGTAAAATATTTCTTACTGTTTGAAGGTCATAGGCTAAGAGTAGAAGCAGGATGGCGCCTGACGTTAATAAGCCGCCTACAAATCCGCCTCCAGGTGTATAATGTCCAGCAAAAAAGATATAAATGGAGAAAATCATGATGAGAAATAATAACACTTTCGTCATCGATTGCAAGATAACGTTACTTGTTTTCAATTTTCTTTCCTCCATTTCTCCTTAGCTTAATCAGACCGAAAATAGCTAATGCAGCAATACCTAACACGGCGATTTCAAACATCGTATCAAAGCCCCTAAAGTCAACTAAGATTACATTAACCATGTTCTTCCCAGCAGCTTCACTATACGTATTCTCAATATAATATTGTGAAATAGAATCAAATAGTTTCGTACTATGCGCTGTTAATCCAACTAAAATGACGAATAAGCCAACCCCTACTGAAATAATGGCATTTCGCACTTTCACTGGTACAGGATCGTCTGTCAATTTCTTCGGTAAGTGATAGAAGCAAAGTAAGAATAGTGATACAGAAATTGTCTCAATCACCAATTGAGTGAGCGCTAAATCTGGCGCTCTAAAAACGATGAATAGCAAGGCAACCATATATCCTATTGTTCCAGTTAGTAGAATAGAAACAATACGAGACTTAGTAAACAATAGAGCGATAGATGCAGCAGCCACAATAAATGTTAGTATTACTTCGTAGAATTCAATTGGCGCTAAATTATCAGTGCTAAAGGCGAAAGCGTCTAGCCCAAATAATGAACCAATAATAAGCACAACCATGAAAATAAACATATAGCTTAAATAATGGTTAATGGATCCTGACATTACATTGCGATTTAAGCTGTAAGAGCCTTTATACATTGAATCAAGTAACCCATCATAGAAGCGGTTAAGTGTAATTTTCTCCGGGAAAATACCATAAATGCCACGCCATTTATTTAATCCAAGGTACATTAGAATCCCAACAATAATAACACCGATTGTCATAAATAATTCTGTATTAAAACCGTGCCACATAGAAATATGAACATCAAACTCATACATAGGCATAATCGTTTCTATAGCAGGTACTAACAAAGGTTTTACGAGATTAGGGAAAAAGCCGATTACAATAACTAATGATGCTAAAATAATTGGAGAAATAAGCATACCAATAGGGGCTTCATGCGGTTTTTTCTCTAATTTCTCTGGTTGATATTTCCCTGTAAATGTTTTGAAAACAAGGATCATACTGTATATGAAAGTAAACACACTCGCAATCCAAGCAATAACTGGAATAATAATGCTCCAATCAAAATCCATATGAAGTGCATTAATCATACCAGTAAAGAACATCTCTTTGCTAAGGAAGCCATTGAATGGTGGTAACCCAGCCATAGCAAAGGTGCCAATTATAGCAATCGTAAATGTAATTGGCATGAGATTCATCAAACCACCTAGCTTACGAATATCCCTTGTACCTGTTTCATGGTCGACTATCCCTACGACCATAAATAAACTTCCTTTAAAGGTAGCATGGTTCATCAAATGGAAAATTGCAGCAGTAGTTGCTACCATAAAATATTCAGGTTGTTCGTAATGCAGCGCAGCAGCTCCTACGCCTAGTAAAGACATAATTAATCCAAGTTGACTTATGGTCGAAAAGGCTAGGATAGATTTTAGATCTGTTTGTTTGACCGCTGAGAAGGATCCCCAGAATAATGTGAACAATCCAAAAGCAATGATGAGCCCCATCCATAAAGTGTCTTCGGCAAAAACTGGACTCATTCTAGCTACTAGATAGATCCCCGCTTTAACCATTGTAGCTGAGTGAAGGTAAGCACTAACAGGGGTTGGTGCTTCCATCGCATCTGGTAACCAGATATGGAATGGAAATTGTGCCGATTTCGTGAATGCACCTAATAGAATACATAAAAGAGCGGCAACAAAAAGTGGGTGATCAATAATTGTGTCAGCTTGTGCGACAATTTCGGTAATACTGAACGTTCCGGTCATGTTATAGAGAAGGATGATTCCTCCCAACATAGCTAGTCCACCTAAAACGGTGATAATCATTGATTTTTGTGCACCATAACGTGATTTCTCTCGATTGTACCAATAGCCAATTAAGAGAAAAGATGAAAAGCTAGTTAATTCCCAAAACGCATAAAGGACAATTAAATTGTCTGATAAAACAACACCAAGCATTGCCCCCATGAACAGCAATAAATAAACATAGAATGTATTTAATTTCTCTTTCTGTTTAGAAAGATAGTAAATAGAATACAGAATAACTAACGAACCAATCCCAGTAATTAATAAAGCGAATAATAAACCTAGTCCATCCACTTTAACTGTGAAGTCAATTCCTAAAGAAGAGATCCATGAAAACGATTCCATTGTTACTTGTTTATTTGTTGTTTTAGAAATAAAACTACTGAAATAAATGAACAGCAGAATAGGAAGTGGTAGTATAAACCACCCTGTGTGTACTGACTTAATATTTTTATATATTAGCGGTACAAACACTGCGATAATAAATGGCGCAATAATCGCCAAATGTAACAGTGACAAGAAATTACCCCCTTTTGAAGAAAAAATCTGTGAATTGCAAGATAATGCAGAGAAATATGCTATTCATACTAAAGTTCAACAGCTACGGTAGTAATTATAACGTAAAAAGTTATCAGTTGCATTGAAGAAATCCTCTAGCAGTAGGTTTCCCCATAAACTTTATAAATAAGTAGAAACACGTCGATTTTTGGCAAAAATTTTTTAAATGAATAAAAAAACGAATAATTATACAAACTATTTTTAGGTGGTGGTTTGTAAATGTTTGGGAAAATAATAACTGCTATAGGCATATTTGCCATTATTTTCTGCAGTGCTTGGTTCGTTGAATCTCAGGAAATGTCAAATAAACTGAAGGCAGATCAATCTAAAAAGTATGAAAGTGAATGGAGTAATCTGGAAATAGAAGCGGATGTATCTGATTTTGCTCCGAGAGAGTACGTGAAAATTAGAGAAGTGTCTTGAGAAAATTTTCAAAAATACGTGGTAAATATGACTAATGAGACTTGGAAGGTCCGGGCAAATTTGACTTTGCTCGGATCTTTTTTATTTGAAATGATTATGAGATTATAATGAATAATGCAATCCTAATACGATGCATAACTTCTTTGGTTTATTTAGGTAAGGGGTTTTGGGGTTTTTCTGAAATGAGCGTACATCACATGAGAAATAAAAAGGTACATATTTGGGACAGTCAGGAATATGATGGAGTATATTTAGGTTTTAATTCAAATAACTGAAAAATAAAAAAATAGCATGCTATAATAACAATAAAGAGTACACGGAAAAATCCGTTTAAAGAAAGGATCTTTTCTTATTATTTACGTAAAAAGGGGGATCTCAGCTGATGGAAGGAGCAAGGTATTTATTTATTGATTTTGAATTTACAATGCCAGAACGGAATTGGAAAGGGTTTTATCCTGAAATCATTGAAGTAGGCTATATTTTGGTAGAGGGTGGAAACATCGTTGACCAGTTTTCATCTTATGTGAAACCAATTAAGTACCCTCATTTATCTAAAAGGTGTAGCTCGTTTTTGAAAATTTCTCAACAACAGGTTGATACAGGCATCACTTTTAAACAAATGCTAGACCAGTTTTCGAAAATACCAACTGTCTCCTCCTTAAAAATCGTTACATGGGGAAATATGGATATGAAGGTGCTGCGAAATAATTGTTTACATACGGAGTTACCGTTTCCCTTTGATGGTAAAGAAATAGATTTATCAATGGAATATAAACGATTCTTCGGTAATCAGAATCAGACAGGTTTATGGAGAGCTGTGCAAGAGTATGGAAAAGAAGGCACGGGGAAGCACCATAAAGCATTGGATGATGCCTTAACGACTTATCAGATCTTTAAGCTTGTGGAAAAAGATAAGCGCTATCTAAAGAAACCAAAGCCTGCTACAATCGGGGATGTCATAGATTTTTCTAAGCTGTTGAAGCAACATGTGTAAGGACTCAAAGTGAAATTGGGTCTTATTTTTTTGCATGTAAACCTGTTTTTAATATCAAACCTTATGCAAAAAAAGTGGTCAAGGTGCTGCTAAACTACGAATGAAAAAAGTCGCTGTTTTTACAGTACTGTTGCTAATCTACTCCACTTAATCCAGTACTAGCTTGCATTGGATTCATGGTGTGAGAGAAGGAATGACGGTTAGCAAGCCGAAGCGCACACATACTATTGAGAAAGCAAATATCAGAAAAGCAAAGGAGCTAACTAGAAATATGGAGTACAAAGAAATGCCCACATAAATGATTTCAAAATCAGCCAGAACTGTAGGCAAAAGAGATGGACTGTTAAGGGGTGTTTAAGTCCTAAATTACTCAATGTGATTTAGGACTCAATCTGTGACAGTTCGTTTAAAAACAATTATTTAAAATAGTCTTTTTCTAATGATTTTAAGTTCATTAAGCTTTTTTCTGCCCATTGCGTGTTTTTGCTAAGTAATTCTGCACGCATTTTTTCAATGGCTTCTTGAAGTGAATCTTGATAGTCGGGAATATCTTCGGTAAAAGGTTTCACCATTTTTAAAGGGACATTCGTTTGTTCCCTATATGCCAAGGCTCTTCTTTCTTGAAAGAAAACGCCGTCTACTTCTTTAGGATGGTGAAGATCACCTTGTGTAGGATGCTTCAGCACTGCTAAGACCCTTACCAAATAACTTTGCGGACGGATGTCTGTGATTTCTCCAATATATTTCCCTGTTTTGTATATCCCGGTAACTTTATCTCCAATATTTAATTCACTCATTGATGTACCTCCTAACAATTGATCTTGCCTATATTATGAATGAGAAAGAAATGAAAGACAATCCATAAAACAGATAGATAGGCTCTTTACAAAGCGGTACAATATTAAAATAATGGTAGTATAATACATATGCTTGGGAGTGAGAAAATGAGAAAAAAATGGTTTGTTTTATTTGCCACGCTTCTTTTATTACTTGCTGGTTGTGGTGAGAATAACGATACAACTGATGCAGACAAAGAGGACAAGTCAACAGCAGAGGAAAAAACACAAGAAGATGATACAGGCGAAGCTGCTAAAGTAAAAGGTTTCCCACAGCTTTCCAATGAAGTAGGGGAAAATGAGCAAGTCGTTAAGTTGGTAACATCATTAGGCGAAATTACGATTAAACTTTTTCCCGATATTGCACCAAAGACAGTAGAAAACTTTATCACTCATAGTAAAGAAGGCTATTATGATGGCGTTATCTTTCATCGTGTTATGAAAGAGTTTATGGTCCAAGGTGGAGACCCTGAAGGCACAGGACTTGGTGGAGAAAGTATTTACGGGGAATACTTTGAGGATGAATTCTCTAATCAATTATTTAATATTCGCGGTGCCTTATCGATGGCTAACAAAGGTGCTGATACAAATGGTAGTCAATTTTTCATTGTTCAGAATACAACATTAGGGGATGGCCTAGAACAACAGATGAAAGATAATGAATATCCAGCTGAAATTATTGAGAAATATGTGGAAAGTGGTGGAACGCCATGGCTAGATGGGCGTCATACTGTTTTTGGACAGGTGATAGATGGAATGGATATTGTTGATGATATTGCACAAGTAGAAGTAAATGAAAACGATAAACCAGTAGAAGACGTGATTATTGAGAAAATACAAGTCATCGAATAAAGGTTGGTATAGATTACATCGACTGTTATAATAAGGATATCAACGAAAGTAAGAAAGGAACATAGCCGTGCTTCAAACTTATGTGTTTTCTTTATTTCTTTATTTTCCAGAAGACAAGACAGAATATATTCCGGCCGTTATATGGTTAGTTGCCTTTATGATTCTCGCAGCATTTGTAATGAGATGGTTTATTCACCACTCAAAAAAAGAGAGTGAAAAAACACGCGAACTCGAAGACCAATTAAAACAAAAAAGTAAAAACTCTTCTGTTGATTGAAGACAACTTTCATGTTTGTAAACTTTTCGACAACCACTTTGAGTAGTGGTTGTATTTTTTTTGGATTGGGAAAAGCTAAGTGCATGATTTTCTTTTTGGAGGCTTTCTTTATGAATAAGAAGATAGTTTATTTATTATTTAGTCTATCTGTTTTATTAATGGGTTGTACAGAACAGGAAGTAAAAAAGGTAGATGTAGAGATGTTTAACGCAGTTGGGGATTCTCTTGGTAAGGTTAAATTAGAAGAGCAAGCCAGTGGGGTCAAGTTAGGGTTAGATTTAAAAGGTCTGCCACCTGGGGATCATGCTATTCATATCCATGAGAAAGGTGAGTGTGAGGCTCCTGACTTTAAATCGGCTGGTAATCACTTTAATCCCGAAGATAAAGATCATGGTTTACTGAATCAAGATGGTCATCATGCGGGTGATTTACCTAATATTATTGTGGAAGATAATGGGAAAGTGAAGACAGACTTAGTTGCAGCTGAAGTTACAATGAAAGATGAAAAGTCTTCATTATTAACAAAAGATGGTACATCTATTGTCATTGATGAAAAAACAGATGATGGAATGACACAGCCTTCTGGCGACTCCGGGGAAAGAATTGCCTGTGGAGTGATTTCGAAAGACAAAGAACCAAAGCAGAAAGAAGCACAAAATAGTAAGAGTTAACCAATATTATATGAATGGAAGAAAGAACAAATTCTGGAAGGAATTTGTTCTTTTTTATTGCTTAGGAAACGATAAAAAACTAGGCTGGTTTATCGATGGAAGAGAGTAAACCATTAAGTGAACGAAGTGAGTCATAAGTTTTTTAAAATAAAATTTATGAAAATCATTGCGTGAATAAAAGTAAGAATATTATGTAAAAAGCGTATTTATTTTATAGTAAATATGCTTTAATAGGTTAAAGGGAGGGGACTTTATGAAGCTACTAGAAAATAGTGTAGTACAACTGATTCCAATGGAAACTTGTCATATTGAAGGGATAAGCAAGGCAGCGAAAGACGAGTCAATTTGGACACATATGTCAGTGGATTTAACCCAATATAGTGACGTCGTTACATATGTTGAAGCGGGTATCAAAAAGCGTGAAGAAGGAAGAGAGTTCCCTTTTGTTATTTTTAATAAAAAGGAGCAGCAAATTATTGGCTGTACCTGGTTTTTAGATGTGGACCTTACCCATAAAAGGTTAGAAATCGGTTCAACATGGATTCATCCTCATTATTGGCGCAGTGCAATCAATACAAATTGTAAACACCTTTTATTGTCTTATTGTTTTGAAGAACTGAAATTTAATCGAGTACAAATAAAAACAGGCCATGAGAACCTCCAATCACAAAAGGCAATTGAGAGAATAGGTGCTAAGAAGGAGGGAATATTACGTAATCATATGATTCGTAGGAATGGAGAAATTCGTCACACAGTGATGTATAGTGTGACAATAGAAGATTGGCTAGAAATAAAAAAGCATATAGAAGAGAATTTATTGAAATAAAAAAACATGTCGGAAATAGTTTTTCGGACATGTTTTTACAGAATCCTTATGAAAATGCTGTTTTTAAACGGTGAAGTCCATCCATAAGTATATCATGAGGGCAGGCGATGTTCATACGGACAAACCCTTCACCACCTGGGCCATATTTTGGTCCTGGCTCTAATCCAAGTTTTCCTTTCTTTACAAGCTTTTGCTGAATGTCATCATCAGTTAAGCCGAGTTTACGACAATCTAGCCAGATTAAATACGTCCCTTCTGGATCAACGACATCAATATCAGGCAATTCTTTATCAATAAAACTTTTTACACTCTGGATATTTTGTTGTAAATATGAGAGTAAAGCTTCTAACCATTCTGCTCCATGGGTATAAGCAGCTTCCATGCCGACCATTCCAAAGATGGATAATTGATGGAAGCCTTGTCTTGCTTGAAAATCTTCAAATTTTTTCCTTAATGTCTCATTTGGAATAATAAGGGCGGATGCTTGCAACCCAGCAATATTAAAAGTTTTCGTTGGTGCAATGCATGTAATCGTCTGGCCTCTCAGTTCCTCGCTTAAGCTAGCGATAGCGACATGTTTTTTTGGCTTATAGACGAGGTCTGCATGAATTTCATCTGATAGGATTAAGCAATCATAAGCGATACATAAGTCACCGATCTTCTGTAAATCTTCTTTTGACCACACATTTCCTCCTGGATTATGAGGATTACAGAGAATAAACATTTTCGCCCCTTTTTTGAGTTGCTGTTCAAAGTCATCAAAATCAATTTTGTAATGTCCATTAACAAGCTTAAGTGGAGAACGTAAAACTTTACGATGATTACTTTCAATGACATTTGTGAATGGTGGATAAACAGGGGTATGTATTAATATATTGTCCCCTTCTTCTGTATAGGTCTGTACGACCGCTGCCAAAGATGGAACCACACCGGTATTGTATAATATGGACTGCAGGGGAATATCCCAGCCGTGATGAACACTTACCCAATCCTTGATTGCTTTTGGTAAGGATGGGGACGCAAATGTATAACCATAAATTCCGTGATCTAAACGTTTTTGTAGTGCATTTGTTACCTCTTTAGGCGGTTTGAAATCCATATCTGCGACCCACATTGGAAGGACGTCTTCTTCTCCAAAAACCGTTTTGGTCAATTCCCACTTCACTGATGACGTATTTTTACGATCAAAAATTTCATGAAAATATTGATTTTCCACTTCTATCCCACCATTTCTTTATTTATCGATTTCTATCTATATGATAAGATATGTAAACATAAATGAAAAATAATAAGGTGAATGTATAATGAATACACAACAAATGAATCTATTGTTAGTAGATTGTTTAAATGATTGGGACCCATTTCAAATCGGTACAGGCAATTACGATACGGAAATAGCTGATATCCTCCAAATAGTACAAACTGTTGACGATACTAATGAATTGGCCCATAACATCCAAGCTATATATGAATTCTCTTTTGATGAAGTAATTCCTCTTGCTCAATGTAAAAAATACGCGAAGAAACTCCTGGTTATAAAAAATAATAGTTCTTGCGAGATTGAATGAATGGGTGAAGGAATAAAAATTATCTCACCCCACCATTCTCTTTTTTCTGTAAATATTGTTCGATAATTGCTACAATCTCCTCAGGCTTTTCTTCGGGTATAAGATGTCCTGCCTGCTTAAGGATATGTAATTCGCTATGCGGTAGGTCTCCCTGTAACCTTTGACCGATAGAGAGAGGGACCACCTTGTCTGCCTCCCCCCATATGAGTAAACAAGGAGTGTTAATTGTTTTTAATAAGGTCTCATCCAAATCTCCCTCCCGGTCACGTATCATTCTCGCTAAGGAATAGAAGATATCCTTGTTTAAAAATGGTTCTAGATAACCATCCCTCATGGCATCATCAATCATTTCTTTTTCATATACAACGTTGTTTAAGTTTTTTTCTACACCTGATTTCTCAAGATATCTTTTTACAAAATGAGAAAAGAAAGGTAGGTGACTTGCGTAAACATACTTTGCTGGCATTTTCGGTAGATAAGAAGAGCTACATAATAAGACTACAGCCTCGAGCAAGTCTGGTCTTTGATGAGCAATGTTTAGGCAAATTTGTCCTCCCATTGAATGCCCAACCATCACGATTTGTTGAATAGATAATTTTTCAAGAAGTAAAATAATAGTTGAAGCAATATTTTCATAAGAGTAGATAAACTTTTTTGCTTTTCCGCTCTTCCCAAATGGTGGGAGGTCAATTGTGAGTACTGTATTTTCTTTTTGTAGCAATGGTATGAGCTTTCGAAAACTAAAACTGGAAGAAAGAAACCCATGCAATAATACAAATGATTGTTTAGGGGTTGGGTGTGGGTAATATTCATAATAAAAGTCATTTCCATTTAGAAGCATTTTATCGTTTGGCAATGGTTGTCCTCATTTCTTTACAGTGATGTAAGGTGTTACTATAAGTCATATCATTCGTGGCCATTACTTACAAGGAGAAACATTGTATTTTCGGCATAAAATAAAAAATAGGCAATCCTATAACAGATTGCCTTCAACAAAGGGGGAATTCTAGAAAGACTTACAATACAAGCCTTTCCGAATACCTACATGTTTATACGTAAAAATTGGAAATAGTTTCATTCGTATCCTGTTGATGAAGCATAGGATGGTTCAACTCGTTCTGATTTTGAAGGTCAACTTGTGGATTTGTAATAGTTGATACTGGGATGTCCAATATTGTACATAGCTTGAGGATTGTTAGCGTATCTGGGGTGGAAATACCTGACTCATATCTTTCGATTACTGCACTACCTACCCGCGCTCTTTTTGCAAGTTCAAATCTTGTTAACCCATGTTGTTCACGGACTAAGCGAATGTTTTCACCAATGTGATTCATTTTTATCCCCCCTTCTATATTTTATTTTACCACCAATAAACTTTTTTAATGGATAATTGTATGAACATTTCGTTAATTAATTGTGACTATTTATTGACTATCCATTTTACTTTTGATATTAGCTACAGAGTATGATATAATTTTTTATTGCGTATATAAACGATAAAATATTAATAATTAGGAGTGTTCCCATGTCAGAGAAAATTGAAGTAGGCAGCGTGATTACTGGTAAAGTAACAGGTATTCAACCTTATGGTGCCTTTGTTGCATTAGATGAAAATACACAAGGACTTGTTCACATTTCAGAAGTTACTCATGGCTTCGTTAAAGATATTAATGAACATTTAAGTGTTGGAGATGAAGTACAAGTAAAAGTACTTTCTATTGATGAAAATGCCGGAAAAATCGGTCTTTCTATTCGTGCAACACAAGAAGCACCAGCTCCAACAGAAAAAGAGAAAAAACCTCGTAAGCGTCCAAATAATCCTGTAGCTCAAAAAGTAGAGGATAATGGTAGCCAAGGTTTCAATACACTAAAAGATAAGTTGCAAGAGTGGATTGCACAATCTGAGCGTGAAGATTTAATCAAAAAATAAGCTAGTTCAGCTTCATAGAAGACACCGGGAAATCTCGGTGTCTTTTTTTGTTGAATGAAAGAATCATTTAGTTTCTTGGGAGAAACAATTACAGAGAGGCATTTATTTTATTTTTTAAAATAAATAAAAAAAGATGTATTCTTTGCAATCCTTAGTAAAAAAAATGATAATAACAAAAAAGGAAGGTGATAGAATGGAGAATTTTACATTTTGGAATCCAACGAGATTGATTTTTGGTAAAGGTGAACTTAGTAAATTAAGTGAAGAGATTTCTCCTTTTGGCCGTAAGGTGCTGGTAGTTTATGGTGGTGGAAGTATTAAAAGGAATGGTCTATATGATAAGGTAATGAATGAGCTTGAGAAAATGGATGCAGAAGTGTATGAACTAGGTGGGGTTGATCCAAATCCTCGTGTCTCTTCTGTTCGTGAAGGTGTGAATATTTGCCGCGAGAAAGAAATTGATTTCATTCTAGCTGTTGGTGGTGGGAGTGTTATCGATTGTACAAAAGCTATTGCGGGGGCAACGAAATTTGCTGGTGATGCTTGGGATATGGTGACAAATAAAGTAAGAATGGAAGAAGCGATTCCCTTTGGTACTGTCCTTACATTAGCTGCAACGGGTTCTGAAATGAATTCTGGAGCGGTCATTACTAATTGGGAAACACATGAAAAATTGTCTTGGGGAAGCCCAGCTGTATTCCCTCAATTTTCAATTTTAGATCCAGAACATACATATTCAGTGCCAAGAGACCAAACGATTTATGGCATAGTCGATATGATGTCTCATGTACTTGAGCATTATTTCCATTTGGAAGAAAATACGGACTTTCAAGATCGTATGTGCGAATCTCTCTTAACAACGATAATGGATACAGCTCCAAAACTAATAGATGACTTAGAAAATTATGAGCATCGTGCGACCATTTTATATAGCGGTACAATGGCGTTAAACGGTATTCTCAATATGGGTTATAAAGGAGACTGGGCAACGCATAATATTGAACATGCCGTTTCGGCAGTCTATGATATCCCTCATGGTGGCGGTTTGGCCATTTTATTCCCTCATTGGATTAAGCATACATTACATGCCAAGCCTGAGAGAATGAAACAATTAGCAATAAGAGTGTTTGAAGTCGATCCAACAGGTAAAACAGATGAGGAAGTCGCATTAGAAGGGATTGCTCGTTTAAGACTGTTTTGGAACAGTATTGATGCACCAGAACAATTATCAGATTATGGTATAGACGATAGCAAACTAGAAGATATGGCAAATAAAGCCGTTCATAATGGTCCTTTTGGTCGTTTTCAAGTATTAGATAAAGAGGATGTTCTTTCAATCTATCGTTCAGCATTATAAGGAAGAAGCTCTCGTGTGAAACGGGAGCTTTCTTTATAGGTTCTTATCATATTTGGGTTTAATGGAAATGTGATCACCTGGTATGAGTTTGCTTTATACAAGCATAGTAAAAAATGTGAAGGATAATTTGGCTTATGCACGAGTGATGGGTTATAAACCTTATTTTTGGAAATGATGTAATCATGAACTATATAACGGTTAAACTGGTTGTGCAAACCGTCGGTGGCGAAGACTGATTCTTGAAAAATTCCTTGTCTTTCGATAAAGTGATAGAGGACTATTGATTCATGAAATACATAAGCGGAGGAATAACGATGACTCATATACAGTTTGATTATACGAAAGCGTTTAGCTTTTTTAGTGAGCATGAATTATCATACTTAAAAGGAGCGGTAACAGCAGCGCATACCGCTATAGAAAATAAAACAGGAGCAGGTCATGAATTCTTAGGGTGGGTAGATTTACCGAAAAATTATGATCGCGAGGAATTTGCAAGAATTCAACAGGCAGCAACAAAAGTCAAGCAAGATTCTGATGTTCTTTTAGTAATCGGAATTGGTGGTTCTTACCTTGGCGCAAGAGCTGCTATTGAGATGTTACAACATAGTTTTTATAATGCTCTTTCAAAAGAAAAAAGGAAAACACCTCAAATCGTTTTTGTAGGCAATAATATTAGCTCAAGTTATATACATGATGTCATCGATTTATTGGAAGGTAAAGACTTTTCTATTAATGTCATTTCTAAATCTGGAACAACGACAGAACCAGCAATTGCCTTTCGTTTATTTCGAAAAATATTAGAAGAGAAATATGGCGTAGAGGAAGCTAGAAAACGAATTTACGCTACCACTGATAAAGAAAAGGGCGCGTTAAAAACATTAGCGAATGAAGAAGGCTATGAGTCATTTATTATTCCGGATGATATTGGTGGAAGATACTCTGTGTTAACAGCCGTTGGATTATTACCAGTTGCCGTTGCGAATATTGATATTAATCAAGTAATGGAGGGGGCTGAAGCCGCTCGTAAAGAGTTAAGTTCTGCCGATATAGAAGAGAATATCGCATATCAATATGCAGCAGTAAGGAATGTCCTTTATAATAAGGGCAAAACAATTGAAATGCTTGTTAATTATGAGCCGGGGTTACAATACTTTTCAGAATGGTGGAAGCAATTATTTGGTGAAAGTGAAGGAAAAGATCAAAAAGGAATTTATCCTTCATCTGCCAATTTTTCTACTGATCTTCATTCACTTGGTCAATATGTGCAAGAAGGTAGAAGAGATTTATTTGAAACAGTTATTAAAGTGAAGAAACCACGACATGAAGTGAAAATTGAAAACCTTGAAAATGACTTAGATGGTTTAAACTATTTAGCTAATCAATCGATTGATTTTGTGAATCATAAAGCATTTCAAGGAACAATGCTTGCCCACACAGATGGAGATGTACCTAACCTCATTGTAACGATTCCAGCAATGGATGCATTCACTTTTGGTTATCTTGTCTATTTCTTTGAAAAAGCTTGCGCTATTAGCGGGTATTTACTTGGGGTGAATCCATTTGACCAACCTGGTGTGGAAGAATATAAAGTGAATATGTTTGCATTGCTAGGTAAACCAGGTTATGAAGAGAAGAAAAAAGAGCTTGAAGAACGCTTGAAATAAAAGCCTTCAACTCTTAATGGTCTAATAAGTAAACATAAAACAATTGTATATGGCTGATTGACCACAATTCATGCATAAAGTCTATAGATCAGCCATATATTTTTGAGATTTTATCAATCATAAGGTTTCTATGTCCAAGATTAACTTGTATTTCTTCAAATGATACCCAGCCTCTTTTCATATAACCTTCAATATCTCCTTTTAGGTATGTTAATCAACAATTTTTACATTCTCCTCTAAAATATATGCTCTTATTTTTAAAAAAATAAGACCTGGTTGGTCTTAGATGCTACTTTCCATCCACCGAGCACTTCCTTGCTTCGATACTGAAAGTCCGAATAGGTCATAGATAGAGAAATGCCCTAGGTTGTTTTCGTTTACTAGATAAGCGTACCGAAACATAAGATCAGTAAATGAAGATCAGTAAATGAAATACATATTGGCTATGGGTTTGTTTATCCCGGTATCGGTATTTATAGCGTGAAGGGTTTATATTACTACTTTTTTGTTATGTTTTGAAGAATAATGAAAATTAATATCCTCTATTCATTAAATAGACAAACCAAACAGCATGATTTTGCTCATCTTTAGCTGCTCTAATAAATTGTTCTTTAATATATGGGTCACTGGTTTTATCGGCAATTTCTAAATAGAAATCCACAGTTTGTTGCTCATCGTTAAATGAATAATCTAAACCAGTTTGATAAGAATTTGGACATTGATCAGTTAATTGAGGCGAATGCTCATGCCCTGTTAGTTGTCTGTATATTTCGTTAAAAATCCTAAAATGTTTTTTCTCATCTTGTCTTATTTCTTTAATAATAGTCCTAGTTTTCTCATTAGGTGCTAATTGCTGAAGTTTCTTATAACAATTAATTGCAGAGTACTCACCATTAATGGCTTTAGAAATATCCATTATAAGTTCGTGATTGTCTCTGAATTGTATTGGCTTACTCATATAGTACATTTAATCAACTCCTTAATCTAAATCAGTTTAGAATATGCAATTTGAAAAATTAAGGAATTTGTCCACAAGAATTATTAAGACTACTAGTACTGAGAATAATGGTGATGAACAAACTCAACGGTTTCACCCATGCTCTAAACAGAGGGTGGAAGGCCGCTATAGGGAATAAGGTGAAAATTGGTGAAAAACAATTCTCATTCCTCCCCATTAAGTAAAAGAATTTATAGCTGAGGCTTGTCTTTGGTACATAGTGATTTGAAGACCCTATGACGAAAGAATTTCTTTTTAAAAGAGCTACCGAAGAAAAAATGATTAAGCTCTTTTTTTAATTAGGGTATCTATTCAAAGGGTAACGGGGAACGAGCACCTTTAATACAGGTCAAGGCATGTGGTAAATAATGTTTAATCGTTTAGGAGATACACCGCCCATGGTTCTTTAAAAGCTTTGTGTAAAATTTCTTTCATTTGTTCTACCTTCAATTTTATCTCTTCACATTCAGAACTTTCAATAATGGTAACTCATGGACTTTAGGTGAAATTATAGTTTTTTTAGAGAAGTTATATGGCGGTTACAAATTATGAGGAAACTTTGATTTAAACAAGTAACATTTGTAGGCTGATATCATAATGTATAAAAGGTGAGTAACAGTGAAAAAGAAAAAGTATGGATGAACGAAAAGCAAGAGAAAGAAGGAAAATAATAAAGAGCCGGAGTGACATTATTTATGCCAATTAATTCTACTGATAAATCTGAGAAATCTGTTGAAGAAAAAATTAAGAACATCGAAAGCAATATTGTAATTACACAGTGGATACAAGTAGTTGGCGTTTTATCCGAAGCTGTTCTTCTTACTAAACTATATCTCTTAAAAGATAACGACAATATAAACTTAACTGGGGAGGGTAAAATATTATCTGGCATATGGGTACAAACAATAGGACAATTAGTAGAGGCTACTGGAGTAACTAAACAATTAGAAACTTTAGACGATCTAACATTGCTTAAATTTCAAGAAATTGCGGTTGCCGGAGATTTACTTCAATCCATAGGAGCAGGGCTACAAGCAATTGGAGGAGAACAGATTTTAGCTGAAGATGGTATAGGGAACATTTATGAAAATATAATACCTTAAAATGAAAACAACGGCACATAACTCTTTAATAAGTAAGAGTATCAATTACCCCTTTAGTTGTCGAAAGGATTATTAAGTTAATGATTATTTCAGGAGAAAAGCTTGTAATTTCTGGAGCCATTATACTTGCTATAGGTGCCGTTGTTGAGGGCATAGGTCAAACAGAATCATCTTTTACGGGCACAGATTTAGGTAAGGATCTTATTGTAGAAGGAAATTCAGTTGAAGCATTTGGGAATTCTTTGCAGGCTGTGGGGAGAACGCTACTACTAAATGACAAAAGAGAGGTCACACCTTCAGAGCTTTATACTATTACAGGAGCATGGCTAGAAGCTGCAGGAAATACAGGGAATGCGGTAGGAATAAGTATTGAACTGTCAGGGTTAGAAGAAGATGGAATTCTCATTGATACTCTTGGTAGTGAAGTTCAAGGTCTAGGTGCAGGACTTGAAGCATATGGTGCATATATTTCGGAGGATTCAAACTTTAGAGCTCTAGGCATTTTAGGTAATGGACTTATATCTTTCGGATCCTTTGTTGTAGCAATTGGGAATATCTTTATATTAAATAATTTTAGAGATAAAGGAGATTTAATACTTTTCATTGGAAGTTGGTTACAAGTGATCGGATCTTTTATTTTAATATTCGCAATAAATAAAGAGTTTGTCACTTAGTTCTTTTACAAACTTTTTTTAAGGAGAAATGTTAGTAAGGGGGTGTTATTATGAGTAAACAATATGCACAAACAATACAACTAATTGGTGGGAATATCATTAATATTTCTCAAGTGATATCTCCAAAAATAAATAAGAATAGACTTATATTAAATAAAATTGAATATATTGATAATATTACTAAATGCATTAATTCAGGCTATAATTGTTTATTTTCGATAGAAAATACTGAAAAATCAACAATAATGAACAGTGAGCTTAAATCTTTAGTAAAAGCATATAGGAAACTAATAATATGTTTAGAAGATTTATTACAGGAAATAAAGGGATCACCAAATATCAAAATTGAAAATTTAAGTACCCATTTTGTTAATCTAGAAAAAATAGAAACAGAACTATATTTAGCTACAATGCAAATGATAGAAAAAATAAATAAAAAAAACAAGTAAAACTTATATGCTAATAAGGAATGGTTTATATTATTTTAGGTGTAATTATATAAAGAGTTTTAATAAGGGGATTTGATCTCTAGTTAAAATACCTGTCGCATTTACTGCATTATTTAATTTTGTTAAAGCATCCTGGAGAATTTTTTTACTTGTTCTTAATCTAGGATTAGAAATAATTATTCAATTATCATGCTCAATTTGTTTAACTCCTTATTTCTTAGCTCAATTATTAAATATGATAAGCAGAAAAAATCAGGTGAAATGATGATATTAGCCAAGAAACATTTCTAGGCTAATATCATAATGCTAAAAGACGAACTGTACCATAAATTTATTAGATGAAAAATATTGCATTTGATATCGTCATTGTGTGGTTTTAGAAGTTGTTGGTATTTTATGCATTTAAAGCTGTTCTTCTTTTTAATTATATAATTTAAGTATATTCAAAAATAACAACTCTGGGCGTTTAGGTATAGGATTTATATTATTCAGATCCTTCATATCTTAGATTATTTAGATGGAGGTATAGTTCAATATGAATAAAAATAGTAATAGTTCAATTGAAATCGAAGAAGCTAAAAATATTTATATAGGAAGATTATTTACATTGGGTGGGTCAGTTTTATTTTTAATTGGATCATTAATAGCAGCAATTGTAGGTTACCAAGCTTATATGAGACTTTTAAATGGTTAAACCCCTCTATATAGAAGGGTTTTTTTGTATAAGTGACAACCTTATTATATACTTTAAAGAACATCAAGCCTGGTATTTTTTGTTTTCGATTTTAACGATTAATTGATTCGATTCTTTAGCCACTTTTTTTGTCTCCATTACAAGTTGAAAGATGTTTTCGCTACAACGCTGTGCCCCTTTAATTAAAAGTGGCACCCCTATGGAATCAATTCCAAGACCTCGTGAAAAAAAGCCTCCGAGTGTCATAGCTAACGGTACAACAGGAGAGGTATTAGAAAATATTATTTTTTTATTCATAGTTTGATGCTGTAGAGATAAAAGTTCACTAAAATTATATAGTGATTTTACAGTTAGTTTGGATGATCTTCTCCCGATAGTATAAACCGTATTACCATCACTATCAATTCCATGATAAATAAACTCCCCAGCGTCCTTCTTTTTTAGCTTGTTAAAGTACGGAACAGATAAAATCTCTTCTTTACTTGGTATTAAATTAGTATCACTCAAAATATTTAGGTGATAGGCAGCGGCTAAAGAGGTGGTATGGGTACCTCCAAAATCGTGATATATATAGATGATTTTTTCTTTCATATCCATCCATCCTCTCTTTTATAATTAGGGTAATCCTACTTCATTCTTTCCATAAAAGTAGCCTATTATAATTCCTTGGAGATTCTTGAGAGGAGCCAAAAGGTGGAAATGATAATCGAAAAATAGGAGAACCGGCTTAAGAGTGGTAATTATAAGTTAACCAGCTCTCGATAATAGCTATGAGAAACGTCTCTGTGCTCAGTTAACTTTGATCCTTCCATAGTACTTGCCAACTCTATTTAAACATGACTAGTATCTGATTAGAACTTATTCTATCCAACACACGGTAACCTGTTTCTGAATATGTGGCGATTCCTTCATCATTCGGTAAACAGTAACCATTAATTGAGCAACTACCATCATCAGTCACTAGCAATTGACCGAGTAATCCAACTGTTACCCACTCTTTACGTTTACTTCTTGGTATATAAGATTGCTGTGAATCGTATGCGGGGGTTAATTTTGGTGCCACTCGCGTTACTTTGCGAGGTACTCATCATTAGAGTCACTTGGAATTTGTTCATATTGAGTACGGCCCCATTGATTCTTTAGATACTTATGATGCCAATGCAGTTCAGCGGCATTCCCCTTAATGGCGGAGGCAGCACTTGTAATGCCTAAAATATAGCTGTCTGCGCTGGTTGCTATTTTCACCTTTTTACCTTGTAATGTGATAAATCTACCTGGTGTAATGCTGTTTCCATCAATCGTTTCAAACATTTCAGCATAGTCAGCGCCATTTTCATGAAGTGTACCATCGATAAATAAATCTCCTGTACATCCTTGGAGTAGCGCAGCTGAACCTCTGTTGCTAGCACTTGTTCCATTACCGACATGCCAAGAATAATTGTCTGTTGTTTCTCCATATATTCCCATTATATGTGAACCGATATTTGTAGCTATATTTTGAAACCCTTCAGCATGAGAAAAAACACCTTGGGCTACATTATTTTGTCCTTCTACATGAGCGGCTTGACCAGTCGCGTTATTGTTGACACCCTCCGCATGTGAGGCATTCGCTGTAGATAGGGTATTTAAACCTTCTGCATGAGCACCTGTGCCGCTTGCGGTGGTTCCGTAACCTTCAGTATGCGAACTATTACCAGAAGCAGTATTGGGTAAAGAAGCGTTATTTGCATTCGCTCCCCTTCCACATGGGCCCCATTTCCAGAGGCGATATTATTGAACCCTTCTGCATGTGCATAGTTTCCACTAGCGGTGGTTCCTCTTCCTTCTGCATGAGAATAATCCCCACTTGCTAGTGTTGTATTTCCTTCAGCGTGAGCGTTTATACCTTCTCTTCTTGTACGAGATCCTTCGGTGTGCGACGCGTATCCTGCTGCTGTCATTTCTATTCCCTCGGCATGGGTAAAAGCATTTGAAGCAACAGTTGAACTTCCTTCAGCGTGAGAAACATAACCGCTTGCTTGGGTGAAAAGACCTTCTGCATGAGCAAAGCTATCAGATGCTACGCTGGTACCACCTTCTGCATGTGAAGTGGAGCCAGATGCAGTCGTTAAATATCCTTCTGCATGAGAGTTAGTACCAGAAGCGATAGACCCTTGCCCTTCTGCATGATAAATACTCCCAGAAGCATTTGGCTGAAAGCCTTCCGCATGAGCATAAGAATTATTTGCAACTGTACTTCTTCCTTCTGTATGAGCAACAAAACCACTTGCTTCAGTGTCCATTCCTTCCGCATGCGTGTAGTCACCACTAGCTGTTGTTGTATTCCCTTCTGCATGGGCACTAAGACCACTGGCTAAGGTGAGTGTTCCTTCCGCATGAGCTGACTCACCTTCAGCAGTTGTTAAACTCCCTTCCGCATGAGAAGCGTCACTAACAGAAGTGGTTTGAAACCCCTCTGTGTGAGCAGCTGTGCCAATAGCATTTGTTTGGCTCCCTTCCACATGAGAAGCGACTCCAGTAGCTAATGTTTCAAACCCCTCCGCATGAGAAGCATTACCATCAGCAGTCGTTGAATTCCCCTCCGCGTGAGCAGCTTCACCGTTTGCATTTGTATTTATTCCACCTGCATCAGAACAGGCACCATTTGCATTGCGATTACATTCTGCCATTACATAATTCTCTCCTTTCATACGGGTTAATAAAATTATATAGATGTATTTTTAAAAGAGGTTAACTGAAGGCACTCTGTATACATTTACCCTTCATCTGCTTTAACTTATGAGTTGAGCACTTATCACGATTGTATGTTTGTCCATTAAGGTTAGCTATTTTTGCGAAGAAGCCTAAAGAGAAGTGAAAAGCGCTAGTATTAGTGAGAGGGAATAGGGTAAAACTAAGCAAAATATGATGTTGAAAGGAATGAAAGCAATGAGAGAAATTCATTCTAATATCGAGGGAAAGCAATATCACTTGTTTAAACTGGAGCAGTTATTAAAACCAATGGGTTATACAATTGGAGGGAATTGGGATTATGACCATGGTGCGTTTGATTACAAGATTGATACGAACAATGGTTATCATTTCTTACGTATACCCTTCAAATCCATAGATGGTCAATTAGATACAAGCAATTGTACAGTAGAACTGGGAACACCTTACCTCTTGTCACATATTTACGAGAGCAATATTGATGAAAATAACGCAAATATCGGTAATTTCTCTGCTTCATTTAATCAATTTCAGGCACCAGTTGATAAGGACGGAGAAGTTACCGAAAGATATGTAGCTATAGGTCACGAGCTTGTTAAAGAACTAGAGGGGATTTTGCAATATTAATTTTTTATCGTGATAAGCAAATCCTCTGCTTGAAGTGAAAACGGGTGAGGGGGATGAATAATCATCTCTTCTCCTCGTTTGATGCCAAGAATCAATATATCTTCATTCATTAAGCTAATACTTACATCACGAAAATTAGCCCCAATATGGTCAGTCAATATGGGCTCAATACCTAGTCTTCTTTGATCAATTTGCCTTAGTAAACTGAGAAATGCCGTAACCATTTCTCTTGAAGTAAGGCTACTAATCATGACAAAGCTTGTTAATAAGTTCGTTTGCACGATTTCATCTGCGCCTGCTCGCTTCGCATTTTTCATCTGTTCAGTTGTTAGGATTTCTACAATACAAGGTAAGGATGGATTCATTCCTTTAACAGCAATTAACGTCAAGATACTGTGCATATCTGCTTGGTGTTCGTCTTTGTTTTGATCAGCGGTAATAATCAATTGTCTAGCGTCCATTACACTTGCTTTCATGAGCACATCATCTCTTTGTGGATTGCCTTTGACGAAATGAAGGTTTTGGTGGGGCAATGGATTTTCCTCCAATGTTTCATCAATTAATGTGACGGGTACGCTATTAACATAGCTACATATCGTTTTCAAAATTTCTCTCGAACGAGCATTCCAACCGATGACAATAATATGATCACGGTCTTTAAACTTGAAATTTCCTTGAATATAGTCATTTTGCTTAGCGACAGCGGCAGTAGACAATGCAACGAAATAAGAAGCAATAAAACCTGCTCCTGTCAAAACAAGGACAATTCCTGCTAGTCTTCCGACAACAGAGTGAGGCACAAAGTCACCATACCCGACAGTTGAAGCAGTTATGACAGCCCACCAGATACCATCAAACCAAGTAGGAAAACTATTTGGCTCTAATAAGTGAACAAAACCGCCAAATAGGATAATTGTCATCAGTGCCATGATGAGTATACGAAAGACCAATGGTAAGCGAGTGAAATAAGAATACAGATAATGTGGCATTTTATAAACTCCCCTAGAAAATAGTATTATTTAGTATAGGTGAAAATCCATTTTCATAAACGATTTTCACCGATAAATGAAAAGGAAGAGAGGAGAAAGAGAATGAAAGTATTAGTAATAGGAGCGAACGGGCAAATTGGTAAACAAGTGATGGATAAATTAAGTGAAACAACCGGTGATATACCTGTAGCAATGGTAAGAAAAGAAGAACAATTAACTGATTTTAAAAACCGTGGGATGGAAGCGGTCCATGCATCATTAACTGGTACGGTTGAAGATTTGGCTAAGGCTATGCAAGGATGTGATGCTGTTGTCTTCACAGCAGGATCAGGAGGCCATACAGGATATGACCAAACATTGCTCATCGATTTAGACGGCGCAGGTAAAGCAATCGAAGCAGCGGAAAAAGCCGACGTTTCTAGATTTGTGATGGTTAGTGCCATACATGCGAATGACCGAGAAAAATGGTCAGCGATTGAGCCATATATGGCAGCTAAACATTATGCTGATAAAATGCTGATGAATAGCTCATTAGACTACACGATCGTACGTCCTGGTGGCTTATTAAATGAACCAGGAATAGGGAAAGTGAAGGCTGCTGCTTCTCTTGAAAGAAATACAATTCCACGTGAAGATGTGGCTGCAACAATCGTTGAGGTGCTTCATAATGATCAGACCATTCATAAATCATTCGACCTCGTTACAGGGGAGGAAACGATAGGTGAGGCGCTAAAAGGGATTTAGTAAAAAAAATACAGAGACATGGAAATAAATAGAAAGAAACTAGAGCAAATTCTAATAGAGAATTTGCTCTAGTTTCATTTGGAAACAATCTGTTTATAATTTCGTTGCCGACATACTCATGAATTTTTCTTCATATAAGGAATCCCTCCAATTCAAATTAAAAAACGACGAAGAGTACTCAGCTGCCTAAAATGATATTTCCAATTCATTGCTGCAGTTTTTAGATAGATATTACTTTCAGCATTCATTGCATAAAAAATAGTCATATGAGGGGAGGAAAACTTCTATTAAATAAAACCTTCCTGTTGGTGCTGTTCAAATATTTATTTTTCATAGATAATATTCTTTTAAGTACTTTATGAAGGAGAGGAAACAATGGGCATACGTTCTTTTATCCCATTATTAGTTTTATTGAGCTTGTTAGTTAGTTGTACGCCAGAAGGGGAATCCCCATTTACAGAGGGAAGACAAACAAATGATTATCAGGTTGATAGTGACTATTATAAAGAGGCAAAAGGGAAAACGGGAGATGAATTAAAAGCAGCACTTCATGAGATTATAGATGATCATAATGAACTGACTTATCGTGAGGTATGGGAAGCGTTAATGGTGACAGATGAAGATCCACAAAATAGAGACAATGTAATTTTATTCTATAGTGGAAGATCGCAAGACAAGGACTTAAAAGGTCCAGATGCAGATGACTGGAACCGTGAACATATTTGGGCAAAATCCCATGGTGGATTTGATACTGATCCAGGTGTAGGAACAGACCTGCATCATTTAAGGCCGACGGATGTAAGTGTAAATGCTTCTAGAGGAAACTTAGATTTTGATAATGGTGGAAAAGAACATCAGGAAGCAAAGGGTAATTATTATGATCATGATTCTTTTGAACCTCGTGATGAAGTGAAGGGTGATATTGCCAGAATGCTTTTCTATATGGCGGTACGTTATGAGGGAGATGATGGCGAGTTAGATTTAGAATTGAACGATAGAGTCAATAATGGACGCACGCCTTTGCATGGAAAATTATCCGTTTTGTTAAAGTGGCATAAAGAGGACCCTGTAGATGAGAATGAACAACGTAGAAATCAATTCATCTATGAAGAATTTCAAAATAACCGCAATCCCTTCATTGATAATCCTGAATGGGCATTTGCTATTTGGGATGATGAACAGTAAAAGTGGAATAGAGTAAGTCTGGTATAATTGTAAATTTTTTTACATTTCAACCAGACTTTTTTTACTTCACGAGAATGAAAGGCAGGCTCATTTTAGCAATAAACAAAATAACTTTAATTTTAAAAAAATAAGCCATTTGTATCAAAAACAATATTGACAGTTGATTTGTATGATGTTAGTTTAAAAGTACTTACATGTTCTTTATAAAGAACTAACAAAGAGGGAGGTAGCGCATGACAGCAATTACTGGTATATGGAGCTTCAATGAGTGGGAAATTCCCGTTCATTATGGGGATAGGATGTTGCAACAGTTTCAAGGGTTCCGTTATGATCAAGTGCAAACAATAAGAGAGCGCCGCCTATTCTTAAGTTGTTCTTTAAATTGGATTACACCACAATCTATGGGTGAGGAAATTCCTTATTATAATCGAGAAAAAGGGTTAGCTATTATATGCAATAGTATTATTGATAATCGCGAAGACTTATACCAGCTATTAAATATTCGGAAGTATGAGAGATATATGATTACCGATAGTCAACTGATTTTATATGCCTATGAAAAATGGGGAGAAGATTGTCCTAGGTTTTTAGTCGGTGATTTTGTATTCATGATTTGGAATGACAAAAAACAAACATGGTTTGGAGCTAGAGATTTCTCAGGCACGAGAACATTATATTTTACTAAAAATGCTTTGTTCTTTTCATTCGCATCGACTATGGGTGCACTACTGACTTTACCAGAAGTAGAAGATACATATAATGAGAACTGGATCGCTGAATATCTTGCTAATCCATTAACGATAGAATCAGTAGATTTAACCTCAACAGTCTATCAATCAATCTATCAAATTCCACCTTCACACTCAATCACGATAACGAAACATCATACGCAGTTTAAACAATACTGTCACCTACTAGAAGAAAGAGAACCGCTTAAACTAAAGAATGATGAACAATATATTGAAGCATTTCAAGAATTATTTCAAAAAGTAGTTGATTCTAAATTAAGAACATTTAAGGGAAAAGGTGCTCATTTAAGTGGGGGGTTGGATTCAGGTACAGTCACTGCATTTGCGGCCAAATCATTACAAGGGGAACCGTTACATACTTTCAGTTACATCCCTATTCCCAAGTTTGACGATTGGACACCCAAAAGCAGACAAGCGAACGAAAGACCATGGATTGAAGAGATGCTTAAGCTATACCCTACTCTCGTTCCGCACTTCTTATCTTTCTCTGACCGTAATGCTTATACAGAAATGGATGAGTGGTTGAATGTGATTGAATCACCTTATAAATACTTCGATAATACGTATTGGTTACGAGGGATTTACGAACAAGCATCAGCTTTAGATATAGGTATTCTCCTCAATGGCCAACGTGGCAATTGGACCATTTCTTGGGGTCCAGCGCTTGATTACTATGCAAGTCTTCTTAAAAAGTATCGATTATTACATTTTTTTAAAGAGACTAATTCCTATAGTATCGCTTTAGGTGTTGATCGAAAAAAAGTTTGGTCGACTATTATAAATAAAAAAATAAGAGCATCCCATGTGAATCGGGGGCATCCTTTTCCACAATTTATTCATCCTGCATTTGCAAGGCAAACAAAGGTGTATGAAAAATTAAGAGACAACGGCATTGACCAAGCGGGGAACGGGCTAACTAATGCATATCAAGTGAGAGAAAAACAATTCAATGACCTCTATTATTGGCATACAACAGGGGTATATGGCGCAAAAATGGCCTTGAAATATGGAGTAATTCCTAGAGATCCTACAGATGATTTACGAGTGGTCCGTTTTTGTTTATCGCTTCCGGAGGATCAATTTGTGAAAAATGGATTCAATCGTGCCTTTATTCGTAGAGCAACAAAAGGATATTTACCGAATCTTAATCGATTAAATGTGAAAAGCAAGGGTGTGCAAGGTGCAGATGGGCTGCTGCGTCTCCTACCAAATTGGTCGTCTTTTCTAAATGAAATGGAAAAAGCACTAAACGATCAGCGCATTCAGTACTTTATCGATGTGTCAGTCATCCGGAACCATCTAAAGCGTATTCAGCAACCACAAGCAAACCAGGTGTTTGATGATGATTTTCGCATAGCGATGCGGACACTCATTCTTTACCGTTTTCTTATTAAAGGAGGTGAAACAAGTGACAAAAATTTGGCAAACACCCACTTTGCAAGAACTTGAAATAAAAAGAACAATGGGAGGACCAGGATTAAAAATCCCGGATGCTGTCCAACCAGATGAAGATGAAACCATTCATCATTCGTAAGCACATTAAAGGAAACGGCCCTTGTGCTTATGTATAAGGGCTTCTTAGAAAAGAGTTGGAGAGATAATTAGTTTAATTGACGTTTCGTGCGCTAAATATGGACGCTATTACTCTTTGGTATAGCTTAAAAAAACAGGATAAGCAGCGTCCTTTCTTTTACGCTTATAGGCAGTGGTGTCTGGCGCTTTTCTAAGAAAGGAGGATCGTTTTGGATAAGAAGACACATAAATATCGGGCATTCGGTTTATATGTATTAAGTGATATTCCATTTAAAGAACTTGTTGCTACCGAAGAATCTGAGCCTTCTAATCCTATTGAGATGATTAGTATTAAACAAAGAGATTTATCATCTATATGGGATAATTATGGAGAGAAAAGAAAATTTAAAGTATTAACAGATCAATCCGTTCTATTTACAGTTAATGAAACGGCAACTTTCTATATTGAGGGGGGCAGGAGCATTTATTTTGATCCCCATCCTAGTAGTTCAATAGATAAGGTCCGTTTGTTTATATTAGGATCGTGTATGGGTGTACTGTTAATGCAAAGGCGGATATTACCCCTTCATGGAAGTGCAGTAATGAAGGATGGCAAAGCCTATTTAATTGTCGGAGATTCAGGGGCAGGAAAGTCGACACTAGCTTCGACGCTTATTCTTAAAGGATGGTCGTTATTAAGTGATGATGTCATACCTATTCAATTAGTAAACGGCACGGCCTATGTAGTACCGAGCTACCCACAACAAAAACTATGGGATGAAAGTATTAAAAAGTTAGGTTTATCAGTTACAAGTTATCATCCTCTTTTTGATAGAGAAAATAAATATGCTATACCTGTACAGAATGTATTCACACATCACTCGGTTCCACTTGCAGGTATTTTCGTCCTACATCAGGTGAATGAAAGACCAAAAGAAATACACCCTTTAAATGGGTTGCAAAAAATTGAAGTTTTGGATGCTCATACATATCGTCCTTTTATGATCGGGCGGTTAGGACTATTAGCTTGGCATTTTGATTTATCGGTTAAGATTGCTAGTCAAATTCCTATGTATGCGATCGAGCGGTCGAACTTATTTTCAGCATATGAGCTGGCAGATACGATTCATAACTTGTTTGAGGAGGAGCAGAATGATAACAAAGAAGCCATTGTCAATCAATGATATCGTGAAACAAGTAAGTGGAAATATGGTAAGTGATATGAACGGTGAGAAAGTGATGCTGAATATTGAAAACGGTAAGTATTATAATTTAGGTGTCATTGGTGGTGAAATCTGGGGAAAGATGCAAGAAGGCGTGTTAATCTCTTCTCTCATTGTGCAAATGCAAGCAGAATACGAAGTGGAGCAAATCAAGTGTGAAGAAGAGGTGTTTTCCTTTCTTGATCAGCTTTTAAAAGAAGGGCTTATTGAAGTACATCAACATGAATAGCATACTTTTTCATAAACTTAAACATTTTCTTGCTCTTCCCTGGGAGAAAAAACAATTATTAATAGAGGCCCTAATTTATCTAGCTTATGCAAGAATCTATAAGCAGTTACCATTTTCTAAAGTTTCACATCTATTAGGTAAGCATATGAAAGAGACAGAACAAACACAGGACCTTCATAGAGAGAATCCTATTCAACAAATTTCTGAAGCAGTACATCATATGAGTCGGTATACGTTTTGGGAGAGTGAATGCTTAGTGAAGGCTGTTGCTTGTATGAAAATGCTTGAAAGAAGAGGAATAGAAAGTACTTTATATTTAGGGACTGCAAGGGATGATTACGGTGAGTTTGTCGCTCATGCATGGTTAAGAAGTGGTACTTTCTTTCTGAGCGGGGCGCATGAAAAAGATAAGTTTACAATTGTTAGTATGTTTGCATGTATACCGAAAAAGGAGAAGGAGAGATGGTAAGAACGTCATTGGATAATCAAAATTTACCTTTAGAAATGCAGTTGATCGTATCATTGATGAAAAATGAAAAGCAATTAGTACTTTCATTATGTACCAAGGTAGATTGGGATCAGTTCCTGCTAGCAGTAAAGCATCATCGAATATTCCCGCAAATATATCATGCAATAAATGAACAAAGGGTAGCTGATAAGATGCCAGCATATATATTTACAAAAATAAAGAAAGATTATGAGCAGAATATCTATCGTATGCTGCATTTGACTGCGGAAATGCACACACTCTATTTGCAGTTTCAACAAGCATCTCTACCGCTTCTTTTTCTCAAAGGTCCGATACTAGCTAAAGAGCTTTACGGTGATCTGTCTTTGCGTACTTGTGCTGATATTGATTTGCTGGTGCCGATTGAACGTATTGAACAAGCAGAACAATTAATGCTCCTACAAGGTTATGAAAAAGATGAATATATTGAATCGGTGCTGGATGATTGGAAATGGCGACATCACCACTTTACCTATTTTCATAAGCAACATCGAACGAAGGTAGAAGTTCACTGGCGCCTTCACCCTGCACCAAGCACAGAGCCCCATTTTACCGAGTTATGGGAGAGAAGAAGAGAAAGCCAATGGAGTAGTCAAATTAGCTTTCCTTATTTAGGTGAAAAAGATTTATTCTATTTCTTAAGTACTCACGGTGCTAGGCACGGTTGGTCAAGGTTAAGATGGCTGTTCGACATTCATCAGATCTTGTTACAGGGAAGTTTTGTGAATGATAAGGACTGGTCACATCATTTAACCCAATACAAATACGATAAAATCGCTGGGCAGGCATTATTATTATCAGTGAAACTATTTAATTCAAATGTAAAATCAACATGCATGGATAAGCGCGCATCAATAAAATTAGCAAGAGGGGCATCGTTTTATTTTCACCAATTGGTTTCGTTACATGATCATCATGTACCAAAGGAAATTGCTCATTATCATGCGCAATATTTACGTAGTTTATTTACTTTGAAGCAGAAGTTCATTCATTATTTGCAATGGTTCTATCCTTTGTCCGAAGATTATCAAGCATTCCCGTTACCGAAAAAATGGTTCCCACTCTATTATGTGATAAAACCTTTTCTATGGCTAAATAGGAAACGGCAAATACTACAAAATGCAAGAAAGAAAACTTGTTGACTTGTTCTTTATAAAGAACTAAAATAAAATCAATCTAATCTAATTCTATTTTTTTACTCTTTTTGTTCTTTATAAAGAAAATACAAAAGGTGGATTACAAATGAACAGATATTTGAATGAACCTGAGGCTAAAGAAATACAATTACCTGAACTATTTAAAGTCATTAAGAAAAGGTTTTGGCTGGTGCTTCTTTTTACGTTGCTTGCTTGTGGGATTGCTTTTATTTATCACTTATTAAATAAACCAACGTTACTCTATCAAAGTGATACGAATATTATTATTGGGGCAGAAGTAGGGTATCGAAATACTCTACAGGTCATCATTAGAGACACAGTGGTGTTAGAGGAAGTAATTAAAGAATTGAGATTAGCGGAAACAAGTGATCAATTAGCGAATAAGATTGCTGTTACGAGTGTTGATGATACGCAGGTGGTGAATATAACCGTAGTTGATTCACATCCAGAAAGAGCCGCTTTAATTGCTAATACTACAGCAAAAGTGTTTATTGAAAAAATCCCGACAATTATGGATTTTGATGAAGTCAGCATTTTGTCGGAGGCAAGAACAAACCCGACCCCTATTAATGAAAGTAATGGGCTGAATATAATAGTAATTGCAGGGGTATTAGGTTTAGTTGCGGGAATAGGCTTTATTTTTCTATTAGACTCATTAAATGATTCTGTAAAGTCAGAAAGCCAGCTTGAGAGATTAATCGATGTGCCAACAATTGGTACTGTTTCAATCATACATACAAAAAATTTGAAACAAAAGAAACAAAAACAAACAATGAAAGAAAGGAGGAAGACTAATGGTCAATATGCGGAAATGGAAAATCGGTACGAGCAATAAGGGACGAAACTTAGTCACTTATTTGTACCCTCATTCTATCATTTCTGAACAATTCCGCACGATAAGAACAAATATCCAATTTATCAATGGTGAGAAAAAGCATATGGTCTTGCTTATTACTTCACCAGATCGTTATGAAGGTAAAACGACAATGATAGGCAATATTGCTGTATCAATTGCGAACCAAAAAGAGAAAGTACTCTTGATTGATGCTAATTTAAGAAATCCAGCATTACATCAAATGTTTATGGCAGCTCAAGAGCCTGGTTTAACAGATGTATTGAAAGGCGATGCAATACAGGAAGAAGTGACTATTTCTACGCAAATTCCTGGCCTAAAACTATTGCCTAGTGGGAAGATTCCATCCAATCCCTCAGAACTACTTGGTTCTAGTGTCATGAAGAAGCTCATAGCTAAAGTTAGTCCATTATATGATGTAATTTTAATTGATTCCCCTTGTTTATTAGATGTTACTGATACAAAGGTGTTAGCGAATGTTAGTGATGGTGTGATACTCGTCGTAAAACAAGGGCAAACAAAAGCAGAACATGTCTACAATGCTAAAAAAACACTACAATATGCAAAGTCGAACATTATTGGCACCATCTTGAATGGAAGCCATTAATTTTTTTATGATTGTTCGTTATAAAGAATATTTAAGGTGATGTCTCCTTGCCTTTATCTAAGAGAGATACTCGGTCATGCTGTGGGTTGAAAGAAACCTTAGACGCCCTGTCGTCAAGAGTGTGGTGAGAGGGGGGGTTAGATGCCCTGTTTTACTTTTAAAATATTTAATGTCTTTACATGTGTTGAGACTTGTATTAGTTCTAATCATTCACTGATGGTATAAGTCATTTGAAATCCTGAAGCAAGGGAGGGATGATATTGTGTCATACAGACTAAAGCTTATATTTTCGTTATTGATGGATGCAGTATTACTATTGAGTTCTTTTATATTTACGTATCTATTACTCCCAACTTCGATCTCATACAATCAAGCTATTATAATTTATAGTTTATCACTTCTATTTTATTATATCTTTGCTTATAAAGAGCAATTCTATGAGCAATTATGGTCCTATGCTAGTATTCGAGAATTTCTCATTATTCTCAGGCTTGTAGGAACGACAGTCTGTTTAACAATGATTACATACTACATGTTATTAAAAGCGTTTCTTCCACAATTTACAATCATTTATAGTTTAGTGTTGCTTATTATATTAACAAGTTCGAGATATGGCGTAAGAGTCTATCGAGAACAAATGCAAGAGTTAGCTATTAATAAGAAAAAAACATTAATTATTGGTGCTGGTTCAGCAGGAGGGATGCTTGCCAAACAATTGATGCAAGGACATGATCAATTAATTCCAGTCGGATTTATTGATGATGACTCTAGGAAGCAAGGCTTGTATTTAGCAGGCTTAAAGGTTTTAGGGAAGGTAGAACAATTAAGAGAGATTGTTCAGGAAATGGGTATAGAGCATTTAATCATTGCTATCCCTTCACTTAAAAAAGAAGAGCTCGAAATCATTTTTAATGAATGTACCAAAACGAATAGCAAGACACAAACACTACCCTTTATTGAAGATATTGTCATGGGAGAAGTAAAAGTCAATCATATACGAGATGTAAAGGTGGAAGATTTACTCGGAAGAGAGCCGATTCTCTTAGAGGACAATAGCATTTCGGAGTATATTGCCAATCAAACGGTACTTGTCTCTGGTGCAGGTGGTTCAATTGGTTCAGAGATTTGTCGACAGATTTTAATTTTTTCACCGAAGCGTTTGATTCTTCTCGGTCATGGAGAAAACAGCATTTATTCCATATTATTAGAACTGGTAGATATGAAAAGTGATAGCGAACTGATTCCTGTTATTGCTGATATTCAAGATAAAGAACGCATGATTCAAGTCATGAAAAAATATCAACCGGCAGTTGTTTATCATGCAGCCGCCCACAAGCATGTACCATTAATGGAAGAACATCCAGAGGAAGCAGTAAAAAATAATATAATTGGTACAAGGAATATGGCAGAGGCAGCTCATCAGTCACAAGTCAATGTATTTGTAATGGTGTCAACAGATAAAGCAGTAAATCCAACAAGTGTAATGGGCTCATCGAAGCGTCTTGCAGAAATGCTTGTTCAACAAATGAATAAAGTAAGTACAACTCGTTTTGTTGCGGTAAGGTTTGGCAATGTATTAGGTAGTAGAGGGAGTGTTATTCCCCTTTTTAAAAAGCAAATCGAAAAAGGGGGACCAATTACTGTCACGCACCCTGATATGGTGAGATATTTTATGACCATTCCTGAGGCGTCAAGGCTTGTGCTACAGGCAGGTGCACTAGCATTAGGTGGTGAGATATTTATTTTAGATATGGGTAAACCGGTAAGAATATATGATTTAGCAAAAAATTTAATTAAACTTTCCGGCTATACAACTCAGGAAATAAGTATTAAATTCACTGGTATTCGCCAAGGGGAGAAGTTATTTGAAGAACTATTGAATAAGGAAGAAATGGACGATCAGCAAATTTACCCACATATTTATATTGGGAAAAGCGCCACTCTTTATATTGAAGAGATTGAAAGTTTAATTGATTTATATCCTGTGATGAGTAAAGAGGAATTAAGAGAACGATTGTTAACCCTTGCAAACCGAAAAGAAACGCCAGAGAAACAGCAGGAAATTGCTAATATGTTATCACTATCTTAATGAAGAAGGAGTGAGTAAGTATGAGGCAAGTAAGAAAAGCGATTATTCCAGCTGCCGGTTTAGGAACTAGATTTCTTCCTGCAACAAAAGCAATGCCAAAAGAAATGCTACCACTTGTCGATAAACCGGCAATTCAATACATTGTAGAAGAAGCAGTTGCTGCTGGTATTGAAGATATTATTATTGTTACAGGTAAAGGGAAAAGGGCAATAGAGGATCACTTTGATTATTCTTTTGAACTAGAACAAAATTTAATGAGCAAAGGTAAATTTGAATTATTATCAGAAGTGAAGAAGTCATCTCAACTGGCCAACCTTCATTATATCAGACAAAAAGAACCGCTTGGGTTAGGACATGCCATATGGTGTGCACGGAAGTTTATTGGCGATGAGCCGTTTGCGGTCTTGTTAGGTGACGATATTATTGAAGGATTTACGCCTTGCATAGCTCAAATGATAGAACAGTATGAAGAGCATAAAGGCACGATTCTCGGGGTGAAAAAAGTGAAAGACGAAGAAGTATCAAGGTATGGCATCATTGATGGTGAAATAGTGACGGAAAGACTTCATACGGTTCGTTCTTTAATTGAAAAGCCAGACCTTAATCAGGCACCATCTAATTTAGCTATCATGGGGCGATACATCCTACCACCGAGTATTTTTGATATTCTTTCATATCAAGAGCCAGGGAGGGGGAATGAAATTCAACTAACAGATGCGTTAGCTACTTTAAATCATAGTGAACCGATATTTGCATTCGAATTTCAAGGAGAGCGCTATGATGTTGGTGAGAGACTTGGTTATATTCAAACATCCATTGAATTTGCTTTAAAACGTGAGGATTTACAAGAGGAGCTGTTAGGTTTTCTACAAACGATAACAGAAAGATATCCAATCAAATGACAGCAAAGAAACTGCTATTAGTTGCCACAGTCGACTATCATTTCAAGGCATTTCATCTCCCCTTTATGCGACAACTATACGAACAAGGTTGGGAAATCCATATAGCGGCTAAAGGAGACTTAACCTTACCTTTTGTATCCAAACAGCATCGCCTCCCAATAGAAAGGCATCCGTTGAAAAAAGCCAATCTATATGCGTACAAGCAGTTGAAAAGCTTAATGGAGATTCATCAATACGATATTGTTCATTGCCATACACCCACTGGTGGATTACTTGGTAGATTGGCAACTTTTAGTTTGAAGAAGAAGCCATTACTATTTTATACTGCCCATGGATTTCATTTTTGCAAAGGTGCACCACTACTTAATTGGCTTATCTATTATCCTATTGAAAAAACCTTGGCGCGGAAAACGGACTGTTTAATTACGATTAATCAAGAAGATTATGCCTTAGCCACTAAGGCATTGAAAGCGAAGGAAATAGCTTTTATCCATGGAGTGGGCGTCAATGTAGCGCAATATCAGCCAATTGATAAGGAAATAAAGGAAAAACTAAGAGAAAAGCATCTGATTGAAAAAGAGGCTTTTTTATTTTTTTATGCAGCAGAGTTTAATCGAAACAAAAACCAAAGGCTTTTACTACAAGCGTTTAAGAAAATAGCGAAACAACACCCATCTAGCCAATTACTATTAGCAGGAGAAGGACCGCTGTTATCAGATTGTCAAAGGCTTGCTACTGAGCTTGGAATTGATCGTCAGGTAGTATTTCTCGGCTTTACAAATGAAGTGAAGGAATGGTTACAAATGAGTGATGTGGCTGTGGCTTCTAGTTTAAGGGAGGGCCTCCCAGTGAATATTTTGGAAGCAATGGCTTGTGGCCTACCCATTGTAGCTACTATGAATCGAGGGCATCATGAATTGATCAGGGACAGGCATAATGGATATCTTATAGCAGCGACTGATGTTCATCATTTCGCCGAAAAAATGGAGAGTCTTATACATTCTGAACAAGAGAGAGAGAGGTTCGCTAAAGCAAATAGGCAACTTATTAGCAAATATTCAACTGAAGTCGTCATGGAAGAATTAATGATCCTTTACGCTAAATACACGCAGGAGAAGAAAGATGAAAGCAATCATCAGCATTATCGTGCCTATATATAATATGGAAATGTATATTGAAAGATGTCTACATAGTTTGCTCACACAAACATTTAAAAGAATTGAAATTATTGCCGTCAATGATGGTTCAACCGATCAAACGGGGGACATTCTTTCAAAATTTCAAGAGAAGGATAAAAGGCTGAAGGTCTTCTACCAGGAGAATAAAGGTGTCTCCCAGGCCCGTAATTTTGGACTAAAGCACGCGGAAGGAGAGTATATTGGTTTTGTCGATCCTGATGACTGGGTTCACCAAGAGATGTATGAGGCATTATATGAAGCGCTTCAACGAGAGCAGGCAGATATCGCTATGTGCCGATACACACGAGCGTATCAACACTTTTCTAAGGAAAGATACTTCCATCACTTGAAAGAAAAAACCTATAGAGATCAAGCCTATAAAGAACAAATTGTCAGGCGATTAGTAGGTCCAATTAAGGAAGAAGTATCTGATCCTAGTATGCTTGATGCTATGGGAACCGTTTGGTCAAAGTTATACCGTAAAAATTTATTAACAAAACAACCTATCTTTTTTACAGATTTACATCATATTGGATCAAATGAGGATACCCTTTTCAATATGAAAGTGATGAGCCTAGCTGACTCTTTTGTTTATGTCGATCGGCCTTTATATCATTACTGGAAAGAAAATGAACATTCACAAACGAGTGAATATAAATCGGATTTATTTCAGCTTTGGCAACAACTTTATGATGAAATGAATCATTGCATAAAGGAATATTCATTCAGTCGTCATGCCCAATCAGCTTTAAATAATCGTATTTGCTTAAATATGATTGGTTTAGGCTTAAATATCCTTGCTTCTAAAAGCCAACTAACGATACGAGAAAAAATCAATGAAATAGATAACATATTAAGTGCACCTATTGTTAGAGAGGCTTTTAAAGCGTTGGATCTCAGCTACTTTCCATTCGTTTGGAGGGTATTTTTTGTTTGTGCCCGTTCACGTTCAGCTAGCAGTGTCTACTATATGCTTATGATGATTGATAAATTAAGAAAAAAACGCTGGGGGGGTAGGTCATAATGGAATTAAGAGTGTTGCAAGTGGTAACGATTATGAATCGTGGTGGGTTAGAGACCATGTTAATGAATTATTATCGTCGGCTTAGGCATGTTGGCATTCAATTTGACTTCATTGTCCATCGGCAGGAAGAAGGTCATTATGACAAGGAAATTAAGAGGCTAGGTGGTCGTATATTTCATATGCCATCCATTCGCCCAGGCAATTACCAAAAATACTTTAAACAATTGGACACCTTTTTTGCCGAACACGCATATTATCGAATTGTACATGCTCATTTAAACGAAAACAGTAGTTTTGTTATGCGTGCAGCATATGATGCTGGAGTGCCGTGTCGGATTGCGCATAGCCATTTGAGCGATTTACATATAGATTTTAAATGGCCGTTTCGCAAGTATGCAAGATTATGCATGAAGGAATATCCTAATTATTACTTTGCATGTTCAGAACGTGCTGGGGAATGGTTATTTACATCATCATCTAAGAACAAGGTAATTGTTTTACCTAACGCAGTAAATGTGAGTCAATATCTTTATCATTTGCCAGAGCGAAAGCGGATAAGAAGAGAATTGGGCGTGGATGATTCTTTTGTAATTGGTCATATTGGGCGCTTTAATTATCAGAAAAATCATGATTTCATCATAGATATTTTCCAATCTATATCTGATAAAAGAAAAGACGCTGTTTTAATTTTAGCTGGAGATGGTGACTTAATGCCACAAATAAAGAAAAAAGTTCACAAGCTAGGGCTAGAACAACAAGTGAAATTTTTAGGTGTTAGAGAAGATATTCCTTCGCTTTTGCAATCCTTGGACGTCTTTTTATTCCCTTCTCATTTTGAAGGTTTACCTGTAGTTTTAATTGAAGCACAAGCTGCAGGTCTCAGTTGCCTTGTCTCTGATACGATAACGGCAGAAGTGAATCTGACGAATAGGGTAACATTTGTGAGCTTATCTAGAAAGGCTTCTGAATGGGCAGATAAACTGTTGCAATTAGATAACCAACATAAGGATACCTCTACGGAGTTAAAAGTAGCTGGTTATGATATCGAGACCACGAGTCAGTGGTTATCTACCTTTTATAACGAATATAACGATACTAAACATCATGCAAGCGGGACGAGATAAGATGAAACCAATATTAACAATCTTTACCCCTACCTATAACCGTGCTTACACCCTACATTTAGGCTATGAAAGTTTAAAGAAACAAACATGTCAATCCTTTGTGTGGTTAATCATTGATGATGGTTCGAATGATGGAACAAGGTCATTGGTTCAAGGGTGGATAGAAGAGGGAATCATTTCTATTCGCTACCATTACCAGGAAAATTCAGGTATGCATGGGGCACATAATACAGCCTATGAGTTAATCGAAACAGAATTGAATGTGTGCATTGATTCTGACGATTATATGCCAGTGGATGCGGTACAGAAAATCATTACTTATTGGAACCAATTTGGGAGTGAGGAGGTAGCTGGAATTGTCGGGCTTGATGCCTATCAAAATGGGGATATCATAGGGACCGAATTACCCGCTGATTTGTCTACTTGTACTCTAGGGGAATTGTATGGTGTTCATAAAGTGAAGGGTGATAAGAAGCTTGTCTATCGAACAGCATTGACAAAAACGACCCCTGCTTATCCGATTTTCTCAGGAGAAAAGTATTACCCATTAAGCTATAAGTATATTTTTATTGATCAGTTAAAACCGTTATTACTTCTCAATGAAGTATTATGCCATGTCGAATATTTACCAGACGGATCGAGTTTAAATATGCTTAATCAATATTATAAAAACCCGAAAGGTTTTGCATTCTTTCGTCAAACAGCAATGATCCATGCTCCATCATTGAAAGAAAAATTAAGAGAATGTATACATTATGTTTCTAGTTGTTTATTAAGTCGAAAGAAACACTTCATTCAAGCGTCACCTTTAAAAGGAATGACATTTGTTGCGCTACCATTTGGATATCTACTTTCATTTTATGTACGCTATGAGCAACGAAAGAGGAATGCCATGGGAAGTGACCAGTAATCATGACTGTTTTTTGGATGTGTTTATTCGCAAGTTTTAGTGTTGCTTTAATAGCTAGATACTTTTCTAGACCTGTACTTGTAGGGGATTCAGTTCAGACTGTTTATCCTAATAAACTGATGATTACTTGTGTTGCTTTCATTCTTATTGCTGTTTCAGGGGCAAGAACCAATATTGGCGATACTTTTTTTTATATGCATGCATATGAAGTCAATGATTTTAGCTGGGCAACAATAGTAGAGGGAAAGGATATTGGCTTCGGATTATTACAAATGGTTCTGAAGTTTTATACTGATGACCCGCAAGTGTTAATTTTCGTTGTCTCGTTATTGACGAACAGTTTAATAGTATTTGTTCTCGCACACTATGCAAGATTATTTGAGTTGAGTATTTATATTTATATAACTGGTGGTTTATTTTTAGTTACGATGAATGGTATTCGCCAATGCTTAGCAGCGGCGATAGTATTTGCGGCAACAAAGTTCCTTATAAATGGGAATTGGCCTGTGTACTTTTTATTTGTTATCCTTGCTTCTTCAATTCATCAAAGTGCGCTCATTTTATTACCTATTTACTTTTTTGTACGTTATAAGGCTTGGTCGAAAGCGACGTTGATATTACTTCTGATAGCCGTTCTTATTGTTGTCGGCTTTAATGAGTTTTCGACACTCCTTTTTTCAGCGATAGAAGATACACAATATGGGCAATATGCAGAATTCCAAGAAGGAGGAGCAAATATTTTACGCGTGGCTGTGGAAGCAACCCCTTTATTCATCGCTTATCTTGGGCGAGAGAAGTTAAGGACTATCTTTCCTAAAAGTGATTTTATTGTGAATATGGCACTAGTTGGTTTAGTATTTATGATTATTTCTACACAAAACTGGATTTTTGCGCGATTTTCTATCTATTTTAGTCTTTATCAATTGATTCTTGTTGCTTGGATAGTCAAATTATTTCAACCAAAGGATCAACGCTTTATTTATTATTGTATCCTTGTGCTATATTTTTTCTATTATTTTTATGAAACAGTCATTAGTTTAAATATTCAGTACCAAAGTGATTGGTTAGGATAACGAGAGAAAGAGGGGAAAAAAATGAGTGTTCTCGTCACCGGTGGAGCAGGGTATATTGGCAGTCACACATGTGTCTCTTTATTAAACCGTGGTATGGATGTCATTATTCTTGATGACTTTTCCAACAGTAATCAAAAAGTGGTGCAGCGGATTGAGCATATGACGAAGAAAGAGGTAAAGTACTATTCGATTGATTTAAAGGATAAAGACGCAGTTCATTCTGTCTTTGCTGATAATGAAATCGAGGCAGTGATTCATTTTGCAGGGTATAAAGCAGTTGGAGAATCAGTTGTTAATCCACTTTCCTATTATGATAATAATCTCATTTCCACGATTTACTTATTGCAAGTAATGAAACAGTTTAACGTAAAAAAACTGGTGTTTAGCTCTTCAGCGACTGTTTATGGTAGACCAAAGCAGGTACCGATTGCGGAGAATGCTCATCTATCGGCAACTAATCCATATGGCAGAACAAAACTAATAATCGAAGATATGTTGAGAGATATTTATGCATCCGATAATGATTGGGCGATTACATGCTTACGTTATTTTAATCCAATCGGTGCCCATCCAAGTGGAAATTTAGGCGAAGATCCACGAGGTATCCCTAATAACCTCATGCCTTATATTACCCAAGTAGCTATTGGTAAACGACCGGTATTACAAATATTCGGCGATGGCTTTTCTACTAAAGATGGTACAGGAGTAAGAGATTATATCCATGTAATGGATTTAGCTGAGGGACATATCTGTGCACTAGAACAATTAAAAAAGGTAACCGGTTTTAATTTTTATAATTTAGGTACAGGGAAAGGCTATAGTGTTTTAGAAATTGTCCAAACTTTTGAGAGAGTAAATCATGTGAATATACCGTATATCATTACGGATGCCCGTATGGGTGATATCCCTATTAGTTATGCTGATCCAACAGCTGCTGCGACGGGGTTAGGTTGGAAGGCTCAAAGAGGATTAGAGGAAATGTGTATAGACGCCTGGCGTTGGCAGAAAAATAACCCCACTGGATATAGTGATAAGAAAAATCCGCACTTAATGCAAAGTGGGGCTTTTTCTTTTTCTTAATAAGATGTCGGAACCCGTATAAGAAGAGGAAGGAAATGAAAAGATTATTTGATTTTATTAGCGCATGTTTACTGCTTCTTTTATTTGCACCTGTAATGGCAATTATATCTACCGTTTTGCTTATCAACGGATCGTCCATTTTTTTCAGACAAGAAAGACCTGGACTTAATGGATCATCCTTTCGCTTATATAAATTTTGTACAATGACTGATGAAACAAATGAGCAAGGTCATCTGTTACCAGATGAGAAAAGATTGACCAAAATCGGTAATAAGTTAAGAAAATATAGTTTGGATGAATTACCACAACTGCTTAATGTCTTAAAAGGTGAAATGAGTTTGGTTGGACCTCGTCCGTTACTAATAGATTATTTACCATTATATTCACCAGAACAAGCAAGAAGACATTGTGTCAAACCTGGAATCACAGGCTGGGCACAAGTAAATGGCCGCAATGCGATTAGTTGGGAAGAAAAATTAAAAATGGATGTATGGTATGTCGATCATCAACATTTTTTACTAGACTTAAAAATTCTTTTTCTTACGATTAGTAAGGTCATCCGTTCAGAAGGAATTAATCAGCCAGGTGCTGCCACAACTGAAGTGTTTAAGGGAAGCCAAATAAAAATGAAAGAGTGACATAAATGGATATTGCATTAATTGGTTATGGCGGGCATAGCAAAGTAATCTTTGACATTATTACAATGCAAAAAAATAAAGTGGTTGGTATTTTTGATGATAAGCATCGCTCATTAAAAATGAAAGGGAATGCGTTTTTAGCACCGATTGATTATGTGCATGATGTCCTAAAAATCAACCCTAATATGCGGTTTGTTATCTCTATAGGCAATAATAAAATCCGCAAGCAAATGTTCGAAAGGCTAGCTTTACCAATAGAATACTACACCACTTGTATCCATCCTTCTGCTTGTATTAGTCCGAGCGCAATAATTGGTAAAGGAACCGTCATCATGCCGCAGACGGTTATTAATGCGGATGCGGTGATTGGTCATCATACAATCATTAATACAGGAGCAGTGATTGAACATGATAATGAAATTGGTGATTATGTGCACATCTCCCCGCGTTCAACTTTAACTGGATCAGTAAAAGTTGAAGAGGGGGTGCATCTCGGTTCTGCTTCTGTTGTCATTCCACAAGTAACATTAGGAAAATGGTCTGTCATAGGGGCAGGTTCGACAGTGATTCATTCAATACCAGAGCGAGTAATGGCAGTGGGATTACCCGCACAAGCAAAGAAAATATTGAAATGGAGTGATGACATTGACTGAGCGTATTTATTTATCGCCTCCCCATTTGACTGGTGAAGAAATTCATTATGTACAATCCGCATTTACGGATAATTGGGTGGCACCTGTCGGTCCTCATATCGATTTGTTCGAACAAGAAATGTCAACACTTGTGAATGTCCAATCTTGCTTAGCGGTGAACTCGGGTACTGCTGCCATTCACCTCTCATTATTAGCACTTGGTATTAGCTCTCTAGACACCGTTTTTTGTTCTACATTTACATTTGTAGCTACGGCTAATCCTATTCTTTATATTGGGGCAAAACCGGTATTCATTGATTCAGAACCCGAAACTTGGAATATGTCTCCTGATGCGTTAGAAAGAGCTCTAAAGGAAGCGAGTGCAAATGGAAATTTACCAAAAGCGGTAATTGTCGTTCATTTATATGGGCAACCTGCCAAAATGGATGAATTGCTAATGATTTGTCAACGTTATGGTGTGCCTTTAATTGAAGATGCTGCTGAATCTCTCGGTTCTACATACAAGGAGAAGCCAACCGGCACAATCGGCAGTTATGGTATTTACTCATTTAATGGTAATAAAATCATTACTACTTCTGGAGGGGGGATGCTCGTTTCCAATCATAAAGAAGGTGTGGAGTATGCTTCGTTTTTAGCCACACAGGCAAAAGATATAGCACTACATTACCAGCATAGCCAAATCGGGTTTAATTATCGTATGAGTAATATCGCTGCCGGTATTGGTAGAGCCCAATTGACCTATCTGGAAAAGAGAATAAATGCACGTCGGAAAATTTTTCAGCGTTATGAAGAAGGGCTTCAAGGATTGGAAGGCATTTCATTTTTACCTGAGCTTCCGGGAACCTATTCCAATAGATGGCTAACTACTATATTGATTGATAGTGAGACAATTGGTGTAACTGTCGAGGAGCTAATTTTCGCTCTTAGGAATGAGAATATAGAGGCTCGTCCAGTATGGAAACCATTACATCTACAACCGTTATTTCAAGGTTATAGTTTTTATCCACATGATGTCGAGCACGAATCTATCTCTGAAATGATATTCGAAAAAGGAATTTGTTTACCTTCAGGATCTGATTTGACAATTGAGCAACAAAACAGAGTGATACATTGTATTCAAACAACCATTACCTCAAATCTTCATCTGCATCCATATTTATTAGGATAGGTGGCAGAGAATGATTGGAAAGAATATTGCAAAACTACGTAAACAAAAAGGATTAACATTAACAGAACTAGCCGAACGAGCGGGCGTAGCGAAGTCATATCTTAGTAATATTGAAAGGGAGGTCCATCAAAATCCTTCTATTCAAGTCATTGAAAAAATTATTTTCGTACTCGGTGTTGAAATAGAAGAAGTCATCAGAGGCGTTTATATCACGGAGCAAAATAGACAATGGCAAATACTTATTAAGGAAATGCGAGAGTTAGGTATTGAAAAAGATCAGATGGAGACAGTTAAACAAAGAATTTATGAAGTAAAGAATAAATAACTCAGTTTTAAGAAAAGGAAGAGAGCGCTGGAATGATGGAGAAGATACCAAGAATTATTCATTATTGTTGGTTTGGTGGCGGGGAAAAGCCAGAGTTAATGAAACAGTGTATAAGGTCCTGGGAAGAACATCTCCCTCATTATGAGCTAAAGCAATGGGATGAAAGCAATGTAGATGTAACATGCAATGCTTATGTACACGAAGCGTATCAAGCGAAAAAGTATGCTTTTGTGAGTGATTATTTTAGAATGTATGCTTTGTATACAGAAGGTGGGGTTTATCTTGATACAGATGTCGAGGTTTATCAATCTTTTGATCGTTTCCTTCATTATCCATCCTTTTGGGGATTTGAAGAAGGCAATTATATTGCAACAAGCACGATTGGTGCCAGTAAGGGGCATCCGCTTATCCAGTATTTTTTAGAATCCTATCAATCTAATCATTTTATCAATGATGACGGGACTTTTAACGAATGGACAAATGTTGCCGCCATAACAGAAGAAATGAAGAAAAAAGGTGTTATATGTAACGGACAAAAGCAAGTGATAGAAGATTTGGGAGTAATATTCGAGCAAGCTATTTTCTCCCCATATGATTATATTAATTGTCGCGACCTGCAATCAGATGAAACAGTAACGAAGCATCATTTTTATCAGAGTTGGTTGCCTCCTCATGTGTTAGTTAAACGAATCGTGAAAAGGAATATAGTCAAATTGATTGGCGGAGAAAAATTAGCTAATTTACGTAAGAAGTTTTCGGGAGTGAGGTCATGAGCCGAATATTCATTGCTACATATGATATGGAGATTGGCGGGGTAGAAAGAAGTTTATTACAATTATTGAAACAACTTAACTACGAAAAGTATGAGGTGGATCTATTATTATATCGTCATCAAGGCGATTTTTTTCATTTGCTTCCTAAACAAGTGCATTTGTTGCAAGAGTTTTCAAGTATGGCTACTTTTCGTCAGTCCATTATTGAAACAATCCAAAAGAAACATATGCTATTGGCTTCTGTAAGACTACTAGCCAAATGGCAAACACAATGGAAAAGCCTGCACGCACGTGATGAAGAGTGGGGTTACTATCAGATGCAGCAAATCGGTAAATATTCATCACCCTTCCTTCCTACAATGGATAAAACTTACGATGTGGCTATTAGTTATTTATGGCCCCACCATTTTGTAGCCTATAAAGTAAAGGCTAAAAAGAAGATTGCTTGGATTCATACTGACTTTTCCTCTCTTCATATTGATACGAATGAAGATGAAAAAGTTTGGAGGTTATTTGATCATATTATCGCAGTTTCTGATGCTTGTAGAGAAGCATTTCTTACCGTTTATCCACAGTTAGCCGATAAGGTGATGGTGATGGAAAATCTGATATCGCCGACATTTATACAAGAATTGTCTGAGGAAATAGTCGAAAATCCTATTCTCTTAGATCATCGTTTTACTATTGTTACAGTTGCTAGACTCTCAAAAGCAAAAGGAATAGATATTGCCATACAGGCGATGAAAATAGTTAAAGAAAAAGGTTATCACAACATTGTTTGGTATGTGATTGGTTTTGGTGGAGATGAAAAAGAACTGACACAACTCATTCAAGCTTGTAATTTAGAAAGTCAGTTTATATTACTTGGTAAAAAGGTCAACCCTTATCCATTTATGAAGGCATGTGACCTCTATGTTCAACCCTCTCGTTATGAAGGGAAAGCCGTTACAGTAAGTGAAGCGCAAATACTAGCAAAGCCAGTACTACTTATGAATTATCCTACAGCAAAAAGCCAAATTCGTGTTGGAGTGGATGGTTATATCGCTGGCAACAATCCAGAGGAATTAGCTTCAAGCATTATTCAGCTATATGAACATCCGGAGGAAAGGGAGAGGTTGAGCAAGAATTGTCAACGAACGAACTTTAGTAATGAAGCCGAGCTCGAAAAATTACATGCTATTTGTGAATAAAAAAGGGGGATAGGGCCATTGGAACAACCTAAAGTAAGTGTCGTCATCCCCGTTTATAACGCAGCCGATTATTTGGAAGAATGTATTCAATCCTTACTTACGCAAAGTTTACAACAATGTGAATTTATCTTCGTCAATGACGGGTCTAGTGACCACAGTCAACAACTCATTGAAGCTTATCAAGAAAAAGATCATCGCATTAAACTTTTGAATCAAGAAAACCACGGGGTCAGCTATGCGAGGAATAAGGGGGTTGAAATAGCTAAAGGTGAATACATCGGATTTATAGATGCTGATGATACAATAACAGAAAATACTTATCAGCACGTATATCAGCTTGCTAATCAATTCGATAGTGAGGTCGTTATTTTTCACTTAGTTGAAGAGGTCAATGGCATTCAAAGAGTGATTAGCTATCCCTTTCCAATGCGGGTAAAATTACATAAAAAGGACATTCATGAGTTTATCATTCCACATATGTTACAAAAAGAAGATTTTAATAGTGTGTGTAACAAGTTATATAGAAGAGAAACATTGAATAAGCTTCGACTGCAATTTCCGATAAACGAGGTACTTGGGGAAGATGGACAATTTAATTGGTCCTTTTTTTTATGTGCGAATTCAGCGATTTATAGCGATTTTCCTGGTTATTATTATCGTGAAGTAGCAGGCAGTGCGACAAGAAATCTCCAAGAAAAAGATTACTTTTCTCATGCGTTACGCTCTTATCAGCGTAGTATACCAGATCGGATTGAAATGAGTAGCCCTCAAATCAAGACACTAAAGGCTATGAAGCTGCTTCATCAAGTGTTAGCTTATATTCACATCTATATTTTACCTACAAATGAATTAAGTAAAAAAGAAAGAAGGCAATATGTACAAACAATGATTCATCATCCAGTTGTTCAAGAAGCTTTACGACTCTACCCGTTAGAAAAGGTAAGAATGCTCGGCAGATATGACCGCTTCTTAATGAAGTGTATAAAGCATCAATCGCTTCTTGGTTTATATAGTGCAACTGCATATAGTAGGTGGCGAAATAGATAAAAAGGGGAGGTTCATTCATGAAAATATTGATGTTTGCCCATGGAGGAAGTGAGAATCGCGGTTGTGAGGCGATTGTACGATCAACGTCAACTATGCTCAAAGAAAAAGTGGAAGATGTGGCTGTTTTTCTTTCCTCTTATCAACCTGAAACAGATCAACATATACAACAGCTAGATGGAATCTTTGATGGTTCAGAAACAATCATAAGAAAATATTCAACAGATTGGTGGAAGGCTGCGATTCGGAATAAACTCTTTCAAGACGAAACATACGCCTTGCAAAAAGCGCAACAAAAAACGATTAATCAAATTGATGTGGCTGACATTTGTCTTTCAATTGGCGGAGATAATTACTGTTATGGTGAACAGCCCGGTTGGTATGAAGTTGATAAAATGGTCAAAAAGAAAGGGAAAAAATTAGTATTATGGGGGTGTTCGATCGGAGAGGAAGATATGTCGGCAAGAAAGCTAGCAGATCTCAAAACATTTGATTTAATTTTGGCTCGAGAGACATATACGTACCAAATGTTAAAAAAGAGAGGCATTCATCATGTGACACTTTGTGGTGATCCTGCATTTACACTAGAGAAAGAAGAAGTAGACCTGCCCTTTGGTTGGAAAGATGGGGATACGATTGGCTTAAATATCAGTCCACTTTTAGTTAGTAAGAATCAAGGTAGTAAACAAGCTGTCTCTCATTTAATTGAATATATTTTAGAAAATACCGAATCTGTCATCGCGCTCACACCACATGTCATGCAAAAGGGGAATAATGATTATGATTTATTACAAGAATACTATCAAAAATATAAAAGTTCACGAAGAGTCATATTGCTACCAGCGGATTTAAACGCATTACAGTATAAAGGGTATATTGCAAAAATGCGTTTTTTCATTGGCGCAAGAACACATGCAACCATTGCGGCCTATTCCAGTTTTGTCCCGACCCTCGTTTTAGGCTATAGTGTGAAGTCAAGAGGTATCGCCTATGACTTATTCAATAGTGAAAGATTTGTAGTTTCGATTGAGGAAGTGTCAAATAGTAATAAACTGATTCAATATTTTGGTGAAATGGTAGAACAAGAAGCCCAGATTAAAGAGCAATTGCTAAAAGTCATCCCCATTATACAAAACCGTTCGTATGAAGCCGTGCATTCTTTAAAGGAATTGCTAGGATAATGAAAAGACAACTATTATTTATTATCCCTAGTTTAGCAGCAGGTGGAGGAGAAAAAAGCTTGATCAATCTTCTATCACAAATCGATTATGACCAGTATGAGGTGGATGTTTTTCTTTTTGCCAAAAAAGGTGTATTTCTATCGTTTCTACCTCCTCAAGTGTCTGTGCTAAATCACTCCGTAGATTTTGAACATTTCTCTTTACCAGTCCATTCAGCTATATGGGCTCTAGCCAAGAGACGCAGATGGAAGCTCGTGTATAACCGTCTATTATACTTTTTAGCTAATAGAAGAATAGGAAATACAGCTCAAAAAGAACAGTATGCCTGGAAATATTTAAAACAAGCATGTCCACAACTAGTCAAAACGTACGATACAGCGATCGGATTTTTAGAGAAATCTTCAACCTATTTTTGTGTGGAGAAAGTAAATGCGAAACAGAAAATTGGGTGGGTACATATTGATTACAATGAAATGGGTATGGATGCAACATACGATCATACTTATTTTAAAGAAATGTCCACTATTGTCACAGTCTCTCATGAATGTGCACGCGTGTTTATCGAACAGTTTCCTTCATTGAAATATAAAGTAAAGGTGATTCATAACATTGTGTCACCAACAATCATTTACGAAATGTCACGTCAGTCCATACCGTTACAAAAGCAAATGTTTACGTTACTAACCATTGGCCGTTTGCATCCGCAAAAAGGTCTAGATATGGCAATTGAGGCTTGTAGCCGTTTAGTACGAAAAGGAATGAAACTGAAATGGTACATTATTGGCGAGGGGCAAGAAAGAACCAAATTGGAAAGATTGATTAGAATTCATCAACTAGAGGAACACTTCATTTTGCTTGGACAACAAGCGAACCCCTATCCTTGGCTCGATGTAGCTGATATTTATGTACAGCCATCAAGGTTTGAAGGTAAGGCAATTGCTATAGACGAGGCAAAAATACTGCACAAACCGATTGTCGTAACAAACTATACGACAGCAAAAGATCAAATTATAGATAGAGTAACGGGACTCATCGTAGATTTAAACGTGGATGGGATCGAAAAGGGAATTAGCTTATTAATGAAAGATGATGCTTTAAGAGAACAGTTAACAGTCAATTTAAGCGGGCACTCTTATGGAACAGAATCTGAAATAGACAAGTTTTATCAAATCGTATAGAGGGGTATAAGCATGAAAACAAAACTACTCTTTGTGATGAATAACCTCCAATGTGGCGGTGCAGAAAAGGCACTTATCTCATTATTACATGCCATTGACTATAAAAGATATGAGGTGGACTTGCTGTTATTTAAAAAGGAAGGTGTATTTTTGAATATCGTGCCAAATGAAGTAACCATTTTAAATGAACAAGAGGAATTTCGTTACTTTGATGGCAGAGTCATCGATAATGTGTTAAAAGCTATTTCATCTCGAAGGTTTGATCTCGCCATTTCTCGTATAAGGGCAGCCCGTATTTTTAGAACGGAAAATAATGGAGCTGTTTGTGAACAAAAAGTGTGGAAATATATATCCCCATGCTTATCTAGTGTAAAAAAAGAATATGATGTTGCCATAGGATTCTTAGAAAAGAATCCTATTTATTTTTGTCTAGAAAAAGTAAAAGCAAAGAGGAAAATAGGGTTTATCCATAATGATTATAAACAAATGGGCATGGATAAAACGTTGGACTCTCCATACTTTCAGCAGTTGGACGGTATTATGACAGTGTCAGATTCCTGTGCCGAAGTATTACGTCAACAATTTCCAGAATATCAACAGAAAATAAAAGTCATACAAAATATCTTATCTAAATCGACTATTCAAACGTTGTCTATGAATGAGATGCCTTTACCATTTCCAGGATTGAAGCTTTTATCTATTGGACGATTACATCGACAAAAAGGTTTTGACTTAGCTTTAGAGACAGCTGCGTTACTGAAGAAAAAAGGTGTACCATTTAAATGGCTCATCTTAGGAGAAGGTAGCGAAAGGGAGAATTTAATCCAGTTATCTACAAAGTATCAATTAGAAGAAGAAGTGAAATTTATCGGAATAAAGGAGAATCCTTATCCATATATTCGCTGGGCAGATATATATATTCAGCCTTCGCGCTTTGAAGGAAAGTCAGTTGCTGTTGAGGAAGCCAAAATATTGTACAAGCCAGTGATTGTCACAAACTATAGCACAGCAGGCGATCAAATTAATCATGGACAGACGGGGCTAATCGCAAATATGACAGCAGAATCACTTGCAGAAACGATTGTACAATTATTTGCAGATGAATCTTTACAGCATCAGTTAATGGAGGGACTAGGGAAAGAGAAACTTGGAACAGAAGACGAAATCAAGCGTTTTTACCAATATATAAAAGTAGGGTAGGCGAATCTTTAATGATTATATGGCCGTTAGCCTTTTTCATACTGATTTTGGTTGGAGCAATCGGTTTGGATTTATTTCTTATATTTAAAACTTGGTTTTCACGGATTCATTTTGGCAAATATGAAAATGAACGCGATTGGGAGAAACCTATCATCACTACAGTCGCTCGTTGGTTAAAGCGAACACCGAAAGTACCTTTAACCGACCAAAGGCGTTGGGTGGCTTTAGATATCATCAAAGGACAATATACAAGAGGCGAGATCCAATATTGGCAAGAGGCAGCTTTGTTAATGGCATTACCATCACCCCAGTTTATTTCAGAAGTCGATCGTTTTATCAATAAGAAAATCACTCCCTCTGGTGAATGGAAAACATGTCCACAACAGATAGATGGTGCAATCTTAGCTTATGCAATCCTTAAAAATAATCGGTTAAATGGTGAGTGTTATCAGCAAGCAATGGATGAAATGTGGCAAGTGATTCAAGCACATATTGGGAAGGATGGAACCGTCATGTATAGAAAGTCAATGGTAGACTATCGGTACGTCGATACGATTGGTTTTATTTGCCCTTTTCTGATTACTTACGGTGTGAAAAATAATAAGCCGGAATGCATTGACCTTGCGATTCATCAAATAGAATCCTTTTTTACTTATGGGATGAGTAGTCAGATGGCAGTACCCGCTCATGCTTATCATATAAAATCAAAGGTGGGGACTGGACTATATGGATGGGGACGAGGAATGGCATGGTTAGCGCTAGGCGTGATTGATTCGTGGAAGGAGTTACCGAATCATCATCATTATAAACATGAATTAGAGTTAAGGATAACACAATTGGCAAAAGTCATTTTGAGTCTACAGCAAGACTCTGGTTCCTGGAGTTGGTTAATGACTAGAAAAGAAGCGAGAGCGGACTCTTCGACAACGGCGACATTAGGATATTTCTTAGCTCATGCTGCTTATATCGAGGAGATTGCGGATCAGTGTTGCCAAGGTAGAGATAAAGCTATTCATTATTTGATGAAGGTAACGAGAAGGACGGGAGCGATTGACTTCTCACAAGGAGACACAAAGGATATTGGCGTTTATTCCCAATTGTTTGATATCCTTCCGTTTACGCAAGGGATGTCGCTAAGGTTATTGGCAGAGAAAAGAAGATATCAGGAGACAAAGAAAGATAGACAAGCTGTGAGCTAATGGGTGTGAACAAAGAAAGTGAGAAGGGGACAAAATGAGATCACGCTACTCTCTAATTAATATAACAGCAGGTTTAACCAATCAGTTGATTATTACCATGTTAAGCTTCTTATCAAGAACAATTTTTATCCAAACATTAGGTGTAGAATATTTAGGGATTAATGGTTTGTTTACGAATCTTTTAGCGATGCTTACGCTCGCTGAAGCAGGACTAGGTGCTAGCATTATGTACAGTTTATATAAGCCTGTTGCGGACAATGATTATATGAAGATCCGCATTCTTATGAAATTTTATCGTCAAGCGTATATGGTTATTGCAGCAATTGTCTTCGTACTCGGTTTATTGCTTTTTCCGTTCCTTGATTTTTTTGTAAAAGGGGCGAATATTGAGGATGTAGAACTCATTTACTTTATCTTTTTGCTTAATACAGTTGCTCCCTATTTTTACATTCATAAAAATTCATTTCTGAATGTCGCACAGCGTGGTTATATTGTTACAGCTGTTTACACAGTTTCATCGATAGTAACGGCCGTAATGAAAATAGCTATTTTATCTTATACTCAAAATTATTTACTTTATTTAATAATTGATAGTGTTATTACAATTGCCAATTCCATTATCCTTGCTGTGATGGTCAATCGAATGTACCCATATTTGCGCGAGAAGGTGGAGGGTAAATTAGATGAAATAACAAAGGGACAAATCACTACCAACGTGAAGGCGATTGTTATTCAAAACATAGGGAATTATTTATTATTCGGGACAGAGCATCTTCTGATTGCATCCTTTGTTAGCTTAGTGGCTGTTGGAATTTATTCGAATTATAAAATGGTCATTGATATTGCTCGTACGTTTATTAACCAGGTATTTAGTAATGTGTATCATAGTGTTGGCAATCTCGTGGCTAATGAATCGATGGTGAAGATCATAGCGATTTATAAATGTTATCGTTTAGTAAATTTTTGGCTGTATTCTTCGTTAACCATTGTATTGGCATTTACATTAGAGCCGTTTATAAGAATCTGGTTAGGAAGCGACTTCTTGTTTTATCAAGAAGCGTTACTCGTCATTCTGTTATTGACGTTCTATGAACGTGGCATGCGAAATTCTATATCAGCAATAAAAACAACAGCGGGTTTATTTCGAGAAGATCAATATGCACCGCTATTACAAGCAGGAATCAGCTTAATATTTGCACTTGTCCTTGTACAATTTCTAGGGATTACTGGCATATTTTTAGGGCATTTCCTTAGTGCTCTTTTCGTTCCTTTTTGGTTTACCCCCTATGTGGTCTATAAAAAATTGTTTAAGCTACCAGTAAGACAATATTTTACTTCTTATTTGTCTCTTATGTTGATAGGATTGGTAGCTTATTTATTAACGAAAATCATTCTTATGCAGTTTTCTCCTGTCAGTTTTTCTACTTTTCTTATTTACTTATTTGTAAGTTTAGTGCTGCCTAATTTATTATATATAATCGTATTTTACCGAACGGACGAATTCCAATATATTTTAAAAATGGTTTTGACTATACTAAGACGCTTGCAAGCGAAGAGAAGAGATAGAATGCTCTCTTCTTAGCAGCAATATTTTAGGTGATTCTTGTCTAGTCCTAGACGTGATATTGGCTTTTTTAAATAGTAGTATTCTGGTAAGTGTGAACTTGATAGGATCCATTCTCATGTTCTTTACCAGTGGTAAAACCGGCACCATCGGTAAATATATTTCTGGCGAGAATGGATTCTGCCTGCGTACTAAAGTCATTGGTGATTGCGCCTTTACCCATAAAAATATTATTATAAATTCTAAAGTTTTGTGTTCTTCCCCATGCCTTCATTGTTGACATAGTAAATTCGTTTTCATAAATAGCTAAACTGCTACCAGCACTTAAGATAATACCTAGAGGCGAAGTAAAACGGTTATACCTAACAACATCCAACGCCATTGCATCCCAGCCATCTTCCCAATCAATGTCACAGCCTGGTGTTCGTCCTTTATTATTAACAAATGTATTTCCTTCAATTAACCATTCTTGACCACCACACATCGCAAGTCCTGTGCTGGTGTTTTCTTCAAAATGACAGTTTTTAATTTTACATTGTCTTGGCATGCCAATGGTACGAAGGAAAGCGACTGCGCCGTTAAAGTCGGTATCGCCATCTGCAGGGGGGGCTTCTTGATAAATGACAATTTTGACCCATTTTGCCGCTTGTGGCTTATCATAATTGTAAAATTGTAGATTATAAGTTTGGGAAGAAATGAATAGGTGATTTTCATCGTAAAAGTATATAGAATACAGTCTGGATCGTAAATAACGGAACCCTTGATAACCTTGAGTGTAACCTAACAAATAATAACTACCCAGTCCTGAAATATTTAAATAGGTAGATGAGCGAAAACGATGATTGTTTATTTCTGCACGCGCATTCCCTTGATCATCTATATCTCCTGGTTCAAAATGTGACCAGCTAACAACCGTATCACTTTTCACTTCTCCGAGCTCACGGTTATGAATTGTTCCAGTGATGAAATTAAATCCTGGTGATTGATTAAACGTACATGACTCAAAGGAGACATTTTTACAATCATCAATGAGCACACTCAGGCAACCTTCAGTAGATTCTGCAACAGTTGTATCGTTTCTTTCGCCATAAATATGGGCGTTTAAGAGTTTTGTATTTTCAAGATTAGTAAAATAGAACATTCTGTACCCAGTTTTTGTCTTTTCACTTGCTTCAATTTGAATCTTACTATCACTGAAATCAATGATGATATTAGTCGGAGGAAACAATGTTCTAACAGTTGGATTAATTAAATAATGGCCGTAGGGGAAAATGACTTTTTTATATGGGCCTAGTAAGGCATCATCAAATGCTGCTTGAATCCCGTTAGTAGTTGCAAGAGCGTTTGTTTCATCCAAATGTATATCATATTGTTCTGCATTCACATACAAAATGTCGGCTTCCTCAATCGGTTGCTCCGCTCGTTCAGATACAGTCAAAGTAAAGCTTGCAGCAATTGTTTTACTACTATCATAAGCAGTAATAGTCGTTGTACCGCTCGTAAGTGCTTCAACCACTCCATATTGTACTGTGGCGATATGAATATTTTCACTTTCCCAGAAGACAATATTATCATTTAGCACATCAAAAGGTAATCCTTCTGATAATGCAGTCGCCATCAATACAGTCGCTTCACCAACAACCATCGTTTCCTTCTTCTTATTAATAACAATCTCGGTGATCGTCCGATTAGATGGGGGGAGAGAGGGAGATAATTGCACATCTATAGGAATAGTTGTCGTAAAGCTCTGTTCTTCGTAGGCAGCCATTACATTTACGGACGTCGTCCCTGCGGTTAATGCCTTTATACGGCCTCTGTTATCTACTTCTACTATTTGTTCATTATTACTTTGGAAATCAAGGGTGAGGTCTGAAGTGTATTGACTTGGAATGGCTTCAATAAATAACTTTTGGCTTTCACCAATGGCTAAAGAGATGGTTTGTGGTAACGCAGAAATGCCAATTAATTGTTCTGTTTGCTGATAATAGTCATAATTGTTTTTTACTTCCTCATCCGTTAATGCGCGATTATAAATTGCAAAAGCCACAATGATTTCAGGTGCTTGATTGTGTGCGACAAAGTCCTTTCTTAATTGAAGTGGTGATTGAATAAGCGCATTTACGGTACTAGCAAAATCATTAGGTACAGGTCTTGGACCATTATCATTGATTGCATCATTGATAAAGAGACTGGCTGTTTGATCGGTATTAAATCTGAGTGTAAAGAGATTAATCGCATGTGAATCAATAGGGTTTAGCCAATCTTGATAACTTTTCTTTTGTCCTTGTTCATCTTTAAACCAATATGAATTAATTGCTCTTGTGTTTTGCTGTCCTGTTGTAGTCAAATACGGAATAAATACATCTGAGCGTGCAGCTGTGAATTTCCCATCTACTGTTTTCCAGTGCGATCCATTTGTGTTGAAGCTGGCCATTTGGATAGTTAATCCATTTTCAAAAGTAATGAGTTGATTCAGTGGGGAGGCATTTGTCGGTATTTCTACATAATCCTCGCGATTGACTAATAAACCTTGATCTGTCACATAACCATCGCTCACTCCATCATGTGAAAGACCTATTAAGGAAGCAACGACCCCATGAATCGTATCACTAATAGAATTATTCGTTTCCCCTGAACGGTTGGTAAAGTCATAATGAAGAATAATACCCTCAGTTTGAATGCCAATTTTTTGATATAAGGCAGATTGTAGCGCACTCTTGTTTCCAGTATTATCTATTGCGTAAGCCTGTAAGGTTGTGGTTTCAGTAATTATAAATGGACCTGAATAAACCGGGCTTGTTGAAGTGGGTTCGTCTCCATTTAAAGTATAATAGATCGTCGCTGGTTCACTTGAAGTAATAGTAATTTCGTGTGATTGTGAAAAAAAGCCACTAGGTGTCACCGTTAAAGTAGGTGGTGTTTCGTCTAATTCTAAGGTAGTAACGGTAATGCTAACCCCTGTAGAGGTTTGACCAGCTTCATTTTTTGCTTGTACGGTAAAAGTATAAAAGGTGGATGGGGACAAGTTTGCTAAAGTGACAGAAGGATTGACGACATTCTCTCTAAATTGGTCATTTTGAGAAATGTCATAAGAGGTAATTCCATCATGATAAAGAGGTGGGTCCCATTGTAACGTAACGCTAGTAGCAGTTACTTGATGAATCATTAAGTTTTCTACATTTCTTGGAGGTGATTCAGGCTCAGGTTTGAGTTCGTCATTATTTAACCAAGAACTTACATAACATCTAAAAGGGACAGATGATTGCACAGAGAGCGTGTTAAACGGAGCAAAGTTTCCCTCGAATGTTTCATTTGCCCTAACGGTAATCGTGATGTTGTGAATGTTAAATGACAACGAAGTGGTTGGATGTAAATTTGTTATTTTTAAACGAATCATCGCGGTATCGTAATTCTTAATCGTTGGTGCATTATTCTCGAAATAATCTTTGATAATAAAAATCACTTTTTCTCGCCTCCTTTTCTAGATAGGTTATCTTATGCGCTTACTGTCGCTTTTTTACTATATATTTGTGTTTAATAGTACTTTAGATGAGGAAATCAGTGTAAACCATTATGAATGTAATTAAACATAGTTCGTTTAACCTAATTTTTATTGACGTCTAGTGGTGAATCATGGTAAATTGATAATGTTAGTTCGTTATATAGAATATAAATGTTCTTTTTAGGAACAAGGGGTGGTTACTTGAAGGATATTATCTATTTTTTAAAACAAGTTTACCAATACGCTGGTTGGAGACTATTCGCTAGCTTAATAGCAGTTACAATTGTCAGTCTTTTAGATGGATTAGCTATCCTTTTACTAATCCCATTGATTCATTTTACCGGTATGGTCGATTTCGGCTTAGAAAACTCCTTTTTATCCTCTTTTTCCTTATTCGAGTATGTACCATCTAGTGTAGTACTGCCGTTGATCTTACTGATTTTTGTTGTCATTGTAGCTGTTCATCATCTTATTGAAAAAGCTGTGATGATAAAGCATACGCGCATACAAATGGGTTTTTTGACACATTTACGGATGAGTATCTATCAGGACATATTGTTGAGTAATTGGTCTTTTTTCCTGAAAAAGAGCAGTTCCGATTTAATCCATACCGTGCTAACCGAGATTGCTAAAACAAGTGGTGGTACGAGGTCTATTTTACAATTATGTACGAATCTGATTTTCGCTTGCGTGCAAATTGGCATGGCGTTTATTCTGTCTCCATATATTACAAGCTTTGTTCTTTTGCTTGGCATGGTGGCCATTTATATGAACAGGAAATATTTGAAGCTGACACAAGCTTTTGGTAAACAAAATTATACGTTAGGAAAAAAATTCCTAGCCGGAATAACAGACCAATTAGGGGGAATCAAGGAAATTAAATCTAACCATTTAGAAGAAGTACAACTACGCTGGGCTGGTGAAATGACGGCTCAAATGCAAGAAGAGCAAGTGAATTATATGAATACGAGATTACGTTCACAGTTGAATTATAAAATTTCATTAGCTGTATTCATCGCGGTCTTTGTTTATCTATCTATTCAATTATTTCAAGCTCAATCAGCAACACTATTACTAATTGTTGTTATATTTTCTCGCCTTTGGCCGAGAGTTGCAGGTATTCAATCCTCTTTAGAACAAATAACAACAGCTATCCCATCTTTTAAAGCGGTAAAATTATTACAAAGTGAATGTAAACAAGCTCGCGAGGAACTTATTTCATCAGATGAAAAACTCAAATTAGAGAACAGTATTACTTATCAACAGGTGTCTTTTCGCTACGTTAAAGAGAAATATGCCTTAAAGGATATTAATGTAATAATCCCATCAAAAAAGATGACAGCAATTGTCGGCAAATCAGGTGCGGGTAAAAGTACATTCGTGGATTTACTGATGGGCTTAAATCAACCACAGGAAGGCGCATTGTATATTGATGGACAAAAGATTAGCAATCATTCGCTTGCCTTATTAAGGCAGAGCATTGGTTATGTCTCTCAAGAGCCTTTCTTATTTAACGGTACGATTAGAGAAAACTTGCTACTACTTCGCCCGAATGCGACAGATCAAGAACTATGGCAAGCCTTGTCCTTTGCTTCAGCAGCTGATTTTGTGAAAAAATTACCTGAATCTTTAGAAACTTACATTGGCGATCGAGGAATAAAGTTATCTGGTGGTGAGAAACAAAGGCTTGTTTTAGCAAGAGTTATTTTGAAAGATCCTTTAATTCTTATACTTGATGAAGCAACGAGTAGTTTAGATACCGAAAATGAAAAGAACATTCAAGAGAGTATTGAACAATTAAAAGGAAAAATGACAATCATAGTAATTGCTCATCGCCTCTCCACCATTAGAGATGCCGATCAAGTAATCGTGTTAGATGCAGGTAAAGTTGTTCAAGTCGGAGAATTTGTTCAATTATCTAAAGATAAGAACCAGTTATTTAGTCAACTGTTACAGAGGCAGGTGGAGGCAATGTAAATATTTCCTTTTCCTAAAGAAAAAATAGAAAGGATTCGTGATTTTATGAAAAAGCCGTGGGGAGAAGTAAAACTGGAAGTACTAGATGTAAAAATGACCATGAAAGGTGGAGGACATGGGGGAGGAAAGGATCCTAAGGATCCTGCTGATCCAGAGCCGGAAACAGATATCTACAGTTGAGGAAATGTCCTTATGTACTTTTGTACATAAGGATTTTTTACTAGAAAAGAGATTAACTTGTTTATTTCAGGGCGCTCTGCGTTTTTTATTTAGGTGGTGAGTATATGTTTAAAAAAGTAACTAGTCAGAAGGAACAAGAGGCTTTTGCTGCTACATGGGAATATTTTTGTGAGAGAAATGGTTGGCATAAAGACCCTTATGCACAAACAGGCGAGAGGTATCAACTATTGTTATCTAAAAGAGACCCGACCGTTATCGGTACGATTGAATTTATTCCTTATCATGAAGAAGTGGAAGTAGAAAGGTATTTTCGCTTTTCTAAAATCCCATCTATTTTTCAACAACAGGATCGGGTATGGGAGATAGATAAACTATGCTTACATAAAGATTATCATAGACAAGGGTATTTCTTTCATTTTTTTGAAATCATTTATGATCATGCCCTTCTTCATCAGCCGAAATATTATATAGCTATATTAGAGAAAAAGTTATATAGACTTTTAAAAATGTCTGTTGGTCGACGAATGATACGGGTCGATAAACAAACTGTCAGATCAGAAGCATCACTTATTCCAGTTGTAATACAGATAGAACAAATAATGAAGGATGATACAATCATACAATCACTTTTCTTGCGGAGAAATAAATTATTGTTGTGGAAATATTTCTTCAGAACAGGATTAAACCGATTGAAAAATAAAGCTGTGCGTATTCTTAGGGGGTAAATCATTGGTACTTTGGAGATACGGAAAACAGGTTAGTTGGATGCTCATGACGATTGGTTATATGGTTTTCATTTGGCTTCAATCTGAATATTTTAACCCCCAATTAATTGAAATATATGCTTATAGACTAGATTTTCCTATATTAGTAATTCTTGGCACTGTTTTTGAATTATTGCATCTTATCGAGTTTGGCATTTTATTTATTTTCCTTATCTGTACCTTTAAGGCCAATCCTAATGGAGAGTTTACAAAAAAGAAAATGATTGTTTGTTTCATTTTGTCTTTACTTTATAGTCTGATTGATGAAATTCATCAATTATATGTTCCTTATCGTTCTTTCTCTTTTGTTGATATTTTTAAGAACTTTATCGGTATTTTCATTGTTTATTATATTGTTAAGAAAAGGTATAAGTGGTGAATTGCAGTGTCCATTTCTTCTCTTCAATTAAAGCTTCTTTATTCCGTTTATTTTGTTACAAATGTCTATTTTACAGGCGAATACACAAACAGAATACTTTAATGGGAATAGCATATAGGTAATTGAATATGAAACGAATATAAAATAAATAGATAAAAAGTTTATTAAAATCTATAAGGGAGAGAGGAAATTTGAGATATGTGAGAATCATCGAGGAAATCAATCAATTGAGGCAATTGTTAAGTAATATGTATGACCAAGGCCTATTCGATGTTGAAGAGGTAGAAGAGAGGCTCACATATCTTTTTCAATTGCTGTTTCCGGATAGAATAGGTGAATTTTCACCGGAAATTCATGAGATTCCTGGTGAGTCTCTTAGACTCTTGGCTGAGATTTTACAAGATCCCATATTAGTTCCAATCTTGAGAGAAGTAAGTGAAGGAGCAGCTGGTGAAATAAATATCCCTCATGCTTGTAATCAAAGATGTAATTGTCGGATGTGTAGATGGTGCAGAAGAGGGGTAACGGGTGCAACAGGAGTTACCGGAGTAACAGGTATGACTGGCGCAACAGGGTCGACAGGTGCAATGGGTCCGAGGGGTTATCCAGGAATACCTGGGAGAAGCGGATTAACAATAACGGGTCCTACAGGGGCAACAGGTCCAACAGGTCCACCAGGCAGTGAGACAGGAATAACAGGTGCAACTGGACCAACGGGTATGACTGGTGCGATAGGCTTAACTGGAAGTACGGGAATCACTGGTATAACGGGGGACACCGGTCTAACTGGAGCTACTGGAGTGACAGGTCTAACAGGGGTAGATGGTTTAACTGGAGCGCCAGGTATCACCGGTCCTACTGGAGTGATGGGATTAACCGGAGCCACTGGCGTAACTGGTTCAATAGGAACCACCGGCCCTAATGGTGTGACAGGAGTAACGGGAATGACTGGACCTACTGGCTTAACAGGTAGCGCAGGGGTGACGGGAACAACTGGAGAAACAGGAGTCACAGGCGTTACTGGTCCCACAGGCACGCCAGGTATCACTGGGAGCACAGGAAATACCGGTGTCACGGGTCTAACTGGAGAAATAGGATTAACAGGTGCAACAGGAGTCGCAGGCTTGACAGGGGCTACGGGAGTTTCAGGTGTGACGGGAAGTACTGGTGCAACAGGCAACACTGGGCCAATAGGCCAGACTGGAATAATGGGTTCAACCGGTCCTACTGGTTTGACAGGAGTCACAGGTTCAACGGGAATGACTGGACCTACTGGAATCACAGGCCCAATTGGTTTAATGGGTCTTACAGGGAGTACCGGAACCACTGGCAACACCGGAGTAACAGGAATAACGGGTTTAACAGGAGCAACAGGAGTCACAGGTTCAATCGGTTTGACGGGAGTAACAGGATCAACCGGAATCACCGGTTCAATGGGCTTACCAGGAACAACAGGAATAACGGGAACTACTGGTTCAACAGGAGTGACAGGGGTCACGGGTCCAACAGGCTTGGCGGGTGTAACCGGAGTGACAGGTTCAATCGGTTCGACGGGTCTAACGGGAGCCACAGGTTCAACGGGCGCAATAGGAATCACCGGAGCAATTGGCTTGACGGGGCCAACGGGTTCAACAGGAGTGACAGGTATCCCAGGAGGTACTGGACCGACAGGAATCATTGGAACTACTGGTTCAACTGGTAACACAGGAAATACAGGTCTAACGGGTCCAACTGGCTCAATAGGCTTAACAGGAGCAACAGGAATTACGGGGTCAAGCGGTTTGACAGGAGTAACGGGTTTAACAGGATCCACCGGAGTCACCGGTTCAACCGGCTTGACGGGAGTAACAGGTCTAACAGGGACGACCGGAATCACGGGTTCAACTGGCGCAACGGGAGTAAGAGGTCTAACAGGATCGAACGGAATCACTGGATCAACAGGAGTGACAGGTGCAACTGGATCAACGGGCTTAACAGGAATTACGGGGTCAATCGGCTTGACTGGAGTAACAGGTTTAACAGGAACAACCGGTTTGACAGGAGCCACGGGAGTCACGGGTTCAACAGGAGTGACCGGCATAATAGGAAATATGGGAGTTACTGGTAGTACTGGATCAACAGGAGTAACGGGAACAACCGGTCCAACTGGTGTCACAGGAGGAATAGGTTTAACCGGAGTAACAGGTCTAACAGGGGTGACAGGAATCACTGGATCAACAGGTTCGACGGGCTTAACGGGACCAACAGGAAATACAGGGTCAATCGGCTTGACTGGAGTAACAGGTCTAACAGGATTCACAGGAACAACTGGTCCAACTGGCTTGACCGGATCAACTGGACTAACCGGTGTAAACGGTTTGACAGGAGCTACAGGTTTAATTGGAGCCACAGGTTCAACTGGTCTAACGGGAATCACCGGTCCAACAGGAGCCACGGGTATAACAGGATCAGCAGGTTCGACCGGTTTAACAGGTCCAACAGGATTCACAGGAACAACGGGTCCAGTAGGCTTGACCGGTTTAACAGGTCTAACAGGGGTAACCGGTTTGACTGGAGCCACAGGAACTACAGGGCTAATGGGAAATACAGGTCCAACTGGAGCAACGGGCTTAACAGGAACAACAGGAATTACGGGTTCAATCGGCTTGACAGGAGTAACAGGAACAACCGGTTTGACAGGAGCTACAGGTTCAACAGGAATCACCGGTTCATCCGGCACGACGGGTCTAACGGGGGCGACAGGAACTACAGGGCTAACGGGAATCACAGGAGCAATAGGTTTAACCGGAGTAACAGGTTCAACAGGAGTGACCGGTATCACCGGAATTACCGGTGCAACGGGCATAACAGGAACAACAGGAATTACGGGTTCAATCGGCTTGACTGGAGCACCAGGTCCAACAGGAGCGACAGGAATAACAGGATCAGCAGGTTTGACAGGTTTAACAGGAATTACAGGAACAACCGGCTTGACAGGAGCTACGGGTTCAACAGGAGCGACCGGAATCACCGGAGCAATAGGTTTAACAGGAGTAACAGGTCTAACAGGGACGACCGGAAATACGGGTTCAACCGGTGTCACAGGAACCACAGGGCTAACGGGAATCCCAGGTCTAACTGGCTCAACGGGCTTAACAGGAACCACAGGAATTACTGGGTCAGTCGGCTCGACTGGAGTAACTGGTTTAACTGGATCAACCGGTTTGACAGGAGCTACTGGTTTAATTGGAGCCACGGGTTCAACAGGAGTGACCGGTATCACCGGAAGTACTGGAGCAACGGGCATAACAGGAACAACAGGAATTACGGGTTCAATCGGCTCGACAGGATTAACGGGTTTAACTGGATCAACAGGAGTAACAGGAACAACCGGTTTGACAGGAGCTACAGGTTCAACAGGAATCACCGGTTCATCCGGTACGACGGGTCTAACAGGGGTAACTGGAGTAACAGGTTCGACTGGATCAACAGGCATAGCGGGAGTAACGGGTCTAACAGGGGCGACAGGAACTACAGGGCTAACGGGAATCACAGGAGCGATAGGTTTAACCGGAGTAACAGGTTCAACAGGAGTGACCGGTATCACCGGTTCAATCGGCTTGACAGGAGTAACTGGTTTAACTGGAACAACAGGAGTAACAGGAACAACCGGTTTGACAGGAGTAACTGGTTCAACAGGTCCAACAGGAATCACAGGAACAACGGGTCCAACAGGCTTGAGTGGATCAACTGGCCTAACAGGGGTAACCGGTTTGACTGGGGCGACAGGAAATTCTGGGCTAACAGGAGCGACGGGGACCACAGGCCCATCCGGCTTGACGGGAGTCACCGGTTTAACAGGACCAACAGGAATCACAGGAACAGCGGGTCCAACAGGCTTGACCGGATTAACAGGTCCAACAGGCTTGAGTGGAGCAACAGGTCTAACTGGAGCCACGGGGGTCACGGGTTCAACAGGGGTGACCGGTATCACGGGAAGTACCGGAGTATCGGGTGGTACTGGAGCGACAGGAATCACGGGGAGTGCAGGCCCAACCGGTCTAACGGGAGTAACAGGGATCACAGGAGCAATCGGTTTAACGGGAACAACCGGCTTAACAGGAACAACAGGACCTACGGGACTAACGGGCCCAACCGGTTCAACAGGCTCAATCGGACCAACCGGTCTAACGGGATTAACGGGTTTAACAGGATCCTCAGGGTTCACAGGAACAACCGGCCCAACGGGAGTAACAGGTCTGACTGGCCTAACAGGATCTACCGGGATCACGGGTCCAACAGGAGTGACAGGAATCACAGGTGTAACTGGTCCATCAGGCATTTCAGTACCTATTGTCGGTTTTTCGGCTAGAACAAACTTAAGTGGGATTAGTGCTTCGCAACAAATTGCTAATTGGAATATTGCTTCGCCTAGCTATAGTAGTGCAAGTTTTAATGCTACTACAGGTACTTTTACAGTACCAAATACAGGGAGATATTCTATTAAGGCAACAATTAATTATCAAACAACTACCACTATTTCTATAGCTATCGGTGCAGGAGTTAGTCCGACTTTTAGTGTTAGAAGAATATCTACTTCAACTGATTTAATTACTGGTGTATTTCCTATTCTAGATGTGAATATTGTTTTATTATTGAGTCTGAGAACTATATTGGGTTCTGGAACAGTTACTCTCTCAGGTGATATGACTTTAAATGCGGGAGATACTGTGGGTTTATTCTATAATGCAAATGGGCTTACAATTAGCTTGAATCTGGGATCAGGGACTTTACCCATTGTTTGGTCCATTCACCAAATTGGATAAAAAGAGCAATGTGGGAATCATTATCCTCACATTGCTTATTTGATGTAATATTCTTTGAAAAAAAGCTCGTTATGATTGACTCTTGAATCATTGGGTCGGTACTCTTTTGCTTTACAGTGATGGAAATATGATTGATTTTCATTACCATTTTGCCAGTAACAATAACATAGTTGAATATGTGGGTACCAGGTAGTATAAGATTCATCTTTAAAATTAAAATGAGTCGGTTCCTTGAGCGTAGTTGCTAATTGATACCAAAAAATGGCCTTATTAAAGTCATTTTTTTCTTTATAAATATCACCAATTTTACAAGCGGCTTCGGGTCTTGGTGTATCAAACTTCATGGTTAAAATGAGTGCCTCAAGCTCACTTTCTTCTATATTTAAATGTTTATAACATTCAGCTATAGATAAGCATGCCCTAATTTCATCCTCGACCCATCCCTTTTTACTCTGTAAAAATTGTGCATAATAGGAAATTGCATTTTCGAATCTAGCATGGTCTTTTAGTTCATTTGCAAAATAAAACAAATCCCTTGGTGAAAACTCCTCACCCTTTTCTACCCTTTTCTCGTATATTTTAATATTGCGGTCACTTTGTTCATGATGTGTTTGTTTCCTACTTTTATTATGCTTAATGGCAATATCTGACTCAATAATATGGCCCCCGACTTCCAAATATTCATGGACAGGACCATGCCACTTGAAATGTCGGTCTCTTTTAACTAACCGATGTCTACGAGAACTAAAGGTTGGTTTATTTTCCTCATCAAAGGCTAAATGGTAGAGCATTGCGACAGCATCTACGTCAAAAGATAACGCTCCTTTTAAGTCTTTCATTTTTTGTCTGTCATCTGGTAAAAGTATATCGTCTGCATCTAACCAGAGAATATAATCTTGTGTGGCTTGCTCAAAAGCATAATTCCTTGCTGCGGCAAAATCATCTGTCCATTCATAGTGAAAAAGATGTTCAGTAAACTCTTTAGCGATTTTCTCTGTTTCATCTGTTGAGCCCGTGTCTACAATTATAATTTCATCACATAAATCAGACACACTTTTTAAGCATTCAGCAAGTACTTCCTCTTCATTTCTTACAATCATACAAAGGCTAATTGTTATCATCCCGTTCACCACCAAATAAAGAATCCTTATACTATATGAATGGTGAAAGAAATGGGTTCAAACCTAATTAGTTATTTCATTGCAAGTCTTAAAAATAGTAAATAAAGTAAGAAAACCCCTAGATATCCCCCTGTAATTAAAAATAAAGGGTTGAGAAAGACGACATGGACGGTTGTCATAAATACTAAGTTTTCGCTAATGATTTCATAAACTGTTGTAGCTGTTATACTTTCAAAAACGATAAGGGAAATGGTAGCTAAAGAAATTAGCACAATATGTGTAGGTGCCCAATATTTATTAGCAAAAACCATTAAAAGAGGAATCATTATAATCATCAATACAATGAAAAATACCATTAAAAAACCCTCCTAAGAAGAGTGATAGGATTAGCTTCTGTTATTTTTCAAAGAAAGATACATTTATTTTCCGAAAAATATAAAAACGAAAAGGAACTTACCTAGATTTGTCGAATGATAGTTGAAAAGGAGCTGAGAGTAATGAAACAAGTGAAACAACAACAGTGGATTTGCTCTAAATGTGAGAAAGTAATAGAAGACAAGAATGAATATATCGATAATGATGGTGTTTGTGACCAATGCTATTCTCGTAAACTGAAAATAAGGCGTGGTTTTAAGATTTAAGAAAAAATAAGCGGATCCCATATTTGTAATTATCAAATATGGGACACCGCTTATTTTGATTTGTGAACAACTCTTTTAGTTAAACAAGTCATACAAATGGTCTTTCTTTTTACGATTAGTATTTCATGATAATAAACAAGCTCTTGACATTTATTGCAAAGTACAAATTCACTCATGAATTTACACATCCTTTCTTTAAAGGTATATGTAAAAAGAGAGGTAAACATGATTACTTGTACGAGGCTTATAAACTTACTCATTAATATGAAGTGCAATTTCTTGAAGCTCTTCTTTCATTTGACCAATAAGTGATAAAACAGACCCGATCGCCTGAATCCAGCTACCATAAAACCCCAATGCTTCACCGCTCTCACTACTCTTGTCTCTTAATGATTCAATCCCTCCTTTTGCTTGCATACTATTGCCAATTCCTTGAAGGAAGCCACCAACTATATTTAAAAATCTACCCGAGGGTGTTAAATCAAAAAACTCATCACTTAATGCAACAAAACTTCCTAAAGCCTGGAACCAATTACCAGTAATGATTATTCTTTGGTTCAAGTCCTTATTTGGGTCAAAAAGGATGCCAATGATAACGAGAGAATTGCCAACAGCTTGGACTTCATCACCAATAAGCTCAAGTGAATAGGTTCCTTGGCCATCAGCGGAAAGTGCTTCGCCTGTAGCTTGAAGTATATTTCCTTGCAAACGCAAATCAATTTTTAGCTGTTCATTGATAGGGAGTTGAGGAGTACTTCCTAAAGCTGCTTCAATTGTACCGATAGTTGACAATACAGAGCCAAAAATCTCCTTTAGTTGACTATTCAGGCCTAATCCCTCCCATACTCGCTTCATTATATGTATGTGGTGAAGGAAGTGGGTTTGTACTTAAGGAGATAAAAATGAAAGATGTACATTTACCGGTTACTTCTTCCAAATAAAGACCATTTATTAACTAGTACACGACCCGTAGTAAGAGTCGAATCATTAGAAGCTAGGTACAACAGCATAACCTCATCGACTAACGGTTTTTTGGCAATTAGTTCATCTTTTTAAAATTGTTTGTTGCCAGTTCATCGCAATGAAACCTGGCTGGACTCTATTCATACGAATCTTCTTCTCTTTTGCAACATGAAGTGTAGCCAGTCGATTGTGTCTCCTTTAATGCTTGAACTTTTAAGAATTTCACATCTAATCAACATTGACTTTTTTTATTCATCATTTGTTTTATCCTCAGGAACTCTTTTGTACAAGTATCGGATTCTGTTAAGTCTGATTCATTTAGCTTTCCCTCATTTGCAACATTCAATTTTTTTAAGCATTTTTCTTACTTGATCATCTATATCTGTTACAATTACTTCTGCCCCTTTTTAGCAAATATAGTAGAACTGTAGCGCTCATACTAGAGATATCTCCAGTAGTAATCGTAAATTTATTGTTCATCCCATTATCTTAGCTCCAATTATTAGCAGTAAACTTAACAAATAACTTGATTCACCTACTCTTAAAGGTTAACTTTAAGTGAATACAATCTAATACTTGTTTTTTATTTGAAAGAAGAGGGAATATAAAACATAAGTACATAATAGTTAAAGGAGAACGATTAAAGATGAAGAGATTTTTACTTATATTATCGATAATGACGTTGTTTTGTTTGACTGCATGTGGCGATGGTGAGGGCGATTCTCAGAGTGGAAACATTGATAAACCTAATCTAGCAGATGAAGAAATTGAAGTGAGTCTTCAAAATGCCGTAGATATCTTTCTGCGAGAATATGAAGTGGATTATATTACAAAAGTTGAATTAGATAGTGATATGGATCAATGGAAATATGATGTGGCTGGAGCTTCTAATGAAAAAGAGTATGAGCTTGTGATTGATGCACATACTGGAGATATTTTAGATCAAAGTGAAGAGGCAATTGAAAAAGGGGATGAAGAACAAGGTATTTCTTTAAATGAGATTCTTTCACCTTCAGAAGCGATGAAAATTGTTCAAGCAGAAACGAGTAATGAAATTGGCGGTTGGACATTAGAAGTAGAGAATGGAACAGAGCAGTATGAAATCGAAGTCAGAGATGGTAGTGAAGATATCGATTATATTATTAATGCGATAAGTGGTGAGTTAGTAGGCAGAGATTAAATTTTTTTCCTCAGCAGATAGTAAAGTCCAATGATTAATTTAATCATTGGACTTTTTTTAACCTATTATTAAAGACTAGGTTGCACGACGGGTGATTTCTTATATTTTTTCTGGATGACATATGTCTGGATAATAAGGAATAATCCACTCACTGACCAATATAAAGGCAGTGCAGCTGGTGCAGATAGGGAAATGAACAAGATCATTGCCGGTGAAAGGTATCCCATGATTTTCATTGGTCCTTGTTGTTGATCCTTTGGTAATTGCATAAGGGAAACTCTGAATTGCAAATAATAAATGACACCAGCGATAATAGCCATGGGAATATTGGCGTGTCCTAAGCTAAACCATAAAAAGCCATGGGTAGCGATTTCAGGAGATGTTCTAATAGCATAATAAATAGCCATCAAAATCGGCATTTGTATCAGCAAGGGCAAACACCCCATATTCAATGGGTTGACCCCATGTTTCGCATATAAACCAATAAGCTCTTGTTGTAATTTTTGCTTCTTAGCTTCATCTTTTGTTTTGTTCATTTGCTCTTGTATAGCCTTCATTTCAGGTTGTAACGCTTCCATTTTGACCTTCATCGATTGAGAGCTTTTTACTTGTTTAACGGTTAAAGGTAGTAAGATCAACCTTAATAATAAAGTCACTAGCACAATACTCCAACCATAATTTCCGTGGAATATGCCTGCAAAAAAGTCGATGATAGAGATCAATGGCTGCACAAAATAATGATGGAAAAACCCTGTGTCTGTACCACCATTTGCTTGACAGCCAGCTAAAACCAATGAAATTGTAATTACTAACCATATCATTTTCTTCAAAAATATTTCCTCCTCTAATGATTGTTTTAATTAGTCATTAGAGAAAGAAATGCTTCATCGCTATCGTCTGGACTTTCTTTGCGACGAACTGTAAGTAAACGGTTTTGTTTACATGCCCAATTAAGCACATTAGAAAGAACAGATGCGTAGTGGTTAATTAAATCAGCGTCTGCTTCTTGAAGACGATAAAAAAGCATGCCTGTATTTCGTTGTAAGAAATATATCGTTAAGGCGGGGAGTAGGATTGTTAAGACAATACCAGCTAAGGTTAAGTCATGAATCGTTTGATAATCAAGTTCAAAAAGACCAGCAAATATCATCCCAAAGAGAATGGTATGATTAAATGATAAATGTCTCATTAGACTGCTCCCCTCCTTTCAATTCTTTTACATATTTTCATCATAATCATAACGGAATCAGAAGGAAAAGTAAATGAAGCAAGACTTACAGGCTATGGATAACCTTTTTGTGACTATTATATTTAAATATTAAGTAGATAGTACAAGCTTCTTTTTCTGGTACATCCATTCTAAAAAATGCTGTTACGTTATGGGAGTATTCATGATTGCAAGCAGTAAATGGGTAGTTGTTATAGTCTATTCTTTTTCCTCATCCTTCCCTAAGTCTTCACATGCATACTCTATTAAAGAAAAAATCAAAGCTAAAATAATTGTAGCGAACAATCCGATTTGGATGGAATGCATGACATAATCCAAAAAAGACACAATCGCCCAGTTTGTCAAAAAAGAAAACACTAAAGATGTAACCTGCTGTTGCTTCAGGGTATATTTCCCCGAATGATTCATCAATAAAATGAGAGCTCCTATAAAAATTTCAGATACGATTCCAATGAGAAAATAAAGCAAAATAAATGAAATGATGGATGGGAAGGATTCAAATTTGATGTTAAGTAAATGAAAGATTCCTAGAGTACTAAAAAAGTAAAGAGCAAGAACGAATGATAAGACCAACAGAACAATGATGCTTATCGCGATAGTTGACCCAATGATACTTTTGAAGTTACTTTTCTTTGATGATGGTTTGTCTTTCATCTCCTCATCCTCCCAATAGACTTCGTTAATATGTAAAATTTTACATTGTATTAAAGTGTTTGCCAACTTATATTAGTTTTTTTGTAATAATCTTGTAGCAGACATTGGAGGTCATGTACCGTTTTATTTCTAAAGGGGTGGCCATCATTAAATGTATGAGTACCAGATGAATAGTTTGTCTCAGTCAGGCTATTGCTACCGGACACCGTTATAGGAATAACTCAATTAAAACTTTAAGGGGCTATTTGAAAGCTAGAAAGTGAAGAATGAATTGCTCAATATGTAACAAAAGGATTCCTAGGTGCTTGATATAGAGAGGTAGTTGAAACTTGGCATAGGAGAAGATGGCAAAGGAAACTGATGAAAAAAATACAAATTTGTCATTCAAAGGACCTTTGCCTCTCTTTATTTTACTTTATGCCCTTATATTACTTTTAATTGAAGTCCTATGAATAGGTAAGAGTCTTTTAAGCGAATAATTACTCACTTTTACTTGCTTCTTGATTTAAATACTTTATTTGGACTATGAGAATATTTAATTTCTACATTTATATCTTCGGCAGTAATATTCTTAAACATGTCTTGAAATTTGTGTTGCATCCAAATTTTATTATGATGCCTAAAGAGGTAATCTTCAAAAAGGTATACATCTATACCTTTTTCCCTCCCAGATTTTAAAGATAAGAACGCTTCATCTCTGATTTTATCTTCAACTTTATGTTTAAGTGCATCTTGATTTACTTCGGAGGCTCCCTCCCTTAAAATGATTGTGGATTTTATGTTTAACTTGAATTTAGAATGAAAGTTGTCTTCCTCCAACGTTAATTTCGTTTTAGGATCTCTAAGTTCGACTTCAACAGGATCGTTTTTATTTTCCATATTGACTTGAATTAAACTTCTTTCAACATCTGCCTGCTTATTAGCTTTGATATAACCACTTAATTGAGATGAGTTTAAAAAACCTTTGTAGTTCCCGCCTTTAATAAAATATCCTCCATTAAAATAGGGTACTAAAAATTTCAATTCATTTTTTCTCACATTATTATTAGTTATTTCAATTCGTGGTAGTAAGATAGTCTTTGTCGCTTCACCTAAACCAATAAGAAATTTAGTTGCATCAATAGCAGGTACTTCTGAAACTTGTGTTTGTGTGTCTAGAGGTTGATTAATAATACTGCTTGTATAGGGATAATAAAAAGGCATTTTAAGTGTCAATATTTCCTCTAAATCTTCACTAGTGCCATAAATCCACCCATGGACACGTATGTTGTAATTCGAAGATAGTGAATCAGTCGTTTCCTTTAGTTTATACTTGATTATATTTTCTGAAAAAATAAAGCTATTGATATGATCAAAATTAATTTTTATTTGCATGGTTTTATAAATATTAGTTAATGCTTTATTTATTGTATTGCCTGTTCCTACACCCAACCATACAGGTTTATCTTGATTAATAGAGCTGCTCTCGGTCTTAGCTACATTTGAAAAATCCAAGAATTGAACATATACCACATATTCTTCGTCAATAAAGTCAACACCAAAACCAATGGCGTATGCTTGATATTGAATTTCTACAGGCTTTTGACATCCACTTAACAAAAGAAACATAATCATGGTAATGAGGATCCTCTTAATTTTAACTCTCCCCTTTAAGGTATACTATCTTAACTTAGAGTGACGTTAAATGGACTTAAGTATTCATAAATTATAAAGTCATTTACATATTTCATGCTCTTTACCAGGTATGCTTTTGTATTTAATCTCAGAATTATGTGCTTCGAAGTAGATGTATATTTTAATTAACCAATGTATCTGCGAGCACAGGATGAATTACAGATTATGTATAATGTCTCTTAAAAAACAGCCCACTGATGTGGGCTGTGCTTCAATATAATGGTTGTTGGTTATGACAGGATGGAAACCCACTTATATCTTGAATCATATGAAAATCATATTGTTTTAATGCGAATTGGGATTGATATAAATATTCAATCACTAATAATTTTCTTTGAGATGTACCACAAAGTTTCCCTGATGTCCCTTGACCATTGGTGAATGAGATACCAATTGGTTGGCCAATTAAATAATTAATTTTATGTTGCCATGGCATGGTGATATCACTCCTTCAAAGCATCTTATGATTTTGAAGGGATTGGGTGCATGTATGAGCTTTATTAAAGAATTCTTAAGTTTATTTAAAAAAGCACCCAAATGAAGGTGCCTACTTAAAAAATTGATGGAAACCTAATTCCATAGGTATTAACCAAATAAAAAAACCTAATAAGGCTATTGGCCCGATAAAAAAATTGTAGAGTTTAACTGGCAATAGTTTAAAAAGCAAAAATCGATAAATGAAAGCTACACCAAACATTGTAATAAACAGAATTAGCAATGGTCCAATAAATTGCATGTAGTTAAATTCTATCCCCTTAAAAATATCCATATGGATCCTCCTTATATACATTGTGGGTATATTTTACTATAAGATGAAAAGTTTTGAAAAGAGGATACACAATTTTATGGTGCTGCTTTATTCTCTAATTGCTTGAAGACAAAACGTATAGCTCTAGTCGTTTAGGAATCTTGTTTCCCTTTGTTGGAGTAATCCTTATTGAATTGAAGATTGCCGGAAGGGGTATAGCTGTAACTTCTCCAATCAAATACGTTCTCCGAGAGTGAGCAAGAGAATATGGAATGTTAGAAAAAACACAGAAGCTCCAATCATTTATAACGTTTTGACCAGATGAAAATCAATGAAGCATCCTTTTAAGGGTTATCTTCTGAATTTTAAAAATCTATTTCTAAATACGTAGTTGATAGAAGGTGAATAATTTAGAGATTTAATTGGTTGGTGCTTATTAATCTTATATAGGAGGATGTTTTTAATAGATGTTAAGAATCTTAAATGTATGAAAAAAACCGAAGAAATCGGTTTGATTAGCGCTTATGAGTGAATATTAAAGAGAGCCCTCTTGATATTGAGGGCTATACAAATTTTAAACACCTTTAAGTAGTATTTAGATTTTTTTAAATAAACAATACTAGGTGCTGTTTTTTTTATATGGTAGCCTGGTTTAGTTCTTTCGTAAGTTAGTAAGAGTTCATTAATACTTAGATTTTTCATTCATCTCTATTTTTTTATTTAGCAAATCTTTACCCCAGGTTTGCATTGCTTCTAAAATAGGTATAAATTTTCGCCCCTGTTCGGTTAATGAATATTCTACTTTTGGTGGTACAACTTTATAAACTTCTCTGTGTACTAGGTTGTCCTCTTCAAGTTCTCTCAATTGTCTTGTTAAGATTCCTTTTGATATTCCAGGTAACATTCTCAATAATTCATTAAACCTAATGATATTATTTTGGCTTAAATGCCATAAAATCACGATTTTCCATCTGCCCGCAATTGCATTTTGGGTGACTGTTAATGGACAGATTTCTTGTTGTATTTCCTCAGTGATTGATTCATCTTGATAACTAAAACGTGCCATAATAAAACCTCCTTTTTCTCTAGGTGCTATTTTTATGACTATGTTATTAAAATGTGCCTACTTACATAAATCCTATATAACAAATAGTATAGATATTAGAATTAAAAATCAAAAATACACCATAGTGGAGGAGTTTCTATGAAAGTTTTAATAACTGGGGCAACTGGAAATTTAGGTTCTAAAGTTGTAGAATATTTACTTGCCAAATTATCAGTAGAAGAAGTAGTTGTTGGTGTACGTGACGACAAGTCTCAAAAAGCAATGGGTTATAAGAAAAAAGGCTTGGAAGTGCGAGTAGCGGATTTTGAAAAGAAAGCTACCCTAATTACTGCATTTAAAGATATAGATCGAGTATTTGTTATATCAACATTTGGTGATTATGAAACGGTTATGCGACAACATTTAAATGCAGTTGAAGCTGCCAAAGAAACAAACGTAAAACAAATTATTTATCCAAGTGTTACTAGATCAGAAGAAAATGATTTCTTCCTAGCAGTTCTTCATAGAGCACGTGAAATAGCTATTATTGAATCAGGTATCCCTTATGTAATTCTACGTAACAACTGGTATATAGAAAATGAGCTTAATACAATCCAAGGTTGTATGGATGGTGCCCCTTGGGTAACTTCTGCAGGTGAGGGGAAAATCGGTTGGGTATACCGACCAGATTTAGCTGAAGCAGCTGCAAATATTTTAGTAGAAGATGGTCATGAAAATAACATTTATGAACTTTCTGGTGAAAATTTAACACACCAGCAATTTGTTGATATATTAAATCAAGTAACAGGTAAGGAAGTTCCTTTAGTAGCAGTAGACGATGCTTCTTTTGAAAAAATGTTAAAAGATGCCGGAGTACCAGAAGCTTACCACCCTATGTTGGTAATGACTCAAAAAGGGATACGTGAAGGTGGCTTAGAATCCACACATTCCGATTTGGAATTCTTATTAAAACGTCCTGCTACATCATTGAGGCAAGCTCTTATAAAATTATTAATAACTACTAAATAGGTCAATTAAATTTTCTGCAAAAACAAACAAAAATTTTATACCACTAAATGAACTTGCACTTATGTTAAAAAGCCTTTCCAGTTGGAAGGGCTTTTTAACATAAGTCACCATTAATACAAATTAATAAGTCAGTTACTTCAAATCGGAAGTTAACATGCCATACACAATACTATCTGTCCATTCATTTTTATTCCAAAAATCTTGTATGAAATGTGCTTCCTTTCTCATACCAATTCTTTCACATAATTTTTGTGAAGCTATATTTCGTGCATCTAGATTAGCCTGTATACGATGTACATTAAATTCATCAAATAATTTATAGACCAAACTACTTACTGCTTCTGTTGCCAAACCTCTACCAGCAACTTCATTTGAAAAACTATAACCAATCTCAACAGTATCTTTCATTTCTGTATACCATACGGATAAATCACCAACTACTTTATTCTTGTATATAACTGCCAAACTTAACATGGATTCTTTAGTGAGTGCACAGTTTGCTAACTTTTTATCAAACCTTTTATTCATATCTTCGTCAGTCCACTTCTCATGTAATAAGAACTTACAAGTATCATCATTATTATAAATAGCAAATACATCCTGTAAATCATTACGCTTAAAAGGTCTGATTAGTAGTCTTTCTGTTGTGATATTCAAGTTAGTTCTTCCCCCTTGCTTTTATTCTACAAACATTTCTTATAGTATCTAGCCTCCTTTATATGTTACCTTAAATACATATTTCACCATAGTAAATGAATAGCCTCTTCACCTAAATTCTCCGTTTCTTTAAGGAAAACCCTTCATTAACTCCTTAAATAAGTACATTTATTATAAGAATGCTTCCAAGATTTTTGTCTTATGATCCCCTTCTAAATAATCTTTTGGATAAAATAAACAAAATATTAATTTTTAATTAATAAAAGACAAAAAAAGAGTAGAAATCATTCTCCTACTCTCTTTTGCTATTTAAGACTTTTATCCTTAAAGTATTCTCGGCTATCAACACGGATTTTTTTTGGTAAAACACGATCAAGTTCTTCATCTAACCAAGCAATCGTTTTGTTTCGTAAATACTCTCTCATTTGCTGTTCGGCTTCTAACATTACTAAATTTATTGTACAAGTGGAATTACCTGATATACAAGATGAACAGTCTCTATCCTCTTTTTCTTCTTTACCTACATACATAAGGTTATTACTTAAAATGTTTTTACACTGAAAAATTGGTTTAACACCTTCAACAGCTTCTATTACATCCCAAAAGGAAATTTCTTCAGGAGCCTTAGCTAATTTATAACCTCCATTGACTCCTGGAACAGAACTCACAATTTTAGCCTTTGATAATTTACCAAATGCTTTGGAAAGATATGTTTCTGAAAGCCCTTGAAATTCTGAAAGTTCTTTTATCCCAATAACTTCATCTGATGGTACATCAATTAAGTACACTAAACTATGCAACGCATATTCAACCATAACACTATATTTCATGTAATCACCTGCTCTATTTAAAACATCTTTAATTATCTTTTTATTGTATTTGTATCTTAACATAGTTTTTTTTGTTTGACACAAATTACTAATAGCGTTATATTGATTAACGTCGACAAGATTAATCGACGATTTATGTAAGAGACAATTAGTTTACCCATTAAAGAAACATTTATTCAGGAGGAATTATCTAATGAGCAAATTACTTATTATAAATGCACATCCAGAAGTGGAATCTACTTCGTCTGTTAGTCTTAATGTTCTTAATCACTTTAAAAATGTATATAAGGGATTACAATCAGAAGATGAGGTCATTGAACAAATTGACTTATATAGCGAAGAAGTACCTATGATAAATAAGATAGTTTTAAATGCATGGGCTAAGCTTGCTAAGAATCAAGAACTTACGAATGAAGAAAAAGAAGTAACAAACCGTATGAGCGCAGTGTTACAACAATTTAAAAGTGCGAATAAGTATGTAATCGTTCTCCCATTGCATAATTTTAATGTACCAACAAAATTAAAAGACTATATGGATAATATTTTAATTGCGAAAGAGACTTTTAAATATACAGAGAATGGTTCTATTGGCTTACTTAATGATGGAAGAAGTATGTTGGTGATACAAGGAAGTGGTGGTATTTATACTAATAATGACTGGTATACTGAAGTCGAATACTCACACAAATATTTGAAATCTATGTTCAATTTTATTGGAATTGAAGATTATCATATGGTTAGAGCGCAAGGGACAGCTTTACTAGAAAGAGAGACAATTTTAGAAAATGCTTATATTGAAGTCGAAAAAATTGCTTCTGAACTTGCACAGAAATAAATAAAAAAAGCAAAGAAGAGAAACTTTTAAATTTCTCTTCTTTGCTAATTGTGATATTGAATCTGACTATTTTATACTTTGCTTCAAACAAGTTTCTTGTTAAAGTTAGCCTTATTTTTATTAAAATGATGGATATGTAATATTTCCTTTTTCTACCAATTCTTTCAAACCTAAGAACATATAATGCCAACCTTGTTCGGTATCTTTTTTCCAATCTTCATGTGCTTTTTGAATATCTTCAGTTGTCCAATCTTTTTCATGGATTACGTTAATTTCTTGTGTGAAAATCATTTCACAGCCTGATTCAAGCGATTCGATTTCCACTGTAATGTCGTCTTCTAAATCACTAAATTGAGGCATTTTGAATGTGAAAACAAGTTTCGCTGGTGGTTCAACCAATTTGTATTCTCCAATAGCTCGATAATCTTTCCCATCCCGATGATCCACAACTTCCCATGTTCCACCTACACGAGGATTACTCTTTGCCACTTTATTTGTATGTTCCATGGTGAACATCCATTTTTTAATCGTGTCTGCTTTAGTCCACGCGTCAAATACTTTTTCTGCTGGAACATTAAATTTGCGTTTCATATTAAGGGTTGTTATTGATGTTTTTGCCATCTGAACCATCCTCTCAACGATTATTATTCTTTTGATTCATTCTTACGTCTTTACTACTTGAAACGTTGCTCTTATATACGAAAGTGGCCTTTCAAAAAAATAGTATAACCAATATTGGATAATATTACAAAACCATCAATGGTTAAATCTCGATACTTTTTCTTGAGAACGTCAGAATGAAAGCAGGATATCAAGAAGTTATCATTTCAGCCAATTTTCAAAGACTTTGTAGCCATCAATTTGTATTCATTCTCTACACCATACGTATCAGCGAGTTGTTGATAACACCAATGAGACTTAATCCCATATATGGATTCTAGGTATTCCTGCTGATCTTAAGTAATCCAATAACTGACCGGTATGAACAGATTCATGATAAGCAATTCGTAATAGCATGTCACCTAAATCTCGTATGTAACCTGCATCGGAACGGTCAATTTTTATATTAAATAGGTCTTCTTCTGAAAATGATTTAATTGTATTTATAAAATGCTGTCTATAAGGTTCAGCAAAATCCAATTCTGCATTTACAGAAGTGAAAGGACGATTTTCGAATGGAGAATTGAATTTGGACAAACTCCTTCTATTTTTAATTGCTAGGTGATAATAATGTTCGCTTTCTAACACATGCCTAATCATTTCTAGGCATGTCAAGGCTTCATCATCAGGCTTCCATTCTAGCTTATCTTGAGGAATAGATGTCCAGACCTTAATACTTCTTCTTCTAATTTCGTTGAAGTTTAAAATAATTAAATTAACTGAGTTCATAATATCCTCCTTGAAAATTATATCTTTAATATACACGAATAAACGTTCGTGTTAAAGAGGATTAGTTGAGCATTTAAAAAACAAGATTAGAGGAGTGATGTAGAAGTAAGTGGAAGAATAAGAGAATAAGGCACAGGAGCTGCATTTAACAACGGACTTACTAGCCTTATTCAGTCAAATGAGGTACAGAATTACCATGGAATATGACAATACCATTTAGTGCATTCTTGTGGTTTTACTTCACCTGCAGCAGAAGCAGGAGAAACAATTGTTAAGGTGAGTATATTCAGGATCTTTATAATCGAGTTAGTAACTTATGGAACCGATTCATTTTCTGTCCAACCCTGCTCCTCTCTAATAACATCTTCATCTTCTGGGTTTACAGCATGTACTTTAATGGCAACCCTTGTTTTCAGAATGTTTGCACTTGATTATGTGCTTATACAATTTATGTGATGCTTCTAAAGGTGTTGAATGAGGTTTGTAGTGGGGGAGGATAATTAGACAAAAATAAAAGAAGCCCTGATAAATCAAGGCTTCTTGGTATGGAGAATAGGGGGCTCGAACCCCTGACCTCATCGCTGCCAGCGATGCGCTCTCCCAGCTGAGCTAATCCCCCGCTAGATATATTGAAATTATAGCGGGAGAATGAATATTTTTCAATAGTCAAAATAAAAAATTAGTGCAAGCTTTCTATTTCCATCGACTTTACTCCCGGCACTTGAGAAATTGTATGATAAAAGTCAGTTGTTTTTTTACGATAATCTACTGCAATAGTTAAATAAACTTGTGGGTAGCCCTCTTCAGTATCTTTAATTCTCATCCTGCGAATAGCCGCTTGCTGCTCTTTAATGGTATGAATAATCGTCGTGATCTGTTCCTTCGTTTCAACTGCCATTTTCATCGTAATCTCTTTTTCTCGTAGTTGTCTTGGGCCAATAAGCCCTAATAAGTAGGGAACAACTTCAACTGAAATAATAAGTAATACGACGCCTGCAACAGCCTCCATATAATATCCAGCTCCAACAGCGATACCAATTCCAGCTGCGCCCCAAATTAAGGCGGCTGTTGTAAGGCCGGAAATACTATCATTCCCTCTCCTCAATATGACCCCTGCACCAAGAAAGCCAATTCCTGATACAATTTGAGCTGCTAAACGTAAAGGATCCATTGTAATATTAATATCGTCATTACCTGGAAATATGTATGCTGATTCTATTGACACAATAGTGAGAAGACAGCTAACGATTGAAATGACTAGGCTTGTTTTTAAGCCAACTGGTTTACGTTTTAGTTCTCTTTCTAGTCCTATAATAAGACCAAGCACAGCTGAAATCCCTAACTTCATTAGGACATCCATTTCTAATCCGTACATAATATCGCCTGCTTTATCATTTAATAAATTTTAAATAAGTTACCTTTACTATAGGTTTAAGGTGTAAAATAGTCTATACCTAAATATCAATATATAGAGACAAGGTGATAGCATGGGGTAGTTAAGATGAATCCGCTTTTTGTATTAGCTATAGGAGTTGTTTCAGTTTCAACTTCAGCCATTTTTGTAAAGTTGATTTCAGCTCCCCCTGGTATTATTGCTTTTTATCGTCTCCTTTTTTCAGTCGTGCTTATGATGCCAATCTTTCTTTTAAAATATGTTCATGAAATTCGTCATATTACAAGCAAGGATTGGCTGTTTTCTATCATTGCGGGTATTTTTTTAGCTTTCCATTTTATTTTATGGTTTGAGTCTCTTCAATACACATCGGTTGCTAGCTCGACTGTGTTAGTTGCCTTACAACCGATTTTTGCATTTATAGGTACTTATCTCTTCTTTAAAGAAAAAACTTCTTGGAAATCCATTTTGTCAACTATAACTGCGATAGGCGGTTGTATCATTATTAGCTGGGGTGATTTTCTACTAAGTGAAAAGGCGCTCTATGGAGATTTGTTAGCACTCATCGCCTGTGGGCTAGTAACAGGGTATTTACTGTTTGGGCAGACCGTCCGTCAAAGAGTATCCCTGATTACTTATACATTTATTGTATACAGTATTAGCACATTGACACTTTTTATCTATGTCATGCTTAACAAACAACCTTTGTATCCTTATCAAGTAAATGACTGGATTTTTTTAATTCTCTTAGCACTTTTTCCAACATTATTAGGCCATACATTATTTAATTGGTCTGTAAAGTATTTAAGTACTTCTGTTATTTCGATGGCTACTTTGTTTGAACCTGTGGGTGCAGCCATTTTAGCTTATTTTGTACTACAAGAAAGAATAGCTTGGTCACAAATTTTGGGTGGGCTATTTGTTATAGTAGGGCTATCTTCCTTTTTAATAGATGAAAGAAGAAGAAGAAAGAAACGATTATAGGCAAATAATGAAGATCAAGTTTAGAAAATGAAGCAAAAGGTGAGCCAAGAATGAGCTCACCTTTTTTATATAAATAAATAGGATAATCTACTAAAAATAAATGCAGCTGTTACGGTGAAGATGAAAGTTCCTCCATAAACTTTACCTGGTGAATTAGCGATACGAATACCTTCCACATAAGCGAATGAAAATAAAAAAAGGGCCATAATTACTGATACGTATAGTGCTACATCTTCCAGCTCTATTCACACCTTTCATATATAATAGAATGAGATTAGTAGATTATATGACCCATTCTCAACTTTATGACAAATATTTATGATAAGGATGAAGAGAAAGAGAGATTACTTATTGAGTTAAGACGGGAGCTTAGAAGAAGGGAAGAATGATTGAAGAGTATCTGAAGAGTATCTATATATAAGTAAAGCAAAAGATAATTAATAGTTTCTTGTGGTTATCAATTAATGGAAACGCTTAACTATATGATAGTTACGATACTTAATAAAAATATGAAAAACTTGATTAAAACTTTTAAAATTATATTGCAAACACTTTTTAATCATGATATAGTTATTTTTGTTCCCGATAAAAGAAAAATTTACTAATTTAATCACTTAAATTATTTTAAAAAAATGGTTGACGTGATGAAGACGGGATGTTATGATAATAAAGTCGCTTTTAAAGCGAACGAGATTGTTCTTTGAAAACTGAACGAACATAAAACGTCAAGCGTAATTCTAAAAAGCTGATTTATCAGCAACAAAGCACCATAGGTGCAAATGAGCTAATCAAACACTTTATTGGAGAGTTTGATCCTGGCTCAGGACGAACGCTGGCG
>NZ_JAYEFF010000006.1:0-192912 GCF_034651445.1 Cytobacillus sp. OWB-43 | reverse complement strand
CGATAGCGAGAAGGTCACACCCGTTCCCATACCGAACACGGAAGTTAAGCTTCTAAAGCGCCGATGGTAGTTAGGGGCTGTCCCCTTGTGAGAGTAGGACGTTGCCGGGCATACATATTGGAGGATTAGCTCAGCTGGGAGAGCATCTGCCTTACAAGCAGAGGGTCGGCGGTTCGATCCCGTCATCCTCCACCATTTTTTGTGTGTATTTGCCGGCCTAGCTCAATTGGTAGAGCAACTGACTTGTAATCAGTAGGTTGGGGGTTCAAGTCCTCTGGCCGGCACCACTCGTGCTTTGTACGAGCCATTAGCTCAGTTGGTAGAGCATCTGACTTTTAATCAGAGGGTCGAAGGTTCGAGTCCTTCATGGCTCACCATTTGATCATTTTAATATGCGGGTGTGGCGGAATTGGCAGACGCACCAGACTTAGGATCTGGCGCCGCAAGGCGTGGGGGTTCGACTCCCTTCACCCGCACCATTTTTCATTTTAAATATTTGCGGAAGTAGTTCAGTGGTAGAACATCACCTTGCCAAGGTGAGGGTCGCGGGTTCGAATCCCGTCTTCCGCTCCAATATGTGCCGGGGTGGCGGAACTGGCAGACGCACAGGACTTAAAATCCTGCGGTAGGTGACTACCGTACCGGTTCGATTCCGGTCCTCGGCACCATTCTTTTTAAAATTAAGCGCCCGTAGCTCAATTGGATAGAGCGTTTGACTACGGATCAAAAGGTTAGGGGTTCGACTCCTCTCGGGCGCGTTTTGTATCGGGAAGTAGCTCAGCTTGGTAGAGCACTTGGTTTGGGACCAAGGGGTCGCAGGTTCGAATCCTGTCTTCCCGACCACTAGATATACATATATATTTTTAGGGGCCTTAGCTCAGCTGGGAGAGCGCCTGCTTTGCACGCAGGAGGTCAGCGGTTCGATCCCGCTAGGCTCCACCAATTAATTTTATACAATATATTCTATGGCGGTGTAGCTCAGCTGGCTAGAGCGTACGGTTCATACCCGTGAGGTCGGGGGTTCGATCCCCTCCGCCGCTACCATAGATAGAATGATGGACCTTTAGCTCAGCTGGTTAGAGCAGACGGCTCATAACCGTCCGGTCGTAGGTTCGAGTCCTACAAGGTCCACCATTATTCGGAGGAATACCCAAGTCTGGCTGAAGGGATCGGTCTTGAAAACCGACAGGGGTGTTAAAGCCCGCGGGGGTTCGAATCCCTCTTCCTCCGCCATTCATATTATTATCGCGGGGTGGAGCAGTCCGGTAGCTCGTCGGGCTCATAACCCGAAGGTCGCAGGTTCAAATCCTGCCCCCGCAATCTGGTCCGGTAGTTCAGTTGGTTAGAATGCCTGCCTGTCACGCAGGAGGTCGCGGGTTCGAGTCCCGTCCGGACCGCCATTTACATATTTATTATTTTGGCTCAGTAGCTCAGTCGGTAGAGCAAAGGACTGAAAATCCTTGTGTCGGCGGTTCGATTCCGTCCTGAGCCATCTTTTATGGCGGTTGTGGCGAAGTGGTTAACGCATCGGATTGTGGTTCCGACATTCGTGGGTTCGATTCCCATCAGCCGCCCCATTGCGGGTGTAGTTTAGTGGTAAAACCTCAGCCTTCCAAGCTGATGATGAGGGTTCGATTCCCTTCACCCGCTTAAATAGGGGCCTATAGCTCAGCTGGTTAGAGCGCACGCCTGATAAGCGTGAGGTCGATGGTTCGAGTCCATTTAGGCCCACCATTTATATTATTCCGCAGTAGCTCAGTGGTAGAGCATTCGGCTGTTAACCGAACGGTCGTAGGTTCGAATCCTACCTGCGGAGCCATATGGAGAAGTACTCAAGTGGCTGAAGAGGCGCCCCTGCTAAGGGTGTAGGTCGGGCAACCGGCGCGAGGGTTCAAATCCCTCCTTCTCCGCCAGTTGGCCCCTTGGTCAAGCGGTTAAGACACCGCCCTTTCACGGCGGTAACACGGGTTCGAATCCCGTAGGGGTCATAAAAAAGAAGCTGTCAACATAAGTTGACAGCTTCTTTTTTATGTGGCTAACACTTTTTGGATGTTATATTATCTGTCATTAGATGTCAAAATAATTTGAAAAATAACAAGGGATTTTTATACTTAAGACGAATTATTTAAGAAAGAGTAATGTAATACAAGGAGTGGAATGAATTAAGATGAATACAACTGCATACCCCACTGAATTCGAAATGCACTTGTTTCATGAAGGAAGCTTATTTAAGGCATACGAACTGTTTGGATCACACCGTCATAAAGAAGGAGATAATTGGGTTACTTCCTTTACTATCTATGCTCCACATGCCACCTCAATATCATTAGTTGGTTCTTTTAATCATTGGAATGGCGAAGGTTTTTCATTAGATAAAGTAAATAAAGAGGGGATATGGAGAATTCAGCTAGATGGAGATTTAACAGGAGAAATTTATAAATATGCAATTAAGAACAAGGATGAACAAACTTTTTTAAAGGCTGATCCTTTTGCTTTTTGTTCAGAATTACGGCCTAGTACTGCTTCGATTGTTTATTCCTTAGAAGGTTACAAATGGAAGGACCAAGGCTGGCAAAAGGAAAAACAACAAAGGAAAGCATTTTCAGAACCTATGATGATATATGAGATGCACTTAGGTACATGGAAAAAGAGGAATGGCCTTTTATTGACATACAGTGAACTAGCAGAAGAAATCATTCCTTACGTAAAGGAGCATGGTTTTACACATATTGAATTGATGCCTATAATTGAACACCCTTATGATCGTTCATGGGGGTATCAAGGAACAGGCTATTATTCGGCTACTAGTAGATATGGTGAACCAAAAGATTTAATGTTTTTTATTGATCAATGTCATCAAAATAATATTGGTGTTATTTTAGATTGGGTACCAGGACATTTCTGTAAAGATCAACATGGGCTATATTGTTTAGATGGTGAATATGTTTATGAATACGAAACAGAAGCTGATAGGGAAAATTTTGTTTGGGGTACAGCTAATTTTAATTTAAGTAAAACAGAGGTTCATAGTTTCCTCATATCCAATGCTATTTTTTGGATGGAAAAATACCATGTCGATGGATTTAGAATTGATGCAGTATCAAATATCATTTTTTGGCCTAATAACGAGAATAGGGAAAATCCATTTGGTATTCAATTTTTACAGAAATTAAATAAGGCTGTTTTTGCTTATGATCCTTCTATCTTGATGATGGCAGAGGATTCTACAGATTGGCCCCAAGTAACGGCTCCTGTTCACTATGGCGGATTAGGTTTCAGTTATAAATGGAATATGGGGTGGATGAATGATGTATTATCTTATATGGAGAAAGCCCCACATGAACGGCAATACCACCATAATAAAATGACTTTTTCATTAATGTATGCATACTCCGAAAATTTTCTCTTACCGTTATCACATGATGAGGTTGTCCATGGGAAGAAATCCCTGCTAGACAAGATGCCAGGAGATTATTGGCAAAAATTTGCCCAATATCGTTTGCTCTTAGGTTTTATGATGACACATCCAGGTAAAAAGCTGTTATTTATGGGGTTTGAGCTAGGACAATTTGCCGAGTGGAAAGATGAAGCTGAGTTGGATTGGCACTTACTTCAGTATGAAATGCATGCAAAAACGAATCATTATGTGAAGAAGTTAATAAAGTTATATAAGAGATCTAAATCATTATATGAATGGGACCACAGATCAGAAGGTTTTGAGTGGATTGATGCTAATAACCATCAGCAATCCATTTTTTCATTTATTCGTAAAGGAGTAGAAGAACAAGAAATATTAATTGTTGTATGTAACTTTTCCCCTCAAGTATATATGAATTTTCGAATGGGTGTTCCTAAAAATGGGAGTTATAGAGAAGTGTTTAATAGTGATAATAATGAATTTGGTGGCTCCCATTGTATTAATAAACGTGTATTAAATACAAAAAAACTATCCTATCATGGAAAACCATACAGCATCGAAATGACGATACCACCATTCGGTATTTCAGTTTTACGTCCTGTTAGAAAAAGAAAAAGGAGTGATGTTGTAAATGGCTAACAAGAAATGTGTAGCGATGTTGCTTGCTGGAGGCAAAGGAAGCCGCCTTAATTCTTTGACGAAGGAGCTTGCTAAACCAGCTGTACCTTTTGGAGGTAAATACCGCATCATCGATTTTACACTTAGTAATTGTACAAATTCAGGCATCGATACAGTCGGTGTACTAACACAATATCAACCGCTAATACTCAATTCATATATTGGCATAGGAAGCGCTTGGGATTTGGATAGAAGAAATGGCGGTGTGACAGTACTTCCCCCATACAGTGAATCTTCTGAAGTCAAATGGTATACAGGTACGGCAAGTGCTATCTATCAGAATATCAATTATTTAGAGCAACATAACCCCGAATATGTATTAATTTTATCAGGTGACCATATTTACAAAATGAACTATGACTTAATGCTAGATTACCATATTAGTAAAGGAGCTGATGCGACAATCTCTGTTATAGAGGTCCCGTGGCATGAAACAAATCGTTTTGGTATTATGAATACTTCTTTAGATATGAGAATAGAAGATTTTGAAGAAAAACCTGAGCAAGCAAAGAATAATTTAGCATCAATGGGCATTTATATCTTTAAATGGTCAGTACTAAATGAGTTTTTACAAAAGGATAATCAAAATAAGGACTCAAGCCATGATTTTGGAAAAGATATTATTCCTGAGATGTTGAAGTTAAATAAGAAACTTTATGCCTATCCTTTTAATGGTTATTGGAAAGACGTTGGTACAGTTCAAAGTCTATGGGAAGCTAATATGGATTTATTAGATGACAATTGTGAGTTAAATCTTTTTGATCAAGACTGGAGAATTTACTCAGTTAATCCTAACCATCCTCCACAATATATTTCTCCACAAGCAAAGGTCAAACAATCTTTAGTAAATGAAGGATGTACGATTGAAGGCGAGGTAATCAAATCAGTTCTCTTTCAAGGTGTAGCGATTGATAAAGGGTCTGTTATTAAAGAGTCAGTAGTTATGCCAAATACAAGGATTGGTAAGAATGTCATATTAGAAAAAGTCATTGTCCCATCTAATATAGTTATACCAGATGGGACAGTAATTAAAGAAAGAAAAGAAACAAGTGAAGCATTGTTAATCACGCCAGAAAGTATTTGTCATTTTGCATAAATGTAGAACTGTATGATTTTTACTGGGGGGATATTGATTGAATAATCGTTTATTAGGAGTCATTGATGCGACAACTTATCATAAGGGACTGGATGAGTTAACCCTTCATCGTTCTTTAGCTGCTGTTCCTTTTGCTGGAAGATATAGACTAATAGATTTTATTCTCTCTAATATGGTCAATTCAGGAATAGAGAGTGTGGCGATTTTTCCGAAATATCAATACCGATCTTTGATGGATCATCTAGGATCGGGGAAGAACTGGGATCTAGATAGAAAAAGAGATGGTCTTTTCTTCTTCCCATCACCGATGATTGATAGTTCAAATAGTGGGATTGGTTCATTTAATCATTTTGTCGCTAACATTGATTATTTTTATCGTAGTTCACAAGATTATGCATTAATTGCTAATTGCTATACCGTTTGTAATATTGATTTCTCACCAGTTTTACAGCGACATATTCAATCTGGCTGTGATATTACGTCAATTCAACAGCTAAATCAACCTTTAGAAATGTATTTGGTCAAAAAAGATCTTCTAATAGATATGATTCAAACTCGGAGACAAACAGGTTATACATGTATAAGTGATATTATGGCTGATATCCATCAGCCTTACACAATTTGTCATTATGAATATAAGGGGGAGGCAGTAACTATCGATTCTGTCCAATCTTATTTTCAAGCGAGCATGGAACTACTAACCCCCGATGTCTGGAGAAATTTATTTTTAAGAGATTTTCCAATTTATACAAAAGTAAAAGATGAACCGCCAACAAGATATCTAAATGGTTGTGAAGTAAAGAATTCTATTGTGGCCAACGGTTGCCAAATAGAAGGAAAAGTAGAAAATAGTATTATTGCTAGGGGTGTAAAAGTCGGTAAAAATACGATAGTAAGAAACTGTGTGATTATGCAGAAATGTGAGATTCAAGAGGGATGTGTATTAGATTCTGTTATTTTAGATAAAGATGTGAAAGTAGAAGAAGGAACCTACTTAACAGGCACACAATCGGTCCCTTTTGTTGTTAAAAAAGGGTCAATTCAAGGAGCGTTGATGAATTCGTGAAAGTATTATTTGCCGTCTCAGAATGTGTCCCTTTTATTAAATCAGGTGGATTAGCAGATGTCGCAGGTTCGTTACCGAAGGAATTAACGAAACAAGGGACGGAAGTAAGAATAATATTACCGAAGTATGGGAACATCCCTGCCTTATATAAGAATAAGACAAAAAAGATAGCCGAATTCGTAGTCGCTGTTGGCTGGCGCAATCAATATTGTGGAATTGAAGTGCTCGAGTTAAATGATATTACTTTTTATTTTGTAGATAATGAATACTATTTTAAGAGAGAACAATTATATGGTTACGATGATGATGGTGAGCGATTTGCTTATTTTAATAGAGCTGTATTAGAAGCACTGGCACAGCTCGACTATTATCCTGATATTATTCATTGCCATGATTGGCATACAGGCATGATTCCTTTTTTATTAAGAGTTCATTATCAAAAAAGAAGTGGGTATGAATTGATTAAAACAGTCTTTACGATTCATAATCTACACTTTCAAGGTGTCTTCCCTAAAGAGGCCATTCATGATTTGTTTGGGTTGGGGTTTGAGTATTATCGTGAAGATCAATTAAAGTATTATGATTGTATTAATTTTATGAAAGGTGCCATAGTAGCAGCTGATCAAATAACAACTGTAAGTCCTACGTATAGAGATGAGATTCTAACAGATTATTTTGGTGAGGGATTAAATGGTTTGTTACAGGAAAGAAAGGACCGTTTAATTGGGATATTGAATGGAATTGATGAAGACGTCTATCACCCAGAGAAAGATGCGACGATTTATCAAGCATTTCATCCAGAGCAATGGCTATTAAAGAAGGAAAACAAGGCATATTTACAAAAAATATTCGATTTAAAGATAGATCGGAATACCCCCATTGTGGCTATGATCACAAGGTTAACAACACAAAAAGGTATGGACTTAATAGAGAGAGTATTCCATGAAATGATGCAAGAAAATGTGCAATTTATTCTTATTGGCACAGGCGATGTAGCGTTTGAAAATTTCTTCAGAAGAATGGAAGCTAATTACGGGGAAAAATGTAAATGTTATATTGGGTTCAATGAAGAAGTAGCGCATCAAGTATATGCGGGTGCTGATCTATTTTTGATGCCGTCTAAGTTCGAGCCTTGTGGATTAGGTCAACTCATTGCGATGAAATATGGTGCCATTCCTATAGTAAGAGAAACAGGAGGATTGAATGATACCGTACAGTCTTATAATGAGAAGACAGGTGAGGGCTGGGGGTTCACTTTTAAAAACTTTAACGCACATGATATGCTCTATACTTATCGTCGAGCACTAGCATATTATCGGAACCAACCACTGTGGAGTCAATTAGTTATAACTGCTATGGAAAAAGATTATAGTTGGGCACAATCCGCTTTTAAATATAATCAATTATATTCAGATGTGATCTCTAGGAGTGAGAGCCATGTTTTCTAATACAGAAGAATTTAAAGAGGCATTTTTAAAGAAGCTAGAGATGACATGCGGAAAAAGCTTTGCTGATAGCACAGAAAAAGATCATTACTATACATTGGGCTTATTAATACGTGAGTATGTAAGTACGGAATGGATTAATACCAATGAGCGTTACAGGATAGACCAAGTAAAGCAGGTTTATTATTTGTCGATAGAGTTTTTATTAGGTCGACTACTTCGAAACAACTTATTAAATTTAGGGATAGAGCAAGTGGTGTCTGCTGGGTTGCAAGATTTAGGTATCGAATTAAGCTCTTTAGAGGAAGTAGAATCAGATGCAGGATTAGGTAATGGAGGTTTAGGTCGATTAGCAGCCTGTTTCCTTGACTCATTAGCTTCTCTTAATTTGCCTGGCCATGGTTGTGGGATTAGATACAAGCACGGGTTATTCGAACAAAAAGTGGTTGATGGATATCAAGTAGAACTACCCGATCAATGGTTAAGGAATGGTCATGTCTGGGAAGTGAGAAAGGCAGATTTATCAGTTGAAATTCCGTTTTGGGGAGAAGTAGATATACGTGAAGAAAATGGCAGACAAGTGTTTCAACACATCCATGCTGAAAGAGTAACTGCAGTACCATATGATATGCCAGTCGTCGGGTATCATACTGAAACGATTAATACACTTAGGTTATGGAGTGCAGAGCCAGTCCGTTATCCTACCAATCAAGATGTCTTAAAATATAAAAAAGAGACTGAAGCAATATCTGAGTTTTTATATCCTGATGATACGCAAGATGAAGGCAAGATACTGAGGTTAAAACAACAATATTTTTTAGTTCGTGCAAGTCTTCAGTCGATCATACGCTCATTTAAACGACAGCATAAGGATATGAAGGAATTCCATCAATATATTAGTATTCATATTAATGATACGCATCCAGTATTAGCGATTCCAGAATTAATGAGGATATTAATTGATGAAGAAAAGCTTGGTTGGGATGATGCCTGGGAAGTAACTACACAAACAATCTCTTACACTAATCATACGACCTTATCTGAAGCACTGGAAAAATGGCCAGTTCGCATTTTCCAACCGTTATTACCAAGAATGTATATGATTGTCAATGAGATCAATGAACGGTTCTGTGCCAAGCTTTGGGAAAAGTATCCTGGCAAATGGCAGCATATCGAAAACATGGCGATTATTGCTCATGACCAAGTAAAAATGGCTCATTTGGCTATTGTAGGTAGCCATAGTGTAAACGGAGTGGCTGCACTCCATACCGAGATATTAAAATATCGAGAAATGCATTCATTTTATCAGTTTTTTCCTAAGAAGTTTAATAATAAAACAAATGGCATTACGCATCGTAGCTGGTTACTTAAATCTAATCAGTCGCTTGCTGATTTAATAACAGAAAAGTTGGGAGCGGAATGGATTCGTGATCCAGAGCAAATGGCATTATTATTAAAATATGAAAATGATACAGACTTGTTAACGAGACTTGCTGATATTAAACACGCAAATAAAGAAAATCTTGCCCATCGTATTTTTACCCAAACAGGAATAAAAATTGATACCCATTCCATATTCGATATTCAAGTAAAGAGATTACATGCATATAAGAGACAACTATTAAATATTTTTCATGTCATGTATTTATATAATCGAATCAAAGAAGATGAGAGTTTTAAAATGCACCCCCGTACATTCATTTTTGGTGCGAAAGCTTCTCCAGGATATTATTTTGCTAAGAAGGTAATAAAGCTTATTAATACTGTTGCTAAAAAGGTAAATCATGATCCTAAAACAAATGAATACCTTAAGGTGATTTTCCTTGAGAACTATCGGGTATCACTGGCAGAGGATGTTTTTCCTGCAGCAGACATTAGTGAGCAAATTTCGACGGCAAGTAAAGAGGCGTCTGGAACTGGAAATATGAAATTCATGATGAATGGTGCGATTACTGTTGGAACGATGGATGGTGCTAATGTTGAAATTCATGAGCGCGTAGGTGATGAGAATATTTTTATCTTCGGTTTACGCTCTGATGAGGTCAATCATTATTATGCTCATGGTGGCTATCAAGCGACTGAATATTATCATCATGATCATCGAATTCGGCAAGTAATGGACCAGTTAAGAAATGGTTTCTTTCCTGATGTATTTGATGAATTTGAACCCATTTATGATTCTCTAATTATGGAAAATGACCAATATTTTGTTTTACGTGATTTCTCTAGCTATGTTCATATTCAGGAAAAAGCGGGGTACGCTTATGAAAAACAGGAGAAATGGCGGAAAATGAGCCTTAACAATATCGCTAAATCAGGTTTCTTTTCCAGCGACCGAACAATTAATGAATATGCTCAAGGGATATGGGGGATTAAATAGATAAAAAAAGCAGGGGTGTGCTTCATTATACACACTTCTGCTTTTTATTTATGTTGGAACGTATAAGCACTATATTATAAATGCTAGAGAAAACGGAGGGAGTCTCTATATTTATTCACTCAACCGCATTTGTTCCTCAATCAAAATAAGCTGGGTCTGTTAAACGTAATAGGGGCATTGTGCAACAGCGGAAGGCACCACCGGATTTTATGATTTCAGAAATATCTACTTCGATTACTTCGAAGCCTCTTTGACTTAGAGCTCGATTTACTTGTGTATTGATTGGTTGTGAGAATACTTGTCTATTACCTACAGAAAGGACATTTGTTCCTAGTGTGAACTGTTCTTCCTTAGAGACCTCAATAATGTCATATCTTGAATATAAATATTCTTCTACTTTTTTATCCATTTGTCCTGGATATAGGAGTGCTTCTGTAGGAGATAGCACGTTAAAGATACAGTCTAAATGTAAAAAGGATTTAGTAAATGGTACTGGTAATACTTTCATATGTGGTAAGTTAGATTGTAAATATTGAATACCAATCGTATCGGAACGGTCACTTTGTCCAATATAAACGGTATCTTGATCGATAATGACATCTCCACCTTCAACATGACCATGTTTTATATTGTTATAAGATACATTATGGGATTTTAACCACTCTTGTAAAATATCTTCTTCACCATGTCTTATTTTCGTTGCCATCGCAGCGATAAATACAGTGTCCCCAAGGGTGAAACCAATGTCACGCGTAAACACTTGTTCAGGATAGTTTTTACCTGGAGGTAAAAGTACGACCTCAATCCCTAAATCTTTTAATTTTGCAACGAATTGTTGATGCTGAATGATGGCTTGCTCCACATTAAAGCCTTTATCAGAATACCTTCTTTGTGTTTCATTGATTTGATTCTCAATATTCATGTAGGTTGGTTCGCATAATACGACAGTTTTTAAACGACCATACTCGGTACTACATTGTGCTTTATACTGACTATCCAGCATCTTTCATCCTCCTTACAATCTTTAGTGAGATTTCGTCCTTTGTATCTATTCCTATTTAGCATCTTACATGGGTGAATTCAGGATGTATTAAGTTTTCATCTTGATTATTAGGTAGGTTTCACTGCAGCTTTTCTTATAATATGACCTAGTTCAAATACTTTAGTCGCTTTCTAGATGTGCCGTTGTTGGTTAAAATAAGTGAAAAATTGCGATAATTATTCATTTATTTTATCATCTTATGGTACGCTAAGCAGAGATTGAATGCTAAAAAAGTAGGAAAAAGCGCCTTATAAGTAAAAGGCGCTTAGCAAAGTGCTACTGATTTTATAGAATATATCCGATTAATAATCCTATAGAAAGTAGTAATCCAAATACAGTGTTTGTTTGGGCAGTATTTTTCATTGCTGGGACCATCTCATATGCAATCGTCTTGCCTTTAAAGCCTTTAATGGCATTGATTGGTTTTGGTGCACTTAGTACCACGAGTGCAAGCCATGGTGAAACAACTTGCATTACAATTAAAATAAATACCCATATATAAGAAACGATAAACATGGTTGCTAATAATTTTACGGCTTTTGGACGTCCGATTAAAATAGCTAATGTTTTTCGACCAAATTCCTTGTCCCCATCTAAGTCTCGAATATTATTAGAGAGCATAATACCTCCAACTAATAAAAGACTAGGAATGGCCACAAGAACACTTGTCGTAGTTACTGTGCCAGTTTGAATAAAAAATGAGATCAAAATAAGTAACATACCCATAACAAAACCAGAAATAATTTCACCAAAAGGTGTATAGGCAATTGGTAATGGCCCACCTGTGTATAAATAGCCAATAGCCATACCTAGAAGTCCAACAGCTGCTAACCACCAACTGCTATTCATGCAAATATAAATCCCTATCAAGATGGAAGCGCCGTATAACCCTAAAGCGGAGTTAAGCACAACATGTGGTTTAATCCCCTCTCTAACAATTGCTCCACCAATCCCTACAGACTCAGCTGTGTCATTGCCGCGTTTGAAGTCATAATATTCATTGAACATATTCGTTGCAATTTGAAGGAAAAGACTAGCAACCATCATGGCGATAAAAAGTCCGGCATCTAACGACGTTTCATAAATAGCCAATGCGCTACCTAGTAGTACAGGAACAAAGGCAGCTGTTAATGTATGTGGACGTGTTAATTGCCACCAGATTTGCCATTTCTTCTTCGTAGAATGTGGCGTGTTTATATTAGGTTGTGTTTGCACTTTTTAGTACCTCCAATTAAGTCAAATAAAACAAATCACTTTCTTAAGTTTAGGTAATGTCCTATTAAGTGTCAATTGAATTTTGAAAGAAGCGAAGGAGGATATTTCCTACTAAAGAACGAACAGTGCTTATTTTACTCAAAATAATATATAATAAGGAAGTGTATTGATTGGAATGATTGACAGCATTTAAGCAAGAGGTGTATCTTTAATGAATGAAGAATAGCAGCTGACTGTAGCTGTTATTGGAGGGATTTTTTTGTTTACTTTACAGCACACAGAATTTAAAGAAGGGTTTATTAAAGCGTTATCGAAAGCACAACGAACGAACCATGATATTTTATTTAGTGAGGTTTGTGAGATAGATTGCATAGACCCTTTAGCTTTTTTTGGAGCAGGAAAAAAGACAGAACTAGGTGATCGGTTTTTTTGGACAGGTTCTGATAATGAGGTTGTAATAACTGGTGTTGGTATTAACTATTTATTTCAATCGGATCAGACTACTGACCGCTTTTTTTATGTACAAAAAAAGTGGCAGTCATTGCTTGATGATGCAATAATCCATAATTCATACTCAATCGACGCGATTGGTCCAACATTATTTGGTGGATTCACTTTCGATCCTCTGAAAGAAAAGACCAAATTATGGAGTCAATATAAGCATACAGATTTTCATCTACCGCAATATATGTGCACTATTACTGGTGGTCGTGCTTTTTTAACAACGAATATGCTTGTTCATCCACACGATAGAGAAGAACGTATTGAGGATATGTTAGAGGAACGTAGGCAATTATTACAAAATGCTAAAGTATTACCTACGGGGATAAATAACAAGGTGATTGCCCAACATGAGGTGGCGTCTAGAGAATGGAAGAAAGCTGTCGCACAAGTAGTAGATGAGATGAAAAAAAACGTTATACAAAAAGTTGTTTTGGCGAGAGAAACGAGACTTACTTTTGCTCATCCTGTACAAATTGAAAGCGTCCTACAAAATCTTTTAGACAAGCAAAAAAACAGCTTTATCTTTGCCTTTGAGTCGGGGTCCGATTGTTTTATTGGAGCGACACCAGAACGGTTAGTGAAAAAACAAGGTCATACGCTTTATACGACTTGTTTAGCGGGCTCAATGAAAAGAGGAGAGACAAAGGAAGAGGATGATGTTCTCGGGAAAGAATTATTACAAGATGAAAAAAATCTCCAAGAGCATCAATACGTTGTAGATATGATTCGTCAAGCGATGGAAATGGTAGGTACAGAAGTCGAATTACCTGAGGGTCCGCAACTTTTAAAATTAAGAGATATTCAACATCTTTATACACCAGTTATTGCAGCAGCTAGTAAGGAAGGGTCGCTCTTGGCAATTATAGAAAAACTGCACCCAACACCAGCTCTAGGTGGAGTTCCGACAGAAAAAGCTATAGAAGTCATTAGGGGTTTAGAGATTTTGGACAGAGGGTTATATGGTAGTCCAATTGGCTGGCTTGATTACCAAGGCAATGGCGATTTTGCAGTGGCATTGCGATCAGGATTAATACAAGGTAATGAGGCTTCGATCTTTGCTGGATGTGGTGTTGTGAAAGATTCTGAAGTTGAAAGTGAATTTCAGGAAACGAAAATTAAGTTTAGACCAATGTTATCAGCGCTTGGAGGGGAACTGAAATGAGCCATCAACAGGCTTTAACTAAATACATTGCGGCTTTCATTTCTGAACTAGTAAAAAATGGCGTAGAAGATGTGGTCGTCAGTCCTGGATCTCGTTCTACGCCCATGGCTATGGTAATGGCTGAGCACCCAGACCTTCAAGTCCATATCCATGTTGATGAACGTTCGGCAGCTTTCTTTGCTCTTGGAATAGCCAAAGGGACAAAACGTCCAGTCGCCATTTTATGTACTTCGGGTACAGCAGCAGCAAATTACTATCCTGCGATAATCGAAGCGTTTTACTCTCGAGTACCTCTACTTGTCTTTACTGCAGACCGCCCTCATGAACTAAGAGATATAGGCGCGCCACAAGCTATCGATCAAATTCAAATGTACGGAAAACATGTCAAATGGTTTGCAGAAATGGCACCACCTGAAAATGGGCCTTCGATGATTAATTATGTCCGTACGGCTGCTGTAAGAGCAGTTGCTACTGCGAAGAGAAATCCAGAAGGTCCTGTTCATATGAATTTTCCGTTTAGGGAACCGCTTATTCCTGACCTAAACGATCCGGAGATTTTCCTTAGCTCTTCTAGAGAACAAAAGTATATGACAGTGTCACCATCTATTTTAACAGTGGATGATGCCCAATTTGATACTATTGCGCAAACTGTTTCAACATATAATAAAGGAATGATTATCTGCGGACCTATGGATGATGCGGACCTTTCACATAAGATTGTTGAACTTGGAAAAGCACTACAATTTCCGATTATTGCTGATCCACTTTCACAATTACGCAGTGGATGCCATGAACAAAGCCAAATCATTGATGCATATGATGCCATTTTGAAAAGTGAGACAGCGAAAGTTGAGTTGCAACCTGAGTTAATCATTCGTTTTGGCGCGATGCCAGTATCGAAACCGTTGCTACTGTTTATGAAGCAGTATCCAGAAACGCGTCAATTAATTGTCGATGGTGGAGGAGGCTTTAGAGATCCCTCATTGTTATCAACAGATATGATATATTGTGATGAGAAACAATTTTGTGAAGAACTGATTCTTCGTGCCAATACTTTTGCTATTAAAGAGAATGGCTATCTTACTTTATGGCAGGTCGTTAATGAAGTGGCAAAAAAAGAAATGGTAAAAGTATTGGAGATTGAACAACTCAATGAGGGAAAGATATTTGCCCAATTAGGTCAGTTACTGCCTGAAGAGTCTACGATTTTCGTTGGGAATAGCATGCCCATTCGGGATTTAGATAGCTTTTATTTTATTAATAACAAATCTATGAGGATTTTAGGTAATAGAGGAGCAAATGGTATTGACGGTACAATTTCCACAGCGCTAGGCGTGGCAATGTATACACAACCACTTTATCTAATTGTTGGAGATTTAACCTTTTTCCACGACTTGAATGGGTTGATTGTTAGTAAACTATACCATATTCCTATTACGATTATTGTTATTAATAATAATGGCGGAGGGATTTTCTCTTTCTTACCACAATCAGAACACCCGAAGCATTTTGAATTATTATTTGGTACGCCATTGAACATAGATTTCTCACACAGTGTAACAATGTTTGGTGGAGATTATATAAAGGTGGAAGACTGGCAGCAGTTCTCGGAAGCAATTGCGACGGAGACATCTCATTTAAAGGTAATTGAGGTTATGACCAATAGAGAAAATAATGTAAAAGAGCATCGGAATTTGTGGGAATCTGTTTCCCGGGAAATAGATAAGAGAATAAAGGACGAAGAGTAATGGACTTTTTCTACAAAAACGTGAAATATCATGTCGAAACTTTCGGTCATGGAGAACCAATCATGGCACTTCATGGATTTACAGGTAATAGCAGCGGTTGGCAATTTTATTCAGAAATAATATCTGATCGAACAATCATTGCACCGGATATTATTGGTCACGGACAGTCAGAATCACCGGATGATATTTCTCATTATCAAATTGAAGAGCAAGCGGCTATGCTAGCACATTTAATAAACCTTATGAAAATAAGTAAAGTTGATGTAATTGGTTATTCAATGGGTGGGCGATTAGCCATTACCTTTGCTCTGCTTTTTCCAGAAAAGGTCCATCGCCTGATCCTTGAGAGTACAACACCAGGAATTGAATCTATTGAAGATAGAGAAATACGTATTAAAAATGATAAGAAAATCTGTCAATTGATTAAAGATAAAGAAATAGAGGGATTTGTGAATTATTGGGAAAAAATTCCTTTGTTCGCAAGTCAAAAGAAATTAACAGCACATAAGAGAGAGCTGGTACGTACGCAACGTCTGAGAAATAGCCCCCAAGGGTTAATAAACAGTCTTATTGGGATGGGTACTGGTGCGCAACCTAATTGGTGGACAGCGATAGCTGAGCTTCAGATGCCAGTCCTTATTTTGACCGGTTCAATCGATCAAAAGTTTTGTACGATTGGTGAAGAAATGTCTATGCGTATTCAACGTGCTACACATCAAACGATTGAAAAATCAGGCCATACCGTTCACCTTGAAAAACCTTTACAGTATGTAGATGAAATAGAGAAATTTTTATTGGAAACATCAACCTATTAGAAGAAAATGATGAAAAAAGGTGTGTTTTTCGTCAATTATTGCTAAAATATGATAGGAAGCACTATTAAAATTACAAAATGAGTTAGTAATATAGAAGGAGGACTTCGAAATGTCAGCAGTAGAATGGGTAGCAGGCCGTAAATATGAAGAAATTCTATATGAAACATATAACGGTATTGCTAAAATTACAATTAACCGTCCGCACGTACATAATGCATTCACTCCGAAAACTGTAATGGAATTAATGGATGCATTTGCATACGCACGAGATGATTCTAATGTAGGTGTAATCGTTCTTACAGGAGCAGGGGATAAAGCTTTCTGTTCTGGTGGGGACCAAAAAGTCCGAGGACATGGCGGATATGTTGGAGATGACCAGATTCCTCGTTTGAACGTACTGGACTTACAACGATTAATTCGTGTCATTCCTAAACCTGTTATTGCAATGGTAAAAGGTTATGCTATTGGTGGTGGACATGTTCTTCACGTTGTTTGTGATTTAACAATTGCTGCAGATAATGCTGTATTTGGTCAAACAGGTCCTAAAGTTGGAAGCTTTGATGCTGGTTACGGTTCTGGTTACTTGGCACGTCTTGTAGGCCACAAGAAAGCGCGTGAGATTTGGTTCTTATGCCGTCAATATAACGCACAAGAAGCTTTAGATATGGGACTAGTTAATACAGTAGTGCCACTTGAAAAAGTAGAAGAGGAAACGATTCAATGGTGTGAAGAAATTCTATCAAAAAGTCCAACTGCGATTCGTTTCTTAAAAGCTGCATTTAATGCAGATACTGATGGTCTAGCAGGCCTTCAACAGTTTGCTGGAGATGCAACACTTCTTTACTATACTTCTGATGAAGCAAAAGAAGGAAGAGACGCATTTAAAGAAAAACGTGATCCGGACTTTGGACAATTCCCACGTTTCCCTTAATGAAATGATAAAATGAGCAGCTTGATGGGATAACCATCAAGCTGTTTTGCCATTGTTTCTTTTTAGGATTCGTTGTGACTATATTAAAGAAGGTGTCTGTTTTGTCTAATCAAGAGATGCAAAATTTTATTTATAAAAGGTTTCTATCTACACCGAAAAGAGAAGCATTTTATTACGAAGGAAAAAGTTATACTTTTGAAACCGTTTATCATGAGGCATATCGGTGGGCTGGTATCTTATCAGCTAAAGGAGTAAAGCAATCACAATTCGTGGGTGTACTGCTTAAGAATAATCTTCAATCGGTTTTCGTTTTATTCGCTTTGCAACTTCTTGGCGTTAAAGCGGTAATATTGAATAGTAGATTAACGAGTAAAGAAATCATTTGGCAACTACAGGATTCAGGGTCTGTTTTTTTTATAACTGAAGATGCTTTTAAAAAAGTTAGAGCTGATGTTGAAATGGAAGTATCATCCCTTCGTTTACTTGTGAAAGAGGAAATCATGGTTGATGATTTCGAGGAGCCTATGATAGTAAGTGAAGTCCAATTAGATCATATTTGCACAATTATGTACACGTCAGGCACGACAGGTCATCCAAAAGGTGTGATGCAAACTTACGGTAATCACTTATGGAGTGCTGTTGGCTCAAGTTTGAACCTTGGATTAAGGGATGATGATGTATGGTTATGTGCTGTCCCGTTATTTCATATAAGCGGTTTCTCCATTCTTATGAGAGGACTCATATATGGTCATAAGATTGTACTACTTGATAGTTTTGATGCGGATAAAACGATAACACTGATTCGTGAGCAAAAAGTGACCATTATGTCTGCAGTCAGTACGATGTTGAAAAAAATGGTAGAACGTTTGCAACAGCAGCCGTTGCACGATTCATTTCGCTGTATGTTACTTGGAGGGGGACCGGCATCGCGTGCACTATTAGAAGATTCCGTTTCTTGTGGTATTCCGGTTTATCAAACATATGGGATGACAGAGACATCCTCACAAATCGTAACATTATCACCTGAGGATAGTATTAAAAAGTTAGGTTCGGCTGGTAAAGCCTTATTTCCTTCTCAAGTAAAGATATGTCGAGAGACTGGTGAAGTGGCAGAGGCGAATGAATCTGGTGAAATTTTTGTTAAAGGGCCGAATGTAACAAGTGGTTATTTAGGAAAAGATGAGGCAACTGCTGAAAAAATTCAACAAGGTTGGTTAGCAACAGGGGATATAGGCCTTCTAGATGAAGATGGCTTTCTTTATGTGCTTGACCGTCGCTCTGATTTGATTATTTCAGGTGGAGAAAATGTGTATCCTGCTGAGGTAGAAGGAATTGTTGCAGCACATCCAGCTGTTGATGATACAGGTGTGATAGGTATGAAAGATTCCACATGGGGAGAAGTGCCGGTAGCATTTGTTGTAATTAAGAAAGACGCAGAAGTTTCTCATAAAGAGCTCGAGGAATATTGCCAAGAAAAATTAGCGAAGTACAAAATTCCGAAGAGATTCTTTATTGTCGATCAAATTCCAAGAAACGCTGCTAAAAAAATCTTGCGAAGAGAACTAAGAAAAATGGTACAAGCATTTTAAAGGAGAAAATCCGAACGATTGTTCGGATTTTCTAATGAGATGACTTTATTAATTTCTTCAAATAAGCTATCTGTCCTATATGGTAAGCGTTGTGTGAAGTGACATTGGCAATGATTGCCCACCAATGGGCTGTAACAGGAAATCCTTCGACATATTGATCCAATAATTCATTGGTTGTTAGGAGTTTTTGCCAGTGTTGTAACTTAACTAAGAGTGAAGCTTTTAAATCTGAAAAGTTTGTTCCCTTAGGAACGAAAAAGCTCCAATCGTTATTTTCGATTCGTTGAACTGTCCCAACATTATTTTCTTTAAAGCGAATATGCCAAACTTCATTCCAGTAAATGAGATGTCGTGTAATTTCGGCTATGCTATGACTTTTATCGTTTGGCTTCATAAACGCTTCTTCTTCACTAATTTCATCAACCGTTTGCAAGAAGGGGGTATACCAACTAGGATCGTCTGCATTTGCGGCTAACTGATCTAATAATACTTCTATCGCCTCAGCCATTCATCTTCCTCCTAATGAATTTTCACTTTATGCAAAAGCTATTATTCGTTTATGGACAAAATATAAGCCGGTTCTTTGCCAAAATGATGTCCACTATTAATGAAGCCCACCGCTTTAAACAGAGCAATACTAGCATGATTTTCACGATGAATACCTGCAATAATAAGTGGTTTTCTAGCTAACTGTTTCATTTCTGTCACGATAAGTTTTAATGCTTGCTTGGCATATCCCTTTTGTTGATGACTATCACAAATCATAATACGATAAATCCAATACCCATTCAGTTCTTCTAGCTGACGATTATACATAACAAAGCCAATGATTTGCTGATTTACTGTAATCGCATAGGTTTGTAAAGTTGGTTCAAACTGTTGTTGAATGATAGAGGTAGCATTACTTTCCACAAATTTACTCTGCTCTGTTGTAACATGTAATGATGCAACTTCGTACCAATTCTCTTTTGTGATTGCAGTTAAATGAATTTCACTCATAACGTGCACTCTTTTTCTTATTCGTTGTTTTCATACGTTTCTTTTCTTGTTTCGCACGGCGTTTCTCGAGCATGATTAACTCTCGTTCTAGTTTAAAGTAGCTGCTAAGCCTCTTCTCAGTTATTTTTCCTTCATCAATTGCTTGTTGTACGGCACATCCCACTTCTTTATGATGAGAGCAGTTTCTAAATTTACATTGCTCACTTAGTGCTTGAATATCTGTAAAGCTCTCCCCTATATTTATATCATCTTCCCAAAGTTGAAATTCACGCATACCTGGTGTATCGATGATATATCCGTCACCTAATTGAATTAATTCCCTATGGGTTGTGGTGTGACGACCTTTCTGATCATCTTCACGAATATTGCCCACCTTCATCCGTTCCTCATTCGTTAGTAAGTTAATAAGTGTAGATTTCCCGACACCAGATGATCCCACAAATGTACCAGTTTTGCCTCCAATTAAGTAATCTTTAATGACCTCTACAGATTCAGGTTGAAACATACTAACCATTGTGAAATCGACGCCAAGTAGTAATAATTGATCCAAAATCCATCCTTTATCTTCACAAAGATCAGCTTTTGTTAAGACAATAATAGGTAAAGCTCCAGAATGTTGTGCTGCAACTAAATAGCGCTCGATTCTTGCTATATTAAAATCTTCGTTCATGCTTGTAACAATGAATAAATAATCAATGTTAGTAGCGATAATTTGTTCCTTCACAGCAACTCCGGCAGTTTTTCTTGAAAACTTGCTCGTTCGTGGTAAAACTTCTTTGATCATTGCTTTATCTTCATTTGGTAATTGGTGAAACACAACCCAATCACCAACCGCTGGATAGTCTGCCTCATGTTGAACTTGAAAGTGATAGTTGCCAGGGAGGCTAGCGGGTAAAAAGGTTTGCTCTTTTGTCAATATTTTGTACATATGGTTATAGGCGATAGCAATTCGCCCGATGAGTTGTTTTTCATGCTTTTTTTTCAAATTCTTTTCCTCCATTTTTGTGATAAATAAAAAACCTTATGACCCGCAATTAAAGGATCATAAGGTTTATCCGCACATAAATGAAAGAAATGAATAATAGGGTATTAACCTATTTCCAATGAGCATGATAAATATGAAAACTTTAATTGCTTCGGTATGAAAAAGTCAATTAGATTCATCATGCTCACCTACTTTCAATATTTAGTAGCTTTAGTATATAATGCTATTTGAAAAATAGCAATAATTATTTTTTTTAGAAAAATGAAGGCGCCTTTATATGTACGAAAATTACATATAAAAGCGTCTATAGGCTATTTCTTATTGAGGTTCAAATGTTTTACAGTCAGTTTCCTTGCTCGTAGATGCCTGGTCTCGATGGCTGACTACATAAATTTGATCAGCACCACATAGATTGCCTTTTTCCCAGAAAGTACAATTATTGACTTCACACAATACATCTTTTGCCATCATTTTCACTTCCTTTTAGAAAAATCTTCAGATGGGTTTCACCATCATCACTATTCTTACCATAATTGGCTGATGATATAATCATAAGTTTTTTCAAAAAAAGGGAGAGTAAACTAATTATCTCTAACTCAGATATAGGTAGTTACATGCTTTATTAGTCCGAAACCTAATACAATTTCCTCTTAAAGAAAAAATAAGAACCAAAGCATTTATTTGCTCTGGTCCTACTATTAGTTAGTTTAAACCTTTTTCCAGGTTATCAATATTTCTTTCCATTAATGTAAAATAGTTTTCTCCTTCATTAATATCTGCTTCAGTTAAGACAGCAAGATTATGAAGCTGTAAGCTCTCGGCACCGATTTCAGATTGAACGATTTCAGTTAATTTAGAGCTAACATTTTGTTCGAAATAAATCGTGTCTAAGGTATTTTCATTTGCTGTTTGAATAATATTTTGCAATTGTTTTTGGGAGGGTTCACTAGATGTGCTAAGCCCGGCCACACTTATTTGTTCTAATCCATAACGCGATTCCCAATAACCATAGGCTGCATGAGAAACGATGAATTTGTTTTTATCTGCATTTTCAACCATTGAAGTAAAGTTATCATTTAATTCATTAAGTTCTTCATTTAGTTTATCAAAGTTTGCAGTAAATTCTTCTTCATGCTCTGGAAGGGCAGTAATTAATTGTGTTTGGATTTCCTCTGCTAATTGCTGTCCGTATACTGGATCAATCCAAACATGGGGGTCAACATCGCCATGATCGTGACCATCATGACTATGACCATCATGGTCGTGATCATGTTCATGATCATGTTCATCGTGTTCGTGCTGCTCTGTTTTTTCTATTGCAAGATGTTCCCCAGCGGCAACCATTTTAACGCCTTCATTACTTAAGATATCTTTCGCTTGATCAACAAATCCTTCTAAACCAAGGCCCAAATAGATAAATAAATCAGAATCGGCCATTTTAATCATGTCCTTTTGTGAAGGTTCGTAAGTATGTTCATCAGAACCGGGAGGGTAAACAGTTTTTACATCAACAAGGTCTCCACCGATTCTTTCTGTGAAATATTGTAATGGGTAGACTGTAGTATAAACAGTTAAAACTTCTTCTGATGATTGTGTTGTCTCCTTGTCACTCGCTGTTGAATTTGAGCATGCAGCAAGGATGAAAATAAAAGGAATAAGTAAAATAGATAATTTCTTCATATGTTTCTCCCCTTAATGTATCAAATCGTATTTATTACGATTTATTTTTCGTATTAATACGTAACCGTTCCGATTCACATATGTAATCATACAAAAACTAAATCGAAAAATCAAGTATAAAATTTGTTAAAATGGATACTATTTTGTATCATAAAAGAAGAGCAAGCGATTTAACACATATTTAACAATATACGTAGTGGAGATGAAAATAATGAGTCTTTTACAAGAGGTATTAGCATTTAATAAGGAGTTTGTGGAAACAGAGCAATATCGTGAATATGCCACAACGAAATATCCAAACAAACGAATGGTTATTTTAACATGTATGGATACAAGATTGGTGGAACTATTACCGAAAGCATTAAATGTAAAAAATGGTGATATAAAAATCGTCAAAACAGCAGGGGCACTTGTGAGTCATCCATTTGGCAGTATTATGAGAAGTATTCTCGTTGCGCTGTATCAATTAAAAGCAGACGAGGTATTAGTTATCGGTCACCATGATTGTGGGATGAGTGGCATGAATGCCAATGCAATGATTGAAAATATGAAGGAAAGAGGCATTTCAGAAGAAACAATTTCTACTTTGAATTATTCCGGTATTGATATTGAGAGCTGGTTAGAAGGCTTTAATAAAGTAGAGGACAGTGTCGCACATAGTGTAGATATGATTAAGAACCACCCGCTGATTCCAGCAGTACCAGTACATGGTCTTGTCATCGATCCTAGTACGGGCAAACTGGACTTAGTCGTGGATGGATATGAGAAGAAATAAGTTATTTGCTTTGTTTGCGAGTTGGCCATTCTTCTGGCACGAAATCAACCCCACCAGGATGGAATGGGTGACATTTTAAGATTCTTTTAATAGTTAAATATCCGCCCTTTATTGCACCAAATCGTTTAACTGCCTCTAATCCGTAATTGGAACAAGTAGGGTAAAAACGACAAGTAGGTGGCTTGATGGGTGAAATGGCTACTTGATAGAATTTAAAAAATCCAAGCATGATTTTTTGTAACATATGGACCTTCCTTTGAAAAAAGTTGCTCTTTTAGCACCAAGATATCATATAATAGGGTGAAAAGTCCAAATCATTGACTATATATTTAAAGTTGATGAAATTAGTCGGATTTTATAGTATAATAAAGGCAATGATGATAAAGGAGTGTATTTTATGCCATCAGTTGAAAGTTTTGAATTAGACCATAACGCTGTCAAGGCTCCATATGTGAGACATTGTGGCGTGCATAAAGTAGGAACAGACGGAAAGATCAACAAATATGACATTCGTTTCTGTCAGCCAAACAAAGCGGCTATGAAGCCAGATTCTATTCACACACTTGAACATTTACTTGCGTTTAACATTAGAACACACGCAGAGAAATATGATCATTTTGATATTATTGATATTTCGCCAATGGGTTGTCAAACAGGCTATTATTTAGTTGTAAGTGGTGAGCCAACAGTAGAAGAAATTATCGACCTTTTAGATGCAACAATGAAAGATGCTGTTGAAATTGTAGAAATACCAGCAGCAAATGAAAAACAATGTGGTCAAGCGAAGCTACACGACCTAGAAGGTGCAAAGAAGTTAATGAAATATTGGCTTTCTCAATCAAAAGAAGAATTAAAGCAAGTATTTGCTTAAGTGGTTCTCCTTCCATCATATTTGATGGAAGGTTTTTTATTTTTACTGAAGTGATTTGTTACTTCACCCACGCAAACAGAAAGTATAAACCTTCTCTGAACCAAGAGCCATTTTAAATCTAAAAGACGAAGAGGAATTAAATCTGTCGCTCGTATAAATGAATATCCACTTCAGTTCTTACAGGTCATTTCCTTTTCAACTCTTATTTTTATTCTTAAGCTATGTTAAATGATAATGTTGATATTATAAAATATACAAGGGAACTCTATATTCGCTAGGAGTTCCCTTATTCCGTATAAGTTCAAGAAGATTAAATAACTCATCAACTTTCTAACCAGAATGTAAATTATATTACTTTTACAGACTGATAATCTTGTTAAGAAATGTATGTAAAGTTTTAGTATATAAATCTGGTTGTTCCCTATGTACCAAGTGACCAGAAAAAGGAATAACAGATATATTAATATTATAATTTAATTGCTTGTAGGTTATAGCGGCGGAAACTTCTATTTCTTGCTTTTCGCCAACAATACATAATGTTGGGATTTTGATATCAGATACATCACCTGTTTTATCAAAGGGGTAGAAATCTTCATCATTGAAAGATTGAAGTAACAATTTCCAATCACTTTCTCCGTGAATTTCGTTTAAGAATGCTACGGCTTCTTCGTTATTAAACAATTGTTCATAGGATGCAGCTTCTTCTCTTGAAAGTTCTGTCCAGTTATCAGGCTCTACTGGAAATATCCCAGAAAAGCTGAGAGACTTAACCTTATTAGGATATACTTTAGCAAAAAGCAAAGCAGCGATTCCACCTATTGAAACTCCTGCAATATGACATTGTTCAATATTCAGAAATTCCAAGGTATCATTTAAATCTTTGACACAACGATTAAAGTAATTATCGATTTCTCCAACAGACTTTCCGTGTCCTCTTAAATCAGGTCTAATTACTTTAAAGTTCCTAGCTGAAAAGTATTCACTTTGTTCCTGATACTCGGTCAAGCCAGTCATTCCTCCAGAGTGAATGAGAACTAAGGGTTCACCTTCACCTGTAATATTTGTATGTAAAATCATATAATCCCTCCACCTCTTTGTTTAATTAATATGTCCTATAACTAAATACGCTTCGTTACCCATTTGGAAAATTCTGATAAACTAATTTTATCATAGGCAGCATCCGTTAAAAACAGACAACTTTCAACAATTATCTTGCTAACCGTCGTGTCGTCATTTCGATGTTTAATTTGGTCTAGAAATTGAAACCAACTCCAATAATGGTCGAGTTATTGCGTTGCCACGCCATTAAACCGATTTATCCAGCCCTTCAAACGACTATGATAACTATTCACATTTTCGATATGATAAACGCCTCGGACACGTTCTTTTCCATCAGATTTAAACCTATAGTGCTCAAACGTCTTTTTCTTTTGCGTAAGTCATAAATACCCGCCAAGCATAGGTACATAGAACATTTGCAGGAGACAGTATAGTGCCAATTGCCTCTTCCAGTCGGGGTTTTACAATTCGACCCTGACCAACGACCTTCGAATACGTTGCCTTCTGACGTGCTCTTGCAACCAATACACAAACTTGTTCTTTACTAATATCTCGTTGTGAAGACGAACCACCTCGTTTACGTGCATTTCGACCATCAATTTTGCGTTTCCCTTTTTCTGAGTACAGAAAATAAGTCTCATCCATCTCCACGATACTTTCAAATCTGTCAAAATCATTTGTTTAATAGCTGAAAGGAGCTTGTGTCTATAGAACAAAGTTACATAGTGAACCCCTAAGAGTTCTGACGATTTCCGAAGTGAGTAATCCTCTATCATACACTGAACGAACTCCAACCATTTGTGAGGATGGTGAGTACCGTGAAGAGGAGTATTCGTTAGGTTAGTAAATATCTTAGCACAACCTTGCAGCGGTATCGTTGGCGTACAATTGTGCGAGTACCCATTTTCACGTTGTATTTTCCGAACCGAAATGCGTTATTGGAATCGCAATGAGAACAAGTGAATCCGTCTTTATGCTTCCGCTCTGAAACCTCTTTATATTTAGTCTCACTAGCGGTATAGGAAGCTAAGGATGTAACAATGAACTCTTTCCGGCGGTATTGGTCTGCTGTACTAAACTTTTGGATTTCTAGCATGATGTCCTTCAATGCCATTCTAAACAACTCGCTCTCGTCTTATTTTACGTTCATTATAGAACAAGAGTTCTTTTTATTCAGATATCAATAGAGTTATTTAACATAGCTTATTCTTAAAAAAATTCTATGAAAAAACTCATTTTTTCTATTGAAAATTAATCTATATTTTATAGAGATACTGGAGGAATAATTTCAGTTAACAGCAAGATGAAAAATATAAGTCCGATAAGAAAAAAAGTGAGGGAAGCGAAAAAGAATGGTCCTCGTCTAAATATAGTTGGTGGTTCTACAAATGGTGTAAAGCCCGTTTCTGCACGAGTTTTAGCATCTTGTTGCTCCTTGATGTAAGGGAGCCCTCCAGAAAAGTAAATGCTTGTGATAAGAAATACAATGCCCGTAAAGAATATGACTTCAATAAAGCGCACAGAAAACTGAGAAGAGAGAAAATAAGTGATACCTGTTTCGATGGCAAAGGTAATGAGGAAAATAGTACAAAACTTTATCTTCATCAACAAGACTCCTTTTTTATCCATATATTCCTATTTTATGTTATAGATCACCATAAATCTATACAAAAAACCACCGACTCACAGAATCGGTGATAGTAGGCGCGATATAGATTCCTTGAACTTAATATAAAAGGAACGGTTATTGTAATCATCTAATGTAAGGTTACGTGATACTCTTACATCATTATAGAAGCTAGCTGCTACTTCCTCAGCTATCTTGCGGTCATAAATAAAGGCATTGACCTCAAAGTTGAGCCTAAAGCTTCGAACATCGATGTTGGCTGTCCCAACAGATGCAATTTCATCATCAATTACGATTGTTTTCGCATGAATAAAACCATTATCATAAATTAGCACTTTTGCTCCAAGTTTTAATAATTCGCCAATGTACGAATAGGTAGCCCAATAAACAAACATATGGTCAGGTTTGTTAGGAATCATAATTTTTACATTCACACCTGACAAAACAGCTATCCTAAGCGCATCAACAACACTAGCATCAGGTATAAAATAAGGAGTTTGAATAAGGATGGTTTCTTTTGCGGACATAATCATTTTTATATAACCAAGTTTGATTTGTTCGAGTTCGTTATCTGGTCCACTTGCTACAATTTGCATAGGGATACGTCCCTTTGTAGTGATAGGGGGATAATACTCCGGTAAATAGTGAATATCATGACGATGTGAAGCTTGATTCCAGTCAAGTATAAAGCGTGTTTGTATCGCATAAACTGCGCTTCCTTCTATCCTTAAATGTGTATCTCGCCAATAACCGAATTTCTTATTTAAACCTAAGTATTCATCTCCAACATTAAAGCCACCAACATAGCCAATTTTGCCATCAATAATTACTAGCTTGCGATGATTACGATAATTTAACCGTAAATTAATAAAGTGGAATTTAGAAGGAAAGAACGCCTCAACCTCTCCACCAGCCTCACGTAAGCTCTTAAAAAACCGTTTGGTTAAACTTCTTGATCCTAAATCATCATATAAAATGCGGACCTTCACACCTTCACGGGCTTTTTTATTCAGAAGTGTGATTAGCCTTTTGCTTAATGCATCCCTTCTTAAGATATAGTATTGCAGATGGATATGGTCAGTAGCGCCTTCTATATCTTTAAATAGGGCATCGAACTTGTCTTTGCCATCTGTATACATTTGTATAGCATTATCTTGCGTAAGTACAGCATCATTATTTACTAATTGCATATGAATGAGGTCATAATGATTTTGAACTTGCTCATTCTCTGCAGGCAAACTGCGATTATGAAGCGCTGATATTTGCATTTTGAGCATTTCATCAATGCCTATTTTCTTACGATCTTCCCATTGAAACATTTTCTTCTTTTTGGAGAAGTTTTGTCCGAATAATAAGTAAATGGCAAACCCGAGTAGCGGGATAAAGAACAAAACTAGTAACCACGCCCATGTGGATGCGGCGTCTTTTCGTTCAAGAAAAATAACGACAATGGCAAGAATCATATTTAAAAGGTAAATGAGTCCAATAAATATGGAGTAAATATCCATAGAAGTGCAGATTCCTCTCAAAAAGTATTAGTGTTACTTTATATCCTTGTCCTCTTGATTGGGTGCCTTATCCTCTTCTGAAAGAGGTTTCGGTAGAGGATCTACGGTATGTTTGAATGTGTAAGCTTTGGATGTTGTCATTACACTTAAAATAAGGATTGTAAAGACAATAATAATTGATATCATAATGACAATAATATAAGTCATAAATAGTCTCCCCCTTTACAAAAGCTATTTTACCATTTCTCTCTTTTAATCTGAACTAAAATATCTTTCCTTATCCGATAGTTATGTGTTTGAAAATTGGATAAGCGGGTATCTTATAAGTGGAGGTTGATAAATATGAGCGAAAAATTAATCCAATCAGTAAACAAACAAGTAGCAAACTGGACTGTAATGTATGTGAAGTTACATAACTACCATTGGTATGTTAAAGGAAGCAACTTCTTCGTATTACATGAAAAATTTGAAGAACTATATAACGAAGCTAATGACCATATTGACGAATTAGCGGAAAGAATACTTGCTTTAGGTGGAAATCCTGTAGCAACAATGAAGGATTGCTTGGATACGGCTTCTATTGAAGAAGCAACAGGTAAAGAAGACGCAAGAGACATGGTACAATCTGTATGGAGTGACTTCGATAAAATGTTAGATGAACTACAAGAAGGTATTGAACTAGCTGATGAAGCGAAAGATGAAGCCACTGGTGATATGCTGATTGCAGTTAAACAGAGTGTGAAAAAACATAACTGGATGCTTAAAGCATTTTTAGGATAAGCGGAAAAAGATCTCTTTTAAGAGGTCTTTTTTAATTTTGGGAAATATAAAACGTGCAGGGAGAGACGATATGAAAGAATGTGGAATATGAAAAGAGCCGAATGAAAAGGAAATCTGAAATTGCGAACTTTAGTGGGCTGAAAAGAGCCGAGAATAGTTGTTAAACTGGAATACGAACACAAGAAAGTGTAAAGAACCGAGAACTCCAGCATTGATCCGACTAAACTGTGGATTTCTGTCGAGATGAGTAGGGATATGAGTAGTTGCCCGACTAAACTTTGTTTTTCCGTCGAGATGAGTAGGGATATGAGTAGTTGCCCGACTAATCTTTGTTTCACCGTCGAGATAAGTAGCGATTCGTTGAAATGCCAGACTAAACTGTAGATTTTCGTCGAGATGAGTAGGGATTCGGGCAAATGCCCGACTAATCTGTGGATCTCCGTCGAGATGAGTAGCGATTCCATCATCTGCCCGACTAAACTTTGTTTCGCCGTCCAGATGAGTAGCGATTCCATCATCTGCCCGACTCAACTCTGCATCCCCATCCAGATGAGTCGTAATTCCATCATTTATTTGAATCAATATCAAGTGAGAGAAGACCAAGATGCTTCTAACATGCCACTAATTAATTTGGAAAATATAGCAAGTTAAATGGGTGAATATTCAGCTTCACTTTTAAACATGCCACCAAGTTTATCCTTATTTCCCCAATCCACCACTTTCTGTAACATGCCACTTTTTTATCAGAAGCCTATGTAGACTCAATGATAATTTTGAGGCTTTGTAAAATCACTTTCTGCAAATTTTCCTTTAAGGGATTCAATAACATAAAGCCCCATTAAATTATATAGTTCTTGGTTATCCAGTTCTTCAATTAATGTAAGGATATCTTCTCGGGACATTTCCTCTAAGAAAGCAAAGGTAAGCATATCAATATCTTCTTCGTCCCCTGTAAGCTTGTTACGATAATAGTCGTACAGTTCATCAATAATTTTCATTATTTGCACCTGCCCATTTTCATCTTATTTTACGTTTAGTATATGTTAAGTTCATGGTTTTGCTCATTTTTCGTATAAATTCATTCATAATGAGGGAAACAAATAATAAGAAGAAAGGGGCTGAAAGTGTGGATCAGAAGAAAACTTATTATATTACGGTGAATGATGGTGAAATCTCACAAAGTTCTACTTCCTCATCATGGAATTTTAAAATAGAGGCAACTGATGATGAAATTATCGAATTGAGAGAGTTGTTTGATCAAAATTACTCAACAGAATGGGAAGGTTTTTTCCGGGCTCATGTTCCTTATTTACAGTATCATTTCGACAGGCAAAATGATAAGTATGATGATGGTTTGACGCAAATATATAGCGCCATTTATCGATTAGGCGATGAAGAAGCTAAAAATCATATTGTCAATATGGGGATTCTTCCCCCTGAACAACAATAAAACTGTGCTCTAAACACCGTTATAAATATTGACGGTGTTTTCACCTTTTCCTGTACGTTACGTTTCTTTCCAAGTAAAATATACCAATAAGTATATGTAAAGTGAGAGGATTAAATGGAATATTTTATCGATCAAAACGGGAATCGTGTAGCACTCTCATTTAATGAAGAAGGATTTGAAATGGAGCCGCGTCATGTGTTGGTGTTATGTAAAAAAGGCGATGACTGGTTATTAACGAACCATAAAGAAAGAGGGTGGGAGTTTCCCGGTGGAAAGGCTGAGGAAGGAGAAGATATATATACAGCTGCAAAGAGAGAAGTAAAGGAAGAAACCGGAGCAGTCTTGTCTTCTATTGAACATATTGGTACATATCAAGTAATGGAAAAACATCGTTCCTTTATAAAGGCTATCATGTTTGCAGAGGTTGATTATTTACAAAAAGTAGACCATTATTTCGAAACGGATGGTCCAAAATGGGTAGCGATTAATCAGCTCATGAGGGAGATTCATCAACCCAATTATAGTTTTATAATGAAAGATCGTGTAGTAGAGAGAAGTGTAGCTTATCTACAAAATCGCTTGAAATAAAGGGCTGCACGCTCATGCAAGCCCTTAGTTGTTTTTTATTAATTTCTTCTCTAAAAATTCTACTGCTTGATACATAATGGTAGCTAATACAGCTATGACAAGCAGAGAGAGCATAACTAAAGTAAAGTTAAATACTTGGAATCCGTAAATAATCATATAACCTAATCCTTTAGAGGCGACGAGAAACTCCCCGACGATCACCCCGACCCAAGATAAGCCGACATTGACTTTAAGTGTGGAAATAATTACAGGAAAGGATGACGGAAGAATGGCTTCCTTAAATATTTGGAAGCGGGTTCCACCAAAGGTTTGAAGCACTTTTATATAATTTGGATCTACCTCTCTAAAAGATGTATAAACGACGATGGTTGTGATAATAACGGAAATAATCGTTCCCATTGCTACAATCGACGTGAAGCTAGGTCCAAGAGCGACAATTAAAATCGGTCCTAAAGCCACTTTCGGCATACTGTTTAAAATGACGAGATAAGGATCTAGAATCTTAGAGAGAAACGGTGACCACCATAGAATCGCCGCCAATATCGTTCCCAATAATGTCCCTAAAATAAAACCGAGTATGGTTTCTGATAAAGTAAAACCTAAATCAAAAAACAGCGTACCATCTTGAACTTTAATTAAAAAGAGCTCCCATACTTTTGAAGGTGAACTGAAAATGAGAGGATCAATCCACTTGTTTCTACTGGCAATCTCCCAGCCTGAGAAGAAAATAAGAAAAATAACGAGTTGATAAAATCGTACCCAATACTTTTCTTTCTTAAGGGAGCGGATATACGCATTATGGAGTGCTTTTGTGTGACTCTTGTGATCCAAGGGACTCCATCTCCTTCCAAATCGTTTGAAAAATTTCTGCATTCATTGGGTGGTTTCTTGTATCGAATGGAGAGCATTCTCTTAATTCTTCAGGTATTTCAAATACTTTATGAATCTTACCAGGGCTTGGTGCGAATAAATAGATGCGATCGCTCATCGCAATTGCTTCGCCGATATCATGTGTCACAAGAATAGCTGTTTTTCCAAATGATTTTAATGTGTCAGATACAAGATTTTCTAAATGCAATTTTGTTTGATAATCGAGAGCGGAAAATGGTTCATCTAACATGAGAAGTTTAGGTTCGGTTGCCAGCGTCCTTACAAGTGCTACCCTTTGTCGCATGCCGCCTGATAATTGTTTTGGATACAATGACTCGACATCTGATAAGCCCATTTGTAATAATAAATCTTTTGCATAAGCTTTTCTTTCTTCATCTAAGTGATGATTGATCTTTAGACCCAAAAGAATATTTTCCTCAATGGTTTTCCAAGGGAATAGATAATCTTGTTGCAACATATATCCAATTTCACTTTTCAATGTAGCTACTTGTTTTCCTTCTAATTCTACACGGCCCTCCGTTGGTTGGAAAAGACCAGCAATGATAGATAACAAGGTTGTTTTGCCACATCCGCTCGGTCCTAAAAATGAAATGAATTCTCCTTCATTCACTTGAAGTGAGATATTAGAGAGAGCCGTCACTGCATTTGATTTCGTAAAGTAAGTATGATGAATATCTTGCACTTTTAAGAATGTCATCTTGCAGTCTCCTCTTTTTTTTTCTGGATGGTTGAGCGAACAGAATCATTCTATCCGCTCCACATAGTACTATTCTTTAATCACTTTCTCAGCAATGGATGTGTTGACAAGAGTTTCATAATCCACTCGAGCAGGCAGTTCACCTGCTTCATCCATAATATTTTGCAAGTTCTCCCATTCTTCTTTTTCTAAAATAGGATCGGTCGCAAAGGACCCTTGACTTTTATAACGATCAATTGACATGGTTAAAATTTCTAAATCTGTATTATCAAAGTATTTTGTAATGATTTTAGCTGTTTCTTCTGCTGAATGTCCATCTACCCATTGTTGCGCTTTATAGATGGCACGTGTAAATTTCTCTACTGTTTCTTCGTTTTCATTGATGAAGCTATCCTTTGTCATATATGCTGTATAAGGAAGATGGCCAGATTCTTCACCGAAGGAAGCGACGATATGTCCAATGCCTTCTTTTTCAAACACACTCGCAGTCGGTTCGAATAATTGTACAAACTCACCAGTACCAGATGAAAAGGCAGGAGCGATATTGGCAAAATCAATATTTTGAATTAGCTCTAAGTCAGCATGTGGATCAATATCATGTTTTTTTAACGTATACTCACCAGCCATTTGCGGCATGCCACCTTTTCTTTGCCCGAGGAAGGTACTCTTCTTTACCATATCCCAAGTGAAATCTTGGATATCTTCCCTTGCAACAAGGAAGGTGCCATCTGTTTGCGTCAGTTGGGCAAAATTTATGACAGGATCATTTGCTCCTTGCGCCTGAACATAAATGGATGTTTCAGAGCCAACAAGAGCAATATCAATACTATCGGATAATAGCGCAGTCATCGTTTTATCGCCGCCGGCAGTGGTGGTTAACGTAACATCCAAACCTTCCTCTTTAAAAAAACCTTTTTCAATTGCAACATATTGGGGAGCATAAAAAAGAGATCTTGTGACCTCACCGATACGTATTTTTGTCACATCCTCTTTTCCACAAGCTGCAAGAGGAATGAGTAGAACAGAAATACAGAGAAGCATGAAGCTCCATTTAAGCCATTTTTTCATTTGAGAACCTCCTCATTCAATGTTTCTTAGATTTTTGCATCTAAACTATCTTATGAGGGTGACAAATTTGTGTGATTGCCCATGTGAAATTTTTACTATATGTAAAGGAGGGAAAAGCATTGATAATCGATAAATGGCGGTTTCCATCTCCGCATCCTCAAGTGAAATTATCAATCATTACATACTTATCTAATGATCTAAAAATCAAAGGTCTATTAGCTGAACCAGAAAATAAAAACGTATCAGAAGGTTTTCTATATTTAAGAGGTGGGATTAAGAACGTCGGTAAAGTGCGCCCTAGTCGGATTGTACAGTTTGCCCTCCAAGGTTTCATTGTATTTGCGCCTTTTTATCAGGGCAATCAAGGAGGGGAGGGAAATGAAGATTTTGCAGGTGATGATCGTTATGACGCTTTTTCAGCTTTTCAACTTTTAGCAGAACACCCTCGGGTTAAAAGGGTACATGTCTTTGGGTTTTCTAGAGGAGGTGTAATGGCGTTATTAACAGCCTTACATATGCCTAAAGCGGCTTCAGTTGTTACGTGGGGTGGTGTTAGCGATATGTTCCTCACATATGAAGAAAGAGTGGACTTGCGTAAAATGATGAAACGAGTCATCGGTGGAACGCCTCATAAATACCCAGAAAGATATGAATATCGCACACCATTATATGAACTTAATCAACTGCAAGCAAATGTATTAATTATTCATGGTGTCTTAGATCATAATGTTTCTGTCGAGCATGCCTTCCGCTTAGAGAAGCGATTAAAAGAGTTAGGTAAACCTGTAGATACATGGTATTTCAAAGAATATACGCATTATTTTCCGCCAGCTATTAATAGACAAATTGTCCGTGATCTTGGGCGGTGGATGAAAGAACAATAAGCTTTATTGTATAGAGATTGTAAGATACAATAGTAATATAAAACTCGATGAACAAGGAGCAAAACAATTATGGGTATGCCTTTAGAATTAAATACAATGATCGTTACGAAAGGAAGAGAAGAGAGGCTAAATGAAAACCTTTTTACATTAACAAAAGAAGGATACCGCCTCTACCCACTAAATATTCCACTTGAAGTAAAGAAAACAAGAGACGGTGAAATCAGTGGAATGGGAAGCATCCAAAAGTTAGAAATGGAAAATGATTGTACGAAAATCTTTTATCAACTGATTTCGCTAAAAACTACAAATTAAAAATTGGCCCGACTGCTTTTGCAGTGTTGGGCTTATTTTGTATACAAATGTCTATTGAAACTTTGCATGAATATAAGTATTTATTAATCGGTGTCCATCAACAAAAGATCATCGTTTCTTAAGTTAGCAGCTAATTTGTAGACTCATAAAGGGCGAATATTGGATACATAGGAAAGATAGTGAGTGGTGGCTATATGAAACAAGCCGTCGATTGCAACTTGGTGAGATTAGCTAATCGATTGACTTAAGTTAATCGCACTTATTAGAAATCGAAGCCGGTTGAACCGGTATTTTGACCCTCAAAAATAAACAGTGAGTGATGAGTGAAGTGAAATTATTGAAACAAAAAACCTTCGAGTCGGATGCTCGAAGGTTTTTTTAATTAAGCGATAGGACCGCCTTTTTCAGCGATTTCACTAGAGATATTACCGAATTTCTTGAAGTTTTCACGGAATTCATTAGCAAGTTCTTTTGCTTTTACATTATATGCATCTTGGTCTGGCCAAGTTTTGTTAGGCAATAGTACTTCATCTGGAACACCAGTTACATGTTGAGGAATTTCTAAACCGAATACTTGGTCAGTTACTGTCTCAACAGAATTTAGTTCGCCTTCTAGAGCAGCTTCAACCATTGCTCGTGTATAAGCAAGCTTCATACGGCTTCCTACACCATATTCTCCACCAGTCCAACCAGTGTTTACTAGGAATACTTTCGCGTTATGCTCGTCAATTTTTTTACCAAGCATTTCTGCATACTGTTGAGCTGGTAATGGTAAGAATGGTGATCCAAAACAAGTGGAGAAAGTCGCTTGTGGTGAAGTAATACCACGCTCAGTACCAGCCAGCTTAGAAGTGTATCCACTTAGGAAGTGATACATTGCTTGTTCTTTATTCAATTTAGAGATTGGAGGTAATACACCAGAAGCATCAGCTGTTAAGAAGATAATAGTATTCGGGTGACCTGCAATACTCGGGTCAACAATATTGTCAATTGCTTGTAATTGGTAAGCCGCACGCGTGTTTTCCGTTAGCGTATTGTCCGCATAATCTGCTACGCGTGTTTCTTTGTCTAATACAACATTCTCAAGTACAGCGCCAAAACGGATGGCATCGAAAATTTGTGGTTCTTTTTCACGTGTAAGGTCGATACACTTCGCATAGCAGCCACCTTCAATGTTGAATACTCCATTTGGAGACCAGCCATGCTCATCATCACCGATTAAACGACGGTTGGGATCAGCTGATAATGTTGTTTTACCAGTTCCGGAAAGGCCAAAGAATAAAGCAACATCACCTTCGCGGCCAACATTGGCTGAACAGTGCATAGGGAGAATTCCATTTTCAGGAAGCATGTAGTTCATAACAGAGAAAATAGATTTTTTCATCTCACCAGCATACTCAGTACCACCAATAAGTACAATACGGCGTTCGAATGAAACGATGATAAAAGTTTCTGAAGCTGTACCGTCAACTGCTGGGTCTGCTTTGAAATTAGGTGCTGAAATAACTGTAAATTCAGATTCGTGATCTAATAAATCTTCTTCTGTAGGACGAATAAACAATTGGTGTGCAAAAAGGTTATGCCAAGCATATTCATTAATTACTTGGATTGGCATACGGTGTTTTTTATCCGCACCAGCAAATCCTTTGAATACGAAAACTTCTTCTTTCTCTTTTAAGAAAGCAATCACCTTGTTGTATAAGTTATTGAAGACTGCTTCAGAAATTGGTTGGTTCACACTTCCCCAGTCAATTTTATCTTTAGAGCTTGCTTCTTCAACAGTATATTTGTCTTTAGGTGAACGACCTGTATACTTACCTGTTGTCGCGCGAATTGCACCAGTAGATGTAAGAACACCTTCGTTTCTGTTTAATACTTTTTCAACTAGTTGCGGCACAGATAATTGAACTTGGATGTTTTCGCCTTTTAGTAAATCATTTAACTCAGTTATCGATACAGAATTCATCTGATGAATACCTTCCTTTATATAATATTATTTAAGAGATATGCATCTCAGTCGCTATTTGTGATTATTTCTTCAAAAATAGTATAACACATTTATTCATTCAGTCTATACTATATAAATCATTTTTATATAATTAATGAAATTGTCACAAATACAGGCAGTATTCATTATAAATAGCTTTTGCAAATTTAAAAAGGATAATCAGCAAATTTAATGTAATTTTTATATATATTAAGGAAAAAGAACGGTATGATCTTAACTAAAATTATCCGTTATCAAAACTAAAGTTTATAGAGTCGGATATGACAATTTTTACATTGAATTGTTAATGAAAAACATTTGACTATATTCCATGTGTAAGTTATGATGAATCCTTGAACGGATACTCTCTTATCCCGAGCTGGTGGAGGGACAGGCCCTATGAAACCCAGCAACCTGCCAACTACATTTTCATGAGCAAAGGTGCTAACCTGATGCAAGGATTTATTACTCACTATCCTTGAACGATAAGAGTGAAAGGCGCGAATCATTTTGCTTCAACCTTTTCACTAAATCAGAGAAGAGGTTTTTTTTCATGCTTTTTAACATGATGTTGGCGAATACGAGGAGCGGCTTTTGGAATGTACTATTTATGTATGGGAAAAAGACCAACCATTTTATTCTCAATATTCCAAGTTAGCGCATAGGTTATTAAGGGTATGAGATAAACATTGGCCCATAAATAATGAAGATTCAAATAAGGGAATGAGTTCCGTATCAAAAATAAAGACTATAATAAAGTCTTATTGATTCGATAAATAAGGAGGAAGTCAGATGTCAACAAAACGTAGATTGTTTACTTCTGAATCAGTAACTGAAGGTCATCCGGATAAGATCAGTGACCAAATATCTGATGCAATATTAGATGCTATTTTATCACAGGACCCAAATGCGAGGGTTGCTGCGGAAACGTCTGTTACTACAGGTCTTGTATTGGTTGCAGGAGAAATCACTACATCCACATATGTAGATATTCCAAAAATCGTTCGTGAAACCATTAAGGAAATTGGTTATACACGTGCAAAATATGGCTTTGACTCTGAAACATGTGCTGTATTAACTTCTATTGATGAACAGTCAGCTGATATTGCTATGGGTGTAGACCAAGCATTAGAAGCGCGTGAAGGACAGATGACTGATGCAGAAATTGAAGCCATTGGTGCTGGAGATCAAGGTTTAATGTTTGGCTTTGCATGTAATGAAACAAAAGAGCTTATGCCATTACCTATTTCATTAGCTCATAAACTTTCTCGCCGTTTAGCTGAAGTAAGAAAAGAGGAAATCTTACCTTACCTTCGCCCAGATGGTAAAACACAAGTAACAGTAGAATATGATGAAAACAACAAACCTGTACGTATTGATACAATTGTTATCTCTACGCAGCACCATCCAGAAATTAGTTTAGAGCAAATTCAACGCAATTTAAAAGAGCATGTAATTAACCCAGTTGTTCCTACTGAATTAATTGATGAAAACACAAAATACTTCATCAACCCAACAGGTCGCTTCGTTATTGGTGGACCTCAAGGTGATGCTGGCTTAACTGGTAGAAAAATTATCGTTGACACATACGGCGGTTATGCACGTCACGGTGGTGGTGCATTCTCTGGTAAGGATGCAACGAAAGTTGACCGTTCAGCTGCTTACGCAGCTCGCTATGTAGCAAAGAATATCGTTGCTGCTGGACTAGCTGACAAAGCGGAAGTACAATTAGCATATGCAATTGGTGTTGCTCAGCCGGTATCCATCAGTATTGATACATTTGGAACTGGAGTAGTATCTGAGGATGTTTTAGTTAAAGTTGTTAGAAACAATTTTGACCTCCGTCCTGCTGGCATTATCAAAATGCTTGATTTACGCCGTCCGATTTACAAGCAAACAGCCGCTTATGGACATTTTGGTCGTACAGATATTGATTTACCTTGGGAGCGCACAGATAAAGCGGAAGAATTGCGTAAGGAAGCTTTAAAATAAATTAGAAAATTATGGCTGTAGAAAACTCCTTTAATGAGTTTTCTACAGTTTTTTTATGTGGAAAAGGGGCTATCGTTAAATTTTAATAAACGTACAATTGAGCCAAAGCGATTAGCTCGTACTTCAAGAAGTGGAATAGCCAAAGATAGAAGAGTAAAAGTCGTTTTTTTAGATATTACAGTAGCAAATAAATATAATATTTTAAGCCCCCTAATAATGGACAAAAACCCTTAAGGAAACGATTTCATATAAAATTAAAATAATTGTCATCTTTTCGTCTTAAATTGAGGGTAAAGAATAAACATCCTTAAGTATATGAAGAAGTAAACATGAACATACTGCCTAGCATAAATCATTCCATTTTTTTTTCGAAAGGTGAAACTTTTTAAAATAACTTATCGTCTATACAAGGTATGGGAAAAAATACAAACTAGATGAAATAAAAAGTAGGTGACGTACATAATGTGTGGTTTTATTGGTTGTATACATGATCAAGCACAAAAAGTACAAGAAGCAGATAAGCAATTTGAGAATATGAATAACATTATTACTCATCGTGGACCAGATGATTCAGGATATTATCGTGCAGACCATATCCAATTTGGCTTCCGTCGATTAAGTATTATAGACATTGAAAGTGGTCATCAACCACTGACTTATGACAATGGTAAATACTGGATTATTTTTAATGGAGAAGTTTATAACTATGTTGAACTACGTGAGGAATTAATCAATAAAGGACTAACTTTTGAAACTAATTCGGATACTGAAGTGATTATTGCTTTGTACAGTTATTACAAGGAGAAGGCGGCAGAAAAGCTGAGAGGTATGTTTTCCTTCGTTATTTGGGATAAAGAAAAGCAAGAAGTTTTTGGAGCGAGAGATCCTTTTGGAATCAAACCATTCTATTATTTTGAAGATGGTGAAACCACTTATTTTGCCTCTGAAAAGAAAAGTATCCTGTTGGCATTAAAAAACGATGTCATTAATTATGATGCTTTGCAGTATTATATGACTTATCAATTTGTACCTGAACCGATGACAATGTCGGTGGGTATAAAGAAACTTGAGCCAGGTCATTATTTCAAGAAGAAAATCGGTGGATCTATGCATATCCAGCGTTATTGGAAAGCACATTTCCAACCTGTACAAAAAGAAGAATCTCAGTTTATTAAAGAGATTCAAGATGTTTTAACTGACTCAGTTAAAATGCATATGCGCAGTGATGTACCCGTAGGTTCGTTTTTATCCGGCGGGATTGATTCTTCTATTATTGCATCAATAGCAAAACAGTTTCACCCTAATATTAAAACGTTTTCAGTAGGTTTTGAAAGAGATGGTTTTAGTGAAGTGGATGTGGCTAAAGAAACAGCTGAAAAACTAGGTGTTGAAAATATAAGCTATATCATCTCTCCAGAAGAATATATGCAAGAAGTTCCAAAAATTATGTGGCACACGGATGATCCATTAGCGGACCCTGCTTGCGTTCCACTTTACTTTGTCGCAAGGGAAGCAAGAAAACATGTAACGGTGGTATTATCAGGCGAAGGTGCTGATGAATTGTTTGGTGGATATAATATATATCGTGAACCACAGGATTTGGAAATTTTTAGTAAAATGCCTTCGGCAGGAAGAAAGTTATTGCGTACCCTTTCTCGAATCATGCCAGAGGGGATGAGGGGTAAGAGCTTTATTGAACGAGGAACGACGCCAATGGAAGAACGCTACATTGGCAATGCGAAAATGTTCTTAGAACATGAAAAAAGAGAATTATTGCAGGTTTATAATGAGAAGAATGATTTTAAAGATATTACCCGTCCATTATATGCTGAAAGTGCAGCCTATGATGCGGTTAATCAAATGCAGTATATTGATATTCATACTTGGATGCGCGGAGATATTCTTTTAAAAGCAGATAAAATGACGATGGCACATTCATTAGAATTGAGGGTACCATTCCTTGATAAAGAGGTCTTTAATGTGGCTTCAACCATCCCAACTCATTTAAAAACGTCTCATCAAACAACGAAATATATCCTTCGTAAGGCAGCGGAAGGTATTGTGCCGGAACATGTGTTGAATCGTAAAAAGTTAGGCTTCCCGGTCCCTATCCGTCATTGGTTAAAAGATGAGATGTATGATTGGGCGAAAACGTTAATTAAAGAAAGTCATACAGATTATTTAATTAATAAAGAGTATGTAGTAAACTTACTTGAAATGCATGCACAAGGAAAAGCAGATTATAGTAGGAAAATCTGGACGGTACTTATGTTTATTGTGTGGCATGATGTGTTTATTGAAAAGAAATATGATTTTGAAAAGCAATTTATTTCAGCAACAACAGCACACCTTTAAGTCAACAACTGTGAAAAAGAATGAAAACCCGAACTGAGTTCGGGTTTTCTTGTTGTTAAAGTAAAAAAATTCTAAATGTCTTAACTGTACTTTACTAATTTAAATAAGTAATTGCCTGCCTGCCCATTTGTTCCCAACCGGCCTGGAACTCTTTGATAGGTGCTTTCTTATTTTTTATATTAGAGAAGGGGTCATTAAAGTATATATATTGTTCATCGTATCCAGTCACTAAAACGGAATGTTCTTTATACGTAATGTCAATTACGCCGCTTGGTGTGTGCCATGTCTGAAAATAAGCATCAGGCAGTTCATTGTATTTCGTATTAATGATCACCCAGACAGGCTTCTCATTAGAGAGATGTGTTTTGATTGACGAAAAGTCATCACCAGTAAAATCATGAATCCTCTCTGGTAAATAGTTTTCTGCCAGCTCTTTAATAGGCGTATGGTAAACACCGAGACCTCGATTGTTAAAAGAGTACATATCGCCAATAAAACCGTCATTGGGGTGACCATAATAAATCTTGCCATCTTTTTTTTCAAAGGTTGCAGGGTTTTTCCTAATTTCTTTAGCTAAAGTCATTTTATCCACAGTTACGCCTGCGTGGTTGAGTAACATCGCAAGGCTTGTAACCTCACATCCGCGAGGGAGTTCTGGAAATTGTGATATGACCGGAATGTCTAATAATACTTGTTGTTTTATTTTTACGATAAATTCTTCATTGTTTGTTCCTTCCGCCCATTTGTTCTCTCGGAAAAGGGCAGCATCAGCGTGTTCCGTTGTTGCTTTCGGAGAAGGAAGAAGGAAGATTAAAATAAGAAGAAGGATAAGCAGTTGTTTAGCACCATTTTTTAGCAGTTTAATAAATAAATAAACTAACAAAATTAATGCCAATACAATAATAAATTTCAACAATTACACCACCTAAAAAATGTCTTCCACTTATTATCGGCGATTGAGCAGAATTTATCAGAAGTTATTGCCTTTCTTTTTTTTGTGCTTTGTAATACTGCCCTTTCTCAGCATATTCTCGTATAATCCGTTCCATATCCTTTTTATCATCGTCATTTAATTCACGCACTACTTTTGCTGGACGACCAAATGCTAAAGTGTTTGGAGGGATGATTTTACCTTGAGGAACAAGACTACCTGCTCCGATAAATGCACCTTCACCAATTTCTGCTCCATCTAAGACGATAGAACCCATGCCAATTAATGCTTTTTTTCTTATTTTACAACTATGTAAGATAACTTGGTGTCCAATTGTTACTTCATCTTCCAGGATGAGTGGGTTATTAGGGCTTTGGTGAAGAACTGAATTGTCTTGTATATTCACTCTTTTTCCAATATAAGTGGGTGCAACATCACCGCGGATGACTGTATTGAACCAAACGCTTGATTCTTCGCCAATTTCTACATCACCCGTAATAGTTGTATAATCAGCAATAAATACATCATCAGCAATTTTGGGTTGTTTGTCATGAAAAGGATAAATCATTGTTATCATAGCTCCTTTTTACCTTAGTCAATTTAGAATGACTGTTTTCTAGCCATTCTGTTCTTTTTTAATATTATATCATGGAGAAATCATGAGAAATCGTGAAGATTTTTAAAAGGTAGGATATAATAAAGGGTAACAAACTTGAACGAAACAGAATTGTTTTTAGGAGGATCAGACGATGTGGAAATGGGAAGCTGAGGGTGAGGCAAAAGGTGTGATTGTGATGGTTCATGGGGCAATGGAACATCACGGCAGGTATGGTTGGTTAATAGAAATGTGGAGAGTATCAGGATTTCACGTTGTTATGGGTGACCTTCCGGGTCAAGGAATGACGACTAGATCACGAAGAGGGCATATTGATTCTTTTCAAGAGTATCTTATTGAAGTAAAGGATTGGATACAAGCTGCTTACACCTTTGATTTACCTGTTTTTCTTTTAGGTCATAGTATGGGTGGTTTAATAACAATACGCTTGTTACAAGAAGAAAGATTAAAGCTTGCGGGCGTCATTCTTTCATCTCCATGTTTAGGGCTTATGAAAAATCCACCAAAGCTACTCGAGCTTGCGTCGTATCCTTTAAATAAAATTGCTCCTACATTGAGAGTCAATTCGGGGTTAACTATTGATATGGCAACAAGGAATGCTGATGTAAGAGAAATGGATGTAAATGACACACTGTATATTACCAAAGTGTCTGTACGATGGTTTCGTGAACTACACCAAACAATCAATTTGGCATTTGAAGATATAAAAAAGGTGCAAGATGTTCCTTTACTGGTTATGCAAGGTGGGGATGACAAAATCGTTAATAAAGTTCCTGTTAAACAATGGTTCAATAAAGCTCCGTTTACTGAGAAACGTTTTAAAGAATGGCCAAAATGCTATCATGAAATCTTTAATGAGCCGGAGAGGGAAGATGTATTTGATTACGCAAAGGATTTTGTAATGAGTAGTTTGCGGTCTATCGGGTATATCGTATAGTAAAGAGTAAAGGGAGTCCATGTAATGAATGTTCCAACAATGCCGATCAGCTTAATGACAAATGCATATAAAAAAGTGATGCCTGCTGTGAATGAGGAGTTAAACAAATGGCGCAAATTGGCGGAATCAATCCCCAATGATGAATTAAAGTCACAAGCACTTTCTAGCATAAAAGATAAAACCTTTCATTGTGAGGGTGGGGCCATCATGTCACTTTTGGCCGTTGATGACTATCGTCAAGTCATAACGTTTATTGTTGCCTATCAAACCATTAGTGATTACTTAGATAATCTATGTGATAGAAGTACATCGATGGACCCTAAAGATTTTACGGCAATACATGAAGCGATGCGTCACTCATTGTTAATCGATGAGCAGTTACCTAAGGTGAATTATTATCGTTATCGGGATGACCAGGAGGATGGTGGCTATCTGTTAGCATTAGTGATGACTTGCCGTAAAGTTTTAGCTTCTATGGAAAATTATTCATTGATCAAAACTTATTTGACAGAGCTTTGTCGTTATTATTGTGATTTGCAAATACATAAACATGTGGCAATTGAGGAAAGAGTTTCTCGCCTGCAATGTTGGCATAAAGAACATCAAGATATCATCCCACCTATGAGCTGGTATGAATTTTCTGCTTGTTCGGGTTCTACACTCGGTATTTTTTGCTTAGTTGCTTATGCAACGAGAAGGGACTATAAGGAAAGTTACGGGGAGATTATACGTAATGGGTATTTTCCATATATACAAGGTCTGCACATTTTATTAGACTATTACATTGATCAAGAGGAAGATAAGGAAGCCGGAGATTTAAACTTTTGCTTTTATTATGAAGATGAAAAAGAATTATTTGAGCGCATACGTTATTTTGTAAAGTGTGCAGATGAGCATACGGACAAGCTTCCTCATAAACGATTTCACCTTTTAATTAATCGAGGATTATTAGGGTTATACTTATCGGATGAAAAAGTCGGGAGAGGACAACAAATGAAAAAACTAGCAAGAAAGATGATTAAATCTGGTGGATTCTCAAGCCTCTTTTTTTATATTAATGGTCGTGCCTATCGCGCATTAAAAAGTAGGCAGGGGGTTGTGCGTTCATGAATCGCGCGGTTAATAGCTTAAAATCATGTCTAACGATAAAATTTGCAGAATAAAGTTCTCCAGCCCATAAAACTTGTCATCATCGTGGAACATTAGTAAGGGGCTTCTAGCTCAATAAATCGGAATCAATCCAGAAAACAAGAGAAAAGCAGGAACAGGATACTCTAACTCGGAAAAATCTGACTCGCAAGCGGCATCTAGTCAACCATTAAGAAAAGGCTACAAGTAGACTAGGATAACTCAGATTCGATTCAAACAAAAGTAAACGAGAATAAAAAAAACAAGAACAAATTTGTTCTTGTCTGTTCGGGAGTGTTTCTTTGTCTTAACTTACCTTTTCTCAATCGCAACAATAAAAGGTGGACGGTTAGCTTGGTTAATGAATTGATATTGCAAAATATGAGCAGTATTTTGATCAATGGTTTTCAAGTAACGCAAAATATAGTCACGCTCAACAGCACCTTCTGGATGGCCGTGATAAATCACCAAAATAATGATGCCTTCAGGTGCCATCATATCAATTAACTGTTCAATCGCGGAAATGGTTGTTCTCGGTCTTGTGACAATCGTTTTGTCTCCACCAGGTAAGTACCCGAGATTAAAAACAGCGCCAGTGATACGGCCGAAATGGATTGGTGGAATGCAAGCAGTCACATGCTCATGACCACGATTGAATAGAACAGTACGATTAGAAAGTTCATGTTCATCAAGTTTTATTTGGGTAGACTGTATGGCTTCATCTTGGATATCGAATCCATATACTCTGCCATGTTCGCCAACGAGCTGAGCTAAAAATAATGTGTCATGTCCATTTCCAAGTGTAGCATCAACCACGACGTCTCCTGGTGCAATTGCTTTCTGTAGTAGTTCTCTCGCAAATGGTAGAATACGTTCTAGCTTCAAGAGCTCACCTCCTCGGTAAATGGTTGATAATATTTACCTTGCCAGCTATCTCTTTGCTTCAGTTCATGATCAATGCCATTTAGCACATCCCATTTATTCACACTCCACATAGGACCAATCATAAGGTCGATGGGACCATCGCCAGTGATGCGATGAACAATCATCTCTTTAGGTAAAATCTCTAATTGGTCACAAACTAACTGAATGTATTCATCTCGGCTAAGGAATGAAACCATTCCCTTTTCATATTGCTTAACCATCGGTGTTCCTTTTAATAGATGTAATAAGTGTATTTTAATTCCTTGTACATCTAATTTTGCAACCTCTTGTGCTGTTTCCATCATCATTTCAGGTGACTCTTCAGGTAAACCATTAATGATATGAGAACAGACACGTATATCATGTTGACGAAGTTTCTTTACTCCTTCTTTATAGCAATCATAATCATGTGCACGATTAATTAATTGGGCTGTTTTTTCATGAACGGTTTGTAGGCCTAATTCAACCCATAAGTATGTTCTTTTATTAAGGTCAGCTAAATAATCTATGACATCATCTGGTAAACAATCAGGCCTTGTGGCAATAGATAAGCCAACAACCCCTTCTTGTTTTAAAACAAATTCATACTTTTCTTTTAGTACTTCAACAGGTGCATGGGTATTTGTGAATGCCTGAAAATAGGCGATGTATTTTCCGTTTTTCCATTTCTTATGCATACTATCCTTGATTTTAATAAATTGTACGTCTAATGGTTCTGCACGATTACCGGCAAAATCACCTGATCCTGCTGCGCTGCAAAATGTACAGCCACCATGAGCGACAGTACCATCCCGATTAGGACAATCGAAGCCTCCATCCAAAGCAACTTTAAAGACCTTGTGCCCGAAATGTTTTTTTAAATGAAAGTTCCATGTATGATAACGTTTTTGATCATTTGTATATGGAAATTGAGTCAGTAAATCCAAAGTCAGCCCTCCTAAAGTCACCACTGTGACAAATTCAATATTATCATGAAAGAAATCATCAACTCAATTACACATTGATAACATTTCAATTAGTAGAAATCGAACACTCGGTAAATACTATCATTGAGGCGTATTTGCTTCGTACATTTCATTAAAAAAGAGGGGGAAGGCTTTTATGGCAACCCGTGATTCCGTACAACAATTAATGCAACAATGTGAAGAAGTCATTGAATTTGCTAACATGCAGTTTAAAGATGGGCAAATGCAAGAACATTATAACGATCAAGACTATGCTAAAGCGCTTGCTCATATCGAACAAGCCTACAATGATTTGATGACGATGTCTCATAGTGCTACAGATGCGCAGAGGGAAGAACTTCATCGAATGAGATTACAGCTACAGCAGTTACAAAATCAAATGATCATTACTCCCCATTAAGAGGTGAATAACAATTGGTTAGAAAAAAGTCAAAACAAAACAATCCAGAGCAAAAAACAAGAAATGGTATCAATAACCAAGAGGTAGAATTCGGTAGTGCCAATGTGATCCCACGATCTAAAAAGAAATATGAGGAAACAGGTGGGCAACCCGTTAAATCTAAATTTCATCCAGAATAAATAATATGTATTTAGTAAATGATCTGTACACAAGCAATTCTCGTGGAGTTTGCTTGTGTATGGTTATGATAAATTAAAAAATATTTCTGTATATTTCATACATAAATTCATCCATTCCTTCCGTTTATGCTTAGATTCAAGAGTAATTATTCATTTATATGTATAGATTAGATAGATGTCTAAATCTGTCACAAAATTAGTATTGAATCCATCATAAAAAACGAATAGAATTTATTTTGGAATTCGAAATGGAATGAAATGAATAGAATTTGAAAGGGGTATGGATGATGCCTCGAGCTTTGTGGTTATTAGTAATTGGAATGGCTGTTAATGTAACAGGTTCCTCTTTTTTATGGCCTTTAAACACCATTTATATGCATGAAGTATTAGGAAAGTCTTTATCGATTGCCGGCATTGTTTTAATGATCAATTCAGCAGCAACAGTCATAGGCAATCTAGTTGGTGGTGTGCTGTTTGATAAATTAGGTGGCTATCGTTCGATCTTATTAGGCATAGTCATTTCGTTATCTTCACTCATTATTATGGTCTTTAAACACGGATGGCCGGAATACATTGTATTATTGACGATTTTAGGTTTTGGCTCAGGGATCGTGTTTCCTTCTATGTATGCATTGGCAGGAAGTGTATGGAAAGAGGGCGGCAGAAAAGCGTTTAATGCGATGTATGTAGCGACAAATCTAGGTGTAGCATTAGGTGCAGCAATGGCAGGGTATATAGCTTCATTTTCTTTCAATTATATCTTTATCGCTAATTGTCTAATGTATATCTTGTTTTTCTTGATAGCTATTACTAGCTATCGAAAAATGGAAGTAAAGTCTGTTAGTCAACCAAATGAAATAAAAACAGCACAAAAATTTCGCGGTAATCCTAAATTAAACGCTTTATTCGTTTTATTAATCGGTTATCTATTATGTTGTATTGGCTATGTGCAATGGCAATCGACTATCTCAGCATATACTCAACAAATTGGGATTTCTTTAAAACAATACAGTATGCTATGGACAATAAATGGCGCCATGATTGTACTTGCGCAACCATTAATTAGTCTTCTAGTTAAAAGAATAAAATCATTAAAAGTACAAATTATTATTGGTATTTTTATTTTTGCTATTTCTTTTGCTGTTGTAGGAAATGCAGTTGCCTTTTCCGGCTTTGTCACAGCAATGATTATTTTAACCATTGGGGAAATGCTCGTATGGCCAGCGGTACCTACAATTGCTAATGACTTAGCACCTAAAGGTAAAGAAGGGTTCTATCAAGGGATTGTTAACAGTGTCTCTACAGGAGGAAGAATGATTGGGCCATTACTTGGGGGCGTACTCGTGGATGTATACGGTGTGAAGATGCTTTTCGGTATATTAATGGCATTACTGCTCATCTCCGTATATACAACAGTTGTTTATGATAAGAAGCTTAAAAAGAAAAAAGTTTTGCCAGCTATACCTTCATAAAAAGCGAGCCCCGTAGATAAAAAATCCAGGGGCTCTCTACTTAACCATTCAGATAATATCCTGGTAATGATGTGATTGAACTTCATCTAGAAAAATGACTTTATGAAAGAAACTTTTCAAGATCAACCAACGAGCGGGATAGGCCTCGATAAAACTTTCAATGACTTTTTCGGAGTAGAGTATCAGGCAATCTAACTTCGGTTTGGTTTGTTTTAAATCATAATATAAGGCATGTGGAATGGTGTAGTAATCATGTAATTGATAAGGATTTAATTTAATGGTTTTCATTTGGTTATTTTCAATGAACGTCTGGATGGATTGCTTCTGAACTTCAAGGCTTTCATCTAGCGTTTTATAATCATTCATAATCCACTTTTCATTAATAAAAGCGATACCTTTCATAATATGAAATCACCTTTCCTTATTTTTTACTATAGTTATGGGCAAAATAAGGAAGAGTAATACATGGATTAAAAAATTGACACGTTTTCATTTTTCTTGAATAGCTTATACTTATCTATAGTAACTTGTGAAAGCCTACTTGCATCAACCATTGAAATTGATTACAATGTCAATATGAATATTTTATAACTGCAATGATGAGGAATAGTAATGCTAGGAAGCCTGATATTAGAGAGCTAGCGGTTGGTGTAAGCTAGTCAGCTCCTTTCATGAACTCACCTACTGAGCAGCAAGTGTGAAAATGACAGTAATGCTTGCCGTACTCCGCGTTAAGGATGAATGAAGTGAACAGTTAACCGTAAACTGTTAATGTGGGTGGTACCGCGGGAGATATACATAATCCTCTCGTCCCTTTTTGAGGGATGAGGGGTTTTTTTATACTTAAAAACGTAGCATTTTTAGGAGGAAAGAAGATGAGCTTTAATCATCAGCAAATTGAAGGTAAGTGGCAACACTATTGGGAAGAACAAAAAACATTTAAAACGGGTGAAGAAAAAGGGAAGAGAAAGTTCTATGCGTTAGATATGTTTCCTTATCCGTCTGGTGTAGGTTTACACGTAGGACACCCTGAAGGATATACAGCAACAGATATTCTTGCCCGTATGAAAAGAATGCAAGGGTATAATGTTCTTCACCCAATGGGATGGGATGCATTTGGTTTACCTGCTGAACAATATGCCCTTGATACAGGGAATGACCCAGCTGAATTTACCGAGAAAAACATTAATACATTCCGCCGTCAAATTAAATCATTAGGATTTTCTTATGACTGGGATCGTGAAATTAACACAACAGATCCGGAATATTATAAATGGACGCAATGGATTTTCTTAAAGCTTTATGAAAAAGGTCTTGCTTATATCGATGAAGTAGCAGTGAACTGGTGTCCTGCACTTGGAACTGTGCTAGCTAATGAAGAGGTAATTGATGGGAAAAGTGAACGTGGAGGCCATCCTGTTGAAAGAAGACCGATGCGCCAATGGATGTTAAAAATAACAGCTTATGCTGACCGTTTACTAGAAGATCTTGATTTACTTGATTGGCCAGAAAGCTTGAAGGATATGCAGCGCAACTGGATTGGTCGTTCTGAAGGTGCTGAAGTGACTTTCCATATCGAAGGTGACAAAGGTACGTTTGAAGTGTTTACGACACGCCCAGACACATTATTTGGTGCGACATATGCTGTCCTTGCCCCAGAGCATAAACTAGTTGATGTAATTACAACAGAAGAGCAACGTAATGCAGTTGAGACTTATATTGAAAAAGTTAAAACAAAGAGTGATTTAGAAAGAACAGATTTAGCCAAAGAAAAAACAGGTGTATTCACAGGTGCTTATGCAATTAACCCTGCTAACGGTGAAAAAATGCCTATCTGGATTGCTGATTATGTGCTTGCTTCATATGGTACAGGTGCCATTATGGCTGTTCCAGCTCATGACGAGCGTGATTATGATTTCGCGAAAGAATTTAACTTGACTATTAAAGAAGTCGTAGCTGGTGGAGATATTTCTAAAGAAGCTTATGCGGGTGAAGGAGAACATATTAATTCTGATTTCTTAAATGGCTTAGGTAAAGAAGAAGCAATTACAAAAATGATCGCTTGGCTAGAAGAGAAAGAGATTGGGACGAAAAAAGTGACGTATCGCTTACGTGATTGGTTATTTAGTCGTCAAAGATATTGGGGTGAACCGATTCCTGTTATTCATTGGGAAGATGGTACAATGACGGGAGTTCCTTACGAAGAGTTACCGTTAATTTTACCAACAACAACGGAGATTAAGCCATCTGGTACAGGTGAATCACCGTTAGCTAATATTGAAGAGTGGGTTAATGTTATTGACCCTGAAACAGGTAAAAAAGGTCGCCGTGAAACCAACACGATGCCACAATGGGCAGGTAGCTGCTGGTACTATTTACGTTATATTGATCCGAAAAACAGTGAGGCATTAGCTGATGCCGAAAAATTAAAAGAGTGGTTACCGGTTGATATTTATATTGGTGGCGCTGAACATGCGGTTCTTCACTTATTATATGCTCGTTTCTGGCATAAAGTATTATACGATATAGGTGTAGTTGATACGAAAGAACCATTCCAAAAATTATTTAACCAAGGCATGATTCTTGGGGAAAATAATGAAAAAATGAGTAAGTCAAAAGGAAATGTTGTTAATCCTGATGCCGTTGTAGAAAGCCATGGAGCGGATACGCTTCGTTTATATGAAATGTTTATGGGACCACTTGATGCCTCAATTGCTTGGTCTACAAATGGATTAGATGGCTCTAGACGATTCTTAGACCGTATTTGGCGTTTAATTGCTGAAGAAGATCATACATTAAGCAACAAAGTGCAGGATGTAGAAGTGTCTCAACTGGAAAAAGTGTATCATCAGACAGTCAAAAAAGTAACAGAGGACTTTGAAGGTTTGCGCTTCAATACAGCAATTTCACAAATGATGGTTTTCGTCAATGAAGCCTACAAAGCTGATATTCTTCCAAAGGCTTATGCAGAAGGGTTCGTAAAAATGTTGGCTCCAATTGCTCCACATATTGCTGAAGAACTATGGGAGATACTTGGTCACACAGGAACCATTTCTTATGAAGCTTGGCCAGCATATGACGAAGCGAAAATGACAGATGATGAAGTGGAGATCGTTATCCAAATCAATGGTAAAGTGAAGGCTAAATTAATGGTACCCGTTGATGCACAAAAGGATGTGCTAGAACAAATTGCCATGGAAGATGATAAAATCAAAGAACAAATTGATGGCAAAACAGTAAGAAAAGTAATTGCTGTTCCTGGGAAGCTAGTGAATATTGTCGCTAATTAAGATTATTTAGGAAAAGAGGTAGCTTAATGAAAAGAGCTACCCTTTCCCTATGAGACTGTAATATTCGCATTTCGATCAACACTTCTTTAGAATAAAGATAATGATAATGGAAAGGGTGGTTGATGATGACTGAAATGAAAGAAATCACAACAGAAGAATTACTGAAAAAGATAGAAGCTGGAGAACAACTTGAACTTGTAGATGTAAGGGAAGATGACGAAGTAGCTCAAGGAATTATTCCTGGTGCGAAGCATATTAGAATGGGCACAATTCCTGAAAACCTAGATAAGTTTGATAAAGACAAAGAGTATATTATGATTTGCCGTTCAGGGAATCGTAGTGGACAAGTTTGTCGTTTTATGCAAGAACAAGGCTATCAAGTGACCAATATGGTCGGGGGTATGCTTGAGTGGGAAGGCGAAACAAAATAATTGGTACTTATGAAGAAGGCCTCTTTTTAGGAGGTCTTCTTTTTTTCGTTATCGTATAACCATTAGTATGTAAGAATCACGAGTTGTTTACATAACTTTCAGTTTGCTTTTACAATATGCCAAATTTGTCATGAAATGTGTTGATCAATTGAATATTATCTAACACGGTGGGTTTCTCAGAGTTGTGTCAAATGAAATGATACGATGGCCACTTAACACACTGCCAAGAGAGGAGAAAATTTCCTTTCTTTCACCAAGAGGTGGAAGAGCGATTATCGCTTCCTTGCTTACGCTTGTGCCACCATAAATTGCGTATTGCATATTTACACCACCTGTTAACAATTTACTCTATTATAGGTATAATATTATAAAAATTCAATTTATTTACTTCAGACGATCGTTCAAATAGATGCGAAAGGAGAAAGAATGAGTAAAAAAATCATTCCTTTTTTATCGGTAATTGTTCTATTATTTTTGTCCATGGGTGTATATCAATTTTATCTTTCTCAGAAAAAGCTGGGGTTTAATGAGGTCGTACTGATATCGGAGGAAAATCTACAGTCCATCATTATAGCTACTAGTGAAACAACAGAAACTGTATCTTTAAATAAGGACGATCATGATAAGCAACTAAAAGAAATTCGCTCACTTTTGGCAGATATTGAATTAAAAAGATATCATCGCACAGCATCTAAAGAACTGTATAGAATTGGTTTTGTAACGAAAACAGCTGGAAAAAGTGTTAGCGTATATGATGAAGCAATCGCCATTCACTACAAAAACAAAAAACCTACTTTTTATAGAGTCCTAGATAAAGAACCACTCACACAAATCATCGATATCCTATTATCAGAAAATAAATAAAAAAGTTTTAAAAACCCTCCAATATACCACCACCCTTCATTTCTTTTGCTATGATGTGAATCTATTCTTAGAAAAGGGAGTGAGTTGATGGTTCTGAAGGTAAAAGAATTGTCCGTTAGTTATGGAGAGAAAACGGTAGTTGATAAGATTAGTTTCTCCCTTCAAAAAGGAGAGGTACTCGGAATACTAGGAGAAAATGGCGCAGGAAAGACATCGTTGATAGAAGCTGTGCTAGGAATTAGGCCTGCTGTTTATAAGGAAGTCGCTATATTAGGACAATCTCCAATTCATAATAGAAAGCAAGTTTTTGAGAAAGTGGGTGTGCAATTTCAGGAATCGCATTTTCCAGATAAAATGACCGTTTCTGAAGCATGTCAGCAATGGAGTGTGTTATACAAGGCAACCGCGCCATATCAATTTTTATTGACCAAATTTGGCCTACAAGATAAGGAGAAATCATTAGTTAAATCATTGTCAGGCGGTGAAAAGCAAAGATTAGCGGTGTTATTAGCATTGTTACCCAACCCAGAATTAGTCTTTCTAGACGAATTGACTACGGGTTTAGATACGAAAGCAAGAAAAAAATTGTGGCAAACGCTAAGAAATTATAAGCGTGAGGGATTATCTATTATCCTTACCTCTCACTATATGGATGAAGTTGAAGCACTTTGCGACCGCATTATGATTTTAAAGGGCGGACATATCATATGCGAAGGAACGATAGCAGAAGTGATCAATTATTCAGGACAAGCTTCGTTGGAAGCTGCCTATTTAACTTTAACAGATGAAGAGGGGGAAGGATGATGACATTCTATACTTTAACAAAAATAGAAGCGAAACTCGTTTGGAGAGGTTTAGATATACTGATCTTCGGTATCATTTTTCCAATCATTGTTGCCTTATTATTTGGTTATATTATGAATAATGAACTGTTTACCCAAGGAAATACTATGTTCCTCCATTCTTATCCGGCAGTTGTAACTATTAGTATATTAGCTACAGGTGTAATGGGACTGCCCCTTACCATTGCTGATTACCGTCATCGCCATATTTTAAAAAGGTTTCAGGTGACCCCAGCTTCGCCTTTAACTTTGCTTTGTGCGCAGGCATTGGTTCAGTTTATTGCCTCTATGTTGTCTTTCCTAGGGGTGACTGCGGTATATCTTTTTGTTTTCAATTATGAAATGGCTGGTTCCTTTGGTTTGTTTCTTTGTAGTTATTTATTTGTTTTAATGGCTATGTATAGCATTGGCATACTCATCGGGAGTATTGTTCCAGATCAAAAAGCAGCGAATTTATGGGGGTCGTTAGCCTATTTCGGCATGCTTCTTTTTTCAGGTGCTACTATACCTTTTGAGATTTTTCCACAAATTTTACAGAATGTCTTTGCATTCCTTCCTTTATCACAAGGTATTCAGTTGCTTAAGGAAGTAAGTTTAGGCGGAGTTCTAAGCGACATGATTTTTCCAATAGTGACAATGATGGCTTGTGTATTCATTAGTGGATTCCTTTCGATTAAATATTTTAGATGGAAGTAGTGAGATATCTTGGTTTATTCAACTAAAGAAATCGCTGATAGTATGGGCGTTCATCCTAATACTGTGAGAGTTTACGAGGAATGGGGATATCTTTCCCCTGCTCCTCGTGCTGATAATGGATACAGACAATATGATGACATACATCTTTTTCAATTAAAAATAGCGAGGTTCGCTTTTCGGTGTGAAATCATTCAAGGCAGTATTCGTAAAAGTGCAAGAGAGATTGTGCTCCTTAGTGGTCAGAAGCAATTTCTGAAAGCGTACGAGCAGGCTGAAAAGCATTTACTGCATTTAAACAAGGAATATGAAAGAGCGGTTGAAGCAGCTGAGATTGCAGAGAGTTGGTTATATTCACCTAAGGAAATACAAAGTGAAGGATTGTCCAGACAACAAGTAGCTGAAAAAATTCAACTTCATCCAGAGCTAATAAGAAATTGGGAAAGAAACGGACTAATTACTATTCCTCGTAATGAAAAGGGGTATCGTGTTTTTACAGAAAAGGAAATTAATATGCTAAAGGTGATTCGAGTATTAAGGATGGCTCATTATTCTTATGCATCTATTTTACGCCTAGTCCAACAAGCAAAAATGGCTCATCCAATTCATGTCAGAAAGGTATTGAACATATCAGAAAATCAGGAGGATATTGTATATGTTACTGATCGCTTATTAATATCTTTAAAAGAAGCAATCGCAGATACAAAAAAGATTCTTACCATGTTAAGAGAAAAAAATGACGGAGATTAATCAATTTTTTCTACGTCTACGATATTTATTCTTCCAGGATAAGACTCTAAAATGCTTGTATACCAAATGCGAACTTGATCCCCTGAATCGAATGAGTGGTAATCAAGCAAAAATGTCGGTCCATTCGGTATATAGTCAGGTTGATAGGTCGTGTTAGATGATGCCTCTTCATTTATCTGGACAGTGGGCCGTTTTTCTTCGTCGATAAAGTAAATCATGCCTTTTTCTTTTATCAAAATGGCGTCGATAAAACCAGCACCATTGTATTTAGTAATTGAATTACTGATATCTCCAATTACCCACAAGCCATAAAGACAAATGGTAGTTAAAAGTATTCGTTTAACGACGCTCATTTCATCACCTCCTACCTATGTATATATTATGAATTTTCTGTTAATAATAAATAAAAATACTTATTCCCATGAAGGGAGTTTTCATCAAATGATCAAGGTAAAGTTATTCGACCAAGAGCATGAAAAAGATTTAGAGGTTGCGATGAACCGTTTTTTAGAAAAGGTGGAAGAACAAAAGCTTGTTGATATTAAGTATAATATTGCTGCGATGCAAGAAGAGGGTGAAGAGCAAATTTACTGTTTTTCGGCGATGGTCATTTATAGAGCGTAACTACTTTTACTTATCAAGTAGTTACGCTTTTACATAGAGCCGCATTACTGCCAGCTAAACGTCCAGTTACAAGGGCTGAGGTAATATTGTAGCCACCGGTATAGCCATGAATATCAAGAATTTCTCCGCAGAAATATAAACCAGTCATTTTTTTTGACGCCATTGTTTGTGGTTCAATTTCTTTAACAGAAACGCCGCCACCAGTTACAAAGGCCTTTTCTAATGGTAATGTCCCATCGATTTCAACACGGAAATCATGTAGACGGCTAACGAATAAACGTAGCAGTTCATTCGTGATACTCACTGCTTGTGCCGTCGGATCAATACCCACTTCTTCTAAATGGAAGAGAAGATATCTCTCTGGAACGATCCCTTTTAGCAAGTTTTTGATACTCTTTTTTGGCTCTGATTTTTTTAGTGATATGATCTCTTGGAAGGTTTTCTCGCCATTTTGCCCAGGTAAGGCATTGATGCGTACGTTTACCTTTTTTAGCTTCCATTTTTTCATGGCTTTGACAACGAATTGACTACATCTTAAAATCGCAGGACCACTCAGCCCGAAATGGGTGAATATCATATCCATTTGATGTGTAATCAACGGCTTGTCTTTAGGGTTCAATACACTTACTTCTACATCGCGTAAAGAGAGTCCTTGTAGCGCTTTGTTCTTAATAAATAATTCACTTGACGTTAACGGGACTTCTGTAGGGAATAAGTCTGTAATCGTATGTCCAGCTTTCTCTGCCCAACCATAGCCATCTCCTGTAGATCCTGTATGAGGAACAGATTTGCCTCCCACTGCTAGCACAACTGCTTTTGCATGAAACTGTTCACCGGAATGTAATTGGACTGTATGGCTTTTCTCCGGTTGGAATTGAATATCAGCAACAGGACTATTTGTTTTTATCGTTACTTTCAATTCGTCTAGTCGCATAAGTAGTGCATCGACAACGGATTGTGCTTTATTACTTACTGGGAACATTCTACCGTGGTCTTCTTCTTTCAAAGCAATGCCTAGGTCCTCGAAAAAACGGATGATATCTTCATTACTAAAAATAGAAAAGGCGCTATGTAGAAAGCGACCGTTACCAGGAATATGTTTAATGATTTCATCGATTGGCAGCCGATTAGTCACGTTACAACGACCACCACCTGAAATCGCCAGTTTTCTACCTAATTTATTGCCTTTATCAATAAGTAATACTTTTGCTTTATTCTCTGCAGCACCAATGGCAGCCATTAGTCCAGATGGTCCACCGCCAATGACAATGACATCATATTGTGTTTGTTTCATTTTCTTCACCAACTTTTTCCCTTTCAATGAAAATAGCATACCTTTGCTATTATAAAGCAAAAGATAAAACATCTAAACATCTTCTTAAAAAATCATCAAGAATGAAAAGGGTCTTCTGAGATAAAAATATGTCTATTATTGTCGTAACATATGGTAGAATGAGAAGTTGTATAGTTTAATTTTGCGAATGATAGAAAACACCACGCTTTTGGTAGCGCTTGGACAATAGAGGAAGGGATTATATGTCGTCTAAGCTTTTACGAGGAACATTTATTTTAACTCTTGGTACATTCATATCTAAGTTTCTTGGATTATTTTATGTGATTCCATTTTATCAAATCGTTGGAAACGAAGGAACAATCCTTTATAACTATTCTTATGTACCATACACAATCTTTATCAGTGTGGCGACTGCGGGTGTACCGCTTGCCGTCTCAAAGTTTATTTCAAAGTATAACGCATTAGAGGAGTATGCAGTTGGTAGGAAGCTATTCAAATCCGGTTTAATTATTATGCTTTGTAGCGGAATTGTCTGTTTCTTAATCATGTATATGGGAGCGCCTACTCTAGCAAAGATTTTTGTGGACCCAGAAGATGTAGCAATGCTACAAGATATTGTCTCCGTTATTCGAGCGGTCAGCTTTGCCTTAATCATTATTCCGTTTATGAGCTTAATTCGCGGATTCTTCCAAGGTCATCAATCCATGGGACCTTCAGCCGTATCTCAGGTCGTTGAACAAATTGTACGAATTGCCTTTCTACTTGCTGGGGCATTTGTCGTCCTTTATGTAATGGATGGCGATTTAGTTACAGCAGTCAGTGTAGCTACTTTTGCAGCCTTCATAGGTGGTATCGGTAGTTTAGCTGTTTTGTTTATTTATTGGTACAAAAGAAAGCCTTATTTAGATCAATTATTAGCTAAAGATAAAGGTACAATGGATATCTCTCTTACAGATATGTATAAAGAAATCATTCTTTATTCGATTCCGTTTGTCCTTGTCGCATTGGTTAATCCGTTATTCCAAATGATTGATTTATCAACGTTTAATAAAGCGATGCAATCGATAGGATACTCTGGTAAAGAAGCAGGAGAAGCCCTTTCCGTATTGAACTATCAAACGCATAAATTAGTGATGATTCCTGTTACGTTAGCAACAGCATTTTCATTAACACTTGTGCCAACGATTACGAATTCCTTTATGAAAAATGATCGCTTGACGATGAATCGTCAGTTGAATCAAACGTTTCAAGTGATCTTGTTTTTAATTTTACCGGCAGTTGTTGGTCTTGCATTACTGGCAGAACCAGTATACACATTGTTCTATGAGCATAGTGAGTTAGGTACCGCTGTACTTCGAGCTTATGCCCCAGTGGCGATGTTATTTGCCCTTTATGCAGTGACAGCTGCTATTCTACAAGGGATCAATGAGCAGCGCTTTACCATTCTTAGTTTATTAGTAGGAATTTTAGTTAAGCTTGCATTAAATATACCCCTGATTAAGTGGTTAGAAACAGAGGGAGCAGTTCTAGCAACAGCACTTGGTTATGCTGTGGCGATCTTGATTAACTTAATTGTCATTAAAATATTCTCAGGCTATCAATTTAGATTAGTATTCAGACGCAGTTTATTAATTGTCATTCTTACGTTGGTTATGACGGTCATTACTTGGCTATTGTATCAAATGCTAATGATTTTCTTAGATCCAACATCCGGATGGCATGCGATAATGATTGTTTTTATTTGTGGAGGAGTAGGTGCAAGTGTATACTTCTATCTTGCAAATAGGATTCGTCTATTGCCCTTATTATTCGGAGACAGAATCGAGCGGATTTTAATTAAATTGAAGTTGAAGAAATAGTAATTTTTTTAGGCACCCGGCGTATGTATACTGGGTGCCATTGTGTTTGTTAATGTAGCCTTTTGACAAAAAGATAAGCGAATAGGGGTATAATTGTCGCAGACTTTGAGTAGGTCCAATCAATATATCCTTAGCTTTTAACGGCTTCAGTTAACAGATAGTAACTTCACTTGTAATGATTTTACCGCTTTGGTGGTTCATATGTTCAACCCCGCTTTCACAATTCTCTGGATTCTCCCATTTGATTATATATTTATTCCCTTTCTGTTCAATTGAAACGATAGTTACATTCCCAATTGTTCTTGTGTTTTTTTCAATAACGATGGACTTGGCTTGTTGTTCGGAAATTTTAGGTTCTGGTGCTGCTGAACAGCTACTTAAGAAGAGTAGTAATAGAAATAGCAGTAGACGAGATGTTTTTTTCATCAAGTTCATTCCCCTTTTTATGAGTAGACGGAATGATGAGATGGAAGTTTCATAGAAGTTGGGAAATACTGAAAATCTTTACTAAAAGGAAATGGCACCCGTAAGTACGGCAATAATCGTCATCACAATCGTGGTCCCAAACGCCCACTTAAATAGGAACTTCTGATGCTCACCAAAGTCTACACCAGATAGCCCGATGAGAATAAAGGTCGCAGGAACTAAAGGAGACAGAGGGAAGCCTGTTGTTGAATGACCGAGTAATGCTGCTCTACCTATTTCCACTGGGTCGATGCCAAAGTTGGCTGCTGTTTCACTTATAATTGGTAAAATGCCAAAGTAATAAGCATCAGGTGGGAAAACAAATACTAACGGTAAACTCGTTATCGCAACGAGGACAGGGAGGTAAGGGCCAAGGCCTTCAGGTATGACAGAAACAATGGAAACAGCCATCGCGTCCATCATTTGCGTTCCATTTAGGACACCTAAGAATATCCCTGCAGCAAAGATTAATGTACTGATTAATACAAAGTTATTTGCATGACTTAAAATTTGCTCTTGTTGCGCTTTCGGATCCCGGAAGTTGACAAAAAGTGCGATAGAAAAAGCAATGGCAAATAAAATTTGTAATGGCAATACGTCCATAATAAGCATGATCATTAATGCGATTGTCAAAAGTAAATTAAACCAGAATAATGTGGGGGACGTTTTTTTCTGTTCTATTGTACTCGATTGTTCTGTGAAACTCTCAGTGTATATTTGAATGACACCGATTCTTTCTCTTTCCTTTTTACCTAGAATATAAGCAGAGAAAAATGTCCAGACTAGTCCGCCGATCATCGCTGGGATGAGAGGGATAAATAAATCACTCATTTCCACATTTAAACTAGCAGCGGCTCTAACTAAAGGACCTCCCCAAGGTATCATATTCATTACCCCTGCAGCTAAGGCAACAACACATGACAAAATAAGGCGGTTCATGCCTAACTTCTTATAAAGAGGTAGCATCGCTGATATGGTAATCATGAAAGTTGATGAGCCATCCCCGTCTAAACCAACAATCATTGTAATAAGAGCTGTAGCTATCACTATTTTTAATGGATCCCCTTTGACATACTTTAAAATACGTGAAATCATTGGGTCAAATAGCCCTACATCAATCATTAATCCAAAATATAGAATCGCAAAAACAATCATTATCGCTGTAGGGGTTACTTGGATAATCCCATCCATCATCAGTTGGCCCATTTCGTTGCTGAATCCTCCGATAATGGCAAAAGCAACTGCAACAAAGACAAAAGCAACAACAGGTGAAAGTTTTTTAGTCAGAACTAAAAGAAGAAAAGATATCATCATGCAGAAGCCTAATAGAGATAGCACGTTTACATTCACTCCTTTTTTATTTATAAGTTGATGTGTTTTACTTCTATATAATCCCTTTTTCTCTTAATTTTGCGATTTGTTCTTTTGTGAGCGATAATTCTGACATTAAAACATCTTCTGTATGCGACCCTAAGTTTGGACCGGCCCACTTAATCTCACCAGGTGTTTTACTCATTTTCGGTACGATTCCTGGCATTTTCAAAGTTCCGATTCCATCAATAGGTACTTCTTGTATCATATTTCTGTTTTGATAATGTGGATCATTTACAATATCTTCAATTGAATAAATCGACCCAGCTGGTACACCAGCCTCATCTAAGAGCTCTTTGACTACAAGTAGTGGGTGCTGACTCGTCCAAGCTTCAATCAGCTGATCTAAATACTTTGCATGTTTAGAGCGACCGATATTATTTTCAAAGCGAGAATCTTTTGAAAGTTCTTCTCTGCCAATGGTTTTCATTAACCTTTTGAAAATCGTATCTCCATTCGCACCAATGACGATATATTTGCCATCCGAACAAAGGTATGTATTGGAAGGAGTAATACCTGGTAGTGTGCTACCCGTACGCTCTCTGATTACCCCATTTCTTCCGTATTCAGGTAGGATGCTTTCCATTAAACTAAACACTGATTCATAAAGGGCGACATCAATGACTTGTCCTTCTTTTGAATGAGTTACGTCACGGTGATAAACCGCCATTAGTGCACCAATTACTGCATATAGAGCAGATAGGGAATCACCTATACTTATGCCTACCCTCACTGGAGGGAGGTCGGGATAGCCCGTTATAAAGCGAAGTCCACCCATTGCTTCTCCAATTGATCCAAACCCAGGTTTATCTTTGTAGGGTCCATCTTGTCCATAACCAGACACTCGTACCATAACCAATCGTGGATTAATTTTTTTTAATTCCTCATATCCAATACCCCATTTCTCTAGGGTACCTGGACGAAAGTTCTCAATTAGAATATCAATTTCTTTTACTAATGCGCGGAGAACTTTTTGACCTTCCTCTTTTTTTAAATCCAGTGTAATTGATTTCTTATTCCTAGATTGCACATACCACCAAAGGCTAGTCTCATCTTCTATTACTCTCCAAGTTCTAAGAGGGTCTCCTTTTGTAGGAGGTTCAATTTTAATGACATCTGCACCGAATTCAGCTAATAATTTCGATGCGAAGGGTCCAGCGATTAACTGTCCCAGTTCAAGAACTTTTAAACCAGATAACGCTTTATTGGACATTTTTTTCACCTCTATGATTAATAAATAAATTTACTTATAGATTGCTTGTAAAGAGAGTAAATCTTGTTCAATATGATTGTACATTTCATTGGCTGCTTTTAAGCTATCTCGTTCTTTAAGTGCGGCTAGAATTTGAGCGTGTTCCTCGATACAACTCTCGTCTCGTATGCCGATTTTAATCCCACTATTTCTGAAATAGGTTACTTTATCACGAATGGTATTAGTTAATGAAACTAAATGATCATTTCCAGATGAGCTTAAGATGATTTCATGAAACTGTATACTAAGTCTTACGACATCCTCTTTCGCCTGAGATAACCATGCTTGTTTCGTTTGATCAATAATGCTTTCTAAAAGTTCTAAGTCGGAATTTTCAATATTTTTAGCAGATAATTTTGCTGCGAACGACTCCAATTGCTGTCTAATTTGATAAATTTGTATCATATCCGTAAGAGAAGGGCTAAATACTTTAAGGGTGTTTTCGTTTTGTACAACTAATTCTTCTTGGATGAGCATTTTTAATGCTTCACGTACTGGCCCTCGGCTAACGTTAAATTCTTCAGCGATTTTTACTTCTATTAATCTTTCCCCTCCAGGATAATATCCGTCTAATAATCTCTTTTTTAAATGCTGATACACTTGTACAGTTAATGTTTCTCTCATAATGGAAATCAAGTAAACCACTCCTTTCAACAAAAAAATGTAAGCGTATTCAATATGTACTTATCATAAGAATATAAATGTATACTGTCAACAGTAAATTTTCAGTATATTTAATATTTTCTAACTAAAGTATTCTTCCTACTTTTTATTGATAATGTGAATGAAAAACAAAATGAATTGTAATTACTAAAAAGGGAGAGAAGTGTATCCTTCGCGTATTTCGTTGAAAGAAGTGAATAAAATGGAATCATTTGGATTATTAGGAATTATTCTCGTTATTGCCTTAGGGGTCTTTTCTCAGTGGTTATCATGGAAAATTCAATGGCCTTCAATTGTGATTATGTCGATTGCTGGATTAGTAATCGGTCCAGCGCTCGGACTATTGAACCCAGAACAAGATCTAGGAAGTCTTTATAGCCCTATTATTTCTTTAGCTGTAGCTGTCATATTATTTGAAGGTAGTACAACGCTTGATATTCGTGAAGTTCGTAGTATTTCCAAATCTGTTTTTCGGGTAGTTACTGTTGGGGCTTTTCTTGCTTGGATACTTGGATCTTTGGCAGCTCACTATATCGCAGGCTTGAGTTTAGAGGTGGCTTTTATCATCGGTGGATTATTTATCGTTACAGGGCCAACTGTTATAATCCCTTTATTAAGGCAGTCCAAACTTAAACCACGAGTGAGTGCTTTATTAAAATGGGAAGGTATTATTGTCGACCCAGCAGGACCACTTCTAGCCTTATTTGCTTATGAGGTTATTAAAGTATTAGTAAGTGATACATTAGGCATGATGGAACTCGGAAAATTCTTGTTAGCTTCATTATTAGCGATAGTGATCGGTTACATATTTGCAAAGGTTTTGAGCTGGATGGCTAACAAAGGGTTGTTTCCAGAATACTTGAAATCCCCTATTACTTTATCTCTTGTGTTCATTTGTTTTGGCATAAGTGAAGTGATTATGCATGAAACAGGCATGCTTGCTGTGACAGTGATGGGACTTGTGCTAGCTAGAGAGAAGAAAAGAGTATCTGCCCTTGGGAATATTAGTCACTTCATTGAAAATGTCTCTGTAATCTTAACATCTACAATATTTATTCTATTAACAGCTTCTTTAACAAGAGAGACGATTGCAGAAGTGTTTAGTATCCAAATTATTGGCTTTGTAATCGTGATGTTATTTGTTGTTCGTCCACTATCGATTTGGATATCAACAATAGGGACAGAGCTAACCAACCGAGAGAAAACTTTAATTGGATGGATTGCCCCAAGAGGAATTGTGGCATTAACGGTCTCTGGTTATTTCGCAACTATATTAATGGATGATGGTTATCGAGAAGCAGGATTACTTACAACATTAACTTTTGCTCTCGTTTTTATTACGGTTTGTGCTCATGGTTTTACGTTAGCACCGCTGGCAAAAAAATTAAAATTAGCATCTGAATCAGAGCCAGGTGTACTGATTGTTGGAGCAAGTAGTTTTTCAATTGCTTTAGCATACAAGTTAAAAGAGTTGGGTAATCCTGTACTGATTAGTGACACATCAAGTGGCAAGTTAAAGCTTATCCGAAAAAAGGGGATTGAAACTTACTCGGGACAAATTCTAGATGAGCATAGTCAATTCGAAATCGACTTAACTCCTTACGAATTCATCCTGGTATTGTCTGATGACCCTAATTATAATGCCCTGGTTACACAGTCATTTCTTCCGGAGTTTGGCTATAATAAAACGTTTACCATTGCGACTGAGCGGATGGATGAGGAAAAGGATGGAGGGTTTCCCACAACTGTGAAAGCTCATATGCTTTTTGACGAAGAGCATGTGTTCACAGAGTTAAATAAGAAGATAAATACAACTTATTCGATAGAAAGTAAGCAAGCTAACGACAATTATGAAAAAATAGAGGAAGCACAAGTGGGCGGTTATCCTTTATGTGTTCGTAAAAAGGATGGATCGATTGCTTTTAAGACCTTAAAGGATTCACCTTCTGTTGATAAAGAAGACATTATCATTTATTTGGAGGAAGTAAAATAAGCATAAGATTGCATGATGAAACCATGCAGTCTTGTTTCATTTTCTATTGTTTTAATCACTTATTGAAGGACTTACATAGAATATTTAATAAAACTGAATGAAGAGGTGAGGAAAATGTTAGTTAACAGGAAAAAACACATGTCACATCACTATGGGCAACAGAAATTAGGTTCCCTTTGTCATTTAAATGAAAACAGACAAAAGCATGGAGATAACAAAGAAATAGAGAAAGGTCCTCTAACAAATAGTAAGAGTGTATGAGCCAGGATGTATGTGTAAGTTACATTATGTTAGGTAGATGATATACTAGGAGTAACTGACATAAAGAGGATATGTAGAAAGAGGAAAAACTTCCTCTTGGTCTTTCCTCCTTCCTTAATAAGGGCGAGGAGAGGGTGGCGGATGACTAATACCAATGCGTCGTTCCACTCTTTCTAATCTTCTTTCTAAACGATCGAATTGTTGCTCTAAGCGTTGTACTTGATTTTCTAAACGCTCTATTCTACGGTTGGTGTTGCTCGGCGGGAAGCCTGGAGTAGGGAAAAACGTTGGTTGTTGACGATAGTAATACATGTTTCTTGCACTCCTTTATCGATAAACTATGATGTTAGTCTATGTTGATAAGAGCAATATGTGCGTAGGAACGATGATATAAAAGGAGTAAGTAAGATGAGAATAGATAAAATGTTAGCAAACTTAGGTTATGGAAGTAGAAAAGAAGTAAAGCAATTATTAAAGCAAGGAGCAGTAAAGGTAAATGGGGCGCAGATTAAAGATGCTAAACAACATATTGATCCAAAACAGGACGAAGTGGGTATTCATGGGGAGATAATTGAGTATAAAGAATACATATATTTAATGATGAATAAGCCTAACGGGGTAATTTCTGCCACAGAAGATACGATGCATCAAACTGTCATTGATCTATTAGAGCTGGAAGATATCGTTTATTCTCCATTTCCTGTAGGTAGACTGGATAAGGATACAGAGGGACTATTACTAATAACGAATGATGGGAAGCTTAGTCATCAGTTATTGTCACCAAAAAAACATGTGCCAAAAACATATTATGCCATTATTAATGATAGAGTAACAGAGGCTGATATTCATTCCTTTGCTAAAGGTGTGAAGCTTGATGATGGTTATGAAACGAAGCCAGCAAAACTAGAAATATTAAAAAGTGAGACAAACTCTGAAATTTATTTAACGATTACAGAAGGGAAGTTTCATCAAGTCAAACGCATGTTTGAGGCAGTAAATAAAAAGGTGATTTATTTAAAAAGGCTTACAATGGGTCCGCTTCAACTTGATGATTCTCTTGCGTTAGGAGAATATCGAGAATTAACGGATGAAGAATTAGAAGAATTATTATCTTATGATCCAAGTAATGAAATGTAAGTACTAAAATATACTTTGTAACAAAAAAAGAAGCCTGAATAAGAGCTTCTTTTTTTCGCTTGTCATTTTCTTATGATGACATCTTCACTTTCTTTTGTGTAATAGTCCATTTTCCTCGGCTTGGACTTTTCACCAAGTCATTATAAGCTAAAACATTTAAATCTCGCTGTATCGTACGAGGAGTGATACCGAATTCCTCTACAAGCTCCTGAGTTGTTACAGTTCCGTTTTTCCGAATAAACATATAAACGGATTTGATACGGTTTAACATCCGGTTAGTCGAAGGTTTCAAAAAACCACTCCCTATCCAATTTATAAACCCATGGCAAGTGCCTGCAACCGACAGTTTCATTTAAGAAACATGTCCTTTCAGTTATATGTAGTCTTCTTTTTCCCGAGACAACTCCTTTTTTGGTTTAACAGAAGAAATAATCAAGATGTCATACTAATTATTAATATTGTAAACCTATTTTCAGATAATTTCTAGTCACTTGCATGATTTTACATTATTTTTCTCTTTTTCCTCCTAAATATACAAAAGCATCCTCCATTCTTTTTAACATCATATATATGGCTAAAGGAGCCTGTTTTATGTTCTAAATATTCAAAAAAAATAAAAGAAAAAACTTTTTTATTGGTTTAAAGAATGAAATGTTAGGGAAGTTATTATAGATTGAAATTATCTAGTTGGAGGAAACTCATGATTACATTTGCTGGTGTGTCTAAGGCTTTTGGAGAAAAAGAAGTCGTCACTTCTTTGGATTTCTCCATAGAAAAAGGCGAACTATTTGTATTAATAGGTCCAAGCGGCTGTGGTAAAACAACAACACTAAAGATGATTAACCGCTTAGAAGAAACAAGTGGTGGATCAATTACAATAAATGAAAGGAATATTAGTGATTATGCTCTTCATGATTTACGTTATGACATCGGCTATGTGTTGCAACAGATAGCTCTCTTTCCGCATATGACAGTAGAAGAGAATATAGCCATTGTACCAGAATTAAAAAAATGGAAAAAAAGCAAAATTCATCAACGTGTGACAGAATTATTAGACTTAGTGGGACTGGATGCAGGTACGTATCGGAACCGAAAGCCAGCTGAGCTATCTGGTGGTCAGCAACAAAGAGTAGGTGTCGCCCGTGCTTTAGCTGCCAATCCTGAAGTGATATTAATGGACGAACCATTTAGTGCGCTTGATCCGATTACGAGAGTGAAGCTACAAGATGATTTATTGTTAATGAAGAGAAATATAAATAAAACAATTGTCTTTGTGACACATGATATGAAAGAAGCGCTAAAGCTAGGTGATCGCATTGCTATTATGAATGAAGGAAAAATGGTCCAAATTGGTACACCAGAAGAGCTGAGGTATCAACCTGAAAGTCAATTTGTTGAAGAGTTCATCACTTCAACTGACCAAACAGTTGATCGATTTGCCATTAATCATGTGATGATTCCTTTTGATACGAGCGATGTATCAATCACTGAAACAGTAACGTCAAACATAAGTAAAGAGCAAGTGCTAGATCAACTGGTCACACATGAAAAAATAGCAGTGGAAGAAAATGGTGTTATCGTTGGGATGATTACAAGGGAGAGTGTCATTCAGTTTTTAGCCACTCAAGCGAAAGATGTGGGTGGAGAGTATGAATGAACTTATTAACGTTTTATCAGAGAGACAAGACCAATTGCTCAGTGCATTAATTGAGCATATGCAAATTTCGTTTATTAGTTTATTATTTGCCGTGATTATTGCAATCCCATTAGGGGTTATCTTAACGAGGAATGAAAAGGTAGCAGAACCCATTCTTGGCATTGCGGCAGTTATTCAAACAATCCCTTCTTTAGCCTTACTTGGCTTATTAATTCCCTTATTAGGTATTGGTAAGATCCCAGCTATTATTGCTTTAGTTGCCTATGCTCTTTTACCAATCTTACGAAATACATATACAGGAATTAAAGAAGTTGATCCAGCCTTAATAGAGGCGGCCAGTGCGATGGGAATGAAATCTGCACAACGGTTGATGAAAGTCGAACTCCCTCTAGCGATACCTGTCATTATGGCTGGAATCCGTACAGGTATGGTTCTAATTATAGGAACGGCAACTCTAGCAGCACTTATAGGTGCAGGAGGCCTAGGAGATATTATTTTACTAGGGATTGACCGCAATGATTCTACACTAATTGTGATTGGCGCTATTCCAGCGGCCCTTTTAGCTATTTTATTTGATTTTATTTTAAGAAGGTTCCAGAAATTATCATTTAAGAAAGCGATGGTCGGTGTCAGTATTGGAGCTATAATTGCCTTGTTTGTAACGGTGTCTCCTTATATCTTTCAACAAGAGAAAGACTTGAAGATTGCCGGAAAACTTGGATCAGAACCTGAGATTCTTATCAATATGTATAAATTATTGATTGAAGAAGAAACAGACTTAACGGTTGAGCTCCAGCCAGGACTGGGTAAGACTTCTTTTGTATTTAAAGCTTTAACTTCCGGTAGTATTGATATTTATCCTGAATTCACTGGTACAGTGATTGCTGAGTTTTTAAAGGAAGAAGCAGTAAGCACAGACCAAACAGCCGTCTATGAACAAGCGAAAGAAGGAATTCAAGAGGAATTCGATTTAGTTCTATTAGAACCAATGGAATATAATAATACCTATGCATTAGCTGTGCTTAATGAATTTGCCGAAGAACATGAACTTCAAACAATATCCGACTTAAAAGCAATTGAAAGCATGATGAAACCAGGATTTACACTCGAATTCTCTGATCGAGAAGATGGTTACATCGGTATTCAGGAGTTGTATGGCTTAAGTTTTTCTGAAGTGGTGACAATGGAGCCTAAATTAAGGTATACCGCTTTGGAAAATGGTGAAATCAATCTTGTTGATGCCTACTCAACTGATTCTGAGTTAGAAGAGTATGGACTAACTGTTCTAGAAGATGATCAATCACTATTTCCTCCTTATCAAGGTGCACCGTTATTGAGACAAGAAACAATTGAGAAATATCCGGAAATTGTTGATCCTCTCAATCAGTTGGCAGGGGAGATAACAGACGATGAGATGCGAAAAATGAATTATGCAGTAAATGTTGATGGGATAAGTGCCAAAGAAGTAGCAGAAGAATATTTAAAAGAGAAAGGTCTTATCCAGTAGCGAACAAGAAAGATAAGAAAGTCCGAACAATGTGATGTGTTGTTCGGACTATTAACGTTTATTAAAGAAATAATCAATAATGAATATAAGAACACCGTACTTATCGTTATATTTTTAAGGGTAGTGTTATAATAACCATGAAAGCACTTACTTTATTAATCCTTTTAAAAGAGAAGGATGTTGATTACATATAGCAGGAGGTTTTTACATTGGGTGATATTAATTGGCAAGAAGAAGTTATGAAAAGGAAGGACGACTTAATTAAAGATACACAAAAGTTATTGCAAATTAAAAGTGTGCTAGATGAGGAAAATGCCACATCTGATGCACCGCTCGGTAAAGAGGTAAAAGAAGCGTTAACCTATCTATTGAATTTAGGTGAATCCGATGGATTTATAGCAAAAAATGTTGAGAATCTTGCTGGTCACCTAGAGTTTGGACAAGGTGAAGAGTTACTCGGTATTCTTTGTCATGTCGATGTTGTTCCTGAGGGAGATGGCTGGTCCAGTGATCCTTATGGTGCCGAAATAAGAGATGGTAAAATCTTTGCTCGTGGAGCGATTGATGATAAAGGACCAACAATGGCTGCGTATTATGCAATGAAAATTGTCAAAGAGTTAGGCCTGGATATGAACAAGCGAGTAAGGATGATTATTGGTACGGATGAAGAGAGTGATTGGCGTTGTGTGGATCGATACTTTGAAGTAGAAGAAATGCCAACTTTAGGTTTTGCCCCAGATGCAGATTTTCCTATTATTTATGCAGAAAAGGGCATTGCTGACTTTGACCTTGTGCAAAAAGAAATTATTCGCGGTGTCGCTTCCTCACAAGTAAAAGTGCTCTCACTCCAGTCAGGTAAAAGATACAATATGGTTCCTGACTTTGCTAAAGCATCACTTATGGTTCAATATGAGCCAACTGAAGTTGTACAAATGTATGTTGACTTTTTAAAGGAAAAAGAACTTCAAGGTAAATATTATATGGACAATGGTGAACTTATTCTTGAGCTTGAAGGTGTATCTGCACATGGGATGGAGCCGAATTTGGGTAAAAACGCCGGACTATTATTAGCAGATTTTCTCTCAAGTTTAAAGCTAGATCAACAAGCAGACCAATTTATCGGTTTCATAGCGAAGCATTTTGCTAATGATTCTAGAGGTAATCAGTTAGGTATTGCCTTCTCGGACGATATCACGGGAGACTTGACAATCAATGTAGGTAAAATCTATTACAAACAACAAACTGGAGGTAGATTGGGTTTAAATATGAGATATCCAGTTACTACTGATATTGAATCTACATTGAAGAAAATTGAACAAAAAGCTCAAACATTGGGGATGCTATTTGAAAACCTAGATGATTCAAGACCACATCACGTAGATGGTGACTCTTTCCTCATTCAAACATTAAAAAAAGTGTATACAGAACAGACTGGGGAAGAAGCTGAATTACTTTCGATAGGTGGAGGAACCTATGCGCGTTCATTAAAAGCTGGAGTAGCTTTTGGTGCGTTATTCCCTGGGAGAGAAGATGTAGCCCATCAGAAAGATGAATATATGTATATTGAAGATTTATTGAAAGCAACAGCCATCTATGCAGAAGCAATATACGAATTAACAAAATAATCTATTGATAAATGCTGTTTTCCTTGATAAGATAGCGTTGAAGTTTAGCACTTTAAAGGAAAAATGAAATCGTTGAAGGAGATGCTCTATCATGAATTATGTCATTTTTAATGGCAATATCATTGAAAGATCGGAAGCAAATGTTGATATTGAAGACCGTGGTTACCAATTTGGTGACGGAGTGTATGAAGTCATTCGCGTCTATAATAGCAAAATGTTTACAGCGACAGAACATTTGGAGCGAATTATTTTAAGCGCAAAAAAAATTGGCATGGAGTTAACTTATACTGTTAAAGAAATGAAAGAGCTGTTAACACAATTAATAACAAAAAATTCATTAGAGCATGGAACGATTTATATGCAATTCTCAAGAGGAGTAGCTCCACGTAATCATCCATACCCCTCTTCTGATGTAGCTCATTCATTTGTGGCTTATACGAAGGAAGTAGCGCGTCCGCTTGCGAATTTAGAAAATGGTGTCAAAGCCATATTAAAAGAAGATATTCGCTGGTTACTTTGCGATATTAAAAGCTTAAATTTACTTGGTAATGTAATGGCTAAACAAGAGGCTATCTCAAAAGGATGTTATGAAGCGATTCAACATCGTGGCGAAGTTGTAACAGAAGGTAGCTCATCTAATATTTCTATTATTAAAGATGGAACACTTTACACACATCCTGCTTCCAATCTGATTTTAAATGGCATCACTCGTCGTAAAATGATTGAGGTTTGTGAAAAGGATGGTATTCCGGTAGTGGAAGAGCCGTTCTCGTTAAATGATTTAAATACAGCGGATGAAGTATTTTTATCTAGCACAACTTCAGAAATTACACCTATCATTCAAATAAACGAAAAACAAGTAGGTGAAGGTGTACCTGGCGTGTTAACAAAGAGAATTCAAGGATTATTTGATGCAGCGATTGAAAGCGAATGCGGAAGCTTAACAACGACAGTGTAAGGGATATCAATATAAAGGGAAGTAGAATTCTTTCTAACCATAAGTAATATCAAAAACTGCACCCCACTTGTTAGACGGTATCTACAAGTGGAGGTGCTTTTTTATTGCTAGCAGGGCCTTTTCATGAATAAAGTCAGCTAATACCTTTCTTGATTGCACACAAATCATTAATCGTCTTCATGAATATGAAGAATGGGCGTGGGGCTGTTTCTTTAGCTGCATAGAGATGCTCAAGGAATTTTTCACTTTCAAGGACATTATTGTAAAGTTACTAACTTTAATATCTCTAAATATCCAGCACTTTTCAAAAAAACGTACCAAATTTTTCATGGTTTTCGAGTGTAGACTTTTTGTTCTTTCAGAGGACTAGTATATAATTATGACATGAAATAAACAGTAGAATTGAATGAAAAGAGGATGTTTTATGAAAAGAAGTCATGCTTGGATGATTGTACGAGCTGGCGTGCTTATACTCACTTTGGTGTTGGTCGGCTGGTTCGTCATAAAAACATTCACCCTTACCTATCCTTTCTGGTTGGCTGCCTTATTTGCCTGGTTTTTACAGCCCCTTGTTCGGTTATTACAAAGTAAATTACGCTTTTCTTCAGGATGGGCAAGCTTCGTTGGCTTGTTAGGCGGTGTTCTTGTTATATGCGGTATGATTACTGGCCTACTGTTCTTACTAATTGCCAATTTTAAAACCTTTTTCTTGCAAATCCCTAACTGGATAGAGGGCGCTTCTATTAATGTGCAACACTTTTTTAATACGGTTATTTTACCTTTTTGGCAAGATGCGTCAGGGTTATTTAACTCAATTGGTTCGGGTAATAATCAGGCCATGAAGCAAGGAATAATGGAACTTGGTTCACAGGTTGGTTCTATTTTAGGAGATATTGGTCAAGGGGTTGTTGATTGGTTATCTCAGTTGCTACTCAGCTTGCCTACTTTTTTTGTTGCCTTTATTTTTTTCTTATTAAGCATTTACTTTATGGGAAAAGATTGGGGACAATATAGAAGTTTTTTCAGGAGAATCCTCCCTTTTCGTGTGAGAGTGAAGGCAAAAGAGTTTAACTTTGCCATAAGAAACCGACTGTTTGGTTTTATACGAGCGCAGTTTATTCTAATGATCGCAACAGGAATTATTGTCTTCATTGGTCTAGCTATTTTGCGAGTAGAAAATATATTTACACTAGCGGTTATTATAGGTATCGCAGAACTTCTACCTTATTTAGGCACAGGGACAATCCTCATTCCTTGGAGTGTTTATCTTCTCATTACAGGAGATGTCAGACTTGGGGTTGGCATTGCCATTGTTTATGGTGTGACATTAGTCGTAAGACAATTGTTAGAGCCCAAAGTTTTATCGAGCAGCATGGATTTAAATCCGGTTGCTGTGTTAATCTCTCTTTTTGTTGGTCTCCAATTATTCGGAGCATTTGGCTTATTTATTGGTCCAGTCACACTTGTATTGCTTATCATTCTTCACGATATAAAGATTACACATAGTATTTATTACTTTATAAGAGATGGGTTTCAGAATGAAAAAGCTGGTTAGTTTGGTGAAATAGAAAAAACGAACAATTTGTTCGTTTTTTCATTTACAGTGGCTTTATGTACCAACGATCCATAGCTGAATGTTCTGACCCTTTTAGTGGCTCATGAAGTAATTCAAACCCATATGATTGGTATAGGCGATCCGCAATTGTTAGTGTATTGTGTGTTTCTAAATAACAATATTGATAATGTTGTTTTGCGAATGTCAGCGCAGTATCCATTAACTTTTTGGATAAGCCCAGTCCTTTAGCTTTAGGTGATACATATAGTTTTTGTAATTCACATATTCCTTCGTCTAAGTCAAAAGGAGCAATGCCGATACCTCCAATGATTTCTTTTTCCATTTCAACAATCCAATAGGCTGAGCCTGGGGTTTCTTCATAGTATTGATGGAGCGAATCTAATTGAGGATCGTAATAAGCCGTTCCTGGAATAGCTAAATTGGCTGACTCTAATGCTTCTTTTATAATTGCTGCAATCTTTAAGTTATCTTTCTGCTTAATTTTTCGAATATTGGTCATAGGAACCTTCCTTAATTAAACGGATAATTATATTGATTGTTTGCATGTGGATTCCCTCAGGACAGATGGTTCTGATGAGGACATCCTCAATGGTGCACATACCCATATCAATAGGTTGATATTCGCGATTTAAGATATCACCATAATGCTGTTCAATAACTGTCGGTTGGTCACGAAGTAATCTGATAAGATCTTCATAAGAAGGGGTGCATTCATTGAAATCAGTTGGTGTTGTACCGAAACCAAAGAATGAATGATAGGCTGATAAGTCTATGCTAACCTCTCTTGTTAACGATTGTATCCATAAAAACTGATCAAGGTAAATATGCCCCATATGCCATCTGATGTTATTGCGGAAACCGGCAGGAATGATTTCTGCTTGCTATGCAGATACATTCTTGAGGATTAATAGCACTTCCTCACGATACGTGTGTAATTGATTCATAAGAACAGTATGACGTCTTATCAACGGAATCACCTCGTAATATTTTTAAACCATCTTGTACATTAAAACATCGTCAACATACACATCATGACTAAGTTTAATATCTTTTATTTTTCGTCCTTCTTCCACAAAGCCCATTTTTTCATAAAGATGGATAGCAGGGTAATTAGTAGAAAACACTCCTAAAGATAATTTTTCAATGACAGGATGTTCTTCAGCCCATTTAATCAGTGTTTGCAATAATTGCATACCAATGCCTTTTTTACGATAGCTTGAGTCAACATATATACTAAAACTACCATGATGAGCTAGTCGGGCTATGGATGATGAGCGAAATATAATACATCCAACGACTCTTTGATCAGACTTAGCGACAAAGACAACCGAGTGTTTTTTGCTATTTGTGATGATTGCAGATAATCTTTTTCTTTCTTCATCTATATTTGCTAAAAATTCTTCGTTTGTAGTAATGAAAAATCGATTTTCTTCAACGATCCCTTTCTGCAAAGTAAGAATATCATCTACATCAGCTAACAACGCTTGGTGTACTTTCAACAGCAACCACACTCCTTACTTTTTCTACAATCAATAAAAGTATACGAAATATTCATACAAGTAGTAAAGTGAAAATGTACCATGAGGATTGCCACATAAGTATTTTGGCAATATGTTATACTAATATATATGTCAGGAAATTCCCTTTTAAAGGGATTTATTTACGTTCTATAGAACATGGGCATCTAGTGTGAATAGATGCTCTTTATTGTTTTTATTTTAAGGTTTTAAGTGAGGTTTTATAAATGAGTGGAAATACAGATAAAGGAAATGCATCCCTTCTTCAACAAGCTCTAAAGGTGAACAAAAAACCTTTTCCATGGGTAAAGGCTTTTCTAGCTGGATTAGCTGCAGGTCTTCCAGTTATTATTGGTATCCTTTTTGGAGAGCTAGAGTATGGTTTATTAACAGGTATGGGTGGGTTTACCTATCTTTATGTATTTAATATCCCTTATGCCCAAAGAGCAAAAAAACTATTTTTCGTTGCCATAGGAATTACTTTATCATCCTTCTTAGGGACAATTGCTGCACCGTTTCCACTTGCTGTTGCAATCATTATGGGTATAATTGCTGCAATGGCCACGTTTGTCTTTGGAGCGTTACGCTTTACCGGGCCAAGTGCGATCTTTTTTGTATTAGTGTTCGCAATGACTTCTGGAATGCCTACAGAGCCTGAGCTAGCGTTTCAGCGTGCTGGGTTTGTGTTTTTAGGTGGTGCACTGTCATGGTTGATTGCGATGGCAGGCTGGTTTGTGAATCCTTTTGGACCTGAAACAGATGTCGTTAAAAGGGCTTATAATGAATTAACCATTTTGATAAAAAGCATTGGTACAGAGCAGTTTGATGAACAGAGATATAAAGTCATGTCCTCCTTAAATGATGTCGAGGATATCTTAATTGCTGGCTACCTACCTCTTAGAAGGAAGAAGAGATATGATCGTTTATATGTGTTAAATGATCATTTGAATCGCATTTTTCTAGAGGTGATTAAAAACTTTTTAAATGAAAGAACAGCGCCACCACAAAAATTAATAGAACAGCTTCAAGTTTTATCGAATTCAGTTGATAAAAATAGATTGGATATAATTGAAATCGAAGAAGATGAAGTAAGAGGCTGGCACGCCAAGTATAAGCAATTATATGCAATTATTAAACGCCTCGATTGGGATACAGAAGATATTTCTTCGCATGTGAAAGAAGAAATAGAGCTTTCTAAGCCCACTGTTAGAAAAGCTTTACTTCATTCATTTGATAAGAACTCGATTGTATTACTGTCTGCTTTGAGAATTGGAATTATGACAATCATTGCAGGGATTATCGCTTACCAATTTCATTTTGAACGTTCATTTTGGGTACCTCTTTCTTGTGTAGCTGTCATGTCTGGAGCAACAGTCGTTGCCACTTATCATCGTGCAATTCAACGTGGAATTGGAACAATAGTGGGAATCTTAATCGCTAGCTTTATACTTAGTTTTCACCCTACTGGACTTGTCATTGCCTTATTAATCTTTTTACTTACCTTTATTACAGAATTATTTATTGTGAAAAACTATGGATTAGCGGCAATCTTTTTTACACCTAATGCGCTGTTGATGGCAGAAACAGTAACGCCAGGTGATTTTGCTTTTACTTATTTCGCACAAGCAAGAATAATTGATGTTTTTATAGGCAGTATCATTGGTTTATTAGGTGTTTTAATTATTGGGAGAAGTTCAGCCTCTAGTAGGCTACCCCACCTCATTTCAAAAACAATTCGTAGCCAAGCTCAGCTCATGTTTACAATGTTTTCAACCCATACAAAAGATGGTCATGAATCAGAAAGAGAACTATCTAAATTGAAAACAAATATTCAAGGCTTAAAGACTGTATATAATACAGCAGCTGGTGAGATCCCGATCGATCGCAGCGCATTAACCTATTATTGGCCAGTTGTTTTTTGGTTAGAGCAAATCACCTATTTTCTTGAAAAAACAGCAGAAGAGAAAGCGCACCAAGTGAAATTATCTGATGAGGCTTTAGCGCAACTCTTGTATTCTTATGAATCTTTAGCTAATGCAGCTTACAGAGAGCACGCTCCAGCAAATTTTTCCTTTCCTAAAATGCAAGGTTTATCTAACTTGAAAAATGACATGATTCATCTTCAAAGATCATTACAAATGCACGAAGAAAAGCATCCATCATAGGGTGCTTTTTTTTTATGATAAAACGCTAGTATGTCATAAAAGAAACCTGTAAATAGGCGTTGGCTTAAAATAATCAATGTGTTGATTCCATCTTTTTTATAATTATTATTTAAAAAAAATGATTATTTTTGTTTTAGAAAAAATATGGAGGGTAAATAAAAACAACTATTCCTTAAAAATAATTACATAATAAAAGGAGAGAATTACTATGTCTAAAAATGATAAAGACAAACAACTTAAAAATTTTAGAAGTAATGACAATAAGGATAAAGACTTAACAACAAACGGTGGAGTAAAACTTTCAGAAGATGATCATTCTTTAAAAGCTGGTACAAGAGGTCCAACATTACTAGAGGATTTCCATTTACGTGAGAAGTTAACGCATTTTGACCATGAAAGAATTCCTGAGCGTGTTGTTCATGCTAGGGGATTTGGGGCTCACGGTGAGTTTCAAGTTTATGATGATTCAATGAAGGCATTCACGAAAGCGAAATTTTTAACTAATCCTCATACGACAACGCCTGTTTTTGTCCGGTTTTCAACAGTTGTTGGTTCGCGTGGTTCACTTGATACGCCGAGAGATGCCAGGGGATTTGCTACAAAATTTTATACAGAAGAAGGAAATTATGATCTAGTAGGTAATAATATTCCTGTATTTTTTATCCAAGATGGTATTAAATTTCCTGATTTAATTCACGCAGTGAAACCTGAACCGCATAATGAAATGCCACAAGCGGCTTCTGCACATGATACTTTTTGGGATTGGGTTTCGCAAAATCAGGAATCTGCCCATATGGTGATGTGGGTGATGAGTGACCGTGGTATTCCGCGAAGTTATCGAACAATGGAAGGATTCGGTGTTCATACATTTAGATTGGTTAATGATAAAGGGGAAGGTCACTTTGTTAAGTTTCACTGGAAACCAGTATTAGGCACACATTCCCTTGTTTGGGACGAGGCACAAAAGTTAGGAGGGAAAGACCCTGATTTCAATCGCCGTGATTTATGGGAGTCTATCGAAGCAGGCGACTATGCTGAATACGAACTTGGTGTGCAAATTTTAGAAGAGAAGGATGAATTTTCGTTTGATTTCGATATTCTGGATCCAACGAAGATTTGGCCAGAAGAAGAAATTCCTGTTCGTAAAATTGGTAAAATGACACTGAATCGCAATGTAGACAATGTGTTTGCTGAAACAGAACAAGTGGCCTTCCAAGTTGGAAATGTAGTACCTGGTATTGATTTTACGAATGATCCATTATTACAAGCAAGATTGTTTTCCTATACAGATACCCAACTCATTCGTTTAGGTGGTCCAAATTTCCATGAGCTACCTATTAATAGACCTGTTTGCCCTTTCCACAATAATCAAAGAGATGGTTATGGTCGCCAAACGATTAATACAGGACAAGCTGCTTATCATAATAATACCCTAGCAAATGGTTCGCCGAATACGGTTGAAGAATCTGAAGGTGGTTATGCTCACTATCAAGAAAAAGTAGAAGGTAGGAAAATTAGAGAACGAAGTGATAGTTTTGAAGATCACTTTAGTCAAGCTACACTGTACTGGAATAGCTTGAGCGATATAGAAAAAGAACATACGATTAGTGCTTTTCAATTCGAATTGAGTAAAGTGGAAAGCCAAGCTGTAAAAGAGCGTGTAGTCGAAATGTTTAGTCACGTAAATAGTGATCTTGCTAATCGCATTGCTGAAAAAGTGGGTGTAGATGCAGTTGAGAATAAAAATGAGACAACTACAGCGAAATCATCACCTGCACTAAGTCAACAAAACACAATCTTTTCCGCAGCTACACGTAAACTAGCAATCATTGTTACAGATGGGTTTGAAGGTGAAAAAGCAAAGTCAATCATCAATGATTTGCAAGAAGCTGGTGTGAACCCATGTATTATAAGTGACCGTCTTGGCACAATTAGAGGGAGTGGGGGAGTAGAGTTACAAGCAAAACATACATTTGCTAGTGACAGTTCAGTGGTATTTGATGGTGTGTATCTCATTGGTAGTGATGAAGTTGATGCAACCTTTAAGCATGATGCATTGCTGTTTATAGATGAAGCATACCAACACTTCAAACCAATCGCTGCTACTGGTGATGCCATCTATTGGATTAAAGATTTAGATTATCCTAGTGAAGAAGGCATTTTACTAGAAGAACAATCAGGTAATGATTTTGCGAAACAAATAATTGATGCTTTGTCCGCTCACAGATTTTGGAATCGGTCGCAAGTATAATGACTAAGAAGGAAAACAGAGACGTCATCTAATGGTGTCTCTGTTTTTTGCGTTCAATAGTAAATTTAACTACATGTATCATCTTTTCTATCATACATAGTTGTTTTATAGAGAATTTCTTCAATGATTATGATGTATTGTTTTTGAAATAGTTGTACCCTCAATTTTATTAATCAAATCATCCGTTATCTTCTCTTGTCTGTTAGATCCAGTAAAGACGATTAGTGCCATCTAAACGTCGTAATAGGGTCAATTATAAAAACTCCTTTATAAAATCAACTCCTCTCATGTATTACTTATTATGCTTGAAGATTAAAAAATGGTTGAATACCTTAAAATAAGGTGTTATGAAAGCTTTTACTAGCTGAATGATAATCAAATCATTGCTCCCATTTACCAAAAATAGAGTAAACTAGTCAATAACGGTTATAACCAGAGGGGATGGAATAAAATTGAGTAAACATCAAATGTCTATCATTGATTTTGCGAGGAGGGGACAATCTATTTATATTGTCCTACAAGGGTACGATGCACAATCCGATAAACCATTTGCAGGAGAAGTGAGAATTCTAGGGAATAACATATATGGTGATATGATTCATCCGAATAAGTCACTTTTATCTGAAAGCTGCCGACAGTTTATTAAGGATACAATACTAATAAAACTTCAAAATCAAGAAATATAAGATTTAACAAAGTGAGGGGAAGAAATGGGAGAACCGATTCAATCGAGTTATAGTGAGAGTGAGAGAGAGAGATTATATAAAAGAACTTTAACGGTTGTGAGTATTTCTCAGTTGTTTGGTGGAGCAGGTTTGGCTGCAGGCATTACGGTAGGAGCGTTATTAGCAGAGGATATATTAGGAACGGCTTCATATGCAGGCTTGCCAACAGCTTTATTCACGATTGGATCAGCAGTTACTGCTTTTATAGTAGGGAAAACTTCTCAACATTATGGCAGAAGAATTGGACTTACTATAGGTTTTATTGTAGGTGGACTAGGAGCATTAGGGGTTGTTTTGGCAGCTATATTACAGAATATCTTTCTATTATTCTTTTTTTTATTCCTTTACGGCGCAGGTACGGCAACCAATTTACAAGCGAGATATGCCGGCAGTGATTTGGCTAATGAGAATCAAAGGGGAAAAGCAGTAAGTTTAACAATGGTTATGACCACATTTGGAGCAGTATTAGGGCCCAATCTAGTTAATATTATGGGGGAGGTGGCAGGCCGATTAACCATTCCTCCTTTAGCTGGCCCGTTTTTATTATCTGCTCTTGCATACATAGCTGCTGGGATTGTATTGTTTATTTTATTACGTCCAGACCCATTTATCTTAGCGAAGCAATGGGTCGCTGAAGAAGAAAATCAAATGAGTAATTCTGTTATTTCTACCAAAAATGTAAATAAATATCATATCGTTGTTGGGGCAACAGTAATGATTTTAACACAGTTAATTATGGTAGCGATTATGACGATGACCCCTGTTCATATGCTTCATCATGGTCATACACTACAAGCAATCGGAGTGGTAATTGGCGTTCATATTGGTGCGATGTATTTACCATCTCTATTTACAGGTGTTCTAGTTGATAGATTAGGTAGATATTTTATTGCAATTGCTGCAGGTGTTACATTATTGTTATCTGGTATTACCGCTGCTAGTGTGCCTGAGGATTCTTTATTTGGATTAATCTTAGCTTTAGCTTTATTAGGGTTAGGCTGGAACTTCGGTTTAATCAGTGGAACGACATTAATTGTTGATGGAACAACCAATGAAAACAGAGCTCACATTCAGGGAAAAGTCGATGTGTTTATTGCCCTATCTGGTGCGACAGGTGGGTTGCTTTCGGGCATGGTTGTTGCTCATTCTAGTTATGCTACTTTAAGTATAGTTGGTGGATTGATTTCATTCATTTTAGTACCAATTGTCTTCTGGCCAAAGTTAGCAAAAGCAAATAGCTAATGGGAAATAAATAACCACGAACCAAATTCATTTGGCTCGTGGTTATTTTAGATAAAAGCAAAACTGTCCAAGCTGTTTTTATTTTGTTTGTAAATAGTACCAAATCAAATTTGTAAACGTATGAGCTTGTAGTTCGATCTCTGTCTTGTCTAGTGAGGTTTGGAAAGGTTTGAGTAAAGGTAACAGAACAGGTTTACGAATTCGGTCTGCTTTTAATTCTGTTAATATCGCATCAAATAAATCTTGTTGATCTTCATCAAATTGGTGCTGTTCTTGCAATTGCTGAGCAAACTCAAAAATTTCTTCAATTTTGATAATCCGTTTATTTATATGAGTTCTTAGCTGATTAATAGCTGAATAATTGAGAAGAGAAACGCCACTAGATTTCATCGTTTGTAAAATCATCTCTAAATAAGATAGTGTCACATCAATAAGTTGTTTTAAATCATAAACATTATTCGTAATTCTTTTCACAAAGAGAAGGTGTTGGAGCATTCCAGTAAATAAGACAACTCCTTCAAACGCATAATCTCTAGTGTCTTCTCCAAATACCTCAATAACTCTAAATGTTAACCATTCCATATCGTACACTCTATGTTGTAAAACGAGTTTCTTTAAATCCTTTTCATTGGAATGCAATATCGCTTCAAATAATCGATGAAGATTACTGGCTTCTTGTAGTGTGTATAATAGGGAGATTTGATCTATAAAGACATCTCTATCTTTTGTATCTTTCCCCACTTGTAGTGCAATTCTTCTTTGACTTGCTTCATAGCGCAAATCCTCTAATATCTCAGCGATACAATCATTTTTTGTGGCGAAATAATTGTAAAATGTCCCTTTGGAAATATTTGCTGAATCAATAATATCTTGTACAGATGTTTGTTGAATTCCCTTTTCTTGAAACAGTTTCAATGCTGCATCTGCCACTTTCTTCTTCTTGTTATTCATCGTGTATTCCCACCCTTATGGCTTTAATTATAAATTCTTAAGAAGAGAAATACAATGTAATTGAACTTTTAGTATAAATATGTTGACCGATTTATACTTTGGGTTTAAAATGGTTCAGTACTCGAAATAAAAAATAAAAAGGATGAGAAAGTATGGATTCAAGTTTACAACCTCAAAAACCTCCGTATTTAATGCTTGCAATATTATTTGTCGGTGCGTTTGTGTCTTTCTTAAATAATTCATTATTAAATGTGGCGTTGCCTAGTATTATGGTCGATTTAAATGTAGAAAATTATTCTACAGTACAGTGGCTGGCAACTGGGTATATGCTAGTTAGTGGCGTGCTTGTTCCTGCTTCAGCATTCTTACTAACACGTTTTAAAAATCGTAGCTTATATATTTTCTGTATGTCTGTATTTACAATTGGTACAGCTATGGCTGCATTTGCACCAAACTTTGGTATGTTATTAGCAGGTCGTATGGTTCAGGCTGCAGGTGCATCCGTTATGGGGCCTTTATTAATGAACGTCATGCTTGTTAGTTTTCCTCGTGAAAAACGCGGTACTGCAATGGGTGTGTTTGGATTAGTTATGATTACTGCACCAGCCATTGGTCCGACTTTGTCTGGGTATATTGTTCAATATCATGATTGGCGTGTTCTTTTTGAGATGATTTTGCCATTAGCAATCATCAGCTTATTACTATCTATTTGGAAATTAGAGAACGTTATGCCTCAAAATAAAAATGTGCAACTTGATTATTTTTCAGTCGTGCTATCTTGTTTAGGTTTCGGCGGCTTGCTTTATGGTTTTAGTTCTGCAAGTGCTGATGGTTGGACAGATACATGGGTACTAACGACTTTAATTGTTGGTGGCATTTCACTTATTCTCTTTATTATTCGTCAAATGACAATGGAAAAACCACTATTAGATTTACGTGTATATAAATATCCGATGTTTGCACTGGGATCAGTGATTGCAATTGTTAATGCGGTCGCCATGTTTTCAGGTATGATCTTAACTCCAGCATATGTACAGAGTGTTCGTGGAATATCGCCGCTCGATTCTGGTCTGTTAATGCTTCCAGGAGCAATTGTGATGGGAATTATGTCACCAATCACTGGTAAGTTATTTGATAAATTTGGACCGCGTATGTTAGCTGCTGTTGGTTTAATAGTGACAGCTATTTCAACTTATATGTTAGCTAATTTACAAATCGATACATCCTATAGTCATATTGTGATTATCTATGCGTTGAGAATGTTTGGTATGTCAATGGTAATGATGCCAATTATGACAAATGGTATGAACCAAATTCCAAATCGCTTAAATCCACATGGAACAGCAATAAATAACACAGCTCAACAAGTTTCGGGTTCAATCGGTACAGCTATATTAGTAACGATTATGAATAGTGTCACACAATCTAAAGCAGAAAGCTTAATGACAGGTGTAGACCCTACAACAATGACAGAAGCAACAACTGCTGCAGTTACTCAACAAGCGTTACTATCAGGTATACAATATGCCTTCTATGTATCACTTGCAATTAATATTGTTGCACTTATACTCGTATTATTTATAAAACGAGTGGATACAAGTGAGGAAGCAGTACGTAAGTTAGAAGAAGAGGAAGACAATAGGCATTCAAAACAAGTGAGTGCTGAAGTATAAGAGAAAGGCCATTCGATAAATCGAGTGGCCTTTTTTTTGTTGTTCTAAACATAACGCATATGAGCGGGGAACACGCGAAAGAAATATGGGAGGGTTTCTTTAGGGCATATTGGAAGCACAAGGTACTTATTAAATGTGTGGTTTGCATATTACTCAGAAGCGAGAATGGAAATGAAAGCCGAGCAATGCGAACTTGCAAGTCATTCAGCAGGAAAGACACAAATGAAAACTAAAATAGGAAATTAGGGAATTAAATTGGGTACACACGAGGTGTGAAAGCTTGGTAAACTTGGTTAACGGGGGATCGGTTTTTAATTTAGGAGTGTAATAATAAAAAAGCCTGACAAATCTACGATAGCATTCGTCCGGCTTTCTAGCTCTATATTCAAATTTTAAATAAATCACTTGATAAATATCTCTCACCTGTGTCACAAACAATGAATACAACGACATCATCTGATGTTAAACCTTTAGCGACCTGTATCGCTGCGAAACAAGCTGCTCCAGATGATGGACCGACAAGGATGCCCTCTTTTCGTGCGAGGTCTCTTGTTGTTTGATAGGCGTCTTCGTCTGTGATTTGATGTATTTCATCATAGACATTTGTATTTAAGATTTCTGGTATAAAGCCAGGACTTGTCCCTACTAATTTATGTTTTCCTGGTTCTCCACCGGAAAGCACAGGCGAACCTTTTGGTTCTACAACATGGACTTGGAGTCCCTCATAATAATCTTTCAATACTTCCCCGGTACCTGTAATGGTTCCCCCTGTCCCTGCAGTAGCAACGAATGCAGACAAATCCTTACCTATTTGTTTCATCCCATCAATAATTTCAATAGCAGTTGAATGCCTATGGGCATCTGGGTTAGCATTATTTTCAAATTGCATAGGGATAAAGCTATTAGGAATTTGTTTAGCTAATTCTTTTGCTTTTCTGATTGAACCAGGCATTTTTTCATCTCCTGGTGTGAGAACAACTTCTGCACCGTACGCTTTTAATAAATTGATTCTTTCTTTCGTCATCGTATCGGGCATTACGAGTATACTTTTATATCCTCTAGCGGCAGCATTCATAGCAAGACCTATGCCTGTATTTCCGCTTGTGGGTTCAATAATTGTAGCCCCTGGTTTTAATAACCCCGCTTTTTCAGCTTTTAGAATCATATTATATGCTGCTCTGTCCTTTACGCTTTTGCTAGGGTTAAAAAACTCTAGTTTTCCATAAATAGTAGCCCCATTTTTAGGCCCAATTTTATTTAATTTCAATAGAGGGGTGTCTCCTATTAGTTGCGCTAAGTTTTCAACAACCTTCATTCAAGTCGCATCCTTTCTTCAATGCTTTACTCTTTATTATAGTTATATCATATTTAACTTATCAGTTATAAAGGAATTGCTTAAAGGCAAACATGACATCATACCTATGGAAAAATACTGAAATTCTTATCTGTTCTGATAAAATAGATATAGATAATCAAAAGGAATTGGGAGGATAAAGATGATGGAAAAGAGAAATCCTCATTACTTTTATGCGATTAGTATACCAAGAAATATACAATTAATCATAAAACAAAAATGTCTGGCAGTAGAGGCTGATTATCCGTTTAAAGATTGGGTACATGAATGTGATTATCACATTACTCTTGCTTTCTTAGGGAGTGCTTCTTTAGAAGTATTGGACGAAATGAACCAACTGATAGTTAATGATTTAAAAAATACTTCCCCATTTACGCTGTATCTTGAAGGTGTTCAAACTTTTGGACTTAAGGAACGCCCTCGTATTCTATGGTGTGATATACATAAAGAAAAGCAATTACATGAAATTCAATCCATTGTTAATCAAGTCTGTGGAAAGTATGGTTTCTCACGTGATAGAAGAAATTTCACACCACATATTACATTAGCTAAAAAATGGCAAGGTAAAAATCAGTTCACACATTTTCCGCCTATTATGGAAACACCGTTATCATTTGAAGCTACTGAAGTGGGTCTTTATGAAGTAAATACAGAGAGTAAGCCGAAATATAAAAGAATAGCAACATTCTCATTAAAAAGTTAAGGGGGTAGTAGGGTGGGGCAGTTAATAAAAATTGTCGATTGTATTTCACGATATGAGCAGAATATTTATTTATATCCATCTAGATTTGTAAAATTAAAAAAACAACAATGGGAACTGTTATTGACCCGTTTTGAAGAAGAAGGAAAAGAGTACCAACTCATAGAGGAAGAACCAGCTCAATATCATAAACCACGCTTGAAGGATAAGCTGCTCAATATTGTAAAAAGAAACAAGGAGACAATGATTGAAGAGGTGGCTGAAGAGGAAACGAATCATAATGAAGATTCATTTTCGTTTACCGCGGACTATCATGTGAGACCTACCTCAACAAAGGAACTTAAGCAAATGTACCTCGATCAATTATTTCGTACACAATTAAAGTGGGCAAGCTCAACCTTGTTTTCTGAATCATCTCTACCAAGAAGTTACTATTATAATGAACAGTTAAAATACTTGTTACAAAGGTTTCCAGATACATTCCTTGTCCTATTCCAGCCGATACTAAAGCTAGGTCAAGCACCGGTTTCTCTTGATACAATTATTCTCACACCGACGGAAGTAATCTGTCTCCATTTTTTAGACGGTGCTGAATTAACGGCTTATACCGGAAGTGCTGGCCGATTTTGGTTAGCTAAAAAAGAAAATGAACAGAAAATTTTAAACCCATTGATCTCATTAAACAGAACAGTCACAGTAGTCAAGAAAATTTTGGACAAACATGATGTCACTTTACCTGTTCAAAAGGTTGTTCTTTGCCGAGAAGGATATATTGATTATCCTTCAGTACCCTTTGATGTTACTTTAATTGATCGGAAAGAGTATCCGTCTTGGTTCATAAATAAAAGACAAACAAAAGCACCGTTAAAAAGTCAGCAGTTATTAGCAGCACAAGCCTTGTTGACTTATGCGGAAAGTATATCATTCGAAAGATCGGAATGGAGTGACATAGGGGAAGGGTAACGAATAGGCGATTAATCATTATTGTCTATCCATACGAAAAAAATGAAATAAGTGTGTCTCTCGTTCAGGCAAATTTAAGACAGCAAAGTCAAATACTCTTGTCCAGTAACAGGTCCGAATAAAAAGTGTTATTGGTTTGTAAGGCAGTGTTTGTACCATTCATGAACTGCATGGATGGAATAAGAGCTCGGCTGTTAAACTGGCCTTTTTCCATATAGATCGGGTAATGATTTGATAAGAGGTATTTTGAAAGTCTATTCAGCTAAACAAGCACTTAAATCACTGGTGAATAATATAGATAATGAAGAAGAGTTTTGATATCGGGTGAATTTAGGGATTAAATAACTCTATTTGCTATTTGTAAAAATAATGGGCTGTGGTTTGATGCTTAAGTTGCCTATAAGGTGAATCGGTTTATAAACCGATAGGAATAGAACCTGAGACTTTTTGTTGGCGTTACATATGATTTCCGCAAATGTCGTAGGAACTGTGGTGAGTACAGAGATGGACATTATTTATAATTGATTAGTATGCTCACATTGCAAAGGAAAGTAGGGAAGTATAAAGAAGTGATGTCACTTCTTGGACTTTCTATCTCAATGCGGCTTCCCGTTCATTTGATGTGCAGGATAGAGGGGAGAATGGCTTATCATTTCGCCTAAGAGATATTTCCAATCTAGCAAAGAGGACAATAATTAAATGAAGGGATGGGGGAGTAATATGAATGATAGTAAGAAAGCATTTTACGCGTATTTAGATCGATTAGATTTAGTCACATTATTACTTCCTTATGATTATCACCAGGGTCATTCAAAGTATTTTACTTATATCCATCGTGATGAAAGTTACGAGCTTGTGATAGAAGGAATAGAAGAAATTAATGATTTTCGCAAATACTATTGTTCTTTTCCTCATCCTTTTCCATTTGGGGCGATATGTTATATAGAAAGTGAACACGGAGATGTGATTGAGGTCGATATTGGGTCGGTGACAAGAACACCTGAATTTGATGAGCTCTTCAAATATGAAGGGCCTCTTGGATATGAATATCAACCGCATGCAACGACTTTTAAAGTATGGGCACCAACGGCAACTGCCCTACGATTAGAGTTACATCATGGCAATGATTCAGAAATGATTGAACTGAGTAGGAAGCAAAAAGGTGTTTGGCAGGTTACTGTATCAATGGATGTACATGAATGGTGTTATTGCTACCACATATGTGTGAACGGGGTTTGGAGAGAAGCTGTAGACCCATATGTAAAAGCAATTACTCCAAATGGGCAATTAGGTGTCATTATTGATGAGAATCGATATAAACATCCAAAAACAGCACGCCCATCCTTCTCAATGATGACAGATGCTATTATTTACGAAACGCATATTCGGGATTTGACCATTCATCCAAATAGCGGTGTCCGCCACAAAGGTTTATATAAAGGCATAGCTGAAGAGAACACTGCTAACGTAAAAGGAGACTCTACAGCGCTCAATTATATGAAAGAATTAGGTATAACACATATCGAATTTTTACCATTGAATCATTTTGCTGGAGTTGATGAGACTAGACCAGACGATTGTTATAATTGGGGATATAATCCTCTTCATTTTAATGTGCCACAAGGAAGCTATGCCTCTAATCCTGCCACTCCTTATACAAGAATAAATGAATTAATCGGACTCATTGATGTCATTCATCAAAAAGGTATAAGGGTCATTTTAGATGTTGTCTATAATCATGTGTATGAAAGAGAAACTTCCTCTTTTGAAAAAATTGTACCAGGTTATTATTTTAGACATGATCTAAATGGTACTCCATCAAATGGTACAGGTGTCGGAAATGATATCGCATCTGAAAGGCATATGGTAAGAAAGTTTATTGTTGATTCGATTACTTATTGGACCAACACTTTTAAGGTTGATGGTTTTCGATTTGACTTAATGGGTATTTTAGATGTGACAACGATGAAACTTATCCGGAAAACGTTAGATGGCATTGATTCGACAATCCTTGTTATCGGTGAAGGTTGGGACTTAAATACACCTCTCGCTAAAGAAGAGAAAGCGAATATTCATAATCAAGATAGGCTTGGTGCCATTGCACAATTTAATGATCAGTTTAGAGATGGAATAAAAGGGAATACATTTAATCTATACGATTGTGGATATGCACTTGGTAATCACTATTATTATCAAACAGCTAAAACAGTATTGAAGGGGAGCATTGGTCAACAAGGGATATTTAATGAACCATTTCAGACGGTTAATTATGTGGAAGTACATGATAATCATACATTATGGGATAAAATCCATATATGTTTTCCTGAAGACACAGATGAAAGTAAAAGACTAAGACATCGATTAGCAACAGCGATGGTTCTTCTTGCACAAGGGATTCCTTTCTTGCACAGTGGTCAAGAGTTCTTTCGAACAAAAAACGGTGAAGGGAATAGTTATCGTTCACCTGATTGTGTGAATCAATTGGATTGGATGGCTAGGAGTAAATATAAAGAGAATGTTGAATATGTAAAAGGATTAATTGCTTTCAGAAAAAGGTATGCGATTTTACGTTTATCCAGTACGAAGCAAATTAATGAAGCGGTAAGTTTTCTAGATATTGAAAAACCACTACTGGCGTATTTACTTTCACATCATAAGTTTAATGAGGATGTATTATGTTATTTTAATCCAACTGAAAAGGAATATGAAATTTCCTTACCATATGGGCAATGGAAATTATATGTCACTCAAAATCAAGCCTCTCCTCATTCGTTAGGTAACTATTCTAATATTACTTTGCCTCCCTTTTCCTGCTATTGTTTTGTTCAGGAAAAAGTAACTTGCTAAAAACTCTTGAAAGAGATAAAATTTATAAAGATAGCTATTGTTGAATTTGTATCAATAGCTATTTTTATTTTCAATTGAAACTTTAAGTGTGAAATTGTTTAATACAGCTATTCATAAATGGCGTAGTAAATTGCAGGTGAACTATTTTGGAAAATTTATTCGGGGATGACTGGCGGATTATCCCGGCTGGTGGTGCAACTGGAGAAGCCTATTATGCACAACATGATGAACAGCGATTATTTTTAAAAAGGAATTCTTCTCCTTTTCTAGCCGTGCTTTCTGCAGAAGGAATTGTCCCGAAGCTTGTTTGGACGAAAAGGATGGAGAATGGAGATGTATTTACTGCTCAGCAATGGATGAGTGGTAGTGAGCTTAGGCAATCGCAAATGAATAGCGAGAGAGTAGCCAAGCTGCTAAAGAAGATTCACTCATCAAAACCATTGCTTGCCATGTTAACTAGGTTAGGGAAATCGGCCATCCATCCAGAGACAGTATTACAATCACTATTAACGGAATTGGATCAAGACTTATTGGAAATTCCATTAGTAGCTGAGTCACTAACATTTTTAAAAGACACAGTGAATGCGATTGAAACGGATGTAACGACTGTGTGTCATTGTGATGTGAATCATAATAATTGGCTATTATCCGAGGATAATCAGTTGTTTTTAATAGATTGGGATGGAGCAATGATCGGTGACCCGGCTATAGATATTGGTACATTATTATATGCCTATATTCCATATGAACAATGGAGTGAGTGGCTTCAGTTATATGGCATGGTGTTGACGGAAGATTTGCGATTGCGCATGAAGTGGTATGCATTGTTCCAAGCCTTGGATAGTATTCAATGGCATAAAAGTAAATTCCGTTTTCAGGAAATGAATAATCTAATCCAAGGGTTGGAAAGAAGGCTTCATTTAGATTATATTAGTTGATTCATTGTGTCGACCCATTGAGCGAGTTCATCTTTGCTAGAAGAAATATGCTCGTTTAGGTCAGATGATTCTATACCGTTTTTACTATATTGGTCAACATCATTTAATAAAGGAAGTAAATCTTGATGAATAGTTTCTTGGTTTTGTAGGGATTGTACAAGCCTAGCAATTTGTTCACATTCTGATTTGGAGCCACAGGTATCTGTGTGATGGTTCCTTAATAGATCCTGCAGCAATGTTAATTGGTCTTTTTGACTAATTGGCATTTTACTCACCTTTTTTCTTTTTATGGAATCACAACTAGATTGTGATTCCTTTCGTTTTTTATACATGCTAAAAACCGTAATGACAAAAGAGGTTTCACCATGGGAAGTAGTGAGTGTCTGCAAAACTGCATAGTAAGCTACCCTTTTAAAGGAGCTTGCACACTTTTACATTGCATGTTATCTTTTGAAAGATGAATTGAATATAGAGGTGTAATTATGCGACAAAGAAATAAACCGTGGGCGAGAGAAAAACTTGCCAATTATCCACAATACATTATCCAAGAGCCAAAAGAACAAAAAGGAAAGTGGCAAGTGTGCTTTGGTAATAATCGTCCACTTCATATCGAAATTGGTACGGGAAAAGGTCGTTTTATTACTGGAATGGCAAAACAGAATCCTGAGATTAATTATATTGGTATTGAATTAGCGGAGAGCGTCATTGTAAGTGCGCTAGATCATATTATTGAAGAAGAATTACCAAATGTAAAACTGATGAATATCGATGCAGCAGAGTTACGGGAGGTATTTGAGAAAGGTGAAGTAGATCGGATTTATTTAAACTTCTCAGATCCGTGGCCTAAAAAACGACATGCAAAAAGAAGACTAACTTATCAAACATTCTTATCTCTTTATGAAGATATTCTACCTCCTCAAGGAGAGATTCATTTTAAAACAGATAACCAAGGTCTTTTCGAATATTCTTTAATGAGTTTCTCTCAATACGGAATGATATTGAAATATGTCAGCTTAGACCTTCACCAGAGTGATTATGAAGGAAATATAATGACAGAGTACGAAGAAAAGTTCTCGAATAAAGGTAGTCGTATTTTCCGATGTGAAGTGCAATATCGATAAGGTGAAAATGCCGCTTCACTTAAGAAAGGCTCAGAAAATAGTAACAGGTCTTTATCGTCATGTTGTGTTGGTGATAAAGGCCTTTTTCACTTCTCTAATCATGTTTCTTTGAGTAGACTGCATATCAAGAGTATGTGTTCAAAAAAGCGAAGAGAATACGAGTTTCGTACAAAATCGAATATATGAAAAATTGAAGAATTGTAAGCACATCGATCCTGTAACGGAAGTCAACGGAAAGAGAGTTTCTATGTGAACGATGAATCTCTATTTCTCCTCCTGATTTCAGAACTTTTTAGTGACTATACCCAGTGGCTTAACTGAACTTGTTTTTCTTTAATTAATGGAATACTGCTTAATAATAGATTTCTTAATATTGCGTAAATATGATAGACTAATGGTGTGAAAGGGAGGGAAAAGAATGGAGACTTTACAAATAGACGATATAAAATTAACTTGGCTTCGTGGTGGTGTCAATCATCTAGATGGGGGAGCGATGTTCGGTGTCGTTCCGAAACCATTATGGTCCAAAAAGTATCCTAGTAATGAAAATAACCAAATTGAGCTACGAACAGATCCTATCCTCATACAATGGAATAATCAATTGCTGTTAGTTGAAAGCGGTTTAGGGATTGGGAAGTTTACAGATAAACAAAAGCGGAATTACGGTGCATGGGAAGAATCGTTTATAGAGGAAGACTTAAGGCAACTAGGTTTTACGACGTCGGATATTGATTATGTTCTTATGACTCATATGCATTTTGATCATGCTTGTGGTTTGACTAAATTAGAAGGAGAATCCTATCATTCTGTATTTCCGAACGCGAAGATTATTTGTTCACAAATCGAATGGGATGAAATGAGAAATCCGAATATTCGCTCACGTAATACATATTGGAAGGAAAATTGGCAGAGTATACAAGAACAAGTAATAACATTTGATAAAGAATGGAGTATGGGACCTGTTCAAATGATTCATACAGGCGGCCATAGTGATGGACATAGCATCATTATCATTGAGGGAAAAGAAGAGTTGCTTATACATATGGCCGATATTATGCCAACACATGCGCATCAAAATGTGCTATGGGTATTGGCGTTTGATGATTATCCGATGGATTCTATCTCTGCAAAACAAAAGTGGATGAAGATAGGATTAGAAAAAGAAGCTTGGTTTAGTTTTTATCATGATGCCTTTTATCGAGCAGTTAAATGGAATCAAGAGGGGAAAGAAATCATCGCAGAAATTAAAAGAGCCAAATAAATAATGAATGCCTGTGCCCATCAACGCATCTGCGTCGATGAGGCTCAGCGCTCATTTAGGAATAAATTAAATAGGATAAGCGTCAATAATGACACCTGTTTTTGCATCGGCAACAAATTCATATTGTTTTACGTCTTCACCAGTATATCTGGATATGCCGCCTTTATACACTTCATAATGTAATTCTTCCTTTTGATAAGGTTCTTTTTCCATATGAATCCATGAACCACTTATTTCCCCATTCTCTTTGAAGGCATCTTTTGCATTTTGTAATGCCTTCTCAGGTGACGCTGCTATTTTCTCTGTCATTACCTCGCGCGTAATATATCCTCCAACAAGACCGACCCCTACACCTAAAACAAATGATTTCCAACTCATAATTAAACCTCCATTATTAAAAAGTATCTACATAATCTTTTAGATGTTTTGCTATGCTAATTGCTTCACTTTTATCTTAGCAAAGAATTGAATATTTAAAAACTAATTAACTTTCCTAATGGTGGCACCCGTCATAAAAGTTATGTAGAATGGTAATATACATAGGATTCAATATAGTCAAATAATAGGAGTGGGAAATAATGAATGAGAAGACTTTAGAACTATTTAAAACATTAACAGAACTTCCCGGAGCAGCTGGTAACGAACACTTAGTTAGAAATTTTATGAGAGAAGAGCTTAGTAAATATTCAGATGAAATTGTACAAGATCATTTAGGAAGTATTTTTGGTGTGAAAAAAGGTGCTGAAACAGATCCTACGATTATGGTTGCAGGTCATATGGATGAAGTAGGTTTTATGGTAACTGCTATTACAGATAATGGCATGATCAGATTTCAAACATTAGGTGGCTGGTGGAGCCAGGTATTATTGGCACAAAGGGTGCAGATTATGACTGCTAACGGACCGGTAATTGGGGTAATTGGTTCTATCCCTCCTCATTTATTAGATGATACGGCAAAAAATAAGCCGATGGATATAAAGAATATGTTGATTGATATCGGGGCTGACAATAAAGAAGATGCAAGAGAAATCGGTATCAAACCGGGACAACAAATTGTTCCTATTTGTCCATTTACACCAATGGCGAATCCGAAGAAAATTTTGGCGAAGGCTTGGGATAATCGCTATGGGTGTGGTCTTGCTATCGAATTACTTGAGGAGATAAAAGATGAGAAACTACCTATTAATTTATGGTCTGGTGCGACTGTACAAGAAGAAGTAGGCTTAAGAGGTGCAAAAACAGCTGCTAATATGATTAAACCGGATCTTTTCTTTGCGCTTGATGCAAGTCCTGCCAATGATATGACTGGTAAAAAGGACGAGTTCGGACAGTTAGGGAAAGGTACATTATTAAGAATACTTGATCGCTCAATGGTTACACATCGCGGTTTGAGAGAATTTATTCTAGATACGGCTGAAAGTCATCAGATTCCATATCAATACTTTGTTTCTCCTGGTGGAACGGATGCAGGCAGTGTTCACTTAACAAATAATGGTGTCCCAAGTGCAGTTGTTGGTATTTGTTCAAGATACATTCATACGCACGGTTCAATTATCCATATAGATGATTATGCTGCTGCGAAAGAACTACTTGTCACATTGATAAAATCACTTGATCGCACAACAGTTGAAACCATTCGTCAAAACAGTTAGAATTTCAAATAAGTAACATGGGACTTCTTTACAAGAGGTCCTTTTTAAGTTTTGCATTGGCAATGAGTATATCAGGATGATTTTTAATATATTTATTTTAGGAGGGGCTATCATGAAGATCTATATTGGATCGAAAAACCCTACAAAAGTACAGGCCGTTAAAAATATTTTCATTGAAAATAGTGATGTTATTGCTGTTGATGTTGCATCTAATGTAGCTAAACAACCAATGACTGATCAAGAAACGATTCAAGGAGCAATTAACAGGGCGAAGGGTGCCTTATATGAAGGCGATGGAGTCATTGGCATTGGCCTAGAAGGTGGTGTACAGCAAACAGATTATGGTCTATTCTTATGTAATTGGGGTGCACTTGCAGTAGAAGGGCATACGCCAATTGTTGCAGGTGGAGCAAGAATTCTTTTACCAGATTCTATAGCGCAGCGTCTGATTGAAGGAGAGGAACTGGGACCAGTCATGGATGATTTTACGAATAAAAATAATATCCGTAGCCAAGAAGGAGCAATAGGGGTATTTACAGAAAATCAAATCAACCGCGAAGAAATGTTTACCCATCTTGTTAAGCTATTGTATGGTCAATGGCAATATCGCAATAGAGGTGAATAAAGCCTTTTGCAATAAATTAACCAGCCCATTTCATTTTAGGGCTGGTTTTTATTTAAGATGCATATGATGTGTTTTCTGCAAAAGTCTCAAAAATATACCCACCACATGAATGGTGGCAGGTAGGGAATAGTCTACTATTTTTCCTCAAAAATATAAGAAAGTACTTTAATGGCCTGATTAACCGTTTCCACTGTAACATTTGCTTTACTTGATAATTCTTTCAGAGGGTGGTGGAGTTCTTCTGGCCGAATGAGGATAAGCGGTTTGTTTTGGTTGATTGCTGCACTTGCATCCATAGCAGTATTCCATTGCTTATACTTTTCGCCAAATAAGGCAATCACTAAATCAGATTTTTTCAATAAAAGCTCAGTGCGTAAATTATTGATATTTGAAGCTGCTTCGTCTTTGAAAATAGCATTAGGCTGCTTACCAAGGATTTCCTCCCCAATGAAGTCACTGCGATCGTGATTCTCCATAGGTCCGAAAAAATGAACCGGTAACTGTAGTGATTTGGCTTTATCCTTCAGTTCTTCACGCCAGTTAGAATGAATTTCCCCAGCTAAATATACATTCAGTTCCATTGTCTTCCTCCTCTACACTTTTACTTATTCTAACATCAAATGGATTGATAGTGAAAATATGTGCACTGCTTATTTTGTTTGATACTGTATGTGCTAAATGGCTATTTTCTGTTCCGATGCTTAACTCCTTTCTAAAAATAAAAGTTACCCTTTACTTAATGTCGTTCATCTATTGAAGAACAGATCTTTCGAACAATCGCGCATTAAGATAGTCTATTTCATTTCATTATTAGAAGGCTTGTATGGCGGCTAATTCTAATGGTATTAACTATTTCATCAAATGAAGTATGAATATGAGAAGATGAAGAAAGAATGTGGACAAGTATCTACTGAACGTTTTTGAAGAAATACAAATGGTCATACCATTCATTTTATTTTTGAATGGTATAAAACTTTAAGGTTGTAACTCCCTCTATTAACATCTTAATGAAATAAAAATTAAGATATTACATATGTCTTTACATGTGATAAGATAATATGGTGTTAAATGAACATAATGATGGAGGAATTATACATGAACGCTTTTCTTAATAAGAAGGGAGTAAAACTGTCTCTAAAGGTATATTTTATAGACGCTATGGGGAGTATGGCTTTAGGATTGTTCTCCACTTTAATTATAGGGTTGATTATTAAAACTATTGGTGAACAATTACAACTAGGCATGATTTCTAATGTAATGATTGAAATGGGTACAATGGCAATGGGGTTAATGGGTCCTGCGATCGGGGTTGCTATTGCGTATAGTTTAAAAGCGCCTCCTCTCGTCTTGTTTGCTTCTTTATTAAGTGGGGCAGCTGGTGCGGTATTAGGTGGACCAGCAGGTAGTTTTGTTGCAGCAATCATCTCTACTGAACTAGGCAAACTAATTAGTAAGGAAACAAAGCTTGATATTATTGTGACACCTTTTGTTGTTGTGTTTTCCGGATATAGTGTAGCGTCTTTAATTGGTCCTTTTATAGATCTTGGAATAAAAAATCTTGGAGCATTGATTATGTGGGGGACAGAGCAGCAACCACTAGTGATGGGAATGATTGTAGCTGTACTAATGGGTCTCGCTTTAACAGCCCCTATATCAGCAGCAGCTATTGCGATGATGCTTGATTTAAATGGTATAGCTGCAGGAGCAGCAACAATTGGTTGTGCTGCTCAAATGGTTGGATTTGCTGTCTCGAGTTATAGGGAGAATAAATTTGGTGGCCTTGTTGCACAAGGGCTAGGAACTTCTATGTTGCAGGTGCCAAATATTATGAGAAATCCATTCATACTCATCCCACCCACAATTGCAGGGCTTTTACTTGCGCCAATTGGCATTATTATTTTTAATATGGAAAGTATTGCTGCTGGTGCGGGAATGGGTACGAGTGGCTTAGTCGGCCAAATAATGACTTTTACAACAATGGGATTTAATCTTACTGTACTATTAAAAGTGATTGTAATACATTTTATTGGACCTGCAATCATTAGCTTGATAATATCAGAATATATGAGAAAAAAAGGCTGGATTAAATTCGGCGATATGAAGCTTGATATGGGAGATGAAAAACAATGAGAAAATTAGCGTCAATGGAAGAGTATGAGCAATTAAAGGAAAACGGAAAATATATTTTAATGTTTTCAGCACAGTGGTGCGGGGATTGCCGGTTTATTGAACCGTTTATGCCTGAAGTAGCTGATAAGTATAAAGAGTTTACATTTATTTATGTAGATCGCGATGAGTTCATCGATCTTTGTGTGGAACTTGATATTTTCGGCATTCCGAGCTTTGTAGCTATCGAAAATGGTAAAGAGCTTGGTCGTTTTGTCAGTAAGGATCGTAAAACACAAGATGAAATTGAGGAATTTATTGCAGCGCTTTAAAAATAGATTTGCACGGCTCCTTATAAGGGCCGTTTTTTTATTTTTACAATACGAATTTGGAGATCATCGGTGTTATTTCTTGTTCACACCACGAATCAATGACAATCTTGTTTGAATGGCAAATGAATCCACCCTGTATATCAATAAAAGGTATTTTGTTCATTCCTTTATATCGTTTTTCCCACGAAATAGTTTGGTTGTTTTGATAGGATAGATGGAGATATTTGTTCTACATGGATAATAGCCATATCATCGGTTATGGAAGCGGGACACTTTTGTTTCTGCTCATTTTAGTGTAAACTAAGTACCGAAAATCTTCCCTGTAAGGAGGGATAAGAATGAAGAATAAAATGACAAGTAAGCGTATGAAAGAAGAATTAGAAAAGCGTCTTCATAAAGAGGATCGCCTAATGACTTTCGATAGAGAAAAAGATCAATTACGTATAGAAAATAAACATACTGGCAAAGGGATTACGATAGAATTGCCTGGCATTGTCGCGAGATATCAAGAGCAAAAGGAAAAAGCAATTGATGAGGTTGTTTATTATGTAGAAGAAGGCTTAGAAGCCATGACAGGAGAACAACGTTTTTCCGGTAAAGAGAAAAACATTTTTCCCGTTATTCGCTCAACTTCCTTTCCACTAGAAACAGGTGATGAAGTACCCTTTGTATATGATGAGCATACCGCAGAAACGCGAATTTTTTATGCACTTGACTTAGGGAGCACTTACCGATTAATTGATGAAAAATTGCTTCAAAAAGAAGGCTGGGAAAAAGAGCGAATAAAAGAAGTTGCTCAGTTTAATGTTCGGTCGCTTTCTACAGAAATGAAAATAGATCAAGTAGCTGGTAACGATTTTTATTTCCTCAATAAAAAAGATGGGTATGATGCTAGTCGTATCTTAAACGAGTCTTTTCTCAAAAATATGGCGACAAAGGTCAAAGGAAATATGGCTGTAGCTGTTCCTCATCAAGATGTATTAATTATTGCTGATATTATGAATGAAACAGGATACGATATCCTGGCACAAATGACAATGAGCTTTTTTGCAAGTGGTCATGTACCAATTACAGCTCTGTCTTTCTTATATGAAGATGGGGAGTTAGAACCAATATTTATTTTAGGCAAGAATAAAAAGAAACAATAACCATGGAAATGGGTCGCTATAGGCGGTCCATTTTTCATTTGTGTGTCATCTTTTTCAATGATATCAAAAACTTATCAAAGATAACTCAGATTATATAATTGCTATCATTCTTAGTAGGTTTACTGATAGAATGTAAGTTAGAACAGAAAAGGAAGTTGATAGAATGAATTGGTTTAAAAGAATAAAAGCCTACTTTAATGGCTATGATGCCGATGAGTTCAAGGAATATGATCCAACGAATACAACTCAAGAAGATAAACCTACAAATAACACTAATAAAATTCAAACTAAAGAACCATTTGAAACACATAGAGAGATAGAAGCAAAAGTAATTTATCAATATCCAAAAGGTGAATTTCGTTTTCCTCTCATCCCAGATGAGACACGGGAAAGAAGAAAGCCAAGAGAACGTGAAAATAAATTAGCAGACGAAAAGCCAAAAGATAGCAAAAATCTTCAAACAAGACAAAGAAGAAGTCATTCAACAAAAGAAAATATTGAAAATCAGCAAGAAAATCATCGTCCATTAGAAAAGAAACAAATAAAAAAAACGGAAATTAAGCTGAATGCAGGGCCATTTAAACCATCAGAAATTCCTTCTCCTATATATGGTTTTGGTCAAAGAAAAAGTCAAATAAAAGAGGAAACGAAACTTGAACAGTATGAAAGAATAGAACCTACTGAATATGACCTTGGTATTGCTCGTGGCAGAAAAGAATCTGCTTCACTTGAAGAACAATACAATCAATTGTCTCTTTACGATGAGCCGGAACAAGTGAATGTGAGGGTGGAAGAAGACCTGATAGTGGCGACTAACAATGAGCCGGAACAAGTGGATGAGAGGATGGAAGAAGCCCCGATTGTCGCGACTAACAATGAGCCGGAACAAGTGGATGAGAGGGTGGAAGAAGCCCCGATTGTCGCGACTAACAATGAGCCGGAACAAGTGATAGCATCCTTTCAGGTCGAAGATGAGCTAACAGTTTCACAAAATCAAACTGCTGTCGCACTTGAAAAGTCCATTCCTTATTCGAACCAGTATGAAGAAGTTGAAGAAAAACGGATGTATGAAGATGTGGCACAGGATGAAGGTCAAACAAACATACATAGCATGGAAGATGCTCACGCTAATGTGGAAGAAGAGATAGAAACTGAAACGTCGTCTCATCAACCACAGAAACGGAGTCATCTGCCCTTTAATGTAATGATGTTGCAATCGGATAGGAAAAAGTTAAATGTCAATGAGACACCAGAATTCCATCCATCGTCACAGGTAAAAAAAAATGACTTTTATAGAGATGAGGAAATAGAAGAAAATTTGCCTAATTATGTCTTCCCGTCTATGAGGTTGTTAGATCCTCCAGTTAATATGGACACAGATGAAGAATGGTTATTAGAACAAGAGGAATTATTAAATGCCACCCTACATCACTTCAATGTCCGAGCGCATGTGATACAAGTAACGAAAGGTCCTGCGGTTACTCGTTTTGAAGTGCAACCAGAGCCTGGAGTGAAAGTAAATAAAATTACAAACCTAGCTGATGATATCAAACTCAGTCTTGCTGCAAGGGATATTAGAATAGAAGCACCTATCCCTGGAAAACACGCGATAGGCATAGAAGTGCCTAACCAAAAGAGTAGACCTGTACAAATTAGCGAAATCATTCATAGTGAAGAGTTTATGCAATCAGAGTCACCACTAACTGCTGTATTAGGTCTAGATATTGCTGGTGATCCAATTGTCACAGATTTACGCAAAATGCCCCATGGTTTAATTGCAGGTGCAACAGGATCTGGTAAAAGTGTTTGTATTAATTCTATTCTTATTAGTCTTTTATACAAAGCTGATCCTGAGGAGTTAAAGCTCTTGCTCATTGATCCTAAAATGGTAGAATTAGCACCATACAATCAAATACCACATCTTGTTAGTCCGGTCATAACCGATGTAAAAGCAGCAACAGCCTCACTGAAGTGGGCGGTAGAAGAAATGGAAAGAAGGTATGAATTATTTGCTCATTCGGGCGTACGAGATATTAATCGTTACAATGATTATGCAGAGGCAAATAAGCAATACCATCAAAAACTGCCGTATATTGTCATTGTCATAGATGAATTAGCCGATTTAATGATGATGTCTCCAGCGGATGTTGAGGAAGCCATCTGTCGTATCGCTCAAAAGGCAAGGGCCTGTGGGATTCACTTAATTATTGCGACTCAACGACCATCAGTTGATGTTATCACGGGTCTCATTAAGGCAAATGTACCAACAAGAATTGCTTTTTCTGTCTCTTCACAAGTGGATTCGCGGACAATAATAGATATTAGTGGTGCTGAAAAGCTATTGGGTAGAGGAGATATGCTCTTTTTAGAAAACGGTTCATCAAAGCCAGTTCGCTTGCAAGGAACTTTTGTTTCTGATCAAGAAATTGATGATGTTGTAGCACATGTTAGGAAAGAGCAGAAACCACAATATTTATTTGAACAAGATGAGTTATTAAAGAAAGCGAAAGTAACTGAAGAAACAGATGAATTATTCTTTGAAGCATGTTATTTTGTGATTGATCATCAGGCGGCATCGGCTTCTATGTTACAAAGAAGGTTTAAAATTGGTTATAACAGAGCAGCACGCTTAATAGATATGATGGAGGAACAAGACTTCGTATCTGAAAATCGGGGCAGTAAGCCAAGAGATGTCCTCATTACTGAAATGGAACTAAATGAAATTGAACAAAATAGTGAATGATGTTAGAAGAAAGGTAAGGAAGGGTCATGATGGTTGAAAATGATACACCCATCGTTCATTTGCACAAGTTTCGTGATAAAAAGCAACTGCAAGGTGAGGAAGCTAGTTTTCAGTTAATTGAAAAGGTTAAAAGGTACAGTGAACGCCACTTAAATATTCGTGAGATGGTCCGTGCAAAGCATATTTTTAAACTACACCTCCAATTAAAGGAGGAGGATGAAATTCCATCAAGTATGTACCAGCTATTTACGGATTGGTTAATTTTTGACTACCAAACCATTCATGGGGTTAGCGTGTTTCAGCTATTTTTACAGAGACAAAGAACTCAGATGCATGAATATGAAATGATTCAAGCTGCCCTATGTATGGCTGCTGTTATGGAACCATTGTTAATTACAAACTATGATGGAAAGACTATAGTTGGATATGATTTAAATGAGGAAGAACAAGTTGTATCTTTAAATAAAGTGGAGCATTCTTCTTTAACTATCGTAAGAGGAACGGTTGTTTTTTTAAGGAGAATTCCTGGTATAAAGAATAATTTCGCTTTCACCCCTCTCCTACTATGTCAAGATGTTCATCCTTTTAGTGAATTACGTACAAACTATCAAAGAATGGGCAAAAAAGATACATTGAGATCTTTTTTAAAGCACAGAGCATTGGACATATTACCAGAAAGCCAATATTGGGAAGTGGTGAGTCAATAGTCCTCGTTCTTATTGTCTAAAAACAAACACCCTTTTTAGGTAGAAAAGGCTGTTATACTGTACTGTAGGTAAGAAAATGCTAATGCTTTATAAGTTGAAAAAAATTATAATGATCGGGACAAGTGATACATAGTTTTTCAAAGGGAATAATGATATAATGTTTAAATGTGAATTAAAAAGAACTATGGAAACTTGAAATAAACGATTATGAGCAAAAATAGATATATGTCATATACTGTTTTACAGATATACGATGGTTGGAGGTTTCTTTATATGACTATTTACCATTTCGTCGGTATTAAAGGGTCAGGGATGAGTGCACTTGCACAAATTCTACATGATATGAATTATAATGTTCAAGGATCAGACGTTGAAAAGCACTTCTTCACACAAGTGGCACTTGAGGAAGCTGGAATAAAAATTTTGCCATTTAATAAAAATAATATACAACCTGGCTTAACAATCATTGCCGGTAATGCATTCCCTGATACACATGAGGAAATAGAAGAAGCGACAAGACTTGGTTTACCAATCATTCGCTATCACAAGTTCCTCGGTGATTTCATGAAGAATTTTACAAGTATCGCTGTTACAGGAGCACATGGTAAAACTTCTACGACTGGGTTGCTTGCACATGTACTTACAGGTGCGAATCCTACTGCTTATTTGATTGGTGATGGTACTGGGAGAGGAAATAAACTGGCCGAATATTTTGCTTTTGAAGCATGTGAATATCGCCGCCACTTCTTGTCATACCATCCGGATTATTGCATCATGACAAATATTGATTTTGATCATCCAGATTATTTTGCAAGTCTTGATGATGTTTTTTCTGCGTTTCAAGAAATGTCATTACAAGTGAAAAAAGGAATTTTCGCTTGTGGTGATGATGAACAATTACAAAAAGTGCAAGCAAAAGTACCTGTTGTTTTTTACGGTTTTGGTGAAGAAAATGACTTTCAAGCAAGAAATGTCATCAAGTCAACAAGCGGTACAACCTTTGATGTATTTGTAAGGAATACCTTCTATAATACGTTCACGATCAAATCATACGGAGATCATAACATCTTAAATGCTTTAAGCGTTATTGCCGTGTGTCATTACGAAGATATTGATGCTTCGATTGTTCAAGAGCAGCTCCTCACTTTTGGAGGAGTAAAGAGACGATTTACAGAAAAACAAATTGGTGATCAAGTCATTATCGATGATTACGCTCACCATCCGACTGAAATAAAAGCAACAATTGAAGCAGCGCGTCAAAAATACCCTGATAAAGAAATCATCGGTGTTTTCCAACCGCATACCTTCACAAGGACACAAACATTCTTAGATGATTTTGCTTCAAGTTTAAACTTGGCAGACCAAGTGTATCTATGTGAAATCTTTGGATCCGCTAGGGAAATCCACGGAAAGCTTTCTATTGAAGATTTACAAGCAAAAGTCGATGGTGCTGTTATTTTAAACGAAGACGATACGAATATCTTAAAAGATCACCACGATGGTGTCTTAATCTTTATGGGTGCAGGCGACATTCAAAAATTCCAGAAAGCATACGAAATGCAACTATAAGCGAGTAGTTCCTCATGTGAGTGGGGGACTATTTTTTTTTTATAAATTCAATTTGTGGTTCAATTCCATTAGAGCAAAAAAGGAATTTGTGCGTGCAATTGAAGTGAAATCGGCAAAGATAGCTGCGTAATTTTTGAGTTGCACTTACATCAGGCCGTCGAAAACGACACAACAATCATTTTTTCTTCAAATACTCTCCTTAATCAATTACTTTGAACTAAATAAATTTGAATGATGAAAGTTGATGGTATTCATTTTCTTACTATTTTGATAAAATATAATATAAAAAAATGACGGATAAATTACGGGGGAATGAGTATGCGAAAAAATATATTAAAGGTATGTGTTCAACAAGATGATATTGATCATTTAGGACACATGAATTATATGAAGTATCTTGTCTATTTAGAGAAGGGAGTATCTAACTGGTATAGAGAAATTGGCATTGGAAGAGAGCAATTAGATCAACAGCATTTAGGAACAGTAATGGTTAACTTTGATGTTACCTATAAAAAAGAGGCACGGGTGAATGAAGAACTCACAATTTTCACAGAATTGCGTAACGTAGGTAATAAAAGCTTTTATATTTATCAAGAAATATATAATGAGAATCAAGAGCTATTAACAACATGTAAGAAGACATTTGTCATGTTTAATACAATTACAAGACAGGGTGTACCTGTTGTTAAGGAAATTACAGAATTAGTAAATAAGGAAAATTATAACAATTAAATCCGAAGAATATGGCAATACATAAATAACCACGAACAAAAATTTGTTCGTGGTACATGGAAAAAGTCGAATTTGTTAGCTTATTTTAAGTTTTCTGGATTGAGAGCTTCTAATTCTGCAATTACAAATTTGCCGTCTTTGCGGATTAATTGATCATCGAAGTAGATTTCTCCACCACCATAATCAGGACGTTGGATATTGACTAAGTCCCAATGGATATTTGATTTGTTCCCATTATATGCTTCGTCATAACATTGTCCTGGTGTGAAGTGAAAGCTACCGTCAATTTTTTCATCAAAAAGGATATCTTGCATTGGGTGTAGAATATAAGGGTTAACACCAATAGCAAATTCTCCAACAAAGCGAGCTCCCTCATCTGTATCGAATATTTTGTTAATACGCTCAGTATCATTAGCAGTGGCCTCAATGATTTTACCATTCTCGAAAGTTAGTTTTACATTTTCGAACGTAAAACCGTTATATGGAGATGGTGTGTTATAAGAAATAACTCCATTCACTGAATCACGCACTGGAGCGGTATAAACTTCACCATCTGGTATATTCATTTGTCCAGAACATTTAATAGCTGGGATATCTTTAATTGAAAAACTTAAATCAGTCCCAGGTCCTGTTAAGCGAACTTTATCTGTTTTATTCATCAATGAAACGAGATTGTCCATGGCTGCATCCATTTTACTGTAGTCTAAGTTACATACATCAAAGTAAAAGTCTTCGAATGCTTCCACGCTCATTTTAGCTAATTGAGCCATTGAAGCGTTTGGATAGCGGAGTACGACCCATTTTGTTTTTGGCACGCGAATTTCTCTATGTACCTTTTGGCCGATTGTTGATCCGTGAATACGCATTTTTTCATCTGGTACATCTGCTTGTTCGTTAATGTTATTTCCAGAACGTAAACCAATATAAGCATCCATTTGGCTCATGACATTTGCTTCAAATGAAGCCATCATATTATATTGTTCTTCATTTGCGCCGAATAAAAGTGCGCGGTCAACTGTATTATCTTTTATCGTGACAAAAGGGTGACCACCAGCGGCGTAGGCTTCTTTTACAAGAGCAGTTACAAGTTCTTTTTGTAAACCGAAGTTCTCAATGAGAACCTTTTCTCCTTTTTGTAAACCAATTGAATAATTAATTAAGTTCTTAGCTAATTGTTCAATACGAGGATCTTTCATTACATATCCCTCCGAATAAAAAATTGATTACTACCTTCTTATTGTAACCTAAAGTGGGATGTTTGTTCGAAAATAACTAGAGAAAAAGACAGAATAAATGATTTTCTTAGGATAAAATAGATAAGTAAGGTTCCCGTTAGGTCTAATCGCTTCATTTAAGTAATTGTTTATATTATGATAATATTTACAGATAAAATAAAAAGGATTATTTGGAAAGAGCGTTTATTCTCTCATAATTGGGGAAAAGCAATAATAAATTAAATACTTTGCTCTTTTCTTTGAATCATTCTTATTTTGAAAATACGGAGGTGTGCCTAATGGAAATTATCTTGTATTTGAGTGTAGCGGTTATTGCCATTGCTTTTTTAGTTTTAGTCATCTACCTTTCTAAAACACTCTCATCGCTACAAGTAACGTTAACAAGTGTATCTAAGACATTAGACGGGTTAGAAAAACAGCTTGATGGAGTGACCAAGGAAACAACAGTACTCTTACATAAAACGAATGCATTAGCAGAAGATATTCAAAAGAAATCTGAAAGCTTGAATAATGTTGTTGGTGCCGTAAAAGAAGTAGGGGACTCAGTAAGAACCTTTAATGGTTCTATTCAAAATATATCATCTTCAGTCAGTCAGCAGCTAGAGTCGAATAAAGAAAAAGTTGCACAAGCTATTAGCTGGGGTAATGTTATCTTAGAATTAAGAGAGAAATATAAACAACGTAAGCAAGCACCAGCGCAAACCTATACAGCTGAGGATCCTATCCCAGTTCCTAGCAAGAAAAGAGAAAGAGCAAGGTCATAAATTCAATTTGGAGGATGATAATGATGAGTAACCAAGATCGTCAAGAAAATGAATCAAAACAAGTGGCCAAAAATGAAGATAGCATCAATACAAAGGATTTCGTCATCGGAGCACTAATTGGTGGTATTGTAGGTGCTGGTACAGCATTATTACTTGCACCTAAATCAGGTAAGGAACTAATAAGTGATATTAATACACAAGCTTCTCAATTAAAGGAAAAATCTAGCCATATCGCTGATACTGCTAAAGTAAAAGGTACTGAATGGGTTCAGGTTGCTAAAGAAAAAAGCAATGAAATTGTCCAATCAGCAAAAGAAAAATCTAGTGACTTACAACAAACAGTATCAAAGCAGTCTGCAGATATGAAAGATAAAATTAAACAAATGACTGCAAAAGATGACGCAGTAGCTGAAGAAAATGCTCCAACATCGGAAGCAGAAGCACAAAAGAGATTAGAAGAAACGAAAGTAGCTTTTGACCAAACAGAAGAAAAAGTAAATCAATAGTATTCAATAAAGCGGTAAAGAGCAATCTATTCTTTACCGCTTTATTATGATCTCGATTTGTCATAGGTGCTTCTTTTTTAGTAAAATAATGTGAGGTATACCATAATTATAATAAGAGAGGTAATTCAAATGGAAAGATTAAATACAAAAGAAGCATTTAAACAAGCACTGCAAGAGAATGAGAAGATGTTATTACTTAAGCACAGTAACACTTGCCCAATCAGCGCAGATGCTTACGAGCAATATGAAAAATACACAAATGAAAATAGTGATGTGAAAGCTTATTACTTAGTTGTTCAAGAAGATCGCCCATTGTCAAACGAGATTGCAGAAATATTTGAAGTAAAACACGAATCTCCACAAGCTTTTCTTTTTGTTAATAAAGAAGTGGCTTGGCATACATCCCACCGTAAAATTACATATGATACCCTAAATGAGGCTGTACAAGCTTAAGGAAGTTATCTATCCCGAACGATTTATTTGTCTAATATGGACGTGAGTCGTTCGGAACATTTTTTAAATTGGTTGAAGGAGTTATGTGTTTTTTCCGCACGAGTGTGTAATTTTTAGTTGACCAGTGAATTTTTAAATTGTCCCCCTCTTGTATTTCCTCTAATAAAGAGGACTTCTTGCCGTTTTTAAATAATGTACATTGAAGTTTACCATGATAAGGAATTTGAACTTTTGCAAATTTAATCACATCATGAAAATAAAACCTTGCTTGGTCATCTTCCTTTATTATTTCTAGTACATCTCCTGAATGTATAAGTGATTCCTCAACTAATTTCTCTTTTTCTCTGATTATGTGCAAAAGTTGTTTATAAAGCGTAACTTCTTTATTATTGACACTAATCGTTATACTGGCCTTGTATTGTAAAGATTTATATTTTATGAATTCTACCAGTGTTAATGGGCGCGGCTCAATGATCTCTAAACGATCTAAATGGTTGACATGACTAGTTAAAGATATCGAATTTCCATTGCAAATAACTTTTCCTTTATGCGGTGGAATGATTGTCTGCTTCCCATTGATGATCAGTTGATATGGCTTTACGCTCTCTAATAGATGTGTCAAATCTAATGAATGAAAGATTTCTGTAATTGTCGATGGGATCATATATTCAATATGATCACCGTCCTCGAGTAGCTGTTGAGTGGATGCTGTTACTTGATTCACCTTTATTAAGGGCATAATGGTGTATTTTGCATCGTGAATATAAATACTTTTATTCTCGGTTTCTCCGACACAATCAGATACTCTAATAGTCGCTGGCTCCCCACTCATTCCTCTTACGACACTTATTTCATCATGAGCGTGAACGGCATCATTTAATTTTGCCTTTTTACCGTTCAAATAAATATATGGCGGTTTTCCGTGACTTCCTGGAATGGTCATTTGTTGTTTGTTAACGGTAATTACTTTTGGAGAGCCAATTTTTCCATACCAATTCCTTGTGAGATATTTTGCAGTTAATAAGACATCCTTTACTGTGAGAGTCTTGATTTTTAGCAATCGTTCTGTCTCTCCATTGATTGTAATAGGAACAAATCTGAGCGGAGTTTCGTTGGCTGCAATTGCGATTGCAAAAGGTGTGACATACATCGGGTGAGAAGCTAGCTCTTCTGGAAATGATAGATGTTTTAAGCTATTTAAAGTTTTAAGCATGACTTGATGAGGAGGCAAATCTAATTGGTCTCTAAGTAATTCTTGAATGCCTGGTGTTAAGCTTCCACCGCCAATTATTAGGAGGGCAAGAGGTGACTTTTTATTATTTAGCTGTTGTATTTTTTTTGAAAGTGAATGAGCAAGTTGTTCGATAAAGGGAAAAAGCCTACTCATTAAGTCTTTTGAGTAGATATGTTGTATTGTGTTATTTAATGTTTCAAATGTGAAGGATTCATGGTCGACCAAATGCCGCTTGATCCGCTCTGCTTCATGGAAATCGGTTAGTGTTAATTGCTGAATGAACTCTGTCACTTCATCACCTGCCTGTGGCACCATCCCATAAGCAGTAATTGTTCCTTCATTAGTAATGGCAATATCAGATGTACCTGCTCCGATATCTAATACAGCTATATTCAAATGTCGTAAGGATGGAGGAATTAAAGTTTGTACACAAGCAATAGGCTCGAGTGTTAGTCCATCGATCGTTAACCCTGCTCTTTGTACAGTTGCTTCTAGAGAGGTGATAACAAGCTTAGGTAAGAAGGTGGCAATAATTTCTATACTCGCTTGAGCACCTTGTTGATGTAATAAACTCCCAATAGGCTGTCGGTCAATAAAATAATACAGTGGTGTATAGCCTACAAAGGTATAATCTGTTTGGATTTCTGTATGATGAGTTTTATTTGTAATAGTAGATTGTGCTTTTTGAAGAGCTTGCCATTCTAAATATTGAATATAGTCAGCAGTTAAAGGAGGGTAATTTCTTATATCCATACTAGCCATTATGCGTTCGGTTCGTAATGATCTACCAGCTGCAGCAATAAATACTTTTTGAAGGGGACCATGTTTTTTTTCAAAGTATTGTTTAATAACAATAACTGTTTCTGCAACCGATTGGATATTGTGAATTTGTCCATCCATCATTGCCCTATCATCATGTTCCTTTACAAAGTAATCAACACAATTATACTCACCTTCTTCAAAAAGAATAAAGAGACCAATGACTGACCTTGTTCCTATATCTAAGACAAAAAATTGTTTCTTCTCACCCAAAAGAATCACATCCTTTTGAATCAATTTGCTTTATTGCTTAAAAGCGTCTAATTAATAAAGATAAAATTAGTGACAGAAGCGTATATTTCATATATAATAACAACAATTATAAAAAATGTATTATAATTATCACCAAAACAAATAAGTGATATCTGAATGAAGCAAGAAAGTATTGTACTCATCTTCGCTTTTTCGGAATTAAGCTTTAATGTAATAACAATTGAGAGGATGGGACTATTATGGGTAAAGAACTAGAGCAATTGCGTAACCGAGTGGATGAAATTAACCTTCAGTTGCTTTCTTTAATTAATGAGAGAGCAGAACTTGTACAAGAAATCGGAAGGGTAAAGGAAACACAAGGAGTCTATCGTTATGATCCTGTCCGTGAAAGAGCGATGTTGGATCTAATCAAAGAGAATAATAATGGACCTTTTGAGAACTCAACAATTGAGCATATGTTCAAGGAGATCTTTAAAGCTGGTTTAGAATTACAAAAGGATGACCATCGCAAAGCATTATTAGTATCCCGTAAGAAAAAATCTGAAAATACAATTGTTGATATAAATGGAGAGCAGATCGGTAACGGACAGCCGCATCTTGTCTTTGGGCCATGTGCAGTAGAATCATATGAGCAAGTGGCATCAGTTGCTGAAGCTGTGAAAGCTAAAGGCTTGAAGTTGTTACGTGGCGGCGCATTTAAGCCTAGAACTTCTCCTTATGATTTCCAAGGTTTGGGTGTTGAAGGCTTGAAGATCTTAAAACGTGTAGCAGATGAATATGGTTTAGCTGTTATTTCAGAAATCGTAAGCCCAAATGATATGGAAACTGCAGTGCAGTACTTAGACGTTATTCAAATTGGAGCTAGAAATATGCAGAATTTTGAATTGCTAAAAGCAGCAGGACAAATCAATAAGCCTGTACTCTTAAAGCGTGGTATGTCTGCAACGATTGAAGAATTCATTAATGCAGCTGAATACATCATGGCACAAGGAAATGGCCAAATTATTCTTTGTGAACGAGGTATAAGAACATATGAAAAAGCAACAAGAAATACGTTAGATATTACGGCTGTTCCAATTTTAAAACAAGAAACACATTTACCAGTTATGGTTGATGTCACTCATTCAACTGGAAGAAAAGATTTATTACTTCCAGCTGCAAAAGCAGCACTTGCAATTGGTGCTGATGGGGTTATGGCAGAAGTACATCCAGATCCTGCAGTGGCGTTATCTGATTCCGCTCAGCAAATGGATTTAAATCAATTTGATCAATTCATGAACGCACTTAAACTTCCTTCACAAATTCAAGTGTAATGGTATAATAAAGCTGATTTAAGGGGAATGGTAGCCGTCCCTCTTGAGTCGGCTTTTTTATATCTTTTTAAAAAAATTTGTAGTAAGCTGGTTGTGGTTTCTAATTTTTTTACAAGATTATGTGAGGAATTGAACAATAGGATAGAACTTTGGGATATCAGTTATGTAGGTTAGATTCTAACTATTTTTTGACTTTTTCATAAATATTTCAGCATGAAGTTGCGAGGGAAGAGAAAAGTATCGTATGATTATACATAATTACAATTCTTGCTGAACAAATAAGGTTTGTAGAAGAATGACATACATAAATACATTTTATTAATATAGAAAAAGTAGAAGGAGTGTGTGACATGAATATTACGATTTATGATGTAGCACGCGAAGCAAATGTTTCAATGGCTACTGTTTCAAGGGTTGTCAATGGGAATCCTAATGTCAAACCGACAACAAGAAAAAAAGTATTAGAGGTAATTGAACGTTTAGGCTATCGCCCTAATGCTGTTGCAAGGGGACTTGCTAGTAAAAAAACTACGACAGTAGGGGTGATATTACCCGATGTATCGAGTACTTTTGTCGCGGAGTTAGCTAGAGGAATCGAAGATATCGCAACGATGTATAAGTATAATATTATTTTAAGTAACTCAGATCAAAATATGGACAAGGAGTTACATCTATTAAACACGATGTTAGGAAAACAAGTGGACGGGATTGTTTTTATGGGCGGTAATATAGAGGAAGCACATGTGACGGAATTTGAGAAATCTCCTGTACCTATTGTACTTGCTGGTTCTATTGAAAAGTCGCAAACCATTCCTTCTGTTAACATCGATTATGAACAAGCAGCTTATGATGCCACGGAAGCCTTTATTCAAAAAGGTCACGAAAAAATTGCCTTGCTGATTGGCCCTTTAAGAGAACCAATCAATGCAGAGAAAAAATTAGAAGGCTATAAGAGAGCTCTTCAAGACGCGAGTATTCCGTATCATGAAGAATGGGTAATTGAAGGGGACTACACATATGACTCAGGTTTGGAAGCATTTGAACGGTTGTTAGAGTTAGATAGCAAGCCAACTGCTATATTTGCTGGTTCAGATGAAATGGCATTGGGCATCGTTCATGGGGCGCAAGATAAAGGGTATCACGTACCTCAGGATGTAGAAGTGATTAGCTCTGATAGCACAAGATTAGCTTTAATGGTGAGACCACAACTTACATCTGTTGTACAACCGTTATATGACATAGGTGCAGTTGCAATGAGATTATTGACGAAGTATATGAATAAGGAAGAAGTCACAGATCACACAGTAGTACTTCCGCACCGAATTGAACAGCGTAACTCAACAAAATAATCATCCGACCGATATGAGAAAAAGAGGGAAAGACATGTAAAGTGAGTTTACCGAGTTTACAAGGTAATTCTCACTTTTTACATGTTAAGGTAAGAAAAAATGGTCAAGTGAGAAGATAAGTGTCTTTGCAGCTAATAAGGAACAACTTGTCTTCACCTCTTGCAAGACTCGCCAATAGGCGAGTTTTCTAATTTCGTCATTAGGGAGAGAGAGAATGAGAAAGTTAGACAAGTTAACACCAGTTGGTTTAATGGTCGGTGTAATCATGATTATCTTTGGAATTGTTGCTTCCGGTGGGTGGACTGGGGTCAAGTATTTTTTTGATTTCTCTTCCATCTTTATTGTCATTGGTGGGATAGTTGCAGGTCTTTTTATATCCTTCCAAATGAAGGATTTACGAAAGACTTTTATAGTAATGAAAAAAGGCTTTTCTAAAGAAGAAAGGTCAATCGAGAGCCTGATTGAGACCTTTGTTAAGTTAGCAGACCGTGCTAGAAGAGAAGGTATATTATCTTTAGAGTTAGAAGTTGTAAATGAACCAAATCCTTTTATCCGTAAAGGTGTGTTGTTGGCGGTTGATGGAATTGAACCAGAAATGATTAGGGATATACTTGATGCCGATATTGATGCAATGGAAGAGCGCCATCGAAAAGGGAGGAATATTATTGAAAAAGCAGGGGATTATGCACCAGCTTGGGGAATGATTGGTACATTAATTGGACTAGTCCTTATGTTGAAAAATATGGATGACCCCTCAGAACTTGGTTCCGGAATGGCAATTGCTCTTTTAACGACTTTATATGGCTCTTTACTAGCAAATCTTTTTTTCAATCCTTTAGCTGCGAAACTTGAATCACAAACGGATGATGAAATTTTTTATAAACAGGTTGTGATTGAAGGAGTAATTGGTGTTCAAACGGGACAGAACCCAACGATTTTACGAGAGAAATTAAGTGTTTACTTGTCCGAAACTGAGAAAAAATCTATCGAGGGGCGACTAGAGCTAACGGAGGACTTTGAACATGAGGCGCAATAACCGCCGTTCTAAAAGAGATAGGAACAATAAAAAGGGTGCTCCCCTTTGGATGGTGACCTATTCAGATCTTGTTACGCTCGTTCTCGTTTTTTTCATCCTTCTGTTTTCGATGTCACAAGTGGATATGACGAAGTTTAAGGCTGTCTCAGATTCATTTAATAAAGTAGGGATATTCCAATCTAGCTCATCAATATTACCTGATGATGGACGTGAATCTGTGCCAGATGAAACAGAGACAGGTACACCACATTCACTTGATTCACTTGTTCAGGAAGTTGAGAGTTATCTAAAATCTAATGGGTTGGAAAATGTGATTACAGCCAATCGAAATGAAAGAGGTGTTGTGCTCATTCTGCAAGAGCAAGTATTGTTTGAAACGGGCCAAGCCGATCTTATTGAAGATTCATTTGGTTTTCTCGAAAGCTTAGGGGTCATGCTCAAAGAAATGCCTAATCTTATCCGAGTCGAGGGCCATACAGATAATCGCCCAATTGAAACGTATCGCTACCCATCGAATTGGGAATTATCTTCAGCTCGAGCAAGTAGTGTTATTCGTTATTTAGTGGATAATAATGAAATAGAACCGTCTCGTTTTACTGCAGTAGGATACGGTGAAACAAGGCCGATTGCCGCAAATAATAGCTCAGAAAATTGGGAGAAAAATCGCAGAGTAGAAGTTATTATTCTTGATCCTGAGTATAAACACAATGAAGCTATGGAATCATCTAATTGATTCTATAGCTTTTTTCATTTTTTTGGTCCCAAAAAAAGCTATGCCTACTCCTTACCATATAATATTTAACTGTTTTTTCTCAACCTATAGACTGACTTTTAAACAGCGGTCATTTTGTATAATGAAAGAAACGGTAAGGAGGAGAAACGTATGCAAATAAAAGAGCTGACAATATATGTAGGTAATTACAATGAAACGAGAAAATTTTATGAAGAAGTGATGGGTTTAAATGTATATAAAGAATCTAAACAACAGATTACATTTCAGGTCGGTACAAGTCTGTTAACCATTCAAGAGGAGATTGAACAGGCATCTTTTTATCATTTTGCTATTAATATTCCACCTAACTTACTTCAATCAGCGAAAGTTTGGTTAAGTAATAGAGTTAAATTGGCAATGGAGGAGGGGGAAGATGAGGCAGACTTTAAGGAAGCGAAAGCAAAAGCGATCTATTTCGAGGATCCATCCGGTAATATCGTTGAATTGATTGCAAGAAAAACGTCAGCAGTAGCTAGTGAATCGCATTTTCATAAGGCTCATTTTTTAAATATAAGTGAGGTAGGTATCGCTACAAACCATATAATAGAGCTTGCTCAGCAATTACAAGATAAAGGAATACCAGTGAGAAACAACGAATCAATTAAACACGAGAAATATTTAAACTTTTTCGGAGAATATGATGATGGAGTTTATATTATTGTTGCTCCTGTTGGTAGAAGGTGGATTTTCTCAAATAAATACGCTAAAGAAGCGCCAATCGTTATTCGAACAGATAGAGGGACTATTCAATCCTAGGAAATGGAGGTAATCATGAGGAAAGTAGAAGTACTTAATTATGATAGACAATGGTCTACGGCCTTTGAAGTAGAGGCACAGAAGTTAAAACGAGTCTTCAAAGATAAAATGATAGTCATTTTTCATATCGGTAGCACCTCAGTACCAGGTCTTAAAGCCAAGCCGATTATTGATATATTACCGGTTGTCAAAGATATTACAGAGGTTGATGATTACTTAATTGAAATGAATGCATTAGGGTATGAGGCAAGAGGAGAGAATGGTATAAGAGGAAGAAGATATTTTCAAAAAGGACATGATAATCGTACGCATCATCTTCATTTTTTTGCAAAAGACAGTAAGGAGATTATTAGACATCTTGCCTTTCGTGATTATTTACGGACTCATCCATTAGAAGCTGGAAAATATGGTGCCTTAAAAGAATCGTTGGCCATCAAGCACTCGACAGATATCCATGCCTATATAGAAGGAAAAAATGCTTATGTGAAAAAAGTTGAACAGAAGGCATTAGCATGGTTTGAAAGGTTCGGGAATCTTCATCAACATCGGTTTTGAATATATCTTTCTGGATGGCTTTGTATTTTACCATCCAGAAGAGATATATTGGTCTGTCACAAATTTTTTAAACGTTTTAGTAATGGGTGACATATAACGGCTTTCTAACCAGGCAATACCAATCATACGGAAACAATGTGGTCGACTAATTGGAATTTGTATAATCTTACTTTTGTTGATACCTTTCAAATCAGGTAAAACTGAAACCCCAAGCTCTGCAGCAACTAACCCTGCGACTGTATCTGCCTCATCTCCTTCAAACGTAATTTTTGGCGTGAGGCCTGCATCTAAAAAGAGCCCCTCAACGGTTTCTCTTAAAGAATAACCTTTCTTTAAATGGATGATTGGTTCATATTTTAGTTCTTCGAGTGTAATAGATTTTTTCTTTGCTAGCCGATGGTTTTTAGGTACGACAGCAAAAAGTTCTTCTTCCCATAACTTCATCCAGCCTACCTGATCATCTTTTTCATTAGGTGCAATAAAACATAAATCAATTTGCCCATTATAGAGTTGCTCTAACATGACATGTGAAGCTCCTTGACTAAGTCGGAAATGTGTCTCAGGGTAAGAATCACGGAATTGTGAAATCATATCGGGGATAATGTTGGTACTTAATGTGTGGAGAAAGCCAAGAGAAATCGTTCCAGTATGCGGTTGAATAAGGTCTTGAATTTCTTGCTTAGCTTCTACATATTCTTGAATGATTTTCTCTACTCTTCGCAAAAAAATAACCCCATAAGCATTAAGGTGAATAGCACGCCCTTGTCTTTCAAATAATGGCACGCCTAATTCATCTTCTAACCTTGCAATGGAACGACTTAATGCAGACTGAGAAATCAATAGTTTCTCTGCTGATTGTGTCATATGTTCTGTTTCCGCAAGAGTTCGAAAATAAAGCAGTTGTTGAATATCCATAGACTCACTCTTTTCCATTACATTAATGCATTATTTTTATTATTATAATGCATTATACATATCGATTCAAAGGTGGTACGATGTTTAATATTAAAGAATATGTTAGAAGAACTATTCTAAAAGAAAGAAGAGAACATGAATTGATGAACGGCATACAGCAAGGTACCAACCTTTTTAAAAAAGTGAATATCGCATTTTTTGCAGCGGGTTTTAATACTTTTGCCATACTCTATTGCATGCAACCATTACTACCGGAGTTTTCGAAGATTTTTTCTATTACCCCAGCAGAAGCAAGTCTCTCCCTCTCCCTGACAACAGTAGTTTTAGCGATTAGTATGTTATTTTTTGGGTCTATATCAGAGGTGTGGGGAAGAAAACCGATTATGGTTTATTCCATGTTCATTTCCTCATTTCTGTGTATTTTGACAGCATTTAGTCCTTCTTTTGAGATATTACTTATTTATCGTGTGCTCATTGGTGTGACACTTGCAGGCCTGCCTTCTATTGCAATGGCTTATTTATCTGAGGAAATGGATCCGAAAAGTTTAGGAAAGGCAATGGGCCTTTATATTAGTGGGAATGCCACAGGCGCTGTCTTTGGGCGTGTGTTTACGGGTGTTATTACAGATTACTTCAGCTGGCAAATTGCTATCCTTGGCGTGGGACTGATTGGCTTTATTGCCACAATGTATTTTCAACGAAGTTTACCTGATTCAAAATTCTTTAAACCGAGATTATTAAACCTTCGTTCATTATCCAATTCTTTAATTGACCATCTTAAAGATCCAATGTTGTTAGCTTTGTTTTTTATCGGTTTTTTACTATTAGGCAGCAATGTGGCATTGTTTAACTATGTTGGTTATTTATTAATGAGCGAGCCATTTTCATATAGTCATGCAACGATTGGCTGGTTATTTCTTATTTATTTAATCGGTGTAGTTAGTTCTACAATTAACGCAAAACTTGTTCGTTCTTACGGTAAAGAGAAGATGTTAGTTAGTTATTTCACCTTGGCCATAGTGGGTACAGTTTGTACGGCTATACCTCATATCATCGGCATTCTTTTAGGTTTATCTATCTTTATATTTGGCTTTTTCGGGGCACATGCCATTGCTTCAAGTTGGGTTGGCCAACGAGCAACACATGACAAAGCACAAGCCTCTTCGCTCTATTTATTTCTTTATTATTTCGGCTCTAGTGTCGGTGGCACAGTTGCTGGTTTCTTTTGGTCGCGCTACGAATGGCATGGAGTCATCGGCATGGTTGTCATTTTTCTTATGATAGGATTTGCGCTTGTTGCAAGTCTACAATATATGCAAAAAAACCATGTAGTGTTGAAACAACAGTGGCATTCTTATAAATAAAAATGATTGATGATTGAGCGCTCAATCAAAATTTTTATGAGAGTAATAGGCGATAGTAAAAACCCAATCTGATCAAATCGGATTGGGTTTTTTCATATAAGGAAATGATGGACAAGAGTGGAAAAGCAGAAGTGAAAGCCGAGCGATGGTGGTGTTAGCCTTTTCATTAGTAAATTTTGTTTCCTTGCGCAAATTTAGATTGTTTGCGTTACAACTTGTTACGACATTATTTCACATAGTGGAGACGATCATTAAATAGTAACTGCCAAGCTATCGATAATAGAATTAACTCTTATTAATAAGAACTAACAGCTTTTTTTCTCTCCTCTTTAAATACGTTTCTAGTTAAATCAATAAATGCTTGTAGTGGTGGTGTCATTTGTTTGTTTTTATGCCAAGCTATTTGTGTATAGAGTTGAATGTGTTCGTTTGGCCAAATAACTTCTTTTAATTGACCGTTGTGAAGCTCTTTATTGACGACCATGGCGGGAAGAAAAGCCACACCTAGTCCAGCTATTACACATTGTTTAAGGGCCTCTATACTCACAAACTCAATACTGTTATGCAAAAAAACATTTTCCCCCGCTAAAGTCTGCTCCAATAAAGTGCGATAGGCACATCCGATTTCGGTTAAGAGAAATGATTCATTTTGTAAATCTTTTAGGGTAACGCTTGATTTAATTGCATACTCTGGCGCTGCCACCATTTTTAACTCTTCAATTATTAATGTCTCTGTCAGTAAGGTCTCAGGGGTTTTTCTCACATCCATGATAAAGGCAAGGTCGAGTGTACCATCATCTATAAGTGCTCTTGCTGAATCATCAGAATGGGCAGGTTTAAACGTCAATTTTACATGAGGAAACTGTGATTTAAATAATTGTAAAACTCGTGGAAGTCGGTAAGTACATTGACTTTCTTGTGCGCCAATTGTTAAGGAGGCTGTTCTAAACTGTTTGTCACTTATTTTTTGTAGTGCCTCATCATTTAACCTTAACATTTGGTCAACATACTTCTTGTATTCTTTACCGGTAGCGGTCAAGACAAGCTTTTTTCCCAACCTTTCAAAAAGTGGGTGTTGCAGTTCTGCTTCTAATGCTTTAATTTGAGCGGTTACACTTGATTGTGCAAAATTAAGCATTTTTGCAGTTTTTGTAAAATTCAAAGTAGTGGCCGCTTTTTGAAAGGTCTTTAATTGCTTCATATCCATTTTTTCACCTTCTGCATTGATCGTATTTTTCGATTGATGATATCTATATTATCATCTGTATCTATTAATAGAAACAGATTAAACTTAATATGATAGGAAACTAGAGGAGTGAATCGTAATGAAAATAGCAGTTATATATGGTGGAACACGTAAAAGCGGGAATACTGAATGGTTGACGAAACAAGTGATAAATGGGGTGAAAGTTAAGGAATTTCATTTATCTAACTATCAAATAGATGCTATAAAGGATCATCGACATAGTGAAGGCGGTTTTCCTCTAGTGGATGATGATTATCAACAATTAATTCAAGAAATAATGACATATGAAACGTTAATATTTGCTACACCTATTTACTGGTATAGTATGTCCGGTATGATGAAGAATTTTATCGATCGTTGGTCCCAAACACTCAGGGATCCCGAAATGAAACACTTTAAGAAGTGCATGGAAAATAAACAAGCTTATGTCATAGCTGTTGGTGGAGATCAGCCAACGATCAAGGGATTACCAATGATTCAACAATTTCAGTACATCTTTGATTTTATGGGAATGAAGTTTTTAGGATATATATTGGGTGAAGGAAATAAACCGAGAGATATCGAAAAAGATACGAAGGCAATCAGTGCAGCAAAAGAAATGAATAAAGTTATTTCACAAGGAAATGAGGCATAAAAATGAACAATCAACCCATTAACATTCAAGAAAAACTAACAAAATTTCATACGTTTTGGTCTCCAAAAGTTGTTGCAGAAATGAATAATTATCAATTGAAGGTCGCTAAATTCTCAGGGGAGTTCGTGTGGCACAAGCATGATGATACAGACGAAGTATTTTTGGTAGTTAAAGGTGAATTAACGATTCGCATGAGAGAAGAAGATGTGGTATTAAAGAATGGTGATTTATTCGTTGTCCCTCAGGGAGTAGAACATTGTCCATATGCAAAAGAAGAGTGCCATGTCATATTAATTGAACCGAAAGGAGTGATTAATACAGGAGAGGTGAAATCATCATTGACGGCTGAAAATGATGTTTGGATATAAGATGCAAAAGGGGGCAAAGTGATGGAATTAAGGGAGGTATTAAACGAGCAATTAAATGCATCACATCATGAAAATGGGTGGTTTGTTAGTTTGCTGAATAGCATAACAAACTTGAGTGATGAAGAAGCAAATTGGAAACCGAACGAAGACGTTCATAGTATCCATGAAATCACGACACATCTTCTTTATTATAATGAAAGATACTTGCATCGCTTCAAAGAAGAACCAGTTGATGAAGCTAAAGAAAATACTTTTCAGTTGGCTGAAGGGGTAACTTTTTCTCACACGAGAGAGAGGATTCATCAATTATATAATGATTGGAAAAAAAACCTAGAAGCAGCGGATGATTTAGTAATGAATAATGCCAGTGAGGCATTGAGTCATCTTTATTTGCATACGGCGTATCATACGGGTCAAATCATCTTGTTGCGCAAATTACAAGGAAAGTGGGATGCATCCCAAGGAGTGGAAGGCTAAGCTTGATTGGGCTACTGTCATCGACTTGTTCTTTCAGATGAAGGTTGCAATCAGTTGCAGGTTAAATATGGGCATGGTATAATTGGGAAAACTTAAATATACAACTACCTTTTGTCTAAAGGGGAGTAGCAGTTACAGTAAAGTCGTCAATACAGGGACTCTCCCTCGGCTTTATTGGCAACATTCGTTGTTTGCGAGACCTTTACCAAGTTTCTTTGGTAAGGGTTTTTGTCGTGCTTTTAAAAAAGAAACACTAACTCATTTATGAAGGAGTGAAGACTAATGGCTGTGAAAAAATTACTAAAGAGACTCATTCAAAAAGAAGGCGTGAAGTTTTTGAAGAAGAAAGCAGTGCCAATCATAAAAGAACAGTTAAAGAAAAGAAAGGGTAGATAAGGGATGAAAACAAAAGTTTACCTTGCAGCTTTTGGTATGTTGTTAAGCTTGTCTGCGTGTTCGCCAATTGAAGATACAAAAAATACGTTGGCTTACGTAAATGATGTGGAAGATTATATGAATGAGATTACACAGTTTGCCAACGAATTTCCGGAACAAGCAGAGCAAGCGATAACGGATGAGAATGTTGCAGCATCACTGGAAAAAAATGTAGAGGATTTACAAAATGCCATCGATACAATTGAAAACACTGAAGCACCAGAATTAATTGATAGTCTGCATGCTGAGTTGGTGCAACAAAATGAAGCATTATCTACGCATTTAGTTAAGCTTGAGGAAGGTTTGGAGAAAGGGACATTATCTGAGGCATTCATCGAGGACCAAGAATTTATGCAAACAATTAATGACATCACATCTATTTACAATGAAATTGAGAATCTTGGAGAATAGACTCCCGTGTTCCTATTAAGTTAAAACAAGCAGAGACTGGGACAAAACAGAGTTGAGCGCTTCGCAAAAGGGAATAGCAAGTCACTCAGAAGGGAAACCGGAGCTGAGCGCTTGGCAAAAGATGTTAGCAAGTCACTCAGAAAGAAAACCAGAGCTGAGCGCTTCGCAAAAGATGTTAGCAAGTCACTCAGAAAGAGAACCAGAGTTGGCGCTTGGCAAAAGGGAATAGCAAGTCACTCAGGAACAAAACCAGAGCTGAGCGCTTCGCAAAAGGGAATAGCAAGTCACTCAGAAGAAAAACCAGAGCTGAGCGCTTCGCAAAAAGGATTAGCAAGTCACTCAGAAGGGAAACCAGAGCTGAGCGCTTCGCAAAAGGGAATAGCAAGTCACTCAGAAAGAAAACCAGAGTTGAGCGCTTGGCAAAAGGGAATAGCAAATTACTCAGGAACAAAACCAGAGTTGAGCGCTTCGCAAAAGGGAATAGCAAGTCACTCAGAAGAAAAACCAGAGCTGAGCGCTTCGCAAAAGATGTTAGCAAGTCACTCAGAAGGGAAACCAGAGCTGAGCGCTTCGCAAAAGATGTTAGCAAGTCACTCAGAAGGGAAACCAGAACTGAGCGCTTCGCAAAAGATGTTAGCAAGTCACTCAGAAAGAAAACCAGAGTTGAGCGCTTCGCAAAAAGGATTAGCAAGTCACTCACAAGGAAAACCAGAGCTGAGCGCTTCGCAAAAGGGAATAGCAAGTCACTCATAAGAAAAACCAGAGCTGAGCGCTTCGCAAAAGATGTTAGCAAGTCACTCAGAAGGGAAACCAGAGTTGAGCGCTTCGCAAAAAGGATTAGCAAGTCACTCAGAAGAAAAACCAGAGCTGAGCGCTTCGCAAAAGGGAATAGCAAGTCACTCAGGAACAAAACCAGAGCTGAGCGCTTCGCAAAAAGGATTAGCAAGTTACTCAAAAGGAAAACAAGATCTGAATGCTTCGCAGGATTTTTTTCTGCCGGAAAAATAAGAATATAACAGTAAATATAAAAGAATACGAATCATAATATGTGTTTCTTACTGTCAGCGCCCAGCAAGCTGCTTACACTCTGTTACAATGTTTAGCTACTTCTTCATAAAAGAGAAGAGGTTAGGACAAAAGGTTTGCAGCAACTCAACTAAAAAGGCCGAACTATGATTAGACAAGCTCACACATCGGGAACATGCTACAATAGTTCAGCTTTCTATATTGATAATTTAGCTCATAGATCAATAGGTGATGTTAGTTATGTTTCCTAACCTTTATCATTACTTAATAACTTCTGTCCCAAAACTTTGCGCCTTACTTCATTTTTCATTCATTTTTTCCTCTTAAGGGATAAAGCGCTTTTTCCACCGTTTTAGCGTTTTTTTCAGTGATTTCATTTTTTCTTGGAATGGGATTATATATATCCGATGAATCTTCCCAAGTTTGTGGCAACTTAAATGGAGATTCCTTTTCCCACTTTTCAATCCAATCAGAAGGTAATGGTCCTGTTCCGCTTGAATTTTCAATCATTTCTAACCAAATAAGTGACCAAGCTCTCGGAACTACCCGCCAGATATCATATCCACCCCCACCAACGGCTATCCATCTTCCTTCACAATATTGATGAGCGAGTTGGTGAGCGAGCCTTGGTATTTCTTTATATATTCTCATTGTTGCCGAAAGATGTGTTAACGGATCAAAGTAATGCGCATCAGCACCATTTTGGGTGAAAATAATATCTGGTTTAAAAAACGCTGCTACTTCTTTAAAGGACGTTTCGTATGCATGTAGCCACGAATCATCCTCTGTAAAAGCGTCTAAAGGTATATTAAAAGAATAGCCATATCCATGACTATGACCTCTTTCGTTAATATTCCCTGTTCCGGGAAATAAGTATCTACCGGTTTCATGGATAGATAATGTACATACATTTGGGTCATCATAAAACGCCCATTGTACACCATCACCATGATGAGCATCCGTATCAATATAAAGGACACGGGCATTGTACTTTTCTCGTAAATATTTGATTGCCACTGAGCTGTCATTATAGATACAAAATCCAGATGCCTTACCTCTAAAGCCATGATGAAGTCCCCCGCCTAAATGAAGGGCGTGTTCTGCCTTCCCTTGCATGACATAATCAGCGGCAGTCAATGCGCCTCCAACAAGTAAGCTACTGGCCTCGTGCATTTGAGGGAAAATAGGTGTATCCTCGGTTCCAAGCCCGTAACTCTCTGCCTGCTCTTGGGGAAGCTCATCATTACCTGCTAACTTTACAGCACGAACATAACCTGGATCATGAATGAGTAATAATTCTTCTTCTGTTGCTATTCTAGGTGCAATCATTTGCGTGTCTTTTATCGCATGGATAGATTGTAGTAAATCTAAAGTTAATTTTAAGCGTTGCTGATTAAAAGGGTGCTCAGCATTAAAGCGATAGTTAAGTAATGCATCAGAATATAAAAAAACAGAACGGTCCATGATGTTCACTTCCTTGGATCTATAGGCCAGAGTACAGAATGTCCTTCCTCACGTAATTTGTCTACAAGAGAAAGCGGATTCATTGTTTGGACTCTAAGGACTATAATTTTATAATTACTATCCTCTTTATCTGGATAGACGAGGACACTAAGAATATTGGCTTTTAAATTACGAAATACGGAGGTAACCTCAAAGAGCTTACCTGTACGATTAGGCACTCTTACTTCGATTTGTGACCCTGGCTGATGGGCACCTGTTAATTCTACATAAGTATGAAGGAGGTCTGTCTGAGTCACAATGCCGACTAATTGGTTATCGTTGAGAATGGGCATACAACCGATGCGGTGCTCGTAAAGGGTCGCAGCGATATCCTCTACAAAGTCTAATGGGTGTCCAGAAATAATGTCCGTTTTCATAATTCGTTTAATTGGTTGTGAGAGGCCTTCTTTTAATTGAACTGTATCTAGTATAGAAGGCGTCGCATCCCGTATATCTCGATCTGTTACTAAGCCGATCAGGTGATTGGCTTCATCGATAATGGGCAAATGGCGGATTTTTTGATCACGCATGAGTTGGAGTGCATCAGCAATGAGGTGATTTTCTGTAAGTGTAAAGATTTCCTTCTTCATCATTTCTTCAACAATCATTTAAAATCCCCCTTTTTAAGAAAAACTAATACATAAAGCGATTCATAAATCGAAGTTTATCGAACTGTTGAATGGAATCTGTGCTTACCCGATTACCAATCCGGGCCATTAGACAATTAGCGGGATGGGAGCTGATTTCTGGATCATCGGTAGCAAACCAAACAAGTCCCCCTGCATTCATCATCTTTTCCATGATTTTGCGATACTCCCATACGTTTAAACCAGTTCCTTTTAAGTCCCAATGCCAATAATATTCGGTAGTAATAACAATATAATCTTCCATCGCATCATCCATCATCGATACGCGTAAGATACTTTTTCCTGTTCCCGTTCCTCGAAAGGCAGGAATCACTTCTATTGCCCCTAGTTCGATGAGATTATTCATTTTCCCTTCTGACCATCTTTCTAACGGATCTGGATATAAATAAGTCGCATAGCCTACGATCGTATCTCTAAATCTAGCAATAATGATTCTTCCTTCAGGTAAACCAGCAATCTCAATTAAGGCCTTCCTCTGTTGCTCTGGAGGTCTGAAAGCAACAAGATCATGATGAAAGTCATAGGTTTTTAGAACGTCGGCAGATATCGGTCCTTCAATGATTAATTCTCCGTTTGCCGTATTCAGTTTCATCGCATTATACGTTTTCAGATGCTGCAATTCATTCACCGCCTAAAACAATTAATCTTTCTATCTATTATACATAAACTACTGAAGCGCTTTCATATAAAAAACATCAATTTAATGACAATTTAAAATAATATGTAGATTATATAAAAATTTTAGTGGGAATTGAAACCTTTTTATTTTAATTGCCCTATATTTGATCAATGGAAAGGGAGGATTTAACATAATATTTACGTCAGCCTTTTTAGATTACTCTTAACAGGCAATGTAGCCGTGAAGAAAATCATAGCAATAAAAGAAGTAAGAACGTTTGTTAAAGCTATCAGTATAAAATTAAAAACCCAGAGTAGCTTCAACACCAGATGAAGTAATGGAGAATGTAAAATCTTACTTCACAGTAGGTAAGTATAAAAAAACAGCTAGCTGATCGAACTGTTGACATTTTTGAAAAAAGTGGCTGCACAAGCAAATAAGCATATCTCTAGAGCAGATAGCAATTGGTAGGTGAGAGTAAATCTAAGTATATTTTAGATTTAGTATTTACTAGTAAAAATGAAGATGTAACGATAGCAAGACAAGAAGAATGGAAGAAGGATAGACCATTTTTTAGTTCAGATGTACGAGCCCTGGTAGCTTAACATCCTTACCAATTTCCCTTCAGATGTACGCCTGAATCTCCTTTATTCATCTAACCGTGATTGGAAAAAATCATATCAATAACACAGAAGGTAACAACTTTTAATGGTTATCCAATCTTAACTTACAGTTTAATAAGTCTTTATAGATAATTTACTGCCTTATAATTTAAAAAATTGTGAAAAAAAAGTATTTATATTATAATAGTTTAAACAAGTTTAAAGGGGGATAAATGAACATGAAATTGGAAGCGCTGCCAGCAATACAAGGTAACCATAATTTGAAAAATTATGAGGAAGCGTATAATAGTTTTGATTGGACAGAAGCGAAAAAGCAATTTTCTTGGTACGAAACAGGGAAAATGAATTTGGCGTACGAGGCAATTGACCGCCATGCTGAAAGTGATAAGAAAAACAAGGTAGCGCTCTATTATCGTGAAGGTGAGAATAAAGAGAAGTATACCTTTAAAGAGATGAAGGACTTTTCAAACCAAGCGGCTAATGTACTAAAAGCACATGGAGACGTTGAAAAAGGTGATCGCATATTTGTTTTTATGGGACGTTCACCAGAACTTTACTTCTCAGTTCTTGGCGCAATCAAGCTAGGTGCCATAGTCGGACCACTATTTGAAGCCTTTATGGAGGGAGCAGTAACAGACCGTTTAGAGGATAGCGAAGCAAAAGTCCTTATTACGACTCCTGAACTATTAGATCGTGTACCCGCTGATAAATTACCAAACTTAAAACATATTTTTGTTGTTGGTGAGAATGTAGAAGAAAATGGAAAATTATTAGATTTTCGTAAATATATGCAAAAGGCTAGTAAAGAATTAGAAATTGAATGGGTAGAACCGACAGACGGTCTAATTTTACATTATACTTCTGGTTCCACTGGTAAACCAAAAGGTGTGCTGCACGTTCACAATGCGATGATTCAACATTATCAAACGGCGAAATGGGTATTGGACTTAAAAGAAGATGATGTTTATTGGTGCACGGCTGACCCAGGTTGGGTAACAGGAACTTCTTATGGTATTTTCGGACCTTGGTTGACAGGAACATCAAACCTTATTGTCGGAGGCAGATTTAGCCCAGAAACATGGTACCAGGCGATTGAAGATTATGGTGTTACGGTTTGGTATAGTGCACCAACAGCTTTTCGTATGTTAATGGGCGCTGGGGATGAAGTAGTGAAGAAATTCAACTTAAGCACTCTACGACATGTGTTAAGTGTAGGTGAACCATTGAATCCTGAAGTGGTGAGATGGGGAGTGAAAGTATTCAATAAGCGTATTCATGATACGTGGTGGATGACTGAAACGGGTGCTCAACTCATTTGTAACTACCCAAGCCTAGAAATTAAACCTGGCTCCATGGGTAAACCAATTCCAGGGGTAAAAGCAGCCATTGTCGATGACCAAGGGAATGAACTACCACCAAATCGCATGGGTAATCTGGCCATAAAAAAAGGGTGGCCATCTATGATGCACACCATTTGGAATAATAAAGAGAAATATGATTCTTACTTTATGCCAGGTGACTGGTATGTTTCAGGTGATTCCGCTTATATGGATGAAGATGGATATTTTTGGTTCCAAGGGAGAGTCGATGATGTAATTATGACGTCCGGCGAACGGGTAGGACCATTTGAGGTAGAAAGTAAGCTCATCGAACATCCAGCTGTTGCTGAAGCTGGTGTCATAGGAAAACCGGACCCGGTTCGTGGCGAGATTATAAAAGCCTTTATTGCGCTAATCGATGGTTATGAAGCAACAGATGAACTGAAAGAAGATATTCGTCAATTCGTTAAAAAGGGGTTAGCTGCACACGCTGCACCTCGTGAAATCGAATTCCGCGACAAACTGCCAAAAACACGTAGTGGTAAAATCATGCGCCGTGTATTAAAGGCTTGGGAATTAGATTTACCTACGGGCGACTTATCTACAATGGAAGACTGATCTAACAACCACACACAAGTCATATAGATAGAGTAGTGAGAAAGATTTTTGGGTTTTTTGAAATTGCGGGTCAATGATAGGGGATTCCTCTCTTATTGACTCGTTTTTTAGTATTTGAGGAAAGTTTTTTAGGAAAGCAACATTTTATGCTATCTACACATAAAAGGGTGGTTAATAGCTATAATGAATGTTCTCCTTGTTTTAATAGATGTTTAAAGTGGGAATTATTATTTACATATACGTAAAAATTTGATAAATTAATCTAACCTCTTTTTTATAACCACAATAGAATGCAAAACAAAATGGCCACAGCTCTATAGAATATAGAGCAATGGCTGCTTAAAATTTATGTTATTTTCAAGGTCGGCAGTCAATTGCTTCACAATTTTATTTAGTACATATTTAGAAATTAATTTAAATCATTATTATATTCATTATGCGAAGCTTCATCTTTAATTTCTGAGCGTAAACCGTCGATACTTTTTCTCCGTCTTTCATTTTTATCCAATATTTCATTTTTTTCTTGGGCACTCAACTCTTCTGAGTGAGCTTTAGTGTAGTCCTCAGCTTCATTAATATTCTGAAGTGTATTGTCAATGTTATTTTGAATTTTTCTCACATTATCTGAACGGTTGTCTGGTTTGGCATTCGTCATATTATCCCTCCTAAGATTAATTCTTTCAGTATTTTCTCCTAACACTTCGGAAATATTCTTACTAAGTTTTTTTCGCTATATAATGGATCATAAATTGATTTATGGTGCCCGTTTTCTAGACTATTTTCGTTAAATATTTTATACAAAAAATTGAATAAGTAGAAATTTTTTTAGAAAAGATTAGATGTAATGTAGTTTGATTTTTAATTGATATGAAGAAGAAAAACTCTACTTAATTGCTATTACACTCCTCTTAAAAGATATTGAGAATCCTTCCGTACATCAAAAGATACTCACTCTTTCCATTTCATAACACACATTTTTGATGGCTGCAGTGACGAATCCCTAATTCATCTATTCATATATCCTTTACCCGGTGTTATGTGAAAACTCTCCTATGAATATCTATTAAAACTTTATCCTTTCTTTGCAATAAAAAAATCCCCTCCAAGTAGCATTCTTCCTTCATGGTAAGATGAAGGCTTTTTTGAATATCTACTTTAAGGGGACATTAATCAACTGGTAAACTTTAATAGTACCACTTCAAGAATGATTTACTTTGTTTAGTTATTTTAGGGTAGTAACAAATGTCATTGTGTTTTTTTCTATAAAAAAACTCTTTCTTACATGCCCGATTATCTGTCTCTTTTCGTATTCTTCAGCTTTGATTTTAGACTATCGCCAATTAATTCTAATCAAACGGAATTTACACCAGGTGTTTAATTTTGTGCGAATGGCACCTCTTTAAATCTCTAAATTTCTCATTGTTCTATTCTTCATCACTCGTATCCGGTTGATCTTCTTCCGCAGGAGGATTTTCTGTTTCACCTTGGGGCTTTTCCGCTTCCGGTTTTTCTTCTGGTTTGCTATCCGTTTCTGTTTCCTTATCTGTTTGTTCCTCTTTAGGCTCGTTTTCTTTTACTTTGTCCTCTTGTTTTGGCTTCTCTTCTTCCTTCACTTTGCCAACTTGGACTTTGCTTGAAGGTGAAGATTCATTACCGGCAATATCAACTGCTGTAACATGGTACTCACCATTGCCACCTTTATAGCCTAAGGAGTCACCGGCTTTGATACTGGCTACTTTTTTACCGTCTTTATATACACGATAACCAATGACGTCATTTTCAGGATGTTGCCCCCAAGTGATGGAGTTACCTGATGCTTTAGCATTTGGTGCAGCTGGCTTTTTGCCATTTTCACTCATTTTATCGGCTGCAACGAGTACTTTAGCCCATTTATCCCTTTTCGGCAATAAATCACTTGGGTTCGCTCTAATGCCAAATAGTTTTTCAATATAATCGGCATCTATGACCATACCAGGCTCAGAAAATTCCACTGGTGTGGATTCAAGTGCCAAATACTTTTTATCCCCTATATAGACAATTCTACCTGTTCCAAGACTATCATCTGATTTAGACGGAACATATTTTGCATTAAAGATGTCAGTATCAACAAGTCCTGCTTCAGAGCAAGCTTGAGAAGGGATTAAACCACTAATTGCACAGAATGAGCGACTGACTATACCATCAGGTCGTTTAAAGGTTTTATCTGGCTTCATGAGTTCAGGTTTTACATCATAAGCAGCGTTCATCAAATCAGCCCATAAGTAATTATTACGTGCGCTATAAGATAAACTACCACTTGCTTTTAGAGACTTAGGCGTATCGTAGCCACTCCATAGACCAGCGGTTACATTTGGGTTAGACGCGACGAACCATGCATCTTCAAAGTTATTACCTGTCCCTGTTTTTCCTGCCCAATCGGCACTAAATTTTAAACGGTTTTTAACAGCAGTGGCTGTCCCACTATTAATAACCCCACGCATCACATCTATTGTTAAGTATGCTGTTTGCGGAGTAAAGACTTCTACTTCCTTCGTTTCATGCTCGTAGATGACATTGCCTTCTTTATCAGTAATCTTATCAATCATATAAGCATCTACGAATTTACCGTTATTAGCAAATGTAGTAAATGCATTCGTATTTTCCTCAACGGAAACACCATTTGTTAATGAACCTAATGCAGCTGATCTATTCGTTTTATCTTCTGCGGTTAATGTGGTTATACCCATCTTTTCAAGATATTGTGCCGGATTTTGGCTCAAAATATCGGTATAAAGTTTAACCGCTGGGACGTTATAAGATTGTTCAACGGCATACCTTGCTGAAACTAAACCATGGTAGGTAAAAGAATAGTTTTTTGGCCAATAGTCACTTGAACCTGGATTTAAGCGCAGTGGCACATCGGGAAGAATACTTCCTGGTTGTGCTGCACCAAGTTCGAATGCAGGACCATAAACAAGTAATGGTTTCATGGTTGAGCCGTTTGGTCTTAACGTATCGGTTGCATGGTTAAGGTCTTCATTTAAGGATACACCCTTGCCACGACCACCAACAAAGCTCAGAATTTTCCCTGTACTGTTTTCAATAAGTTGTCCCCCAACCTCCACTGGTTCCATTACTTCTTTTTCTTCACCATCGATTACATAGGTTGCACTTTTGGCTGGCCCGTAGTTAGGATAATCTTTAACAACTTTTTGCCAAGCTTCATAAATATCTTTATCAATAGTTGAGTGGACATGATAACCATTCTGTCTTAATGCTCGATCAGCTAAAATAAGATATTCGTTTTTAAGGTCACCAGTTAAATCAGCTTCTTCATAGCCATCTTGTTCTGCTAAGATGGATGCTAAAAGCTCCTTGGCGCGGTCTTGAATTTCATAAGTTAAATAAGGGTATTTTTCAATTGCATCATCATTTTTCGGTTTTCTAAAGTCAGCAACAATATCATACTCACTAGCTTCTTTATATTCTTTTTCAGTAATCCTTTCATCATCGTACATTCTCTTAAGTACGACTTTCATACGATCAATGCCTGGTTGTAGAGACTCTTCATCCTTTAAGCCACCACCTTGTTGGAATGGTGTATAACCAAAAGGTGACTGAGGCATACCAGCAATAAAAGCTGCTTGCGGAATAGATACATCTTTAGCATCAACACCAAATAAACCTTGAGCAGCAGCCTGAACGCCAGCGATATTTCTACCTTCCGCATTTCGGCCAAAAGTAGAGACATTTAAATAAGCTTCAAGAATCTCCTCTTTATCGAAATAATTCTCTAACCTTAATGCGAGTAAGATTTCTTTTGCTTTTCGATCAAAAGAAACTTCGTTTGTTAAGATCTGGTTTTTTATCAGTTGCTGAGTTAATGTACTTCCTCCAGATTGAGTAGAGGCGTTAGTTACTTCTTGAAACAGTGCACGTAGGATAGCTTTTGGCACTACACCTTCGTGCTCATAAAAGTACTCATCCTCTGTGGCAATAACAGCATCTCTCAAATATGGTGAAACATTTTCTAGCTTCACTTCTTCTCTTTCAAGGTCCGTTCTTACATTTCCTAAATATACATCACCAGCGAAATATAATTTTGAGGTTTCCTCATAATTATAGATATCTTTTTGCATATTTTCATAAGAACGAAGGGGTTCATCTTTAACAAGAGAAGCAAAATAGCCAATACCTGTGGCACCTGCAAATGCCCCACCTAAGATAACGGTAATTGCAAGTATTAATAATAAGTTCCATATAACTTGATATGTAATACGTGCGCCTTTTTTGGTTTTATTATGAGTTAAAAAACCGAACGCGGCTTTTGCTTTTTCTTTTATCTTGCTGAAGGTTTCATTCATTCGTTCATCCCTCCTAAAATCAAATACATTATAGCATAACCTAACAGGTAATATGACAAGGTTCGTCATAAAGTACAAAATTCATATTTTTCCTATTGGGATGAAAAAAAGTTAAAAAAACGTCATATTGACATTGGTTATTCTTTTATGATAAAAATGCATTATTACGATTCAATTTAATATTAGCGTTGATGGGTCATAAGTAGTCATTCTATCCCTGTTTTCAGAAAGTCGACGGTTTGCTGTGAGTCGATACAAATAGAAGTGCGAAATACCTCCCGGAGCTTTTACTGCGAATGAATATATCTAGTAGTAGTAAACGGTATTTCCGTTATCAGTGAAGAGTGGAGAATAATAGTGTTCTCAAACTGGGTGGTACCGCGCAAAGAAATGCGTCCCTGCAATGAGCAGGGGCGTATTTTTTTTGGATAAAAATTTATCTTTTATGAAATAAAGGAGGAAAAGTGGATGAATTTATTAGAAGATTTACAGTGGAGAGGCATTATTTATCAACAAACAGATGAAGAGGGGATGAAGGATCTTTTAGAAAAAGAAAAGATTTCCTTATATTGTGGGATGGATCCGACTGGTGATAGTATGCATATTGGTCATTTATTACCCTTCTTAACATTGAGAAGGTTTCAAAATGCTGGGCATCGTCCGATTGTGTTAGTAGGGGGGGCAACTGGGTTAATTGGTGATCCAAAGGCGACAGAAGAAAGAACACTACAAACGATTGAGAAAGTACAAGAAAATGTTGCTTCTTTATCACAGCAATTAGAACGTATTTTTGATTTTGAAGGAGATAATGGAGCGACATTAGTCAATAATTACGACTGGACATCGAGTATGAATATTGTCACTTTCCTCAGGGATTACGGTAAACATATTGGGGTTAACTATATGTTAGCTAAAGATACGATTGCTAAAAGATTAGAATCAGGTATTTCTTTTACGGAATTCACTTATACGATTTTACAAGGGATGGACTTTAAGCATCTTTATGAAAATCATCAATGTAAAATTCAAATTGGCGGCAGTGATCAGTGGGGTAATATTACAACTGGGCTTGAGCTTATCCGTAAAATGGTTGGAGAAGGTGCAAAAGCATACGGTATGACCATTCCGCTTGTGACAAAAGCTGACGGTACGAAGTTTGGAAAAACAGAAGGTGGAGCCATTTGGTTAGATGCCGAAAAAACATCACCTTATGAGTTTTATCAGTTCTGGATTAATACAGCAGATGCAGATGTCATTAAATACTTGAAATACTTCACATTCCTATCACGTGAAGACATCGAAGCTTTGGAAGTAGCTGTCCAAGAAGAGCCTCATTTACGTAAAGCACAAAAGGCATTAGCAGAAGAAATGACGAGACAAATACATGGTGAAGCAGCATTGAACCAAGCGCTGAAAATTACTGAAGCCTTATTCAGTGGACAAATTAAAGAGTTAACCGCTGCGGAAGTAAAGGAAGGGTTTAAGGATGTTCCTTCTTATCAACATACTGGAGAGGGCAATATTGTTGACTTACTTGTAGAGGCTAAAATTTCGCCTTCTAAAAGACAAGCGAGAGAAGACGTAACGAACGGTGCAATCTACATTAACGGTGATCGTATGCAACAGGTTGATTATCAGTTGAGTGAGCAAGATAAAATAGAGGGTCAATTTACAGTTATTCGTCGCGGGAAGAAGAAATATACATTAATTCAATATTAAAATGAAGTAGCCTATTTCTAAAAATTAGAGATAGGCTACTTATCTTTAGTAAACAGTTTTTCTGCATTTTTTTAATGCTATTAAGCGTATTAAGCGTGGCCGATTATAGCGTTGTACGATAATAATAGGTAAATTAAATATTAATGCATAGGCAATCATTACCCAACCTGCCCAAATGGGGTTCCAAATGAAAAATAAACATGCAGGTGGTATGGATAGCCAGTGGGTGAGCTCTGCTCTTCTAGATTCATATAAGAAAACTTCAAGGTCTGACAGAGAAACACCCTGTAAGTTTTGTTTTTCGTATCCTTTAGAAATAATATGCTTACCATCTGGAATTTTATGTTTCCACTGTCTTACCTTAACCAGCCATTGCCAAAGCTCTCCGTTTTTCTCCCATTTTTTTGATTGATAAAGATGAGAATCATTTTTAAACCAACGGAGTGGTAGAGAAGCTAGTAAAAGAGATAAACTGATGTGAATGAAACCCCATGCAAGAATATTAACTGTCAAAAGAGCGAGTGGTGTAAGGGTGAAAATCGGAAAAATATTCATACTTTTACCTTCCTACCACGCCAGTTCACCCTTTTTTTAATTCGCGTTAAATAAAGAGAATATACAAATGTTAGTGTAAAGAAACAAAATAAAAATGGATAAAGGACAATACTCGCTATATGAAAACGACCGATTTTTTGAGACTGCAAAATAAGATGATAGATGTAAAGAAGATAAAATCCTAATGAAATAAGTAATAAGCTAAGACTGCTTTGCCACAGTGACAATAAGATGAATGCAACGGAAGAAAAGGCACCGGCAATCCATAAACTTATTAGTATGGTAATAAAAGAATGAGTAGCCTTTGAAGCTGTAGCAAAGCTTTTAGTCCAACCTTCAATCAAACCTTTGATCCCCTCTGGGTACATACGAAAGCTGATAAGGTCTTTACCGCTAATACAATGGACTGGGAATCCCTCTTTACTAAAATTTCCTCCTAACACAAGATCATCCATAATCGCTTCCCCGACTTTTTGATGCCCGCCTGTCTGTAGATATTCATGTGTATTACATAAGATACACGGACCGAATGCACCTGCAGGTGGTATTTTTTGACGAAAAATGGTAAAGACATTCATGCCTGCAAAAACAATCATATTAAATAGTAAGGATAAGTTTTCATAGGATTTTTTAATACGATGAAAAGGCTGTACAGAGAGAATACCGGTTTTTCCGTATCGTTCATATGTTTGCATTAAATTCTGCAAGCTATCAGGATGTTCAAAGAATGTATCAGCATCAAGGAATAATAAGAAATCACCATTCGCTTCGTTCGCGCCAAGCCAGCAGGCCGCTGACTTTCCTTTCCAATTTTCTCTTAATGTGTTGGTATTTAAAACCTTTGCACCGTAATGCATAGCAATAGAAGCTGTGCTATCTACCGAACCATCATCGATGACAATAATTTCTCTTGGCTGCATAATTTGTTGCTGTAATGAAGTGAGTAAGTTCGGCAATCGTTTCGCTTCATTTCGTGCGGGTATAATGATAGATACCTGTTCTATAAGTGGTGAAACCAGTTTTGTACTTTTTTTTTCAGCAGTGGGAATTTCCCATAACATTAGCTTCCCAGAAAGGAGGCCAAATATAATGAACAAGACAAGTACGGTGAGAATACCGGTCAGAACCATGAATGTTACGCCCTTTCTTTTTCAGCAGTCATTATTTTATCACGCACTTGCATACCGCTAAGTGTGACCATCGGCATACCGCCACCTGGGTTTACGGTTCCGCCTGTGAAAAATAAATTCTTATACTTTTCACTTTGTTTAGGGTGTTTAAAGCCTTTGTTTTTGCTCTTATCAGAAACGGTTCCATAGATAGAACCACGATGAGAGTTGTATTTTTCTTTGATATCTTCAGGCGTCCAAAAATCCTCTGTAACAATGGATTGGCGTAAATTAGTCAATCCCATTTCTTCTAATTTAATGAGTACAGTCGTCCTTAAGTGCAAATAATCCTCTTTTGTGAAGGGCTGATCTTGGATATACGGGATATGTGGCAGCACTTTAAGATTTTCATGGCCAACTGGAGCCTGACTTGGGTCTGTTTTATTGACATTGACTAAATAGATCGTTGGATCATCTGGTAGTTGTTTTTTATGAAATATTTTATTCATCTGCGTCTTTAAATCTCTTGAGAAAAAGAAATTATGATGACGTAATTGTGGGTATTGATTTTTAACACCAAGATGAATCACTAAACCTGAGCTAGAGGGCTCAAACTTTTTTTCAAGTTTATTAATGTAGCCTATGTTTTCATTCAATAAAAATTGATAGGTTGGAATGACTTCCATATTGGAAATATAATAATCAGCCTTTAGGGTGGTACCATCTGCTAGAATGGCTTCTGTGACTTTATTTTTGCTAGTAGATAATTTTGTTACCTCTTGACCGTGGTAAATATGAACACCAATTTCTTGAGCAAGTTTTGTTAAACCTTCTGCAATTTTGTGCATACCACCAGGCACATACCATACCCCTTGCTTATGCTGCATATAAATCATCATATTAAGTATAGCTGGTGCATCATAAGGTGAAGAGCCAACATATTTGATAAAATAAGAGAGCATTCTCTTGAGATGATGATGACTAATATGATGCTCGATGGCATCATACATCGTGGAAAATAAATCAAACCCTCTAAGTGAGCGGATGATTCCGTGATGTTTGATTACTTCTAATGTTGAATCAAGCCCATGCTTATAGTAACCTTCATTAGTCATTTCATATAACCCTTTACAATAATGAAGGAACTGCTCATATTCTTCTATATCCTTGGATGTTAAATCATCATTTTCAGTGAGCATTTGTTCTAAATTTGAGAAGAGATCAAGCATTTTTCCATCTGGAAAGAAAGCACGCCATTGGTGTGCTACTTCCTTTATTGGAATATATTCAGACATCTGTTTGCCACTGCCGTTAAACAATCTTTCAAAAATATGCGGCATGGTTAAAATACTTGGTCCAAGATCAAAACCAAACCCATCTTGCTCAAGCCTATTTAATTTTCCACCGAGGTGAGCATTTTTTTCATATAATGAAACTTGAAAACCGCTCTGTGCTAAGGAAATACTAGTGGACAGTCCGCCGAGTCCACCGCCGATGACAATGGCTGTTCGCTTCATTAATTATCCCCCTTAATTAGCTAAATCCATTCTTGTATTATTTAATATATCCGCCACATCATCATAGATCATCGCATGCTTTTCTTTAAAACAGTTATATTGTTTGTTTCTAATTTGTGCTAAGTAGCTTCTATAAACTCTTGCAGCGGATAATACTTGGAATTGAGAGTCACGATCAAATAGATGATAGCTCGTTTCAAAGCTGTCATATTCGCTTTCAGCCTTTTGGGCAAGTTCCTCCCAAATTGAAATAAATGAAGGGTTAATCACACCTCTTGAAAGTTCTCCAGTTGAATATTGATATTTTACTAGCAAATTTTCTGGGATATATATACGTTGATGATTGCGATAATCTTCACCAATGTCTCGTAAAATATTTGTTAATTGCATAGCATTTCCTAATTTAATAGCTATTGGTCTTAGTTGTTGGTAATGCGTCTTAGCGATAATAGGTAGCAGCATAAGGCCGACAGTTCCGGCTACATGATAACTATACTTCAACAACTCATCTATTGTACGAGGGGCTTTGAAGGAAATATCCATTGCTTGTCCTTCTAATTGTTCAAAAAAAGGTTGAATATTCATTTCATAGCGGTTAAATACATCTCGTAATGCTCTCCATAAAGGTAAATCTAGCTCCTTATTATGTTGAAACAGGACAAGTTCATCGTGAAGTTGCTCCAGACGGGTAACTTTTTCCGCCGTACTGTCATGAAGGTCGACTGCATTATCTGCCATTCTACAAAAAGCATAAATGGCATACACTGCATTCGCTTTTTCCTTCGGTAGATGAGAAAAGGTATAGTAAAAACTATTTGAATAGTTTTGAATGATTTTTTCACAATAATAATAATCGGCTAATAGCTGCTGATTCATTACATACCCCCCTTAAATTTTCTCGTATGCTTTCTCGTCATCTAATATAAGCTCCTCTGAGGCAATTTTTGCTGATAATAATACAATCGGTACGCCTGCGCCAGGATGTGTACTACTACCGGTAAAGTAAAGATTTTCACAATAAGTAGCTTTACTTTGCGGACGTAAGTGATTGCTTTGGGTCAAATTTGGTCTTAATCCAAAACACGCTCCATTATAAGCGTTAAATCGATGTTTGAAATCCATTGGAGTGATATGTGTTTCAGAAATAATGTGTTCTTCAATATCTTCGAATCCAGGCATGGTTGATAATTTTTTCATGACTTGCTCGCGGTAGTGTTGTGAGGTTTCATGCGTCCATTCATCCTTAGCTGTAGAGAGCTCAGAAACAGGAACAAGTATATAGAGACCATCTTTATCTTTAGGTGCCATTGTTTCATCAAGTTTTGAGCCGATATAAACATAAAAAGAGGGGTCATTTAATTGGTTACCTTCGAATATATCGTCAATGTTTCTCTTTAAAGATTGACTAATATAAAAATTATGGACAGTGTCTAGTTGCTCCACTTTTTTATCCAACCCTATATACATGAGAAAGCAGGAACATGAATATTTCATTTGATCAATCTTTTTATCTGTATATTTCTTTCCTTTAGTGCGCTGATCTTGAATGAGATGTTTCATGGCATGAGGAAAGTCTGCGTTGCACATAACATAATCAGAATGGACAACTTGGTTGTTTGCCTGTATACCATATGCTTTGCCATTTTTTATTAAGATCTGTTGCACGTCGCAGTTGTAATTAATTTTACCTCCTAGTTCTAAGAAAAGTTTTTCCATTGATTTTGCCATCGTATGCATTCCACCTTTTATAAACCAGACCCCATAAAGTATTTCAATCATTGGGATAATCGTATATAAAGATGGTCCAGTATAAGGAGAAACCCCAATATATAATGTTTGGAAGCTCAGCATACTTTTTATTTTGTCATTTTTGATGTACTTTCCAATAAATGAATCTGCACTATCTAATGTTCTTAATTTGAGAGCTTGCCTCAATACTTTGGGGTTGTAAAAATCTTTTCCATTCCTAAAAGGTTTTTGTAGAAAGTGTTCTTTGGCAACTAAAAACCGTTTGTATATTTTTTCTAAATAGGTGAGGAATCCTTGGGCATCTTTCTCATCAATATCTTCAAGTGTTTTCATTAATTCAACTAAGTTTGAGGATATTTCATAATGATCTTGAGACTGTTCACTGAAGAAAACAGCGTACATCGGATCGAGTTTTTGCATAGGAATATAATCATTAGGATCTCTTCCGGCAAGTTCAAATATCTCTCTGTATAGTTCGGGCATCATCACGATAGTCGGCCCGAGGTCAAATGTGAAGCCATCTTTTTCGATACGATTCATTTTACCTCCAGGATTACTATCTCTTTCATAAATTTCTACATCATAGCCTGCTTTTTGTAATCGTATCGCACTAGCTAATCCTGCAACACCTGCTCCGATGACTACAACACTTTTTGTCTTTTCCATTGCTTCGCTCCTTTTTTTTCTGTACCTAATGAAAAGGAGAAAGTCTAGAATTTAAGTGACACATATGTCACTTAAGTTAAAAAAAAACCTTTCCTTTTACAATAGATAAATATCCTTAATAGTCTTATTTCAAACCTTTTTTTAAAAATTTATTTATTCTAAGATTTTTTCCCTTTTATCTCATATCATTTTTAATATTTATCTCTTTATCTATATATGTTGCTGAATAAAAAAATAGTAGAAGAAATTGAGTGGACCTGTTTTGTATAGTAAAAAAGCAAATAGAAGCTATAGCTCTCTATTTGCGCGATATTTCTTTAGCTTCCTAGCAGCAGATGCTTGGCTAATTCCTAGTAATTCAGCTACTTTATAGCTTGAGGGATATTGTTTATACGTATGTAAGAGAATATGTTTTTCAATTCTTTCTATTCTCTCTTTTAAGCTTTCATTATTCTTTTGTAGTGGTAAGTCAATAAGGTCTGGTTCGATTTGCTTGTTCTTAAAGAGTGCTTGGGGTAGGTGACTTGGGTAAATAATGACAGAATCAACTGTTAAGACAAGTCTTTCTATTAAATTCTCAAGCTCGCGCACATTTCCTGGCCAATGATACTCTGTTAAGTATTCGTAAGTCTCATTATGAATCTCTTTCTCCATATGATATTTATTGTTCATGATGGACAGATAATGACTTACTAAAAAGATGATGTCTTCTTTCCGTTTTTTTAAAGGGGGAATTTCAATGGGAATTACATTGATACGATAATAAAGGTCAAGGCGGAAATCACCTTTATTGACCATTTCCTCTAATGGGCGATTCGTGGCTGTAATCAGTCTGAAGTGACTCGTTCGCTCTGTATTACTGCCAACTCTTTTAAACTTCTTTTCTACAAGTACTTTTAATAATTTGACCTGTAAGGATAACGACAATTCTCCAATCTCATCTAAAAATAATGTGCCATGATGTGCTTGTTCAATTAACCCTTTTTTTCCATGCTTATGGGCCCCAGTGAAGCTCCCTGGTTCATAGCCAAAAAACTCCGTTTCGAATAAACTTTCTGGAATGGTACTGCAGTTAACCTCAATGAATGGTTCTTTTTTTTCTTTACTTAGTTGATGGATTTTTCTTGCCCACATACTTTTTCCAACACCAGATTCACCTAATAATAAGACGGTTGCGTTTGTATTGGCTACCCGATGAATCGTTCGTTTGATTTCTTCCATTTTTTTGTTACGATATTGGGCATTTTCTTGTTCTCTAAGTGCTTTTACGACCTGCTGATAATTTTGGATTTGTCGCTCTAGCTCTTTATATTGTAAATGAAGTTTATTTATTTCTGTTTGATCTTGAGCATAGCTCACTACGAATTGTATTTGATTGTTATTATCAAATATTGGGTAGGCGGTAGTCATAATGATTTTTCCTGTTAGCGTTTGCTGCATCAGTTCTACTTGTTGTTTCTTTTTTATTACTAGTGCTGTAATTGAAGGGTTAAATACGCCTTTTGCCTCTAATTCATAAACTGTTTTACCTAAGCAATCTTCTTGCCTTACACCATAAACAGACCAATGTTTTGGATTGAAATATAAGATTTCGCCTACGCCATTTGTAATTGTAATATTATTATTGGATGTGAGAACGATTGTTTCTATTAAATGATGAAGTGATGAATTTTCCATATAAAAACTCCTTTGAATATAAACCTCTCTTTAATTATACAATAATTCAAAATATAATTAATAATTAATTTATTAATTAAAAAAGTCCAAAATGAATTATTAAATTCATTAATGATAAAGAAGTTTCTTCATTTAATAAGTTTTATAAATTTGGCATAAGAATTGCATTATAAATAATAATATTCTAAATAATCACATAATGGAGGAATTGACATGACGACATTATTAACCACAGAGTTATCTGAATTAGACAAGAAGCATTTTATCCATCCAACTAGCTCAATTGCCCAGCAACAGGCGGAAGGTCCGAGCCATATATTTACAGAGGGTAAGGGCGTATATTTGACAGATACAAACGGACATAAAGTTATTGATGGTATGTCCTCGCTTTGGAATGTCAATATAGGCCATGGTGTGAAGGAAATGGCTGAAGCAGCTTATGAACAAATGTCTAAACTCGCCTTTACATCTAATTTTAGCACTTTTAGTAATGAGCCAGCGATCCGCTTAGCAGAAAAGTTGTCAAAAATACTACCAGGAGATCTGAATGCTGTCTTTTTTACATCAGGGGGTTCCGAATCAAACGATACGGCATTTAAATTAGCAAGACATTATTGGATATTAAAGGATCAACCAGAGCGCCAAAAAATTATTTCCCGGAAAATGTCGTATCATGGTGTTGCAATGGGGGCTACAAGTGCTACAGGGTTAAAACCGTTTCGTGATTTTACAAATGCTAATGCGCCCCATTTTCACTATGTAAATTCGAGCGTAGAAGAATTCCGTACATTAGTAGAGAAGGAAGGACCTGAGACAATAGCCGCTTTTATTGCTGAGATTGTTCAAGGTGCAGGCGGAGTCAACCTCCCACCAGAAGGCTACTTTAAAGAGATAAGAAAAATATGTGATGAATATGGCATCTTAATGATTATCGATGAAGTCATTACTGGCTTTGGAAGAACAGGAAAATATTTTGCCATTGAACATGAAGAGATTCAACCAGATATGCTTTGTTTTGCCAAAGGTGTAACAAGTGGATATGCCCAATTAGGTGGAGTTGCATTTAATGATCGCCTACACAATGATTTTAAGACTCTCTCAAAGGGCACTCTGTTGCATGGTTATACGTATAGCGGTCATCCAGTGGCTTGTAATGTTGCTTTGAAAAATATTGAAATCATTGAGAGAAATGGTCTTATTGAGAACGCAAAAAAAATGGGAGAGGAATTGTATAAAGGGCTAAAGTACTTAGAAGAAAAACATGAAATCGTGACAAATGCAAGAGGGTTTGGTTTACTTGGTGGCATTGACATTGTCAAAGATAGTCAATCTGGTGAGCGTTTTGCTGAATATTTAAGTCCACTCATTGTGAAGGAAGCTGCGAAGCTAGGGTTGATTTTGCGAACAGTTACGTATGATCATGACTCGATTGTTTTCTCACCGCCGCTCATCATAAACAAAGCAGAAGTAGAGCAGATGGTTAATATCCTTGACCAGGCGATTTCGAATGTAAAGAGAGAGGTGTTAAAAGGTTGAAGATTGATACAAATAAAAAAAAGTATATGCGCTATAACCCTGCTAATACTGATGAATTAATAGGAGAAGTAGAAGAATCATCCCTAGCGGAAGTAGACTTAGCGGCTACTTCTGCTAGGCAAGCCTTTTTAAAATGGAAAAACAAGCCTTCAATTGAACGTGGGGAAATTTTACGAGTAGCTGCAGATCTATTAGAAGCAAATATGGAAGAACTGGCTATACTTGCGACAAAAGAAACAGGAAAGGTTATAAGAGAGACGAGAGGTGAAATAGGAAGAGCAGCAGCGATTCTCCGATATTATGGGCAAGAAGGATGGAGACAAATTGGAGAGCATCTTCCTTCTGCGTTTATTGGAAAAACTCTCTACTCTTCTAGAGTGCCGATTGGACCGATAGCTGTTATTTCTCCATGGAATTTTCCAATCGCCATCCCAATCTGGAAAATGGCCCCAGCATTAGTTTTCGGAAATACAGTTGTTTGGAAACCATCAGAGGAATCAACATTAACAGCAATAAAACTAGCAGAAATTCTGTGGCAAGCAGGGTTACCTAAAGATGTGCTACAAATGGTTAATGGTTCAGGAGCAACGATTGGAGAGGCATTAGTTCGTCATAAAGAAATAACTGCAGTTACATTTACAGGGTCAAACCAAGTAGGCAATCAAATTGCTGTTACTGCTGCATCTCAGCAAAAGAAGTACCAACTTGAGTTAGGCGGGAAAAACCCTGCGATTGTAATGGCTGATTGTGATTTATCTTTTGCTGCGCAATCATGTATAGACGGTGCAATGAAACAATCAGGACAACGCTGTACAGCAACGGGCATCGTTTATGTTGAGGAGGCAGTCTATGATTCTTTTAAAACGATATTGGAGGATACAATCAATGAATTGAAAATAGGAGATCCATTATCAGAGATGACAGATATTGGTCCGGTGGTATCAAAGAGACAATATGAAAAAGTACAATCCTATATCCAAAAAGGATTGGGAGAAGGTGCAGAGCTTGTTTGCGGTAGGAAGTCGCTTGCTGATACATATTGGCAAAATGGTTACTATATTCAACCGACAATTTTTGAAAATGTGAAAGAAAACATGACGATTGTTAAGGAAGAAATCTTTGGCCCAGTTCTTTGTTTAAGGAAAGTAGCGAATTACAAGGAGGCATTAGAAGCAACGAATTCCTCTAAATATGGCCTAAGCGCTTCTATTTTCACGAATAATCTTCACCAAGCATTTCATTTTATTCAACATGCTGAAGCAGGTATGGTTCAAGTCAATGGAGAGACTGGAGGTGCAGAACCCCAAGCACCATTTGGGGGAATGAAGGCATCAAGCTCAGGTAGCAGAGAACAGGGACAAGCAGCAATTGAGTTTTTTACAGAGATAAAAACAGTATCTATACAAACTTTTGAAACATTAGATGGCAATTAAATCTGAAAGGGTTGAATTTTATTAACAAGAATAAAGTCCTGTCTCGATTCGATGTGTTGTTTTTGTCTTTTGGTGCAATGATTGGCTGGGGGTGGGTTGTGCTTTCAGGCAACTGGGTTCATACTGCTGGTTCTGTTGGAGCAACGATTGCCTTTATTGTTGGCGGTATTTTAGTTTCTTTTGTCGGACTTGCTTATGCAGAATTATCATCAGCAATGCCGACAAATGGGGGAACGATGATTTTTGCAGAAAGAGGTATTGGACGTAAGTCTGCTTTTATTGCTGCCTGGGGGTTAGCACTTTGCTATATATCAGTCGTCGCTTTTGAAGCAGTTGCCCTGCCGACCGTTGTAGAATATTTGTTTCCTAATTATAAAGTTGGTTATATGTACACCATCAATGATTATGATGTCTATCTATCCTGGGTTTTAGTAGGAGTCGCAGGTGCCCTATTTGTTACCATTTTTAACTTCTTTGGTGTGAAATCAGCTGCCTTTTTACAGATGGTATTGACGATCGTGATTGCTTTAATTGGTGTCATGCTCATTGCAGGTGCCGGTGTGACTGGAAGCTTAGCAGGTGCTGAACCACTTTTTGTAGGGGGCGTTTCAGGTATTATTGTTGTTCTAGTGATGACTCCATTTATGTTTGTCGGTTTTGACGTTATCCCACAAACGGCTGAGGAAATGAATATACCTCCAAAATCGATTGGACGCCTTTTAATAATGTCAGTTGCCTTTGCTGTTATATTCTATATTGGAGTAGTCATAGCAGTAGGAATAGCAGTAGATAAAACAACTCTTTCGACATCGGTTTTACCAACCGCGGATGCGATGGCAATCATATATGGTTCTGATCATTTTGCCACCATTTTGATTCTTGGAGGAATTGCTGGGATATTGACGAGTTGGAATGCCTTTATTATTGGAGGTAGTCGTATTCTTTGCTCAATGGCAGAGAAGGAAATGATTCCCGCTTGGTTTGGTCGCTTACATCCGAAAAATAAAACGCCAACGAATGCGATTCTGTTTATTGGTGGACTATCAATGTTAGCGCCACTCTTAGGTCGTCCAATGCTTGTATGGTTAGTAGACGCTGGTGGGTTGGCCGTTCTCTTTGCCTATTTAATCGTCTCTATTGCCTTTTTGCAATTACGTAAAAATGAGCCAGATATGCTTCGACCATTCAAAGCAGGGAATTCTAATATTGTCGGGTGGTTAGCGGTTCTATTAAGTATTGGCTTTATTATCCTCTTTTTCCCAGGAATGCCTGCTGCATTAATCTGGCCATATGAATGGGTCATCTTTGCAGGCTGGTGGGTTATAGGTGGTCTATTAATCTATCTTAAACGGGAAACTTATATGAAGAGTAGCAAAGATATATCTAGTTCAAAAACAATGTAACCATTCATTTGTTTACGAATGTAGCAAGAAATTTTTTCAAAGAAGATTTTGCTAGCATATGAGTGATAAAAGTATTTTGCACCCTAACAGGGTGCTTTTTTTTTGTGCCTATTTTCCTATATTCTAGTAAAATTTTTATTAATCATCCGATATTATTATAGTAGACTAATAGTTTGATATAGTCTTATAACTTATTTATGGGTGTAAAGACCTATTTGTGAGTAAAAAATAATAAGGAGTTATAGGAAAATGAAAAAAGCAACGATTCATGTGAATGAAGCAAGTAAAATAGTAAATATGTCTGTAGCAGGGCAGATGACGATGGAGGATGCAAAGCTTTTTGTTGAGGAATATGTGGCAAAAATCGGTCCTATCAATGGTCCGGATTATGACCTTTTTGTTGATTGTACGGAAATGAAGCTTTTATCTCAAGAGCTGTCTGATAATTTGACAGAAGTGATGAAAATGTATAAAGAGACAGGCTTCAAGAAAGTCATCTATACGATTAAGGAAAATGTAGTCCTCAAAATGCAATTGGCAAGAGTGGCGAGAAACGCGGGTCTTTTACAAGCGAGTGTTGAAGAGGCTTAAATAAGTATGAAGAGCTATTCTATTTGGGTAGCTCTTCATACTTATTTATATGGAAAATAAATCATATCAAGAGGAGAATTGAAAGTGACAGAACAGAATATTAAAATGCGTGCAATAGCTATTTATCATCCTGAGAATGTTGTGACAAATGATTTTTATATTGAACATTTTAAGAAACAAGGGAGGGATATTACACATTTCCTTGAAATCATGGGTAGAAAAGAGCGATACATCATTGATAACAGTAAGGAGAATAGCTTATCAATGGGAATAGAAGCAGCGAAAAGGGTATTAACTAAGGCTGAAATGGCTGGAGGGGATATAGATCTGATCGTTTTTTCCACACAGGTACCTGAAAGGACGTTTCCAAGTCATGCGATGTATGTACATGAGGCCATTGGTGCCAAGAATCATACAATGATATATGATAGTAATGCAAATTGCGCAGGTATGACTTTAACAGTGGAAAATGTGTCACGTTACATGATGGCCAATCCACGTGTGCAAAAAGCATTGGTGATTGGATCGGATGCGAATAGCCTCATATCTCACCCTCAGCAAGAGATTACCTTTGCCAACTTTGCTGATGGAGCAGCAGCTCTTATTTTAGAAAAAACAACAGAAGAAACAGGTTTTATTGATGCCATATTCGAAGTGGATTCTGCGAATAAAGATAATATTGTCTATCCGCAGGCAGGTTTTTCTCAAACGAGAGGACAAGCAGAAAATATTGTTTTCCTACCTTTTGATGGAGCAATGGCCATTCCAGTTGCTTGTGAAATGATTGAAGAGTTGCTTGAAAGAAATAACCTAACAATAGGAGATGTAGATGCTTACTGTTTCTCTCAATTTGCTTTATCAAACATTAAGAAAATACAATCACATTTTGAAATCAACCAGGAGAAGATCATCTACATAGGTGATAAGTACGGTTATACCACTACAAGTAGTCCTTTTATTTGTTTATATGAAGGTATTGAAACAGGAAGGATTAAAAGAGGCGATACGGTGTTATTTTGGACTATTGGTGCGGGGCATGAGATGGTTGCCATGTTGTTTAAGTATTAAGCAAGGAGGTATATCATTATTAAATAAAGAAAAACCAACATATAGTAGTGACTCCTAAAAGTTAGAGCTTTATATTAAGTAACTATTTGGCAGGTATGAATATGGTATTGAACCACTCATACCTGCCATTTTTTCTTTATGCGTTTATTTATATAATGAATGATCTACTCTCCTTTAATTTTCTCAAATGAGTAGCGTGCTTTTCTGAAATACATTACCTGATATAGTAATCCAAAAAAGTTCTCCATATGTGAATTGCCTAAGCAGTTTCCTTTGGGGGAAATACTCTGGAACTCATGTATTAGGTGAAGTTTACGGCATGGTTAGATATAAAAAGAATGAAAGTAAAATGTTAAGCTCCAAAAAAAATGGGGGGATTGAATGAGTTGGAAGGATTTAGATATAGAGAAAATTAATACAATTGAAAAGTTAGTGGCTGAGTTTGAAGTATCTGCTTTATCTTTTTTTGAAGAAGTATATAAAGGTGACCAAATTCCTTTTGGTTCCTTTAAAGTGAGAATCTATGAACAAAAAGAATCTAATACCTTTATTGGTTATACAAATCTAAAACTAAAAGATCCTTTAGGTGGTTTTGAAGGAGCAGTAGGATATGGCTTAAAAATTGAGGATGCCTTAGTAGACATTATAAAAAACTTCAAGAACAATGTTTGTGATTATAGGGATATTTGTAAAAGGAAATTAAATAAGGATGACTTTTCCTTAGTAAGTTATGACGAGTTTTAGTAAAAAGCCCCTTCTCAATCGAGAGGGGCTTTTTACCTGAACAGCTGTTTGTTTTAAAGAACATCTTTTCACAAATTAATTACTAATTAAGTAAATTCGCTTCTAGCCAGTTTGTCTTAACGAATTGCTTTAGCGAAATCTCTTTGGTTCAAACCTCGCTCCTTTTCTAAATTCATCAACTCTGTTTATCAAATACATCTCATCTTTCTTTTTACAAGTATTTACATTTTTAGCTTGTTCACACAATGGAAAGGTATATTCCTACAAAACACTCCACATAAGGAGTATCACTATTATATAATTTTGCTGGCTTGATTCTGCATATAAACTTATACCTTGACTTAGAGTTAACTAGAGGGGTTATTCTAGTTTTGTAAGAAACAAACAGGTCAATTCTCTTTAAAATCAAATTATTGGAGGTTTAAACAAATGATAACAGCTAAAGCAAGAGCAGTAGACGGTCCAGACAAACCATTTAGAGTTGCAGAGATTAAAAGACGTGATCTTGATTCACAAGATGTTCTGATAGAAATTAAATATGCGGGCATATGTCATTCTGATATTCATACTGCTCATGGTGAATGGGGTCCAGTGAACTATCCACTTGTACCCGGACACGAGATTGCGGGAATCGTCACAGATGTTGGAGCCGAGGTGACAAAGTATAAGGTTGGGGACCGAGTAGGAGTCGGATGTATGGTTGATTCTTGTGGTGAGTGTGAGAACTGCCGTAAAGGAGAAGAGCAATATTGTTTAAAAGGAAAAGTCGATACTTATGCAGGTGTTGATAAATACGGGGAGCCCACTCAAGGTGGCTATTCAACCCACATTGTCGTATCGGAAGATTTCGTACTCAGAATACCTGATAATATTGAATTTGACGTAGCAGCACCATTACTTTGTGCGGGTATTACAACATATTCTCCGTTAAATCATTGGGGAGCAGGTCCTAACAAGAAAGTAGCAATTGTTGGTATGGGGGGGCTTGGACATATGGCCGTTCAAATTGCACATGCAATGGGTGCTGAAGTCACTGTTCTGTCTCGAACATTGAAGAAAATGGACGATGGTCTGAAGTTAGGTGCAGATCATTACTATGCAACAAGTGACCCAGAAACATTCGAGAAACTTGCTGGATGCTATGACTTAATTATTAATACGGTAAGTGCAAAGATTAATCTGGATGCCTATTTAGGACTACTCAATCTTGATGGCGCGCTAGTAAACGTAGGCGCTCCTGCAGAACCACTGTCACTAAACGTGTTCAATCTAATCGGTCATCGTCGTTCATTTGCTGGGTCTATGATTGGAGGCATCCGGGAGACACAGGAAATGTTGGATTTTTGTGCTAAACATAATATTACTCCTGAAATTGAAGTGATTTCAGCTGATCAAATTGACGAAGCTTATGAACGAGTAGTAGCTTCCGATGTGAAGTATAGATTTGTAATTGACATCAGTACAATGTGAATGACGTAAGCGATATTTATGGGGTACAGCCAATGGCGGTACCCCTATAAAAATTAAATATTAGTAACTAAAAAGACGTCTTTATTTGTTCGTTAAGACCTATGTTCTGAATTTTTCTTTACAAATCCCAATTTTTGCTTTTCATCAATTTACTGTATTCTTCAAAATATACCTTTTCTGAATCTGACGCTCTATCATTCCTAATCCATTTTTTATAACACTTATACCAGATTAAACTAAGAACTCATCTTAAAATAGCCTCTATTCATATCAAATCTTGCTTTTTTTCTCTTATATATTACAGTTAACTCTAGCTAAAATGACCCATTTATTCTTTTTACCCAATTTCTAATGAACAGATGACTTTGCCAATCAACAAATACCATGATATAATTTCTTTCATTTCTAGAGTTAACTCGAAATCTATATCGTAAATAAAGAAACGGGGAGTAATAATGAAGACATATTCTATCAGCGAGGTTGCTAAAGAATTGAATCTTACCGTATATACCTTGCGCTACTACGACAAAGAAGGACTTATGCCATTTATAGAACGTACTGCTAGGGGAACAAGACAGTTTAAAGAATCCGATATCGAAGCTTTAAAAATAATTGAATGTTTAAAAGCCACCGGAATGCCTATTAAAGAAATAAAAAATTTTATTGATTGGTGTTCTGAAGGAGATTCCACCTTGCAACAAAGATTTGATATGTTCATGGAACGAAAAGCTATAGTGGAATCACAACTAGAGGAATTAAACAAGACAATGGAACTCATCAAGCATAAATGTTGGTATTACAGAACAGCTTTGGATTCCGGAACTGAAGATATTCATAAAAATAATAAAATAGAAATTCCTTTTAACTAAATATAGTTCTAAGACAAAGTCATTCTGTAAGTTCTTTTATTCCTTGTGAACCGTCAAGTACGATGTCCGGGATTTGAAGAATGAGTAATAATATGAAGCAAACGGGCACTCTTCCTATTATTTTTTGGCCCCAACTTGGTCCCAAAAAGCATTATCTTACCCTGTTTTGCAAAGTAAATAAAAACGAAAAAACCCCTGAAATGTTGATCTAACAACATTTCAAGGGGTTTATTAGCATTAAAATGCTTAATGCTAATATTAACGAGAGTAGAACTCAACGATAAGAGATTCGTTAATTTCTGCTGGAAGTTCAGAACGCTCTGGTAAACGAGTGAAAGAACCTTCAAGTTTATCTGCATCGAAAGATACGAAATCAGGAACAAAGTTGCTAACTTCAACTGCTTCTTTCACGATATCTAGGTTACGAGATTTTTCGCGAAGAGTAATTGTTTGACCTGGTTGCATGCGGTAAGAAGGGATATCTACACGCTTGCCATCAACTAAGATGTGACCGTGGTTCACAAGTTGACGTGCTTGACGACGAGTACGAGATAAACCTAGACGATAAACAACGTTGTCTAAACGAGATTCTAAAAGAATCATGAAGTTTTCACCGTGTTTACCAGTCATTTTACCAGCTTTATCGAATAAGTTACGGAATTGGCGTTCATTTACACCATACATGTGACGAAGCTTTTGCTTCTCTTGTAATTGTAATCCGTACTCAGATAATTTTTTACGTTGGTTAGGACCATGTTGTCCAGGAGCGTAAGGACGCTTTTCTAATTCTTTACCAGTGCCGCTTAGAGAAATACCAAGACGACGAGATAATTTCCAGCTTGGGCCAGTATAACGAGCCATAATATGACTCCTCCTTTTTGTTTTTATTTGGGTAAAATAAAAACAGTTGTGGTCATCTTTACGCACATTTTGTTTTCAAGTATCTTCGCCCTCGCAGCAGAGGGTTACACAATACCCCATCAACAAAGATTGTTAGAGGAACAAAATGAAACATTAAAGTACACACAAAAGCTGCGATATTTTACACAAAGACTATTATACAATCTTTATTCATTAGAAGTCAATGTTTTGCTGAGTGTAATATGTAGTCAATCAGTAATCTTCAATGTCGAGGTTGTAAGTTGAAAACAATTAATGAAAATGAGTCAATTCCTTATGAACATAGTAAAAACTATAATAAAGAATGATTGATATTGTAAAATATATGATATAATATAGTTCTAAAGTATCTGTTTTGGAGTAGGTTAAAAGAACTATAGTATAGAAAAAAATAGCTAAGTGTAATAATAAATATATTTAAGTGTGATTATCTTTTTTTGTCATTTGTTAAGTCATAAAAATGACAATCTTCATACCATTTAAGAGACGATTAATTATGTCTGTTTTATACATCTGGATTTAGTACATATTCTATCTAAAATGTGGGTGATAAACAAACCACTTTTGAATATAGGTGATATAACTATGGATAAGGAAAATGAAGTAAAAGCGTTACTAGAAATAAAAAGTAAAATATTGGACCTTATATATAAAGGGAACATTTCTAAGAATCAATTTGATGATTTTGTTAAAGAGGTTGCTACTAGTTTAGGATGTATAGCAGCGGGATTTTATTTCGTAAATGAGTGGAAAAGGGCATATCTCATTGAAGGAGAATACCATGCTGAGTTATTGCCTTTACCTGCTATTATTCCTATCGATGAGGTTTATCGTGAAGATCATCCATTCTATATTAATAAAAAACAGGGAACTTATTCGAGTAAAGATGGATGCTTACTCATCTTCTTCCTTCAGCGGTTAGATGGTTTACCAGAGTATTTGGTTTTGCTAAGGGAGGATCAGCAATTTATGTTGAGCCAACCATTTATGAATGAGCTTACAGAAGTCTTGAGTTCCTATGTGTTATTTAAAGGTAAAATAAATGAGCTATACGATGAAAAACTGCATTACACGGAATTGTTCGCATTTGTCGAACGTTTTAGTTTTCATAGAATATTAAAATTGGACGTATTATTAAGTGAAATGTTAAAAATTTTGGATAGGCTATATCCTTCTTTTCAATATTATTTATTGTTGACACATGATTATGAAGAAATCAATCAATTACCAGTGAGGGATCTAGATTATCAGGAGGAAAACAGTCTCGCACTTGAAGCGTATGTATCAGGCGAAGTAACAATAGAACAAACATCAACTGACATTGTCCTATATGCTCCTTTTTTAGGAAGCCAGGGGGTGTATGGTGTTCTCCAAGTGATTACTAAAGGGATATATGCCATTCCTAAAGCAGATCAAAAGTATTTTGGTTTAATTGCGAAAATGACAGGAGCAATCATTGAAAATATTCAATTACATCAACAGTCACAACAATTAATTGGTGATTTGCAATTTATAAATGAAACATCACAGCAATTAAATGCTGATTTGCGTTTTACAGAGACGATTCATTTTATGACAGAACAAATAAAGAAATCATTTCATGCAGAAGAAGTGGGTTTTTTCTTGTCTCAAGATGGTGAAAAATGGACTCCATTAAGTGGTAGCACAAGTTTCTTCTTTGCAAAGAAATCGAAAGCTTTTGTAACATATGTGCAAAAACTGATGTTAGAGAAGAAAGATGCGCTCTTTATTGGCGATTTAACGATTCCCTATATGAAAGCTAGTTACCGTTCTCTTATGGCCGTACCAATGGGAAACTTAGGGGATATGTGGGGGTTTGTCGTGATTTTGCACCCTATGCCTTATTACTTTCCGTTTGATTCATTTAAATTACTCCAAGCATTAATTCATCATACAACACTTGCATTTAAGAATTCGTTATTAAGAGAGGAATTAGAAAAGTTAGTCGTAACCGATCACTTAACGCAACTTTTTTCACGAAGTTATTTGGATAATCAAGTGGAACACTCACTAAAAAGTGATGAAAAAGGTGTTTTAATATTAATCGATATTGATGATTTTAAAATGATTAATGATGAATATGGTCATCAAGTCGGCGACGATATTCTTATTCAAGTAGCAGATATCATCATTCATCATATTAGAGCGAGTGATGTGGGCGCGAGATGGGGAGGAGAAGAACTGGCGATTTATCTTCCAAATGTAGATGCGAAGATCGGTGTTTCTATCGCTAGAAGGTTAAAGGAAAAAGTGAGTCGATTAACGAGTCCAAATGTGAGTATTTCATGTGGAGTGTCACATTGGAAAGCTAATGAAGAGGAGAGCTATGCAACCTTATTTCACCGTGCTGATGTAGCATTATATGAAGCGAAAAATGCAGGGAAAAATAAAGTTGTTTTTTTAGAAAAAGATAGAGACTAAGAGGTTGATTAGTTTAGTTGGATAGAAATTAAATAGATGGGGTTTAGAATGAGAACTTTTAATGTCCAAACTGGACACTTAGTTCACAAACGCCTAATCCTATTTAGTTAACGCCACTTATACCAGCCTCTTTGTTTAATTAGACACCGATAAATAATAATAATCGTTGAAAATTCTTGTGTGGTAGAATATTCTGAATTATAAGAATCTTTTTTTATATTTAAACGGTAATGTTTTGTACTTTTATTATTGTAAGCGTTTTCAATCATGATCCTGGAGGAGATATCCTTGGAAGGTAACGAGAAAAGAATAGAGACCAAATGTATTCATTCTGGTTATGATAGTCAATTATATAACGGCAGTTTAATACCACCTTTATTTCAAACAGCTACATTTACATTTTCAAGTGCAGAGGAAGGTGCTCGCAGGTTTGCCTCTGAAGAAGCAGGGTATGTCTATTCACGTTTAGGGAACCCGACTGTTGAGATCTTAGAAAAACGAATGGCAGAATTAGAAGGGGCAGAAGCGGCATTAGCATTTGGATCTGGAATGGCAGCTGTTTCATCTGTGTTAATGACATTAACGAAAGCGGGAGACCATATTTTATGCTCACAAGGAGTATATGGATGCACATATGGTCTATTGCATTTATTAGAAGAAAAGTACCAGATTTCACATCAGTTTTCTACTATGAGCTCTAGAGAAGAGTTAATGAGTTGTATTACACCAGAAACCACTTGTATTTACATTGAAACACCGATTAATCCAACGCTTGATATTGTTGATCTTGAAATGGTCGCAGCAATAGGTAAAGAAAAACAAATCCCTGTTGTAGTAGATAACACCTTTTGTTCCCCTTATTTGCAAAATCCAATTTCATTTGGATGTGATATTGTTATCCATAGTGCAACAAAGTATTTATGTGGCCATGGAGACGTCATTGCTGGCATTGTGGCAGGTAAAAAAGTGTGGATGGACGACATTGCGAGACATACAAGAAAGGATATAGGTGGTATTATATCTCCCTTTGATGCTTGGTTATTATTAAGAGGTATCAAGACATTAGCTATTCGATTAGACCGACACAGTCAACAAGCTACTATTCTTGCCGAATTTTTACGAAATCATGAAAAAATTGAGCAGGTTTATTACCCAGGTTTTGCTGATAACCCACAAGCTAAGATTATCGCAAAACAAATGAAGCAACCCGGGGGGCTTATTTCTTTTAAAATTAAAGGAGGACAAAAAGAAGCGCAGGCATTGATGAATCATCTAAGTCTAATTAAAGTGGCTGTAAGTTTAGGTGATGCAGAAACTTTAATTCAACATCCGGCAACGATGACACATGCTGTCGTTCCTAAAGAAGAGAGAGAAAAAATGGGGATTGGAGATAATTTATTACGGCTTTCAGTGGGATTAGAAGCAATCGAAGATATTAAAGCAGATCTCTCTGAAGCGTTAAATCAATTCAAATAACATCATCTAATCAAAATGCGAACAAATGTATATATCCTTATTTGTTCGCATTTCTTGAAATTATAAGAACTTCACTAATTCTTTTACAAATGCTTCTAGCATCTTTTCATCTATTTCATCAAAGCGGTCTTTTTCAGGAGAATCAATATCTAAGACACCTAATAATGTTCCATCTTTTACGATAGGAATGACAATTTCCGATTGAGAAGCCGCATCACATGCGATATGGCCAGGAAAAGCATGGACATCTGCAATTCTTTGCGTCTCTTGTCTAGAAGCAGCAGTGCCGCAAACACCTCTACCAACTGGGATTCTTACACATGCGGGCAATCCTTGAAATGGTCCGAGAACAAGTTCTCCGTCTTCCATTAAATAAAAGCCAACCCAATTTGTACGGTCTAAAAATTGATTTAATAAGGCAGAAGCATTACTTAAGTTGGCGATTGTATTTTTTTCACCTTCTAATAATGCAGCAAGTTGCTTAATTACTAGTTGATAATTTTCTTCTTTATTTCCTTGATAATTTTCGACGTTAAACATCATACATCACCATGCTTTCTTTAAGTATTTAAGGTATTATGCCATAAAATAGGTTAAAAGGGGAGACTTTGTCGACAATTAATAAAAGGAAAATCTCTTTTATGCAAGAATAGATTTATTATAACAAGAACAGAGGATATTTGAACAAAAATCTTGTTATAGGGAGGCGAAAGAGCGCATGAAAGAAAATGCTAAAGTGGCAATAATTGATGCAGCTATCTATCTCTTCAACCATAAAGGGTTTAATGGAACATCTGTCAGGGATATCGCCAGTAAAGCAAAAACAAATGTTGCTAATATATCCTATTATTTTGGTAATAAAAATGGTTTGTTAGAGCAATGTTTAACGGAATATTATGAAGCATATATTCAAGAAATTGAGAAAGGGTTTAATCTCTTAGACCGAGGACCGACACATTCCCTAAAGGCCGTTGCTGAAAATATCCTTTATTTCCAATTTGAAAATGTGCAATTAACGAGACTGATTATTAGAGAAATGTCGATCGATTCGCAAATGGTCCGAGAAATTATGTCCACTTATTTAACAAAGGAAAAGTATTATCTAAATAGAATCTTTGAACAAGGATTCAAGACGAAAGAATTCTACTTAAACACGACGGCGTATTTAATCCTACAATGGAAGAGTCTGCTTACTATGCCGTTTCTTAATAGTCATTACTTAACAGAAGTGCTTTACCTTGTTCCCCATGAAAGTTATTTTGTGGAGAAGTATGTACGTGAGACTCATGCTTGGATTGATCATTTTGTTTGTAGAAAAGAGCCAAAAGAGCAGCAGGTGACATTGCTAAATGTTTTGTAACTGGGAATTTAACTTACTCCAACCGTATCCCACAAGTTTTGCTTGATGAGCGTCGGAGCCGTATACAAGTGGAATGCCCATACTCATTGCTTTTTGTGCGACTGATGCAGGAGGATAACTTTCAAGACATAGCGGCTTAATGAGCCCAGCGGCATTATAGTCCAGTTCGTAGTGCTTGTCTTTAACAGCATTCAAAATATCACTAAGTTCCTTTTCAAATTCCTGTTCAACGGGAAATTTTTTTTGGAATTTTTTAACTAAAGTAATATGTCCAATTCTCGTTGGTTTATACTGACCAAGGTCGCTTAAGATGGACTTTTGAACTGTACGAAAATAATGTTGATATACGGCATCGATAGACCCGTATTCATTAATCATATCTTGGAAGACATCAGGGCTATAATCTAAACAATGATAACCATTTTCCCCTTTTAGGAAATGAACAGACAAGATGGCGTCATCGATACTTGGGCCGATTTTATTCAAAAATGCCGTTATTTCGTCTTCATACCCTTCAATATAATCCACTTCTAGTCCGATATGGATATTGAGTTCCTTTTTATATTGTTGTTTTAACTGCTCAACTTCGTCTAAATAATTGGCAATATCACTATTTTTCATAGCACTATCTTTGGCTGGCGCCGGGTCAATAAAATCAATAGGTAAAGGGGCATGCTCAGTAAAAGTGATATCAGTAAAGCCTTGCTCTATCGCTCTATTAATATAATGTTTCATATGATCCTTTGTTCCATGAGGGCAATAAGGCGTATGAATATGACCATCTTTTTTCACGTGAAAGCTCCTTTTTATAGCGAAATAATTGTTATTTCGTGCGATATATGAGATAAATAAAAATAATCATTTATACGTGCAGATTTAACTTTATTCAGTTATTTTTACGGGGAAATAGAAGTTTTTCTGGTCAATTTAAGATGTAAAAAGATTGATTATACGAATTTTGTCCAATTATTTCAATAAAATCTTAAAATAATAGTCAAAAAATGTCGTTTACATGGTATCATAAAAGCATTGAAATGAACAAGAAAATGATTAATTTAAGTATATATATTTGGTTCGGTAACAGAACAGGGGGCTTTACAGATGGGATATGTAATTGGTGTACTCATAGTTTTCATATGCATTTATTTTACAGGGTATTTTTTTAAGAAGAAATACTTCAAGGAAGTGGATCGACTAGAGACATGGAAGCTTGAAATTATAGATCGCCCTGTTTTGGATGAATTATCGAAGGTGAAGGCACTAAATATGACAGGTCAAACAGAAAAATTATTTGAAAAATGGCGTAGTGCTTGGGACGAAATCGTCACATCACAGCTTCCTGAGGTTGAAACGACATTATTTGATGCGGAAGAATACATAGATAAATATCGGTTCAATAAAGCAAAGGAAAGCTTAAATAAAATTGAAGCGGAATTGAACCTAGTAGAGGAACAAATCGACCAGATTTTAATAGAGCTAAAAGAGTTAGTAGGAAGTGAAGAAAAGAACCGCCTCGAAATGGAAGCGTTAAAAGATACATACCGCAATTATAAAAAGCGATTACTAACACAACGTCATGCCTATGGCAAGCCGGGGGAACAACTCGAAAATAGGCTAGGTGAAATGCATAATGAATTCGAGTTATATACTCAAAAAACAAATGAAGGAAACTATCTTGAGGCACGAGAATTAGTTCTTGCTTTAAATCAAAAGATGGAAGAAATGAATGATCATATAGATCAAATTCCTGTATTACTAGTTGAAGTCAATAATAAATTGCCTAATCAGTTAGCAGAATTAAAGGATGGGTTTGAGGAGATGAAAGAGCAAGGGTACCTACTCGAACACCTCCAAGTAGAAAAGAATATAACTGAAATCGAAGAAGAAGTTAAAAAAATAATTGAGTTAGTTGAAGAGATAAACGTGAAAGCTGCTTCTGAACTCCAAGATGAAATTAAGGAACGAATTGATAGTTTATATGAACAGCTAGAAAAGGAAGTTATGGCGAAACACTTCGTTTCTAAAGAAGAAAGCAAGGCGAAAGATCTCTTGATTGATAGTAGTGAAAGACATATGGATTTAATAGAAGAAATGCGAGTTATTTCCGATACATATCATGTACCAGACACGGAAAGTGATACACAGGACAGACTTCAGAAGCTACTCACTAATGCCATCAAAAGATATGAAGTATTGGAAGATAAAATCAAGGAACAAAAAGTCCCCCATACAGTTTTAAAAGAAGAATTGACAACTGTAAAAGAAGAATTAGATATGATAAAAGAGGAACAAACTCGTTTTAGTGAAAAATTAGAAGCATTACGTAAAGACGAAATGGTAGCTAGGGAAAAAATTAATGATTTAAAAAAGCAGGTTAGTGACGTAGCTCGCTTAGTATCAAAAAGTAATATTCCGGGTTTACCAGAAGAATATAAATTTGTAATGAAAGAAGCAAACGATCAGATTAAAGAGGTCATCTTACGACTCGAAGAAAAGCCACTAAATATTGCTTCTGTTAACGATTATATGGAAATAGCCTTAATATCAGTAGAGAAAGCAGTTGAATACACGGAGGATATGATAGAGACATTTTCGTTAACTGAAAAGGTCATTCAATATGGTAATAGATATCGCAGTCGTCACCTAGAGTTAAAGGAAAAATTTACGAATGCCGAGCTTGCCTTTAGGAATTATGAATACAAAGCAGCACTTGAACTGGCAGCAACCGCGATTGAAGAAGTAGAACCAGGAGCGTTAGAGAAAATTAAAGATTGGATAAATGAAGAGGAAAAAAACTGATGTGGCTACATCAGTTTTTTTAGTTTGAATTCGCTTGCTATAGTTGTTTCATTCGTTTATAAGTGATTACGAACTTAATTTAGTGCACTGACTGTCTGAACAAAACTCAAAAGAAATGAATAACAATAAGAAAAAAGCGAAGGCCCCTTTTCCTTCGCTTTTCTTAGTGACTATTTCTTTTTTTTTAATCTTCTTGAGTTTGTAACTGTTCTTTCGGGTTTGTATTGAAAGCGATAATAAAACCAACAATTGCACCAATGATAGCAGGTACAAGCCATCCAATACCTACACTAAATAACGGCAAGATAGAAAGTGTGTTATTTAGTCCTTCGCTCCCAAGACCAGCTGCATTTAATCCATCAATTATGCTAATGATTCCTGTTGGAATGAGTGCGCAAATATATACAATAGATGCTCCTTTAAATACATTGTTTATTAGTGTGAGAAGGATAAGCACAATAGCTAATGGATAAAGGAATGTTAGCACTGGTACTGAGAAATTAATTAATTGTGTCAAGCCGACGTTTGCAATGGCCATACTAAAAATTGAGAAAATAATAACGAACTTTTTATATGAAATACTTGGTACAAGTTTATTAAAGTAAGCTGCGCAAGAGGAGATTAATCCCACAGATGTTGTTAAACAAGCGAAAATGATCGCAAATCCGAGAATATAACCACCTGCAGAACCAAATAAAAATTGTGCGGCTACTGATAATAACGCACCGCCATTTGGTTGTACACCTAATGTATTTGGAGATGTAGAACCAATATAAGCAAGTGATACATAAATAATGGCTAGACCAGCTGCGGCAATAAGTCCAGCGGCAATACAAATCTTTGTAATTGAAGCTTTTTTCGTAACACCAAAGCCTTTGATTGAACTGATCACGATAATACCAAATACAAGAGCGGCAATCGTATCCATTGTCAAGTACCCTTCAATAAACCCTTTAAAGAAGGCACTGTCTACATAAGCGCCTGTTGGAGCTTGAGGGTCTCCTATTGGTGAAATAATCGCTTTTATTACAATTACAGCTAGAATAATTAATAGTAGTGGCGTTAGAATGTTACCGATTACATCTACAAGCTTACCTGGATTCATAGCTAATAAAGTCGTAAGCACGAAGAAAACAATTGAGAATATTAAAAGTGGCCAAATTGAATTGGCAGCGTTTTCAGATAAAAACGGCAATACTCCAATCTCATAAGAAACTGTTCCTGTACGAGGAATGGCAAATAGTGGACCAATGACTAAATACATTGCCACAGTAAAAATTAATCCATACAATGGATGAACTCGATTTGCCATTGTCTGTACATCACCAGATTTTGCAATGGCAATAACAGCAATGAGTGGTAGTCCAACACCAGTAATTAGGAAACCAATAATTGCTACCCATACAGAAGTACCAGCTTCTTGTCCCAAAAATGGTGGAAATATCATATTCCCTGCTCCGAAGAATAGAGCAAAGAGCATTAAACCTATTGAAAAGATTTGTTTGAACGAAAGTGTGTTATTATTCATACAATTTACCCCCTAAGTCGCTCGTCAATAGTCACTATAAAATTTTCAACAGAAACTATAGTACCATGGTTTTGACGAAATGTGTCGAATTATAAAAATGTTGTAATTTTGGGTATATTGAAATAACGGTGGCAAACTTTGAAAGGAATAGATTTTCGGAGTTTTTTTAAACCAATTATTTTCATTATAAATTAAAAACCCAAAATTATAAAGCAAAACCTGTATTAATACACAAATTTTTTTTCGGTTGTGTATCGTAATAATTTGTTTTTACAAAATAGTGAAATTACATTTCGTCTTTATACAAATAACATTTCTATCTAAGCGAAAATTATGCTATGATTAAAAATTGCATAAGTGTTCTTCAAGGAGGAGCCGTAATGATTTATCTAGATAATAGTGCAACAACTCAACCATATAAAGAAGTAATTGATGCGTTTGTAAAAGTTTCTTCTACCTTTTTTGGTAATCCATCATCCCTCCATGGAGTTGGTGAGAAAGCTGAAAAACTATTGCAACAAGCGAGGAGACAGATAGCAGAATTGCTTAAAGTAAAAGAAAAAGAATTGCTGTTTACTTCAGGTGGTACGGAAGGTAATAATATGGCAATTAAAGGAATTGCTAAACAATATCAGCATCGTGGCAATCATTTAATTACAACAACCATTGAACACCCTTCTGTAATTGAGACAATGAAGCAGTTAGAAAAAGAAGGATTTGAAGTGACTTATCTACCTGTAGATGGGGATGGGAGAATTTCTCTAGATGATTTACAAGTAGCTATAAAGGAAGAAACGATTCTTGTCTCTGTTATGCATGTCAATAATGAAATAGGGACCATTCAACCAATTAAAGCTATTGGAACTTTATTAAAAGAATATCCTAAGGTTTTCTTTCATGTCGATGCTGTTCAATCAGTAGGCAAAGTCCCACTGGAGTTATATGAATTTGGTATTGATGCATGTACAATGTCAAGCCATAAATTTCATGGCCTAAAGGGTTCGGGTATTTTATATTTACGACAAGGAGTAACCCTAATGCCCCTCCTTGCAGGTGGTAACCAAGAAAGTGAATTAAGGAGCGGCACAGAAAATACTGGTGGAATTGTCGCGATGGCTAAAGCGTTGAGGATGACAAATGATTATTTCAACTCTAGCTCTAAACTTTCTCATTTAATGAATGAAATGAGAATAGCATTGAGTGAAATAGAAGATGTCATTATCCATACGCCAATAAAGGCGACAGCCCCACATATTCTTAATTTCTCTGTTAAAGGCTTTAAGTCAGAGGTTTTTGTTCATGCCTTGGAAGAGAATGATATTTATATTTCTACCACGAGTGCGTGTTCATCTAAACATGCTCAAGCGAGTAGTACATTACTTGCTATGGGTGTAAAAGAAGAAATTGCCTTGAGTGCTGTTAGAGTGAGTTTAAGTTATCATACAACGGCTGATGAGGTAGAAAAGTTTATTCATGAAGTGAAACACACTATATTTCAACTGAGAAAGGTAATGAAAGCTTAATGAAATACGATAGAATATTAATTCGTTATGGAGAAATTTCAACTAAAGGAAGAAATCGTAAAAATTTTATAGATAAATTAAGAAAAAGCGTAAAGAGAGTACTACATGATTTTCCTGAAATCAAGGTCGAGGGGCAAAGAGATCGCATGTTTGTTCTGCTTAATGACCAACCACATGAAGAGATTATTGAGAGATTAAAGGGTGTCTTTGGTATCCAGTCTTTTAGTCCGGTTTTGAAGGTTGAAAAAGATTTAGATACAATGAAGGAAAAGGCATTACAATTAATTCAAAAGGTTTATCAAGAAGGCGATACGTTTAAAATCACTGCGAAAAGAGCAGATAAAAGTTTTGCATTAGATACGTTTGGTATTAACCAAGCATTTGGTGCACATATACTAACAAATATGCCTTCTATCTCAGTTGATGTGAAAAAACCAAGTATAAACTTAGTTATTGAAGTGAGAAAAGAAGCAAGTTATATTTCATGTGAGAATATTAAAGGAGCTGTTGGCTTACCAGCTGGTTCAAGTGGGAAAGGTATGCTCATGTTATCTGGTGGGATTGATAGCCCTGTTGCAGGGTATTTATCCATGAAAAGAGGAATTGAAGTCGAGGCTGTTCATTTTTATAGCCCTCCATTTACAAGTGAAAGATCAAAACAAAAAGTCATTGATCTAGCGGAAAAGCTCTCTCGAATTAATGGTGGCGTGGCGCTTCATATTGTTCCTTTTACTGAAATACAACAGCTGATACAAAAACAAATTCCTGATAACTATACAATGACAACGACAAGAAGGTTAATGCTTAGAATAACAGACGCGCTACGAGAAAAATATCAAGGATTATCCATTATTACTGGTGAGAGTCTTGGGCAAGTTGCCAGTCAGACGATGGAAAGTATGTATGCTATTAATGAGGTGGTTAGCACACCCATTTTAAGACCTCTGATTATGATGGATAAAGCGGATATAATCGACATAGCTCAAACTATTGATACGCATGATATTTCTATTCGTCCATTTGAGGATTGTTGTACCGTATTTGTACCTTCATCACCTAAAACGAAGCCGAAGCTTGAAAAAGTTCAACACTTTGAAAGCTATACAGACTTCGAGCCGTATATTCAAAAAGCAGTTGAAAATACCGAAAAACTTGTTATTATGCCGAATTCAAACATAGAAAAAGAGATGGAAGATCTTTTTTAAACGACCTTTATTACAAAAAGATTACAAAAAGAAATTTAAATGAAACAATTACCAAATATTTATTGCATAGTGCCATGTGATTCTACACATTCTATACTCACAAGGAGGTGAAATCACATGGCAAACAACAGCTCAAATAACCTTGTAGTACCTGGTGTACAACAAGCTCTTGATCAAATGAAATACGAAATCGCAACTGAATTTGGTGTAAACCTTGGTGGAGAAACTACTTCTCGTGCTAACGGTTCAGTTGGTGGAGAAATCACTAAACGTTTAGTTCAAATGGCTGAACAACAATTAGGTGGTTACCAAAAATAATTTAATATGATGGCTACAAAAGGGCGGAGTACTCACTTCGCCCTTTTTTATATTTAAAAAACTTCAAATTGACGTATTTTGTTTAAAAGTTTTTGAATGGCAGGCGTCATTGATCTGTCTTTCAAATAAGCAAGGTAAACAGTTCTATTAAGAAAAATAGAAGTGATTGGCAAGCCAATAATATGAGGTGTAGGATTATAATCTAAATAGCTTTTAGGCAAAATAGTCACGCCTAAACCTTCTTCAACCATTTTACAAGCAGTTTCTAAGCGCTCGATTTCATATTCAATTTTTGGATAAAGCTGTTCCTTCATAAAAGCTTGCAGCACATCTCCTCTCGTTTGGAAACCCTCACGACTAATAATAAATGCCTGATTAGCAATATCGGTGAGCTCTACAGAATTTTTACGAGCAAGTGGGTGTGTTTCGTAAACTGCTAACATAAAAGGCTCATGATAAAGCGGGTGTGAAGTTATTAATTGATTATGCATAGGCTGATTGGTAATCGTAAAATGAACATCCCCTTCTAATATGGAAGAAATAACTTCTTTTTGGCCAAGTACTTCATTAAATTGAAAGTGTATATCAGGATAGGTATTTTTAAATTCCTTTATGACTTTGAATAGCCAAAACTTGGCAGATTCAATAATGCCAATATTAATATGACCGTCACCTGTTTCGGCCATTTCTGCAACTTCTAGTTGAAAATGTTCGAATTGTCTTACTATATGTAGAGCTCTTTGATAAAAAACCTTTCCGATATCTGTCAAATAAATGCTTCTTGTATCTCGTTTAAATAGCGCCATCTTTAAATCATTTTCCAATTTTATAATGGCATTACTTAATGATGGCTGTGATATATGTAAAATTTGTGCTGCCTTAGAAAAACTCTGCTCATCAGCTACTGTAATAAAATACTTTAATTTCCTTATTTCCATTTTTTCACCTGCTTATAGTTAAAAGCTATAGATATATATATATTTGGTATTGGTCATTATAGCATAACTCTTTATATACTTTTTTTATACGAAACGTTTCTAAATGTATCTACACAGAAAGTTCAGAAATTTAATAAAAATGAGGGAGTTCGCAATGTACAGTCAAGGAAGGAAAGATCAATGGATAGGCAGAATTGACTCTTTAGAAGATCGAAAGAGTTTTAGATACCATCAGGTTATTAAAACGGAAAATCTTCTCACACCGAGTGATAAAACGCAAATATCTAGCTATGGACTTATCGGATTCGAATGTGAAGAAGGAGTAAGAAGAAACAACGGTAGACTAGGAGCGAAAGAGGGACCAAATGCTATAAAACAAGCAGTTGCTAAATTACCTTTTCCATATGATGTTGATACCAATATTTATGATTTTGGTAATGTGGTTTGTGATAGTCAGCAGTTGGAAGAAGCACAAGTAGAATTAGGGGATTTTGTTAGCTTAATTCTCGATAAAAAATCTACACCTATCATATTAGGTGGTGGTCATGAGACACTTTACGGTCATTATTTAGGTGTTAGGAAGTCGATAGGTAAACAAAAGAAATTAGGTATCATTAATATTGACGCACATTTTGATTTACGATCATATGATGAAGCGCCGTCATCGGGTACGATGTTTAAACAAATATTAGATCAAGACGAAAATGCAAATTATTTATGCCTTGGTATACAAAAACAAGGAAATACTGCTTCTCTTTTCGAGACTGCCTCCAAACTAGGTGTAACCTATATTCTAGAAGAAACCATTCATGCGGAAGGTTTAAAAGAAACAAAACAAGTAATAAATAATTTTATTAAAGAATGTGATGTGTGCCTGTTAACTCTGTGCATGGATGCAGTTAATTCTGCCTACGCACCAGGTGTAAGTGCACCATCTCCATTTGGCTTAACTCCATTTGAGGTAAGGGAAATTGTTCGATTGGTTACAAATAATGATAAGACGGTTTCGTTTGATATATCCGAAGTTAATCCTTCATTAGACAGAGATGGACAAACAGCAGCAGTTGCAGCTCAATTGGTGAGTGAAGCAATCAGCGCATTTCACAGGAGGACAAAGAGATGAACATCACTTTAGATTCAATTTCAACATTGTTTCTTGCTGTCGCCCTTTTGTTAATCGGTAGCGTATTAATAAAAAAGGTGACATGGTTAAATCGTTATTGTATACCTGCACCAGTAGTGGGCGGATTATTATTTGCTCTACTTATTTTAATTTTAAAACAAACAGGGCTAATGAACATTGAATTAGATACATCACTACAAAGCATTTTTATGCTTACCTTTTTTACGACGGTTGGTTTAGGGGCTAGTTTTAAATTAGTGAAGCTAGGTGGCAAGCTACTTATCTTCTACTGGATTGCCTGTGGCGTACTTGCCTTGTGTCAGAGTGCAATTGGTATTTCTCTAGCAACCGCTCTTGGTCTGGAACCGTTACTAGGTGTCATGATGGGGGCTGTTTCTATGGAAGGTGGACATGGTGCTGCAACGGCATTTGGCGGAACCATTGAGGAATTAGGAATAGAGTCTGCACTATCCACTGGATTAGCTGCTGCTACGTTTGGTTTAATAGCTGGTGGTTTAGTTGGGGGGCCGACAGTTAAGTATTTAATCAATAAATACAAATTAACACCTAAACAATCAAGTGATTCAGCCAGTGAAATTGCTCCAACATTAGAAGAGGAAAAAGATCATTCACCAACTTCTACTAATCATTTTATGGTACAAGTTCTCATTATTACTTTTTGTATGACGGTTGGATCATTATTAGGAGAGTTATTCTCCAATGCAACAGGTTTTGTATTACCAAGCTATGTTGGAGCAATGTTTGTTGCTGTAATCGTAAGAAATATTGTCGATAAAGTAAATGGACGCATCATTGATATGAAATCAATCAATTTCATTGGTGATATTACATTAGGTATATTCCTCTCAATGGCGCTGATGAGCATTAAACTATGGGAAATTGCTGATCTTGCTCTTCCGATGCTATTCATTGTATTTATTCAAGTGGTCTTTATCGTATTGTTCTCTATCTTTGTTCTATTTAAGCTATTTGGAAAAGATTACGATGCTGCTGTAATGGTCGGTGGTTTTACGGGTCACGGTCTTGGGGCAACACCCAACGCGATGGCGAATATGTCTGCCATTACTGAGAAATATGGACCATCCCCAAAAGCGTTTTTAATTGTACCAATTGTAGGGGCTTTTCTCATAGATGTCTTTGCTATGCCGATTATCATTACGAGCATCAATTTATTATCTTAAACAAACATACTGTACGAAGAATCCGAGCAATTATTCCATTCAGGGGATGAGAATATAGCTCGGTTTTTTTTTGATAAATTTAATTTGGACTCAGATATTGGTAATTAAGAGAATTTAAAGTGAAAAAGAAAAGATAGTGTTAAGGGGGATATTTACCCATATTTCAGAGAGGGGAAGTTGGTGTTTATCAACTAACTATTGAGATAGAGAAAGATAAATTATTTTAATTATTTAAATAATTTAGTATAATTATTAGTGACATCTTGAATTCCGCATAGATCTTGAGAAAAAGGAGAGATTTTTGGATGAAACGAGAGGATTTATTAGCACCCGAGGTTTATAACTTAGTCTCAGAGGTTGAGCACTATGCGCAAAATAGTGATAAACTGGCGATTCAATGGGAAGATGAGCAGGGTGAGAAAAAGGAAATTACATATAAGCAATTAATGAACAAAGCGAACAGAATTGGAAACGTTTTCGTGGATAAAGGCTTAGAAAAAGGCGATGTTGTTCTAGTAATCATTCCTCGTCTTGTAGAAGCTTACCAAACATACTTAGCTGCGCTTAAAGCAGGAATGGTTGTCATCCCTAGCTCAGAAATGTTAAAAACTAAAGACTTAAAATATCGTATTAACCATGGTGATGTCAAAGCAATTATTAGTTATGCACCTTATGTATCTGAATTCAACGAGATAAAAGAAGCGGAAAATCTGCCAAAATTCATTATTGGAGGAAATGCGCAAGGGTGGATTTCTTTAGATGAAGAAATGGAAAGAGCGAATGAGTCGTTTAAAATAGTAGAAACGAAGAAAGACGATATGGCTTTTCTTTCCTATACTTCGGGAACAACTGGCAACCCAAAGGGTGTCGTTCATACCCATGGGTGGGCATTTGCTCATTTAAGAACTGCAGCTACACATTGGCTTGGTATTGAGGAAGGGGATACTGTATGGGCAACTGCAGGTCCAGGTTGGCAAAAATGGATATGGAGCCCATTTCTTTCCGTATTAGGATCAGGCGCAACAGGCTTTGTTTATAACGGAAAATTTGAACCGGAAAAATATTTACAGCTCTTGCAGGATTATGAAGTGAATGTGCTTTGCTGTACACCGACAGAATATCGTTTAATGGCAAAAGTAGATCGTATTGGTCAATATAATTTATCAAAGCTTCATAGTGCTGTTTCAGCAGGAGAACCTTTGAACCGAGAAGTCATTGATATTTTTGAAAAACATTTCGGGCTTGAAGTAAGAGACGGATATGGACAGACGGAAAATACATTGCTTGTAGGTGTCACGAAAGGTATGGGGTTAAGACCAGGTTCAATGGGTAAACCAACACCAGGGAACAGAGTAGAGATCATTAATGAAGACGGCAGGCCATGTTCAGTAGGTGAAGTAGGGGATATCGCTGTCCATGTTGATACGCCAGCACTATTTAAAAATTATTATAAAGACCCTGAAAGAACGGCCATGCAATTCCGTGGAGATTATTATATAACAGGGGATAAAGCCAAGATGGATAAAGATGGTTATTTTTGGTTTGAAGGACGCGGTGATGATATTATCATTAGCTCTGGTTATACTATTGGACCATTTGAAGTTGAAGATGCCCTCGTGAAGCATCCATCCGTCAAAGAGTGTGCAGTTGTAGGTAGTCCAGATGAAGTAAGAGGTTTGATAGTTAAAGCCTTTATCGTTTTAAAAGACGACGTCGATGAAAATGATGCTAATCTAATTCCAAGTTTACAACATCATGTAAAAGAGCTCACGGCTCCTTATAAATATCCACGAAAAATTGAATTTGTCAGCGATTTACCAAAAACAACTTCAGGAAAAATTATGAGAAGAGAGTTACGAAAACAAGAGGCTTCAAAAACGACCGCAAACTAAATATAAAGAGACAGAAGAAAATAAAAATCTTCTGTCTTTTTTATATTGAGTGATATAGAAGAATGTGCTTTTTTTGTTATACTGAAGAAAAATAATAAAAGGAGTCAAATGGAATGGGAACACTTTGGTTTGGCGGAAAAGTGTATACAATGCAAGCAGTAAATGATTATGTTGAAGCTGTTTTTACAAGAGAAGGGCGAATTATTGCAACAGGGAATGAAGCTGAGTTGAGACATCTCTATCAGCATGAGTTGACAAAATTAGTGGATTTAAAAGGTAGTGTAATGCTCCCAGGCTTTGTTGATAGTCATATGCACTTAATTGGTCATGGGGAAAAACTTATTCGCCTTGATTTATCGCAATTCACGTCAAAAGAAGCGAGCTTACAAGCTCTAAAAGAATATAGTAAAGATGCCAACCCTGGGGAGTGGATTATTGGAGAGGGTTGGAATGAGAATCTCTGGGATGAAGCAGAACCTATCGTTGCTAGTGATATAGACAAATGGGTAAATGATCACCCTGTTATGCTTAAACGAGTATGTAGGCATGCAATTAGTGTGAACACAATGGCAATGGCGCTTGCAGGCATTTCAAAAACGACAGTCTGTCCCTCAGGTGGTGTAATTGAAAAAGATGAGGGTGGACAACCGAATGGGTTATTAAAGGATCAAGCACAAGAGCTGATTACAACTGTCATACCGTCAGTAACTGATGCTTATATGCTGAAGGCTATGAAAGCCGCTATTCGTGATGCACACCGATTAGGTCTTACAGGGGGACATACAGAAGACCTGAATTATTACGGTGGATTTGAACAGACCTATCAAACTTTTAATAAGGTGATAAAAGAGGGCAATCTTCCGTTTAGAGCGCACTTACTCGTTCATCACGAGGTGGTCGATGAACAGCAAGCGAAGGCGGTTTCTCCACATCCATTTATTGAATTTGGTGCGATGAAAATATTTGCAGATGGAGCACTTGGCGGAAGAACTGCTTTATTAAGTCACCCATATGCAGATGATAAGGAAACAAGTGGAGTAGCAATATTTACACAAGAGGAGTTAAATAACTTAGTAGAGAAAGCTCGTTCGTATTCTATGCCTGTTGCCATACATGCGATTGGCGATCAAGCATTCGAAATGGCCTTAACTGCAATAGAGGCACATCCACAACATACTAAAGATAGAGATCGAATCATCCATGCGCAAATATTAACGGAAGAGCTGATTGAGCGAGCGAAAAAACAACCATTAGTTCTTGATATTCAACCGAGTTTTGTTTCATCTGACTTTCCTTGGGTAATTGATCGAATAGGAGAAGAGTATATGAAATGGTGCTATGCTTGGCGTACTCTTATGCAAGAGGGTGTAATATGTGCAGGTGGATCGGATGCACCTATTGAACCACTAAGCCCTCTGCTAGGTATACATGCAGCAGTTACCAGAACAAATGTGAATGATCCGAATGAAACCGTTTATGATATCAACCAAACACTTTCATCTTATGAGGCGGTATGGTTATACACGAGAGGAAGTGCTTATGCATGTAGTCATGAGCATGAACGTGGGATGATTGTAGAGGGGTTTGTAGCGGATTTTACGATTTTAAAAGAAGATATCTTTAACATTCCTGTGCAAGAAATTCCCAACATCTCTATAGAAATGACTGTGGTGGCAGAGGAAATTGTTTATACAAAAAGTTGAAAAACTATTGTCTATTCCATTCTTTTAGGCGTATAATACATTTTATTTCGATAATAGAAAGAATTGAGGATGGGAAATGGCGCAAGATGTTAAGCAAGGTGTAATTTATGCAGGTTTGTCGTATGTGTTATGGGGAATACTGCCGATTTATTGGAAGTTGATAGGTGGGGTTAGTGCTTTAGAAACACTTGCTAACCGGGTCATTTGGAGCTTTGTTTTCATGCTGATTCTATTGCTATTATTAGGTAAGTTGCGTGCTTTTATGATTGTTGTAAAAGGACTATGGCAAACAAAGAAGCAGTTGTACGGATTAATTATAGCTTCTCTATTAGTAAGTGCGAATTGGTTTATCTTTATATGGGCTGTAAATAATGGACAAATTATTGAAACAAGTATGGGATACTATATTAATCCGTTGATTAGTGTACTACTAGGGATGGTCGTATTCAAAGAGCGGTTATCTGTTTCTCAATATGTTTCTTTTGCCCTAGCAGCCATTGGTGTGATTATCTTAACAGTTTCGTATGGTTCATTTCCTTGGATTTCCTTTTTACTTGCTTTAACCTTCGCACTGTATGGGTTAGCGAAAAAAATGGTAAAAGTAGATGCAGCCATTGGTCTTACACTTGAAACGATGGTCATTACACCCATTGCTTTACTATATATGGGTAGTTTGTTTGTGCAGCAACGACAGATGCTGTTTAATGAAAATGTAGGTTTAGATTTATTGTTAATAGGTGCTGGAGTAGCAACAGCCGTACCATTACTCCTTTTTGCTAACGGGGTCCAAAGAATACCCCTTTCAATGGTAGGGTTTTTACAATACATTGCGCCAACAATCATGCTTATTTTAGGTGTGTTTGTATATGGTGAATATTTCTCCAAAGCACATTTCTTATCCTTTTTGTTTATATGGATTTCGCTGACTATCTATTCTTTATCCCGTACAAAGTGGGTTTTATTATGGGAAAGTAAAATAGCCAGAGGAAAACAAATAGGAATGTGAAGATTCGGCTGATATCACCTTTGTCTAATATCTTTTCCTTAGATATCGGCAATTTTCTTAAATAAAGGTCACTTAAGTTGGTGGATGCAAACTTAACTATTGTGTATACCATTTTGAATAAAGCCGTTGAAATTTTAAGATTATAAAATTTCAACGGCTTTTCATTTCGATATTACCATTCGATTCAAACACTTATTACATAGCGTTTATTTGTTGTCCTGACAATTCTTATAAAAAGGTTCTCTTCACTTTTTCCCAAAAGGAGTTGTCTTTTAGCTTAACGGTTTTTATACTGTGTGGACTTAAGGTGATTTTTATTTCATCTACATGCTGGATACTTAACGCTTCATTATCCATCCCCATGATAGGGTGATCATTTCCCTCGTGTGTAATCTTTAATGTTAAGGTTCTTTGCTCTCCTAAAATAAATGAAGAACCTAGTGTGCGATATTTATTATTATTTAAAGAGGCAAGCTCGCTTACTTGTAGACAAGGTAGCATGGGGTCTACAATTGCACCGTTGACAGATTTATTATAAGCGGTACTACCAGTAGGAGTGGAAACAATCATTCCATCTCCACGGAATGTTTCAAATAATTGACCATCAATATAGATTTCCATCACTAATGTTTTGATAATACTAGAACGGATGGAGAATTCATTTAAACACTGAAATGAGGTTTCACCATCAACTGTAACTTGGATTGTGGGATATTTACGGACTTCTATATTTTCGTTTTGTGCTGCTTCTAGCATTTTCGAAGGCTCATTTAATTGGAAGTCACAGTAAATACCTAATGGCCCATGTGTCGAAATTCCAGCGTATAGACAATCATCACGGAATCCCGTTTTTCTTACTGCTTGTAAGAAAGCCCCATCTTCTCCAATACTAACAATAATGGTCGCTTCTCTCGGATCTGTTACTATAGTGAATCCATGATGGGTTGCTTGTTGTTTTAAATTTTCAACAATTACAAGTGTTTCGGCGTCTTGTTTATGGTAGAAATATAAAAGTCGTTGATGCATGAAAAAACCTCCTTTAATGTTTCATAAAAAATGTGTTGGAAAGATAGAATGAATAAAGGTGCTTATGATTTGAAGAAGTGACATTTTTTGCTATCATAAGAAGAGATAACCTACTCTTCTCCATTCTTATTCTATGGGAAGATGATGTATAATTCAAAGGAGGAATGATGGAATGACAGCAAAGAGATGGGCTGCTTTGGGAATTGCTGCTGTTTTATTTGTTTTTTCGGTAGGAATTAATTTCATGTCTAACTTGGCGTCAACGAATTTTGAAGATACCTTTTCAAACTTGATGGCCACAGGCGAAGATTCTTTTACTGAAGAAATGATCGAAACAGGAGACTCTTTAAATAAAATTGCTGTATTAAATTTAAATGGGACGATTCAGGATACGGGTGAGAGTGGCTCATTATTAGCAACTTCTACATATAACCACAATCGTTTTATGAAATTATTAAACCATGTGAAAGATGATTCCACTGTTAAAGGTGTTGTAATAAAAGTGAATACACCAGGTGGGGGCGTTGTTGAGAGTGCGCAAATTCACGATAAAATTGTTGAAATTCAAGAAGAGGCGAATAAACCTGTGTATATTTCTATGGGTTCTATGGCTGCGTCTGGTGGGTATTATATTTCAGCTCCGGCGGAAAAAATCTTCGCTAGTGCAGATACAATGACAGGATCATTAGGTGTCATCATGCAAGGGGTGAATATTACTGAGCTTGCAGATAAGATAGGCATTGAATTTAATACAATTAAAAGTGGCGAATTTAAAGATATTATGAGTCAAACGAGAGAAATGACTAAAGAAGAACAAAATATTTTACAAGATATGATAGATAATGCTTATCAAGGATTCGTAGAAGTGATTGCTTCTGGGCGAGAGATGTCAGAAAATCAAGTCCGTGAACTAGCAGATGGTCGTATCTATGATGGTCGCCAAGCATTAGATAATCAATTGATTGACGGGTTAGGCTATGCAGAAGATGTTATTAATGAGATGAAAAACGATGTGGGCTTAGAAGACGCTGCTGTTATTCAATATAGCGATAATGTTGGTTTTGGCTCATTTCTTAGTGTAGCAGCAAATAAAGTTGCTGGGAATGATCTGCAAATGGAAGGTGTAATGAAGCTTCTTACACAGCCGAATTCCCCACGCCTAATGTATTTATATGCTGAATAGAAAGGAGGCGCTTTAGGATGCATAATCAAGACGAACCAAAAAATAAGGAATTGTTCCAACAAGAAGGTTCTGAAGAAGCGGTGCTTTCCGAACAACCTGGGCAATTGATAACAATGACTGAAGAATATCGGTTAGCGGGGTTTTGGATGAGGTTTTGGGCGTATTTATTAGATTGGATCATTATTGGTAGCATTAATGGTATCCTTATTTACCCTGTTTTTAGAGCGTTAGATGTTTCTTTAAATAACTCATCTTACTTTTCTGCTGTCGCCATTGCAACCGCGTTGACCTTCTATTTGTATTTTGTTCTTATGACGAAATACCTCGGGCAAACTTTAGGAAAAATGGTATTCGGTTTAAGAGTCATTCAAATAGACGGAGGCAAGCTTTCCTGGGGAACGATTCTTTTTAGAGAGTGGATTGGTCGCTTCATTTCAGGTACAGTGATGATGCTTCCTTACCTTGTCGTTGCCTTTCATCCAAAAAAGAAGGGCATACATGACCTGTTTGCTGATACAACAGTTGTCCATGAGAGATAATTGAATAGCTAGGCATATAAAAGTCATTCCTTTAAGGGATGGCTTTTTTGTTATGTGAAATAATCAGTGTATGTAATTAACCCAAGCTCACTGTTTAGCTTTTTATATTGTCTACTTGACAGGGGCAAGACCAATATGGGGCTATTTAACTAAAGCTCCGTTAGTTAGTTAAATAAGAGCCTTTACAAATCCTATGCTTTTTGCTTCATATCCCATATTTTTATAAAATTGATGTGCATTATCTCGTTCTGTACGATTTCCACTATTTAAACCAATCCCATCAGCACCTGAATTTATTGCAATGCTTTCGGCTTCAGTTAATAAACGCCTTCCTATTCCTTTATTTCTAAATTTGGAATCCACTACAAAAGCAATTACACGAGCGTATATACCATCTTTGTTATAAAGGACACCAGTATGAAATCCAACCATTCCAACAATTTTTTCTTTATAGATTGCAACTAAAGTATAATGGTTTGTAGTAGCTTCAATATTATTAAACCTAACCCTCATTTGCTCTATTGAGGTCTGATAACCAAGTTGTTCCATTAATGATGCTAATTCTTTTATATCATTTGAAGTTGCTTTTCTAATCTCCATTTGTTTCTCCCCCCTAAAATCAAATCAATAATATATTCCATATAATTTCAGAGAAATCCTTGTTGAATTAACCTGCTTACTCGTGAAATTATCTTACTCAATAAAGGTGGGCTTTCATTCCTTCAAATGCTTTTTGTAATGCTTCTTTCTTTGTATTTTCCCTTTTTACACCATAAAAAAATAACCAATAATATCCATTAGTGCTATAATTATCTTTTTGAAGGAGTGTGAAAGAATGATAAAAAGAAAATTAGTCACCTCACTATTAACATTTTTTATATCTACCTTAATAATTACTCTATTTGTTCCGATTGATATTTTATTAGGTGAAAATAATGAACCACGCGATTTTTTCAATTTTTTTGATGACTTTATAATTTACTCTATTTATATTGGAGCTGGAATTTTTCTTTATGGTTTACCTTTATCGATTGTCATAGAAAAAATATTAAAGAAATCTAAAGAAGCACGTTTTTTCTTTACGTTTGCGTTCCATCTTCTATTAGGAATTATCCCTTTTTTTTTATTATGGTTTTTCACCTTATTTTCAATAATGATATCAGTTTTATTCTTTATTGTTGACGAAATCTTGAGGACTATAAATAGTAAAAGCTTTAAAAAATAAGATCATGGTATATTTCTACACCAAGGGTAGTAATTGTTTTTCAAAAAGAAAAAGCCTTTTTACTAATTAATGTAATAAGGCTTTTTCTTTTTTTATCGTTATTATTGTTAATATGATGAATTAAACCTGTGATTTGGTTCATATGGCCATAAATACTTGAACCCTTTATTTGCAAAAGCATGAATTCTATTAGAAACATCAGAGTTTGGTATAAAAATATACATTTCATGGGACGGAGCTTGATCATGTTGACCGGTTATATTGTAACTACTATTTTTAAATACTGTGGCTTAATATGTAAGTAATATCTGGTGAAAGGGCATCTCCGAAAGGTATTCCTACATCATGTTTTAGTTGATAATTAACTCTTGTTGAATTTTTTACTATGTTAATTATTTTAATACCTGTATCAGGTGCTGTACCAACCCAAAGTGGTCTATAAGAATAATCATAGAAGAAAGTAGAGTTAACCTTTTGCGAAGCTAATTGGTACCAAATGAGCAATAAAATTTCCAGATGTTAATTTAGGAAAGTTTAACAAAAGGTAAAAATGACCATACTAATTGCTTGAAAGGCAGGGGTGCTCATATGGTTTGGTTCATCATAATTGCTGGTCTTATTCTTTTATTTTTACTTCTTATTTTAGTTATATTATTTTCAAAACTCTCCATTACTGTTCACTTTTATCATTATGATAAACAAAGTCACCTCAGTATAAAGTTAAAATTTTGGAAATGGCTTAAGTATACAATTGATATACCTTTGATGGAAGTTGACCCGCAAAATGCTGAAATTAAAATAAAGGAAGAAAAAACAGCATCAGGAGGAGAGACGAAAGAGGACTCGAAGAATATAACTGCAGAAGATTTGTTAAATAGTTTTAAGGATATGGATGAGCTCTTAAAGCATGTTGTTTCTCTGTATCATATTATTCGTCATTTCATGAGTAAGGTCATTGTTCGTCAGCTGCGTTGGCATACAGTTATTGGTGTAGGTAATGCAGCGGTAACGGGTGTCTTAACTGGTGGGTTTTGGTCTGTGAAAGGAAGTATAATTGGTGTGTTAAGCCATTATATGAAATTAAAGACAAGACCGGATATTGCTATTTCTCCACAGTTTCAATTTGCGGTTGCCCAAACCTCTTTTATATGTATGATTCAATTTCGTATCGGGCATGCTATGCTTGCAGGATTTAAACTGATTAAATTTTGGAAAGGTGGCAAAGCTCATTTTAAGACGAGTCAGCTTTCTGTTTTATCAGGTGATAAACCTAAAACATACTAGATGAGAAGGGGCGATTGAGAATGTCTGATCATCCAATACAAGGCTTGATGACAACTGCAATGGAAAACCTGAAAGAAATGGTAGATGTAAATACGATAATTGGTGACCCAGTAGAAACACCCGATGGCAGTGTGATTATTACAGTTTCAAAAGTGGGCTTTGGTTTTGCTGCTGGAGGCTCGGAGTTTATGATGGATGCAAGCAAAAAAGATAGCAATAATGGTGAATCCAAGGGTCATCCTTTTGGTGGAGGTAGCGGTGGAGGTGTTTCTATCACACCAATCGCATTTCTTATCGTTAACTCTCATGAAGTAAAAATGGTTCACTTAGATGAGAGCACTCATCTATATGAAAAGATCTTAGATTTAGCACCTCAAGCAGTAGATAAAATCCAACATTTATTTAATAAAAAGGACCATAAAGAAGAATCATCTAATGAGAAAGAGCATCATGAGAAAAATAATCTAGACTTTTAAACAAATATGTTTCTCAATTAAAAATCTGAACAATATTCAAATTCGACTGTAGGAGGTTTGAATCGTTCGGATTTTTCTTTGTGCCTGTCTTTTTTTTCATTGGATTCATTTCAATTGCAAAAAAGATTCTGAAAAGCTATCATTTAAACGTACATACTTATAAATAAAGGAGGAAGTAATGATGGCATCAGTTACATTTAAAGGGAATCCTGTTACACTGCTAGGAAGTGAAGTGAAAGTTGGGGATCAGGCGCCTCAGTTCTCTGTCTTAGCCAATGATTTATCTGAAGTTACTCTAGCTAATACAAAAGGGAAGATCCGTTTAATTAGTGTGGTTCCTTCAGTTGATACAGGCGTTTGTGATGCACAAACAAGAAAGTTTAATGAAGAAGCATCTGGACTAGATAATGTAGAGGTATTAACCGTTAGTGTGGACCTTCCATTTGCTCAAAAACGCTGGTGTGCTGCTTCCGGATTAGAAAATGTGCAAACTCTTTCAGATCATAGAGATTTATCTTTTGGTGAAGCGTATGGTGTTGTAATGCAAGAGCTTCGTTTGTTAGCTCGTTCGGTATTTGTTGTAGATTCTAATGACCAAGTGGTTTATGTAGAATATGTTGGAGAAGGAACAGATCATCCAAACTATGAAGCGGCAATTGAAGCAGCAAAATCAGCAAAGTAAGTAGGATAAATAATAAGCACGAGCAGTTTCTGAATCATTTTCAGAAGTTGCTTGTGCTTTTTAGTACAATCCTTCTCTCACCAATTCGTTGTCCTATCAGTTGTCTCTTTGCACCTCTCCCCCAGTAAAAAGCTATACATGATATGTTTTACTTCGTTTTTTATTGAAATCAATTTGTTAGAAAATATGAAATAAACTTCATTACTTGTGAATGGTTATAAAGCTAGGTACAATAAGGAGATAGAGTATAGGAACGGGAGCGATGATGAACAATGAAAGTTTTGCCGGTGGAAGAAGTGTTTACATTATTAAATGAAACGGCTGAGTTATTGAAGGAAGAATTAAATGTTACATATCTTGAGGCATTAGCAGAAACGGGAGAAAATGTATTTCAAGGAGCAATACTTCAAGAGAAACTAAGCGAACTGACAACTAAGCGTCTTGAGAAAAGTTATGAATCCTTTCATATAAGTAAATTTGAAAAAGAAGATTTAAGAAAGGGATTTCAACTGGCTATTCTTAAAGGCATGAAAGAAAATGTTCAACCTAACCATCAAATGACACCAGATTCTATTGGATTGTTAATGGGTTATTTAGTTAATAAGTTTATTGATCAATCTTCTTTCTCCTTATTAGATCCAGCGGTTGGAACCGGTAACCTCATCACAACAGTGATGAATGCACAATCTGGTAAAATGGTAGAAGCAACAGGTGTGGAAATTGATGATCTCTTAATTAAACTTGCTTATGTGAATGCGAACTGGCAGGAGCATCCTATCCGCTTCTACAATCAAGATAGCTTAGAGCCATTATTCATTAATGAAGTAGATGTGGTTGTAAGTGATTTACCAGTTGGCTATTATCCAAACGATTTACGCGCGCAAGATTATGAGCTTAAAGCTGATGAAGGTCATGCTTATGCCCATCACTTATTTATAGAACAAAGCTTTAAACATGTAAAAGAGGGCGGATTTCTGTTCTTATTAATTCCTAACGGTCTGTTTGAAAGTCCACAAGCACCAAAGTTACATGACTTTTTAAAGAAGTACGCAATTATTCAAGGGTTATTACATTTACCATTGAATTTATTCAAAAATGAACAAGCAGCTAAAAGTATATTTATCCTTCAGAAAAAAGGTGAAGCTGTCAAACCTCCAAAAGAATCATTACTTGTTAATTTGCCATCCTTGTCAAAAGCAGATGACGTTGATCGTGTCTTAACAAAAGTGAGTAATTGGATTAGAGAAAACAAAGGTTCCTAATGATGATGAAAGGATTTCGGTAAAAAATACCGAGGTCCTTTTTCATTTTTGCAGATTATAAACTTCATTAGTATACGATTATAATTATTCAGACATGTAATAATGAAGTCTTATTTTTATGTAAAACAATATTCCGAATTTAACTATTTTCTATTTCCTGTTATTATTTCTTGAAATATGATGAATCTCATGTTTAAATGAATTTTTGATGAGATATAATTCAATCAATAAACGATGATTTTATAAATAGGGTAGGAGATATTAGATATAAGGAAGTGAATCATTTGACAAAAATTATTGCCATTAATGCAGGTAGTTCTTCTTTGAAATTTCAATTATTCGATATGCCAGAAGAAAAAGTAATTACAAAAGGAATAGTAGAAAGAATTGGATTAGCACATGCGGTTTTTACAATAGTAGTGAAAGGTGAAAAAAGAACAAAAGAACTAGAGATTCCCAATCATGAAGTAGCTGTGCAATTGCTTTTAAATGAGTTAACAGCACATGAAATTATTGCTGAACTTGATGAAATCGTTGGTGTAGGTCATCGTGTGGTCCACGGTGGAGAAGATTTTTCGCAATCTGTGTTGATTACAGATGAAGTGATGGATAAAATCAGTAAACTATCGGATTTAGCTCCGCTACATAATCCTGCAAATTTAACGGGGATTTTAGCATTCAAACGTGTCTTACCAGATGTTCCAGCAGTAGCGGTTTTTGATACAGCCTTCCATCAATCAATGCCGGAAAGCTCTTATTTATACAGTCTGCCGTATAGTTATTATACTGAGTATGGTATAAGAAAGTATGGATTCCACGGAACGTCACATAAATATGTATCGGAACGGGCAGCTGAATTGTTAGGGAGACCACTTGAGCAATTACGATTAATTTCTTGCCACTTAGGTAATGGTGCGAGTATTGCAGCGATTGAAGGTGGAAAATCTATCGATACATCCATGGGCTTTACGCCATTAGCTGGCGTAACTATGGGAACAAGATCAGGAGATATTGACCCTGCCCTCATTCCCTTTATCATGCAAAAAACCGAAAAGTCAGCAGATGAAGTGTTAGATGTATTAAATAAACAAAGTGGCATGCTTGGTGTTACTGGTTTTTCAAGTGATTTAAGAGATATTGAGATGGCAGCGGAAGAGGGCAATGATCGAGCTGAATTAGCATTAGAAATATTCGCAAACCATATTCACAAATATATCGGTTCATATGCAGCGAAAATGTATGGTGTCGATGCTATAATCTTTACTGCAGGTATCGGTGAAAACAGTGACGTTGTAAGAGAAAGAGTATTAAGGGGACTAGAGTTTATGGGTGTTTATTGGGACCCTGCTCTTAATAAAGTCCGGGGTCGTGAGGCGTTTATAAATTATCCGCATAGTCCGGTAAAAGTCATCATCATTCCTACAAACGAAGAAGTAATGATTGCAAGAGATACGATTGAATTAATATCATAATGGAATTAACATTTGCTCCGACTCGCCTTTTTGGTGGAGTCGGTTTTTATTTTTTTATAAGCAAATGGGTAAGGAAATATCATTTTATATAAACAGAGAGTAAACGATGAAAGATTGCACAGGATGATTCTCTATTTACCATTAGAAAATCGCCTTGTTAGCCTAGAAAATCTTATTCGTCTGACTAACAGCGATCATTCACTAAAGAATCTTATAGTCATAAACAAATAATGGTATTAGTAAAAAGAATAGTAAGTTTTGATCATAAGAGCAACGTGCTTATTATCAGTTAATTTGCTATACTATTAACAAAATATAGTAGCGAATGGAGGATAAGGAGATGCCATTATCTGCACGTGAACAAATGGTACTTAACGAAATCCGTGAATGGGAAAATCAATTATATAGCTACGAAGCGAATGATATCGAGCGTTCATATGAACATTATTTAGAATACTCTTTTGCATTATTACCAGAGAATGTTCAAAAGCAAGTGTTTTCTATGATGGATAGTTGGATGTTTCATTTACATGCACTCATTCAAGGATCACAATTACAGCTTGATGCAAAAGAAAGAATTCTGTCTTCAGGGAGGATTTTTCAAAAAGATATTGATACATTACATGATATGAATGCTTTGACGATTGATCAATTATCATACATAGCTAAACAGCAAATTGCTAGGCATCGAATGTATTCTTTAGCACAAGGTGGTGCAACAGGAACTGGCGGGCTTATGATGCTAGGGAGTGATATTCCGGCAATGGCTGTCATTAATTTAAGAGTCGTGCAGTTAATTGCCATGACTTATGGCGTCGAAGTCAATACACCATTTGAAATGATGAGTTCATTAAAAGTCTTTCATGCAGCTACCTTACCAAGGAGAATCCAAGGAGAAGCTTGGGAGGACTTAATGAATGACCTAGAGCAGCATGACGATTTATATTTTTATGAGGGAAAAGAAGAATTAACAGATATTACATGGTTAGAACAACCGATGAAACAAATGTTTAAAGCAGTAGCGATTGTTTTACTTAGAAAAAAAACGTTACAAGGAATACCAGTCATTAGTATGGCAATAGGAGCGGGTACTAATTACCAATTAACGAGAAATGTAACGGACTTTGCTCATAAGTATTATCAGTATCGCTATCTATTAAATAAGTCAGGGTGATTGTAAACGATGAGCGTAACGGAACATAAGAAAGATTCGTTAACTGTTGGCTGTAAAGTTATCACAGTAAGTGATACAAGAGATGAGGAAACAGATAAAAGTGGGCAATTAATGATCGCATTACTTGAACGAGCGGGTCATAAAGTCAATGCCTATGAAATTGTCAAAGACGAAAGTGTCGCAATTGAACAAAGTGTACGAGCTGGATATAACCAAGAGGATGTTGATATTATATTAACGAATGGTGGTACTGGCATTGCTCTACGTGATGTCACCATTGAAACGGTGCAACGTTTGTTTGATAAAGAGATTGACGGCTTCGGTGAGTTATTTCGTATGCTGAGTTATACAGAGGATATCGGTTCTAGTGCCATTATGTCCAGAGCAATAGCAGGTGTGATTAAGCATAAAGCGGTGTTTTGTACACCTGGATCCTCTGGTGCTGTCAAATTAGCGATGAATAAATTGATATTACCTGAGATCAGTCATGTCGTGAAAGAATTGCGTAAAGATTTATTTTAATGAGAATGAGTCCGAACCATTTACGTTCGGGCCTATTCATTAATAGTGACCTTTAAGTGTTACATCTTGACCTGTTCGGAACCAAAGCCATAATTCATTAATTTGTGAGGCTAATTCGGCGATTTCGTGATTGAGTTTACAAGAAGTTTCAAAGTCGCTTTCATTAGAGAGCTCTTCTTGTTTGCTATTAATCAAGACTTCTATACTTTTTATACGGTCTGGAATTTTCCCACGAATGGTTTCCCAATGAACTAAAATTTGTTGTTGCTCAATAGATGAAAATGCCTCCCAATCCTTTTTTATAGTCGGTAAATCGATAGATAATCTTTGGTTAAACGTAAAATGCTGATGCATTGTTTGCCCCCCCTGCTAATATTTATATTATTTATAAGTGTATCTTCTTTTTTAAATCATAGCTATATACCCTTCCGTTTGCTTGGCCAAGTGAATATAGTAAAGTAATTATAATGAGAAAGGAATGGCAAGTGTTGAAAAATATCGTTTGGATTCTTCTATTTATTCTGCTTTGCCTTTCTCCATCCCCCTCTAATGCTAAATCGAATACAAACACCATGCAAGCAAAAAAAAACTATTATACAAAATTACAAATTGGGCTGCCAGAAGATGTGGGTATCAGTAGTGAGCGTTTAAAAGTCGTTGATGAATGTATAACAACGGAAATATCCCGTGGTTTTCCTGGTGCTGTTTTAGTAATCATTAAGGATGGAAAAATCATTAAGGATTCAGCGTATGGATTCGCCAAACGATATGATGGGCATTCCGTATTGTCGCAACCAATAAAAATGAAAACAACAACGATTTTTGACCTCGCATCAAATACAAAAATGTTCAGTACAAATTTTGCTATGCAACAGTTAGTTTCCCAAGGGAAGGTTGACTTGAAGCAATCTGTCCAATATTATTTACCAGCATTTAAAGATCGTGATAACGACGAGATAAAAGGAAAAGCAAAGATAACAGTAACCGATCTGTTGCAGCATACTGCTGGACTACCGAGCAGTATTCACTATCACGATCCAAAAAAAGCGGGCGTGTTATATTCTCAAGATAGAGAGTTAACTAAAAAGATGGTCATAGCTACACCACTGAAGCATCCGCCCCATACAGCACAAATATATAGTGATATTGATTATATGTTATTAGGGATAATTATTGAAGAAGTGACAGGTGTATCATTAGACGATTATGTTGAAAAGGAAATATATAAACCCCTTGGCCTTATTCATACTAAGTATAACCCTCTACAAAAAGGAGAAAGCCAAAATGAATTTGCCGCAACTGAGTTATTTGGTAATACAAGAGATGGTGCTATTTCCTTTCCCCATATAAGGAAGCATACATTACAAGGAGAAGTCCATGATGAAAAGGCGTTTTATAGCATGGCAGGTGTATCAGGACACGCGGGCCTATTTTCTACTGGGAGGGAAATGGCTGTATTATTACAAGTGATGTTAAATGGAGGTGGCTACGGGAATCTTGAACTTTTTAATCAGTCAACCATCAATCAGTTTACAACCCCTTCGTCGCCTGACTCTTCTTTTGCATTAGGTTGGAGGATAAATAGTGACGATCATATGCATCAATTTTTTAGTGAAAGTGCACCGAGCACTGTCCTTGGTCATACAGGCTGGACAGGAACGATGACTGTTATTGATAAGGAAAATCAACTTGACATATGTTTACTAACAAATAAAAGACACTCACATGTAATCGATCCTTATAAGAATCCAAATGTTTTTGCCGGCGATCAGTCAGTTATTAGTAATTATGGGAAAGTGATAGACCTTATTTATAAGGCGATAATCTCTTAGCAATCATTGCTATAAATAAATAAAAACAAGAGTAAGGAAACTAAGATAAAAGCCAATAAGGCTTTTATCTTTTTTTATAATGGTTTGCAATATATGCTGGGAATTTTGCTCTTTTCTACACTTTCACTTGTTTCGGTTGGACGGATATTTATGTGGATTTATGCATTTGTGGATATTTTATAGAAATTGTAGATAACCTATTGCAATTTTAGGGAAAGGTTGTTAAAGTATTAACATAATCAGTTGAATAAAAATATAAGTTATTGAATATTTATACGTATCCACTTCAAGGAGGAAATAAAAATGTCAAATCCAAAAGTTGTTCTTGCCTATTCAGGCGGTTTAGATACTTCAGTTGCAATTAAATGGTTAGGAGATCAAGGTTACGCTGTTGTTGCTTGTTGTTTAGATGTTGGTGAAGGAAAAGACCTTGATTTCGTAAAAGAAAAAGCACTTCAGGTTGGTGCGGTTGCTTCTTACGTGATTGATGCAAGAGAGGAATTCGCGCAAGAATTTGCTCTTGTAGCCTTACAAGCACATGCATTATATGAAAATAAATATCCATTAGTATCAGCGCTTTCTCGTCCGTTGATTGCAAAAAAATTAGTGGAAGTAGCTGAAAAAGAAGGTGCGGTTGCAGTTGCACACGGATGTACGGGTAAAGGGAATGATCAGGTCCGTTTTGAAGTGGCTATTGCGGGATTAAATCCTGACTTAGAAGTATTAGCACCAGTGCGTGATTGGAAATGGTCTCGTGAAGAAGAAATTGCTTATGCAAAAGAAAATGGTATTCCTGTACCGATTCAATTAGATTCTCCATACTCTATTGACCAGAACTTATGGGGAAGAAGTAATGAGTGCGGAATTCTAGAAGATCCTTGGGCTGCACCACCAGAAGATGCATATGATTTAACAAATAGTCTCGAAAATACGCCAGATACACCAGAAATCATTGAGATCGGTTTTGAGGAAGGCGTACCTGTGACATTAAATGGGAAATCATATATGCTTTCTCAGCTAATTACAGAGTTAAATTACATTGCTGGAAAACATGGTGTGGGACGTATTGACCACGTTGAGAACCGTTTAGTAGGGATTAAATCTCGTGAAATTTATGAAGTGCCAGGTGCTACTACTTTAATGAAAGCACATAAAGAGCTGGAAGATTTAACACTTGTGAAAGAATTAGCGCATTTTAAACCAATTATTGAGAAGCAGGTTGCTGAATTAATCTATAACGGACTGTGGTTCTCTCAATTAAGAACAGCACTCCAAGCATTCTTAAAAGAGTCGCAAAAATACGTAACAGGGACAGTAAGAGTGAAATTATTTAAAGGCCATGCGATTGTTGAAGGAAGAAAGTCTCCTTATACTCTATATGATGAAAAACTTGCCACATACACTTCTGATGATGAATTTGATCATAACGCAGCGATCGGTTTCATTAAGTTATGGGGTCTACCAACAAAAGTACAAAGTGCGGTGCAAGGTAACAAGAAGGTGACAGTGTGAAAAAGCTTTGGGGAGGCAGATTCACCAAATCTGCTGAAGAATGGGTCGATGAATTTGGCGCATCCATCTCCTTTGATCAGGAGCTAGTACAAGAAGATTTGCAAGGAAGCATTGCTCATGTAACAATGCTTTCTGCAAATGGTATTATTAGCGAAGAGGATGCTGAAAAAATTAAATCTGGCTTGCAAACATTACAAGAAAAAGCTGCTAATGAAGAAATTGAGTATTCAGTTAAACTTGAAGATATTCACCTTAACTTAGAAAGTGCATTAACTGAACTTGTCGGTCCTGTAGGCGGAAAGCTACATACAGCTCGTAGCCGAAATGATCAAGTTGCTACTGATATGCATTTATATTTAAAGAAGCAGGTTCAAACCATTATTATGCTTGTTGAAGAACTGCAAAATGCATTACTTACACAAGCGGAAGCGAACGTTGAAACGGTGATGCCAGGATATACCCATTTACAGAGAGCACAACCGATTTCATTTGCGCATCACCTAATGGCATACTTCTGGATGCTTGATCGTGATAAACAACGTTATCAAGAAAGCCTCAAACGCATTAACATTTCTCCACTTGGAGCTGGTGCATTGGCTGGAACAACTTTTCCGATTGATCGCTATCAAACAGCCGAATTGCTTGGTTTTGAAGGGATTTATGAAAACAGCTTAGATGCTGTGAGTGATCGTGATTTTATTTTGGAATTCTTATCTTCAAGTTCAACACTGATGATGCATCTATCTCGATTAAGTGAAGAATTGATTCTCTGGTCAAGTCAAGAATTTCAATTCATTGAATTAGATGATAGTTTCGCAACAGGAAGCAGTATTATGCCGCAAAAGAAGAACCCGGATATGGCTGAGTTAATACGCGGTAAAACGGGACGAGTATACGGAAATCTTATGGGGATGTTGACTGTTTTAAAAGGCTTACCACTTGCTTATAACAAAGATATGCAAGAAGATAAGGAAGGCATGTTTGATACTGTCAAAACGGTCGTTGGTTCTCTAAAAATCTTTGTTGGAATGATTGAAACAATGAAGGTGAAGACAACACAAATGGAGAAGGCGACAAAGAATGATTTCTCTAATGCGACTGAACTAGCTGATTATCTTTCAAGTAAAGGTGTACCATTCCGTGAAGCGCATGAAATCGTAGGTAAGCTCGTGCTTACTTGCGTACAAAAAGGTTGTTTCTTAATGGATTTATCACTTGAGGAATACAGAGCTGTTAATGATTTATTTGAAGCTGATATTTATAAGGTGCTTGATCCATATACCGCTGTTGAAAGAAGAAATAGCGCGGGTGGAACAGGCTTCGACCAGGTGAGAATCGCTATAGATAAAGCGAAAGCTAAGTTAAATAAAGAAGAGCATGCCTAGATGCGCATGCTCTTCTTCGCTTTTTTTAGGAATGCTTCTCTGCCACGTTTGCCTCCCCACTTTTTTGCTTTGCGGATTTATTCGGTCTGACCACAAGTACATCACAAGGTGCGTGGCGTGTAATATATTCTGATACACTACCAATTAAGAAGCGTTCGACAGCATTCAGCCCCGTTGCTCCACATATAATAAGATCGATTGGCTTTGTTTTCGCGATATCTTTGGTTATGATTATTTTGGGAGATCCATATTCGATTATATACTCTACTTTAGTAACGTTTGCTTGAGTACAAACTTCCTTATAACGTGCCATTAAGTTTTCAGCAAATTCTGTAGCTCTAACAGAAGTAGAGTGATCATAAGCTTCAATAGCATTGGTACGAGTATCGACAACATGAGCTAAAATGAGATTGGCACCACTATCCTTCACCATTTCAATTGCTTGATTAAATGCCTCATCTGCTTCTACTGAACCATCTACTGCGACTAAAATGTTTGCATAATGTTTACTCATTTAAATCTCCTCCTTTACCTATTATTATACATACCCTTTTTATGAATAAATGTAGCCATTTTTCAAACAATAATGAGGAAAAAATAATGACAAAGGAGTGAACAATCTTGAAAAAAGAAGAAAGAAATGAATGGAACCAATTGTATGATGAAAATGAAGCAGAACAATCTATTAGCGATTCAATAATGGAGGCATATAACGGTGGTGCAGTCAGTCGCCAACAATTGACGAACGAAACCAATGAAGATGAGTAATATAAAAGGCGTTTTGTCATATGACAAGCGCCTTTTGAGCTTGTATTTAAAAAACTTCATAAGAGTAGACAAAAACACCTTTACTGTTAAAATAATTTTGTGATGGATATATTGTAGTTACCCCACTATGTTAAAAGATGTAAAAAAACGGTTGATTACAGGAAGCAATTTAGGTCATGTCCATTGATAGCCATTTATATTAGAATAGAACGATAGGGGAAAGGTTTATTAAGGGGGAGAAGAAGATGGAGCAAAAAAAGCTTGATCCAAGATATAAAGTTGCTAATCGAGAAGCGCTTATCGGTGTCGGTATTGCGATGATCAACTTTTTCATATGGTATTCTTTTGCCTACGGCTTAGGTAGTAAGCCTGTTGAAGAGTATCAATATATCTTTGGATTACCTTCGTGGTTTTTCTATAGCTGTGTGTTAGGGTTTCTAATTATTACAGTCATCGTTTGGTTGGTTGTTAAGTTCTTGTTCTCTGATGTACCTTTTGAGGAGGAAGAACAATGAATTGGGGAGTAGCTATACCATTAATTATTTTTTTATGTTCACTATTCTTTTTTGGGATTTATGCAACAAAATATTTAAAGCATGGACCTGATTTTTTACAAGAATATTTTCTAGGTGGAAGAAATCTTGGTGGCTTATTATTGGCGATGACGATGGTGGCTACATATGGGAGTGCGTCAAGCTTCATCGGTGGACCTGGAATTGCTTATAATATGGGTCTTGGCTGGGTGTTATTGTCGATGTCACAAGTGGTAACAGGCTACTTTACACTCGCTATCTTAGGTAAAAAGTTTGCCATTATCTCTAGGAAGACAAAAGCGGTTACTTTAAATGACTTCTTAAGAGAACGCTATCAAAGTAAATGGGTAGTCATCTTATCGTCAATTTGTATAGTTGTTTTCTTATTCGCTTCCATGTCTGCGCAGTGGATTGGTGGTGGCCGATTATTAGAATCGTTTATGGGATTGTCGTATCAATCAGCACTTTTAATTTTTACATTATCTGTTCTTATTTTTGTTGTGATTGGTGGTTTTCGTGCAGTTGCCATCACTGATACAGTTCTCGGTATGATCATGTTAATTGGTACAATTATTATTTTAGTAGGAACAATCATTGCTGGTGGTGGGGTACCGAATATTATCGAGAAATTAACAGCAGAAAATCCTAACTTGATTACACCCTTCGGTGCAGACGGTTCATTAACGCCTTTATACGTATCCAGTTTTTGGCTTCTGGTTGGTGTTGGTGTGGTTGGTTTGCCCCAAATTGCTGTCAGAGCAATGTCTTACAAAAACGCAAAGGCAATGCATACGGCGATGATTATCGGTACACTTGTTACAGGCGCTATTATGCTAGGTATGCATCTTACAGGTGTATTTGCACGAGTGGTGATTCCTGGAATTGAAGTCGGGGATACGGTGATGCCGCAATTGACACTAACCATTTTACCTTCATGGTTAGCAGGGATTGTGTTGGCAGCTCCGATTGCAGCGGTCATCTCAACAGTCAATGCATTGTTACTTCTTGTCAGTTCATCGTTGGTGAAAGATATTTACATAAATTATATTAACAGTAAAGCAACAGATCAGTTTATTAAAAAGTTGACGTTATCTGTGACAGCCATCATTGGTATTCTAGTGTATATTGTAAGTATAGAGCCACCTGATCTTCTTATCTGGCTTAATTTATTTGCTTTTGGTGGATTAGAAGCAGCGTTTATCTGGCCAATTATTATGGGGCTTTATTGGAAAAAAGGAAATGCCTATGGGGCTCTTGCTTCTATGATTACAGGGGTAAGTAGTTATATTATTATTGACCGTTTATTTCCGGACTTATTAGGCGTGCACCCGGTCGTTGTCCCAGTGTTTCTATCTTTTATACTTTATGTCCTTGTTAGTTTGTTCACACAATATAAAAAACCAACTCAACAACAGGAGATTATCGATAAATTTTGGTATGTTTCAAAGTAGTTATTTTCTAAATGAAACAAAGTAAAATAAAACCTGAACAAACACAACCAATTGTGTATGTTCAGGTTTTTTCTTTCTTAGCAAGTTTAATAAAAAAGTGAAGGTATACATTGCGGTGTTTTTATTCTAAATGAAAACACAAGAGGAAAAATGTTTTCTAAAATAATTATTATTAGAATTATCTTATTATTACGTTGGTGCAATAAAGTGTGATAGTATTTATATGAATGCGTTTACATATCTATATTTTCTAAATATATATATGTTAAAGTATTTTGAAATATTTATTTTTGGGGAATGAAGGTGAGATGAGTTGGCGAATGAGGTGAAAAAACAAGGGTATACAAAAGGAAGATTGATTGGGTTATTTCTCGGTCCAATACTTGCATTAATTGTATTCTTTTTATTACCAAGTGATATGATTGGTTATGAAGGAAGGGTAGTTATTGCTAGTATTATGATGATTGGTACGTATTGGGTGACAGAGGCGGTACCGATGGCGGTTGCATCGTTATTACCGTTAGTTCTTATTCCGTTATTTGGCGGTGCCCCGATTGATGTGGTTTCAAGATCTTACGGAGAATCCGTTATTTTTATGTATATGGGTGGATTTATTTTGGCAATTGCCATTGAAAAATGGAATTTACACAGAAGGATTGCACTCAATATTATTGACATGATTGGAACGTCAAGCCATAAAATTATTCTCGGTATTATGCTTGCCACAGGATTGTTAACAATGTTTATTTCGAATGCTGCGACGGCATTAATGATGTTACCAGTTGCATTAGCTTTAATTTCAGAAATGCGAGATAAGAAAATTTTAGAAGGTCAAAATATTGACTTTTTTGCTAAGTCTATCTTACTTGCTGTTGCCTATACAGCAACAATTGGCGGTTTAGCTACGCTTGTAGCGGCTGTTCCAAATGCTGCACTCGCAGGTATTGCTAAGATTCAATTTGATGTAGAGGTCACCTTTTTGCAATGGTTAATCTTTGCAGGTCCGGTTGCGATTATCATGTTTGTTTTCTTATATTTCTATTTAACAAAAATGAAATTTAAGGTAAATGCTGAGAACCAAACAGAAGTGTCTTTTATTAAGGAAGAGAAAAGAAATCTTGGGAAGATAAAAACCGAAGAGTGGGTTGTTATTGCTGTCTTCTTATTAACGGTTTCTTTATGGGTCGGCAAGCCGGCTATTTCTTGGATTGCAGATCAAGTAAGTTTTCTATCATTCTTAGAAAGGTTGGGTTCATTGCCTGACGCAAGCATTTCTATGATGGGTGCTATCCTCTTATTCTTCTTACCAAGTACAAAAGGTGAGAGAATTTTAGAGTGGGGAGATTTAGCGAAACTACCATGGGGTGTATTAATTTTGTTCGGTGGTGGCTTAGCGTTAGCGTCAAGTCTTGAGCATTCGGGTGTGAATGACTTTATTGCCGTAGCATTACAAGGATTAGAAGCATATACACCGTTTATCATTATTCTTCTACTTGTTGTCATTGTATTAGGTATGACAGAAATACTGTCAAATACTGCTGTTGCCAACCTCGTCTTACCAATTTCAGCAGGTTTAGGTGTTGCTATTGGGATCGATCCTTTAATTATGATGGCAGCTGTTGCCTTAGCAGCGGGATCATGTTATATGCTTCCTGTTGCAACTCCACCGAATACCGCTGTTTTTAGTGCGGGTGAACTGGAAGTAGCCGATATGGCTAAAGCGGGTGTTTGGCTAAACGCAGTTAGTGTAATCGTGATTACATTAGCGGTTTATTACTGGATGCCAATCGTCTTTGGTATTACGATATAAAAAGAAGACCCCGAGTATAATGAACTGCACCCCAATTGTTAGACACTATCTACAACTATTGGAGGTGCAGTTTTTTTGTCCAAATTTACTGCGGAAATGAAGCTACAAGCCGTGACTCG
>NZ_JAYEFF010000005.1:115213-259418 GCF_034651445.1 Cytobacillus sp. OWB-43 | reverse complement strand
GCCAGCGTTCGTCCTGAGCCAGGATCAAACTCTCCAATAAAGTGTTTGATTAGCTCATTTGCACCTATGGTGCTTTGTTGCTGATAAATCAGCTTTTTTTAGAATTACGCTTGACGTTTTACGTTCGTTCAGTTTTCAAAGAACAATCTTTTTGGTAATGGAGCGGGTGAAGGGAATCGAACCCTCATCATCAGCTTGGAAGGCTGAGGTTTTACCACTAAACTACACCCGCATTTAATTAATTTGTTGGTTTTGCATGGTCGGGAAGACAGGATTCGAACCTGCGACCCCTTGGTCCCAAACCAAGTGCTCTACCAAGCTGAGCTACTTCCCGTAAGTATATGGCGCGCCCGAGAGGAGTCGAACCCCTAACCTTTTGATCCGTAGTCAAACGCTCTATCCAATTGAGCTACGGGCGCCTTGAAGCAACTCTATTATAATATCATACTAATTTTAATGAGTCAAGTATTTTTTTAAATCTTTTTGGTGCGGCCGAGAGGACTTGAACCTCCACGGGTTATTCACCCACTAGGCCCTCAACCTAGCGCGTCTGCCATTCCGCCACGACCGCATAAATTGTTTAAGATGAGCCATGAAGGACTCGAACCTTCGACCCTCTGATTAAAAGTCAGATGCTCTACCAACTGAGCTAATGGCTCATAAAAATGGCTGGGCTAGCAGGGATCGAACCTGCGAATGACGGAATCAAAATCCGTTGCCTTACCGCTTGGCTATAGCCCATTATTAAGATATGGCGGTCCGGACGGGACTCGAACCCGCGACCTCCTGCGTGACAGGCAGGCATTCTAACCAACTGAACTACCGGACCTAACCTTTAAAAAGATGACCCCTACGGGATTCGAACCCGTGTTACCGCCGTGAAAGGGCGGTGTCTTAACCGCTTGACCAAGGGGCCATAACATAAAAAAAGAAAAACAAATATGTATATAAGAATGGCGGAGAAGGAGGGATTTGAACCCTCGCGCCAGTTGCCCGACCTACACCCTTAGCAGGGGCGCCTCTTCAGCCACTTGAGTACTTCTCCAAAATGGCTCCGCAGGTAGGATTCGAACCTACGACCGTTCGGTTAACAGCCGAATGCTCTACCACTGAGCTACTGCGGAATATGTTAAAAGAGAATATGTAGTCAACAAGCACTGCCTTATCGACTCTTTAAATTATAATTACCACCATGTAAAAAGTCAAGCATGAATTTCAATTATTTTTATCAGTAGATATTAACACTAATTTGCCCATACATTGGCCACATCTATACTTGTTTGTGTTTATTCGACGTTTCCTTCTATAGAGTTGATTGCACTGGTTGCATTTATACATAATGTAAGAAACTTTCTGAGGTAAAGACGAACAATGCCTTGGTGCACCTACTTTAGCCATTAGCCTCCGAAAATCACTATCTCGATGTTGATAGCCTGCCCCAGCCAAATGCAGATGGTAATGACATAGTTCATGTTTAATAATACCAACTAATTCTTCCATTCCTAGATGCTGATAATATGTCGGATTAATTTCAATGCGGTGATCAGACAGCATATATCGTCCTCCGGTTGTTCTTAATCTACTATTGAATTTCGCTGTATGACGAAAAGGAAGATCGAACCACCTCAAAGATACTTCTTCAACTAACCTTTGTAATTCCTTATCACTCATTTCTTCACTCCTTTCAAGGATAAAATTAGCACGTGACAACCTATAAGCGCATACAATTGATATACATTAGCATAGCATAAAGGACCGTGGAAAGTGAGAGAAAGGAGGCTATTCCATGCCTGTTTGGTTACAGAACCAAATGAAACGTGCTTTCTTAGAGAAGGACCGTTATCAAATCAAATTATTGAATCAATGCTGGTACTTTTATAGAAAGAAGCATTGTTCTGGTACGTAGGAAACTCCTTCTCAAACCCACAATGATTTACATAAAAAGCCGTTGGAAAAATCCCACGGCTTTTTATGCTTATTTATTGACCTTGTTGGAGCATGGTTAACGCCACTCTGCCTTTTTGTTGATCAACCGAATCGACCCATACAGTCAGAACATCACCAACAGATACGACATCTAACGGATGTTTCACAAACCGATTACTTAGCTTTGAGATATGGACTAAACCATCTTGCTTCACGCCAATATCTACAAAAGCTCCGAAATCAACTACATTTCGGACGGTCCCTTGAAGTTCCATCCCTTCCTTCAAATCATCCAGCTTTAATACTTCTTTCTTTAATAGCGGAGCAGGTAATTCATCCCTAGGGTCTCGACCAGGTTTCATTAATGCATCAATTATATCCTTGAGCGTTAATTCACCAATATTTAATTCTTCTGCTGTTTCTTTTATAGATAACTGGCTTAACGCTTCTATTAATTGTGCAGAGCCTAAATGGTTAGAATTCATCTTTAACATTTTAAGCAATTTACTTACTTCCCCATAGGTTTCAGGGTGAATCGATGTTCTGTCTAATGCTTCCTCTCCATCAACAATTCGCAAGAATCCAATGGCTTGCTCGTACGTCTTCGCGCCTAAGCGAGGAATTTTCTTTAATTGTTTCCGATTAGTAAATTTGCCTTCTTCTTCTCTTTTCTTAACAATATTCGTTGCGACAGCCTTCGATAAACCAGCTACATGTTGTAATAGTGACGGAGAAGCTGTATTCACATTCACTCCAACTTGGTTTACAGCCGTCTCGACAACAAAATCTAATGATTCCGTTAACCTTTTTTGAGAGACATCATGTTGGTATTGACCGACACCAACTGATTTAGGGTCAATTTTTACTAGTTCAGCAAGTGGATCTTGTAGTCTCCTCCCGATTGAAACAGCGCTTCTTTCTTCAACTTGAAAGTCAGGGAATTCTTCACGTGCAATATCAGATGCGGAATAGACACTTGCCCCCGCTTCATTTACGATTAAATAATAGATTTCTTCATTCAATTCTTTCAGCAAGTCAGCAATAAACTGTTCTGTCTCTCTTGATGCCGTTCCATTACCTATAGCCACCATCTTCACTTCATATGCTTTGAGCATGGAAAGGACTTTGTCTTTGGCTACACCTAATTTAGAAACAGGCGGATGAGGATAGATAACATCAATCTTTAATACCTTACCTGTTTCATCAATGACCGCTAATTTGCAGCCTGTACGATAAGCTGGATCTACCGCAAGGACGACTTTCCCTTTTAGTGGTGGTTGTAAAAGGAGATTCTTAAGATTTTCAGAGAAAATTTTAATCGCCTGTTCCTCACCTTTTTCGGTTAGTTCAGCCCTTAATTCTCTTTCAATTGATGGTTGAATTAAGCGTTTATAACCATCTTCAATCGCTTCTTCCACAAATGGTGCATTGATATGTTTTGATACAGTGATCCATTTTCGATTTAAATACTGTAAAATTGGCTCTTGTTCCACCTTAATACTGACTTTAAGTACGCCTTCTTTTTCCCCACGATTTAATGCTAGTATACGGTGAGGAACAATTTTACCTACGTTTTCACTATATTCATAATACATCTCATACACATGCTTTTCGTCGATGCTTTCATCTTTAACAGCTGATTCAATAATTCCTTGTTTATATGTTTTTTCGCGAATCCACTTCCTACTTTGCGCATCATCAGATACCATTTCTGCAATAATATCTCGCGCCCCCTGAAGCGCTTCTTCAACTGTTGTGACACCTTTTTCCTCATTTAGGAAGTGTGTTGCTTTTTCTTCAGGCGTATCATCATTTTGATAGGATAATAACCAAGTAGCTAATGGTTCTAGTTCTTTTTCTTTCGCTACGGTTGCTTTTGTTCTTCTTTTTTGTTTGTACGGACGATATAAATCTTCTACTTCCTGCAATTTCTCCGCTTTTTCTATTTGATTAGATAATTCCGGGGTTAATTTCCCTTGCTCTTCTATTAACCTAAGTACTTCTTGTTTTCTCTGCTTCACGTTTTGTATGTATTGCCATCTTTCAACAATATCTTTGATTTGTACTTCATTTAACGCACCGGTCATTTCTTTTCGATAACGCGCAATAAACGGAACGGTATTTCCCTCTTCAATTAACGCGATGGTTCGATCAATTTGTTTTGTGGATAATGAAAATTCTTTTGCTATTCGTCCAAAAATTTCTTTCTTATCATCCATGTCTCTTCACCTTCCTGAGTGCAAACTGTACTATTGCTTTATTCTACCAAAATTTTAAAGGTAAAGCATTTTTGGCTATAGCCCCGTCTTGATTCTTGTTTTAAAGAGCAAAAAAAAGCTTGCTGATTGAAACAATCATTGCAAGCTTCCGATTATAAATGTTGCATCGTCTATAAGATTCATGTTCTGCGCCCTAATTAACTTCGCAGTTGCTTCGATTGGTAAATATTTATTCATCAGTTTTTTTATACCAGAAATGGGGTATCCATCTGAAAACATCAAGAATTTAATTCCGTTTGTATAATCAAAACGGTGAATTTTAAATGCTTGACGCTTTCCTGACAAATAACCCGATGTTGGCAGTGGGTAAATGAGCTTCTCAGTATCCCCATAAAAGAAAAAACGAATATTTCCCGTACAACAGTAGGCTAATTCTTTTGTGTGAAAATTAATCTTAATCACACCTACCGCAGCGCCTCTTTTATGTAAAAGTGACTGATTACTTAAATCCATAATGGTTGAAATATCTAAATCGTGATTTTCTCTAACGGTATTGACAACAGCAGATGAAGCTTCATTTGCATATTCTCCACTACCTAAACCATCAGCTAATACACAAATAAAATAATCATCAGTTGTGTGATAATAAAAAGAATCACCACAAACGGACTGACCACGTTTAGCAAGCTGATCGGTAATGACGTCCATTTGATGTGGATCATTCATCATAGAATATACTCCGAACCTTCATTTTCAGCATGGATGGCTTCTTGCAATTTTTTAATTGCTCTTCTTTGCAGCCTTGATACATGCATTTGAGAAATATCCAGTCTTTCCCCTGTTTCTTTTTGGCTTAGATTTTCTAGGAATGTAAACTGGATAACTTGTTTCTCTCGATCTGATAAAACATGCAACACTTTTTCAAGTACGAGCATTTGATTGACTTTTTCATAGCCATCATCCACATTACCGACAATATCCAGGAGCGTAACAGTACCACCGTCGGAATCAGCTTCAATGGAATGGTCAACTGATAACGCCTGATAACTTTTGCCCATCTCCATTGCTTCTAAAACTTCTTCTTCTGTTACTTCTAGAGCATCCGCAATTTCCTCGACCTTAGGCGAACGTTGCAAAGTAGTTGTTAATTCTTCCGCCGTAGCTTTGATCTTTGGCCCTAATTCTTTTATTCGTCTCGGTACATGCACGCTCCAGGTTTTGTCCCGTAAGAAACGTTTAATCTCACCGATGATTGTCGGAATAGCAAATGCTTCAAACGTTTTGCCAAAAGAAGCGTCATATCTACGAATCGCACCAAGTAGTCCAATCACACCTACTTGAACAATATCTTCGTGATAAGGTCTACCTTTAGAGTATTTTCGTGCGATGGATTCAACCAATTTGTAATACTGTTCAACAAGTTGTTCCTGTGCGTATTCGTCCTGATGTAATTGATATTGTTGTATGAGATTATTAATCTCTTCTTTTGATCGTTGTTTAGGTTGAGATTGCTTCTGCATCACTCTCCACCTGCTCTCCTTCTAGGTACTTAGTCATAAAGACTGTTACACCTTTTTGATGATGAATTTTCACTTCATCCATTAATGTTTCTATTAGGTAAAGGCCTAATCCTCCTTCTCGTAAAAATTCAACAGAATCATTTGCTTGATAAGGACCTGCACTGTCTCTTGCTTGTTGAAAATCCAAGCTCTCACCTTCATCCGCAACCATGACTTCTAATTTATTTTTATAAAGGCCGAATCCTACAAGCACTTCACCATTTTCGTTGTTTTTGTATGCATGCTGAACTGCATTTGTACAAGCTTCACTCGTTGCAATCTTCAAATCTTCAATTTCGTCATAGTTAAATCCCATTCTACTGGCAATACCAGATAAGGTTAATCTAATAATACCGACGTATTCCGGCTTCGATGGGATTTTCATCTCAATGTAGTCGTACGACTCGGTCATTTCTTTTCACCTTCCATTTTGGTGCTGATATCAATAATGTCAGCAAGACCAGTAATTTCGAACAGCCTTTTTAAACGACTAGAAAGCCCAATGATTTTAAATTGACCATCGTGCGCACGTACATTTTTGAAAAGTCCTACAAAAACACCTAAGCCGGTGCTATCCATATAGGAAACACCCGAAAGATCAACAATCATCTCCACATTATCTTTTTCAGAAAGCGGAATAAGTTCTTTCTTTAATTCTGGTGCAGTGTATACATCAATCTCTCCACCTACAGTTACCTCAGTAATATTTTGATTATGATTTACATCTATATTAATGTTCATATTTTGCCCACCTTTTAGGAATAGCTGGTTACTCCTCATTTACCCTTTTAATTTTAGCTTAAACATTTCTTCTTAATATAATTAAAGTAAAATCATCCCTTAATTGGAAATCTTGTAATTTTTCAAGTTCTTTATATACGTTTTGCACAATATTTTGTGCTTTTAAGTGTATGTTTTTCTCAATTAAGGCTAATAATTCTTCTCTTTCAATAAAGCCTTCTTTTGTTCTTGATTCAGTTACGCCATCAGACATCAAAATAATCATATCCCCAGGCATCACTTCTTTTTCGTACTTTCTATATTTCGTGTTCTTTTCAATACCTAATAATAGACCCTTTGCAGGCAACTCAGAAAATGTCTGTGTTTCCGCATGATAAAACAAGCCTGGTTCGTGCCCAGCAGAGGCATAGGAAAAGATATGATGATCGATATGATATGTGCCATAAAACATCGTAATAAACATCGTTAAATCAACATTTTGTTCCACAACACGATTTAGATTCTCCAACACCAGAGTAGGCGTTTTACGATTTTCTGGTAAACTGTCCATAGCATATTTAATCATAGACATACAAAGGGCTGCTGGTAGCCCTTTTCCAATAACATCAGCTATTGCGATGCTCACACTATTATTTTCATCCTCAACAAAATTAAAATAATCACCATTCATATGTTTTGCTGGGACGCTGATTGCTCCAATATCCATGTCTTTTTTACATGGAATCTCTGTCCCAAGCAATGTTTTTTGCACATTAGCCGCGATTTCCATTTCGGTTCTTAATTCCTGTTGAATATGCTTTAAATTTTGGTGTTCGCGGTAAGCAAAACCATATGCCACCATCACTTCAAGCAGTATATCAAAAGACTCCTGCATTCTATCGTTAAATTTTTCTGGAAACATCTCAGCCATAATATTTCTATGGATGCTGACAATTTCCTCTGGAGGAATGTTCCGTTCAATTGCATTCCTACTTAACTTTTGTCCTTGATATAATGCCTGCTCTGAGCGGTCAGCTAAATAATTCGTTAATATCTCTCTATATTTGGACTCCAATTTCTGTCTGAAATCCATCTCAAGTTCCCCCTAACGGAGCCATTTAATCGCCCTTATATCTGTACCTTCACCCGGGCTTGAATCTATTTGAAAATCATCCATCAGTCTTTTTACCCCTGGGAGACCTGCTCCTAGTCCGCCCGATGTCGAATATCCATCCTCCATTACTTGGCGCAAATCTTTAATACCTGGACCACTATCAATTGATAATAGTCTTAGTCCCGTTTTGCCATTCTCATAGAGCTTCTCTATACAAATTTGACCTTGACCTGCATATAAGAATATGTTTCTCGCAAGTTCACTTATTGCTGTTGTAATTCTTGCTTGGTCAACCGTCCCAAAGCCCAGCTCTTTTGCAACATTTCTACCAAGCTGACGCGCTGAAACGATATCCCATTCATTGATTATTTTAACGCAGGATTGGTTGTCCATTCGGCTATTCCCCCAATTCCTGTTGTAATTTCTCCAAACCTTTTTCTAAATCTAGGGCGGTCAATACATTATTCAGACCGATTCCTAATTCAGTTAACGTAATTGCTACTGCTGGTTGAATGCCTGTAATGACAACTTTAGCACCCATTAAATGGGACATTTCAATCACATCACCTAATACTTTAGCGATAAAAGAATCAATAAAATCTATTGATGTTAAATCGATTACAACACCATTTGCACTCGTATCATGTATTTTCTTTAACAAGTCTTCTTGAAATTGAAGTGCCGTCTGGTCATCTAGTTCCCATTGAATAGAAACAAGTAAACAATCATGTAGTTTTAAAATCGGAATTCTCAAAACGTCACCCCTCCAATGGCACAATTTTACGTTTAGTCATTTCCAATGCTGCTTCTACGCCAGATTTCATTGTATTTTTCGTAATAATTCGGTTTAAGTCGATACCAAGGCTCACAATCGTTTGCGCAATTTCCGACCGAATACCTACAAGCATGCATTTTGCGCCTACTAAGTGGACTGCATCTGCTGCTTGGATAATATGGTGAGCAACCATTGTATCAACAACAGGGACACCTGTAATATCAATCAAGACAACTTCTGAACGATGTTTTACCACACCTTGAAGAAGGTTTTCCATAATTTGCTTCGCTCGTTCTGTATCGATCATCCCAATTAATGGCATAACTGTAATGCCTTCAAATACAGGAATTAAAGGTGCCGATAGTTCTTGCAATGCAATCTTTTGATTAGCGATCGTTCTTTCCCAAGAAACAGTGTAATCATTAATTATTTCACTATTCATCGCTTTTAACCAATGATTCAAATCATGCATCACTTTCGCTTCATTCTCTGGACGAATATACTTATCTTTGACCATTTCATCAAATACAACATCGCCCAGTACATCTAGAGCATTTACGACAAAACGTAGAGGCCAGCCTAAACTGACAATTCTATCTGAAAAATTCTCTGATTGACGCTCATACTCGTCCTTTTTGCCAGAAATTTTCAAGATAGCGAGCTCCACTAACTCTCTTCCATATGTCTCGAAGTTTTGATCTAGGATGACATTGGTAATTGTTTCGTCAGAATCCTCTTTTAATCGGTTCAACCATTCTTTAAAAATATCTTCTTTATTGTGTTGAATATATTTCAAAGTCATTTGTCTTCCCTTACCTCCTATACTAGCACATCTATTGGTTAGTTTTTCCTTATTATCATTGATTGTAAAAAAATCTACATGATTGTAAAAAATCCAGCAAAAATCTACAACTATTGCCTTATATTATAACGCTTTCTATTTGAAACGTCTTTAACAATATATCCAAATTAAGTGTGTACCCTTTTTTGCTTATTATCAAACCTAAAACATTAAATTCCTTTTATTTCTTTTTGTTCAGAATAATATCTCAAATATAAAATTGGGGGATTTAAAGTTTAAGCCCGTTTCAATAAGTGTATTACATATATTAATAAGTCCTATCATTACAATAAATGGACTTGTTTAAGATTAGGAAGCATATAAAAAAACGCCCCAACTTTTTTGAGCGTTTTCTAAAATTCTATAAGACCTAAACTGACTTGTAAGGCTTCATTTACCTTATCCATCATTTCGTCATCAAGATGGGTGATTTTATCGGTTAATCTCTGCTTATCAATTGTACGAATTTGTTCTAACAATATTACTGAATCTCTTTCAAAAGCATATCGCTTCGCATCAATTTCAACGTGAGTAGGCAGCTTTGCTTTTTGAATCTGAGCGGTAATTGCTGCGATGATTACTGTGGGACTAAACCGATTCCCGATGTCGTTTTGTATAACAAGTACTGGACGGACACCGCCTTGTTCTGAGCCAACAACTGGGGATAGGTCTGCAAAATAAACGTCACCACGTTTAACAATCAAAGGATCAGCCTCCGCTTACAAGACGTTCAACTGCGTTTTCTGCCTCGTATTCCGCTTGAAATGCTTCAGATGCTATCGTCAAGTTTAATTTTGCCATTTCCATGTAACCACGTCTCATGGACTCACGAATATGTCTTTTCTTCCGTTCACGCAAATACATTTTCGTTGCTTGATAAATAAACTCACTTCTGTTTACGTTCTCTTGCTTCGCATAACCATCTAATTCCGTTAATAGATGTTGCGGCAGCTTCACCACTATTTCTGTTGTTGCGCTGGATTCAGACACAAACATACACCTCCACCATCACTACACACCATATTTTTTATATCTACCAATTTTCATATTACCATTATTCTCTTAGGCTGCAAAGGGGGTTTTTTATTTAGTAAGAAATTATCCATAAAAACAGTTGCATTTTCTTTCAATGTCTTCCTAGGAATTTCAGTGATAATTTCCCAAATTATTAATAACTATTATCTACCAACATGTTCATTGATATGCATTAAAGAATCCCATTTCTTGTAGAAATTTTTGTTTGATCCTGCATATAGATTCTTGGTATGCGCATACCTATTTGGCAAGTTACCTCATAATTAATTGTTTCAAGTGTGTTAGCTATGTCATCTACAGAGATGGTCTGATTATTTTGAGTCCCGATTAACGTAACGACATCTCCAATTTGCTCTTCCTCACTAATACGAATCATGCATTGGTCCATACAAATTCTGCCGACAATACTTACTCTTCTTCCATTAACAAGGACCTCTTGTGTTGCTAACCTCCTAATCCACCCGTCCGCATATCCGATTGGCAAGGTACCAATTGATTCCTCTTTTTCAGCTTCGTACGTTGCTCCGTAACTCACTTTCTCGCCCGGTTGCAATTTTTTCACATGAACAATTTTCGTGTGAAGTGAAAACGCCTCTTTTAATTTAAAAGGTAAATGATTTTTAATTTCAGAAGATGGTGACATGCCATACATTGAAATCCCAAATCTAACTGCATTAAATTTCGCCTCAGGATGTCTCATGCCAGCTGCACTATTACTAGCATGAATATATCTTGGTTGTTCATCCATCCAGCTTATCATTTCATTAAAGGTGCTTAACTGTTCATTAAAATAGGATGTCTCAAGTTCATCTGCTGTCGCAAAATGCGTGAAAACTCCTTCAACATGGAACTTTCCTTGCTGTAGTTGGTATTGAAATATTCCCCATTCTTCTTTTGATTTAATCCCTAATCTACCCATCCCCGAGTCCATTTTCACATGAACTTTTACTTCTTTACTTATGAATGGTGCAGCTTTCTTCAGCCACTCAGCTTGGCAAACAGTTAAAGTAATTGCTGCTTGTTCGGCTAACCCAGCATCCTCTGGTCGTGTGAGCCCTAAAACTAATATCGGAGCGTCAATCCCTTTATTTCTAAGAGCAAAAGCCTCATCCAATGTCGCCACCGCTAAGTATGTGGCACCAGCCTTTAGAGCTGTCTTGGCTACCTCTATATCTCCATGGCCATATGCATTTGCCTTCACAACTGCAAACAACTCTGCTTCTTCTCCAATATGTTTAATCATTGACTCTACATTATATGTGATATAATCCAAATTTATCTCTGCCCAAGTATCACGAAAATATGGGACCTGTTGATTCATACCGTCCACTTCCTCTTTATACTTTTCCTTCTATTATTTGATTATGTCACATTAACGTATAACAGAAAAGACAAACTTTCTTCTTAGACCAAGTGAAGTAAAAGCAGTGTAAGATGTAATTTAAGAAGTATGTTAAACATGGTAACTTAAAGTTACCTTTGATTACCAATTAATCTAGATGATATGGCGTTAATATTGGCAAAATTATCATCCGTAGAAACCGCAAACAACGCAAAGAAACCCGAGGAATCTACCTCGGGTTTATTTATCTATATTTATTTTACAACTTCCCCTTGTACAGACTGTGCAATTTGGATCATTTCTTCTTTCGATAGGTTTGTCGATGCAATCATATAATCCACGCCATTTTGCGTCCAGGATACCATATTATCTGATACGGCTCCTACCGTGAAGCCAAGGTCAACAGGGTCACCATTCATCATCGCCTCTTCACCACCAGAGGTTTGAACAATAACAGCCTTCTCTTGAATCATTGTGAATGATTTGTCTTCACCTTCATAGGTTAGAATGACACGTTTACCTTCTTCTGTTTCTACTTCTTTTTCAGAAACAAGTTCAACTTCAGGTAGCGATTCTGGATAGAAGACAGTGAAATCTTCTTCTTCTGCTACTTCAGCCATGACTGGGAATTCTAACTGCGCACCTGTCATATTTTTCTTCGTATCGAAATCTTTATTATCTAGTTCTTCATTAAATTTCACATTGGAGAAATCTACCGTCACAACTGGTGTTCTTTCTGCATCCATTACCTTTACACTAACTGGAGATAGATCCGATTTATTCAAGGTAATCTCTTGGAGAGGTAGCATTTGATTGTTTTGATAACTCGTTTTTGTTTCATAAACATAATGATCTTCCGTTGCTTTAAATTTTGCTTCCTTATCATTTTGAATATCTTCAATTAATGACTCATAAAGGTACGCTTGACTACTATTGTTTGGCCAGTCACTTTGGAAGCGAAAACTTTTATTCAAAGCTGGCGTAAGAACAAACACACCTTCTTTGTTCTTTAAGATCATTTGACTTTGATCTTTTTCAGTGTTTTTAAGTGCCACACGATAAAATTCCGGGTTCTTATGCCATATTTCTATATCATAGGATTGCGGCTCGGAACCTGTTTGCAGCGTCATTTTCGCTTCCGCCTTATAGCTTTTTAATGATTCTAGTTTGCTCGATAAATCTTTTGTCACATCCTCCTGGGATTTTGTCCCACATGCAGCTAGTGTGACAGTTATGGCCAGTCCCATGAGTAGCCAGAAAAACTTCTTCTTCATTCCTTCAACCCCTTTTTCTTATAATCAACAGTGCAATCAAACGCTTCCGTGGCCTTGTCTCCTCCATTGCACTATTGAATATATGAGACAACCTCAAAGATTATTCCAGACCTTCTAATAGATCAAGAATATTTTTTCGAGCCTGGGGATGATTTGTATGTAATTAATTACAGGCGTTTATTAGGAATAGTAGCTATAATCAACTTTACTTCCTGTCCTAATGAATACTACTCTTTTTCAATTATCACTTGAGCAATGGCATACTCTCTACTATGGGAAATAGATAAGTGTACAAGACAGCCATCAACCGGACGAACAATTATCGGTTGTCCAGTCGTATGGTTAGCTGTTTCAATATCTAGAAACGAAAGTGATTGTCCGATGCCTGTTCCTTTCGCTTTAGCAAAGGCTTCTTTCGCAGCAAATCTCCCTGCTAAATATTCTATTTTTCTATGCCCAGTTAGAGTCTCATATTTCTTTTTTTCGCTTGTTGTTAAAATACGTTCGACAAACCGTTCTTTTCTTTTTACTAATTGTTTAATTCTCTGTATTTCAATCATATCGATACCAATGCCTTTAATCATTCTAATCACCATCTTCTAAATAAAATAAATGCTGCATAAAACAAACTATAGTATATTTAATGTATGAGAACATTTTAGGAGGAGTCAATTATTGTTTATCAGGACAGAAAGCTTTAGAGAATTTATTCGCTTCTATCCCATCGTTACTTCTATTATCGCTATTAATATTGTATTGTATTTACTTACTGTTTTGCCCATCCTACCAACCAATTGGTTAATGGCGCATTTTGCAGGTATTAATATTTATATTATGCAAGGGGAGTTATGGCGACTTGTTACACCTATCTTCATGCATAGCGGATTTGCTCACCTTTTATTTAATTGCTTCTCGCTTGTGTTATTTGGACCCCCACTTGAGAGAGCAATTGGCAAGGGGCGTTTCCTCCTTGTTTACTTCCTAGCTGGTATTGGCGCGAATATCGCAACACTCATCCTTGAACCGTTAACATATATTCACGTTGGCGCGAGCGGGGCGATTTATGGTATCTTCGGTTTCTTTATTGCTATTATTGTGTACCGCAGAGATTTACTTTCACAGCAAAATACTCAGCTCATTCTTGCCATCACAGTTATTGGTGTAATTATGACCTTCTTGCAAGCGAATGTAAATGTGATTGCCCATCTATTTGGTCTATTAGCAGGTTTCCTCACTGGTTCAGCAATGATTAAAACGAAATTAAAAGCTGGATATGGTGCAACGAGACCAACAAACCAATGGAAATCTTCAGCTAGACGATTAAAAGGTGTCCCCCTATCAACCATTATTATCTTTGGGGGCATTATTCTTCTTGCCATTATCGGTCTATTGTCACGTTAATGAAATCGTTCAAACAAACAGCAAATCCGAACAATTTATGTTCGGATTTGTGTTTCTCATTCTGTATTCTCAGGAGTATAAGAATACCACTTGTATATAGATAATACATCTTCTACTTCTAGGTCAACTACATCTCCTCCAGTTGCACCTGAACCAGACATAGCCTTAGCAGAAATAGTAGCTAACTGATTTTGCTTCTGAAAATACGTTTCTTTCATTGAAATTGATTGTGTTCTATTCTTCCTCAAATAAACAGTTGTTTTAGAAATAAATCGTGAACGAAGAACGAGTTGATTTCCTATAATCGTCCAACCAGCTGCTTTATAACGGTAATAAGATAAAATAAGCATCAATCCAACGAACACTAAACTAAATAAACCCCACACTGAGAAGAAATAAAGAAGGATAACTGCGACTGGAACAGAGATAAATAATCCTCTCAATATGTATCTTCGTAAAGCCCTTTTTGGTGCTGGAACAAACATATCTGTCAATTGGTAATCATTTAGTCCAGTTTCTATCTTCTCGCGAATTCGGTTTCTCTTAATGATCGGTAACAGCATCACTTTCGAGCTATCCGCATCCTTTAATGACCCACCTGCACTCTCAAGGTAAACAGATGCATAGCCAATCGCTTGTCGAACTGGATTCTCATTTATCCTTAATGCTTGAATCCGATGTAAGGGAATCGTTAGTTGCTTCTTCTCCAATAGACCGCGGGTAATAACTAATTCTTCTCCCACTTTTCTTACAGTGAAATTAGCATACTTTAACACTGATCCAATGAGAGCAATAAGCCAAGCAAGAACGAAACCAAGGAAAACCATTAAACTGATGAGCATAACACCACCTGTAATAAAGACACTCAATTCATCAAATATCTTCTCATAAGGAATGACTTCAGCAAATTGTGATAAAAAGGCAAAGACAGCTGATATCACAACACCTACTCCCCCAGAGGTCGAAGAAAGTAAAATCAACTCTCCAGGTTTAATTTGGTAAAGTATTTGTTCCTCTTTTTGTTCTGTTTCGATTTGCTCATCTAACTCTATATGTGCATTTTTAGATTGTGATAGGATATCTTGAATCTGCTGTGCCTCATTTTTAGAAATAGCAGTCAATATAGCTTCTGCCTCTAGTCCTGAACCAGCTGTTTCAATGGTCATTTTCACTAAACCAAAAGGTCTTTGTAAAATACCTTCTGATAAATCAAGACTTTGGATTCTTTCGAAAGGGATATATCTTTTTTTCCGAATAATTAACCCTGATTCAATTCGTAATTCTCCCTCTTCTATTCTGTAGGTAAAACGAAGCCAAGTAAGAATACCGGATATAAGAATAAGAGCAATAATACCTATTGTAATAAAAAGCTGAATCTTCCCTTCACTATTACCAAATACGACAATAATTAAAATGGGAATAATGGAGTCCTTTAATGTTTTCAGTACATTTGATACGGCTGCAATCGGATGAAGTCTTCTCGGCTCAGACATCATCTACAGCCACCCTTGCTAAGTTAGATATAAAAAATCGCAGTTCTTCTGCTTCTTCTAGATCTAATGCGGGTATTTCATGAACAGTTGCCGCAGTTGAAACCGTCACGGTAGCTAGTTTATATTTTCGAAGAATAGGTCCTTGGTGAGTATCTACATGCTGTACTCTAATCATTGGGACGAGTGTACGTTTAATGATAAATATTCCATGCTGTAGTTCTATTTCATTCTCTCTCACTTCATAGCGCCACCTTTTCCACCGCACAGTCGGAAAAACTTTAATCGCTAAATAGGCATAAAGAGCAAATATAATTAATGCAACACCAATTATCCACATCGGCCAATCAAAAATGAATGTTAAAACAATAGCGCCAATTGCCAATACAAATGGGATAAGGGAATGTAGTGCACCAGATATTTTCCAAACAGTCAGACCCCGTTTAGAAATACGCTTTTGCGGCTTCGATAACATATATGTAAACCCCCTAAAATTCCTTATTGAACAACTATAGTATACATGAAAGCCATACTATTTCTCAGTAAAAACTTGGATATTTTTTCATTCTTATTTATTATTTCTATACGATAATCTAAAGAAAAGGTTTCAATTAGAGTGAAGTTGATTAATCCCTTACCTATCTACTTCATTTACTTATAAAATGTCATATGATCTTTATCTTGTCGGTAGTAGGCTAATCGATCTTGTAAGTTACCCGTATGGAACTCAAATTTATGACCATCCGGGTCAGTAAAATAAATCGAGCGCTTATCTTTTTTGTCCCTTATGCGGCCTGATAAAATATTCACTTTTAAGTCTTGTAAGCGTTGATAACTACTTTCAAAATCATCTTCATCAATAGAAAACGCAATATGAGTATAAGATTGGGCAATCTCCTGACGAGGTATGTCTTTTTCTTCATTAAGGGCAATCCACATGCCTTGACAATCAAAATATGCTGTCGTTCTCCCTTTTACAAGCAACTTAGCTACAAAAACCTTCTCATAAAAAGCAATAGAACGGTCTAAATCAGAAACAGAGAATAACATATGGTTCAAACCTTTAATCATACTGCCGTTCACCTCATCTTAAATTTATCTGGCATCCTATTAACCATTATACTGAAGCAGCAGCAAATACTATAGATAAAAACACATCTAGTTTAACGTCTATAAGTTTTATATGGACTTTTCATTTTCTTCCACCACAGACCCCTTTTGCTACATGTCTACATAACACAAAAGAACCGAGCTTCATTTCAATGCTCGGTTCTCCCAATATATTATCTATAGCTATTTGCATTTGTTTTCTTATTTCCTTGATAATTCCTTTTACCTGAAGGTTTACCATCACGGGAGCGATAGGAGTTACTTTGTCTTCCTTTCGGGCTATACCCACCTCTAGGACGGTTACTTCTATCTGTGGATCTTCTGTCTCGTTTAGCCGGTAAAGGTTTCTCTTCTGTTAGTGTTACCGGAGTCGTGTCCGGTTCTTTGATCATGAGCTTCAACAATGCTTGAACTACCGTTGTTGCGTCGTGGTGTTCAAGTAATTGTTGTGCAGATTGTTGATAATATTGAAGATGATTATCCTCAATGATTTGCTCGACTTTTTCTGCAACAGCCTTTTGTTGCCCCTCTAATGCTTGATCTAACGTCGGAGCAGCCATTCTTTCCATTTTCTTTTTCGTTGTTTTTTCAACGATACGTAAGTATGATTTCTCACGTGGGTTAATAAATGTCATGGCCATTCCTTCTTTACCAGCACGACCTGTTCGACCAATACGGTGAACATAACTTTCCGGATCTTGTGGTATATCAAAGTTATACACATGTGTAACACCAGAAATATCTAATCCACGAGCTGCTACATCTGTTGCGACAAGGACATCAATGGACCCTTCTTTAAACTTACGAAGGACAGACATACGTTTAGCCTGGCTCAAGTCACCATGTATTCCTTCTGCATTGTAACCTCTTAAACTTAAGGCTTCAGAAAGTTCATCAACCCTTCTTTTCGTACGTCCGAAAACAATCGCAAGTTCTGGTGATTGAATATCAAGCAGTCTTGTTAACACATCAAATTTATTTTTTTCTTGTACTTCAATATAATATTGCTCAATGAGTGGTACAGTCATTTCCTTCGCTTTTACTCGAACGATTTGTGGCTCTTTCATAAACCGTTCAGCAATACGTTGAATGGCTGGTGGCATCGTCGCAGAGAAGAGTAAAGTATGCTTCTCTTCTGGGACACTTGATAAGATTTTTTCAATATCATCAATAAAGCCCATATTTAACATTTCATCAGCTTCGTCTAAAATCACTTTTTTGACATGATCTAATTTTAGTGTTTTTCGATTAATATGATCAAGAATTCTTCCAGGTGTACCGACAATAATATGAGGACGATTTTTTAACGCTCGTATTTGACGGTTAATATCTTGGCCACCATAAATCGATAACACTCTCGTTCTTTTCCCAAAACCGAGTTTGTATAATTCCTCTGACACTTGAATGGCTAATTCTCTTGTCGGCGCGATGACTAAACCTTGAATAAAACTATCATTATAGTCAATATGGTCAATCATAGGAATACCAAAAGCAGCTGTTTTACCTGTACCTGTTTGTGCTTGTCCAATTAAGTCCTTATTCTGCAAGCTTAAAGGAATCGTCTCTGCTTGAATCGGAGTTGCCTCTTCAAACCCCATTCTCTTAAGAGACTTCATTGTTTCAGGGCTTATACCCAAATCTTGAAACTTAGTCAATGTATCCAATCTCCTTCTGTTCTTTGAAAAATATTTTATTTCATCAAGTAGGCAGGAAATTTCCCCAATCAAAGTTGTTATAATTACAACGATTTAAGAGAAACCCACTATAGAGAGGATGAGGGAGAATTTATTACCAATGCATGAATTGCTATGCTTATTTGTATAAAAAAATAAATGTATGATGACTTCCGCATCCTAAATCTAACGAACAATTACAAATAGAAATTTTTATTCAGACATGTAATGAAAAAAGACATTCTCCTACCAGTGGAGTATGTCCGGGTTTCAATGGAGTTCCTGTTGACACTTTGTTGTATATATTACCATCTCAACGCATGATTTGCAATGCTTTAGCAGGACATAGTATGACAGTAGTATAAAAATAAACAATTGACAAAAGAGAGTTCATTTGAAGAAAATCGCCTTAACTAAAAGGTTATGAAAGAAATTGAAGTACTTCTTTAAACAGGTGCTCACTTTCATCACAATGACAAATTAAATGTTTTGACCGTTTAATAATAATTTTGTGTTTCTGTTCTGAGGTGATGTGTTTATAAAGATAATCTGCACTGCGTACAGGAACGATGCCATCATCTTCTCCTTGAGCGATGAAAGTTGGAACCTTCACTTCTTTTAATCGTGGGCGAACCGTCGCTACTAGCTTTTGGAACTGCCTAGCTGCAGCAAACGGCGTGGAGCTGATCTTTTGTTTGTAATGTATAAATAATGGATTTTGCGTTATTCTTGTGCCTTGAAGTCCTTCTCTTAATAACCCTTTAATATCAAGGAAAATTTGTCTAGGATTTAAATAGTAGGCAGCTGCACTAAGTAAAACCAGTTTCGCTACCGGGTATTTTACCGCTAATTCACTAGCAATCATGCCTCCCATGGAGAATCCAATTATATAAACAACTTCGCATTTTTCTAGTAAGTTTTTTAATTCTTCCTCTGCATGATTGATCCATTTTTGAAATACAATCCCCTTTAAGGACTGCTTTTCTCCATGGCCAGGTAATGTTGGAACCGCTATTTCCCAATCCGTATGTTCCTTTATATAATTCGCCAATGGGGCGACTTCATAAGGTGCACCTGTAAATCCATGTATGCATAAACATCCAATCATCTTTTACACCGCCAATGGTAAATTTATCAGGCTATTGAACAGCTTATCAACTTTAACATAAACATCTAGTTTATTTTTTACCCTCTATACGGAAAATTAAATCCTCACAACGCAAAAAATGTTAATTATTATAATATAATTCAAAAGATAGAAAAAACCTTATGTTCCATGTGAAACAATAAGGTTTTTTGAATTTTAGTATAGTATTATTGCAATCCCTCAACGACTTCTTCTAACTTCATTCCTCTAGAAGCCTTAACGAGTACAATTGTTTCATCATTGACATGTTTTTTTAGTTCTTCAATTAATGGCGCCTTTTCATCAAAAGCAAATACACGGTCTTCAGACAATACTTCCTTGGCTCCCTTTGCAATTAAGTGTCCTAATCGACCATAGGTAAATACGGCATCGATGTTTTCCGCACAGATGGATAACCCAATTTCTTCATGAAATCTCTCTTCATCTGCCCCTAATTCCAACATATCACCTAGAACAAGTATTTTCTTCTTATATCCTGGTAAATTCGCTAATAATTCTATCGAAGCTTGCGTTGAAGTAGGGCTTGCATTGTATGCATCGTTAATTATTTTCTCGCCATTTTGACCCTGTAGTATTTCCATCCTCATATTTGTCAGTCTCACTTTCACTAATCCTGCTTCCATTTCCGCAAATGACACATTAAAATGTTGTGCAACAATCATAGCTGATAGAGCATTTAAGACATTATGCATACCTAAAATAGGTAAAGTGAATTCTACTTCGCTCGCATTGACCTGAAACTTACTACCGTTGTCTAATTGTTGGATATTCACAGGATATAGGTCATTTTGTTCGGTTCTTCCAAAGGTTTTAACCGTAGCTTGCCCTTCATATGAATCAAAGTAATTTCTTAAAAGGGGTTCATCCCCCATGTATACCATCAATCCATCTGACTTTAAGCCATTTATAATCTCAAGCTTTGCTTCAGCAATTCCTTCTCTTGAGCCTAAATCTTGTAGATGTGATTCACCGATATTGGTAATAATCGTTGCATCAGGGCGTGCTAGCTTAGTTAGAAAGTCAATTTCACCTTTACCACTCATACCCATCTCTAATACAGCTACCTCTGTTGTTTCTTCTAGCGCTAAGATGGTAAGCGGAAGACCGATATGATTATTATAATTGCCTTCGGTTTTTTGGACTTTATATTTCAACGCTAAAAGATTCGCCATCATATCCTTTGTCGTCGTTTTACCATTGCTACCAGTAATCCCTACCACTTTTATACTTAACTGATTACGATAGGCTCTTGCCAGCTCTTGTAATGCAGTTAACGTATCTTTAACGATGATAATGGGTAAGTGAGTCGGTGGATTTGGTACATCCTCTTGCCAAAAAGCAGCCGCAGCTCCTTTTTCGATAGCATCCGACACATACTGATGCCCATCTGTTCGCTCTCCTTTAAAGGGTATAAATAGTTGTCCTGGAGTAATCTCACGAGAATTTATACTTACACCTTGAATTTCTTTTTTTCCGTATGGTGAAAGATCATTCTCTATTTGAATCATTTCTGCTATATCATTCAAGGTTCTCTTAATCAACTTTTCCTGCCTCCTTTTTGACAGGTGCACTGCGGGGTGCAAAGCCTATCTTTCTATGTAACTGTATACGTTACAGCTTAGCTGTTCCGCTTACAGTTACTTTGTATGCTTAATTTTTTGTTTTTCTTGATGTCTTTCAATTGCTAAGTTGACAAGACGTTCAATAAGGGCTGGATATTCAACACCTGAATGCTTCCAAAGTAATGGGAACATACTGTATGGTGTAAAGCCTGGCATTGTGTTCACTTCATTTATATAGACTTTTCCTTCCTTTGTTAAGAAGAAATCCGCTCTAACAAGTCCCGAACAATCTAATGCTTTAAAGGCTTTAATTGCCATCGCTTCTAATTCGCTATATTCAGCTTCAGTAACATCAGCAGGAATCATTAAAATTGTATTCCCATCTTCATATTTTGCCGTATAATCGTAGAAGTTTTTATCTTTCGGAATAATTTCACCGGCAACAGAGCACTCAGGATAATCATTTCCCACTACACCTAGTTCAATCTCTCTTGCATCTACACCTTGTTCGATAATAATTTTACGGTCGTATTTAAATGCTTCAACGAATGCCTCATGGAGCTCACTACGATTCATACATTTGCTAATCCCTACACTTGAGCCTAAATTTGCTGGCTTAACAAAGCACGGGTATCCGATGGTATCTTCTACTTTGCGATAAGCATCCTCTTCCGCAGTTTCCCATTCCCCTCGAAGGTACCAAACATAATCAACTTGGTTTAATCCAGCTTGAGCAAAGATATTTTTCATGATCACTTTATCCATTCCTGCTGAAGAAGAAAGGACGCCATTTCCGACATATGGTAAATTCAAAAGCTCAAGCATTCCTTGAACCGTTCCATCTTCCCCATTTGGACCATGCAATAAAGGAAAAATCACATCAAAAGGTCGACTTTCTTGTGACTCAAAAAGGGTTGGTGCTAACGCTAAAGGTGATAGCTGTTGGCCTTCTGAAAAAGATAATTCTTTCACTGTCTCCACGGGCCCAGTAAGTTGTTGCCCCTTGATCCATTGACCTTCTTCCGAAATATAAATAGGATAAATATCAAATTTATTTGTGTTTAATGCTTTAATCACGGCAAGCGCTGTCTGCATAGAAACATGATGTTCAGCAGATTTCCCACCGTACAAAAGTCCGATCTTAATTGTCATCAATAAAACCTCCAATTTTAACAAGTAACTTATATTTATTTTACCACTTTATAAAATAAGAGAGTAAATGTTTCAACAAGATAAATGCCTATAAAAGTATATGTATGTATAACCATGGGAAAAGGAGCTTACTTCAATTAAAAAATAGCCATTTCTCTCTTAAAAAAAGTGATATCGTCATTGGAGATTGTCCTCATATCGACTATTAATGGCAATGAGATGAACTCATGTCAGGATATAAAGACCTAATTCCCATTATCCTGAAATATTTAATAATATATCCTTCATTCCTGCTACAACCTATAGATAGCATCAATATAGATGCTAAGTTCTTTGAAGTTGTTCTACCTACTGATATACCACTATTATACTTTTTTTCACTTACTTCTCTGTTAACATTATGTTACAAAAGCTCTAGTTTTCTATTACAAAAAGATTAATATCTGTAATCGTTATCTATATATAATAAAAAATTTTCTTTTTTAACGAACTGACATTAGGTATCATTCACTAAATAGGACAAATGATTGCCAGCCCATTTTACCTCATTTATATATTTTATACTAGCTAAAATAAATGGCAAGATTAATCATCGCATCGTTTCGATTACAATCGTACGATTTGCCATTAGGTAAATAAAATCAATCAAAAGACCTACCACCTTTATGTATATTCACTTTCTAACCATGCCACATTGACTACTGTCAAAGTAAAAAGAAGCATCCGCACGCCAGTTATTGGCAATGTGCCGTACATGCTTCTTTCACAATTTGAAAACGCTGCGATTCATAGGTAAGGATTGTTAAACTTGTTCCCTCAATATCTGGCGCGCCGTTCCAAAATTGATGAACTGGCAGGATGCGACAAATAGAGTAAATAGCTCTCAATGCGACACCATGAGTGACCACTAACACGTTCCCACTTGTGGTTAAAGTTAATTCTGCTAGAAAGGCACGCAAGCGATCAATCACATTTTGAAAGCTTTCACCGTATGGGTTGTCATATTCATTAGGGTGTTGCCAATATTGCGCAAATAATAAAGGATCATTCTCCCAAATTTCCTCTTCAGTTTTCCCTTGCCACTCCCCAAGCATAATCTCCATCAATCGCTCATCTTTAACAATCGCTTCCCCATTTGTAATGATTTGTGCTGTTTCTAATGCTCGACCACTTGGAGAGGAGAAAACCTTTGTAAATTTTGTTTGCGCTAATCTCTGGCCAAGTTTTAAAGCATCTTGCTTACCTTTGTCAGTTAAAGGAGAGTTTAATCGACCTTGCATTCTCTTCTCTATATTCCATTCCGTTTGCTCGTGCCTTGTTATAAAAACAGTTAAACTCATTCCTTCACCTTTACAGGATAAAAATAACCAGTAGCCATTTCTTTTATTTTCTGTTCATTCGCAAGTGTGTAACTAATAATGAAACAGGTTGCAGGACCTGAAGAAGCGAGTAAGTCTAATTCGCAAGTGATATCAGTTAGGGCAAAGACACGATCCTCAAATAATTGATTTAACTCAGCTAATATCCCTTTAGAGCCAACAGGCATGACTGTCACTTTTTCCATATTGGCGAGTTTTGAACATAGCGCTAGCGGAGCTATATGTAGAGCATCATGAATGACGGCTTCTCCTACTAACGGTCTACCGATAACTGCTATCTGATTTTCTTCTGTAAACTCTATCGTATGAATATCTTTACTCGCATGTATTTTTCCCATAACAGATACAGCTGTTGCAGATTGCTTCAACTCAAAGTTACTTTCTGTACTTCCTGTTATAGATAAATCGGTTAGGCCTAGTTCCAGCAAGCCCTTTTCAATTCCTGTTACTAATGATTGCCACACTTGATCTCCAGAAAAATTCTGTAAAATTATCGCTAAGGGCGTTGCACCTATAGCTATACATTCCATCATCGATACCCTTAAAGCATAATAAGCGACATCCTCATAAGAAACTTTAATTAAATCCTCATGCTTTAATCCAATACCACCGCTATTATCACTTGCTATGACAAGTGATTCTTCCTTGTTATATGGAATCACTAGCACATCTCTCATTTGGTATTTTCCATGGATGTTTTTACAGGTTGTATGATTTTTGCCAATCTTGGAATGAGGATAAGCGCTATAGCTACGTTAAAAATAGAACCAACTAAAAGCGAAGGTACGAGTGCCAAATAAAACGCTTCCCCCATAATAAAAAGAAATGGAAGTGGGGCAGCAAACGAGTTTCCAAGTACAAAGAGAATAGAAGCAATCCATCTATGTCCATTGCGGTAAAATAATGCAAATATATAACTTAGAATGGCCATTTCAATCGCTACTACCAAATGAAAGGGCCCCATTGGCAACCCACCTAATAGTGCTGACAATAAATGACCCGTCCCTCCAACGATTGCACCAGCCGGACCTCCTAATAAGGCACTAGCAAGTAGCGCAGGAAATGAATCTAGTGCCACACTAGTGACAATCCCAGCTGGAATCTTAATTGCTGCACCAATCACCGATAGGGCAACAAAAACACTTAGCCATGTTATTTTAATTCCTTTCAAAAGACCCATCACTTATTCCCCTTTTCTTTTACCCCCACGGAACACTTTCGCACTACGTACATATTCTACATCCGGATTCCCTAAGCGAAAGTTGATGACGCGGGCTAATGCAAAAAAGTAATCAGATAAGCGATTTAAAAACATAACAGCTACATCTGGAACAGTATCATCTGTTTTCTTAAGTGATACGACTAATCTTTCTGCTCTTCTTGTGACGGTTCTTGCTATGTGGATAGAAGCAGATGCCTTGGCACCTCCTGGTAAGATGAAACGTTCTAATTCCGGTGCTTCTGCAATAAACACATCAATTCTCTCTTCTAAATAATCAATGGACTCTTGTTTTAGCTTCAGTTCACGTGTCTTTGTTACGTTTGCTAAGTCTCCACCACAGTCAAAAAGTTCATGTTGTATCTTCTCTAAATCATCCAAGACGTCTGCGAATTTTGCTTGATCCAACTCAGTTACAGCCTGACCGACAAAACAATTGACTTCATCAACTGTACCATAGGCTTCAACACGTATATCGTCCTTTTCTACTCTGCCGCCAATAATGCTCGTTTTTCCTTTATCTCCTGTTCTCGTATAAATTCTCATCTAATCGCCCACTCCCTTATTTAATTTTCTGTGCTATACCATACCAAATAATATCCATTTGCGTTGCCTGTTTTGCCATTTTTTGATACACTCGTCCGCAAACATCGCGTAAAAGTCGATCTTTTTCTTCTACTGGTACAATGCCCTTTGTTATATCCGTACCAATTAAGATGACCTTGCGTGTACGTCTGCTGTTTTCCCATGCTGCAAAATCAACGAGGAGTTGCTGTACTCTTTGTTGTATCTCCTCTTCACCACTGTAAGTTAATACATCCTTTACCCAATATTCTATTCCTTCCCATACAATTACACCATCAATATCTGTAAATTTTTCTACTTCAGGTGGTGATGAACTACGGTAGGCGGAATACCAGAAATGGCTTGCTCGGTGAATACCATATTGTTTTTCTACCCATTCTCCCTTTCCGTTATAGGCTCCTCCTGTAACAAAGTGCATATAACCTCTCCCCCTTTCAATTTAACATCGATTTGATAGCCTCCACTATAAGGAATCTTCCAGTCCCAAAAAGCTTTTTTATTTTTCACTTTCGTATGTAATATATGGCGGATCACTCCACCGTGCGTGACAATCGCCATTGTTGAAATTGCTTTCCTCAGCGCTTCTGCTACTAACGAGTCCCACGCGTGATCAAGTCGTTGACTAAATTCACTATAACTTTCACCATTAGGGGGTGATAATGTTTGCCAATGATTTAACCACTTTCGATATGGTTGATGATTCTTTAATTGCTCATACGTACAGCCTTCCCATTCACCGAAGTTAAGTTCTCTCAAATCACTCATCAAGACAAGTGGTTCATCAGGAAATAATTGCTTACTCGTTTCAATACATCTACCTAAATCACTTGTTACAATGATATCGCAAGGTGGGACGATTGGGACGATAGCTTTCGCCGAAACAAGCGGAGAATCACTCCAACCTAGATAGGCTTTCCTCCTATTGGCCTCTGTCATCCCATGACGAAATAATGTGATAACCAAAGAACCATCCATAAACTCCATTCCACTCCTTCCACACATGCACCAATGACATCACCTGTTGTGCCCCCAAACCAACCTACGCTTTTTTGTTTCATGATCATAAATAAGCATAATGAAATGATTAACATGCAAGTAAATCCGAATAAAAGGGAAGGAAAAAAGAAGAACAGCCCTATAGCAACTAGTAAAATATATACACCATATATCACAACACTTCTCGAAGTAGCTGCATCCTGAAACATTTTACCTAACCCACTATTTTTTGCTGTCTTCACCTTCACTAGCATCATGCCCATGACCATACGACTAAAAAAAGGAATACAAGCAATAAAAAAGAAAACAGATGTGCTTTCTAACTTAATAGCAATTTCATAAATAAAAAATAGTTTTGTACCTAATAAGAGAATGACCGATAGCACACCAAAAGCACCCACTCTTGGATCCTTCATCACTTCTAGTCGCTTTTGTCGATCACCATAGGAAAAGTATGCATCACTTGCATCCATCCAACCGTCTAAATGAATCCCTCCTGTGACAACGATTAATGTCACCCAAAGAAAAATGGCAGATGCTAATGGCGAAAAAGGAGAAATCATTAATAACAAATAAAATATAAGCGCATAGATGACACCTTGTATGATACCTAACAATGGAAACGTTTTAATCGCGCCATTTAAATGCTTATTATCCATCGGTAATTGGAGAGGAATCGGAATAGCAGTGAAAAATTGTAAATTAATTAATAATCCTTTTAGCCATAATTTCATAAGGTGTGATCCTCTATACCGATGATTTCTTTAAGAAGATTAAAGTCAACATTTGATTTAAAGTGTGCTGCTAGTTCTGCATACTTTTTGTCCTTCTTGGTACTGATATAAACCGGGTCTTTTAAAGGCAAACCTTTATCTACGCGAATCTGATTTAACCAATGTGCACGCCATTCATCGTGATGAAAAACATGATGCATATATGTACCAATAACCTTGCCACCTTTACTTGTATATCCATCATAATGGCCATCCGCTTTTTTCAGAAAATAATGCCTATCATGATTCTCTACTACTGTTTCGCCTAAATGGATTTCATATCCTTTTAATGATTGTACAAATGAGCCTTTTAACTTGGGGTGAAGCGTTCCTTCCACTTGAATGGTTGTTTTTTCAGTGATAAAAGTGGTGTCAGCTGGAATTACCCCGAGACCATTTATCTCCTTCCCTTTAATTCCCGTATCCGCACCATAAGGGTCGGCTAATCGCCTACCTAACATTTGAAAACCACCGCAAATTCCGATGACTCTGCCGCCATTTTCTATATAATGCTTTAACCATTTATCGAGCTTTCTATCACAGAAATATTGCCAATCATGGATCGTGCTTTTCGTTCCTGGTAAAATGACAGCATCAGGCATGCCCATTTCATCACTATGATTAACCCAGCGGAAAGATACATCATCTTCATATAAAAACGGATCCATATCGGTAAAATTGGAAAGATACGGTGGTTTAAATATAGCAATATCTATTGGGTTATCCTTTTTAGAAACTTGTATAGATAAGGAATCCTCTGCATCGATCATATGATGATGTAAATATGGCATCACACCGATAACTGGAATACCACAGTGATCTTCTATCCACTTCTTACCGTCCGCAAATAGAGACAGATCTCCTCTAAATTTATTAATAATAATGGCTTTCACTCGACTTCTTTCGCTTTCTTCTAGTAATGATAACGTCCCAACGATACTTGCAAACACGCCTCCTCGATCGATATCAGCTACTAACAACACAGGCACATCTGCCATTTCAGCCACTTTCATATTGACTAGCTCACGATCTTTTAAATTAATTTCTACAGGAGACCCGGCACCTTCCATCACGATCGCATCATAAGTGTTTTCTAGTTTATTAAGTGCTATCTTAATCGCCTCTAGTCCCTTTTCATAGAAAGAGGCTCTATAGTCACGACCAGACTGAATCGTCTCAGCTTTCCCAAACAAAACGACTTCAGAAGTCGAGTCTGATGTTGGTTTTAAGAGAATTGGATTCATATAGACGGTTGCCTCTATTTTCGCAGCTTCTGCCTGTACACCTTGTGCCCGTCCAATTTCTTTGCCATCTTTCGTTACATAAGAATTATTAGACATATTTTGTGATTTAAACGGAGCAACACGCACACCCTCTTCTACTAAGGCTCGGCATATAGCTGTGGCAATCATACTTTTCCCCACATCAGAGGCGGTTCCAACGACCATTAAGCCTTTCATATTCTTCTCCTCCTTTCATCTGAATGAGACAGCCAGCATCTACTAGATAAGCTTCATCTGCAAGTGTCACGATTTTTTGATGGAGTCGTCCTAACATCTTTCCATACACAAGTACAAGTGGTTCATCACTTATCACATCATGGAATATTTCGTTACTTACGAGAATTAACGTATCGACCTTACTCGCAAGCTCTTTTATTCCTTGGACAAGATTTGCATAAATTTGTTGTTGAAATTCGTAATCAGACCAGCGATTCTCATAAAAAAACTCATTATTAAGCAGAGTTGTTAGGCAATCTAGAAGAATAATATCGTTTGAAGAGAAGTGGGTAGCTAGTTGGTGAACCTTTCTTGGTTGTTCCCATGTCATCCACTTCTTACCACTCTCTTGCCTCTGCTTTTGATGATGCTGAATGCGCAACATCATTTCCTTATCGCTTGGTTGAGCTGTCGCGATGTAATGTAATTGCTTCCCATGGTAGTAAACCCTATCAATGGCCAATTTCTCAGCAAGCCGACTCTTACCACTTCTCACTCCACCGCTTATAAAGATGATTCGCGCCATCGCTTTAATGCCTCCATCAATCGACTGTTTTCATCCGGTGATTTCATTGCTAGTCTAAGCCAATTTCCTTCCAATCCGGGGAAGTTGTATGTATGCCTTGGAATCAGTCCCTTTTCTAATAAAAAAAGAAAAAGTCTCTCGCTTTCTTTGGAAAATGGATCTTTTAATAAGTAAAAATTGGTAGATGAATCTGAATGTAGGTAATCATTATGTGTTAAAAAAGAAAAGATTCTCTTCCGTTCTACCTTCATCAACTCACGTGTTTCCTTCTGAAAGTTATTATCCTCTATACACAGTAACCCTATTTCCTGCGCTACACTATTGACACTCCAATGCGGTTGTATTGCCCTTAAGTCAGTTATAAATTGTTCATTCGCGAGCACATATCCTAAGCGAATCCCAGGAATGGCAAACATTTTAGTCATAGAGCGAATAATAACTAACTGATCGTACTGCAGTAATAACGGTGAGATCGGTTCATATTCATCCACAAAATCATAAAAAGCTTCATCGACAATGAGGTAAACACCTAGACATTCTGCAGCTTCAATCAAACGTTTGATTGAATCTTTCGAGAAGTATTTACCAGTCGGATTATTCGGGTTCGTCAAAAAAACTACATCAATCTCCTTAAAAGTAGCTATCAAACCTTCAATATCTAAATGCCAGTTCTTATTTAAGAAAAAATAGTCAATTTCACACACATTCGCTCGGCAAGCTGTCTCATATTCGGAAAAAGCAGGTTGGACAATCATTACACGCTTTCTTGCAAATAACTGCCCAATCATTGAGATGATTTCGGCTCCACCGTTGGCAATGAGAACATTTTCTTTTGGAAGTAATGTGGTTTTACTGATACGCTCTGTTAATCGTGTGGCAAACGGATCGGGGTATTCGTATAATGATGAAAGTAAGCTTGACCATTGCCTTTTTACAGCTTGTGGAGGCCCTAATGGGTTAATATTCGCGCTAAAGTCAATTGTCTTTGCGGGCATATCTAACTTTAATACTTCGTATAAATATTGTGGATTCGCACCATGCTTAGGCCATTGCAATCAAAACACCCCCTAGCCATAAGATAAAGAGATACAGTGGAATGGTCTTAGTAATAATAGTATTCGCCTCTACAATATGATTCCTTGATAATGGCATATTAGCTTCCCCCATCGTGGCACGATAAGAAACATGCCCTTCATATGTATTTTTACCACCTAATTGAACTCCTAATAAATAAGCCACAGCTGCTTCTCCCCAGCCACTATTGGGGCTTGGATGTTTTTTCGCATCGCTCATCACTAATCGGAAGCTCTCTTTCTTTCGAATAAATCTCGGCTTATTCACGAGAAGCATACAAAATGCTGTCAGTCTACTCGGTACCCAGTTCACCACATCATCAAGCTTTGCAGACGCCCAGCCAAAATCAATGTATTTCTCATTTTGATAACCGACCATTGAGTCACAAGTGTTAATAGCGCGATAAACTAATGCAAATGGTGCACCACCAATTAATGCAAAGAACAACGGGGCAGTAATCCCATCACTTGTATTTTCTGCTACTGTTTCAACTGTTCCCCTAACAATCTCCGCTTCATCTAGCTCTTCTGTATCCCTACCAACAATATATGAAAGCTTTTGCCTTGCTTCACTTATTTGTTCCTTCTTTAAAGGCTCGTACACTTCTATTGCCGCTTCCTTTAAACTCTTTTGGGCGATGGTAGTTGCGATTAACACCGCCTCAAATAATATTCCAACGATAGGGTGGACAGCATAAGCAATCACCACAATACTTATCGATATAACTAATACAATCAATAAGACTGTTGTTATCATAGCTACACCTTTCCATTTTCTATGCGCCCCTATATTCCATTTATTCCTTAAAAATCCTATTAAAGAACCCATCCACTTTACAGGATGCGGCCATTGCGGTGGGTCACCTATGAATCGGTCAATGACCACTGCTATTGTTAATGCGATTAAATGTTCAATCATCATCTGTTTCCTTTTTTCTTTTACGACTCTTGTGAATCGCTTTTTGTGTACATTCGTAAATACCTTTTCCAATTATTTTTCCTAGGGGTGTAACTGTTCCAGCGAAATCTATTTTCTCTCCACTTTGTGTTGCAGCAACTAATATACTATCCGTAGATGTGCCCGTGGCAACTGTCCCCGTTTCTTTGTCTCTTACTTCTAAATCCATTAATACTTTTGCTTTCGCTTCAGTTGCCGTCATCATTGCTTGAATAAATGCCTCTTCAGAAAGATGACCATTGACAAATATCCAACTATTTATAGTGCCTGGGGTTACTACCTCTTTATGTTTGCTCGCCATCGAAGCATCGACAGCGTTTCCTACACCTGCTGTGACCACGATCAACACAGAGAACAGATCCATTTCGTAAAATTCGTAGATCACATCATACGTATATACCGCTGTCATCATACCAACCGTTTCCGAAGGCTCAAACCCTTTTTCTATAAGAAAATCTACCATCTCCTCATAAAAATCATCACAGTTATAACTTTTATCAACATGGCGATTAACAAATGTTTGATACCAGCCAATACCAGAACCAACAACACCTGATGACATTACCCTTAGAGGTTGGGCAGACTGAAGTGTAATATATTCTTCATTCACCATTAATATAGCAGGTGTAATAATCTCTTCATTATGCCATTTCTCCTCAGGTATTAGGACTACTTGAGGTGCTGGTACTTTCGGGTGGCCGTGCTTCTTCACTTCAGTCTCATAAACTTCTATAATACGTGCTTCTTGCAATACTTCATTAGGTTTATCATTGCAGACTATTTTTCCATCATTTAATAAAACGATTTGATCACAATATAAACCGGCTAAATTTAAATCATGAAAAATGGATATGACCGTTAAACCCTTTTTCTCAGTCCATTCTTTTAACATATCTAGCAATTCTTTTTGATAGGATAAGTCTAAATGATTGGTTGGCTCATCAAGTAATAATATTTCTGGTTCTTGTGCGAGACTTTGTGCCAAAAACACACGTTGTCTCTCTCCACCTGATAGCTCAGTAATATTTTTATGTGCAAAATGCTGTACGCCTGTTTGTTTCATCGATCGTTGAACCACTTCTTCATCATCTTCAGACCATGTTTGGAACCAGCCACTTTGATGAGCATAGCGGCCAAGTGATACAATTTCCTTTACTGTATAAGAAAAACTATGTTCGGCATGTTGAGGTAGGACAGCAACGATTTTCGCTATTTCCTTCGTGTTATAATTTTGTACTGGTTGATCTTTTAAATAAACTTCACCAGATGTGACCGGTATAAGACCACTTAGCATCTTTAAAACTGTCGACTTGCCGCTCCCATTCGGTCCAAGTATGCCGAATAACTGTCCTTTCTCTACTTCAAAGGAAACATCATGAATGACCTGCTTGCCTCCATAACCACCGTTAATTTTTCGTAAGCTATACATCATCACATTATCCTCTGCCTTCCGCTCTTCTTTTAATTAGAATGATAGCAAAAACTGGTGCACCAATTAACGCAGTAATGACACCAATAGGTAACTCAGTAGGTGAAATGACTGTTCTTGCAAATAAATCAGCAAGTATTAAAAACCCCGCACCTGTCATCATCGATAAAGGAAGCAAGTGTCTATGGTCTGGTCCCCATAGCAATCTGGTCAGATGCGGAATGACTAAGCCGACAAATCCGATTGTACCTGACACTGCTACAGCGGCACCAGTTAAAATCGATCCGGCAATTAAGACCATCATCTTACGTTTCTGTACATTCACCCCGATATGACGAGCTCTTTCTTCGCCGAATGACATCGCATTTAATTCCTTGCTATTGGCAATGAGCATCGCAGAACCAATGATAAAGAAAGGAAGGATGATTTGAACATAGTCCCAACCTCTCATCGATACGCTTCCTAACAACCACCCAATAATCTGTCTCAGTTCATCCCCGGTTAAAGCAATCATTAAGGAAATAAATGCACCTAGAAAAGAACTGAAGATAATACCGGTTAAAATGATTGTCTCTACTCTCATGCCACGATCAATTTGTCGCGCAAAGAAAAGGACAACAATTATCGTTAGAAAAGCTGTTGTAATACTAAATAACGGTAAAGTAAAGGTGCCAACAAACGGAATGGATAAACCGAGAAAGATCGTTAATACAGCACCAACAGAAGCTCCTGAAGACACCCCCAATGTATAAGGGTCTGCTAAAGGGTTCCTTAATAAACCTTGAAAGGCAGCACCTGCTATTGCAAGTGATGCCCCGACGAAGCCCGCCAATACTACTCTAGGCAAGCGAATATTCATAACAATATTACTATGCATTGGATTAACATCATTACTTATCGGTAAACGTAAGATTTCCGCTCCAATGATATTGAATATATCTAACGGTAGCACTGAAACAGTCCCTATAGAAATCCCCATCATCATTGCTACACATAAGAAAACGAACGCACAGAGATAAGCAACACCTCTATTATTTAAATACTTCTGGGTAAATCGCTTTTGCAAGCTCCTCTACTCCTTCTACAAGTCTAGGACCTGTACGAGTTACCTTATCAGAGTGCACATCATAGACTTGCTTCTCTTTAACGGCTGTTACATCTTGCCAACCTTCTCGACTTAAAAGGGTTTCTACCGCATTTTCCGTATAATACCCGTATGTAGTGATAATCACATCAGGATTTTTTTCGATGACAGCTTCCTCGTCAATTTGTGGCCACCCTTCTTCTTCAATTACATTTTCCGCTTGGATTAAATTGAGCATATCATCAATAAATGTTTTTTGACCGGCAGTATATAAAGAAGGAGCTGCAGAGATTTCTACAAAGACAGATTTTTTCTCTTCAACAGACTTTGCTTTTTCTTCAATTTCTGCCAAACGGGTTTTCATTTCCTCAACTGTTTGATTTGCTTCTTCTGTTGCTCCTGTTGCTTTACCAATCATTTCTATGGAATCATATACTTCTTCAAAATTCTGTGCATCATTGACAATAAGAACAGGAATACCAGCATCTCTTAATTGATCTAAGCCTTCAGTACTATTATGCGCTCCTGAATTATGTGCTAATACAACATCTGGATTTAAAGCAATAATTGCTTCTACATTAAATTCTTGTCCACCGATTTTTTCAATATCAGCTACTTCTTCTGGATAATTATCAAAATCAGATACACCGACTACCTTCTCACCTAACCCTAATTCGAAAGCGATTTCAGTATTACTCGGGATTAATGAAACAATCGCTTCTGGTTCCTCTTCAATCACCACTTCTTGATCCGCAGCATCCGTTAATGTTACAGGAAAAGCGCTAGTTTCAGTACTCTCTTCAACCTTCTCTTCTCCATCTTTTTTCGGTTCAGCTGTGTCATTCCCACATCCAGCAAGAATACCTGCTGATAGTAGAATCGAGACTAAAAATAAATACCATTTCTTCATGATTGACCCTCCTTAAAATATAAAACATCCCCATTAGTAGGAGATGTTTGGAAGGAATAATCACGACAAAGAAGCCTTACCAAACACCCCCTATCCTCGTAGGTTACAGTGTTTATGGAAGATAGGCAGGTTTCCTGGCTTATGGTTTATAATCAAAGGCTCCTCCTATACAACATATATAGGAGTTTTCTTTGTTTATTAACCAGTTACAGTGGCGGGACCGCATTGGTTTTACACCAATTTCCCCTATTAAGTCAAAAATTGACACCTATTTCCTTAAATCTACAATTTTCTGTCGATTTTATTATACCTTATCATATTTTGTGGTGCATTATTATTTTTATGAATCAGTTACTTGCCATTCTTTCAGTTTTTTATCAAAAACCAATCTCGCGTCTGGAGTGGCTTCCTTCCTCATTGCTTCGAACTCATCATACATATCATCCATATTAGCGAAATCTCCAACTGTCCAGAGCGGTATATTAATTTTTGTACGTGTCTGCTCACTCTGTTCAAAAGAAATTACCAGGCCTTCCTTCATTAAATTTCTTAATGCCATTAACGCGCCTTCTGGAACTTGCGGATATGTTTTTTTCTTTTTTAGGCCTAATAAAGATTTTTCTACTTTTAAATGCTCCATCTTCATAGCAGCAACGTCGCCAAGCATTTTGTAAAAGTCCTGCCAGTCTCGGTAATAGACCTTATTTAACCAACCGTCATCATGCGCTAAATAACAATAACGATTGCTTAAATGGTTATAGAAAGGTTTCTTTAAATGCTCCTTTACATGACTAAGATATAGGAGCTCAGCAATTGCTTGAGCAGGCAATTCATTTAACGATTCTTCCTCCTCGAAATCTATCCAGCAAAAATCACCATAACTATAAACATCTTCGTTTATTAGTGCTGGCAGGTCTTCATGAGCCACCCAATCAAACATGGTATGTACATTCAGTTCCCCATTATCATACTGATGCTTCACTAATAGAAGATGCCCTGTCCTGTTCTGTAATGATTGCATAAACTCAGAAAATTCAATTCCATAAGAAATAACGGACTGGTCCTTTTCGTTTAATAAGATATAGATGAGATCTCGAACACTATGATTTTTCTTTCGCAATTTAGAAACCTCCGAACTGAAAATAGAAAGACGAAGAGCAAATTCAATAGTACCACCTTAGTTATTACCCTCATACCACACACAATTTCGTTTTACTGCAATAATTTATACTAACTACATGTAAATCATAAACAACCGATACAATGCGTCATTTCATCCATTTCATTTTAGCAAAGATAAGGAAATACGATTATTAAAAAAACATTACAAAATAACTATTTCAATTCCTGAGTTTTGTTCATACCCTAAAAAAACCTTTTTATATCAAACCAATGATAACAATCCACTTCTAACACATACTATGAAAATAACTAATGGATTAGCATACAATCTTAACTTTTAAATCATACATTACTTTAAGAAATCATGATTTTCCCAGTAAAAGAATGGTAAGATAAGCATATAATCTCCGTTTACAATTTAAGGTATATCCTCGGTTGAAAGGACTTGAGCTTTATGATTCAGACGATGACAGAAAACCAAATCGCTTTATTGATCATCAAAGCATTAAAAGATAATAAACAAAAAGAATTTAACAGGATTTTAGATGAACTGCAACCGTATGATATTGCTCAAGCTTATGATCATCTGCCTGAAAAGCATAAGAAGCGCTTCTTATTATTTATGACTGCTGACCGCCTTGCCCAGTTGCTAGAGGAATTGAATAAAGACATGCAGCTTGAGGTTTTAAATAAATTAGAAAATGAGAAAACAGGAAAAGTCTTGGATCTAATGGACAATGACGACCTCGCCCTTTTACTTCATGATATGTCAGCTGAGAAAATAGAAGGTCTCCTTGCCGGTATGAAACAAAGTGAATCTCGCATCATTCAGAATATGATGACCTATCCACCAGAAACTGCCGGGCGCTTAATGACTAACCGTTTTGTATGGATTCGTGATTATTACACAGTCCGAGAAGCAGTAGAGAAGTTAAAATCCTTTGCAGAATATGCTGAAACGATTAATTATTTATACGTGATAGATCAAGACAGAAAATTAGTTGGGGTTGTCTCTCACCGTGACTTACTAATCGCAGAGCCCCTCGAGGTTATCCAAGACATTATGTATGAACGGGTCATCTCAGCTGCAGTGACGACAGACCAAGAAGAAGTTGCAAACATGGTCTTAAAATATGATTTTCTTGCTATTCCAATTGTGAATGAAGAAAATGTGCTAATGGGTATTGCCACTGTTGATGACTTGATGGATGTTGTTGTCCAAGAAGCGAATGAAGATATTGAAAAACTATCCGCTTCCGGTAAGGCAATTGACTTTGATACGAAAGCTTTCGTCGCCGCTTATCGAAGGTTACCGTGGCTCATCCTTTTATTATTCATCGGCATTATTTCAGGCAGTATCATAAGCGGGTATGAGGCTACTTTATCGCAAGTCGTAGCCCTCGCCTTTTTCATGCCCATGATTTCTGGTATGACAGGTAACACAGGTACGCAATCATTAGCTGTAGTTGTCCGAGGGCTTGTATCCAATGATTTAAATAAAAAAGTGGTTACGAAACTGATTCTTAGGGAATTAGGGGTAGGCGTGATTATTGGTGTCACTTGTGGTATTTTAATCGCACTGATTGCATTTTTTTGGCAAGGAAATATTTATTTAGGCTTAGTTGTCGGAGTTTCCCTACTTCTTACTTTAATTATCGGGACACTTTCGGGAGCAACTATTCCTTTACTATTATACAAATTCGGGATAGACCCAGCCATAGCTTCCGGGCCTCTTATTACAACATTAAATGACATTTTCTCACTTGTTACGTATTTTGGTATTGCCACAATGTTTATTTCCTACTTAACTTAACATTACTTTTTTATTTTATATTGTAAATAAGGAAACTCTTTCTCAATTCGGTACGTCTATATATACGTTTAAACATATTCCTTTGCAGAAGATCCCTAATGGTTTTTTTCTGTTCGTAGCATTACCTGAATGTATAAAATAAAGATAGGTGTTTATATATGGATCGTATACAAAAAAAGAATGATCGCTTTGATTGGACATTAGCCCTGATATTATTTTTGTTCTGCATCATTAGTTGCACTGCTATTTATAGCGGGCAAACAACAGCACAGTATCCAGATAACTTCGTGCTACAACAAATAATCTTTTATAGTGTAGGTATGATTGTGATTGCCGCCATTATGTACTTTGATTCTGATCAGATAAAGCGAATGACCTGGATCTTATTCGGTATCGGCACAATACTTCAAGCAGGACTTTTTATCGCACCAGAGTCCCTTGCATATGAAGTAAAAGGAGCTAAGCTCTGGTACAACGGTCTACCAGGACCTTCTTTGCAGCCATCCGAGTTCTTTAAAATATTTCTTATCCTCGCACTAAGTAAAGTAATTGTAGATCATTATGCAAAATACACCATGAAAACGGTAAAAAATGACCTTATACTGTTTATTAAGCTTGGGCTCGTTACTTGTGTTCCGCTAGGACTAATCATTTTAGAAGATTTGGGTACGGCGCTCGTTATTATCGCTATTTTCACGGGGATTCTACTTGTATCTGGTATTACTTGGAAAATTATCCTCCCTGTTTACGGAACAGTTGCAGCTGTAGGTGGAACCATCATCTATTACATTATTTGGGCTCCTGAAACATTATTAAAGTATCTATCAGTGGATAACTACCAATTGATGCGAATTTATGCTTGGTTAGATCCGTATACACATAAACAAGGAGCTGGCTTACAACTGTACAATTCTCTTCATGCTATCGGCTCGGGAGAATTGGGTGGTAAAGGTTTTTATGAGAGACAAGTTTATATCCCCGATGTTCACACAGACTTTATTTTCAGTGTCATTGGCGAAGAATACGGCTTTATTGGTGCAAGTGTCGTGATATGCTTATATTTTATACTTATTTTCCACTTAACGAAAATTGCCTTATCAGTCAATGACCCATTTAATACTTATGTCTGCGTTGGCGTTATTAGTTATATAACGTTCCATGTATTTCAAAATATCGGGATGACCATTCAAGTATTACCGATTACAGGTATTCCTCTTCCTTTCATTAGTTATGGGGGTAGCTCCTTAATCGGAAATATGATGGCTATGGGGCTTATTTTTAGCATTAGATTTCACCAGAAGAGTTATATGTTCCAAGACAGCTCTAAATATTATCGTGCATCTTAAGGTTGCTTTTTTAAAAATCTAGCGTATAATAATGGAAAATCAAACGGAAATTCAGTGACGAAGAGAGTAGATGTAGGTGAATTCTAAAGCGAAGCAGGGATGGTGAGAGCCTGCAAGAAAAGCCACATTGAAGCGCACTTCGATAGAAGCATGGCAGAATCCAAGTAGGTCATGTCGGTTGTTCGCCCCGTTACAGGCAAGTAGTAAAGGGGTTCGTCACGAACAATTAGAGTGGTACCGCGGGTTTAAGGCTCGTCTCTCAAATTATGAGAGACGGGCTTTTTTATGTTTTCCTATATTTTTTGGAGGTGAAAAAGGTGATAGATATGAAAAAGACAATCAGTTCATGTATTCAAGTTGCAATAGATAACGCCTTAAGTGAAGGTGAGATTCGTCGCTTGTTAGAAACGCCTAAAACATCCGAACATGGCGATCTCTCTTTCCCATGTTTTGCACTAGCAAAGATTTATAAAGAAAACCCAAATCTATTAGCAAAAGACTTAACAGGAAAGCTGACTCATGAATGGATAGATCATGTTGAAGCAGTTGGGCCATATGTAAATATATTTTTTAATAAAAAAGCAATCAGTCAACTCATTATTCAAGCCGTACTACATCAAGGAGAGAATTACGGACAATCAGGAAGCGGTAAAGGTAAGACAATCGTATTAGACTACTCTAGCCCCAATATCGCCAAACCATTCTCAATGGGGCATCTACGTTCGACAGTCATTGGTCATTCCCTTGCACTTATAGCAGAAAAGCATGGATATGATACAGTTAAGATTAATCATTTAGGCGACTGGGGCACACAATTTGGCAAACTCATTACCGCCTATAAGCATTGGGGAAGTGAAGCTTTAATTAAAAAGGAGCCAATTAAGGAATTACTCCAATTATACGTAAAATTTCACGAGAAAGCTGAGGAACATCCCCACTTGCATGAAGAAGCAAGAGCTTGGTTCAGAAAACTTGAACTTGATGATGCGGAGGCAAAGCAACTTTGGTCTTGGTTTAGAGACGAATCTTTAAAAGAATTCGAGAAAACCTATCAACTGCTCGGTGTCTCTTTTGACTCTAATTATGGGGAGGCCTTTTATAACAATCAAATGAACGCGGTTGTCGATACACTGCAACAATCTGACTTGCTATCTACCTCTGATGGAGCAGAAATCGTACCCTTATCAGATGAAAATCTACCTCCTTGCTTAATTAAGAAATCAGATGGAGCGACTCTTTATGCTACACGCGATATTACGGCAGCCATTTATCGTAAACAAACATACCAATTTGATGAGGCTCTCTATATCGTTGGTCCAGAGCAGTCCATCCACTTCCAACAAGTCAAAGCCGTATTATCTAAAATGGGGCATTCCTGGGCGACACATATCCATCACATCCCATTTGGGTTGTATTTACAAGAAGGTAAGAAGATGTCGACAAGAAAAGGTCGTGTCATATTATTAGAGGAAGTATTACAAGATGCCATACAATTAGCTTCAGAGAATATTGAACAAAAAAATCCTCATCTAAAGAACAAAGATGAGGTAGCTAAAGCTGTTGGTGTAGGAGCAATCATTTTCCATGATTTAAAGAACGAACGAATGAAACAAATAGAATTTTCTTTAGAAGACATGTTAACATTCGAAGGGGAAACCGGTCCGTATGTACAGTATACCCAAGCTAGAGCGCAATCTATTTTAAACAAAAGTCAGCAACAGACTTATAAAATAGAAGGTCTATCAAGTGAATACGCTTGGCAAGTAGCTAAACTTTTATCCCTTTATCCAGATAAGCTCGTCCTTGCCCATGAAAAATCAGCACCGTCCATCATTGCCAAATATTTAATTAGTCTAGCGCAAAGCTTTAACAAATACTATGCTAACGAAAAAATACTTCATAAAGATGAACATTTATCTTCGAGACTCGGTCTTGTCAAAGCAGTAACAATCATCTTAACTGACGGCCTGCATTTACTTGGTATGAAGGCACCTCAGGAGATGTAATTTCACCTTGTACATCAGCTCCCTCTTTAGCCAATTGGGAGCTATATGATTGAATGAAACAAAAGTCTACAGTTAGTTACCACTATATATCCGGCGGCTACAATATGTAGCCTTTTTAAAAAATGCAATCTACCAGGAAAGAGCTAGAAACAGGCTTACTTCGTCATATTTCTAATCCACACTAAACCCAAAGCCTACCCTGTATGTCCCTGTTTAAGAGTACCCTTTTTCTTCTCGCCAATGAGCAATATGTCTTTTCCCTAGAACAGTGAAAAAGTAGAGAAGATAAAGAACAACGATGATTAATCCAAAAACATTTTGTTCAAATGCCTTAAGTGCCACACTCAAAATCGTCGTTAAGTATAGAAATGATAGTAATGTAGTAATTTCTTTGTTTTCAAAAACATCGGTTGATCTAGCTCCGAATTGAGAACCTAGTAGCCCACCAGCAAGTAAGAATATCCCCATAAAATAATTAATTTCTACAGTGAATGCGTAGGATAAGAAACCTGCTGAAACAATAAATAGGACTGCAAATAAGCTCGTTCCTACCGCCTTCTTAGGTAACATACCTAGAAAGGCAATCGACATTGGTACAATAATAAACCCTCCACCTACACCTAAAGAAGTGGAAACAAACCCTGCAAACAAGCCGATTAAAACCATTTTTAATATGGAAGGTTGAACTAACCCGCTCACTCCTTGCTGCGCACTTTTCTTCTTAAACATTTGGACAGAAAAGAAAGAAAGCAACACAATATACATAACAGGAATCGCCCATTCATCTAACTGATGAGCATCTAAAAAGACAACAAAAGGATGGGCAATTTGGGTAGCAATAATCCCACTCACCCCTAAAATAATCCCTGCTTTCCAATTAATATTTTTTAATTTTATATGACCGATAATCCCAGAAGATGAACTCCCAATTGTAAATAACAAACTTGTCGCAATTGCCTCAATAGGGGCAAGTCCAATGAGCATTAATAATGGTGTTAATATAAACCCTCCACCGATGCCAAAAAAACCTGACAACACACTAATTAAGGCACCTAGTAGAAAAAACAATATCAATTCCACAATTCCATCACCTTTCTATCAAACAACCATCCCCATCATACCCCATAGTAATGAAAAGAAAAAGTGCACATATAATTTCTAAAGGACAAACCACGTAATCTTAAAAAGGGGTTTTCATATATGCAAGAAATTTTACATTTACTTAAAGAATGGTTATTGGAATATGGTGTGTTTGGACTTTTTTTCGTTTCGTTCGCTGACTCTTCTTTCTTCCCCATTCCTCCTGATTTACTTTTGATTCCAATGGGACTAGCAGACAGTGATCATGTGTATTGGTACGCTTTTCTCACTACTTTCGCTTCTGTTATCGGTGCAATCTTTGGCTGGTATATCGGATTACGAGTTGGCAGGCCTGTCCTACGAGCACTTTTTAAAGAGCAACAAATCATGAAAGTAGAACTGTACTTTCAAAAGCTTGGTCCATTGGCCATTCTGATATCTGCCTTTACACCCTTACCGTTTAAGATATTTACGATTTTATCTGGCATCTCAAAAATGAAAATACAGACCGTTGTATTATGGGCAACGATTGGAAGAGGCGCAAGGTTTTATTTTGAAGCTTTTCTCATCCATCAATTAGGCAATAAAGCTGTACCTTTCATAAAAGACCACTTTACGGCATTGACCATTTATATGGCTATATTCATTATTATTATCTTCATCACAACACACTATATCAAAAACAGATTAAATTAATTCCTTAATTATAATTATTATAATTAAGTATTGATTTTAATTTTAAATCAGTTATAATATAGTTAAGACAAAACATTCTTGAGGAGATGACTAAATAATGATTACATTAGATACGAAATTAAACGCTGCCCTAAATACACAAGTTGCTAACTGGAGCCTACTTTATACGAAGTTGCATCGCTATCACTGGTATGTAACAGGTCCACACTTTTTTACACTACATGAAAAATTTGAAGAGTTATATAATGAGGCAGCTGAGGTAGTCGATGAAATGGCTGAACGCATTCTTACAATCGGTGGCAAACCAGTTGCGTCAATGAAAGAATATCTTGAGGTAGCTACACTAAAAGAAAATCTTGATGAAAAATCAGCAGAAAAAATGGTTGAGAACTTAATCAGTGATTATCAACATTTACGTGCTGAATTAAAAGAGATTACAAAGCTAGCAGATGAAGAAGAGGAACCAGCAGTTGAAGATTATGCAGTTGGCTTAATTAATTCTTTAGATAAACATATTTGGATGCTTAATGCCTATCTAGGCTAAGTACAATAGAAATAAAAAAGAAGCGAGCGAAATAGACTAATAGTTTTTCAGTCTATTCACAATCGCTTCTTTTTTATTTAGCTGTTCCCCCTTATAATAAACATAAGACAATCAACGACTGTTTAAAGGAGGCAACAAATGTTCAACAATGTCATTCAATCAGAAGAAGAATTAGAAGCTCTATTCACTCCCCCAAGTAAAGGAGCTGCTAATAAGGTCATATCTATAATCGATGAACATTGCAAAGACTTTCTTGCTCGTTCACCGTTTCTTTTTTTAGCAACAACCAATAAAGACGGGCAATGTGATAACTCACCACGTGGAGATTATCCTGGGTTCGTACAAGTGTTAGATGAGAAGCATCTAGTTATACCTGATAGACCAGGTAACAGGAGATTAGACAGTATGCACAACATCTTAAGCAACCCACAAGTTGGTCTATTATTTATCATTCCTGGTCTAAATGAAACATTAAGAATTAACGGAAAAGCTTCGATTATTCAAGATGAAGACATCCTAGCTAAAATGGCCGATAAAGGAAAGGCACCTCTCTTAGGGATCGCTGTTGAAGTTGAAGAATGTTTCCTCCATTGCGCTAACTCATTTAACCGAGCGGGAATTTGGAAGCCTGAAACTTGGCTCGAAAAAGAGTCCCTTCCTTCACCCGCGAAAATGTTCGCTGCACATATTGCTACAAATGTCATAGAAAAAGTATAGATCCCTATGACTCACGATTGTTTTAATAGGCTTATAGGTTCCTTCTGAAAGATCTTTTAGGAGGAATCTCAAACCTTTTCAACTTCATCCCAAGTGTATATTTACAATTTCAACTTCATCCCCTCATGCGTTGCTTTAAACCCTATTTTCTCATAAAAATGTTTCGCCTGAGATCGTTGCTTATCTGTTGTTAACTGTACAAGTCGCACCCCTTTTGCTTTCGCTCTCACTATCGCTTCTTTTATTAGGGCTTCACCAAAACCTTCTCCCCTACATTCACTTGCTATCCGCACACCTTCAATGATTGCTCTCCAAGCACCACGATGAGTTAAATAAGGGATATAAGTCAGTTGACAAACACCTACAACATTCTCATCCCATTCTGCTACAATTAATTCATTATGGCTATCTCCACTAATAGCTTCAAACGCTTCTTCATAATCCTGATGTAGGGGGCTGGACACATCTTCTCGACTTGTTCCTAACACATCATCTGCTAATAATTGAACAATCCTTTCTAAATCCTCTCTTTTTGCCTCTCTAAAGATCATCATAACCATCACCTCCTCTCTTATCTTACTTTCCTCACCTTCGCTTTAAAATGACAAATAATCTAAGACTTACCATTCAATTTGATTATCAATTGACATAAAACCTTTTGGTGTTATATTATCAAAATTATAGAACCATAAGGTGTCATATAACTAAGGGGGATATGAAATGAATACAATAAAGGATATTCAACAATCTATCATTTTAAATGCACCAATAAATAAAGTATGGCAACATGTTGCAACTAGTGAGGGAATCGCAGAATGGTTTATGCCTAATAACTTTCAAGCAACAGAGGGATTCACATTTGAAATACAGTCTCCGTTTGGCCCTTCTCCTTGCCAAGTACTAGAAATCGATGAGCCAAATAAATTATCTTTCTCTTGGGATACTGACGGATGGGTTGTCACCTTTTTATTAGAAGAAGTAGACAATAGAACAAAATTCACACTCATTCATAGTGGTTGGAAAGAAGCGAATACAATTCTTACTAAACCAAATGAAAAAAGCGAAATTATTCGTGAACGTATGAATAATGGATGGGAAGCCATCGTGCAAAAACGTTTAATGATGGCAATAGAGCAATCATGACAGCAATTAAGCACGACGTTTTTCAGGCAATTGCTGACCCTACTAGAAGACATGTTCTCCAGCTACTTTCAAAAGAAGAACTATCTATCGCTGCAATCAGTGCTTATTTTCCAATCAGTCGCACGGCGGTAGTCAAACATCTGCATATTCTCTCTGATGCCAACTTAGTGAAGAGCCACAGGAAAGGCAGAGAAAACATCTATCATATTAATCCAGAACCTTTAACAGAAGTAAGCCAGTGGCTGCATTATTATGAACAATTCTGGAATAACAAACTCACTAAATTAAAGTTTATTGTCGAGAATGATAAAGAAGAGTAGTCGTGTTAACGAAGCGAAAATAGGTATAATCAACTAAATTTCATGATATAATGAACCAAACACATTGGAAAGGTTGGTTTTTAAAATGAACAACCAACAAATCGCTTCTATTCCGCGTCCTCTCGTTAAAACGAATCAATGGGTTATCGTCCTAAGTGTAATTGCGACACTGATAACTGGGCAATTCTTCATTTTACTTATTCCCTTACTTGCTGGATTGATTGGCTTACTAACAGGGAATAATCCAGTGATGGTGATAGCTAAAAAGTTTCTCAAAAAACCTTTATCCTCTTATATACCTGAAGATAAAGCGCAACAACAATTTAATCAGTTAATTGCTGTAGTATGTTTAAGTATTGCATTCATTAGCTCTATCATTGGGTGGACAATACTATCTTACTCTTTCGCCATTATTGTCGGATTAGCAGCAACCATTGCTCTTTGTGGCTTTTGTATTGGCTGTTTTATTCACTTTCAGTACAATCAGTATAAATATAGACGCTCTTTGCGTTCGTAAAATAAAAAGCGAGGTCAATATGAGACCCCGCTTTTTTTCTATATTGATTACATTGCAGTTAATCCACCATCAACGATGAATTCAGAACCTGTTGAATAGCTTGATTCATCTGATGCTAAATATAATACTAGGTTAGAAACCTCTTCAGGTTTTGCCATGCGTTTAAGTGGAATATGTTTAGAGAATTCTTCTACTTGTGCTTTCGTATCCTCTTGAATAATCATTGGTGTTTCAATTACTCCAGGATGTACAGAGTTTACACGAATGCCATAGTGAGAGCATTCCATTGCTGCGGCTTTTGTAATCCCACGAACAGCGAATTTCGTATCTGTATAACCGACTGCCCCGGCAACAATACCATTCATAGATGAAATGTTAACGATCGAGCCACCTTCTGCTTTTTGCATGGAAGGAATAACCGCTTTCATCCCTAAGAAAACAGATACTTGGTTAATATCTACAATACGACGATATTCTTCTTCCGTTGTTTCAAGTAATGATTTAGACATTGTAATACCCGCATTATTTACTAACACATTAACAGGACCGAATACTTCCTCAGCTTTAGCTACAACTGTTGCCCAGTCTTTTTCGGTTGTTACGTTTTGTTTAACGAATAAAGCATTTTCACCTAATTCCTTTGCAACAGCCTCACCTTTTTCTGTGTTTAAATCAGTAATCACTACTTTTGCCCCTTCTTCAATAAATAGACGCGCATGAGCCGCACCCATCCCTTGAGCCGCACCAGTAATAATTGCTACTTTTCCTTCTAATCTTGCCATGTATAATTCCTCCTCTAATCTATCAAAAGTTATTCATGAAACCAGGATAATTGTCACTATTTTTATACTACATATGTAAATTAACAGAATTCTAATCAGTTGTCAAAATAAATGTTTCGAGTATGAAAATAATATTTGCTTAACGCTCTATTTTTCATGTTATACTCTTTATTAAGACACAGTATGAAAGGTGGTAGTCATGGTGGTAAAAGAAGACCGTCGAGTCGTGCGAACACGTACGAATTTAAAAAGTGCCATGTTAAAGCTGTTATCCGAAAAAGACTTTAAAGAGATCTCAATAACAGAAATATCTAAAGTGGCCAATTGTAATCGTGTGACATTTTACTCGCATTATAAAGATAGCTCTCATTTATTAGAAGATATATTTCAAGACTACCTAGAACAACTCGCTCAATATTTCCGTGATAGCTTTAAAGGAAAAAAAAGCTTCTTATTATCTGACCCAACACGTAATGTCCCCATCTTCGAATACGTACAAAAAAATCAATTCGTCTTCTCCCTAATGTTGATTGGCGAAGTGATACCAGGTTCACAAAACCATTTTTGTGAAACCATTACTAGCATTAGTCGCAGTGAGTTACAATTAAAAGAAGAAGTATGGTTTGATATAGAAGCGATTAATTTCTATGAAACCTACGCCCTTTTAGGACTATTTATCTTTTGGATAAAAGAAGACTTTCAAACAACTCCCGAGGAAATGGCTCAAAGACTTTCTTTCCTTCACTCAACCAGCTTGGGAGAGGCCATTGTTAAATAAAATGAACACTTAAGCTATACATAGATTTGTCTATTAAATTGAAATCATTCTACATTGATATGTTCATACCAACTATATTTCTCGTTAATTAAGCTTTGGGTGATGCAACAATTGTTGCCCACCCTATCTTTCTTTAGTTGTGACTGTTTAACAAACTGTGAAAATAGGGATTTTTTAATACAAGACCTTTTAGAGTCTTTCTACTCTTAATGTACGAACAAAACCTTTTTGCTCTGCTATCCTTGGTATTTCCGCTATCGTTGTAACAGCAAATCCCATCAAAAAGGATATACTTAAAACAAAAAAGAAGCATCTTTTTAAGAATGCTTCTTTTTCTATAGGATAATCGCTTACTCTAACAGCAGATTATTTTAATTCAGCTAATACTTCTTCGATTTTAGCAAGCTCAGATTGTAAGCCGCCACCACTTAAGTACCAAAGAGCACCATCAAGGTAGATCACACGATCATTTTGGTACGCTTGTGTTTTCTTAATAATATCGTTTTCAAGATCTTTTTCGATATTAGAATTGCCATCTACAGCCGCTGTACGGTCGATAACAAATAATACTTCTGGATCAAATTCTAGAATCGCTTCAAAACCGAAGTTTGAACCGTGAGATGAAGATTCGATATCTTGTGTAACTGGTTTGAAGCCGTAAACATCATAGATATAACCAAAACGAGAGTTTTCAGCAAATCCAGAAAGTTTTCCTTCATTATACATAGTCACTAATGAAGTTTCATAGTTGCCAGCTAACTCGTTAATTTCTTCAAGTGCTGTATCGTATTTTGCAAGATATTCTTCTGCTTCTTTTTCTTTATCAAACATTTTTGCAGCTACGTCAACAGAATTTTGGAATGTATCCCAATAAGCATCTTCGCTAGTACCTACAAATACAACTGGTGCAATTTCTTTTAATTCTTCATAAAATGCTGATTGACGACCAGAAATAAAGATAACGTCTGGATCAAGTTCAGCAATATCTTCTAAAAGAGGACCTTTTAAAGAACCAACATTTGTATACTCATCAGATGCATATGCCTCTAAGTGAGATGGCAAAGTAGACTCTTGAGGTAAACCAACTACCCCTTCAACTCCAAGTGCATCTAGTGTATCTAAGAAACCGTAGTCAAAAACAACAATTTTTTCAGGCATGCTTTCAAATTCTACATCTTCAAAGTTAACTGTTGTTCCGGCATCACGACTTTCAGTTGAAGCAACAGTCGGAGACACAGTCATTGGATAAGCAGAACCTTCCGCTGCATTATTTTCTGTTTGTTTATCTTCTGAGTTGCCTGCATCTTCAGCAGTATCGTCATTGGAACCACATGCAGCAAGCATTAAAACAAGCGCTAGAAAAAGACTAGCTAACTTCCATTTCTTCATATGTATGACCTCTCCCTATTGTATAATCTCTTATTAGCAATGATAATCATTATCACTGATAACAATAATCATTATAGATTGATTTAGACAAATCGTCAATACCATTTGCATAATTATTTTGAATTTTTTTAGAAAAATATTCTATAATTGGAAATTAATTATTTTACTGACTGTTTATTTCACCTATCGAAACACTTGCCAAATTTAGATTTTTAACGTTTGCTAAAAAAGAAGCATAAATTAAGATGTTTTAATAAAAGAAGCATAAAAATGAATAAATATGCATTTAAAGTTATGATAATTCCTTATAAAAAGGCGTGATAGTAACCCTTCCTATAAGGAATCTCTTTAAGAAATTTGCGAATTAAAATATACACATATACGGCAACCATCTTGCTCTTGAATAGGAATATCCATATCATAAATTTCTCGCAATGCGACCGAATTAATAATCTCTTCAGTCGGTCCATTCTTTACTACTTTGCCGTCTTTTAATGCGACAATCCGATCGGAATAAACAGAAGCAAAATTAATATCATGCAATACAATGACGACGGTTTTTCCAAGATCGTCAACTAATTTACGGAGAATCTTCATAATTTGGACGGAGTGCTTCATATCCAAGTTATTTAACGGCTCATCAAGCAAGACATAATCAGTATCTTGTGCAATAACCATAGCAATAAAAGCTCGCTGCTTTTGTCCCCCTGATAACTCGTCTAAAAACTTATCTTCCATATCTGAAAGGTTCATATATTCAATTGCCTGATCAACAAATTTCTTATCAGCGTCATTTAATCTACCCTTAGAGTATGGATACCTTCCAAACTCTACAAGATCTCTCACTGTTAACCTGACATTAATGTGATTCGCTTGTTTTAAAATCGATACGCGTTTCGCAAATTCATTGGACTTCCATTTCGTCACATCATTTTGATCAAGCAATACCTCTCCTGTATCTGCTTCTAACAATCTACTAACCATCGATAGAAGTGTAGATTTCCCTGCACCATTTGGTCCGATAAAAGAAGTAATGGTCCCTGGCTCAATTGCGACTGTAACGTCTTCAACAACAGGCTTTTTATTAAAACGCTTCGTTAATCCTTTTATTTCAATCATCCGGCTGACCTACTTTCTTTTAATAATAGATAGATGAAGTAAATACCACCAATAAAGTTAATGATAACACTTAATGTTGTTTTTAATTCAAATACATGCTCAACTAGGAATTGTCCACCGACTAAAGCTATGATACTAATTAAACTAGCACCAAGAATGAGCGTAGAGTGCTTATATGACGAGAGAAATTGATAGGACAGGTTAGCAACAATCAGCCCAAAGAATGTAATTGGCCCAACTAACGCAGTAGAAGTGGCAATCAAGACTGATGATAGAATTAGTACATTCATAACCATACGATCATAGTTAATCCCCAGGTTAATCGCATTTTCACGCCCAAGCGACATAACATCCAATTTATCCATGATGAAATATCCGTATATAAAAGCAAGTAACAATATGCCAAAAGCAATCATTAGTAAATCAGCTTTTACATTTGTAAAACTTGCAAATAACTTGCTTTGTAAACTTAAATATTCAACGGGATCGATCATTACTTGTAAGAATGTCACCAAGCTACCAAGCAGCGTACCAATAATCATCCCAATTAATAAAAGTAAGTAAATCGGGTGTTTGTCTGCTCTGAATAAGAAGCGGTATAACAACAATGCAAAAATGACCATGGCACATATAGCTGCACCAAAATTTAAATATTTGTTTAATACCCATATCGACATCGAACCCGCGAAGAAGTAAATCATCGTCTGAACTACTTCATACATAGAATCGATCCCCATCACAGAAGGTGTTAAGATTCTATTGTTAGTGATTGTTTGGAATACAACTGTAGAATAAGCAATCGCAACTCCGGTAACAACCATAGCTGCCACACGAATCATACGCCTTGGGAAAGCATAATCAAACCCACCTTTTATATCGTAAAAACCATACAGTACTATACAAACGACAGATATGACCGCCAAAACGATTAATTTGGTACTATTTTTTCGCATATGCTCTCCCCCTAAATAACATAATTAAGAAGATGACACTACCGATTACCGCAACTGTTACGTTCACCGGTATCTCATAAGGGTGGATCACAATGCGCCCAATAATATCACAAATTAATAAGAACACAACGCCTAAAAGAGCCGTATGTGGAATCGTTTTTCGGAGATTATCTCCCATATACAGAGACACGATATTAGGTACAATTAAGCCTAAGAACGGAATGACACCGACAGTTAGTACAACAGTCGTAGCAATGATAGCAACAAGGATGAGACCAATATTTAAAACCCACTTATAGCTCAATCCTAAATTTTTCGCAAATTCTTCTCCCATACCTGCAACGGTAAATTTATTAGCATATAAATAAGCCAAAATGAAAACTGGGATACTTACATATAAAAGTTCATATCGGCCCGAGATTACTAAAGTAAAACTCCCCATTAACCATGAAGATATATTTTGCAGGATATCAGCTTCATACGCAAAGAAAGTGGTAATAGAAGACAAAATATTCCCGTACATTATTCCAATAAGAGGAACAAATATAACATCTTTAAATTTGATACGATCAAGTATTTGCATAAATACCATCGTACCGACAAGCGCAAAGGCAAAACTAAAAAGAACTTGCTGGGTATACGTTACGTTTGTAAAAAATAGCATGGAAATCATAATACCTAGTTTAGCAGCATCTAACGTTCCCGCGGTTGTCGGAGAAACAAATTTATTCCTGCTCAAACTTTGCATAATCAATCCAGCAATACTCATTCCTGCACCAGCTAAAATAATCGCTATTAATCTAGGTACACGACTAATCAGGAAAATTTGTGTTTCATCAGACTCCCAATCTAGCAAATCCATTGGTTTAATATCAATCGCACCGATAAATAGTGATATAAATGACAGGACTATAGCTGCACAGATTAACATCCATATTCTCATATGTAAACCTCATTATCTGTTTATTCTCATCATGACAACTGAAAATGATTATCAATCTAAGTCCATTTATCATTATATAGTATAAAAAAACCTAAAACAACAGCGAATTCCTCTAGTTAGAAAGAAAAGTTAGACAATTTCAATCTAAAAAGGAGAATATATTTTGTGCCATCAAAGTTACTTGTTGGCATCTTTAGTACCATTATGTTTTACAAAAGATGGATTGATTGCGGTAAAGGCTCCGGTCTTATGGGGCATGGGGAAGTGTGCACTTTGACTCAGGGGATTCTTATACTTTAGAGGTAGACTTTCGATTTTCTCTTCATGCTTGACCTGATTCCTCACTTTCATTTCGGAGCTAATTCAACCGCTTTTGCAAATCCGAATTGGCTATTTCTCAGCAAAGACGGTTTTACCGTATCCTTGTCATCGACTCACATTTCTTCACGTTTCTATATGCGAAGAATGCAGTAATTCCCTGCTCCCATCCTCAAATCGTACAGCAATACTGATATCGCCGACTTAAACAAAAAAAAGCTCTGAACACAATGGTTATTCAGAGCCTAATTTGCTATAACAACTATATTATATACCTCTTAATCGCCATTCCTATTTCACTAATAAGTTGTTTACCAATCATTTGATTAGGTAAATTAGCTGTTAAAACAGCGGCAAGAACATACTTATTTTCATGACAGAAGTAAGCACAATCATGTTGAACACCTTGTAGCGAGCCACTTTTACTTCCGTAACTAATATTTGGATGGCTCTCTTCCTCTAATTCTGCCGTTAATAATGTGAATTGTTGTTTCGCCATTATACTCTCCATGAGCATGTAGCTATCTTTTATCCATCGCCCTTTGTCTTTCATTACTCTTAGCAATTGCACCATATCGTAAGCACTTGTTAGATTATTCACTCCTCTTTCAATCGCTTGAAAGTCCATCATTTTTCTGTTTAAACATGTTTGTTCTAAATTTAAGCTTTTAATCAAACGATTGATTGTCTCCATCTCCAAGCGATCAATGATCCAATTTGTTGCACTATTATCAGAGACAATCATCATTAATGTAAGGATATCTTTCCATGTAAAGGAAGGATTGGGAGATAGAGCTGATAAAACCCCTGCCCCTCCAACAGAAAGACCACCCTTTACTTCTTCTTCTAAGTGTAAACGACCTTTTTCCACTTCACGTAATGCTGTTAATAAAATGGGCACTTTTATTAGGCTTGCTGACGAAAACACTTGATGGGAATTGACTGATAAAATACCTTCGTCGGTTTCTATATGTACAGCTGCATCTAGACAATGTTGCTGCAACAACTCATTAACAGCTTGTTTCATTACCTCCAATTTACTCATGATTCCCTCGATGCAGCTGCTTGCTTACCATTCTTACCGTCTTGCAGGTCTTCATTATATAAGTGGCAAGCAACAAAATGTTTATCATCAACCTCTTGCCAAACAGGAGCTTGTGTCGCGCACACTTCCATAGCATGTGGACACCTCGTCCGAAACACACAGCCACTTGGTGGATTGACTGGACTTGGCAACTCTCCTTTTAAAATAATTCGTTCCCGTCTATCTTCTACATCAGGATCAGGTATGGGGATTGCTGATAGTAGTGCTTGTGTATATGGGTGTAAGGGTTTCTGATAAAGGTTTTCACTTGAAGTTAACTCTACTAAATGTCCTAAATACATAACGCCTATTCGGTCACTAATATGCTTAACCATGGACAAATCATGGGCGATAAAAAGGTAGGTTAAGCCTTTTTTCTTTTGTAAATCTTTTAATAGATTCACAACTTGCGCTTGAACAGATACATCTAATGCAGAGATAGGTTCATCAGCAATAATAAATTCTGGATCCAACGAGAGTGCTCTAGCAATACCAATCCTTTGTCTTTGCCCCCCGCTAAATTCATGAGGGTAGCGGTTTGCATGATCCCGATTTAACCCGACATCCTCCAGTAATTGATATACCCGTTCTAGACGTTCTTTTTTATTTTGATAAAGTCCTTGGACTTCCATCGGTTCAGAAATAATCTCTTGTACAGTTGAGCGAGGATTTAATGAAGCATATGGATCTTGGAAAATCATTTGCATTTTGCGATGGAATTGAAATTTTTCTTTTTCATTCATTTCATGAATATTTTTACCATCATATAAAACATCTCCAGCCGTACGATCATATAAGCCAATGATTGTTCTGCCTGCAGTCGATTTACCGCAACCTGACTCGCCTACAATCCCAAAAGTTTCTCCTTTTTTAATGTCAAAAGAAACCCCATCAACAGCTTTTAAAACGCGGTCTTTCCCTAAATGAAAATGCTTCTTTAATTGTTGGACTGATAAAATCGTTTCAGCTTGCATGTGAATCTTCCCCTTTTTTCCAGAAACGCCTTGCTGCCATTAGTTCTTTCTCGTATACCGTCCCAGCGAGTGGGATTATCTCAACATTCTTTCCCGTCTTTGGTGAATGCAGTAATTTACCATCCCCATAATAAATACCGACATGATGCAGCGCTCCTTTACCTTCTTCATAAGCGAAGAATAAAAGATCCCCTCGTTGTAGGGAATCAAGTGAAACTTCTTCTCCTTCAACAGACTGATCATGTGCATCTCTTGGTATGATGACACCATTCGCTTTACACGCAGTATAACTTAATCCAGAGCAATCATAACCGTAGCTACTCATCCCACCCCAAAAATATGGTAAATCAAGAAATTGTTCAGCTGATTCAACCACTTTCTCACCATCTTTCACCGACCAATCGGATCTAGATGAAAAAATCTCAACGTCACTCCGCTGTAAAGCACCTTCTCCGTCAGGTGTTTGTACAGTAACCAACTCACCTTTTTCTGAAATTAATGGTAAGACCGTTAAGTAACTTAGAGTGAGGATTTCATTTGTTTTAGTTAAATTGGCTTTTTTCGCAGTGACCACAGCAATCGGTCCTTGCATGACATCCCAGCTTTCACAAGCCGTCATTTGACATTTCGGTACCCAACCAGGGTAACCAACACTATTTTTGGAAGAAGGTTGAGTAGGTACAACCACATGAAACCATTCATTTGTCTCTTCTATCACGACGACTTCTTCACCATATAAAAGTTGTGATTGTACGAGATTGGCATTACATAGTTCTAAAGCTGTCTCGTAATCTAGTGATGCAATCCAAGCATTAAGGTCAGGATTTTGCTTGATACCTTGCTCATCTATTGCTCTAGGAGATTGGGCAGACGTCCATAACGTAGCAACAGGGACATTCGTAATCCATTTATTTACCAAGAGAAACCCCTCCTTTAATATCTACATCTATTATGCCTAACCCCGATTCGTTCGGAAATGTGATCTTTTTGCTTCTATATTGAATACCACCATCAACGATATCTTTCGCCATCATTAAAGGAGCATCAAAGTCAAATCGCGTAATATTTCTTTTACTTGCAGCAAAATGAGCGGCAGCAGTAATACCTACTTTCGTTTCGATCATGCTACCAACCATACATTCTATCCCGCTTGCTTCTGCCAATTGATTGATCATCTGGGCCTGATAAATCCCACCAGCCTTCATCAGCTTAATATTAATGAGATCTGCGCTACGGTTTTTAACGACTTCCAACGCCTGCTTCGGTGTAAAAATACTTTCATCGGCCATGATTAATGTATCAACATGATCCGTTACTTGTTTTAAGCCGTCGATATCCCAAGCTTTCACTGGCTGCTCAACTAACTCAATGCCTAAATCTAAATCTTCCAATTTTCGTATCGCAAAAATGGCTTCCTTCTTGCCCCATCCTTGATTAGCATCTAGTCTTAACTTAATTTTATTACCAATTCTACGGCGTACCTCTTTAATACGCTCGATATCAGTTGCAATACTATCTTTCCCTACCTTGATTTTTAATACATCAAACCCTTGTTGCACATAGTTTACCGCATCTTCCCCCATTTCTTCGGGGCCATTTACACTTACTGTATAATCGGTTTCTATTTCATGCGTATATCCACCTAAAAATTGATAGAGTGGTAGCTTACATAATTGTGATAAGCAATCATAAATAGCCATATCGATTGCTGCCTTCGCACTTGCATTACCAACTATTGCCGTTTGAACTATTGAAAGCATTTGTTCATATTGGGAAAAATCCGTATGCATTAGATTCGGAGCCATCACTTCGTTAATAGCCGCTTCAATACTCCCCATCGTATCACCTGTAATGACAGCTGTAGGCGGCGCTTCTCCCCAACCAACAATTCCGTTATCACAAATTATTTTGATAATGACACTATCCGCTGTATTTACTGTGCGCAGCGCGGTTTTAAATGGCTTTATGAGTGGTATAGCTACGCGATGTGTCTCAATTCTTTTGATTTTCATATTTGACATCCACCTTTATAAGACTCCATGTTCAATCGTTAAATCTTGTGTCTCGGCATTAAGCTTTGCAGGTACACCAAGTGGTAAAGAAAAATGCGGTGTACAATGACCAATCATGAAGCCTTTCACAGCTGGCTTTCCGATAAGTTTAAAATAGTAATCTAACACTTCATCTAGTGATAATGATTGTTCTCTTTCAGGCTTACAATTCTTAAAATTCCCAATGACGAACCCTGCTGCTTGTTGGAGCTTCCCAGCCATATATAGTTGATTCAACATGCGGTCAATCGATCTCGGCTCCTCATGAACATCTTCGATTAAGATAATTTTATCCTTCGTATCAATCTCAAATGCAGTTCCTATTGTGCTAGTGAGCAAACACAGATTACCTCCGACAATGTCACCTTCTGCTACTCCTGAAACAATTGTCTCAAGATTCCCTAATGTTTTAGGATATACCCTACCTTCTGGTTCCATTATTTGCTTCATAAAAGTCTTCGATAACGTTTGATCCTCTTGCACTGAGCCGATATCTGAAGCTAGCATCGGTCCATGAAAAGTAACTAACCCCGTCTGTTGTCGAATAGCTGTATGTAGAAAAGTAATATCACTATAGCCCCAAAAAACCTTTGGATTTTCAGCAATCATTTTATAATCAATATCATCAGCAATTCTAGCTGTTCCATAGCCACCTCCTGCACAGATAATGGCTTTGACTTCCTTATCAGCAAACATCATATGTAAATCTTTTAATCTATTCTCATTCGGCCCAGCTAAATAACCGTATTGTTCAAAGAGAGACTGGCCGAGCTTTATTTTCAATCCTAATTCTTTCTCCAAAAAAGTAAATGAACGTTTTAAGTTTTCTTGATTTGGTGGGCTTGCAGGTGCGATTACCCCGACTGTATCCCCCATGCGTAATCTAGCCGGTTTGATGATCATTTCCCCACATCCTTTTCATTGTCATTACTTCAATATATGCGTATGTGTATTCTGTTATTTCATCACTACCTAACATCACAAGCAATCTTTTAAGCGCGATTAGGCAAATCTAGACATCAATCTATTTATTTCTCAGGAAATATTGTCGAAATATAAGAGCTGTTCAGCTATCATTTCTTACTATATGTGAAGAGTGAACCCCCGAAAGGGCTCACCTCACCATTCAAACCTCATATCTTAATAAAATTATTTTTTATCTGCCCACTTCAATTCGATATAGCCAACTGGATGGCGAACAATACCAGTTATATCTTCATTCTGTAAATACACTTGATTGTAGAAGTGAATCGGCATGATCGGCATTTCTTCAAAAAGGATTTTCTCGGCTTCATACATCATTTCAAAACGTTTTTCTTCGTTTGCTTCGTTCTTAGCATCTTTAATCAATTTGTCATATTCTTCATTAGACCAACCTGTACGGTTCATTGAATGTCCTGTTTGGAAATTTTCTAGGAAGTTAATTGGATCAGCATAGTCAGCTAAGAAAGAACTTCTAGAGAATTGGAACTTAAGAGCTGTTTGTTCTTCTGAAAAGACATTCCATTCCATATTCGCCAATTTCACACTAACATCTAAGTTTTCTTTAAGCATTTGTTGGATCGCTTCTGCCATTTTTTTGTGATTCTCACTTGTGCTATAAGTTAACGTGACTTCAGGAAGTGTATCATATCCTTCTTCTTCCATTCCTTTTGCTAAAAGAGCCTTCGCTTCCTCAAGATTAGTTTCTACCAGATTACCACTAGCTTCACGGAAATCCTTACCTGATGGATCTTTAAACCCTGGGGAAACAAATCCATATGCTGGCTCTTCACCATTTTTTGTAACGTAATCAACAATCTCTTGTTGATTGATTGCCATGACAAACGCCTTACGAATATTCACATTTTGGAATGGTTCCATCGTTACATTAAAACGGTAGAAATAATCTCCCGCTTGTTCGACCATTTGTGCAGAACCATCAGCAAATAATTCTTCGCTCAACTCCGCTGGAACAGCTGATGTATCAAGTTCACCAGTTTTATACATTTGATATTCTGTTGTTTCATCATCCACCATCGCCCAGTGAACCTTATCTAACTTCACATTAGTTGCATCCCAATAGTTCTCATTTTTCTCCATTACAAAGTGGCTATCATGCTGCCATTCTGTTAATTTGAAAGGTCCATTTGAAACATATGAATCAGCTTCTGCGAACCATTCTGGGTTTTCTTCAGCCACTTTTTCATTAATCGGGAAGAACGCCGGATTCGTGATAACGCTTAAGAAGTAAGCTTGTGGACTTGTTAATGTTACTTCAAATGTTTTTTCATCGACAGCCTTTACTTGAACATCATCTGCAGAACCATCGCCGTTATTAAAAGCTTCTCCACCTTCAATGAAATAACCTAAAAACGCGGCAGCCGAACCAGTATCTGGGTTTAGTAGCCTTTTCCACGCATAAACGAAATCGCCCGCTGTTACATCATCGCCATTAGACCATTTCGCATCGTCTCTTAAATGGAATGTATAAACTTTACCATCCTCAGAAACATCCCATTTCTCAGCAATTGCTGGAGCTGGTTGGTGATCTTCTCCTAATCTTGTTAAGCCTTCCATCAAGTTATTCAATGCCGACCAAGAGACACTATCAAAACCGATTGGCGGGTCAAAAGAGGTCGGTTCTTGGGCATTATTCATATACAATACTTTTTCTGCCGCCTCTTCTCCTCCTCCAGTTTCACCATCTGTTTCCTTCCCTGCCTCCTCATTCGCTGTACAAGCAGATAGAACAAGAGCGAAAACTAGTAATAATACAAGTGAGAATAGCTTCTTCATCATATTTCCCCCTTCATCTTTATAAAATTTTATATTTTCAGCTATTTCAGCTGATAAATATTAAGACTGCTTACTTGACCATCATTTTTAATTTTTGCGCCCTTTCATCTTGCAACCAACAATCCACTTTATGTGTATTGGAAAGTTTCTTTTCACGAGGAATGATCTTATCACATACTTCCATAGCAAAATCACATCTTGCTGTAAATGGACAACCAATTGGTGGTGAAAATAAATCAGGGGGTGAACCTAAAATAGGAACCAGTTCCCCGCCAATTAGATCGAGTCTCGGTACAGATTGCAACAACCCTTTCGTATAAGGATGCTGGGGCTGATAAAAAATTTCTCTCCTCGTGCCTTCCTCAACGATTTTACCAGCGTACATAACGGCAATGCGGTCAGCTACTTGGGCGACCACACCTAAATCATGTGTGATCAAAATAATGGATACATCAGTCTTCTTTTGTATTTCTTTAAATAAATCAAGTATTTGCGCTTGGATTGTTACATCCAAAGCTGTTGTTGGTTCATCAGCAATAAGAATTTCCGGCTCACACACCAGGGCGATGGCAATCATCAGCCTTTGTCTCATCCCCCCACTAAATTCATGAGGGTAGTTTTTCATACGCATATCTGCATCAGGAATACCGACAAGATTTAACATATCAAGTGCCCGTTTTCTTGCCTTTTCTTTTGTTGAACCATCATGTTGTATAATGCCTTCTATGAGCTGCTTTCCTACAGTCAATGTCGGGTTTAATGCCGTCATTGGATCTTGGAAAATCATTGAAATATCCTTCCCGCGTACAGTTCTCATTTCTTTTTCAGAAATATTCACGAGGTCTTTATTTTTAAATCGAATCGCACCAGACGCAATCTTTCCTGGTGGTGAGGGGATGAGCCTCATAATACTTTGTGAGGTCACACTTTTCCCACAACCCGACTCGCCAACAATGGCTAATGTTTCTCCCTTATTTAAGTCGAAGGTAACACCTCTTACTGCTTTTACTTCTCCGCCATACGTCTTAAACGTTACATGCAGATCTTCCACTTCAAGTATTTTCTCCATGATTGTTACCTCCTTAACTTAGGATCCAATGCGTCTTGTAAACCGTCACCTAACACATTAAATGAGAACATCGTTAAACTAATAAATAACGCTGGGAAGAATAGTCTCCACCAATCTCCAGTTAATATGGAAGTGAGTGCATCATTAGCCATCGATCCCCAACTAGCTAGTGGGGGTTGAATCCCTAACCCTAAGAAACTAAGAAAGGCTTCAGCGAAAATGGCTGATGGTACTGTTAAAGTCATCTGAACGATTATCGGTCCCATCGTATTCGGAAGTAAGTTTTTACGAATGATTCTCCCCGTTTTCGTACCAAAGGTTTTCGATGCCATTACAAATTCATAGTTTTTCACCTGAAGAACTTGCCCACGGACAATCCTGGCCATTCCTACCCAGCCTGTGATCGACAGGGCAAAAATAATGGTGAATAATCCTGGTCCCATGACCACACTTATTAAAATCACAACTAAAAGATAAGGAAGACCGTATAATACCTCTACAATCCGCATCATTACATTATCTGTGCGTCCACCCTTATAACCGGCAATGCCTCCATAAGCAACACCAATGGCAAAGTCAATAAGTGCTGCAGCAAGACCAACAAATAAGGAAACTTGGGCCCCTTCCCACACTCGAGTAAAGACATCTCTACCTAGTTCATCTGTGCCAAACCAAAATTCTGAAGATGGCGCTAAGTTTTGATTCGCCAGCATTTGTTCCGATCCATTATGAGGGGAAATCAACGGTCCTACAAAAGACATAATGGTTAAAAGAACAAGAAAAACGAGCCCTGACATAGCCAATTTATTCTTCAATAGCCTTTTCCATGCATCTTGCCAATAAGAAAGACTTGGTCTAACTACCGCTTCCGCTTTTCTTTCATCTTTTTCTTTCGGGGAAAACCAATCATCTGGAATATCTGTATATGTATCGTTCGTTTGCTTTTGTATCTCCATCAGTTCCCCTCCTTTTTATGAAGCTTAATTCTAGGGTCTAATATGCCGTAAGCAATGTCGACAAGGAATAACATGACGATTAATATCGAGCTGTAAAACACCGTAGTCCCCATAATGACTGGATAGTCACGCGTATTGATACTCTCAACGAAATACTTCCCCATGCCCGGGATAGCAAATATTTTCTCAATCACAAATGTACCTGTAAGAATACTGGCAGCTAATGTACCTAGCACGGTTACTACCGGTAAAAGCGCATTGCGCAGTGCATGTCTAAAAACGATTGTTACAGGCTTCAAACCTTTCGCTTTCGCTGTGCGAATATAGTCCTGAGTTAACACTTCTAGCATGCTGGATCTTGTAAGCCTAGCAATAATTGCCATCGGTCCAGTCGCAAGCGCTAGAGTCGGTAGCACCATATGCATTGGACTCGACCATGTTGCTACAGGAAAAATTGGAAGGTTAACTGCAAGTTGCTGAATTAGCATGGTTGCCATGACAAAATTCGGAATGGAAATACCTAAAACAGCTACAGTCATAGCTAAATAATCTATAAAGCCATTATGTCTAAGGGCGGCGATCACGCCGAGGGTAATCCCGGATATAACGGCCACTATGAGGGTTACCATCCCTAATTCAAAAGAAACAGGAAAGCCCCGACCGAGCATATCATTAACCGACTGCGCCGGCTTTTTAATCGAAGGTCCAAAATCAAAGGTAACGACAGATTGGATATAAGAAAAATACTGGACATATAGTGGTTCATCTAAATGATAGAATGCTTCTAAGTTCCTTTGAACAGCTTCACTTGTTGCACGTTCATTATTAAATGGCGAACCTGGTATAGCATGCATAAGAAAGAATGTAAGTGTGATGATTACCCATAAGGTGATGACCATCGCCCCGAGTCGTTTTCCAATGTACTTAAGCATAGACACACCTCCTTAGCAATATGATGTTCTCGAAGCTAATTCAGTCATGACAAGCATGGCACGATAAGCCTCTAAGATGTCTTTCGCTTGAAATTGCACCGTTGTTGTTCCCTCTTCCAAATGAGTTCCGGGCATTAATGCTGCCCACTCTGCTTGACCATAATTAGCAAACTCAATTTTAAGGAGCGGCTTATCTGGAGGCACAAGCGGCTTAACTCTTTCTTTATTCTCTATTGCTTGCACTGTCTTTTCTTTCAATAAAATCTCTGCTTTTGCTGGCGTAAGTGACTTCACTGCTGAACGGGTAATCGTTTCTTTCACTACCGCTGTCGTTATATGAGGAATTAAGCTTTCTGCTTCTTTCGCTGCTTGGTCATCACCAGCCACCATGATGACAGGGACACCATAGTATCCAGCTACATATGCATTGAACCCCAACTCACCAACAACAACATCGTTAATAAACATATTTCTCACATTAAAAAACATAGAATGCGACATTACGCCCTTCATGGAAGCGCGGGCATGATATCCGACAAAAATTGCTCCAGCATAAGATTCATCTAAGCCTTCTACCATTGAAAAGGGCTTTACATCCCCAGTAATCAAACTTGTATCTGGATGGAGATATTCAATCATTAAATTATTCATTTTCGAATGACTATCATTCACAAGCACCTCTTCACAACCTTGATTGAAGGCCTCTGTGATTACATAGTTCGCTTCATCAGTCATAATTCTCCGACCACGTTCATAGTTGTTTTTAGCTGAATCTACTTGAGTATAATCAGCAAGCCCTGTAATTCCTTCCATATCGACTGACACATATAATTTCATTTTGTCCCCTCCAGCTTATGATTCTCAGAAAATTGAAAATATTTTACAAATAAATATCATACCTTCATCATTAGAAATCAAAAAAATCCAACGACCAAGGCAGAGTGAAATAAACCTTTAGTCGCTGGATTTTATCTGCGATAAACAGAAAAAGCAGCTATTTCATTTTAATTTGGTTATATTTAATAAGTGCATTGCGATACGCTACCATTATGGCTTTCTGCGATGATCCAAAATATCTCGTTTCGATTTCATTTAATAAGAAATCCGACTCCAACAAACTTTGCCCAACGAAAATAGATTGGATGAAAGCTGATGTTAAACCTATGGTTGAAGAGCATTCAGCATCGATAATCTTCCCAGAATCTTTCTCAACCACAAAGGCAATGAAAAAACCATTGTATTGTTGCATGATCGCATTGTTAGAAGAGGTTTTACTCTCTCCAATAATATAGAGGGTATTTGGCGGAAACATTTTTCTTCCTCCTAGCCAGTATGGATATTACAAGAGGTGCTTATGTAAAAACATAAACATTCATTGTAATGCATAAGACCCTTACTTAGAATTGTAAACCATTCGTCCTAGCTTTGACAATCAATTTTCAATATTTTTCGTAATATTTTTTTAATTTTGTCTTATTTATGTTAGATTATATAACATATGAAAGCGCCTTGTCTAGCAGGACTTTTCCCTCTACACTGCGCTCTCCGCCACCTTGAGCGAAAGTTTGGTTGCCTCCACCCTTACCTTTTATCTCAAAGAGTAACTTGCTACAAATTTCCTTCATGCTAAAGTCTACTTGTGTTCCACTTGCACAAATACATTGAAGCTTGTCTTCCGTTTCATTAATAAACACAATAAGATTATTCTCTTTCTCTGCTGTCATCCATTTGGCCATCCATTGCAATTCACTGATTGAACGATTAAGAAAAACCTTACCGACAACCAAGCAGTTATCGTTTGTCTTTGCTGTAGTCATTAATTGACGTGCTTCAAATTGCAAAAGTTGTTCTCCATTTACCTCTAATTGCTTTTGCAAGCTTTTCATATCCACTAAAAGCTTTTTAATTGTTTGTGCTACATCTTCCTCAGGTGCACTTAATAACTTGGTTGCTTCATTCAAAACTTTATTTTTTTGATGCAATTGCTGCAATACCCTTGCACCACAAACAAAGTAAATTCGCGTTTTCTTTTTATGTCTCTCTGTTCCGAGAATTTTAATCACACTTACTTCCCCAGTTGAAGAAGGGTGTGTACCACCACATCCATTATAGTCAAATGATCGAATAATCACTAAACGAATATGATGAGAGACCGTTGTTTCTTTTCGAAGTGGATACTTGTAAAGATCCTCTTTCTCTACCCATACTGTCTCTATTTCTCTATTTTCAAGAATGATTTGATTCGCTACATTTTCCACCCTTTCGAGTTCTCCATCCGTTACGTCTTCAATGTCTAAATCTATTGAAACAATTTCTTTGCCTAAATGAAAGCTAATCGTTTGATATTGAAACGTTTCAGCAAAGGCAGCTGAAAGAATATGCTGACCAGCATGCTGCTGCATATGATCAAAGCGACGGTCCCAGTTAATTTTACCATCGACTTTCTCCCCTTCGTCTAACAACTGCGCCAAATAATGCCTAATCTCACCCTCCTTTTCTTCAACATTCATTACCTCTACACCATTTAGCCATCCCTTATCAGCAGGTTGTCCACCACCGGTCGGGTAAAACGCAGTTTCTTCTAATACGACGTAGCTGCCTTCTGTATCTTTACCTACCTTAGAGATATTTGTTGTAAATGTTTGTGTATAAGCATCATTATAAAATAGCTTTTTTGTGAAATTCATCTCTTTATTCCCCCGCCTTTTTTGCCAAATGTAAATATTGTTGCTGTATTTCATCAGGGACCATACTGCCACCTGTTCCCCATACGAGATGAGTTGCCTTACTCATATTAGTAATACCAACTTGCTCAGAATACATTGATTGAAGGATTTTTTTCGGACCTAAGAACCCTGCTAAAGCTGAAGGCTCCAAGAAAATACCCTCCTCGTTTTTCAAAAAATGCATCATTTCATACAACTCACGGTCCGAAACAGTATATACACCACTTATCGCTTTTTCTAGCATATGACCAACTAATTGAGAGGGGCGTCCAACAGCGAGTCCATCCGCCTCTGTCTTCAGCTCTATTCCAATATCCTGTACCGAAATCTTCTCATGCAGGCCTGTTCGCAAACCTAATAACATGGCCGGTGCGTGTGTCGGTTCAGCAAAGAAACAATGTACATGCTCACCAAAAACTTGTTTTAAACCAAAGGTAATGCCCCCTGGCCCCCCTCCTACCCCACAAGGTAAGTAGACAAATAATGGATACTCTTGAGAGATGCTAATTTGCTGTTCTTCTAGCTGTTTCTTTAGACGAAAGGCAGCAACTGCATATCCAAGAAAAAGGTGTTCAGAATGCTCATCATCTATAAAATACATAGTCGGATCGCTCTCTGCTTGTCTTCTACCTTCAGCTACCGCCGCGCTAAAATCTGAAGTATGCTCGATGACCTGTACACCTTTTTGCTTCAATAATTCCTTCTTCCACTTCTTTGCCTCACTCGACATATGTACATATACGCGAAATCCAAGTTTTGCACCCATTATACCGATACTTAAACCAAGATTACCTGTAGAACCAACAGCTATACTATACTGTGAAAAAAATGCCTGCTGATTAAATAATTTGCTATAATCATCAGTAAGGTTAAGAATCCCTTCAGATAAAGCAAGGTGTTCTGCATGCTTTAATACTTCATATATCCCACCTCTAGCTTTAATAGATCCCGATATAGGAAGTTCATTATCTGCCTTTAGCAGTAAGTCTCCTTTGACATTTACATGTTTTTCCTTCATATTGAACAATGTGAGTAGAGGAGATTCAATGATACCCTTCTGCTTGCTTGTTTCAGGAAAAGCTTTAGCAATATATGGAGCAAATCTTTCTAAACGTCTTATAGCGTCTTCAACATGTACACTAGATAAAGGACCACGAATCGTAGAATCATATTGTTGATTCAACCATAGTACTGGTTCATATTTAACTAGCTTTTTAATAAGTGAATCATCTGCTAATAACTGTTGTATTTGATTATTTATCATATCCTATACACCTTCTTATCATTACGCTTTATCCTTATTTTGGCCGAACTACATTGGTTTTGTCGAGTGTAATTGTAAAATTGAGAAAGGAAGAACCCCCATGACTACATTTAAAAAAATGAATCTGCTGAGCCTATTTTATGCACTCATCGCTTATTTCCCCGTACAACTTTCAAGCAATGTTAATAGAATCAGTCGCTGGACAGGCATAAATGTCAGTATGGTTATCATTATTAGTAATACACTTATTCTGATCATCCTTCTCTTAGGTACTGCCTATATTTTTCATTTAACTACAAAATGGCTACACCATAAAAGAATAAGATATTTTACTAGCATTACTTGGATTCCTTTCTTTTCCATCATGATGCTTATCACTGCAATATTCTTACCGTTTTCAATGACAATCGAATCACCTAACCCAGTCACCAGTATCATTATTCTTATTTGTGTCATTCTCTATCCTATTTACATATTAATTGTTAATGGGTTCATAGCCATGACTCAATCATCTGAACAACCTTTAGTAGATAAAATGAAGTAAAGCTAATTCACTACAATTTAAGTAAATTTATTCACAAAGAGTTGTACACATCTTGTGTTACAGCCTTTTGTGATTAATTTTACTCCACTTAAAACTAGCCTCTCCATGGGGAGCTGGCGGCTGTTCCAAACAGTGAATATCTTTTTCAATTACTCAAAACTCTCCCTCCACTTTTTCAACAAACATATCACTTCTTAGCCAATTTTAAAAAAATCGAGAGTCTATCGGAAATGAGTCATGATATTTTAACGATATGGAGCACTTCTATCAACCTTTTGGAAGTGTATACATCAAGCAATAATTGTATTTCGTATTTCATTTCATTAGATTCCTTCACTTTTACTATTTCCACGAGATGCTAAAAAACTGACTCTATATTGTCGTACGTATACGACAATCTGAGTCAGTTTTTTTATTGGTCGATATTTCTTAAATACACTTGCCAGTCTTTTATTCTTTCCCAATCACAAGCCTCTTGATTATATGATTGATCCTTTAAAAAACATGTGACCTTTGTCTCTTTTAGTGTGTGCAATATTTGTGGTTTATCATCAACATAATAATCTAGCTGAAGATCTTTAATGATATTCACTTTTTCGTGATCCTTCATTCCACAGAAAAAGTGACCTTCTTCAATTGGAAAACCGAATTGCATCATCCAAGCTTTCGTTTGCTGGCAATAGTCCGCATCTCTTGCGGTAATATAAAAGATCTCATGCCCCATTGCCGCCAGCTTCTGTAAAAGCTCAAGTGCGCCAGGAAAAGCTTTGCAGTTCGTAAAGAAGATTTCCTCTTGATGTTGATTCCACATTTTGAAACCTTCATCATCAGTCAAATCATATAAAGAATGGATTTCAAGTGTGTTTAATTGTTGAAGTGCAGATGCTTCAATCTCCTTCTTTAATTTCCGATTATAAATACTTAATGCATGTCCTCTTAAATCGATTAAAGTATCATCAATATCAAAACCAAACCTCATCATTTCAGTCCTTTATTTGTTAGTAGGATATCCAACAAACTTAAAGTCTTTGCCAATCGGAGTCACCGTTACATGCTCTAATTCTACCGCTTCACTCATAAGAGCAACCCCTGTACCTTCTAAAAAGGTTGGTGCTTCTTTTCCACCAACTAACTTAGGCGCTAAATAAATTACTACTTTATCAATATAACCGTCCTCTAAAAAGGACGCACTGACATTGCCGCCGCCTTCAATCAGAACAGAAGAAATTTGCTCTTCTTTTAACATAGTCATTACTTCAGCGATAGTTACTTTTTCTGTTGATGTATGAAAGAGACGAATGCCCTTCTCTTCTAGCTGGGCTTTCTTCTCTTGATCATAGTAGGAACCAGTAAAAACCCATGTTGGTGCTAATCCATCATTAACAAGCTGACTTTCCATAGGGATACGTAAAGTTGAATCTAACACAAGTCTAATGGGATTTCTACCATTTTGTATTCTAGACGTTAGAGCTGGGTCATCATGAAGCACTGTTCCAATTCCAACTAAAATCGCTTGATGGTTACTTCTTAACTGGTGTACATCTAATCTTGCTTCTTCTGAAGTAATCCACTTACTGCTAGCTGTATGTGTAGCAATTTTACCATCCAGTGAAATACCAGATTTCAGTGTAATGAAAGGACGATCAGCAGTTATATAATGATTAAATACCTCATTCATCTCTATTGCTTCTTGTTCACAAATACCAATAATTACTTCGATACCTGCTTTTTCTAATATCCTTACTCCATTCCCACTAACAATAGGATTGGGGTCTAATGAAGCGATAACGCATTTTTTTATCCCCGCTTGAACAAGGGCCTCCGCACAGGGACCCGTTCGTCCATGATGGGAACAAGGTTCCAAGGTAACATAAATCGTTGCCCCTTTCGCTTGATCCCCTGCCATATTGAGAGCATGAATTTCTGCATGTGGTTCACCTGCTTTCATATGCGCGCCGATACCCACAATCCGCTGGTTATTTACAATTACGGCACCTACAAGCGGATTGGGATCTGTTTGTCCCTTCATCGCTTTGGCATTTTGCAATGCTAACTCCATGTAAAATTGATCATTACTCATCTCTCGACACCCCTTCTGCCTGAAGATGTCCGGATTTTAACACCTTTGTTTGCAGATACTTTTCATTAAAATCAGAGATATCCCCCCATAGTGGTGTCCGACCTACTAATAAGGCTCCTGCATCTGTTAAAGCAACTAATTTCTTGGGATTATTCGTGATTAATGTAATAGGCTTTTTCCTCAATTGTTGTAATACAGTGATTGCTTCATCATATTTTCGAGAGTCATCCACAAAGCCAAGCTCTTCATTTGCCTCGACGGTATCATAACCATTTTCCTGCAGTACATAAGCCATCGCTTTACTAAATAACCCAATGCCTCTTCCCTCATGATTAGCTAAGTAAAACAATGCGCCCGAACCATTTGCCACCATCATTTTCATAGATTGCTTAAGTTGGTATCCGCAATCACAACGCTTGCTGCCAAAAATATCCCCGGTATGACAAATCGAGTGGAAACGCACCAATGCATCTTCACTATCCTCAAAATCACCGTAAACAAGGACACTTGATTGCTGTGAATCAGCAAGATTAGCAGAAGATAAATGAGCGACAATCTTGCTCGTATCTTCCATCACTTCAGCACTATCTAACCAGCAATACCATTTAAAATGCACAGTTTCTCCATCTAGGTTTACAGGTAAGCGAATCGGCCCTACTAAATAAACAGAACGATCACCTCGATCAATTCTCTGAATCTTTTTTTCTAATATTTCAATTGCTTTTGTTTCTATGTTTATTTGATTCATTTATTTCTCCCCCTAAGACTCAGGCAGAGACAAACTGCTCTCTGTATGAAGCCTCCATCTTTTGTTGCTCTAATTGTAAAGATTCAATATCTGTTCTTCTATATCTTTCAAACTCATTTAAGCATGCAGCACTTGTATCGTTTGCAGCTAAAGCTTTAACTATCGTTGGATATAAAGTTTCTGCATCAATCAAGGCACTATTTAAGCCAAATGCGCCTGTTGGACTCATCGTATGAGCTGCGTCTCCCATTAGTACTAAGCCATCCTTAACCCAAGTTTGGCAACGACAACTTTGTACATTTAGTAAAATAAAATCCTGCCACGATTGAATATACTTTAACACAGATTGTTGTAAATCTGGAAATGCCTGAATTAACTTTTCTATATATGTTTCCACTGGTTGTTTCCTAATCTCTGCAAAAGCACCTTTATCTATATTCCATCCCACTTGAATATAAGAATTCGTTTGTGTAAAAAGCGCTAGTTGATGATCGTTTACTAAGCCTTGTCGTATAACAGGTTGCCAATTTTGTGGTGCAGGGAATTTTGCCCAAAGTAAATCGTAATCGTGTTCAATTTTTTCAAATGGAATTTTAGCTAGCTTTCTAATCGTTGAATGCCTACCATCTGAACCAATAACAATGGAGGAGTGAATCATTATTTCTTCTCCATTTTTCCTTTTCGCTTTTACCCCTTTTACTTTCCCATCTGAGAGCATCAATTCAGTAGCCCTTGTACCTGTTAATAGGCGATAGGCGGAGAACTGTAAAGATTCTTTTAATAGAACTGATAATAAATGCTTTTGCGGTACATGGATGCCAACATGTCTTTCATCTGGAGCAGGTGAGACAGTTCTAAGAATTCTCCCGTTCTGCCAGTACTCTATTCCTTCCATCGGCAATACACCTAATTGTTTGACCTGATCAAACAAATGATATTTTTTAAGTACATTTTCACCTAAGTGATTTAAATGTTCTCCTCTGAATTCTTTATCCATATTTTCATTACGTTCTAGCACGATGACATTGATGCCATTTTTCGCTAATAAATATCCCAATAATGCGCCGCCAGGTCCGGCACCAACAATACATACATCGTAGTTAACATCCATAAGGCTCACCTTTCTATTCAACGACTAACTTAATATTGTTTCCAGCGGGGTCACTCACCATATAACTGTCCGCTTGCCTTTCGACCTCTATATTCATCGCTTGAAGTCTTTCAACAGCCTGTTCAAGCTTGTTTTTCGGGAAAACGAGCGTATAGAAAGCCATCCCAACACTATTAGCTGAAGGCGCTACAGCCATGGTTCCGTTCCAAATATTTAAGCCAATATGATGATGGTACTTCCCAGTAGAAATAAACAATGCTTGATTACCATAATGAGTAACTACTTCAAAGCCTAGACCCTCACAATAAAAAGTTTTTGCTTCTTCTATATTATTTACATGTAAATGAATATGTCCCATAATTGTTTCATTCGGCATACCATTCCACTCATTACCGTCCCATTCACTCATAATACTTTGAACATCTAAGGCATTGGTGCCCATGACAACTTCTTCACCCTTCCAATCCCAAGACGTTTTTGGGCGATCAGCATAAATTTCAATCCCATTTCCGTCTGGGTCTGCTAAATAAAGGGCTTCACTCACATCATGATCAGACGCTCCTTGTAAAGGATAATTCACTTTAATAAAGTGGCGAATGATCTTAGCTAAGTCATTTCTCGTTGGAAGCAGGATGGCAAAATGATATAGCCCTGTTCTTCTCAGCTCTTTTTTCTGCAAACCTTCTGGCGCATGTAATTGCACTAAAGTTTGATTCCCATCAGCTGATAATGACACTTCATGCTTGCTTTGATGCAATACTTGGAAACCTAATATATCTTGATAGAATCTTAGTGATGTTTGTAAATTTGTTACTTTAAGATCTATTTTCTGTGCGTAGATATTTGGCTCTGCATGAAACGTATTCATTTGCATTAACCCCTTTAATTGTCTTTTAGTTATGTTAGTTACTTTATGTAAGTAATTATATTTTTGTTAACTACTTGTGTCAAGTACAATAATCATGTATTGTTAAGATATAAGGAAATCATCGAATAGGGGTGACCATTTTGAATCAAGCACTGATATGTCCTCGATTCGAAAAAGCCATGAGTATCATGAGCCAACGTTGGACTGGTCTAGTAATCTATCAACTATTAGCAGGACCTAAACGCTTTTGTACATTAGAATCTTCAATGAGCATTAGCGGTAGAGTCTTGTCCGAAAGATTAAAGGACCTTGAACAACAAGGTATTGTTAAACGCGAGGTGTATCCGGAAACGCCCGTAAGAATAGAGTATTCGCTTACAGACAAAGGAATGGCCCTAGAGCCCGTTTTACGCGAAATAGAGAAGTGGTCTCAAGAATGGTTGCAAGCCGAATAAAGAACGACAATAAATCCCCATATACGTACTATGGGGACCTTTTTTATGAGTGAGGTCTTTTGCCCACACTTCTCGCTACTTCCATAGCCGCTTATATGCGCATTTTATTCTTATCAGAGGCACCTCCCTCTTTTCTCCCCTCCCCAAAAAAAATTTCCGGCACATTGGCCGGAAATTCATTCTTTTTTTCTCTTTAAAAATAACGGGATAGACATAACTGCTGCTCCGCCTATAAAAAAGAGCCAATTCTTATTAAACTTTCTGGTGCCCAAATTTTGTTTTACTATCTCTTCCTTTTCCTTACCCTCACTTGATCCAAGTCCTTTCACAAAAGCAAGTAGAATACTCATTCCTTCCCTTACCTCTGAATCCCTTAGCATAGATAGCATGGTCACTTCCTTTTTTTCCTTATCTGATTGTTGAACCTCTACCATGCGGGTAAGTGCAGTATTTATTTTATCAATCATCGGTTCCCATTCCTTTAAATCTATTTTTCCTAAGACTTCAAGGAGAAGGAACGAATTTTTAATTGATCCTGTAACTTCAGGATGCTCCATTGATAACAGGACACGATCAAGAATTTTGTCACTTTGTCCCAGCATACTTTCTACGATATGAAGGATGCCTTTTTCGTGGATTCTTTGTATTAAGTGTATAGAATCAATAATTGCTCGGCGGTTATTCACAATACTATCTTCCAGTTCCTTTAATTCCCTATTTCTCTGCTCTTCAGGCGACACTTCGATTTTTCGTATAACTGTTGTTGCTTTAGCCATGTCTCCTCCTCCTCCTCTCTCTTACAAGATCTCCAGGGAAAATATAGTCGCTCCTCTGCCATTTCCCTTCCACATTCACACCTACTTGCGGTTGAGGTGTACCGAAGCGATGATTCTTCCGTGGTAATGGAGACTCTCCATCTTCTTCTATTACCTCAAGCTTTGCTGAAATCTCTTTATATGCAGGCGTATCTGTATCCTTATCTGTATGCGAACTAGTTAAATAGTTAATAGCGCCCTCTCCAGATGTATTCATTGGTAAATAGACCTGCTTACCTTTTACTCGATCAGTGACGAGGCAGCTTACCCTTACACTGCCATAGGGAGATGTTAACTTAACTTTCGTACCATCTCTAATCCCTCTTTCCGCTGCCAATTCGCCTGAAACCTCCAGAAAGACATTAGGTGTTTTACCGGAAATCGCTTTAGATTTGTAAGTCATATTCCCTTCATGAAAATGCTCTAGCAGTCGACCATTGTTGACATGGATATCATATTCTTCATTGAAAGTAAGCGGTTGTGTCCATTTCACTGGATGGAGAATAGCTTTTCCACCCGGTAGTGAAAATCCATCTGTGAATAAGAGTGGAGTATCCTTGCCATCTGCTGCTACTGGCCATTGTAGACTTTTATAGCCTTCTAACCGATCATAATTGACTCCAGCCATTAACGGGGTAAGAGATGCGGCTTCATCCATAATCTCACTTGGATGTTGATAGTTCCAATCTCCACCTAGTTGATTAGCAATAGCCATAATAATTTCCCAATCAGGCTTAGAATCACCCAGCGGTCCCATTACTCTATATAAACGTTGAATTCTTCTTTCAGTATTGGTAAACGTTCCTTCTTTCTCCAAACTAGGGCTGGCTGGTAATACTACATCCGCATATTGGCATGTTTTCGAGAAAAAGATATCTTGCACAATAAACAGTTCTAGTTTTTCAAAAGCTGCTTGTACATGATTGATATTCGTATCAACAATCCCCATATCTTCGCCCTTTATATATAAAGCCTTTAATTTCCCTTCATGAATGGCTTCTACCATTTCTTGATTATTTAAACCAGGCTCACTAGGGAGGTCCACACCCCACTGCTCCTCAAAACGTTGTCTGACACTTTCATCGGTTACATATTGATAACCAGGGAAACGATCTGGCATACTGCCAAAATCACTTGTTCCTTGCACATTATTATGACCTCTAAGTGGATAAGCACCTGCACCTGGTTTCATATAGTTTCCTGTTACAAGAAGCAAATTAGAGATAGCTGTACTTGTGTCACTGCCTCCACCATGCTGTGTCACACCCATCGCCCAAAGGATAGATGTTGTTTTTGCTTCATGAATTCTTTCAGCGATTGAGATCAGCTCTTCTTCTGATAAGTGCGTCACTTCAGAAGCGTATGATAATGTATAGGGCGTTAAACTTTCGAAGAAAACTTCTACATCATTGACATGCGCAGCTAAGAACGCTTCATCATGCCAGCCTTGATCGACAATATATTTTGTCACTGCTGAAAGCCAAACAAGATCGCTGCCCGGTGCAGGTTGAACGAAAAGGTCTGCTCGTTCAGCTAATTCATGCTTCCGTAAATCTGCCACAATCACTTTTTGACCGTTTAGTTTCTGCGCTCGTTTTACTCTTGTCGCCAAAACAGGGTGGGATTCTGCTGTATTGGAGCCGATAGAAATGATTAACTCTGCTTGAGCAATATCACTAATGCTGCCAGAATCGCCTCCGTAACCTACTGTTCTCCATAGTCCCTTTGTTGCTGGAGATTGGCAATAACGGGAACAATTATCAACATTATTTGTCCCGATGACAGCTCTCGCTAATTTTTGCATTAAATAGGACTCCTCATTTGTACATTTAGAAGATGCAACAAAAGCTAATGAATCAGGTCCATGATTCGTTTTTATCTCAGTCATTTTTGAACTAATAAAAGTAAGCGCTTCCTCCCACTCCACTTCTTTGAAACCTTCTTCATCTCTTATCAATGGCTTGGTCAAGCGCTCTTCACTATTAACAAAATCCCAGCCGAATTTACCTTTCACACAAGTTGATACACCATTTGCTGGTGCTTCCTCCTGCGGTTCTACTTTTAATATTTGCCTTCCTTTTGTCCACACATCAAACGAACAGCCTACGCCACAATATGTACAAACTGTTTTCGTCTTATTAATTCTTTCTTCTCGCATAGTTGCTTCTATATCCGAAATGGTTAAAAGAGACTCATAACCTGTTTCAATATTCTTCGTTAGTTCAATCATCGGACGAAGAGATTGTTGTTTAACACCGGTTAAGAATCCGGCTTCTCCTTCCATCCCAACTTCCATCATGGCATTACAAGGGCAAACAGTTGAACAATGACCACAGTTTACACATGACGATTCTTCAATCGGAGAATCCTTGTCCCAAATTACTCGTGGTCGCTTTAAATCCCAATCAATTGTTAACGTTTCATTAACTTGTAAGTTCTGACATGCCTCGACACATCTACCACAAAGGATACATTGATCAGGATCATATCGATAAAACTCATTTCTTTGTACTTCTGCATCTTTTGATGTATGATCAGTCTCTTGATGGGAAATCTTCATTTTCTTGACGGTATTATGTATTTCGCAATTGCCGTTATTAAAGTCACAAACTGTACAATATAATTCATGATTACCTAATATGCGATCCATAGCGATCATCTGTGCTTCATGGATATCTTCACCTACTGTTTCAACCTTATCATTTGGCTGTAAGGTCGTTGAGCACGAACGGACATATTCCCCATTTACTTTCACAATACAAGTGTCACAAGTTTCAATAGCTCCTAAACTAGGATGATAACAAAGTGATGGTACCTCAATATTCATTGTATTTAATAGCTGCATAACCGACTTTTGATTACTCATACTTGTTGTTTCTCCATTAATTGTGACCTCAAACTTCTCTGTCACTATGAGCCCCCCCTTAATCCCTTTATTTACCTATCTACTATTTCCCCTTTACCCATTCATTCCCTGCATAAACAGCATTGTATTTTTATAATTTTCCGTTAATTTTAATGGTTATAATCAAATGTCCTTCTCTTAACCAATAATTAAATACGATATGAATCGCAATACTCTACATATGAAAATTTAATAATTCTCATTTAAGTAGGATTGTTATTCACTAAAAATCTATTTTTTTATTTCTAAAACGAAAAAACTCATCCCCCCAAACAGTCAAGTTTGGGAAAGGATGAGTAACAAACTGAATTAGTGAATATTCGTTTTCCTAAAGCTTCCACCTTTCACTTCTGCTACATCATAAACGGTGACAAATGCGCCGTCATCAATTTCAGAAATGATTTCTTTCATTTTGCTTTCTTCTAAACGGTTAATGACACAAGTGATTTCGATGAACTTTTCATGCGAATAACCGCCATAAGCTTCTTTATACGTAGCACTACGCCCAAGACGGTCGCGAATGGTTTCAACCATAGCCACTGGTTCAGTTGTAATGATTTTAAATGTTTTCGATCCACTTAACCCTTCCTCAACGATATGTATCACTTTACTTGCAATAAAATAAGCAATCGCAGATAAGAACGCCCCCTGGAGGCCGAACACAGTAGAAACAATTATAAAGACAAATAAATTTAAGAATAGAATTAAATCACTTGTTCCGAATGGGAGCTTTCGTGAAAGTAGCACAGCAAGCATGTCGATTCCATCAAGTGCCCCACCATTACGTAATGCTAACCCCATACCAAAACCAAGAATAATTCCACCTACAACTGTGACAAGGAGTGTATCACCTTGAATAATGACTGGTATGTGATGCATGAGGCTTGTACCTGCAGCTAATGAAGCAATACCAATAATTGAATAGATGGCAAATGTTTTACCAATTTGTTTATAACCTAACCAAACAAAAGGTATATTAAGAATTGCGATTAAAACACCTAATGGGACATCAAATAGTTGCGAACCTACAATGCTGATGCCCGTAACGCCTCCATCTGATACATTATTAGGAATCAAGACTGCCTCTAGTCCATAAGCAGCGATAAAACCACCTATAATAACAATCAGACATCTAATCACCATTCTTAGTATACTTTGTTTACTTTTCTTTTTACTTTTTGTTTCCATAATAATCTCCTCTTTACTTTTTCAAATTGATACATGGCTAGAATAAATTCCTTATCATCCCTTTCTAACGAAAATTTACCCCTAAAAAACAGTTACTTCTATTATAACTCAATTATTCTCATCCTTTGTAACAAGTTTCTGTCTGATTCTTAATAATATCCCATATTATGGGCAAACTTAGTTTGAAATAAAGGAGGAGACAAAATGTATAAAAAACAGGAGAAAAAGCTCATTCTCTTAGCCTTTTCAATCGCTTTTATTCTCGGCTTATCCATCCTCGGACGCTTGTTCCACTAATTATAAAAGATAATAACGAAAGAAGGGATTCTATTGGCTAGCGAACAAGGCGTTTTATATAGCCGTGCTTTGACAGAGTTAACATTAACTTTCCATATCATTTATGCAACCATTGGTGTAGGAATCCCACTAATGATTATGATTGCCCAATGGATCGGAATTAAAAAGCAAGATGACCATTACATATTACTTGCTCGTCGTTGGGCAAGAGGATTCGTCATTACCGTAGCTGTTGGAGTTGTGACAGGAACGGCAATCGGCTTGCAGCTTTCTCTTCTTTGGCCACATTTTATGGAACTAGTAGGACATATTATTGCTCTGCCATTATTTATGGAAGTATTTGCTTTCTTCTTTGAGGCAATTTTTCTTGGAATTTACTTATATACATGGGATCGATTTGAAAATCAAAAAAAACATTTACTATTGTTAATCCCTGTTGCTTTAGGTGCTTCATTTTCGGCTGTTTTTATTACTGTGGTCAATGCTTTCATGAATTCACCCCAAGGATTTGATATTGTCGATGGACAGATTGTTAATATTTCTCCATTGCTTGCTATGTTTAGTCCAGCTATGCCGACAAAGGTAGCACATGTTTTAAGCACGGCCTATATGACTTCAGCGTTTATACTTGCTAGTATTGCTGCTTATCGCATGCTTAGAGGTTCAACACATCTCTATCATAAAAAAGCGCTTTATTTAACTTTAAAACTTGCACTCGTCTTCTCCATCTCCACCGCCCTGTTAGGTGACTTCGCTGGAAAATATTTAGCCGAATATCAACCAGAGAAGCTTGCGGCTGCCGAGTGGCATTTTGAAACAGAAGAAAATGCGCCTCTTATTCTCTATGGTGTATTAGATGATGAAGAGATTAAATATGCCATTCGGATACCTTACGCTTTAAGTATACTTGCCCACAGCAATCCATTTGCCGAAGTCATCGGTTTGGACCAGTTTGATGAAGATGTTACGCCACCTTTATATATTCATTATTTATTCGATATTATGGTGACTTTAGGTATGCTCCTTATTTTAATTGCTTTACTTTATATTATTGGGCTTATTAGAAAGTGGTCATTTATTCATTCAAAATGGTTTTTATGGATTATGGTGCTTTCCGGTCCACTTTCAATGATCGCCATTGAGGTAGGGTGGTGGTTCACCGAAGTAGGTAGACAGCCTTGGATTCTACATGGGTTGATGCGGACAGCTGAAGCGGCAACTAGTAATGAATATGTAGGCTGGATGCTTGTTCTATTTGCCTGTTTATACCTCTTGCTCGGTGCAGGGAGTATTTACGTACTCACTAGTATGTTCAATAGAAACACGGTTGAACAAGAATTAGCTGATCGAAAAATAGAAAAAGGCGGTGACACTTTTGAGTCTTGAGATAATTGGTATTTTTGTACTTTGGCTGTTTTTGTTTGGTTACGTTATCGTTGCATCTATTGATTTTGGCGCAGGATTTTTTAATGCCTACAGCTTATATAGAGGCAATCAACATATTTTAAATAAAATCATTCAACGTTACTTATCCCCAGTCTGGGAAGTCACCAATGTATTTCTCGTCTTTTTCTTTGTCGGTATCGTTGGGTTTTTTCCACAATCCGCTTATTATTATGGGACCACTCTGTTAGTGCCGATTAGCTTAGCCATTATTTTATTAGCCATTCGTGGATCTTATTATGCTTTTTCAACATACGGAAATCGTATGCCCAAGAGGTATACATATGTTTATGGATTATCTGGCTTATTTATCCCAGCTTCCCTTTCAATTGTTTTTACAATCTCAGAAGGCGGATTTATTTCAATCGAACAAAATGGACCTGTGCTTGATATAGTCTCCCTTTTCACAAGCCCACTCACATGGAGTATTGTTGTACTGAGTATAACTGCAGTTCTTTATATCTCAGCTGTTTTCTTAACATGGTATGCCCATTATGCCAAGGACGAAGAGGCAACTATTTTATTAAGGAAATATGCACTAATATGGGCTATCCCTTCACTCATTACAGCAATTGGGATTATCGTTGAATTAAAGTTCCACAACCCAGAGCATTTTGAACGACTTGTTGATTTATGGTGGATGTTTGCATTGTCTGTACTATTTTTCATCGGGACGTTTATCCTTATATATAAGAGGATGAACTATGGGCTCGCATTCACTTTGTTATGCGGACAATATTACCTTGCCTTCTTTGCTTATGGCATTTCACATTATCCGTATTTACTGTATCCCCATTTATCAATATTTGATAGTTTCACAAATGAAGCAATGGCCATCGCTTTGATTATAGCCTTTATAGCCGGTTTAGGTTTGCTCCTACCATCGCTCTATCTTTTATTGCGGCTTTTCTTATTTAATAAGGAGTATGTACAAGGGCGAAATGATAGTCATGTATAAGAAGGGAGACATTTTAGATGAGTACATTTATTATTTTTTATGCGCCGTTTATTGTCATCTTACTATCCATTATCATCGGCTTTCGAGTTGCTTTATATGATCGATCAGCGGTTAACCGTAAAAAATAACGGGTTTATAAAGGTACAACGAAAGCAAATATTTTAGTCTAATTCTTTCACTCTGCCTGCACTATACATTGAATAAATAAAAGAGGAATAATGTTGTTTAGTATAATAGAGAAAAAATGGAGTAAGTACGAAATGAATATCACAATGTAAAAAGGGGGAAACGTTGATTACAGAGTTTTCCCAGCACAGAAAAAGGCAATCACTCCCTTTTATTAACTTTGGTGCGCATTTTTATTTGCGCACCCAAATTATTCATTTTTTCACTTCAGAATGGTGCTTCCTCCTCCTTGCAAAGGATATTATGAAGTCGCCTTCAAACCAATTACGCCGACAATGATAAACAACACGCTGATGATACGTTTTTTACTTTTTGGCTCTCCGAAAAGGAACATACTAAGTAAAACAGCCCCTGCTGTACCAATACCAATCCATACCGTATAAGCAATACTCACTTGTAAATATTGAAAGGAGGCATACAGGAGCGCAAAGGATATCCCAAAACCACCCATATAAATGACACCATTCTGAATGTTTTTTTGTTCACTATATTTTTTTAACCCAATAACACCAGTAATTTCACTTATTGCTGCTAAAATCACAAGAATCCAGCCCATCATGCTACTTGATCCTCCCTACTATGTTCTTCTATTTGATTATCAGCTAGCTTCAAACCGATAACACCGACTAAAATGAATATAATAAATACTACTTTCGCTAACCCCATTTCTCCATTGAAGAGAAAGACATCCATTAAAGACGTCCCTACAGTACCTACTCCGGCGAAGATAGCATAAACGGTGCCAGTTGGTAGATTCTCACATGCTTTGGATAAACAGTGAAAATCTAATAAAATCACTGCAACTACAAGTAGCCAATGCCACCAAAGATACGCTGTATTAAAGCCAAAAACCCAAACAAGTTCAAATAAACACGTTAATATAACATAAAACCAAGATCGATTCATCTTTTTCCCTCCAAATGACTGAATTTCAGTCATTTTTATCAAAAACCCACCACTGGTGAGATTTATTTAACCTACAAAAATCATAAGCTAAATAGCAGAAGATTGATAACCTAAACCGTATTTTAGAAAGGTTAGCACTTCTTCTTTTTGTTGCTTTGCTTTGTCTTCATCTGTGTGATCATACAAGTAAATTTGCTCCGCTGTCGATTCCACTAATCCAATCAAAATCTTTGCTGTACTTTCTATATTAAGGTTGGAACGTACGACTCCTTCTTCTTTAGCCGCCTGCAAAAAATGACTAATCCATTCGTAAAATGGTTGGTAAACAGTTTCCCATTGACGAATATGTTCGCTAGAAGCAAGACCAGCATATACTAAGGCAAGCACTTCTCGATACTCACTCGTATATAAAAAGATACTGTCGACCAGTTGCTTTAATCGATCAACAAATATCGCTTCACTATTTACTTCATGATGTACTCTGGCAATTAATTTTTCTACCATCACTTCTGCAATAGCCGGCATAACAGAAAGTTTCGATGGGAAATACAAATAATAAGTCCCTTGAGCAATACCTGCTAGTTTCACGATATCGGCAATTTTTGTTTTTTCAATGCCCTTTTCTTGAAAAACTTCAATTGCGGCATGCACAATACGCTCTTTTTTGTCCATTTATCAAACTCCTTAAACATGAATGAATATCATTCATTTTAAAATGGATTTAAGAAAATGTCAATGTCAACACAACTTCTACCCGAAGACAAAGGATATTTAACCACCTCCAATTGCCCTCGGAGTTTTTAATGTGCTTTATATAGCATTGTTACAACTGTTCCATATCTTTCTTTACTTTTCACAAACATTTTCCCTTTATTTTCGTTCATTAATTTAAAACAAATCGTTAAGCCAATGCCATTTCCTTTTTCTTTACTTGTGAAATACGGTTCGCCAATCCTAGCTAATCTTTCTTTAGAAATTCCCTCTCCATTATCCATGACGCGGATACGGATATACTCTTCATGCTCATCTAAAACAATTTTAACCTTCCCACCTTCATGAATGGCTTCCAAACTGTTTTTAATAATATTAATCATAACTTGCTTGAAATGGGACTTATCCATATTTATATAATGTTTTTGCTTTAATTTGTTAGTAAGTTGAATCTTCTTCCCTTGTTCTGTCGCCATAGCATTGAAGAGGAGGTTAATATTATTCACTTCATCAACTGCATCAAATGGCTCAACAGAAGGCAGTTCATCAGATTTAGCCTCAGGCTTCCCGAGAATTAATAATTCTTTTAATACTTGATTAATCCGATCAATTTCTTCAATAAGAATTCTCTCGTAAGCCGAGTCAGGGTTTCTTTCTCTTAACAATTGTATGAAACCACGAATCGTCGTTAATGGATTTCTTATTTCATGCGCTACACTCGCAGCCATTTCACCAATTACTTTCATTTTCTCTGATGAAAGAAGCAATTGCTCATTCTTTTTCTGCTCTGTTACATCATTACCAAAATAGATGGTGAACGATTGACCGGAATTTTGATATAGTTGCTTCATGCCCCACTGAATATAATAATTTTTTCCTTTATAATCTGTATAGCGGTAAGGTTGTTCAAACCCGTATGCAACCATTGGCAAAAAGTGAATAAGTGTAGATGTTTTTTTACCTAATAAAGTACGTTCTTTCTCATCAAATAATTGACAAAAGGAGCGATTCACCTTCACAATTCGCTGATCACTACCTGTAACAAGCAGATAATTAGGATTAATATCCATAATTTCTTCTAATAGTTCACTCTGTTTAATTAACTCAATATTGATATTGCGAATTCTTTGCGATTGCATTTGAAAAAAACCTAGAAATAAGATTAAGGCTGCAATGATAGAGTTAAAACTAGAAAAATAAAGCGGCGCAAAAGAAAAACCACTTATAACACCATTAATAAAAATAATCATTGCTGCTATTACTAATTGTAAGTAAAAGCTTCGATAATAAACACCTTTTAACTGTAAGGTGACGATAAACAAGAAAAACCAATTAATAAAAACAAGTAAAACATTAATGATAAACGTAAAATTCAATGGACCATAGATAGGAATCCAATGAGAAGGTGAAACGTTTACCGCTTCAACAAATCTGTAAGACTCGACTCCAAGTGAAGTAAAGTTTATCAAATACGTTATGATACTAATGATCGTAAATAACCACATTCCCGGTTTATTAAACAATATCCCAAAGCGATGTAAAAAAGGATTTTCTTTTACTAAATAGTATGAGAAATAATACATCGTTGGCATTATAAAAATCGGACCCATCCGTAAAATGCGGAACAACAAATCAATCGCTTGTAAAGAAAGCATCTGGTCAGCATAAAGAAAGGCAATATCCATTTGCCAAAATGACAACATTAAGAGGAAAATGGACAAAGCTTTTGTTAAGGAGGTTTTAGAATAGAATAATATGGATACAGAGATAAACAAGGGGATGAAAGAAACAGTTAATAATAAAACAAACTCCATCTTATGTCATCCTTTCCTTAGAGAAAAGGGCAGCATTATTGTTCCCACCATAGCCTTGTGAAGTAACAAGTACTTGTTCCACTGGGCTATGAATCACTTCGTCAACAACCAGAAGCTGCTCATACTTACCGACATCTACTCTGATGGTTGGCGGAATGAACTGTTCCTGTATACTAATTAAACCGGCCATTACTTGAAACATGCCCGATGCTCCCATCGCGTGACCAACATTCCCTTTAATAGAAGTAATGGGCACACCCTTATCTAGAAAAAACTCTCCATAAACCATTGCCTCAATATCATCGTTTGCTTCGGAACCTAAAGCCTGACTATTAATATAAGTCGGCATCCCTTTCTTAATTGTTCTTTCAACAGCCTTAACCATTGCCCGACCTCCTGGATCAGCAATGTAAGATGAATAAGCGGATTGGAACATGCTAGATTCCGCTAAATACCCTATTATCTCTTTTTTTCGTTTAACCGCTCCTTGCTCTGATTCCAATACTAATACGCCTGCACCTTCAGACATAGCAAAACCCTCACCTGTTGAAAAGGGACCCATGAATGTCTCTCCCGTTTGCAAGATTCTCAGTGGCAGAAATCCCGCCAATACCAAATCATTAATGGTAGAGTCTACCCCACCGACAATACACACATCTACCTCGTTTGCTTGCAGAAGAATTTTAGCCATATGAATGGCGTCTAAACTTGAAGTACAACTATTTGCTAAAGAAAAGGCTGGTCCTTCAATTTGCAATGAAGTACTTAAACAATTCGCCAAAGTATGCCCATTCATATTCCCTATGGCATAGGGACTCATCCTTTTTCCTTTGTTTAACTTAGTTGAATGGTTAAAAACCTCCGTTATTACACCACCAGAAGAGCCAACAATGATAGCAGTTGCATAATCTCTCGGTTGAATCTGTGCCATTTCTATTGCCCGATCTGTTGCATGAAGGAGCATTTGCGCTGACTTCGGTAATTTACTCGCCTTTAAATAAGAGTGGCTAATATCATTCTCATTTACTCTTCCAGTAAAAATGTGCTCACCGTTAAATTCTTCTCTATTTAATGTTGTCTTTTTATCTTTTAATATATTTGAAAAATCTTTGATTGATGTAATGTTAGGGCCAATCAATCCCATTCCAGTGACGACAACTCCCATAAATGCAACCCCTTTTGCATATATACACCTTTATCTTACTATTAATCTAGAAAATAAGATACGTTTCATTCATGACTAAACCCTTTCACACAACATGAATAGTACTATAGTAACATAAGAACACCACGCAGATTCAGGTCTTTTTCTCTAATAAAAAAAGAATTAAGCTATCTCCTCTTAATATTAGTGTGTGTTATTAAGATTCCCAAGTGAGGAAGCACCACGTATTTCAAATTCTTCTCCACATAAAAAGGTACCAACCTTTGTTAGGCAAGTACCTCTCCTTCTTTCATTACATCAAATACAATCAATTTTCCGTTGTAGCCGCAGTTTGTTCCCTAGCCTCGCCATTCCAATCTTTAGTTACATCCACCCATTGTTTTGCCCCTGCATATTGATATAATTCCTCACAAGTTAGTTCAATTGCTGAGTTTTTGCTACCACATGCTGGATATACCATTTCAAAACGCTGTAGGGAAGTATCAAGAAAAATATTCATTTCTTTTGATAAACCAAATGGACAGACACCACCAACCACATGCCCTGTATGATCAAGCACTTCTTCAGCAGAGAGCATTCTCGCTTTCATTCCAAATGTATGACGAAATTTTTTATTATCTATTCTGGCATCACCTGCAGCAACAACTAGTAGTGCTTTTTCTCCCTCACCTCGAAAAGAGAGTGTTTTGGCAATTTTAGCTGGAATAACACCAATTGCTTCGGCAGCTTGATCAACAGTTGCACTTGTCGTATCAAACTCCAATATATCTTTATCTCGACCATATTTCCCCAAGTGAGCTTTAACACTTTCAAGTGACATAATTCTTTCGCGGCCTCCTGTCAATATAATGTAAAAGGATATCATTCTTTAATAAGTAAAAGCAAATGTATTTGTTAAAAATTCAAAAAACATACAAATCTTTAAATCAAATTACTTTAAATAAAATTTGTAACCATCCTTCTCCTCTCCGCTTACCATAGATTTATCCCGATTCTTTCTATTTTTCATTCTCCTCTTTAAATATGATACAGTAAAGCTATACATAAAATGTTGGAGGAATACTTATGACATCAACTACTTACACAGGCTATGTTGGTACCTATACAAAAAAGGATAGCCAAGGAATTTACTCATTTCATTTAGAGGATGATCAAATTAAAAATATAGAACTTGCTGCTAAACTTGAAAACCCAACTTATTTAACGATCAGCTCGAATCAATCACATCTATACGCTGTGATGAAAGAAGGAGATTTAGGCGGTGTCGCCGCTTATGAGTTAGACAGCAGACATAGTGGGCTCACTTTATTAAACAAACACCTTTCTCCAGGTGCCTCGCCTTGTCATGTAAGTCTAGATCCAAAGAGTCAATACTTATTAAGTGCGAATTACCATAAAGGAACGGTTGACTATTATTCACTACTACAAAATGGCGAGATTAAAAACCTGCTAACTTCAAAAGAGATTCATGGTTCGGGACCACATGAGCGCCAAGAAAAACCACATACCCATTTCGCTGGACTCACACCGGATGAGAAGTATGTTGTTGCTGTCGATTTAGGGGCAGATGAAATCATTCTATTTCGTAGGGATGGGGATAAACTCACCAAACATTTTACTTTGGCAACACAGCCAGGCTCTGGACCAAGACATATCACCTTTCACCCCAATGGGAAATGGGCCTACTGCATGACTGAACTAAGCTCAGAAATTATTGCACTTCAATATGACACTGAGAAAGGAGAATTGAAGGAAATTTCTTATTATAAGACGATACCTGAGGATTTTTTAGAAAACAATCAAGGTAGCGCCATCCATCTTTCTCAAGACGGCAAATTTTTATACGCTGGCAATAGAGGTCATAATTCAATTGCGATATTTGCAGTCGCCGAAGATCGATTGCATATAACCTTTGTTGCTCATACATCGACATATGGAGATTGGCCACGTGACTTTGTATTAGATCCAACTGAAGAATACTTAATCGCAGCCAATGAACGGTCAAATAATTTAACTTTATTTAAACGAGAGGCTGAATCAGGGTTACTTCAACTATTGCAACAAAATGTTCCTGTACCTGAACCAGTTTGTGTGAAGTTTTTACCTCAACAACTATAAGTACAAAAATAAATTTAATTTCATAACTAATAATAAAAAAGGGGTGTTCTGCTAATGAATAGCCCTTTTTTGTATCCCCTCTATTGATAGGCGATGACTTTATTAACGTTCTATCACTAATAGGACATGCATAAACTAAAATAGGAGACTATTTAAGGAGGAGAAATGATGAATAAAGTTGTTTATCTAGTTGGAGTAGCCATCATTATTTGCTTTGTTTCATTAGCTGAATCCCCTAATTCAATCCTCCACCATGAGAACGAAAGAGAAAGTAAATATCCCTATTTTCCAGTAATTAATGAGAATAATGACAGCGAAGAAGTAAGTCAAACCGTTGATGAAACTGACCTTGAAGGTTTAGCTCCTACTTTAGAGCTTCAACTAGTGGACACAGTTTACAAAGATGATGTCATTGTTGAAAAATATCAACAATTCGAGGTTTATAGAAATGACGAGCAGGAAGTCATTAAAGCTATTCCATTGGATGAATATGAATACTTATCGTATCAACAATAGTTAGTCAATCAAAACATGGACAAGAAGTTCTATATTATCTGGCAAATTATAAGTAAGAATATACCCTTTTGTATACCCTGATATAAAACTATGACCATCCAATATTGTCGGGGAGGTAATATCTACTTCCATTCCCTTCCCTTCGATGGCTGATACTGAACCACCAGCAATCATATTCCCTAGTTCCCCACTAAAAGATGTTAACATTTCACCTTCTAAGTCCATCCCGAACATAGATTTCCCCAGCAATGAAAAAAGTGAACGATCACCACCAATGAACAATTTACCAGCTATGTCCCCTGAGAAACCGATGAATACCCCATATCGAACAAGGAATGAACCTTCTAGCTCAGTCCTACCCACTAATTCATGATTCATGGGAATTAGCTGTCCAATTGAAGTTTGGACACCTTTTAATAAAAGGTTCATTTTTTCTTTATCCTGTAAGACCTTTTCCATTGCCGGTCACCCCACATCAAAATAGTTGATAGTATCATAGTATATTATACCTGGTTCTTTTGCTATATTTTTCATTAAAAAAATACATGATAAAACTGAAAATAAATGAGCAAAAATAACTATTTTAAAATTCAGACACGAATGGTTTTATAGAGCGCTAACTTCTCTTATTCCCTTTTCAACAAACATTAAAACACATAACTTTGACAATTTCTATCCATTTAAGTATGATAATATTATTAAATGCGAAAGGGTGACTCTAAGTCAATGAAGTAAGAATCCTATTTATCGAAAACAAACAATTGAAGGTAATGAGTAAAGGAACGCTTTATTTTGCTATGCTTTCAAACAATGTTTTCAGAATAGGATTGCACTTCATAAGGTTACCCGTTGGAATTCTCCCAACTTTTTTAGTGTACCTTTATGCCTCCTATTCTGAAGAAATAGGAGGCATTTTTTTCGAGAATTTGTCTCCCAAAACGAGAGGAGATGATTAATATGCTATTATTAGAAGCCACTGATTTGAAAATTACTATAGGTGACCGACTATTAGCTACTGCAGAAAGAATAACTGTACAACAAAACGATCGTATTGGTTTAGTTGGCCGGAACGGGACAGGAAAGACGACAATTTTAGATACACTTGTAGGAAAAATAACTGCCGAAGAGGGACAAATCATCCGCAATGGCACAATGGAGTTATTACCACAATTAAAACATGATGATCAATACAAAAGTGGTGGAGAAACAACGCAACAATATATTAAAGAAGCACTAGCTAAAAACCCGGAAATATTACTTGCAGATGAACCAACGACCCATCTGGACACCTCCCATATTGAATGGTTAGAAAAGATTCTTAAGCATTGGCAAGGTGCCCTCATTCTTGTCTCGCATGACAGAACTTTTCTTGACCGTGTGTGTACAAAAATTTGGGAAATTGATGAGGAGAAAGTAAAGATATATTCTGGTAATTACTCGCAATATAAACAGCAGAAAGAATTAGCATTAGCAGAGAAGCAGCAAGCTTACGAACAGTATGAACAGAAAAAAGCACAATTAGAAAATGCCCTCACCTTGAAGGCTAAGAAGGCAGAGAGAGCAACTAAAAAGCCAAAAAATCTAAGTTCTTCTGAAGCACGGATCACAGGATCAAAGCCTTACTTTGCTAAAAAACAAAAAAAGCTGCAACAAACGGCTAAATCAATTGAAACAAGATTGGAAAAGCTTGAAAAGGTTGAAAAAATTAAGGACCTCCCGTCCTTACAAATGACCTTACCTAATGAAAAAAATACGAAGAACCGAATTATTATTAGAGCGGAAAACCTTAAAGGAAAAATAGCTGATCACCTGCTTTTTGAACCCGCCTCCTTTCAAATTCGCGGAGGAGAAAAATGGGCGATTATTGGTCCCAATGGCTCTGGAAAGACAACCTTGATTAAAAAAATTTTACAGAGGCAAGAATTGACTGTCTCTCCATCTTTAAAAATTGGCTATTTTAGTCAAAATTTAGATATTCTACACAAGGATAAAACGATTATTGAAAATGTTAAAGAAACCTCTATTCAGGAAGAAACGATTATTCGTACAATACTAGCCAGACTACGCTTTTTTCGAGAAGATGTATATAAAAAAGTCTCACTTCTTAGCGGCGGAGAACGAGTGAAAGTCGCATTAGCCAAAATACTTGTGAGTGAAGTGAATACATTAGTGCTAGATGAGCCGACAAATTTTCTCGATATTGAAGCTGTAGAAGCATTAGAAGAACTATTAATGCAATATAAGGGAACTATTCTCTTCGTCTCTCATGATCGCCGTCTTACTAATAAGGTAGCAAACAGGTTATTGATTATTAAAAATAAACAGATTGAAGTATTCAGAGGCAATCACGAAGCTTACGAATCCTATGAGCCCGAGGTGAAGAGGAATGATCATGAGGAAGAACGTTTACTCATCGAAACAAAAATAACAGAAGTCCTTTCACGATTGAGTATCGAGCCAACAGAGGAGCTGGAAAAGGAATTCCAGAAACTACTACAACAGAAAAAGAAATGGCAATAAGTTCTACAAAGGGACCCTACTTGTATGACATTCGGGTCCCTCTTTTTTCTTCATATAAAGCCTCAACATTTTAATTATTTCCACTTTTAATCAGCTTTAAAATCCTGTAAAATCCAATTAAGGTATATTTAACTACATAGAATTACGACATTCGTCCTCTTCCTCTTCAATCATTTATCCTTTGTTTAAACGAAAATCTTATAGTCAATGTAAACCATATTAATCTACCCTGAGGTGTCGACATGAAGCTATTGCAGATGAATCAACTTGAAAAAACAATCGGAAATACAATTATCTTCCCTAAATTCGATTTAACTTTATATAGAAATGAAATTGTTGCACTCCAATGCAATAACGAAGTTGGCAAACATCTCATCATGATGATGATTGGAAAGAACAGTATTTCAAATGGAAATGTATTATTTGAAGATACAGAGTTAAATAAGCATTTTAAAAGTCTATCTAATAGAATTGGGCTATCTCTACTAGACGACGCTCTCTACGACCGGTTAACTCCCAGAGAATTTTTAACTTTTTATAAGAACCTGCATGAAGTCAATATAGAAATAGAAGCTTTAATACAAAAAATAAATTTAATAGACAAAGTAAATACAAAGATTAGCAGACTTACGTTTTCTGAAAAGAAAAGGCTACACTTAGGAAGGGCAATCCTCCATCAACCAGATTTGCTTATATTAGAAGAACCCGACCAAAACATCGATATCGAAAGTAAAATTACACTACAGAAAGTATTAGAAGACCATAAACAACAAGGAAGAGTCGCCCTTATCATTACTAATAATTACGAAAGTGCACTATCAATGACGGATACAGTGTATCGTTTAAATGAGCACGGTCTAAAAAAAATCGAGATCATGGATGAAGAGAGTAGTCACCAGGATATCGAAGATGAAGAAGCACAGCCGCAACAAGATATGTTGCCTAGCGAAGAAATCGGTCCAGCTTCTTCAGAAAAGATTCAGAACATGAACAATCCATTGCGTCTTGAAAAAATCCCTGCAAAAGTGGAGGACAAAATCATCCTTTTTGATCCGACTGAAATTGTATATGTTGAGAGTAATGATGGCATTTCTCATTTACATGTAAATGGTGAAAGTTTCCCTTGTGCTCTTACGCTAAATACATTATTTGAGAGACTGCATCCATTTGGATTCTTTCGCTGTCATCGTTCATATATTGTTAATTTGCAGAAGGTGAGAGAAGTCATTACTTGGACAAGAAATAGTTATAGCCTTATTCTCGATGATGCGAAAAAGAGTTCAATCCCATTATCAAAAGGAAAATTAAATGAGTTGAAAGAGATTATGGGCATATAAGTTGTTTCATCTTGACTTTAACAACGAATGACACCCTATTTTCACCTACTTTCCTTGCTCCATTCACCGCTTAATTGCTTCCATTCATCTAAATATAGACGCTTTTCACCTTGATATTACTGTATTCATCCCATTTCACAGTTAATATTGAAGACAAGAAATGCAAAACGTGAAAAGGGGCCAATTAAATGGAAAATGTCATTGAAGTAAGAGACCTTGAAAAGTCTTTTCAAAACCAACTAGCTTTAAAGAAAGTAAGTTTTCAAGTAAGAAAAGGGGAAACAATTGGTTTCTTAGGACCGAGTGGTTCAGGTAAAACAACAACAATCAAAATCCTAACCGCTCAACTTCATGCAACTGCCGGAGAAGTGAAAGTGTTTGGTGAACCAATTGCGAAACTAAAAGATCCCATTTATATGAAGAGAATTGGTATATTAACTGATAATAGTGGCTTATACGAAAGGCTTAGTATATACGATAATCTCGCATTATATTGTGATTTATATGAAGTAGATAAAAAAAGAATCAATGAAGTGCTCACAACGGTAAATTTAATAGAAGAAAGTAAGAAAATCGTGCAAAAACTGTCCAAAGGAATGAAGCAACGAGTGACATTAGCTAGAGCCATGCTTCATAAACCGGATTTACTCTTTTTAGATGAGCCGACTTCTGCCTTGGATCCTGTAAACACGATGCATATCCACCAAGGGCTTAAAAAGCTAAACGAAGAAGGAACAACAATATTTTTAACTACTCATGATATGCAAGAAGCTGAGACAATTTGTGATCGAGTGGCATTCTTACATAATGGTGAAATCAGCTTAATTGATACACCAGAGAATATTAAAACACAACAAAGTTCTTCATCCATCTCCCTATTATTGCGAAACAATCGTAAAGTGGTTGTGCAAAAAGACGAAGCAGGTGCAAAAGAAATATATAACTATATAAAAGACGGAGAAATCGTAACCATTCATTCAGATGAGCCGACACTTGGAGATGTATTTGTAAAATTAACGGGGAGGAAATTATCATGATCTTTTCATTAAAACGTGTCAACGCTATATTTATTAAAGATTGGAAAGATTTGCAGAGAAATTCATATATTCTTTTTACTTTAGCCATCCCATTAGTTTTTGCAGCGATGTTAGGTCGCATGAATGCAGCAACAGACGTCCTTTCTACTTATCCAATTAATCTCGCACTAATTATTGCGGGTGCTTTTATCCAAGCTGCGATGGTTGCAGAAGAAAAAGAGAAAAATACTTTGAGGGGCTTGTTATTATCACCTGCCAGTACACTAGAAATATTGATTGGAAAAAGCGCATTGTCTGGACTGATGACCATCCTTGTTATTATCGGATCAATTATTTTCTCAGGATACACAGTCCCATCCCTTCCACTATTTTCTCTTAGCACTTTACTAGGCTTAGTCTTTTACCTTGCAACAGGAACGATTCTTGGACTGCTTTCACGGACAGTAATGGAGACAAGTATTATCGGTATGCCTGTATTAATTATATTCGGCATGAGCTCCATGTTTAAACCAATGGTTGAAAATGCAACCTTGATCAATATAATTGAGTTGTTGCCTAATGAACAATTAAATCAGATTTGGTTTGGTTTAAGTGACGGTAAGGGGGCAGCTGAAATCCTCATGAATTTGTTCATTTTATTCTTGTGGGTAGCCGTTTCATTCATACTCACCATCGTAATATATAAGAAACGTAGATTTGATTAAGGTATCGAGGTCGGATAGGTTCCCTCTCTCCGACCTCACCAATCATATACAACAAGATTGGGCCATTTCGCTTTCCATTTCCTTGCCTTATACTCATATATCTCCTTCGTGACGATTACTTTATTCGGTACTATCCTCATGTTAAACAGATCATCTAAATGATAAGGCGCATACATAGTCATCTTGTCATTTTTCTCCATTTTCACCCCTACCGCAGTAGCTGTTGTTGGCCAGCTCGCGATTGCCTCATTGATGCTTGTATAAGCAGGAATCGCAAAACCAAATTTTTCTTCATACCAGAAATGGACATTCGCTTGATTCTTTATATCTAATTGATATGGAAACGACTTGAGCATACTACTTAATATTTGCTGAAACTCCCTTTCGCTCAATTGGTTTCCCTTGTCATAGTAGACAAGGTCAATATCTGATATACCATAGTCGATTGCGTTGCCAGATAATTGATTCCACACGGTATTTGCCACACATCCCGCAGCTACATAATAATCAAAGGGTAAGTCCAAATCCGATAAACAACTTAATAAATGAATGATTTCCTCATTTTGTTCTAACATTTCCTTTAACTGTTTTTCATAATTAATCATCGTAGTATCTACCACCTTTATTGATTAAAAAGCAACTAACATCATATCTTATATAAGAGTACATTTACATTATTTGGTTTCACACTTGATTATAATTTTTAGGGAGAAGTCAAAATTCTCTTTTATTTTCCTTAGTTTAAGAACACTAGTATAATGACCTAAACAGTTTAAGCCTTCTTACTTATGATTGGAAGAAACAATAACAATGTCATAAATGAACCAACTACTTAATGGTACAATAAAGTTCAAAAAATCGAAATTGACGGAACCACTTTTGGAGGAGGACCTTTAATGGAAAAGATGAAGAAACGAATTGAAGTAGCTTCAGGTAAATCACCTGCAGACCTTGTCATCAAAAATGCGCAAATTGTTGATGTGTTTTCAAGTGAAATTATTTCTGGAGACGTAGCCATCACAGATGGATATATTGTTGGAATTGGTGACTATAAAGGAATAGAAACAGTTGACGCTCATAACCGTTTTTTAGCTCCTTCTTTTATTGATGGACATGTACATATTGAATCCTCCATGGTAACCCCTGTCGAGTTTTCAAAAATCCTCCTGCAGCATGGGATAACTGCTGTCATTTGTGATCCTCATGAGATTGCTAATGTCGTTGGTGAAAGAGGTATTGAGTTTATGCTTCACGCATCTGATGATATTCCATTTGATGCTTATTTCATGCTACCATCTTGTGTGCCAGCCACACCTTTTGAAAATGCCGGTGCTACATTAACAGCAAACGACTTATCTCCTTTTTATGAATATGAGATGGTGATTGGTTTAGCCGAAGTCATGAATTATCCCGGTGTGATGAAAGGCGATCACGACTTATTGAGTAAAATTCACGAAGCGCATGAAAGAGGAAAAAAAGTGGATGGCCATGCGGCGGGGCTAAAAGGAAAACAACTAGATGTGTATATGACAGCTGGTATCCGAACTGATCATGAAGCAACTACTGCAAAAGAAGCAAAAGAACGATTGCAAAAAGGGATGTACGTCATGATTCGCGAAGGTACAGCAGCAAAAGAATTATGTCGAATCCTACCAATTGTTAATGAGAAAAATGCACGTAGATTTCTATTTGTTACAGATGACCGCCATCTTGATGATATTATTAGCGAAGGTAGTATCGACTATATGATTCGGAAAGCGATTAAGAAGGGGATTGATCCGATTACAGCGATTCAAATGGGGTCTCTCAATACAGCTGAGTGCTTCGGGCTTAAGGAACAAGGTGCCATCGCTCCAGGATATAAAGCTGATTTCGTTTTATTAGACGATCTTGAGCAAATTGAGATTCAATCTGTTTATAAAAATGGACAATGTGTTTTTAGTGAAGGAGAATTAACTGATTTCCCTAAAGAATTAGAGCAAAAGGAATTTTCCCATCTCACTAATACCGTCCATCTTCCTGTCATTAATGAACAATCGTTTCACTTAGACATCGTCGGAGAAAAAGCCCATATTATTGAAGTGATACCGAACAGCATAGTAACCGACCATGTTATTGAAACCGTTCAGAAAGACGAACGCGATCGTTTCATCGCTTCTATCGAGAAAGATCATTTGAAAATTGCTGTCATGGAGCGTCATCATCATACTGGCAACATTGGACTCGGTGTCTTAAAAGGGCTCGGACTACAATCTGGCGCCATCGCAACAACGGTAGCCCATGATTCTCATAATTTAATTCTTGCGGGTACAACTGATAAAGATATGGCTGTCGCTGCCAATGCAATCCGCGACATGCAAGGTGGACTTGTAGTTGTCGATAAAGGAAAGGTGCTTGCTCAATTAAACTTGCCAATCGCGGGTCTCATGTCACATGAACCATATGAGAAAGTGAATAAGAGGCTAGTGGAAATCAATCAGGCATTGGATAAAATCGGAGCTAACCATACATTTAATCCATTCTTAACATTAAGCTTCCTTGCGCTACCTGTTATTCCATCACTAAAACTAACAGACCTTGGGCTCTTTGATGTCAATACCTTTAACCATATCTCTGTATCTGTAGAGAAATAACCTAATAAATGAGAATGACCCGAACTCGTTTCGGGTTACTTTTTATATTATGTTTCTCTCTTGAGAACTCCTTCTTGTGTTTTATCCAATTTTTCTATCTATGCCAAACTGACAATTTTTTTGTATATTACAGTAAACAGCTTACCCTCTCTTAGAGAGTCCTCCATTAGTTTTAAATAAAGCAACAGCAAGGTACTTCCCCACCTATGTCCCTAGCTGTTTCAACTTCACTCTCATATGAACTCGTAACTAATACATGTCCCTATTTAACCCAAAACATCAGCTTCTGGTTTAAGAATGCCATAACATACGAGGTCTATATATTTTCCATCTTTTCTTACATGTTTTTTCAACAGGCCTTCTTTCTTCATACCGGTCTTTTCAATTACCCTCATTGAAGCTGGGTTCGAATCGAATGAGCGTGCAAACACTTTATTGTAATTTTTTGCGCTAAAGGCAAATTCAATTAACGCTTTAGCAGCCTCTGTAGCATAGCCATTCCCCCAATATTTCTCACCAATCCAATAAGCAAGCTCTCCATGATTGAACGTTTGATGATGCGAGAGCGCAATTGCACCGTATAACTTGCCAGTGATTTTATCAGTTATTGCCAACTCAAACCGCTTATTATGATTGAAATCACTAAGATGATTTTCCATCCAAATAAGAGCATGTTCAGTTAAATAAGGATAGGGAAGATTTAAAGTACTTTTATAAAGATTATAATTGTTACATAGTTTAACAACTTCTGGTACATCGGCCTCATTAAACAAGCGAAGCATTAATTGGTTCGTTTCGATTTTATTTTCGTTATGATGATATATCACTAGGTACCCCTCTTTTAAAATAAATTTTGATACTACTCTCATTCAATTTTTTTCGCTATTCTCCTTCTCTTCACAAGAAAAACGCATGTAAGGATCTCTAAATTTAAGTTATTCGATACCAATATGAATAAAATAAAAAGACCTCATCCATCCTACAAGATTTGGTCCTTACAAAATTCAGTATTTACTTTTTTCATAATAGCTGCAAATACTTCCGATAAATCAGAAACATGCTCATCCCCTTTTGTTGTAAATGCAGGGCGAGGCTGTTTCCATATTGTATATATCCCCACTCCACCCGCACCGACTATATCATTTTTGAGATGGTCACCTACATATACTGTCTCATCTGGAGATACGCCAAGTCTTGAAAGAGTATGTTCAAAGATATAAGGATGGGGTTTCTTTACACCAACCTCTTCTGAAATAACAATTTCATCAAACAATGCTTCTATCTGCAATGACTTAATTACTTCTCGCTGAAATTTACTGTACCCGTTCGAGATGATCGCCGTCCTTAAGCCCTTCTTTTTCAACCTTTTAAGCAATGTGATTGCCTGAGGATACAGTTCGGCATGTAAAGGAAAATGAGATAAATAATCCTGCAGTAATTCTTGCCAAGAAAAGTTTATTAAAGAAAACTCTCCTACCATCTGTTGGTACACTTTATCTTTCCAAACATAGCCGCCTTGATCTAAATTAATGAACCTTTCTGCATATATTTTCTTATCTAAATGTGGAAAGAGTCTCTCTTGCTGATTCTCAATAAACGACAAAATAGCTGCCTTTCGATTATGAAGGGTTCCGTCTAAATCAAACATCACTGCTCTTACCATTACTTGATTACACCTCCAATTATTTCACTCGTAACTTTTGCCCAACTGTAATCACATTGATATCTTTCAAATGGTTCCATTCTTGTAACTTTTGCGCCGTTAGTTTAAATCTCTTTATGATAGTTGTGACTGTATCACCTTGGTGAACGGTGTAATAGTAATGTTTTTCCCCTGTCTTGATTATTTGTCCGACAGTAATCAAGTGAGGATTATGAATATGATTGATTTTTTGCAAGCTACTGACACTTGTATCGTGCACAGCTGCTATTTTTGAAAGCGTATCGCCAGATTTGACTGTATAGCTAAACTCTACCTCCTCTAATTGATTTAGGTTCACCCAAGATCCTGGCATACCTTCCACTTTTGATAGATTAAATATTTCTCCTACCTTTTTAAAAATATAATAACTCCCTGCCTTGTACAGGGACTTTTCTCGTATCTCTTTCTTTGCATCTTCAACCGTTACATAACCTTTTTTGTCCCTTGATAAATGATATTTAGGATTAGTATCATATTGTAGTAATTGATAAGTCTCAATGATACGAATGATTTTTTTGCTATAATCAGGATCTGTCGCATAACCTGATAACTGCACCTGCTCAGCAGCTTTTTTGTAATCTTTTTCTTCTAAAATAGCAAGGTATTTTTTTCGATCCCAAGATACACCATTCTTATAAAGCTTTGCTAAGTCCTCAATTGACTCCTCCCATGAAGGGTACTTTCTAAATGCCGCTACCGTTGTAACCATTTGCCCATCTATAAATTCTTTAGTCAACATCTTTACCGACTGTCCGTTATACTCACCCTTTATACCGAACAAATTATTACCTTCTATTGCCAATTTACTCTTCCCATGATTAGATTCATGCATAGCTTGTGCAATCACTAGTGAAGGCAGTATGTGATATTGTTTAGCTATTTTCTTTGCTAACGGAACGATCGCTTCAATAAAGTTCAAAATAAACACCTCTTTTTCACACTCTATTCCTAACAAGATGCTTTGCTAGGGCTTTATTTCTGTTTCTTGTATTTTAAAATATAATACAAAGAAAATAAGAAAATACTAGAAATAACAAACCCAGTCCCACCTAATAATCCAAGCAAGCGATTAGGCATCCATACAGTGGCAAGCCCAGCTAAAAACATAGAGATACCTATCATTGTATTAGAAATCGTTGTAAATAGACCAAATATAAGTCCACTCTTATCTTTAGGTGTCTCTCTCATTAGCATCGTATCAAAGCAGGTGTTACATAATCCAGAGAAAAACGCGGCCGTTATTAAAAAAACAATGGCCATCCAAACTTGTTGTGACTGGCTTAATAAGATAATACAAAATCCTTCGAACATCAGTGCAATTAAGGCGATTCTCATTAGATGATTTTGCAATTTCTCTGCTACAGGAAAGCTTAGCATTAAACCAATTCCTAATGAACCATAGAATATGCCGACACCAACATCTCCTAAATGAAATTCTTGAACTGCATACACACTTAATAACACATTATCAATGCCATTAAATAGAGGAATTAACAGTTCTGATAGAAAAATGATTAATAATAAACTCGAATGAAAAATAACATCTTTAACGATGAAGAATGAACCTTTCTTCTTATTTTTGGACATTGATTCCTCAGTTCTTTCTCTATCAAGAACGCGCAATTTAGCTAACAAAACAGCAGCAATTAAAAAGGAAGCACCATTTACGAAAAAGGTAAAATTAGCACCGAATAAAGAAGTGACCACTCCACCTGAAAACGACCCTCCAATAAGAACAACTCCTACCATTACTTGTTCAAGGCTATTAACTTTTATCATATTTTTTTCCTTCACCATCAACGGAATGGCAGATTTTCTTGTTGGTGCATAAATGGCTTCACCTGCTGCTAAGAAAAAACTCGACAAATAAACGATCCAGACAGATGAAACATCATTTACAAACACAAACGACAAAGCAAACAGGATACGTCCTAAATCTGTGCAGACTAATATTTTCCTCCGTGAAAAACGGTCTGCCATCAATCCTCCTAGTGGGCCAAATAACAGAAACGGAATGACTCTTATCGCTAAAGCAAGACCAACAGCAAGGCCAGATCCTGTTACTTGCAATAACAGTGCTAACAACGCAACTTGACTAAATCGATCACCTATTCCATTGAGAACACCCGCAAAGAATAAGCGCGCATAGTCTTTCTCTTCTTTTAATATGGAGATCATTCTCGTCCCCTCCTCATATAATTAGATAATCATCTAATTTGATGTTAATCTAATATATGAATAATCGCAATCTTTATTTCAAAAAAAAAAGGAAAGTGCTTCATTACGAAACAAACTTTCCAATCAATTTTTATTCTCTCAAATTATTTACACTCATTCTTGGGGGCTCCTCTAACCATCCATTATCGATCATAATTCTTATATTTTCTCTAATAAACAACATGATATCTTTTACAAATAAACCTAATTTGATGTTGATGTCATCTCTTAAGCTAAAGCCTGCACCAAATCCTTGACTACCGAGACCGAAATTACTTAACAAAAAGGTTAGATACATCATTAATTTATCAGAAAATGGTGGAATGTTAGACTTAGTAAGCGATAACCCATGAATTGTCGGCACCCTAATATCATCCTTAATTAGGATGTCATATGTTCCCTCCAAAATATCCTTGCTGAGCTCTTTCCCTTTAATAAAATAGTCCTTCACTTCTGTATGAACTGCCGTTTGAGCAAATCCTGTCATAAGCATCATGCCAACTGTATTCGTTTGAATAGACTGGTTTAAATAACTAAACTCAATCGTATTAATATCTCTTTTGTCACCAAACAGGCGATAACCTTTTGTATAATTTATATCTGAGACGAAGTCGACCGTTGTAGGGACATTAATCAAATTAGGTAATGGGTAATACCCCTCGTCAACCGCATAATTTAAGAACTTTTGATAATATTTCTGCGTTACATTTGTCATCTCACGATATAAATCAATAATATCATTTCGGTAGGACGTTGCTATATGAAGGGTGTATAGTCCCATGCTAATTTCCTTTAACACCATACACAAAAGAATATCAAATCCCTCTCCAAAAATTTTAGGAGCTTTCAAGTTCACATCGGCATTAGTGAAGCCTTGAGGTATAACAGCACCCTCATCATTAAATATCTGTTCAATACGGTGGACATTTGGCTCTAACTCAGACCATAAACCTTGCATAAGCTTTTTCGCTTTTTTATCCTCGGACACTTCTATAAAATGTTCTAAAACCCTTAATATCATTGTTTTCTTCTGATAAGTAATCCACAGTGCACCAATTTCTGTAGATGTCATTTTACTTCGATTGACCATTCTGTCACCTACTTTTATAAAATAACCATTCTTGTGACTAAGTTTTGCTATTCTCCTACTAAATATTCCCTTTATATCAAAAAAGCTAGAGGACAGGGATAGTCGTTCCCTTACCTCCAGCTTTCTAAATTATCCCCAAAGCATACGAAAACGCATAGCTGCATCAATTACTCTAGCTGTCGCTCCTTCATGCCTGGATGCATACTTCTTTCGATTGACACAATCAATTAACATTTGATCACATTGATAACAATGGCCATATCGATCAATGCAGGCATCATGTTTCTGACAACAAGAATCCACATAATTGATGGGCTTGCCTGGACCGCTACAACCCGGGCCACAATACCGATAACCTCCAGGCAAACAAAAACCTTTTTTATTAAACCTGTTCACTATTTTCACCTTCTTATCCTTTTATATATATTACAAACAGTAAGTCCATTTCGCCTGTGACCTTACCTAATAGGGGAATATTTTTTTATCAATTTATTTCAGTGCTTATTGGTCAAATAACATAAAAAAGCCAACCTATCCAAAAAGGATAAGTTGGCAACTATTGAATTCGACTAAACTTAATCAAAGTAAATATAATTGGAACTATCGTGGCAAGTAAAAACACTGGCAGAAACCAAATGCTTAAAGAGTCCGCCCATCCTAATGCTACTCTAATGGATTGTATAAGTATAAAGCCGAATAATGCGAGGCAAATATTCTTTATGACATTTAGCATTTTTCTACTCGTTAAGTAAAATGCGGCTGCATTTGATTCATTGATGCGTGCAGGGTAATTATGAATATGAGGAAACCGTTCAAATATCCCCATCATGAACCATAGAAACACGCCGATAATTGGTAAGATAAATAATTCATATTTAGAACCCCACCGATCAACTTCCCCTGAAGCATTGTAATGACCCGGTACTTGTTCAGGTATAGCTGACCAAGAAACAACTAAGAATACAATCGACCCAATGAATACAATAAGACCAAGTATGTCGCATCCCCATTCCCATTTAGTACGAGGCAATTTAAGTACTGGTCTATCCATACCCCATTCCTCCTCTTTCCGTTCGTCTTTTTAATACATACGAAGGAAAGATAAAAAGGTTTCATCCATTAGATAATCAAAGGCAACTAGTTCATACAGGGAATTACGCGATGGCTCTATCCCCCTTTTCATGAAAGGAAACAGGCGCGTCGTAATGGTAAGATATCAGTGTTGATGGCTCTGTTTGAGAAAAATATTGTCATTCATACTGTATGAGGTGAATCGCCTGAGACATGCGATCAACAAAGTATATGGTAAAGGAATAAAGAATGGTTCTTTGATAAGCAGTTTAACTTCACACTTTTCACCCTTTATAATGCAAATCGTAATAAACCTACGTACATTGTTTTAACGCTTGCGTGATATCAGCCATCACATCTACAGGATCCTCTAAGCCAACAGAAAGGCGGATCATTTCGGGACTCACACCCGCCTCCGCTTGTTGTCCAGGTGAAAGACGAGCATGTGTTGTACTCGCTGGATGAATAATGAGCGTTTTCGCGTCACCAACATTTGCTAAATGTGATACCAGCTTTAGTGAGTTGATAAACCTTTTAGCTGTACTGATTCCCCCTTTGATGCCAAATGTAAAGATTGCACCTGCCCCACTCGGAAAATACTTTTTCCCGAGATGATATTGTGGATGGCTTTCTAACCCAGGGTAGTTCACCCAAGAAATATGAGGTAACTCTCCTAACCGTTTAGCCAAAACTTGTGCATTAGCGACTTGCTTTTCTACTCTGACACTTAATGACTCCAGACCTTGAATAAATAACCAGCTATTGAAGGCAGACAGCGTTGCCCCTAAGTCATGGCCAAGTTCAAATCTTGCTTTAAGAATAAAAGCTTTTTCCCTAGAAATTTCAACATAGCTGCGATTACCAATAGCAGGCTTTTTCTCATTAAAGGAAGGAAATCTTTCGTTACTCCATTCGAATCTTCCTCCATCTACAATCACCCCACCGATTGCCGTACCATGTCCACCAATAAATTTAGTTGCTGAATGAACGACTATATCCGCGCCAAATGCAAGTGGTTTTAGTAAAAATGGCGTAGTAAATGTATTATCTACTACTAATGGTAGGCCGTGACGTTTCGCTATCTCACTTAACTTTTCTAAATGGGCTACCTCCATATTCGGGTTGCCAATTGTCTCTGTGAAAATCGCCTTTGTCCTTTTATTAATTTTTCCTTCTAAAGATGTAAAGTCCGTCCCATCAACAAAATGAACATTGATACCGAATTTACTAAACGTTTCTGCAAATAAATGGTAGGTACCACCATAAAGAGCCTGTGTAGAAACTATCTCATCGCCTGCTCTTGCAAGTGTTAAAAGGGCAATGGAAATCGCTGCTTGCCCAGATGAAACAGCAAATGAGGCTACGCCACCTTCTAACTGTGCCATTCTCTCCTCAAACACTGCATTGGTTGGATTTGCATTCCTTGAATAAATAAAGCCAGGCTCTTGCATCTGAAATAAGCTTGCTGCATGATCGGTATCTTCAAACACATAGGATGAAGTCATGTATATTGGTACGGCTCTCGACTTTGTAACAGGATCTGGCACTTGCCCCCCATGAAGCGCTATTGTATCAAACTGGTGATGATTCATTTTTCATTCTCCTCTCACATTTCACTTATAATAAACAAACTCGACTCGGAACCATCTATCAGTGATGAGCTTTTGAATATGCCAGCACAATGGTTGTTTTTTCATAAATTGAATTTGAAACATCAATTTTTTATGTCCAACACCTTTTTTCAAGAGCAGAAAAAAGACCACTTTCAATAAAAAGAGATTGTACTCTTCCATCGAAAGCCGCCTTTAGTCGTCTAATCGGCATAGATAAAGCCCCTCTTGCTAAAGAAGAGGGGCTCACGATATATCGCCATATCCTCAACTTATCTATCTTGGAATTAGCACCGTTACCTAGTTTTGGTCGGTTGCTGAGGCTTCAAAGGGCCAGTCCCTCCACCTCTCTTGATAAATTGAATTTTTTAAATTTTAAGAGTCATTAATTATTAATCAGAATAACCTTATCATCCGGCGCTGTCAACAGCTTTTTATAATAAATCTTTTATGCAGCACAAAGTCTTTCTTTTGCCTTTATTACTGACACCCAATATTCAACTGGAGATACAAAGGATTGCAAATAATTCAGCTCTTTATTATACATAAGAGCCTCCACTAAAAGATAAACAGACGTATCATTTAAATCGTTAACAATCATATCAAGCAAAGTTGCTTTCATATTCATAATATCTTCATAATCATCGATGATAGCTAACTTATCATCTAAATATGAAAGAAAAGCTTGTAAATGAACAACCTCTTCTTGTAATTCCTTCCACCCTTTATCCTCAGCTAATACGTTTACATAATTAACAAATTGATTGTACTCTTCATGACTATCTCTTTTAATTTTCTCTGCTAATATATCAAAAAATACATGATTGGACATATCCTTGCTGTTCACTATTAGAGCACCACCTTTACTATTTATATAAAATTATAGACCTTCTCTTTTAAATATTCAATAAAATCACATGAAACTATTTTCAATTAAGGAGTCGGGTGGTGTGTAGTTTTAGTCTAAATTAAACCAAGTAGCTGGGATATAAGGGGGATACAATAATTTCTAATTTTTCTTACGCATTTGAATGAAAGGTGAAATCACCCTTCCACTACTAGATGCATATCCAGCTATTTATGTAAGCTTTGTTTTGCCCTTTTACCCGGCTCATACTTCAATTTGATTCTTTGTTAGCCTTGTTCCTCTCTTTTACATGGCTCATACTTCAATTTGATTCTTTGTTAGCTTCGTTTCTCTCTTTTACATGGCTCATACTTCGATTTGCTTCTTTTTAGCTTCGTTTTGCTCTTTTACATGGACCATAACTAAATCTCTTTTAGCTATGGCAAATAACTTTCCCTTCGATGCAACCGCCTCATATAGAGTAGGATTCAATCATTCAGCCCCTCGCTCGATAGCCAAATTGTGCAGAGATTTCTTTTCCTACTTTTATAATAGATTGACTTTTATCTGCAGAGGGGTCTTTTGGAATCGACTCTGAGAAACCAACTACTGTTATCGCACTTAATAATTCTTGATTGTAATTAAAGATTGGTATAGACACAGAAGATACAGTAGGAATCAAAGGCTCCTTAGCAAAGGCAATCCGTTCCTGCCTTACGCGGTTGATTTCTTCTACCGCATTCCCTTTTCCTTCTTTCCCCATAACCTTAATCCAATCTTTAGTTGTTGCTGAATCAAGGAAGCTCTCGAATATTTTCCCAGTCGATGAAAGCGGTGGTAAAAGTGAACCGAGCTGTGCACCAATATTATAGGCATGTCCCGGGTTCCATATTTTCGAGATAATTGGACCATTATATGTCCACGTAGTTAATAGGCACGTATTGTCTAGTTGATGACTTAAATCCTTCAAATAGGGTAGAACACGTGAAATCACATCTTCCTGCCCTATAGCTGCCACCCCATATTCAATTAATTTACTTCCAAGTTGATATTGTCCATTATGTTTGTCCTTGTATAGAATGTCTAATTCCGTAAAAGTGTTCAAGTATTTATAAAGATTACTTTTTGTAATTCCTGTTTTTTCCTGTATATCAGATAACCTCAATGGTTCTCCGCTAGCAACTAATAGGTCAATAATTCTCATACCAACTTGGATCGATTGGATCGTAGCTTGTTTTTGATTTTTCATGTAAAAACCCCTATTTTATATTTTTTTTAGTATATCAGAAAAACACTATATTTTCTGATTTCAGCCATGTTTTGCATCCTTTTGAAAGGAGTTATTTTTCAAAAAGTTTAAAAAACCACAACAAATTCTCTTGAGTTTATCTGAAAATTAGGATACTATAAATTTATCATTAATAGATAACATCGTTCACTATTAATGGAATATTAAACAACCAATGAAGAAAGAGTCTAATAAACGCTCATTAATAAAGGTTTTATGCCTAACACTTCCACACAAAGCGTTTTACTCTTTGATCACGCAATTCCTAGACAAAAAAAACTTTTCATAAAGGAGTTTGAATATGAAATTAGTTACTTTCACTCACAATAACAACACACGTATCGGAGCAGTTACAGAAGGAAATGAAGTAGTAGACTTAAACTTTGCTTACCAAGCTTTCCTTGAAGCAGAAGGTAAACTACGTTCTGAATTAATTGCTGAAGCGTACATTCCAGCACAAATGGAAGGTTTCCTACAAGGGGGAAATGAAAGCCTTTCCATCGCAAAGGAAATGGTTGATTATGCATTAAATAATCGTGAATCGTTCAAACATCCACTTGTACATGCATTTGAAGATGTAAAAATCGAAGCACCTGTAACAAAACCCGGAAAAATTATTTGTGTAGGTCATAACTACCGTGAACATATTGCAGAAATGGGAAGAGAATTACCGCCTCACCCAGTAGTATTTGCTAAATTTGCCAACACAGTGATTGGACCACAAGATGATATTCCATTCTATCCAATTTCTGAACAATTAGATTACGAAGCTGAATTTGCTTTTGTTGTAGGTAAAAAAGCTAGAAACGTAGCAAAAGAAGACGCACTCAATTATGTAGCAGGATATACAATCGCTAATGACGTCACTTACCGCGATATCCAACGTCGCACACTTCAATGGTTGCAAGGTAAAACAGTTGAAGGTAGTGCACCAATGGGTCCTTGGTTAATCACTTCTGATGAATTACAAGATCCATCTGGTTTAGGTGTTCTTTTAACTGTTAATGGGGAAGAAAGACAAAAAACGAATACAGCCAACTTTGTCTTTGATGTTCCAACGCTTGTTGAATTCTTATCTAACTTAATGACTTTAGAACCTGGTGATATCGTATTAACAGGGACACCTGGAGGCGTAGGATTTGCTCGTGATCCTCAAGTATTCTTGAAAGATGGCGATGTCGTTCGCATTGAAGTAGATAAAGTCGGCGTTCTCGAAAATAAAGTTTCAAAGGTGGAAAAATAATTATGAGCGAAACGAAAACGATTCAGCAATCTATTGAGTCTATTCAAACATCATTAAATCAAATCATTGAAACCGTTTCAGGATTATCTGAAGAAACCATACGTTGGAACCCATCAAAAGAAGAATGGTCCATTATGCAGGTTATTACTCATTTAAACGAGGCCCTACCTTATTGGCTAGGTGAAATAGATACAGTTGTAAAAGCCCCGGGTTCCCAATGGGGACGAGGCTTACAGGACCCTGCTCGCCTTGCAGCAGTCGAAAATACTGAACACCAATCAGTTGAAGACGAATTGAAAAAATTATCGCAAATAAAACAAGATGTTCAAACCAAATTATCTGTTTTATCTGCTGACACATTGGCTCAGGAATCACCTCATCGTAACTTTGCAAAATTCGGTAATAAATCTGTATTCTTTATTGCCGATCACTTTATCGATGAACATGCCGCTGGTCATTACAACCAAATTCAACGTAACTTGTCTAAGCTAGCAAAATAATATTAAGGTGGCGAAATATTATGGCTGAAAAACATGCATATATGGAGGATCAAGACGTAAAGGACTTTACGAAAGAAATCCAAGAATATCATCTCGGTCCATTATGGGAAGCCATCCCAGCACTGATGAACCATACACCAAAACCACATGCTGTGCCATATTTATGGTCAGATGAGCTTTTAAAGAAAAAATTATCCGAAGCTGCTAAAATCTTCACACCTGACCGTGGTGGAGAAAGACGCGCGATTTACTTTCAAAACCCCGGGTTGACTTATAGACAACCATGGGGATGGGCTTCAACTACTCAAACATTGTATGCTGCTGTGCAGCTGCTACTTCCTGGTGAAGTAGCACCTTCACACCGTCACTCTCAAAGTGCTCTGCGTTTTATTACTGATGGAGAAGGAGCTTACACAATTGTTGAAGGTGAACGTATCTTCATGCAAGAAGGCGACTTCCTTATTACACCAAAGAACCTCTGGCATGGACATGGCCATGTAGGTGATAAACCAATGATTTGGATGGATGCACTTGATATTCCTACCATCTATTCAATCGGTGGTACATTCTTTGAACCATTCCCTAATAAGATTGAAACGCCGACTCGCCCAGATAACTTCTCTGAACAAAGATACAGTGGCGGAATGGTAAGACCAATTAATGACCGCTATTCAAGCGTGGCACCACTCGCAAATTACAAGTGGAAACGTACAGAAGATGCGATTAAAGGATTAACTAGATTTGAGCCAGATCCATATGATGGCTACGCTGTTGAATATATCAATCCATCGAACGGACAAACAGCTAATCCAACAATGGGAGCTTGGATGCAATTATTACCAAAAGGCTTCCGTACAAAGGCACATCGTCACACACATTCTACTATTTACCAAGTACATCAAGGTTCTGGTTATACAGTAATAAACGGTGAACGATTCGATTGGAAAAAAGGAGATTACTTCTGTATTCCAAACTGGGCATGGCACGAACATGTACCTGCTGAAGATAGCTACCTTTTCTCAGTAAATGACCTACCCATTATGGAGCGATTTGACTTAGAAAAATCTCAAAACCTTGAAGAAAACAACGGAGAACAAAAAATCATAGGCGAATTTAAAGCTTTCCGTTAATTGCACAAGAACAACCGGGCACAGTGCCTCGGTTGTTCTTAAAAGATTCGAAATATAAAAGTAAATGAAAACGCTTATAAAACAGAATATTTATTTTTGTAAAACAAAAGGAGGATAAACATAATGACAAACACAGCACAGAATCCATTTATTGTAATCGGTGGAGGAATCGGCGGTTTAGCTACTGCATTAGGTGTAGCAGAAAATAACCAATATGTAAAAGTGCTTGAACAAGCACCTGAATTCGGTGAAGTTGGAGCTGGTATCCAACTTGCAGCGAATGCGACAAATGTTTTGCAACGCTTAGGCGTAATGGATAAAATCAATGAAATCGCTGTATTCCCTAAACGTCTTGTACTTATGGATGCATTCTCTGGTAAAGAATTATCAGCACTTGATTTAGGAGAGGTTTACAGAGAGAGATACGGTGCTCCTTATATTGTATTACACCGCTCTGATCTACATCGTGTGCTTCTTGAAGCTTGTCAGGAAAACCCATATATTGAACTAGCAACAAACCAAAAAATTACGACAACAGAAGAAAACGATCAAGGTGTAACAGTTAAAGCAGAAAACGGTGATGTTCATAAGGGAATCGCAGTAATTGGTGCAGATGGTCTATGGTCTAATGTTCGTAAAATGTTCTCTGATGACCAACCTATTTGTTCCGGATATGTTGCTTACCGTGGGGCAATCCCGATTGAAGAAGTGAAGACCTCTATTGGGGATATGGATGACGTATATATGTGGATAGGACCAGACCTTCACTTAGTACAATATCCAGTTCGTCGTGGTGAACTTTATAACCAAGTCGTTGTATTCAAAAGTAAAAACTACCGTCCCGAAATTGAAAAGACTGAAGATTGGGGCACTCCGGAAGAAATGGACGCTGTGTTCGCTGGGTCATGTGAATTAGTGCAAAATGCGATTTCATTTATCTCACGTCAAAAACGTTGGCCAATGTTCGATCGCTTACCAATCGAAAACTGGACGCAAGGTCACATTACGCTCACTGGTGATGCTGCTCACCCAATGCTACAATATCTTGCTCAAGGTGCTTGTCAAGCACTTGAAGATGCTGCATACATGTCAGATATGCTCAGTGCACATGGTGAAGATATCCCTGCAGCATTTACAGCGTTCCAAAAAGAAAGACAACCGAGAACAGCCTATGTCCAAGGTTCTGCACGTACATGGGGTGAAATTATTCACAATACAACAAACGAAGGTATTTTACTTAGAAACATTATCCTAGGAAAAAGACAATCAAATGACTTTGAATTTGTCGATCAATTCCATGGCTATAATAAAAATGCAAAACTAGTTGAAGCTTAAACCGTTCTCCACAAAGTCGTCATTAATGGTTTCATCTGGAGAAGAAAGGCTTAATCCTTTCTTCTCTCTTTTCATATATGTGTAAGCGATTGCAATCTCTAATTGATGGGGGAAACAAATGAACAAAATAAACGCAGCGGAAGTGATTAATAATAGTAAGTTTAATCGGTTTCATTTCGGCTTACTTGCCTGGAGCTTCCTTATTATTCTCTTTGATGGCTATGATTTAGTTGTTTATGGTACCGCCGTACCAGTTTTAATTGAAGAATGGGGGTTAAGTTCGGTCCAAGCTGGAGCCATGAGTAGTTATGGATTATTAGGGATGATGTTTGGTGCCATCTTTTTTGGTATTCTTGCTGATAAAATGGGAAGAAAAAATGTGATTGCACTTTCACTGATTCTTTTTAGCTTATTTACGTTCCTTTGTGGATTTGCCTCTTCACCTACAACCTTCTCTATTTATCGATTTATTGCCGGTTTAGGTTTAGGTGGAATTATGCCTAACGTTATTGCCTTATTGACAGATTACGCGCCAACGAAAATGAAAAGTATGGCTGTTTCCATTGTATTATGTGGATACTCTTTTGGTGGGATGCTTGCACCGATTCTAGGAATCTTCGTTATGCCTACACTCGGTTGGGAATCAATTTTCTGGTTTGCAGGTCTACCATTATTACTGTTGCCTGTCATATATAAATTTTTACCTGAATCTTCAGCCCATTTAATTAAGAAAAATAAGAAACAAGAACTATTATCTGTGCTACGTAAAGTAAACCCTGCACAAAAGATGGATGAAAAAACAGAGTTCTTCCTACAAGTCCAAGAGGAAAACAAAGTTCCTGTTGTCGGACTATTCAAAAACAATCGCGGTCTAAGTACCGTCATGTTCTGGATTGCGTTTTTCATGTGCTTATTAATGGTTTACGGCCTAAATACTTGGTTACCGAACTTAATGATTGAAGCGGGTTATGCCTTAAATTCAAGCCTAGCCTTCCTTATTACGCTTCAAGGTGGAGCCATTGTTGGGACACTCATTATTGGCTGGCTCTGTGATAAATACGGTTCAAAGAAAATGCTCGTGCCCTTATATGCACTTGGTGCAGTGAGCCTAACATTACTTGGATTTGGTGGTAGTGAATTATTCATTTACTTACTAGTTGCTATAGCTGGTGCTAGTACAATCGGTGCCCAAAACCTTGTACAAGCCTATGTCTCTCAATATTATCCTCCTAATATTCGATCCACAGCATTAGGAATGGCTTCAGGAATAGGGAGATTTGGAGGCATGCTCGGGCCACTTCTCGGCGGATTCTTATTAACGGCCGCTCTCCCTATTCATATGAACTTTATCGCATTTGCAATTCCAGGGTTGATTGCTGCCATTGCCTTAGCTCTCGTCCCAATTAAACGGGCCTATAAGCCTGAAGCTACTGTGGTAAAAGAGAATGAAACGATAAAAGTTGCTAATTAACGAGGATGTAAAGAAAAGAGCCATATATTTTGGCTCTTTTCTTTTGCCTACTTATCTTTGGAAAAAGTTTTCTAATTCCCTTATCACTTCATCAACTTCTTCTATAACGAACGCATGGCCTGCATCTAATTCTCTAAAAATGACATTAACGCCAGCTCTCTTTAAATCCTCTAGTAATGTAGTCGTCATTTCCCTTGTAGTTAAGACATCCTTATTTCCCCACAAAAGAAAAGTCTCTGCTTGAATATTGTTTATTTCTCCTGTTCCCTCAGCTGCATCATTATCAATATCAGTTATATTAAACACATTAGCTGCGTGTGCAACATCCATCATATTCCTTTGTTGTATTGCTGCTTTTATATATCCTTCAAACCGTTCTCCTAATGCCTGCCTGCCTTTAACAAACATCAACTGTTCTATCGCTTCGGTAAAAAAAGCAAACTCTTTCATCTTCTGTGCTTCTACTAACCTATTTAACATTGGATCTTTTTCTATTGCTTCTCTTGTTTGATAGCGCTTATTGTTTTCATCATAGGCTGGATATCCACCGGCTGGCATGGAGGCGAGCAAAACCATTTTTTCAACAAGGTTTGGATACATTGCTGCAAATTGCAACGCAATACCACCTCCATTTGACCAACCAATGATTGTTATTTTATTTAAAGAAAAATGATCACAAAATAATTTCAAATCATAAGCGAATGTCTTAAAATCCTCTATTGGCTGATTGTAAGTAGATCGGCCATAACCTCTTAAATCCGGGGCATAGACCGTATACTTTGAAGGTATTTTCTCCAAAAATACGTCCCAATGATTCGCTGAGGCATAATTGCCATGAACGAGAAGTAGAACCTTCTCTCCCCCATCCTTTTTCAGATAATCATACACTTCACCGTTACTTAACCTGCATTCCATTTAAACACCTCTACTTTCTCCTTTAAACCTCTCATACTATTCGATTAAAGCTATCTTTATTCCTTTTTATGTTAAAATATTACATAAACATTCTAATAAAAGGAGAGATTGTATGAACGTTGAACTCACACGTTTTAAGGTTAAAAAAGGAAAAACAAAAGCTGTAGACGAATGGTTACAATTCCTTAATCATCATATGAAAGAAGTACTCCTCACACTTGAAGAAGAAAAAATGTATATTGAAACGATTTTTCGCGAAGTACAAAACGAAAATGAATATCTTTACTGGTATTCTGTACAAGGTAGGGATGGGATTGAAGTGACTGAATCCACCCACTGGGTAGATAAAAAACATCTCCAATATTGGCAAGATTGTATAGATGAAACCTACAAACCAGTTAATTTAATTACCGAAGTCGTTATGATCCCAGAGAAAATCAGAGCAAATATGACTTAGCTTAAATAGGCTAAGCACTTTTCACCTTCCGTCCATATAAGAAGAACGAAATGAGTCCTAATACGGTATATAATATAACAGCATTCACCATACTACCTACCTCAAACCAATACGAAACCGGAATTATTATCGCAGCGGACGAAAAGATAAAGCCTATGATCATCTGCTTTTTTAAGCGCGCGCAAATCATACCTTGGATAATAAAAGCTAGCGGAAAAAGGACATAAATCCCTAATAATAAGATTTTGCTAAACGGAAAAAATGAACATATCCACGTAAATATAAAAATACATATAGAGGGAAATAAAACTCGAAAAAACATCTTCATGTCAGTGTTCATCCCCTTCTTTTTATAGACAATATTATAGCCTTCCACCAAAACCACAATAAAACAAGATAACCGAAAACACTATACAACGCCCATAGTGCACCATCAAAAAGCTCATGAAGGAAAAACTCCCCTTCATTCATTTCTTCACCGCGACCAATAGCATTGAATATAGAAATAAAAGGGATTGTTAGAACAAAAAAGATGACGAATAATGCTGTTTTTCTAATTTGTTTCCTCCATAACATTCTTAACGCCATCATAAATGAAATAAACAAAAAGAGATAATACAATAGCCAAAACCATAACGGTAAACTCACCATAAACATTCCCTCACCCCTCTTGAGTGTAATATTACACCAAAAGAAATTTATTGTAAATAATTTCTTTTTATGTCCTAAATTCACCACTTTTAATTAGGCGCATACACTAAACGATATAACACCTGCCCCAAAATCATGCATAATAAAGTGAGGAAAAGTCATGAGATTCAGCTTTTTATCCCCGGTTTATAATAGTGAACAATGGGTTCGCTCGATGCTTGATAGCATTCCTAAAGAATATGCCGATGAAATCATTGTTTGTGATGACGGATCAACCGATCAAACATTAGTGATGTTAAAAGAATATCAACAACAGTACCCTCAACTAAAAATCTTAGAAAATGGGGAAAATCGTGGCGCTAGCTATTCGTATAATCGTTGTATCGAAGCCGCAACTGGAGATTATATTGCCATTATTGATAGCGATGATATTTATTTACCAACCATTCGTGAAGTACTCGCTAAAATAGATGGTGAGTACGACATTTATTATTACAGCATGGTGACAAAGGATGGCCAGCTCTTTCAAGCAACGGAAGAAAATTATCGTGAATGGTGTGGGCAATTTAGGATCATTAAGAGAAGCTGTGTGGGAGAAGCGAGATTTTCTGAAAGACCGGATATGGCGGGGGACTGTGATTTTCATCAAGCGCTCTTAGACCAAAACCCTTCAGTGCACATAACAGGAATTATCGCTTACTGGTATAACTATCCACGAATAAATTCCGAATATTATTTATACTATTTTGGATTAAAGTAAGCCCATTGTGGGAAATGACAGAAAGGTGCGTTCCATACTTATGTTTAAAAATAAAACGCTATTAATTACAGGTGGAACCGGCTCGTTTGGGCATGTGGTGTTAGAACGTTTTTTGCATAGTGAAATAAAAGAAATACGCATCTTTTCTCGTGATGAAAAAAAACAAGATGACATGCAAAAACAGTATGCAGATGGAAGAATCTCTTATATCCTCGGCGATGTTCGGGATATGAGTACTTTATTACCAGCTGTGGACGGGGTTGATTACATTTTTCATGCAGCAGCCTTAAAACAAGTACCCTCATGTGAGTCACATCCGCTAGAGGCGGTGAAAACGAATATTCTTGGCACCGATCATGTATTAAGTGCAGGAATACAAGCAGGGGTAAAGAAAATTGTCTGCCTATCAACGGACAAAGCAGCCTATCCAATTAATGCAATGGGAATGTCTAAAGCTTTAATGGAAAAGACATTTATCGCTAAATCGAGACAAGCTAACGCTCGTGGTACCATTATATGTGGCACAAGATACGGAAATGTCATGGCATCAAGGGGGTCCATCATTCCGCTACTCATAGAACAAGTAAAGGAAGGAAAGCCGCTAACTGTTACGCATCCTTTAATGACCCGTTTTATGATGAGTTTAGATGAGGCTGTCGAACTCGTATTGTACGCTTTTGAGAATGCTTGTAATGGGGATATTATGGTACAAAAATCGCCTGCTGCCTATATTACAGATTTAGCACAAGCGATTAAAGAACTTTTTCACGTTAACCTTCCTTTAGAATTAATTGGCACACGGCCGGGAGAAAAGCTCTATGAAGTTTTACTAACAAAAGAAGAAGCAGCGAAAGCTATTGATCTTGAAGGCTTCTATCGCATTCCTCGAGATACCAGAATAGAAACTGATACAAACTCTGTAGAAGAATATCACTCCAATAATACTTATCGTCTCTCTGTAGCTGAACTAAAAGAAAAACTACAATCATTATCCTATGTTCAAAAAGAGCTAAAAAAATGGAAAAGGTTAAATTAATATATTTGACCGCTCCCTATTTTTCGTGAGTTGAGCACCTTCATTGACCAAGTTAATAATCGCCAACTCACTTACTATTCTTATATATACTGAATTTATAGGGATATCCTACCAATCCTCTAAAGGAAGGTTGTTGTTTGATGTAGTTTCTGATAAATTAGGATTCAACATGACTAGCATATTGAGGAGTTACATACATGGAAATACAAAAAAGTAGTACGATGATACAATCCTTGCAAATAGGCATTTCTATCATCGAATTAATCTATCAAAAAGATACCCCAATGAAATTCTCAACCATTCAAGAAGAAACCGGTATTACGAAAAGTAATTTATATAAATATTTAAATACACTTACGCAATTGAACATGCTCTATCGTGAAAAAGGGACAAACCTGTATTATCTTGGAAGCAAATTGATTCAATATGGTACAGCCGCCTTTGGTAGTCGTGATATTGCCGATGCAATCACTCCGTATATGCAGGAACTTTCTTCGCTTACTTCCTGCACCGTTTCGTTTTCATTATGGACAAACAACGGACCTATTACGACAAAGATTTGTCATTCGAATGAACCACTTCATATTGGTACACAACTAGGCGGAAGCTTACCACCAACATCTGCCGCAGGGAAGATTTTCTTAAGTTTCTTAAACCCAGTACTGACAAAAGATTGGCTAGGAGACGGGGAAGCGATCGATAACGCAGAATGGCAAATGATTCAACAATCGAAAATCTCCTTCGCTACCGAACCTTTAATTCCATCGATTTCTTCGGCTTCCGTCCCTTTGCTAGACTACCAGAATCAATTACTCGGTGCAGTGACAGTTGTTGGATTTAACGATAAGATGCCTAAGGAAGCATCGGATCCGATGAGCAAGCAACTGCGGAAGTTTCACCTACAAGCATCTTCTATGTTTGGCTATCGATATAAACAAGGAAAAATTGAACAATACTGATTGAACGTTCAATCGACCGTTTTAACATCTAGTAGAATAAAATACTAGTGAGAAAATTAAGTTATTATTTTAAAAATATCCTTTTCTGCGAATAAATTGGAGTTTAGCTTCGACTTAGTCTCACATTTGCTGATATAAGCTCTTTACTGATTTATCAACCTACAAAATAAGTCCATTTATTGAAAAAGGCCGCCATAAACAAAGATGACGACCTTTTTTATCTTAGTTCATCGTCAATCCATGATCAACGACTAGATTTTGTCCCGTAATCGCTCTAGCGCCTGGAGAGGCTAAGAAAACAACGGCTTCCGCTACGTCTTCTGGTTTTGTCACACGGCGGATAGCAGAGTTATCAGCCACAATCGCAAATACCTCAGGGGTAGTAACAGCACTTGCATCCGTTGTTTCTAATAATCCACCGGAAACCATATTCACATTAATATCATACTGTCCGAGCTCCTTGGCCATATTGCGTGTAAAGCCAATTAATGCCGCTTTGGCTGTTGTATATTCATGGTAGGCAATGACTGGGTTCTGGTAAAGATTCGTGCCAATACCAATCACACGGGCTTGCTGTGAATCCTTTAGAGCCGGAAGAGCAGATTGAACAACATTTAAGCTTGCTTTTATCGCGCCTTCAAACTGGGTTTGATAGCTAGCCCAAGATAATTCCTCTACTTTCGCCTGTGCCACAGGATCAAATTTAAATTGAACTAATGCATTATTTACAACGATATCCAAGCGACCAAAATGAGCAATTGTGTCTGCTACCATTGCTTTTACTGCTTGATGATCTCTTACATCAGCTTGGATAGCAAATGCACGATCTTGTCCGATTTTTTCAACTACTGCATCTGCTTTTTCTTTATTATTAAAATAATTAACGACTACTTTGTAGCCCTCCTTACCAAACTTTTCAGCAATTGCAGCTCCTAATCCACGACTTGCTCCTGTTACTAACACGACTTCTTCTCTCACGCTATTCCCTCTTTTCAATAGATGTAATTAAAAATGTTCAGGGAAACAAAACAAAAGGCTCCCCGAAAATGGAGAGCCTACCATACATATGCATATAGTTGGAAGATGCTCCCTACGATCGTCTTAACGAACAGGTTCTAAGGGTCAGGTTTTAACCTTCTCAACTCATTTTCTGAGTCCCCCTGCAACAATTTTTAATTATTTTTAGTTTAGCATACAAATAGTTTCCTAGCTATGAATCGAAGTTCATTTCGAAACTGACCATTTGCTTTATGTTTCTCACCATTGTTTTAAACGGGGATTCTTATCTAGAATCGATTCATATTGTTTCTCATTACCATAGAGGCTATTCGGGTCAAGCAGCTTATATCTCTCATATTTTTCTAATCGATCTTTTTCTTTTGCCCAGCCTAAATGCTTGACTCGTATTGTGGATAAACTGTGGGTAAGTTGGAAGATGTTTTCTGGAAATCTCCCACAATGCTGTGGTGTTTCTTTCCAGACAGGCTGAAAGGTTGATCTAACTCTTGCTAGAAATGGACGGTATAAGAAATGTGCTTGCCAGTATTCATCTTCACGATAATGGTCTTCATCCCACATATCATACAGTCTAAAACAGTACAGGTCGATAGTATCCTGTTTAACAAAGTCATCAATATAATCAATAAAACTCTCCTCAAACCATTCATCTGCGTCAAGATTTAATACCCAACCTAAAAAACCATTCGTTGCTTCTAACCACTGTTGTTTTCTTAGTTCCACTTCATTGGCAAACTGGGAGCTTGCATTCTTGACCAATTTAATTGGCATACCTTTTAGTTCTTGCAAGAAAATCGATATAGTCTGATCAGTACTAGCATCATCTATAATCACAGCTTCATCGATAAATGGCTTTACTTTCTTTAACATCGTTTGTAAATAACGACCTTCTTCATTCTTCACAATCATCGATAAGCGAATTTGATGGCTTTCTGCTTTTTCTGGATAAATAGGTAGTTCGCTATAAGCATACTGACATTTTTCTTTAAATGCGGGTATGCCTGTAAGGTCAGAAGAACGATAAATATGATAAGCTGGCAGATGTGTGTCTACATGTAGATCCAGTCCTAATGCCACAGCTCTCACACAAAAATGTCGATCTTCTCCCCAAAAACTGAGATTTTTAATTTTACTAAAATGAATACCTGCTAACAAAGCTTTCCTGCTAATTAGCGTGCACGCACCTAATCCTCCTACTTCATAAACACCTGGAGTTTGTAACTGTTGAATAAAAGCCTCGGTTTGAACGGCCTTTTCTTCGTCTGTTATGGCACCTTCATCCGCCTGTCTCCAGTGGGTATATTCATCTGTTAACCACACCTGCGGATAAGGAATTGTCCCCTCTTGCCAAGCCGTCCAAAATACCTCTGAAACAATTTCTTTTTTCGTGGAAATAAGTGTATGAAGGGTATTCGGGTGTAAAAGCAAATCAGAGTCAATTAAAAACAAATAATCAAATTCTTCAAATTTCGCCTGCTCAATAAGCATATCTTTGAAGCGAGCAACCTTCCAGATGAGAGCATCATTCCAGAAATGGGTAAAGTCGGTACGAATATAGATACTATCTTCTTTTGCGGATAAAATCGCAACATCTTTCTTCCATTTGGCAAAATGACGTAGTAGTCTACTTGATTCTTCATTCTGATTATCATCTATGAAAAGATAATGAATCTCCATTGTATCCGTTTTTAAATTGGCTAAGGATAGCAGAAACTCTTTTAAAATATCGGGTTCTTGATTAATTGGACTGCCAATGAGAATTTTTGTATTAACCATAAGCAACATTAACGTTTATTGACAAAACCGTTCACCTCTCTACACTATATTCTCACCATGAATTGCTTGTGTAGTGAAATCAGAAAAATTCTACCCAAAACAAAAAGCAGAGAGTCGTCAGAATCTCCCTGCTCTAATGATGGTGTATATAAGAAATAAGAACATTAATATCGCAATGACGAAGCCGATTTCTACTGCTGGTATATTCCATAGGAGAGATGATTGCCTGCCAAGGGCGGAACCGATAATTAAACCCACCATTATAATGCAAAATGCTAGCAACACGATACTAAATGCTAGCCGGTTGCTGATACGATCAATTCTCGTTAGAAATTTTTCACTGTTTGGCAAATTCAGTTCGAGCGGGATTTTTCCCTTTTTGATAAGGGCAATCAAATCTTTCAAATTATACGGCGCTTCCTTTAGAATATCAAAATACTCCCCGATATGAGCTAGCGAATCTTTCGCCAAATGATCAGGTCGATATTTATTAATAATTAATCGTCTACCAAAAGGCTCAGCAATTTTTAATATGCTTATATTAGGGTCAAGTTTTTCAACAATACCTTCCATTGTTAACAATGTTTTTCCCACTAATGTTAAGTTTGTTGGGATATGTATATGATGTTGATTGGCAACGGAAAACAAATCATTAACTGCCTCGCCAATTGATATTTCACTAAACGGAATATCATAATATCTCTCTCTTAGTAAATCAACATCAATTTTTAAAAGTTCAACATCGACATCATCTTGGACAATACCCATTTTAGTGATGGCTTTAATGACTCCATCGGTACTTTGCCGCAACATGGCAATAATTAATGATGCTAAATTTTCTTTCATATCCTCAGTTAAACGTCCAACCATACCAAAATCCATGAAAACAATTACATTTCCTGGTAATACACAAATGTTACCTGGATGAGGATCTGCATGGAATACACCTTCCTCTAATATTTGCTGGAGGATGCCTTCAACGATTCTTTCGGCGATCAGTTGTTTATTAAACCCTTGTTCCGCCAAACTTTTATTTTCAAGGATGCCGCACCCTTCAATATATTCCATAGTTAACACTTTTTTCGTCGTATATTTCCAGTATGTTTTTGGGATTTTATAATGATTATTGTCTTCAAATTGATTGGCAATTTTATCTGCATTACGACCTTCAAGTAAATAATTCAACTCATTTAACAATGCTTTAGAAAATTCTTTCATCATTTCCACTAACTGATATTGCGATGCCCAATGTAGCCGTTTTTCTGCGATTTTAGCAATTTCTATCAAAATTTCTAAATCTGTTCTCATGGTCTTCTCAATATCAGGCCGTTGTACCTTAACAGCTACTTTTTCACCAGAATGGAGGACACCATAATGGACTTGACCGATAGATGCCGATCCTAATGGCTCCTCTTGAAATTCTGTAAAGAGGTCATGTAGTTCTTCCCCTAGTTCGGTTTCAACAATTTTTTTTACCTCTGCAAATGAAAATGACGGGGCATGTTCCTGCAATTTTTCCAATTCCCTAATAATTGATTCCGGAAAAATATCTGACCTTGTACTCGCAATCTGACCAACTTTAATAAACGTCGGTCCAAGCTCTTCTAAAAACAGACGAACACGTTCACCTGTCGTCTTTTCATGAATTTCCTCTTGCTTTCGCATGAACATACGTTTAGGTAGGGACAATACTTCATGCAAGCCTAATTCTTTTAAGAGATAACCAAAACCGTAATGAGAGAAGGCTACGGCAATTTCACGATAGCGATGAATATGACTCATCTTTGGTTTGAAAATGGCAAAAACCTCCCTTAATTCTCTTCTCGATTGTTTGCCTCAAGTGCTAGAATCCGTTCCTCTAATCTTAAGACATCATCCTTTGTAGCGATATTCAAATCATGCAATAAACTAGTCATTCGTTGATGGGCTTTGTCGTCTATCTGCGTTTGCTTCTCTTGGCCTTTCGCCCTTACCTCCTGCATAAAATCCTTCGCTTCCTGTTTTGTTAACTCTCCTCTTTTCACTAACTCATCCATCATTTCTTGTGCACGGTCTTTCCCTGCTGCTGCTAAACCTAACCCTAACATCATCCCTTGTTTTATTGGGTTTTTCATCTCATTTCCTCCTTTAATAAATGGCAGATTTTCACTAACATTATTTTACCCATTTTCAAGTAGATTAAGCATGAAAAAACATATATCACAAGTTGTTCTAACAGATGGTAAATTCAGAGATAGTTAGAAAATTAATCGAAGAAAATGCAATGCCTCACAGACCTTCATTTTTACGCTCATGTCCAACCCTAGAAAGTAGATGAAGAGTGGGCAAGTCGGATTAAAGCGGAAGTGCTCACGGAATTTGCGGATGAATGGCGATGTCCGATTTACATACAATTCTATTCGTGATTTTCAAATGAATTGTGTGCATATAATGAGATTTTACGCTTGTCTCATGTCAAGCAGCTTCCCCTTCTTCCATTTACAAATTCACAACCGATTTCTACTCTATTACGAACAAAACAAAAACCCCGTACAATCATATGTACGAGGAATGTTTATGATGCTTGATTGTCTTTTTTTATCATCAGGCAAAAGAAGATAATAAGCGTGAAAGCCGTTAATGCCAAGAAAGGAATGGTGATAAAACCGAGCCAATTGATATATTGGCCACTACATGGTACACCGCTTGAACATGGGGTGACCTCAGCGAGTCCAGGCACTTTTTGTACAAGATAATGATAGAGAGAAATACACCAGCCAATAAACGCCATTGGTAGCGCAAATCTTCGCACAGAAATATCTTGATAGAACGTACCGATCCCCAAGATTAAAACGAGTGGATACATGAATATTCTTTGATACCAACAGAGCTCACAAGGAATAAACTGCTTAATTTCACTAAAGTATAGACTACCTAATGTTGCTATGAGTGCAACCACCCAAGAAAAATACAACATGATTTGATTTTTCTTCATTCTTATCCCTCTAACTCTTCTTCAATCAAACGTTTGATTGAATCATAATTAAATGGATCTGTCACCATTTTATCGTTAATCATAATCGTCGGTGTGAGCTGGACTTCATATTCACCTACGAGTGAAGTGTCATGATTAACCGCCTCTATTGTTGCGCTTTTTTTCATTTCTGCCAATAGATCTTCTAGTGGAATTGACGTCGTTTCTGCAACGACTTCCTCTAGTACTTCCGTTGTTAACCAGACAGAATCATGTTGCCCACTCTCTGGCTGCTTATCAAACAAACCTTTATGGAATGCCCAGTATGCATCAGGTTCCAATAGATGAACAGCTTCGGCTGCAACTGAACCTAATTTAGACTCATCGCCATGGAAGAGCACATTGATATAAGAGAAATTCACTTGATTCGTGTCTACATAATCTTCCACTAATTGCGGATAAATAGTCTCACCCCATTGTTTACACGCTGGACATTTAAAGTCGCCAAATTCTACGATTTGTACAGGTGATTCCGCCTTGCCTAAAACAGGCTGTCCTTCAATAGGGGGTGCATTTTCAAAAGATGTATACTCATCCTTTTCATTTCCTTGATTGTTTATGAACACCATGATAACAACTGCGATAACGACAATAATCGTAATAAAAAATAATAACTTCATCGGTTGGAATTGATTTTTATTTGTGCCCATACTGCTCTCCTTTATGTAGATGTATCACTTTTAAGAATAATATATCCTTATGCAGAAAGTAAGGAATTTCCGTGAAGTCAATATGAAGTTCGATTGACTTGCTTACTCCAAGCATCAAAAGGGAGCTGTGATTGATTTAGTGTCAATTGTACAAAAGGAAGACCTCTATCTTTCGGGTCTATGCCAATCTCTTGGTAAATAAAATCATCATCAAAAAGCGCTTTTGCCGCATCTTTCCGATCGGCTGCGTAATACACATTTTCCAAACGCGCCCAGTAAATCGCACCTAAACACATGGGACAAGGCTCACAGCTTGTATAAAGAGTACAGCCTGTTAATGTGAAAGATTGTAACTTCGTACATGCTTCCCTAATAGCCATTACTTCCGCATGCGCCGTTGGGTCATGAAGATCTGTTACCCTATTCACACCTTTGGCAATCACCTTCCCGTCCTTTACAATGACTGCTCCGAAAGGTCCTCCTGCATTTCCTACGTTTTCTACTGCTAGATGTACTGCCTCTGTTAAAAATTGTTCATGATTACTCATCTCGTCCCTCCCATTTATTTAGGCTTTTTGTTTAATACCATGAGATTCTAACAGGATTTGCAACTGTTCATAAGCCTCTGTTGAAGTAACTAGTAAACTAACCTGACTCGAACGACCTGAATGAAGCTTCATCTCAAAACCATCATTTACTTTTTTATCAAAACCAAAATGACGGTTATTAATATCAATAGACTGAACTTCATAAGAATCAATTTTATGCCAAGGGATATACTTTAGCCCTTTAACAATCCCTTTTTGAAGAAAAACTAATTGGTTAAACAGAAACTCCATTTGAAAAAGAGGTACAAGTAACAGCAGATAATTCGTAACAACTAACTGATCGGAAAAAACAATAAACATGATCGCGATAAACACCATACATGTGATAAAAATATAAGTAAAGATACTGCCCTTCTGACTAGCTACCTTTGGCTCTGCTATCGGCCTTTGCGGCTCAATACGTATGTCTTCTAATACTTCATCTGGTAATGGGAATACCCTATTTTTCTTAATCTTAAAGAAAACATTAAATAAGCGATAATAATAAAAAAGTAATAACATAAGCAGTAAAATAGCAAATAACCATTTCATTCTATTCACCCCCTCTATTGTTTACGATTATTCGCTTCAAACGTTTCGTGAAAACTAAAAATTAAGATAATTAAGTAAAGGCAGTTAATAGAATCGCCAGTCCGTTAAAAACACTATGGATAACCATCGCAGGGTAGATGGAGCCTGTTTTCTCATAAGTCCAAGCGAAGATAAGTCCACTGAAAAAATTAACTGGTAATGTGTTATAAGTCGGTAAATGTACCACCGTAAAAATCATAGAACTAATGAGCATACTCAGTCCAATATTACATTTAGTCCTAAACCATTTGTAAATAAAGCCACGATACAAAATTTCTTCATAAATGGGTGACACAATGGCCGCAGATATAAATGCAATGAGAATCGTAAAACCATTCAGTTCTGCTGTTAATGAAGCGGTTTTCTTATTTTCTACGCCAACACCAAATAAATCCATAAGAATAACAAGCAATCCACTGCCCACAATTAGAAAAAAAGTCCATCCGATAATCGGTAGCCAATAGCTCTTAGCAAACGACTTCAAGCCAAGCGACTGCCAATTCAATCCATATGATTTAATCGTAATATAATAAAGAGCCACTGTAAAGGCAATTGCCATGATTAACCCTGTCAAAGTCCCCGCATATAAATCATTTTGAAATAACCGCTGCAATAGGTCTTGTGCCCAATTTTCAATGAATATCGGCACTATGATGAAGACAAACATCAGAATAAGTAAAAACGTTTGTATTGACCAGCGTGATTCTTTTGAAAATAAGGTATTCACTCCATTTACCCCCAATTTATTTGATATATTAAGAGTACCTGGTTACGTTACGTCATCTTCAAGTTCAAAGGAGAGAAAAGATGGATTATTTTTCGACGGGTAAAATTGCTAAAGATTGGTCCATTTCTGTTAGAACTTTACGATATTATGATGAAATTCAATTAGTCACCCCTACTTATAAAGATGATTATGGCAAACGTTTCTATACACAACTGGACTTACTTCGTCTGCAAAAAGTATTGCTATTAAAGAAAGCGAATATGTCGTTAGAAGATATACAAAAGCTCATTGACGAGACGACTGTATCATCAGTGCTAGATATCCACCTTCAAACATTGAAAGCGTCAATTGACGATATCGTACAAGCGCAAAAATATACACAAACTTTAAGGAACAGTGTAGATTTAGAAGGAGAGATTGGTTGGGAACAACTTCTTCCCTTAACGTTAAAAGAGAGTGAGGATCATACACCGCTAACAAAGGAATGGGAGACATCACTTCCCAAATTAGAGAATGATGATGGTCAAATTAAGAAATGGATGAATATTATTAAGCGCATAGAACTTTGTTTAAAAAACGGAGAAGCGCCTTCTTCTGACGTTGCCCAATTAATTGCGAGTGATGTGGAAATTTACTCAATGGAAATGTTCAACGGTAATCAAGCACTCTCTGAACAATTTTGGGAAGCACGAAGATCAAAAGAGCAATCAAAATCATTAAACTTATATCCTATTAAGCAAGAAGTTATCGAGTTTCTCGAGTCAGCCCTTACCTATATGAACAATAAAAGCTGACTCAATTATATTTAACCTGTCATGATATCTTCACTCGGATATCTTATCTTCTCTTGTCTTGGTTTGGCTAGAGAAAAGGCAAATGTTAAAGGCCCAATTTTTCCGAGAAACATAATAAATACTATAATAATCTTACCAATGTTAGATAGATCAGCCGTAATCCCCATAGAAAGCCCAACAGTCCCAAAAGCTGAGACCGTTTCAAATAATAATTTTAAAAACGGCTCTGGTTCTGTAATATTGAGAATAAACACAGCTAAGAAGATAAATAAGAAACTAATCATAGAAATGGCCAATGATCTAAATATGATGGTTTCTTTAATTGCTCTATTAGCAATGGTAATTTGCTGCTTTTGCTTTAAAAAACTGATAACTGATAATACGATGACTAAAAAAGTTGTTAACTTAATTCCACCACCAGTAGAGCCGCTACCCGCACCAACAAACATGAGAAGTAGCATGAAAGTAATGGTTGCTTCATGCATATTACCTATATCGATTGTATTGAACCCTGCCGTCCTCGGTGATGTCGCTTGAAAGTAAGCTGCCCAAAGTTTATCACTCATTTCAGACATAGCGCCTAATGTATGTGGATTATGGAACTCCATCACGAATATAACTAACATCGCAAAAGCATTGATAACTACAGTGCCGACAATCATCAGTTTTGAATGTAAGCTCAGTTTCTTAAATTTACGTTTATACCAAATATCCGCTAAAACAGTGAAACCAATACCGCCAAGAATGAACAAAGATGAAATAACAATATTAATAATAGGGTCCCCCACATATCCCATTAAATTATCAGGAAACAGCGATAAGCCAGCATTATTGAAAGCGGAAATGGAGTGAAAGAAGCTGAGGTACATACCCCTTCCCCAACCAAATTCAGGGACCCAAGTAATGGCTAAAAAACACATAGCAATTAATTCAATCGTGAAGGAATAAATGAATAAACTTTTTACTAATTTAATGATTCCACCAATAGATGTATGGTTTAATGACTGTTGAACTAATAACCGCTCCCTAAACCCTATCCTTTTACCAAGGAGCATAAAAATTAACACTGCAAATGACATGATCCCTAATCCACCAATTTGTATTAATGCAAGGATGACTAATTGCCCAAATAGTGTATAGACCGTACCAGTATCTACAACAGCTAACCCTGTTACCGTCATGGATGAAGTTGCTGTAAATAATGCATCTGTCCAAGTAACCTGTGTTGTCGTTGCAAATGGAAGTTTTAAAAAAATCGTCCCTAATATAATGAAAAACAAGAACACTAACAATAACAACTGAGATGGATTTAACCGAACGATTGCGTTGTTCATCTTTCTATGCTCCTTCTTTTTCAAAGCGTATAATGACTCTTTTTTTACCCACTACTATTAAAATATCATTCATCTGAATTGGTCCTTCTTCACTTGGAGAAACGGTAAAGTTCTGTTCTCGCCTGAATACCGACAATATGACAATTAAACCGCTTAGCAATTCGTAAATCTTTTAATTTACGCCCCCAAAATTTCTTTCCTACAAGCATTTCAGCGATGGTGTAATCATGAGCAAATTCAAAAAAATCAACCATTGAAAGTGTGACAATATTTCCTGCAACTCTTATAGTCATATCTCTCTTAATGAATGACTCGGTCAACACCTATCCTTTCTAACACTTTCTCATGAAAATTGTTATGCGCTTTGACCCCCATACCCTTCAGAAGAAAGGCTGTTAAAATCCTTCATTGCACATCTTCTCCAAACGAAATAAAAACATGATTCACCCCTTCTTACCTTAACGTGTGCTCATCTAGTGAATGTAAACAGCAACATTTGTAGAGAGGTCGCGATGTTTAATTACTTTCATTTCATCCTTATCTACTGCTAAAACTTCAACATTCATCTCTTTTAGTTCTTGTAGCATCGTTGCTCAAAATGCCCCAAACCAGACAAAGCAAAGGTTTTCTTTATAGGCTATCCCATCCTTACTATCGACTTGTGAGTACTTCAATGAGAAAAAAGGAACAGCAAAAAGACCACAGAGGGATCCCCCGTGGTCACGTTATTTGATCACAAGTTACCATCTTTTCTTAACGCTTACGAAGTTAGCTGTCGGATTAGGGTCAAGAATAACCCTTCCTTTTTACATTCTTTAAAGGATTCACCCCAAGTAGATTACCTCTACAAAAGTGGTTCCTCCGCTCCAATTAAGGATTCAGCGATTGAGATGATATTTAATTGATGAAGTTATATTACTCCCCTTTTTGTTATCTGTAAAGATAAAATAAAAAATGTTTACCAAACCATCCATTTACCTACATTAAATGAAGAGCCATGTTAACGAATAAAGATGTTTCAGTTTTACTTAACAATCCTTCTATAAGTCGAAAGTCATAGAAGGTAAGACTATGCCATAATGAAAATGTGAAAATAACTTTTTATAAAGAGGGGATTACAATGGGATTCAAACATATCACAGTTGCAGGTAGTGGGGTACTTGGCAGTCAGATTGCTTACCAAACAGCGTATAGTGGATTTCAAGTAAGTGTGTATGACATTTCTGAGGAAGCACTAGCAACAGCAAAAGGTAGAATATTGAAGCTGAAGGAAAGCTATAAAAATGATTTACAGGCAACCGATGAACAAGTCGATGCGGCATTCGAACGGATGTCTTTTTATACTGATTTATCTAAAGCTGTCGAGCAAGCTGATTTAGTGATTGAAGCTGTTCCAGAAGTGGTTAGCATTAAAGAAGACTTTTATACAAAATTAAGTGCAGTCGCACCGAAAGAAACAATCTTTGCAACGAATTCATCCACATTACTTCCTAGCCAATTTGTAGCTTTCACAGGGAGACCGTCACAATTTCTAGCATTGCATTTTGCAAATGAAATTTGGAAAAACAATACGGCTGAAGTAATGAAACACCCAGGTACAGACATGAATGTTTTTAACCAAATCGTTGAATTTGCAAGAGAAATAGGGATGGTCCCTCTACAATTGCATAAAGAACAACCAGGGTATATCTTAAATTCCTTACTCGTTCCATTATTAGAGGCAGGACAAATGTTATTAGTGAATGAAGTAGCTGACCCAGAAACCATTGATAAAACATGGATGATTGGCACTGGTGCTCCACTAGGCCCGTTCGCTATACTTGATGTCGTTGGAATCCGCACAGCTTACAATATCTCACAAGCAAAAGCCGATGCAACCGGCAATGAAGCCTTTAAAAAATTAGCTCACCTATTAAAAACGGAGTATATAGATAAAGGTAAACTCGGACGAGAAACAGGAGAAGGCTTCTATAACTATCCGAATCCAAGTTTTGCTGATCCTGAGTTTCTGAAAAGGTAACGAGGGCGCAATTGAAAAATTGATATCCTTAGAACCTTAGTATATTTTAGGGCGTCTAAAAAGTCGGCAATGAGACTTTCTGGATGCCCTTACTATTGTAAATGTTTTGCCCACTTGGTATATTTGGTGGAACTTGTGGTCTTATTTTCCGTTTTACCAACACTTTTCGGCGCTTTTCTTCCCACTTATGTTCGCATTTCCGCTTTGCCAACACTTCTCGGCGCTCTTCTTCCCACTTGTGGTCGCATTTCTCATTTGCCAACACTTCTCGGCACTTTTCATCCCACTTGGGTTCGCATTTCCAATTTACCAACACTTCTCGGCGCTCTTCTTCCCACTTATGTTCGCATTTCTCATTTACCAACACTTCTTCTCGCTTTTCATCCCGCTTGTATTCGTATTTCCTATTTGCAGGCACAACTCGTCACAATTAATCCCAGTTGAGTTGGTATTTCTGATTTGCGGAAAAACCTTCCTCTTCTTCTCCACCTTTACACTTGCCAACACATTTTTTGTTAGTTAAATTCTATTAATGCGTGTACTACTTGAGAGTTAACCACATCTTCAGAAAAACATTTCTGCAATGCGTTCATAAGATTGGCGTTGATCAGCAAAATGATAGGTGTTATTTAATAATAACCAGTGGTCACATTCATAAAGTTCGCTCCATTTGCTGAGCTCTTCTTTTACTTTTGCTGGCCCACCGATAATCATTCTTTTTCTATTCAATGCGATTCTTTTTTTATCTTCTGTTGTTAACCGCATTGCTTTTGCTTCCTCAAGTGTCGGAATCCGACTATCAATTCCTTTTTCCGTCCTTAATAACCATATATCTTGTGTAATGGCCATTTCCTCTGCGTCTTCATCTGTCGCACCACAAATGACAAATACAGCAGTAATCGCCTTCGGATTTACTAAAAAGCCCGGCTGAAAATACTCCCGATATTGTTTGTGGGCCTGCACGCCTCTTCCAGATTGAATAAAGTGACCAAAGACATAACCAATTCCAAGCTCTGCTGCTAGCTGGGCACTATTCTCCCCAAGACCCAGACTATAAAGCTGCGGCGATACCCTCGGCCTAGGTGTCGCTTGCACCGACTGATCCCCTGCGAAATAATGCAGCATTTGTTTTATTTTTTCAGGATAAATGCCCGTTTCATTCTTCACACCATTAGCTAAGGCTTTACGAATTCGTTCCGGTCCCCCTGGTGAACGTCCTACACCTGCCTCAATCCTACCTGGAAAAATTGATTGAAGTTGTAGCATTTGTGTAGCCACTTTATACGGACTATACTGAGACAATAAAATCCCGCCACTGCCTACATGAATGGTCTTTGTTTTTGCCGCTGCTGTTGCCATTAGGATTTCAGGTGCACTAGAAGTCATCCCTTTTGTCCCGTGGTGCTCAGCAAACCAATAACGCTCATATCCCCATTCTTCTGCCATCTGTACTTTATGGATTGTTTCTTCTACCGTTTCCTCAACTGACAAGTGACGTGGTCTCGGCATTTGATCAAGAATTCCTAAATGCATGCTTCATACCCTTTCTAAACGATCGTTTTAATAAAGAAAAGTATACCAGTCTGTTGACCAACTTCAAACGGAGTTGCTTGAATAATCGACTCCAAATAGGCATGCATCTATCTAATCTTTTCCAATCCATAAAAAAAACCAGCTGATAGCTGGTTTATTCGACTTCCACTATATCAGGACTGATTTCTAACCTCTCAGCAATTTCTTTCTTAATATCATCAGCTGAATTGAATTCAAAATCATAAAAGTGGTCCCATTCTTTCGCTGGCTCATAATCATTTAGAAGCTCCATATTTTTCCCGTAAAACAAAACGGTATCGACTCTTAATAAAGCGTCTGCTGCTTCCTTCTGATCATTATCGTCTGTAAAATATTCTTCCATCTCATCCTGTAATACGACTTTCACAGCTGTTAATTCTGCCATTTTATATCGCCTCCATCTCTTACGTATTAATTACCTCGTAACAGATTATTTTAAACGGAGGTTATGCTGAGAATTTTAGACATGCTTGGCAATCGCTTCCCCAAGTTCTGAAGAAGCTCGGTGAAAATATGACAATACCACTTCTTTTATATCTTGATCAATCCCTTTTAAATCTGCAGCAATATTATTGACTAAATGTTCTTTCTCTTGTGGACTTAAAGCGTGATAAAATTCTCCAGCCTGCGCATAATCATTTTGTTTTATTAAATCACTTCTTTGTAATTTCCCTTCAACAAATCGGCCATCTCCACTTGTCACCTGGTTGGCAGGTGTCCAATCTGCTTGGCCATTTACTGGCAACTTCCTAAACCCAGGTCCGATTCTTCTTCTTTGTGAATCGCTATAAATATTCGCTCTACCTTGAAGCATCTTATCATCGGATAACTCCGCTCCCTCTAACAGGTTAACAGGTGAAAAAGAGACCTTCTCTACTTCTTCCATATAATTTTGGGGGTTTCTATTTAAAACCATTCGACCAACTGGTACCAATGGATACTGCCTTTCATCCCACACTTTCGTATCATCAAGCGGATCATACGATAACTTTTCCTCATCCATGGGATCCATTAATTGAACGTATAATCCGTACTCTACTGTTTTGCCAGATGCAATGGTATCAAAAAGATCTTTCCCAGCATAATCTGGATTCTCACCGGCTAGTTTGCCCGCTTCCTGCCTCGTAATATATTCAATACCTGCAAACGGATACCAATGATATTTCACATATTTCCTTTCTCCCTTCGCATTACGCCAGACATATGTATTCACACTATGTCCTGGGATATGACGCAAACTTTTCACTGTTCCAGCATCTGAATATAGATGGACAACAAAATTTAACGACTCTGGTGCTCGTGCTACAAAGCTCCAGAAGCGATTGGGATCAATTAAATTATTGACTGGAGATGGTAAAAACGCTTTAATCGCCTCAGGGAAACGAATCGTATCACGCACAGAGAAAACAGGAATATGATTACAAATTAAATCAAATATCCCCTCTTCTGTATAAAACTTAGTTGCAAACCCTCTTACATTCCTTGATGTATCAGGCGTTCCTTTCGTACTCACTGCTAATGAAAACCGCACCATTACAGGTACTTGTTGACCAGGACGCTGTAGGAAACTAAGCTGTGTATGTTCTTTCATTGAATGCACCGTTTGAAAATAGCCAAAAGCACCGAATCCTTTGACATGAACAGGTCGTTCAATGATTTTCTCATGGATAAATTCTTGCAGTGTTTCATGTTCTACACTATCCTGTTTTAAAATAGGTCCTCTTTTGCCAACAGTTTGTGAATGAAGCTTTGCAGGTTCGTCCCCTTTCCATTTATTTATATCCCTCTCTTCCACTTTTTCTTGCGCTTGACTTCCTCGACTATTGAAATGAATCTTTGCTTGTCGCTCGTGTTTTTCGTTGTTTTCGTCCATAATTCCCTCCATATTCTTCTATGTCTTCCTGTTAATTTAATATGAAGGACAACTTCGTTTTATGTTACTTTCTATAACAACTTTCTTAGAATTCTATCGAAGCATACAAGCTGATCATTACAACGAACATTAAATAGATAGGAGTACTTTATTAAAAAGTGGAGGGAGTGCCTTCAATATGACTTATTAAAAGTTTGACCCTTAATATTATCCGTTTAATGGAAATACCAGACGTTCAATTACATTAAACAACCACCAGAACCAACTCTGGTGGGGTAATATAATCATCTACTTAGTTCATTTTCAATTCTCCTAAAGCAATTAAAGATTGCATAATCAAGAATAGTTGATGTGTTTCTTGAGGATTACGCAAATCCTTATCTAATGTATGTTCAATCTTTCGAATGCGATGGCGAAGACCGCTCATAGATAAATTCAGATCTGCTGTCGTTTGTTCCAATTTTCCTCCGTTTAGTAAAAACACATATAAGGTTTGCAATAAGTCCACCATCTTGCTATCCGATAAATCATATAGTGAGCCTAATTCCTGCTTGGCAATTGTTTTTACCCCAGCTGTATTTTTAGAATTAATCAGAACACCAACGATTCCTAATTGTTTAAAGGACATCATATTTTCCTTTGAAGATAGTCTTAAAGAAACAAGGGCTTCTTCATAGTGTTGATGGGCACTTGTAATCTCATTTCCTTGATTGCTAAGACCAATTGTAAATTCACCATTAGGAAAGTCCGCACGTAAGGTCTTCATTAATGGGCGGAAGAATGTTTCATGATGCTCATATGAAAGTGCCGCATCAGGGATCAGAATGATTAGATGATGATCACGCATATTGATTAATACACTTTTCTTTTTTTCACTAAAGTATTGAATCATCCATTCATATATATCTTCCTGCAACTGAAATTCTTCCTCAAAGGATTCTGTACCAATACTAAAATCGATCATGACTAAGAAATAGGACTGTGTTAAATCGATACCCGTATATTTACCCCTTTTAATAATCTCTGCTTTAGACGTTTCTCCTTCTAATATACGTTCAAGGAAACTACCCTTCATTCTTTCTAACGATTCAAATCGAGTTTTTTCATTTAATAATATAAGGGAAGCAGCATTAGCAAATCGTTCCAGTAATAAATAGTCAGATTCATGACTGTTATCTATCATTGGTTCATAAACAAATGAGCAGTACCCTTGAATTTTCTTTTGCACTAAAATTGGAGCCATCAGCCTTGTTTGCTTTTCAGTATGGACGATTCTCTTTTGAAAAAACAATGGATAGGTAGGGGGCTTTTCTTCCTTATCATTCATAGGAAATGAAAAATATTGCTTCATATCATCCGTCAGTTCACCGCATTCATCTGGAGATAAGCCTGCACTAGACATTTGATAAAAATCAATAGACTCTATCACAATTGGTATTTTCATATGATCGTAGACAAGTTCAGTAATTTCTTCTAAACTACTGCCCCCAGAAATCTCTTCAGTTAATTTACTTTGAAATTCAGCCAGTTTTGTTACAAAATTACGTTGATCTAATAATTGTTCATATGTATAAGCTAACTCTTTAACGATGGGGATTTCTTCATATGGAGAATGAGCATCTTCACCCTCCATCTCCCATTGTTCTTGCGATTGGATTGTCCATTTGCATTCAGCATCACCCTTCGCCACACAACACGTTTCTTTTACTAGCAACGACACACCTGTGATAGTAGTCATATAGCCGCTTGCATAACCTACTAATGTATGACATTGAGGTGTATCACTATAACCATGTAGTCGTATATGCTCTTCAGCCTCATAAGAACCATACCAAATACCCTCCGAATAGAGAGATTTCACATGCTGATTGTCTTCACACATTGTTAAATGGCATATATGCTTCACACCTGTAATTTGTCCATTTTCCTTATGATACAGGGGGCCGTGCTTGATTAAATAAGGAACCGAAGTATGCTCTTTCATTGCCTTTTTAGCATCCTTCACACCATTCTCCCATCCAAAAGAAAATAAGAAACTTTTTAGGCGTTCAAAACCTATATGCTTAACGAGTTGATGACGCAAAATACCTAGTGATGCCGATGGTGTCGAAACAACTCTTTCATGTCCTTTTGTAATAGGATTGATTGAAACTTCATCAACAACAATATGCATAGATAACCTCCTAAAGCGCAAGATTGAAAGCGCAAACATTTCTATTTTTATAAAAAAAGGGGAAATTTCGCCCCTTCCAGTCTATTTTATTAGAAAATTGAAACATTCGCGAGTTTTGAAACGAAGGTTCGCTGCTTTGAACTTTAGACGAATGTTTTTACTTTTGCTAATTCTGCCGCCACATCAACAATCATATCTTCTTGCCCGCCGACAACTTTTCGGTTACCTAGTTCAATTAAAATATCTCGTGCATCTAAATTGAACTTTTCTGCTGCACGCTGGGCATGTAAAGCAAAACTAGAATAAACGCCTGCATATCCAAGAACTAAACTATTTTTAGTAATTTCTTGAGGAACAGGTAAGATCGGTGCCACAACATCTTCTGCTAGATCCATCATTTTATAAAAGTCCACACCTGTTTCAATGCCCATCCGATCTAATACACCTACTAACACTTCTGTTTGCGTATTACCCGCACCTGCTCCGAGACATCGTACACTTCCATCGATTCTTGTTGCGCCTGCTTCAATGGCAGCTAACGTATTTGCCATTGCTAATGAAAGATTATTATGAGCATGGAAACCAATTTCCACACCAATGGTTTCTTTCATTGCTTTGATTCTTGTTGTTACTTGATTTGGTAATAAAGCTCCAGCTGAATCAACGACATAAACAATATCGGCACCGTAACTTTCCATTAGTTTTGCTTGTTCCACGATTTTCTCCGGTTCTGCCATATGAGACATCATTAAGAATCCAACCGTTTCCATTCCAAGCTCTTTGGCAGCGTAAATATGTTGGGCAGACACATCTGCTTCTGTCACATGTGTAGCGATACGCGCCATCTTCGCCCCTAGTTGCTGGGCTTGTTTCAATTCTTTAACTGTCCCTATACCAGGAATTAACAACACAGCAACCTTTGAAAAGTCAGTTACAGCAACAGCTGCTTCTATTAATTCAAACTCATTTGTTTTTGACCTGCCATATTGCAAAGAAGATCCCGCTAGGCCGTCTCCATGAGCTACTTCAATATAAGGCACCTTAGCCTCATTCAAGCCTTTGGCAATCTTCTCTACTTGCTGAACAGTATATTGATGTGAAAGCGCATGACTCCCATCTCGCAATGCCACTTCCGTTAATAATACCTTTTGACGTTCGGTCATATGAATCTCTCTCCTTTTACTGTGTAATTAAATTCTTTGCAAACTCTTCAGCTACCTTTACGCCAGCCGCTGTCATAATATCTAGATTTCCTGAATATTTAGGTAAATAATCGCCGGCTCCTTCCACTTCTATAAAGATAGTTACTTGATTACCGTCAATAATTGGCTCCGTCCGTAATCGGTAGCCTGGCACATAGCTCTGCACAGTTTTTTCCATATCAGCAATTGATGCCTTAATCTCTTCTTCCTTCATCGTCCCCTCTTCCACTAACGTGTAGACGGTGTCTCTCATGAGTATTGGCGGTTCTGCTGGGTTTAATATAATAATAGCTTTCCCTTTTTTCGCTCCACCCACTTCTTGAATCGCCCTTGAAGTTGTTTCAGTAAATTCGTCGATATTAGCCCTCGTACCAGGTCCGGCACTTTTACTTGAGATTGTCGCAACGATTTCAGCATAGGCAACTGGACTCACTCGGTTCACCGCATGTACCATTGGTATAGTTGCCTGACCGCCACATGTAATTAAATTGATATTCGCAGCATCTAAATGTTCCTTTGAATTAACCGGGGGAACAATCAACTTACCTACAGCTGCTGGTGTCATATCAATGACCTTCTTACCTGCTGCTTTTAAAGCTTTTGCATGACGAATATGCGCTTTTGCTGATGTCGCATCAAAAACAATATCTGCAAGTTCCGGCTGTTCTAAAAACCCATCAATCCCAGTATCAATGGCGACATACCCTAATTCCTTCGCACGTCTTAAGCCATCAGAATTTGCATCAATACCTATCACCGTTGTAAGTTCTAAAATGTCTGATCGACCTAATTTAATCATCAAATCTGTTCCAATATTACCTGATCCTAAAATCGCTACTTTTACTTTACTCAAACCTCAGTTCCCTCCTTAATTTCCTTCTAATATCCAAGTGTAGTTGAAATTTCATTGGCAGCAGTTTTAATTCCAGTAATAACCTCTTGTTGATGTCCCTCATTTAATCGTACTGTTGGTACCGCACAACTAATGGAACCAACTACCCTTCCTTGATAATTAAAGATCGGGCTTGCTGTACATATAAGACCGATTTCAATCTCCTCGTTATCAACAGCGAATCCCTGCTCTTTCACTACAGCTAATTCCTTTACTAATGCTTGCTTAGTAACAATGGTATTCTCAGTGAACGACTCTAAAGTAAGGGTTTCGATGATTTCTTCTTGTTCTTTTTTTGGTAAAAAAGCCAATATCGCTTTCCCTACTCCCGTACAGTGAAAGGGTGCCCTCCTACCAATCTGCGAATAGATTCGTAAAGAATGAGTACCTTCCTTCTTTTCAATGTAAATCGCTTCACCTTGCTCAAAAGATACTAAATGCACCGTTTCTTTTAGAGTAGTAACAAGCTTATTGATGATTGGCCTCGAAACTTCAGCGTAATCGAGTTGGTTCTCAACAATATGACCTAGTTGAAAAAGCTTCATACCTAAACGATACTTACCACTTTCCTCATTTTGATAAAGATAACCTTTCGAGGCCAAAGTTTTTATTAAACCATGTACCGTGCTTTTAGAGAGTTCCATGGCTTCCGCTATTTCTTTTACACTTAACTCTTTTTGACCATTAAGGAATAATTCTAAAATGTCTGTTGCACGCAAAACTGATTGTATCGTCATACATCCTCCAACGTTCGATAATATCGAATGGTATTCATTAATATCATATTAAAATTGTAGGATGTTTTCCTTTTGTTTGTCAATATAATTATTCTGATTTTTTATTTTTTTCAAAAACTAATTGTAACCGCATTCATTTTCTTTATGCTACGTTTGATTGAATATTCTCATCTTTATTTGGCCGGACAAATAACCAGACAAGTCCACCGCAAATAAGGAGGATTATACCGCATAATTGAAATGCCATATGAAAGCCCGCTGCTTGTGTTGCAGATCTTTCAATAAGAAGACCAGTAATATAAGGACCAACGATTCCTCCTAAAGAGGTAAACGCCATAAACCACCCTTGCACTTTACCTATATGCTCTTTTGAGACCATACTCGAAAGAATAGTCGGACCAAGCACAAGTGTGATACAACCGAAAGTAAGCCCTAAAGAAAGAAAGGCAATCACCAACATATTCGCATTTAGTAATGTTCCTATAAAGTAACTAACTGCTCCCGCTAGCATCACCGGACCCAGTACAAACACTCGACCCTTCACGATACTTTTCGTTTTCTTAAATAATCGATCTGAGACAGTAGAGAAGGTGATTTGAGAAATGGTAATCATTATCCATGGGAGTGCTGCTACTATAGATAAGGTTTCTGCACTCAATTGACGGACATTTTCCAAGTAATTAGGAAGCCAATTTAAACCAATGGTAAAAGACCAATACGTTGCAAAACCACAAATGGCAATAAGAATAAAGTTTTTTGACCTTAGCACTGGTCCAAATTTACTTACTGCTGTTTGTTGGCCTTGTTGGCGATTAGCCTTGTATTTTGCTATTGCTTCTTTGCGATCATTTTCTGCAATCATTAGCCAAAATACAACCCAAATCAAACCGACAATACAAGTTGCTAGAAATGCCGAACGCCAACCAAATTGAGTGATTAATGAAATAAGTATAGGTGCCGACATAGCTACCCCTAAAGGACCACCTACAGAAACAAGTGTTAAACCTATCCCAAGCTTCTCTTTTGGTAGATATTTTGTTGCAGCAGTCATAGCGAGTGAATAAGATGGTCCCTCCCCTGCGCCTAGTATAATGCGTGTTATCAATAAAAAGGTAAAGCTTGATACAAATAGGGTAGAAAACTGCACTGTCGCCCAAACAATTGCCATACCAGCAATAACAATTTTTGCACCGAATCTGTCAGCTAACGTTCCCCCGATAATAGCAAAAATAGAATATAAAAAGAAAAAGGCACTTCCAATGATCCCCCACTGTTCAGCATTCAACCCTAATTCTTCCATCAGAGGAACAGATGCAAATCCAATAATCGCTTTATCTGCATTACTAATCACTGTCAGTAAAAATAATAAAATAATAATTAGAATAGCCTGACGCGAGATTTTACCTTCTTTCGTACGAGGATTTTTCGCCATTTAGATGACCTCACTCTCAAGATTTTTAAGATAAAGTAAGCGAAGGACTACGCTCCGCTATGTTTTTAAAAACTCACTTCTACACTCACAAGTCCACTAAATTCTGCTTTAAATGAATCGCCTCTCTCCACAGGAATCGCTGCAGATAATGCACCTGATAAAATGACTTCTCCTGCCTTCAAGTGAACACCATAGTCAGACAGCTTATTAGCTAACCAAGCAACACAAGTTATCGGATTACCTAATACATCCGCACCATAGCCTTTATTAATCAATTTGTTATTTTTGTATAACTTCATTTCCATTTCTTTTAGCTTCACACTATCAACAGCATATCGTTCTTCACCTAAAACAAATTGGGCACTTGAGGCATTGTCAGCAATAGTATCTTCCAGTTTAATTCGCCAATTTTCGATTCGACTATCCACAATTTCTAAAGCAGGGATAATATAATCAGTGGCTGCTACAACATCGGCCTCTGTTATGTTGGGCCCCCGCAAATCATGCTTCAATACAAACGCAATTTCTCCCTCAATTTTCGGCTCAAATAATTTATCCATAGGAATGGCCGATTTTTGCATGGTGACATCCATGCTACTTAATAAATGGCCATAGTCTGGCTGATCAACACCTAAGGCCTTTTGCATAGCTAGAGAGGTTAAACCGATTTTCTTCCCAACTATCTTTTCTCCTTGAGCCAACTTCACATCAATATTTTCCATCTGAATCTGATACGCCTCATCAACTGATAGTTGCTCGATTTCATCTGTTAATGGCTGGAGGGATTTCTTTGTTTCCTCCGCTTCTAAAAGCGCTTGAGCAGCTTCTTTTAGTTGATCATTTAACTGTAGTGTCATCATTGAACCTCCTTCTATATGGAAAGACCCCGCCACTTTGTTAAGAGACGGGTGTATAAATATTTATTTAGATACCACTTGTTTTTTTAAAAAATCAATAGTCACCTGATTGAATTCTTCCGGTTTTTCCCATTGTGGCCAGTGGCCAGCCTCATTGATTACTGTCAGTTCACTCCCTGGAATCATCTCTTTGATCGGTTCTGCTTCTTCTACTGTTGAAGTTGGATCATGGTCAGTCCAAGCAAGTAATGTTGGTACATTGATTTTGCCACACCATGATGGGTCCCAACTAAATTGTTTTCTTGCTTCGATGTTTTGCAAATGGACAATATGATGGACAGCTTCCTGATAAGCAGGTTGAGTATAAATATTGTACCGAGATTCAATTAACTCATCTGTTACTTGTGATTTATCATACATTAACCATTCTAATCTCGTTTTCACATTTTCATAGTTTGCTTCAAGTACAGCTTTTAATGTTGACGCTTTTAGCCCTGCCATAACTTCAGGTTTGTTATTCACATTACCAGGAGTATTGAGCACCATGGATTCCACATAGGACGGATGGTGAGCAGCAAACCAGGCAGCCACCCATCCACCAAGAGACTCGCCAGATAAATATACTTTCTCTAAATCAAGCGCTTTGATTACAGCTAATAAATGGTCACTGTAACTATCAATGCCGTACGGATAGTCTGGCTTTTCTGTATATCCATGACCTAACATATCGATACATATCACGCGGAAATGCTCAGCCAATCCTTTGATATTTCTTGCGTAAGCCTCGATGTGCCCCCCTGTACCATGTAAAAATAAAAGAGGCTCTCCTGTTCCCGATTCTAGTACTCTCGTTTTCACCCCATCTGCATCGACAAAATGAAGTTTAAATTCGATATCTGCTAAATCGTTCCAAATAGACATATAATCCTCTCCTATTCTCTTTATTTTGTCACTTTCTCTTTCATCCACTCATCATTCACTGGTGTTGTTTCAAAGAAAGAATCCGGCACTGATGGTCCCCACCATAAACGACCCTTTGTATCATATTCTTCCTTGGTCCAGCCAATTGGTGGTAAATCAGTATCACGTTTATAATCACCAGAATAAATCTCAATACGATGACCGTCTGGGTCTCTTACATATAAGAAGAAGGCATTTGTTACCCCATGACGACCTGGTCCATAATCGATATTTGCGCGGTAGCCTGCGTCTGCAAGTAAGTCAGCCGTTTTCACAACGGAAGAAATACCGTCTACAATATAAGCAATATGATGCAGAGATGTTTCTTTATGTTGGACAAGGGCTACGTCATGTGTAGATGTTTTCGCTCTTGTCCATGCAGCAAATTTCCCCTCATCTCCTTGAACATATTCTGAAATGCTAAAGCCAATTGCTTGCCAGTATTCTAATGCTTTATCTACATTTGTTACACGCAGGTTCATATGATCGATTGCTACTGGCGGTATACCACGATGTAAATGGGAGTACCTCATTGGCAAGGCATCTACTCCGCCACTTTTGTTCCCTACATTAATCTCTTCCATTGCATGATAGAATTCAACCGGATGACCATTTGGCTCAGCTACTTTAAGTACCGGCCCTTTTCCTGGGTGGATACTATTCTCGACATATTGAGTGGCAACTCCCATTTCTTGATGTTGCTTCTCTAACTCTCTTAAATACTCAGGACTAGATACACGTAGACTAAAACTACCAAGAGCTGCTTTTGGCTTTTGCGTTAAAATTAAAGAATATCGATCAAATTCATCAATAGCACGCAAATATAGACTTGACTCTGTTCTTTCCACTTCAATAAACCCTAGTACATCTACATAAAAGTCTTTAGACTTATTTAAATCTGTTACAAACAGCTCGATTTGCCCTAAACGAAGAATCATTACTCTTCACTCTCCTATTTATCAATATATTGATTTAACTAATTTGTTCTTTTGCATCTGTTTTTTTCAACCAATGAATGCTTAATTCTTTTGGTAAGGTCTTGTTCGATTGCCATTCTACTTCTTCTTTGCTAAGGACTTTGACTGTATGCATATCCCCTTGGCAATTCACTTCATATTCACCAAGTGCAGGTAGAGTATAAAAAGGTTTAACCCAGTACGTGCTACCGTTCCTTTGCAACTTCACTTGATACGGCCTACCAAGAAGCGCATTTGCTAAATCTACTTCCCCCTGCTGTAAACAGCTGCGGATATAAGAGGAACTAATTTTCAACCCATTTCTGCTCAATTTTGAAACAGATGTTGTCGTTATTTGATAGCCTGAATCAGTTGCTAATCTGGCCATATGTCCGACTCCCTTGTTACCATAATGAAAGTCGAAACCAGCAACTGCATGTTTAACGCCGAGAGTGAGTAAATATTGCTCAACAAATGCTTCTGGGGAAAGGCTAGCAAATGCATGATTAAATGGAACGATATAGAAAAGATCGACACCAAGAGAACTCATTCTCTTTTTCTTTTCCTCTAATGGCATCAAATAAGGAAAGTCAGATCGCTTCATTAACACCGTTTTCGGATGAGGAAAGAAACTCATGATTGCTAGTGGCAGGTTGCGTTTATTTGCTTCCACCTTTGCTTGGCGAATGACTTCTTGATGACCAAGGTGAAGGCCATCGAAAAATCCGAGCGCCATCACACATGATTCTATGTTTTTACCTAATACGCCATGGAGCTCTTCCTCATTTAAGACGATGGTTTTCATCTGACTTCCCTCCTTTATTGTTAAGAAATTGGCTCTTCTACTGCTATCATTGAACGGTATTTGCCGTTAAAGAATAATAACGGATCTTTTTCTTCTAAATACACATCCTTCACGCGACCAATAAATAACGTATGGTCACCTTCTACATGTGTGGCCGATACTTCACATGCCATTTGTGCCACTGCCCCGTCAATGACCGGCATGTCATTTAATCTAGCGAATGACACTTCCTTTGTTTCCTTTAACTGTCCAGCAAAATTCATAGACAGCTCTTTTTGATCATCAGCCAAAATATTGACGGTGAATATCCCACTATCTTTAATTTTCGAAAGGATATTCGCTCTCTCCCCAATAGAGATAACGACTAATTTAGGATCAAGTGATACCGACATAAAGGCATTAGCCGTCATCCCATGAACATTCCCATTTGTTTCGGTTGCAATCACCGTTACACCGGTGGCAAATTTACTCATTGCATTTCTAAATAAACGATCATCCATCTTTACCTCTCCTTTCATTAACCTCTGACGCCACTCTCAAATCCAAATAAGTCTTGCCCGTAAGCAGCAACAGAATCTTCATAAAGTGATGTTTTATGTGTAGCCACGGATAAAATATCACGGATAAACATTTCTAAAGTTCCACCTTTATACAGTGCAGCACCACCAAGTGTTAACATGGCACGAACAGCGATATCTGTACAAAGCTTTATAATTTTAGTTCTAATGGCAAAAAACTCCCCGAGCGGTGTCATTTCGCCATCCTTTTCGTAATTTTCTAATAAAGAAATGTATTGAGCCATCAACCCTTTTGCTGCATGCAAATCAGTAGAAATTTCTGCTATTACACGTTGACTTCGAGGGGACTCACTTTCTCTCATCCCATCCATCAAACGAACACGCTTTTCCGTTAACACTTTAAACTCTTCAATCACTCTTTCCGCACCACCGATAGCAATCGCTGGGAATCCAATATAAAATGCCGGATAAAATGGCACATGATAAAACGGATAACTTTTATCATAATCTTCTTCTGGTGGCCTTCTTGTTGATTCCGCTTTTTCTAAATCGAGAATACGCTCTTTCGGTACGTACACATTATCTACAATGATTTGGTTACTTCCCGTCCCTCTTAATCCAAAAGTATCCCAATTTTTAACGATTTCAACCTCAGATGTTTTCAAAATGGGTAGGCAGACTACTGGTTTATCACGTCCTGGTAATTGAACTTTCACCCCTACGCCAACCCAATCACTATGAAGAATGCCACTGACAAAATTCCATTTCCCACTAATTCTTAATCCATCTCCATCAGGTTCTGCTGTACCTAATGCTGCAAAGATATCTGCAATCAATCCACCTTGATTGACTACTTCATCTCTTCCTGCTTTCGGTAAATAAGATGGTAATGAATTGTGTAAAGGGTAAAGGAAGGTTAACCAAGCAGCAGAAAGATTATAATTTGCCACCTTTTGAATCACTTTTGCAAAAGTAGATAAACTCGCTTGTGGCCCACCATATTCCCTCGGTAACATCATCCTTGAGATTTGTGTTTCTTTTATCAAATTCACAACATTTGCTGAAACCGTGGCATTCTTATCAGCCTCATGTGCTTCTTCTTCAGCGAGCATACCAATCTTTTCGGCTCCCTGTAATAGCGCTTCTTCCGTTATATTATCCACCGTATTAACATTCATTGTTACTCACCCCGTTTATGAAATATAAAAACAATTAATTTGATATCGCTTACATTGTTGATTCGAAATTTTCTTTTAATTAAGTTTCTACTGTTAGTGTAGTGAAAAATGAAAATTCAAACTAGAACAAAAACTGTTCATGATTTTTGATTTTTTCGTCTTTATTTGTTCATGCCGGAAAACTTTTTTACAAAATAACTGGCGTAAAATGAAAAAGAAGCGTTCAAATGAAGAACGCTTCTTTTTTGTGATTTTATGAAAATATCGTCTAATAATACAGAGAGGAGTTGCTGTGAAAATCAACTATTAATTTCCATTGGGCACCATAGTAGAGGATTCTTGTTTGTGATGCTCTCGACTCTGGAACCTTTCCTGGCAGCAGCGAAGAATGTACAAAAACAAATATCTGCTAATAAATTTTAACTCACAATTTCACTTGCTTTTCTTGTACCATTTTGCGCGTAAACACAACATGCACGCAGTTCTTTACCTTTTACCTCCATATCAGTCGCGGTTTTCCCTTTTATGCTACTTATCTTTGTGTTTTTGTTCAGATCAGTCGCTATCTCCTCTTTTTCACTACTTATCTTTGTGTTTTTGCTCAGATCAGTCGCGATCTCCTCTTTTTCACTACTTATCTTTGTGTTTTTGCTCAGATCAGTCGCGATTTCCTCTTTTATGCTACTTATCTTTTAGTTCTTGTTCAGATTAGTCGCGATTTCCCCTTTTTCACTACTTATCTTTGTGTTTTTGCTCTGATTAGTCGCGATTTCTCCTTTTTCACTACTTATCTTTGTGTTTTGTCTCTGATTAGTCGCGATTTCTCCTTTTTCGCTACTTATCTTTGTGTTTTTGCTCTGATTAGTCGCGATTTCTCCTTTTTCGCTACTTATCTTTGTGTTTTTGCTCTGATCAGTCGCGATTTCCTCTTTTATGCTACTTATCTTTTAGTTCTTGTTCAGATTAGTCGCGATTTCCCCTTTTTCACTACTTATCTTTGTGTTTTTGC
>NZ_JAYEFF010000005.1:46472-115113 GCF_034651445.1 Cytobacillus sp. OWB-43 | reverse complement strand
TCGCGATTTCTCCTTTTTCACTACTTATCTTTGTGTTTTGTCTCTGATTAGTCGCGATTTCTCCTTTTTCGCTACTTATCTTTGTGTTTTTGCTCTGATCAGTCGCGATTTCCTCTTTTTCGCTACTTATCTTTGTGTTTTTGCTCAGATCAGTCGCGATTTCCTCTTTTATGCTACTTATCTTTAAGTTTTGGCTCAGATTAGTCGCGATTTCCTCTTTTTCGCTACTTATCTTTCAGTTTCCACTCTGATTAGTCGCGACTCCTCCTTTTACCCTACTTATCTTTGATTTTCTGGATGACTTTTGCTCATATACGCAACTTGCCCCAAGTTTTCTTTCTTTTCCTATTAGTTTTTGTCCGCAAACTCAACTTCTTAAGCAGGCAGACGATTTTTCTTTTCTGCCCCCTTGTGATTCTTCCTTTGACAACGCTCACAGCTCAGGTTCTGATATCAAGGAGACCAAATACCAAATTTACAATCCAAGGAAAGAAACAAGTAAAACAATAATAGGAAAGAGAACAAAAAACCCATTTAACCCTTGTAAAAAGATAATGAGCGGGCTCATGCTATTTTTGTTCCTAATATAAAAGAAAGAAATGATAGCTAAAATGGGGGTAAGTAATCCAAAGATGCCATAGATCTTGCCGGTTGTATCTAAAAGCTCTTGAATAATTAAAGAAGTAAGAACGATATTTACTAGCAACAACAATAAAGGAATTAGCATTTTCTGTGCTTTGTACTGCTCCACCTCTATCACCATCCTCATCGGGTCTCTTTCAACTAATAAAAAACAGCCACAAAAAAAGCAGACCTATTATCATATATAGAAGCTTATATTTACCTTTTTGTATCCAGGCTTCTATTGAATCTAGCAGAAAACTAAAGGCAAGTATGAAATATAACCAACCTGATATAAAGAGTTCAGTGTTTTTGATTCCTATCATGATATAGAATAATAGCAAAAAAGCGAGAATGAACCGTAGTATCATAAAAGCCTTGATAGGTTCTTCTTTACTTTTTTCAAAAAACAAACCCATATCCTTCACCGTCTCTCAAGTTTTTTTAATTCCTTATTCCGACGTTTCAAAAAATAATATATAAGCAAGCCTCCGATTAAGAAAAACAAGAGTGAGCCCCAAAATCCCCTTGATAAACCAGCGAAAAAATAGAAAAACACCGCATTCACTAACATCCAAAATGTAAAAAGGATAGAAAAAACCAGACCTCTCATAGTCTTATTTGCCCTTTTTGCTAACAACCAAATTCCTACAATACATTGCAATAATATAAAACCAATGAATGAACTCATCCAGTAATTATAGACTAACACTACTCCACACCATTTTCTAAGATGGCAAAGGAGCCAAGATCAGCATCAATTTGAGCAGTTGCCCCATAAGGCAAAATAAATTTTGGTTCGGTATGTCCAAAATTTAAGTTATAAAGAACGGGTACATCAGTTAAACCGTATTCCTGTAAAACGGTTAATATCACCATCTTGTATTCTTCATAGTATGCTTCATCATAAGGCTTAGCAAATACGATTCCATTTGCTGCTTTCAATATTCCTTGCGCTGCATAATTTCTGAGCCAATACTTCACATAATCAGGGGCCGTCTTATCTTCAGACGTTTCAAAAAACAAAATACTACCTTCCCAATACTCTTTCTCTGGCCAAAGAATGGTTTGCTTAGCAAATTCCAGCACTTCAATACAGCCGCCAATTAACGATCCTTGTACCTTACCGCTTCCTTGCAGGACCTCATAACCGTTATTCTTATTCATTTTTCGCCGCTTCTCTTTATTGACTTCTATCCACTCGAGTCTCTCACTCGTCCAATGCGGAGCAGGCATCAGTTCACCAATTGGAGAAGAGGAAAATAGCGTACGTTCGATGCTTTCAACCGTGTACGGATCCATCTCAACATTCTCGGCAAAGTCTGTTAAAATCGCAGGTCCATAGAAAGACGATAGCCCTGCTTTGTGACAGAATAAATGAGTAATCGTGACATCTGAATAGCCCATAAATATTTTAGGGTTTTCTTTTATCACATCAAAATCAATATAGGGCAGCAAGCGAATACTCTCTTCTCCACCAATATTGGCAATAATGGCTTTAATACTATGATCAGAAAAAGCTGCCATTAAGTCTTCGGCGCGCGCTTCGGGATGTTGATATAAATAATCTGCCCCCTTCAGGCTGTGCGGCATTGCGACGACTTCTAGTCCAAATACTTGTTCAAGCCGCCTTACCCCTTGTTCGTAACGCCATTTAATTTCTTCTTCTCCTGCACCTCCCCATGAAGGACTCACCGTTGCTACTCGGTCACCTCTTTGCAATCTTTGTGGTTTTTTCAACATATATATCCCCCCATCTGTTATATCCAACGTGCAAACCAAGCTACATAGTAAGCAGCAGGCAAGAATATGATTTGCGCTGCCAATGTGCCAACAAACTTAGAACTGACCATTGTTAATGAATAACTTTTCAAATAAATATATTTGCTTGGGTTAGTTACCACCCTATCAGCTAGTACTGAAGCTTTTGGGTCAATAAATAATGTCAGAATAATTGTTGCTACACCGTTTATGATACCCGACGACATTAACGCTGCTTGCGCATACTCTGGTGCAATAATGGAAGCATAGATAGATGATAGCACCCCTGTCGTAAACACCGCTGTGACGATTACATTCAAGCAAAATAAGCGCTTAGGAATGGTTTGTAACGTAATTCCTTTTAAATAATAGAAACGTGGGATTCTAATACATGAAAGCATACGCTTGATTCCTCGTAAATTCATATTTTTCTTTACTAATGCGGGGATTGAGCCCCGTTGTTCTGACATTTGCACGATTGCCTTTGAAAATATCAAAATAAATGTAGGGAAGAGCAATATGCCTAGCAATACACCTATTGAAGTAACACCTATTAACAGACGATACTGTTCTTCAATGAACTTCATGACATTCCCTTCAGGTGCTGCATTAATCAACTTTGCCGTCATCGGTTGCTGAATCATCGTCGAAAATCGCGAGACAATCACTAATGTACTGAACAATGAGATTGCTGTAGCAATCAACCTTACTCTTGTTCCAGCAATCCTAGTCGAGTAAGCTAAAGTCTCTATTAATGTAACGATTAATAGAAAACATGCGATCAAAAGTAATTTTGCTGTGATCAATTCTGCCATTAACTTGTTCACTCCAGCTCTTTATATTAAAAGCAATTATAAATCAAGTGGGATAAATTAACAATAAAAAATACCATCCTTTTCCTTTGGTATTTGGGCATAAAAAAAACGCTCCTTCCATTAGAAGAAGCGCATTTCCGTTAAGGCATTTCCTGTATTTCTGTCTCAAAAGTTGAATAAGCAAAGAAACCAAGTAACGCAAATAATATCCATATGACCGTAAGAATGATACCTATAATCCCGCAGATAAGGCCGGCCGTTGCTAGCGATTTCCCTTTTTCTCCTGTTTGCAGGATTTCTTTTGCTGACAACCTTCCAAATACAATACTAATAATCCCTAATAAGAAGCCGATAAATGGAACGAGCAATGAGAGAATCCCTAGAGTCAGGGAAACCACTGCTTTCGTATTTGTTTTTTGTTGTTCCATTCTTTCCCTCCTATTCTATAAACCTAAATAAATCCCCTAAAATAATTTCATCAGATAACTTAAGTTCTTTACGTACCGTTTCTAGATAAGTTTCACAGTTTTCTTCTTCAGTTAGTGATTCAGTATTCATGCTGTAACAAGCATTGTTAAGATAAGCATATTCACTAGCTACCATACTGCCATCACGAAAGACAACAGGTTTATTAGGATCTCTCGTAAAGAGGTTTTCACTAAAGTTTGTTCTTTGCTCCTCATCAATACCCATTAGTTCGAGGATAGTCGCATGAATATCAATTTCGCCACCGATTGTTTCAAATATCGCACCTTCTTCACCAGGTATATGAATAATAAGAGGAATTTGCTGCAATTGAAGATGATTAATCGGCGTCTCCGGTTGATCTAATAACTCATGCACGCCTTCTTCAAATTCTTGAGAAATCCCATAATGATCACCATAGATAACGAAAATGGTGTCTTCATACATGCCTTCCTTTTTTAACAAATCAAAGAATCTTTCAATCGCTGCATCTTCATAATTAACCGTTGTCACATAACGATTAACAACGTCAACCGACGTATCAGCAGGAGGCATTCGTTGGTCCTCACTTTCTAATAAAAAAGGAAAATGATTTGTTAATGTAAGGAAACTAGCCATATAAGGTTCAGTTAGCGTTGAAAGATGTGTGATTGATTGTTCAAAAAAGGGAATATCTTTAATACCATAGTTTACGGAATTCTCTTCTGTAATATGATAGTCCTCTTGAGAAAAATATTGATTATACCCTAAGCTCGGATACATTTGCTTTCGATTCCAAAAATTAATGCTGTTACCATGGAAAGTGGCAGCGCTATAATTATTTTTTGCTTTCAATAATTTAGGTAGAGAAATAAACTCATTTTCAGGGCGTCTAACAAAGACAGAACCACTGGATAAAGGGTATAAGCCTGTATGAATCATGAACTCTGCATCTGACGTTTTTCCTTGTGCTGCTTGCTCATATATATTTGAAAAATAATAACTATCTTCTATTAAGGAGTTAAGAAATGGGGTAATTTCTTCTCCATTGACTTTACGGTTAATGACGAAATTCTGCGTAGACTCTAAGCTAATCAATACTAAATTCTTTCCCTCAGCAAGACCAAAATAGTCTGATTTAGTATCAGGCATCCCCTGTAAATAGTTAGTTACAGGCTCAACACTTTTATCACTAGCTAATACTTTCATCATTGGTGATTGCAAACTATTAATAATGTTGAACACTTGATAATTATATAGCCCTAATGACTCAACAAGCTGTTCCCTGTCATAGTTTGCTTGAAGCACGTAGGGATTTCTCAATAATGCGAGGGAAACAGTCATCATGATTAAGACCATAGTCAAGCCAACATACTTCTTTTTATGAGGCATAGCTGGTTGCCACTTTGTTTGTTTTGTTTTTCGCCATACATAAACAAAAAAGATAATATCTAAGAATAATAGCAAATCTAAAGGCGAAATTAACTCTAACGTACTAGGTCCAAGTCCACCAACATTATTTAGCTGCATAAGGACAGATACTGTTACAAAATCAATATAGAAACGATAATATAGTAAGTTCGCATATAATAAACCAATAAGCAACACATAGGCAATTAACACGCCTATCATGGAAAAACTTTTTTTGAATATAAAAGCAAGGCCCATAAGTAGCAAGCTAATACCAATTGGATTAACGAGAAGGACGAGAAAGTCTAGCCATGTCTCGACGGTTAAATTGAAGCCTACCCATGTAACAACCACTACCTTTACCCATAACATGACAAAGAGTGCAGCTAGATAATGCTTACCAACCCAATTTATAAAGTTTTTCATCCCATTACCTTCCTACTATGAAAGCTGTCATAGACTTTAAGCAAGCGAATCATCGCATCCTCAACATCTGCCTTTTTCTGTTCCCCCATTAGTGCAATCTGAAACCAGTTTCTCTCAAGCAAATAGTTGCTTTCATAACTGACATAAACCCCTACGTGCTTCAATTGATCGCCAAACTCTCTTGAACTAATTTCTATCTCTAATTGAACAGTCAAAATACCCGGAGAATAATTTTCTCCATAAAACACTCTTAAGCCTGCCTCTACTAATTTTTGACGTACTAATTCATATAAAGCATGACTTGCATAATGATGATTCTCTATCGCTACAGATAGTGCATACAGTCCATTTGATGAATGTGTAAACGGAATACTCGCCTTGGCCTGATACACACCAATATCAAGATATTTCGGTAATTGATGATGAGGCTTGATTTGTGTTTGATGAAAAACCAGCGCTAAACCAGGATATGAACCTAAGCCTTTCCCACTTACCGCACTCGTGATATATACATTCTTTAGATGAACTGGAACAATTCCTAGCGAACTGCAAGCATCTACACATAGCTTCACATTATACTGCAGACAAAGCTGTTCCAATTCTTCTAATGGAAAAAGATAACCTGTAGATGTTTCACAGTGTACAGTCCAAATCCAGCCAATATCTCGATTGTCCCGTAACATGTTCTCTACTTCGCTTATATCTATAGGTGCGTTCCATGGTTTCTCAACTGTCGCAAAAGGTAATTTGAAACGCTTACCATGCTCAATGAGCCGGTACCCAAATTCACCGTTTGCTAAAATAAGCCCCTTCTCATTTACTATTGATAAATGGGCAGCAACCATATCATTTGCCATTGTTCCGGTACCAACAGCTATTTCGACTTCATTAGCATTAGTTAATGCGCAAAGCTTCTTTTTTAGCTTGCTCAACATAGAGCTTACTTCATGAGAACGGTGGGACACTGGCTCTCTCCCCCACGCCTCCTTTACCTTATCTGCGATCGAAACTGGACCAGGAAGGAAAAAATGTCCATTCTCTTTCGCGTTCCGCCTCAGCATTTTTTGAAAAAGCTTAGATGCTGCCTCGAAACTTTCTTTTGTTAAATACATTGGTTGGTATGGCGCTTCCTTTGTACCTACTAAAGGACCAAAGGGACGGAATCCAAGATGTCTATATAACTTTGTCTGTCTTAATGTTCCAGAAATGATAGCCATTGTATAATGCTCTTTAAGACAGAAATCAACTAAAGCTTTGCTTAACTCGTAAAATACGCGACTCCCACGATAAGGTGCTTTGATAGATAATAACCGTATCTCACATAAGGTTTCGTTTGGTGGCAGGTACGCGTCTAATTGATCAAGCTTTTCGTCTAATGAAAATGGTCTCGTCCCTTTCACAGCAATCATACCAACGACTTCATCTTCTTTTTTAGCGATAATATATGTATTAGCATCATGAAAGCGATCAATTAATTTTCTCTGTTCATTCACTCTATGTTGCGGTATTTCCTCTACAAATGTTTCATAGTTTAATTGATGAATCTGCTCCAGTTCAGAACTTTGATCTGCACGTTTATAAACAATTGCTGTCATCATTCCACTCCTCCACTTCTATGCAGCCTTACAATAATGAATAGCATAAAAAAGTATGCCGCCGCTAACATCCAACTACTTTTTATCATAAGTAGAATAGGCATGATAAAAAAACTAGTTAGTGTAGGGATAGTCAACTTCTTTGTGATGATATATAGCAGGAGAATGAGTCCACCGACGATTAGTAAACCCATTGGCAACAATACCAATGAGACAGCTAGATAGACAACAATTCCCTTTCCCCCATGGAAATGTAATTGCACTGGCCAGATATGACCACATAAGATTGCTACCACAACGCAAGCGAGTACTAGATTACTAGCTTCCCCCAAATAAATGACTACTAATAAAGGGAAAATGGTTTTGAGTGCATCAATAATCACGGTATACACAAAAGCTTTCCTACCCATCACTCTACCGGCATTACGTGCACCTGCATTACCACTTCCCTTTACTCTTATATCCTCACCATATAAAAAATGACCAATATAATAGGCCCCATTTAAACAACCACAAGCATACGCAAAAAGAACCCATAAAACCAAATTCAGGAAGGGTCACCTCTCTTTTTAACATAACTACATACCTCATATCTTAACATTATTATCCAATGTGTAGGAATACCCTAAATGTCATTTTTTACATAGGTTTTAAAATATAAAAAAAGGCTCAAGCCACCAATCATATAGAGTCTCGAGCCTTTTCATTCCATTTTCATTTACTTAATTTAAATCAACTGCTTTTTGAGAAGCTTTCATTTGTTCAGCAATGTCACTAATGAAGGTTTGCTCCAGCTGTCTTACCATTTGCTCTTCTGCTCTAAGCATTGCCTGCTCAATTAAACAGCCTTCATTATGTGGGTGGTCGTGATCAAGTGAACAGTGAAACAGTTGATTACTTCCTTCTATCGCTTGGATCACTTGTAAAAATGAAATATCTCCATTACGCTTCACTATACGGTAACCACCTTTTGCTCCGGGTGTGGATTCGATTAACCCCGCTTTTACCAGCTTTGTTAATATTTTTGATAAATAAGTCGGCGATAGATCTTGCACTTTTGCTAACACGTCCACCCCGACAGATTCACCTTTTGGAGCCAAGTATAAGTAAGCCATTGTGTGTAAACCATAATTCGTCGCACTTGAATATTTCATTTTTACTACTCCTTTTTTCTAAAAATCTTCGGCTAATAAATCACTCACAACAGCAATGCCCGCCCTACTTCCGTCACTAGCCGCAAATATAAGTTGAGCCATTGGCATTGTTGATGTGTCACCACTAGCATAAACACCTTCTATATTTGTTCTACCAAATTCGTCTGTGATAATGCCACCATTTTCATTTACTTTACAACCTATTATATCAGCTAAAGGAGAAGCTTGCTTTGACATCATCCCAACAAATCCACCATTCCTTTCTAATCTATCCCCATTTGTAAAGACAACTTCTTGTAATTGTCCCTCTTCACCATGTAAATAAGCAATTTCTTCCTCCAATACACGGATTCCTTTCGAGGCTAACATTTCTTTTTCTTCTCCTGTTAAAATCTTTTTCCCATTAGAGCATACAATAATATCATTACTCCAATTCGTTAGTAATTTAACCATATGGGTAATACCTTCCATCTCAGAAACAACCACGAGTTTTCTCTCCCTTAACTCCCAACCATCACAAAAAGGACAATGAAAGATACTTTTGCCATATAACTCTTTTAATCCTTTAATAGGAGGTAATTGATCCTTCACTCCCGTTGCTAAAATCACTTTTCTCGATTGTATAAGATTACCTGAGCTTGTCTTAATGAGGAATATATTGTTTTCTTTTTTAAGCCCCGTCACCTTTTCGTTCTTTAATGAAATGCTTGGATATTTCTGAAGATCTTCTTTTGCTAAACGTTTAAATTCAACTGGTGCAATTCCATCTCGTGTAATAAAACCATGTGATTCATGTGTAACACTATTCCTCGGTTTATCATCATCAAAAAGCATGATATTTTTTCTTGCTCTCCCTAATACAAGCGCCGCATTCATACCTGCTGGACCGCCACCAATAATCACACAATCTAACATTTTATTACTCACTCCTCAATATAAATATATTATAGACCTTTAATATCTATAATAAGAAGTATAACGATTAAAAACAAGGAAAACAACTCGCACTTTAGAGTAAAGACGTTTTCTAGATAAAAATTAATAGCAGCAGTTGGCGAATTACTCTCATTATTTGTACTTATGTTCATAATAAAAAGTGCTCACCAGAAGATGAGCACTCTCTTATTATTTTTATTAATCATCTAATTCAACTTTTAGTACTTTACCCGTTAAAGCATCAATTTTTATTTCTGCTTCTTGTTTGCCTTCTAATTCAATATCGTAAATAAGTGTCCCATTATCGTGATCAAGTTGCAGTTCACTGAACTCTCCGCCTGCTTCTTTTTCAGCTAATTGAATGGCTTCACTTGCAGAGAATAGCTTTTGATCCAGTGTAATTTCTTCGTCCTGCTCATCTTCTTTCTCTGATTTCACTTTAAGCACTTCACCAGTATTTGCATTTAACTCTACATCTGTTTCAGTCCCATTCCCTTGTAGCTCTACATTATATACGAGATTTCCTCTTTCCCACTCTAATTCAACATCAGTTACTTTTCCTTTCCCTTCCTCTTGTGCTGTCTTGATTGCTTCTTCAATTGAAAGGGTTCCTTCATTTGTATTGCTTGTTTGTTTTTGTTTCACTTCTTCACCATTTGTTACCGTTGCTTTTGGGGCATCATCATTGGCAAATGTGGTTGCAGCGAAAACGCCTCCTAATGTAATAGCTCCTGCTAATAAACCTACTCCTACTTTTTTCATTTTAATTTCCTCCTGTTTGTTATGTCTATACTGCTATATTAAACAGCTATCATGAGATAAAATTGTGAGGAAGATTAAAATAAGATTAGAATTCACTTCTTTTTCATTAATCCCAAGTCACAGTTGATTCACCTGTAATGGCATTCACTTCAACTATAGCCTCTTTTTCATCACCCGTTTCAATTTCGATAAGATAGAAGACATGATCCTCTTCATTTTCCAAGTCAACATCGTCTACTTCGCCTTGAACAGCTTGGAGAGCAATTTCAATCGCTTCTTCTTCTGTCAGAATCGTATTTTTCGGAGGCTGTTCATTGGCCAGCTCATTTGAAAGGACTTTCCCAGTTACTGCATGTAAGGTAATTTCACGCGCTTCTCCGTCTTTAACTACTTGAGCGACAAATACTTCTTCGCCTGACTTTTCTTTTAGATTTACTGAATCAATTTCCCCTAAAGAAGCAGTTTGCACTAATTCCTTGACTTCTTGTTCCGTTAAACGTTGTTTTTCTTCTCCTATTCTTGACATTTCTTCAATTTCACCACTTGCACGATTAATGTGTAGTTGATACATTTGGCCTGCGCGATCGAAAGAAACGATAAACTCTTTACCTTTATTCTCTGTTTCTTGGATAACGCCTCCATATCGTTCCTCAACTATCTGCTTTACCTCGCTCTCAGCTAATTCATCCGATGGCAACACAAACTGTTTGAGCAAGAGCCAGACAATAATGATCATGATGAAAAAAAACAGAATGAATCCTAAGCTACTAATTACCTTCTTCTTCATTTTCTCATCACTCCTGACTTTGCCCTTTATCAAAAAGTATTTTCACTTTCGTTCCTATTCCTAATTCGCTTTGAAGCGTTAACTGAACATCAATCGCTTCTGAGATTTCTTTTGCCAAAGATAAACCGAGTCCGCTACCATTTTTCCCCCGCTTCCTTGCGGGATCTACTTGGTAAAAGCGATCAAACACTCTCGCCTGATCAGCTTTAGAAATACCAACTCCTGTATCAATTACTTCAATAAATGTTTGCTCATTTGCCTTCCCGATAATAATTTCAATCTCATTTTCACTATATTTCCTAGCGTTATCTAATAAGATAAACAATAGTTGCTTAAGCTTTTGCTCATCAGAAGTGACCGTCGTTTCTTTTAAGCCATTTATTGTAATGTGGCGCTGATACGCCCTCTCAAATGAACGACTAACTTCAGAAAGGAACGGGGAGAGCGTAATCTCCTGTTTTTGTACATTCCATTCTTCGTTATTCTTCGCCAAAAGAAGCAATTGTTCAGTTAGTTCTCTCATTCTTATTGCCTCTGAGTGGATAGCTTCAACAGATTCATCGACTAAATCTTTATCTTGGTACCCGCGTCTCTTAAGCAAATTAGCATAACTTTCTATGATTGTTAATGGTGTTTTTAATTCATGAGAAGCATTAGCAATAAATTGCTTTTGTTTCTCATCATTCTCCTCAAGCAACGTAATCATATGATTGAAGGTTTCACCCATTTCCCTCAATTCGATGTCTGCATTTCGATGGAGCTCCAGCTGTTTAAATTGGCCACTATTTCTAATTTCCTTCATTGTTGCAGTTAAAGAAAGAATCGGCGTAATAATCACGTTGCCGACAAACCTACTTGAAAGGAATACAGGTATCGTTGCAACTAGCGTTACGATAAAGAGAACGGTCTTTAATATATTTAAATTTCGATAACTTGCTTCAATATCTTTTCCTATTTGTAAGTTTGCCACTTCTCCACTAGGCAAAATCATTGGTGTTGAACTAATAACTATATGGTCGTTCTTAATAATTTCTGTCTTATCACTTGCTCCAAATTGAAAAGCCAGCTTATCTACCTTTTCATTATCCATCGAAGTGGTTGTTGTTGCTTCTCCATTTTCATGAATAATTCTTATAAACCCATCAACCGGTACATACGCCCTTAATAAGCTTCCTTGAGGAAGAGTGCCTAGGGATTGATGGAACTCAGTTAAAACCCTATTTAATTCTTCTTTTGCCTGCTCCTTCTCACCCTCTAGCGTAATGGATTGAAAAATAAAGTATATTGTAAAGTTCATTACAATGAGTAAAACAATAAATAAGACCGCAGTATATAAATGAATTCTATTTTTGATCTTCATGTTGGTTGCCTGAGGGTATAGCCCACACCTCTTACTGTTTGAATAAGCGGTTTGACATCATCAGATACTTCTAACTTCCTTCTTAAATAACGAATATACACATCAACCACATTTGTATCACCGCTGTAATCGTACCCCCACACTTTAGACAATATTTGGTCTCTTGTCAGCACTTGGCGTTCATTCTCAGCTAAATAGAGCAATAAATCGAATTCCTTAGCAGTCAACTCAATGGATTGTTCCCCTCGCATGACTTCTCTCGTCTGCTCATTCATTTTTAAATCGCTACAAGTTAACCATTTTCCTCCTTCTTCCTTACCGCCTTTTTGTTTCAATCGCAAAGCTGCTCTCACTCGTGCTAGCAATTCTTCTATTTGAAAAGGCTTGGTGACATAGTCATTCGCCCCAAAATCAAGTCCAGTTACTTTATCTTCTACTGCACCTTTAGCTGTTAGTAATATAACCGGTGTAACCGTATCATTCCCTCTAATTCTACGCAGAATTTCCATCCCACTTAAACCTGGTAGCATCACATCTAAGAGGATAAGATCCCACTCTTTTTCTCGGTAATGATTCATCGCCTCCATGCCATCATACACCTTTGTCACTTGATAACCTTCATACGTTAATTCAAGCTCTAATAAGCGCGCAATTTTTTCCTCATCCTCAACAATCAAAATCTCCTCTGCCATCCACCACGCCTCCTTTTACAGTTATTATTAACTTACCAAAAGAACATTAAAAACAAATTAAAATTTTCATTAAATAAACCTCCCTTTTTTGAAGGAGGTCTCACCATATTGATTATTCGTTCGACTTGAGGCGTACACTATAAAATCTCATTGCCCTCGGCACACCCTTCAATTCAAAAACACCTAAGAACGCTAGCGTTCTTAAACGGTATTCAATAAACAAATCCCCAATGGGTTGGTCTAAATGTCCAATGACCTCACCAATTAGGCGGGTAGACTTCATAAATTCTTTTCCCTTTTGAAGCTCCCTTGCCTTAGCAATAATCATCTCATCTAAATAATGTTCACTGACAGGAGTCAACCTTCCTTCTTTCCATGTCCTTAAAAAGACGTCCTTCGATTGAGCAAGCGTAACCCAAAGTTCTATCCATTTTTGACGTTCATCTATTGATAAGAGGAGATAATTTTCCACATTTTTTATATATTCCATCCACTGCTCGGGCGCAAGCTCACCTGTATGTAGAATATCTTGACGTGTTAAACTTTGCTGGTGCTCCTGATCTAAACCTATATATACTTGATTGTTTTTCTCCCGTAATAGGTAGACTGCATAGGCTATTCCTGCCTGTTCATGCGCATTTTCACATCCCCAAATAAAAATTTTACATTGTTCGGGTAATGCCTGTAACTTCATCCAACTTTCTTCTATCCGTGGAATATAGTCAAAAATAAATTCATCTTCTAAATTAATATGTTCAAACAACCAGTCCCTTCGCTTCTCAAGACCCTCTATTTGATGCAATTGCCATAATGGCCCGATCGAAAAATTAATCGGAATAGTAATGACTCTATCACTCATATTTAATTTCTTTATTGCTTGTTTTAAACTCCCCGCACTCGAATCGCTAAAAACAATATGTATATTACCTCCTTGAATAGGAGGAGTTTCCTTATCAAATGTTAACACTGCTTGATAAAACTTCTTCATGCTAGTCATATAATCCTCATCAGAGTAATTTCCTGAACGAAGCATTTCAGTATGTAATAACATTTGTAACAGTAAGGATCTTGCTTTATGATCCGATAATTTATCTACTTGCTGTTTAATTTGCAACTGCTAATCCACTCCCTATACACTTTTATAACAATCAATTACCATATTTATAAACTCATAAGTACTTCCGTTTGTTTCATGCATATATATGCGACTCGTGCGAAACCCTACTCGTTTATATAGTTTAATAGCCCTTTTATTGAAAGTAGCTATAGATAATGTCATCTGTTTAGGTTCATAATTCTTTCTTAAAAAACACATCGCAGCCTTTAAGAAAGTGGCACCTTTTCCTTGACCAGTTAAGTCTGGTCTCATCCCAAGGCCTAAATCCATTGAGTCACCCATTTGCTCAATCATCAAAAAAGCGATAAGCTCTTCTTCATCCTTTACAAAAAAAACAAACTCGCCCCGTTCTTTTTCATCCAAAAATGCAACTAAATCCTCCTCATCTTCTTCAATATTATAAAAATCATAGGGGGCATCATACTGCCAAGTTAAAGAAATTTCCTCAGCTTCCTGTTGCGACATTTAAATGAATCGGCATTATAGACTCCTCCTTATTTTAGTAAATTATACCACTTCCTATCTATTCAAGGCCCTAACTAGCCATTTAATATGCAGGGCCCTGCTTTTGACAGCGAAGTCCGCATTGAGCGCGATACTTTTGGAGTAAAGTGTTTCCTACTTTTTTTTAGACTTGTATGCGTTTTTGGCTCTTTCGCGCATTTCCTCGGCTTCCTCTATACCACTTTTGCGCGTATCCGGCATTTGCGCGCAATTCTTCTTCGCTTTCTCATAACTTGTGCGCATATTTGGCTCTTTCACGCATTTCCTCGGCTTCCTCTATACCTCTTTTGCGCGTATCTGGTATTTGCGCGCAATTCTTTTTCTCTCTCTCATAACTTGTGCGCGTTTTTGGCTCTTTCGCGCATTTCCTCCCCCTTCTCTATACCTCTTTTGCGCGTATCTGGCTTTTGCGCGAAATTCTTTTTCTCTCTCTCATAACTTGTGCGCATATTTGGCTCTTTCGCGCATTTCCTTGGCTTCCTCTATACCGCTTTTGCGCGTATCTGGCTTTTGCGCGAAATTCTTCTTCTCTCTCTCATAACTTGTGCGCATTTTTGGCTCTTTCGCGCATTTCCTCCCCCTTCTCTATACCTCTTTTGCGCGTATCTGGCTTTTGCGCGAAATTCTTCTTCGCTTTCTCATAACTTGTGCGCATTTTTGGCTCTTGCGCGCATTTCCTCTGCCTTCTCTATGACTCTTTTGCGCGTATCTGGCTTTTGCGCGCAATTCTTCTTCTCTTTCTCATAACTTGTGCGCATTTTTGGCTCTTTCGCGCATTTCCTCGGCTTCCTCTATACCCCTTTTGCGCGTATTCGGTATTTGCGCGAAATTCTTTTTCTCTCTCTCATAACTTGTGCGTATATTTTGCTGTTTCGCGCATTTCCTCTGCCTTCTCTATGACTCTTTTGCGTGTATCTGGCTTTTGCGCGTAATTCTTCTTCTCTTTCTCATAACTTGTGCGCGCATTTGGCTCTTTCCCGCAATTCCTCCCCCTCCTCTATGACCCTTTTGCGCGTATCCGGCATTTCCGCGCAACTCTTCTTCTCTTTCTCATAACTTGTGCGCGTATTTGGCTCTTTCCCGCAATTCCTTCCCCTCCTCTATGACTCTTTTGCGCGTATCCGGCATTTCCGCGCAACTCTTCTTCGCTTTCTCATAACTTGTGCGTATATTTTGCTCTTTCGCGCATTTCCTCTGCCTTCTCTATGACTCTTTTGCGCGTATCTGGCTTTTGCGCGCAATTCTTCTTCGCTTTCTCATAACTTGTGCGCGTTTTTGGCTCTTTCGCGCATTTCCTCGGCTTCCTCTATACCTCTTTTGCGCGTATCCGGCTTTTGCGCGCAATTCTTCTTCTCTTTCTCATAACTTGTGCGCATATTTGGCTCTTTCGCGCATTTCCTCGGCTTCCTCTATACCGCTTTTGCGCGTATCTGACATTTTCGCGCAATTCTTATTCTCTTTCCCTTAGCTTGTGCGTGTATTTGATTCCTGCCACATAGTTTCTTATTCTCTTCCCTCGCATTTTAGGTTATGCAGCCAAGTTAGACTATTAATCGCAAACAAAAAAAATACCACAGAATTAAATTCTGTGGCATACAAATTCTATGATAACTTTTAAGAAGCTTTTTGAACTTTATTATCAGCTGGCGGGTTAAATTGGCCTTCCCACTTTGCGATAACAAGTGCAGCAAGGGAATTACCAACTACGTTTACTGCTGTACGACCCATATCTAGGATACGGTCGATACCTGCGATAAAAGCAAGACCTGCTGCAGGTAGTCCAATTGTACTGAAAGTAGCTAGTAGAACAACAAACGAAACGCCTGGTACACCTGCCATACCTTTAGAAGTAATCATTAGTACAAGCATTAGTGTGATTTGTTCAACAATACTTAACTCAATACCAAACATTTGTGCAATAAATAATGCTGCAATGGCTTGGTATAAAACGGAACCATCGAGGTTAAATGAGTAACCAGTTGGAATAACAAAAGAAGCGATATGTTTCGGGCTTCCTGCTTGTTCCATCTTGTCCATAATTCTTGGAAGAACCGTTTCTGAACTCGCTGTTGAGAAAGCAAGCAGTAATTCTTCTTTAATGGATCCAAGTAATTTAAAGATATTCACACCGATAATTTTAGCCATAATTCCTAAAATAACGATAACGAAGAATGCCATTGTACCATACACTGTTAACGCTAATTTCCCCAAAGGAATCAATGAAGCAAAACCATATTTTGAAATAGTCACACCAATTAACGCAAACACCCCTATTGGTGCGTACTTCATAAATAAGTTTGTTACATAAAACATGGCCTTAGCTGTGCCTTCAAAAAATCTTAATACTGGTTTCCCTTTTTCACCTATTGCTGCGACTCCTAGTCCAAATACAACGGCAAAGAATATAATCGCAAGCATGTCACCTTCCACCATTGCTTGAACCGGATTTGTCGGTACAATATGCAATAGTGTGTCGGCTATTGATTTTCCTTCTTGCTCTTCATTCGTTTCAACATATCCAGAAATATCATTCTGTTCTAAGCTCTCCATATCCAAACCCGCTCCAGGTTGGAATATATTAGCAGAAATAAGTCCCACTGCAATCGCTACCATTGTCATTCCAATGAAATAAAACAGTGATTTCCCGCCGAGCTTACCGACTGATTTAATGTCACCAACACCAGCAATAGCAACGATGATTGTTGAAAGAACGATCGGTACGACGATCATTTTAATTAAACGGATAAATAAATCACCAAATGGCTGTAAAAAACTTTGAGCGGTTTCATTTCCGTAGAAAATACCACCAATGACAATACCTAAAATAAGACCAATCAAAATTTGAGTAGCTAGACTCATTTTAAATATTTTTTTCATTTAAAAAACCTCACCTTCTATAAATTTGATCTAGTGCTTAGGCAAGGGAAACAAGGTTAATTAATTTAAGGTGAAAATAAACCAAAAAAAAAAGCCTTTTCAGTCATTTTCCCGCAATCATATAAACTCCTTTTGTCTCCTTTAATGCTGACGAGGTTAGCTTTCGGGTTAGGACTAAGGGAAACAGTAAGCCCCTCTAACATACATAGATTCACCCCAAACGGACATGTCCGCTGTAAAAATTGGGTCCCCCGTTCTTAGAAAAAAGATTAAGCAATATATTACAAAATACTTTTCTATTATATTATTAATACATTGAAATTGTAAATAGCAAGAATTACCGAGGATATTTAAAGCTGTGCGTTCACTATAGCGCACCTATCTAGCAAAACCTTTATAATTCTAGCAAATACTTATCATTTCTCCTGTTTACTATAATATTCTTCAGTTTAATTCTTCCGATTATTCCTCTTTTTTTAAATAAAAATTAAAGAAAAATATACACAAATTTTACAAAACTAATTTTTCTGAAATATTAATTATTTAGTCTATCTAAATAATTAATCAACGGTTACCGCAATGATCTTGTTTATGGTGGTTGATTTCATCGAATGCTTTTGTTATCACTAAAATAAGGGGGTTTACAGATGCCTGTCATTAAACATCGTTTGTTGATTCATGCCGATATTCACTTATGTTTTGATTTAGCTAGAAATGTGGAAGTACATACGGAGACAGCAAAGCAATCACAGGAGCGAGCTGTTGCCGGAGTGACTTCAGGTTTACTCAGGAGTGGGGATACAGTAACATGGGAAGCTATACATTTTGGTGTAAAGCAGAGACTAACAGCAAAAGTTACGGAGATGGAACGCCCCTATCAATTTACAGATGTATTGGTAAAGGGTGCTTTTCAATCATTTATCCATGTTCATGAGTTCCGCGAGCATGATGAAGGAACAGAAATGATTGATTCATTTTCTTATATTTCACCATTAGGATTGATTGGAAAGATAGCAGACTTCCTCTTTTTAAAAGCTTATATGCAACGATTCATAACCAAAAGAGCGATAGCATTAAAAAAGATGGCAGAAGGGAATACATAACCCTCGCCATCTTTTTACTTAAGGTAGATTGATTTGCCAAGACACACCGAAGCGATCATTAATCCAGGCAAATTGTTGACTAAAACCATAATCACCTAAAGGCATTAATTCCGTACCACCGTCTACTAGCTTTTCGTAGACAACACGAAGTTCTTCCTCAGTATCACAATTCAAATAAAAGGAAAAGCTTGGTGTGAAATTGAACTGATGGGCGATATTACTATCAATGCACATCACTTCTTGGTCCTTTAGCTTGAATATGGCATTCATTACTGTTCCTTCATCACCCACTTCATTTTCACCATAGCGGACAATATTTATAATGCTTGAGTCTTCAATAATTGACGTATAATAATTCATCGCTTGCTCTGCTTGGCCATCTTGAAACATAAGAAAAGGCATGACACTTTTCATCGCTAATCTCCTTTATCTCTCATTTTCATTCATCATACTTCAATCGGAAGTTAGGAGCAAATCATTAGCTAGAGACAGCCTTATCTTCAAAATAACTTGCCTTTGATGGACGATAGATAGTTGCGACTAACGCAATGGAAACAATTCCACTAATCACTGCAAATACAACACTTACTTCTTGTAGGGTAAACCACTCAGCTAGGAGACCCAGTAGTAATGTCAAACCAATTTGGACGATTCCTTGCAATAGATCAGCTACACTTGCAAACCTCCCCATTATGTCGACAGGTACTTGTTTTTGGAAAAAAGTAACGTAACCTGCATTTGCAAACGTAAAGAAGAACCCTAATATGACAAAGGCTATGGTTGCAGTCAAATAATGTGAAGATGCATAGAAGACAATGTAACCGATGGATGTCAATAACATCCCCGCACCAATATATAGTTTTAATGATAATTTTTTCGCTAATAAACTCGAACATAAACCGCCAAATATAGCACCGATACCTGTCATAGCCACAATATAGCCATACGCTTCATTAGATAGGCCAAGATCTCTCGTTAAAAAGGTAACTTCTTGAGAATCTAGGGCGACACATATGAGCATCGTCGTTTGGAACAACAAATAGACAGATATAAAATATTTGGCTCCTTTTGAAAACCGGATAATTGTTCGCCAATCTTCTATTAATGTTTTTAAGCGAATTCGCTCTCTAACATGATTATTCTGCTCATCCACATTAGGAAGTAAGAAAATAAAGAAAGCACAAATAATAAAAGTAGCCGCATTAATATAGAAGCAGACAGCCAAACTAACCGTCGTCATTAGTACACCTGCAATAGCTGGACCAATCATAATTGCCCCATTACCTGCCATTCCGATAAGAGAGTTAACTCGCTTACGTTCTGACTCTGGAATTAATTTGGTTATGTATACTTGTGAGCTTGGTCCAAAGAAACTACCAGCCAAATTAATAAGTAACAATAAAAAGTAAATTAACCATAATGAATGTAAAAATGGTAAACAGACAACTAAAAGACCACGTACAATATCGATAAAAATCATTAACCTTCTTTTATTTACTCTATCAATCACGCTTCCTGACCAAAGGTTGGTCATAAGCATTGCTAGAGGTCTAATAATATAAAGACCCGCAACTGCAGCTGCAGAACCGGTTAAGTCAATAATATATACGTTCAACGCAATCAAATAAATCCAATTTCCTAAATAAGAAACGCCTATACCCAATATAAGCAGCGCAGGATTTCTCCACCCGATAGGTATCACCCCTTGCAAAAAAATATAAGATTCAGAAAATACAGTACAGGAAATATGTTACACTACTTATAAAAAATAACAAGGGGAAATCGATGGAAATTCACGAAAGAAACTTACAAAAAGAGGAAAAAGTAGTTAGATATACTCATATAAATTCAGGTGCTCCGTCCGTATGTATTATGTTTTCAGGAGCGGGATACAACTATAATCATCCATTGTTTTACTACGCTACGATGATGATGATTGAACAGGGCATTGATGTTGTTCATATCCATTATCAATATGAAGCAAATTTATTAAAAACACATAGAGTAGAAGACATTTCATCCTTAATGATGGCAGATATTCACCTAGTTATTACGGATCTATCTCAAAAACATATCTATCAAAAAACCATCCTGTTGGGCAAATCTCTTGGTACGATACCGATCACTTTACACCTTGCGAAAGAAGAAATTTTCCGTGAGGCACAGATTATTCTTTTAACACCGTTATTAAAACTCCCATCAATCGCTAAGGCAACAGTACTTATAACGCAAGAGGTGTTACTCGTCATCGGTAATCAAGATCCATATTTCCATCATGAAACAATCGAAGAAATGAAGGAACGTTCTATTCAAATAAAAATAATCGATGGCGCAAATCACTCACTCGACATCAACTATCATACGGAACAATCCCTTCAAACTTTAAAAACAGTAATGGCTGAATTAAAAAGATTTATTTCTTGAAAGCGAAAAAAAAACTAAAAATTATTTTACCATGCTTTTTAAAATCTGTTTCTTATATTTGTGAAAATCAATAATGTCGAAGCCGATAAAGTATTTAGACTGCTCATCAGCAAAATAAAATTGGATGCCTTTTAGCAGATAATGTTTCTTAACAGCTTGTCCAGATAGCCGGAAGGATAGGGTTTCTCCATTTTCGTGATATATTTTTTCTTCCCCTGCTATCGGGGATAATCTTTGCGCAATCTCTCCAAAACATTCTATACCAACGATTCGATCATGCTCATCAATATCGACTAGTAATGGAGAATCACCCACATCTTCTGTTGCTTGAATAGTATACGTTTCTGAATCAGCCAGTAAATAAATATAGCCAGCCTTCGCCTCTGTATCAAATGTAATTCTAGATTCCAATCGTTTTCCCCCCCAGATTTTTAGTTTATTATGTAAACATAGGGTTCCTCTTTATAGAAACCCTACATTCTTACGGTTTAATTATTTTTATTATTAATTGTATTAGCCAACTGGGAAAGCATTTGTTTCATTTCTTGTTGCTCTTGTTGATATCGGTTAGAAAGCTCGATTATTTCACTTTCATTGCCTTTTATCATAATAATGACTTGATTAGCGGCCGTTCTTTTGATCACGCGATACCCTTGCTGTGAAGTAGTTGCTATTCCTTCATTATTTGGTAAACAATAGCCATTCACTTGACAACTACCATCATCTCTTACTCTTAATTGTCCCAATAACCCTACTGCAGACCACTCTTGTCTATCTTGTCTTGAAACATAAGATTGCGATGGATCCCATTTCGTACTAATGATCGGTTTGGTTTCTGTAACCGATGAGCGAGTTTCTCCATTTTTTGTAGCTGGCAAAGGTACTTCAATATGGGTGTATATTCTACGTCCCCATTCATCTAATTCATATTTCCCCTGCCAATTCAAGCTTGCACTATTACCTAATAAACTTGGAGTAGCACTTGTTACACCAAGAATATAGCTATCAGATGCAGTTGCCTTTCGCATCTTATCTCCTTCTAATGTAACAAAGTATCCTGGATCAATTGCCAAGCCATCTATACTTTCAAACATCTCTGCTATATCTGCCCCACCAGTATTGTATGTGGCTCCATCAATATACATTTCGCCATTACTAGCTAACCATTTAGCACCGAGGCTTCTTGTGTCTGCAGCTGTACCGTTACCAATAAACCATGAAAAAGGTTCTTCGGCATCACCGTATCTACCTATAATATGTGCGCCGGCTTGATCATTTGTACTTGTTCCAAGTCCCTCCGCATGAGAGTAATCACCTGAAGCGATCGTATCTGTGCCTTCTGCATGACTTGCTAATCCACTCGCCACATTGTTAAATCCTTCAACATGGGAACTATTGCCGCTTGCAGTGTTAGGTGCAGGTAAGTTTGCACCATCTGAACCCCCTTCTGCGTGTGCTGAAAAACCACTTGCGGTATTTTCTGTTCCTTCCGCATGAGAAGCATTTCCGCTGGCAATTGTACCTAATCCTTCTGCATGTGCATAAGGGGCATCAAGTGTTGTACTAGATAAGTAGCCCTCAGCATGGGAAGCAGTGCCCGCTGCCACAGTACTCTGACCTTGGGCATGTGCAAAAGTGCCTGAAGCAATTGTGGAATTTCCTTCTGCATGCGATGCGTAGCCAGATGCCTCTGATCCATCACCCTCCGCATGAGACCAAGTACCAGAAGCAACTGTTGAAGTACCTTCCGCATGAGCCGCATCTCCACTTGCAACGGTTAAATATCCTTCCGCATGAGTATACACACCTTGTGCCTGTGTACTCCCCCCTTCGGCATGAGAGTAAGATCCTATCGCTTGAGTATTGTACCCTTCGGCATGAGTACCAAAGTTACTTGCTACACTTAGAAAACCCTCGGCATGTGCGCCAGAATTGGAGGCAGTTGTTTGAATGCCCTCCGCATGAGCACCATAAGCTGTTGCATTTGTTGAACCACCTTCTGCATGCGAAGCGATAGCGGTAGCAGAAGTAGATAAACCCTCGGCATGTGCAGCACTACCAGAAGCTAACGTACCATCTCCTTCCGCATGAGAGGCATCTCCACTCGCGGTTGTACCTAACCCTTCTGCATGCGAAGCACCCCCACTTGCTGTTGATTCTGAACCTTCTGCATGCGAAACATCTCCACTTGCACTTGTTTCAGAACCTTCGGCATGAGAGGTTTCTCCACTAGCTGTTGTTGCATAACCCTCGGCATGACTATTATCTCCAACCGCCGACGTATTTGTTCCTTCAGCATGTGCCTCATTTCCAATTGCCGAAGTATTAATCCCCTCGGCATGAGAGGCATATCCACTTGCTTCAGTCCCATGTCCCTCAGCGTGTGATACTCCACCGATGGCCAAACTTTCAAAACCCTCCGCATGGGAGGCTGTCCCTAATGCATTCGTAGAATTCCCCTCAGAATGAGACCCATCACCGTTTGCAGTTGTACTAAAGCCTTCTGCATGTGCAGCGACTCCACCTGCATTCGATTGAGCCCCTTCTGCATGTGAACCAATTCCTTCTGTTGTTGTTCCATAACCTTCTGCATGTGAGCTATCAGCAATCGCTGTATTCCCAAAGCCTTCCACATGGGATGCTGTGCCTAAAGCTTCCGTCGAATTCCCCTCCGCATGGGAGGCTTGCCCACTCGCTAGTGTATTAAACCCTTCACTATGTGCGGCGACCTCCGTCGCATTAGTACTTGATCCTTCCACGTGAGAAGCTGCACCTGTTGCTGTTGATGCATAACCCTCGGCATGTGATGTCTCACCAGTTGCTATACTATTATAGCCCTCCGCATGAGACGCTGTGCCAACAGCTTCTGTTGTACTACCTTCCGCATGCGAAGCCACACCACTTGCAGTAGTATTATAGCCACCTGCATCGGAACATGTCCCTAAAGCATTTCTATTACAATCAGCCAAATGTAACACTCCTTTCCACAAGAATTTAATCTTTATCCTGATAGTTTATTAAGAAGAGATCATTTTCGTGTGGACAAGTAACCTATTTTTATCACTTTATCTCTTTGGCATTTTCTAAATGTAACCATATTACCGCTCAACTCTTACAAGGCAAAAAAAAAACGAAAAAATGATATATGAAGCAACATTTTTTCGTAAAATTACTCTATTTATATATATCTTGTAGCTTAAGTCCCTTCAAAGATTCTTCCCATTCAGTGATAGACCACTTTTTGCAAACTTTCTGCAACTCCTCTGGTGTATCCACCGTACACATCAACTCTAAACTATTGCCGTCCGGGTCTTTAAAATAAACTGACGCATTACTTTGATGTGATCGAATAAATGGAGCCACCGACTTTCTGTTACCAAATGGCACTGCTTCAATTCCCTTTGTTTCTAACCAATTTAATGACCGCTTTAAATTTTCATAGGAAACGCGAAAGGCAACATGTCTAACAGAAGGATGATAAGGCAACTTGTACTCTTCACCTTGCCATAGACCTAACCAACTTTTATCCTTTTCAATCCAGAGAAATACTGTATCTTCATCCCTTAATGCCACCTGTAACCCTAGATTCGTATAAAATTCAATCGCGTCATCTAAATTTTTGACTGGTAAATGAGCTTCATATAAGCCTTCTATCATTGCATCATCAGTCCTCCTTTATCTAATTATATTTTTATACAAAAGAGAACTCATCACGACCGATAAAAGCTGTATCTTACTTACGACTTTTGATGGAGAGCGGACTTTGCAATAAGCTACTCTCTTGAATCACAATAGCCAACTTCTCCTAGTCCCTCCACGATTTCTCTGGTCGATCTGATGGAAAGCCATGTGTTATGCGATACGCCTTCCTCTCCTCCGTGAAGTCAAACCATTTTTTAGACATTTGCTTATTGTTAGCAAAATGAATGACACAGCGAATTTGATCTTCCACACAGCCATCCGTTCTCACACCCATTTCCTTTTCCAGCAGATCAAATAGTTGTCCAGGGTTTTCATTCTTTATATCTTCTAAACGATAGATTTGCAGATATCGAACAAGTTTATCCGCTAATTCAAAACCAATTGAGGGCACCAATTGGAAGTCTGCCCATCCCTTAATCTTCCGTGCCCTTTCATCTGATATATTTAAATGCTGACTAATTTCTTTTATCCCAAGTATATGTATTTGGCTGATCTTCAATCTTGCCTCTCGTAGTCTAGACCTTTCATCCGCTGTTAAAGGTAATTTAGGTTGATAAGATGGCATCGGCTTCCTCCTTACTGGCTTACATTTATAGTGTTAGTGGTTTATAACCTTTTCTTTTTTTATAATGTTCAAGTGTACCCATCTCTAAGTTAGCTACCATTTCCATTCTCTCTAAATCTCTTCTTGTCACAACAGGATCCGCCGCATTCCAGCGCACAGTGCGAATGAAATAATACGTTTTAATTGGGTGAAAGACTACTTTTGAATGGGGAAAAGCATCGAAAGTAAATTCAATCGCTCCCCGTTTTTTATAAGAATAGGAAAGAATATTCATTGTGTGAATCCATCCCTTTGCTTTTAAGTCGTACAATTCTTTACCCTTATACGAAAGGTCTTCAATCCCTTTTTCCGCTTTTTCCTCTCATTCTTTAAGTAGCCTATCTCCTTCACGCTTTCGGTAATTGCCTAACCCCCTCCAAATACGCCAACATGCGGCGATCATCATTGATAGGATAAGAGAATCGAAGGTGATTAGCCACTTCTTGAGCTAACGCACGAAACAATTCGCATGTGGTCATAACTGCTTCCCACATATTTTCCTCATCTCCATCACTATAAGTTTTTCTGTACATCTCCCAATAGGAAGGAGGGAGATAACACTTATAATATTTTTCTAACTTACCAGTAGAAATACGAAAATCATATTGAATACCGATCCACCAATCGACCATTTTGTTTAATGCGTCTCTTATGTCAGAGTTAAACATTGCTTGAGCATATGGCCATTCATCTCGCCAAATGCCTTTCGCCACATTTTGTAGACACCACCAGAAGTTATTTGTATAAGCATCATATTCACCTTCACTCGGTGTTTGCACGTGGTAATCGACATCTGTCGGAGGAGGAATAATGGGCAAGTACTCACCTTTATCTAATAAAGGAACAGTCAGTTTATCTTCCCCATATTCTTTTCGCATCACTTCCTTCGTTTGAAAGCGAAGATCGATGCGATTGCCGTCTGTAAATAGCATCAGAAAACCATAACTCTTGAAGTCTTGCACTATTTCTTTACCAAAATCATTTTTATCTGGTTCTTGCTTCATAATCAACTCGCCGAATGATGCGATCCAATTTTGATTTTTAATAAAAGGCTCGGTATCTTCAACGACATAAACAATATCATAATCTTGAAACTGGTCTCTTGGGACATTTATATTTGTTCTGGAACCGTTCATATAGACAGCAAAAATCCTCTCTTCGTTTTTTGCAAAGTCTATAATCGTAGCCATCATTTCTGTTTCTGACCTCATCACTTCACCACCCAAGTATTGGTTCTTTGTTTGCTAAGTAAAGTCCTGCTTCCGGCGATTATTAGATAAGTGATTGTGCTTGTAATCTCGTTAATTCTTTTTCAATGTTCTCTACATCAATGCGCGCAAACAATGGTTCAACTGGTGCAGTGAGTGTCACACCATTCAAAACAACCTCTTGCCATCTCCGCTCTTGGACATTGAGTAATTCAAATACCTTTTCACTTGAAAACGGTAAAAAAGGAGAAAGTAATTGCGCGAGGTTGGCAAGAAGATAAACACAATTAGCTAACGTTTTTTCACAAGTCCCTTGATCCTCATGCCATTGTTGCCATGGCTTTTGCTCATCAAAATATTTATTAAATTTTCGTACATAGGCGAATATATTCTCTAGTGCTTGCTTCATGCTTCCTTGTTCGATGAGGTTTCCAACTTCTTGATATAAGCAGTTTATTTCTCCTTTTATCTTTTCATCAATATCCGACGTTGTAATGACACCGGCAAATGATTTTTCAATAAATTTCAACGTACGATTCACAAAATTCCCATATGCACCGAGCAATTCGCTATTATGGCTATAGATAAACTCTTTCCAAGAAAAATCGGCATCGCGATTCTCCGGTGCATTAATCGTAAGAAAGTAGCGAATCGAATCTGGTTCATATCTTTCTAAGAAATCAGGCACCCAAACAGCCCAATTTTTACTCGTCGATAACTTCTTTTTTTCTAAAGTAACATATTCGTTGGAAATCACCCTTGTCGGCAATGCCGCAATTCCTATTCCTTGTAAAATGGCGGGCCAAATGACCGTGTGGAACGGGATATTATCTTTTCCGTGCACATAATACGAGGTTGTTTCATTTGACCAAAAATGATGATCATCCTGATTGTTTTCTTCGGCCCACTTTTTACTTGCTGAATAATAGCCTGAAACCGCCTCAATCCATACATACACCTTTTTATCTTCATAACCAGAAACAGGGACACTGACACCGATTGGTAGATCTCGAGAAATGGCTCTGTCGTGCAAGCCTTCACCTAAATACCTTTTCGTTAAATGCAGTGCATTCTCTCTCCATAAATGTTGCACCTCAGCCCGTTGTGTATATTTCTCCAAATCAGCTTGTAAGTCCCTTAGTGCAAAATAAAAATGTTCTGTCTCCCTTGTCGTCGGTGTGTGACCACAAATTTTACAGCTGCGTTCATGAAGTTCAAGGGGCTCTAAGATGGTTGCACAATGATCACATTGATCGCCTCTGGCAGGTTCATTGCAAACTGGACATAATCCTTCCACATAGCGGTCTGGCAAGAACTGCTGACAATGGTCACAATAGGTTTGCTCTACCTTTCGCTTGTAGATCAAGCCTTTTTCTAAAAGCGCTAAAAATATTTCTTGTACTACATGATGATGATGAGCTGTATCTGTTCTTGTATAAATATCATAAGAAAAACCTAATTGCGTAAAGCAATCAACAAACTCTTGGTGATAGTGATCCGCTATCGCCTGCGGCTCTACCCCCGCCTGTCTTGCCTTCACAGTAATCGGTGTACCATTACAATCACTGCCTGAAACATATAGCACTTTTTCTCCTTTTAAACGATAATATCTTGCCAAAATGTCTCCAGGTAGCAAACTTGAAACATGACCGAGATGTAAAGATCCATTTGCATAAGCCCACGCCCCACCAATAAAAATACTCATCTTCTATTCCCCCTAAATTGTTAGCCTGTTTGATTGAGACGTGACTGCAAACAAAAAACCTCGCCCCATAGCTATTTCTAGCTAAGGGCGAGGTTTACACCACGCGTTACCACCTTATTTTACAAATAGGTTGCCCTACTTGCCTCATCAAGTACGCCAGTCCCAATCGGCCTTTATACTGTGACATTGATAACGAGTGCCAAAACTCGGTGTAGCCTACTTATACTTATAAACAAGTATGTTCAGTACACAGCTCAGAGACCATTTTCGAATGATTGCTTTTTGCTTCTTCTCAGCTACCGAAGCTCTCTGCTTAAAAAACGACACATTCTACTTTTTCTCTTCATTGCTTTTGGAGTGAAAATATTTAAATGTAATTGTAATCAACTGGGTTTTGAAAGTCAATGGGAGAAGTGAAAGGCAAATGTGTTTTGCTCGGCTTTCGTGACGGATTTTCTAGTTGAATGACTTGCTAATGCTATTTGCTCGGCTTTCGTGGCAGATTTTCTGACTGAGTGACTCGCTAATACTATTTACTCGGCTTTCGTGACGGATTTTCTGGCTGAGTGACTCGCTAATGCTATTTGCTCGGCTTTCGTGACGGATTTTCTGGCTGAATGACTCGCTAATGCTATTTGCTCGGCTTTCGTGGCGGATTTTCTAACTGAATGACTTGCTAATGCTATTTGCTCGGCTTTCGTGGCGGATTTTCTAACTGAATGACTCGCTAATGCTATTTGCTCGGCTTTCGTGGCGGATTTTCTAACTGAATGACTCGCCTATGCTATTTGCTCGGCTTTCGTGACGGATTTTCTGGCTGAATGACTCGCTAATGCTATTTGCTCGGCTTTCGTGGCGGATTTTCTGACTGAGTGAATCGCTAATACTATTTGCTCGGCTTTCGTGACGGATTTTCTGGCTGTATGACTTGCTAATGCTATTTGCTCGGCTTTCGTGGCAGATTTTCTGACTGAGTGACTCGCTAATGCTATTTGCTCGGCTTTCGTGGCGGATTTTCTGACTGAGTGACTCGCTAATGCTATTTGCTCGGCTTTCGTGACGGATTTTCTGGCTGAATGACTTGCTAATGCTATTTGCTCGGCTTTCGTGACGGATTTTCTGGCTGAATGACTTGCTAATGCTATTTGCTCGGCTTTCGTGGCGGGTTTTCTAGTTGAATGGCTCGCTAATGCTATTTGCTCGGCTTTCGTGACGGATTTTCTGGCTGAATGACTTGCTAATGCTATTTGCTCGGCTTTCGTGGCGGATTTTCGTGCTGAATGACTCGCTAACGCTTCCTTTTTTACTTTTTTCACCATTGTTGGTTGTGTATTTCGGCCAAATCACGGGTCTTTATCTATTTCTCGGCGGCACGGGAAAACAATATTTGCCGACGATTTATCTTTCGATTACCAATAAAAGGCCTGGGCTCATCGGGCAGGCACGCGGCGTCATCTACCACTGACCATGGATTATTCTTTTCCCTCTCATAGCTTACTTATTACTACTATTGGCCTTTTATCTCGTCTCGTCAGGTTAAATAACCAGACAAATAAAAATTGGCGGAGGATGACTCATTTATGATTTTTGGGTATATAGAAGGGTAGAGAAATAGGAGGGGAATCACCATGACCATTGAATCCATCATCATTGGCGTTATTCTTATATTCATTCAACTTTTTGCACTAAGGATTATTAAATGGCTACCAATGAAAGAGCAGAAAATACTTTCACTTTCCGGCGGTGTGGCGATCGCTTATGTATTTGTATATATTCTCCCTTCCATGCATGAAGAACAAGACAAGTTAGGTGGCACACTAGCGATCGATTCCGAACTATACTTCTTGGGGTTAATCGGATTAATTGTTTACTATAGTGTGTATAAATTCGCAAAATCTACAAAAGCGCAAAAAATGAACCAAAACGCCGCCTATTTTGTGCAAGCAACTTTTTTCGCTATCTATACATTTATGGTTTCTTATATTGTATTCTCATCTGACGTTCACTCTGGTGAAGCTTTATTTTATGGATTAGCCATCGGTCTTCACTTTATCGGCATATCCTATCATATTGGAAAAGAAAACGAGGATATTCACCACCAATACGGACGCTTTCTATTTGCGATAGCTACGCTTATAGGGGCAATTGCCGGATCAATGGGCCCTACTACAGGGTTATTCGTCCACTCCATCATCGCTTTCAGTTCAGGCGCAATGATCTTTAATGTCATTAGTAAAGAGTTACCGGAGGAAGACTATGCCCACCTGCCCACTTTCTTATTGGCTTCCCTTTTGTACTCATTGATTCTCTTTACTCTTAAAACCGTCTTTAATTGGTAAATAAAAGGAGAAAACCCAATTTAAATGACATGAGCAAATTCCCAGAAACATTTGTTCATGTCTTTTTTATGGAGTTGTACTCAACTCTTCTTACTTACTTTTTCTGTAAAGTATAGCACTAGTAAGAATCATAACGACTGTACCAATCATTAATAAACTGTTTGGGATCCAATACAATTCACTCGGTAAAGTACTAAAAAATATGATAGACAGCACGATCAAAGGTAGCATGCCTAAAATATACAGACGGATGATTGGGTTTTGCCACTTTATATTAAACTGATTCAACTAATTTTCCCCCTTTGTGCTAACTAGTAATCATCCCCCACAACCCTTTCAAAAAGAATTCCGCCTTCGCTCCCCAAATGTTGATGACATACACTTGATCAAAATAGACCATTACCCCAATAATAATCAAAATGAAACCACCCATTTTCATCAAATGACTCGAATATTTATGAAAGAATCGCACCTTCTCAATAGCAAAACCTAGTAAAATAAACGGTATAGAAAATCCTAACGAATAAGCTGTAATATGGATAAAAGTTTGTTCTGGTGGTTGAGCCAAACTAGCGTAAATAATAGCACCTAAGATGGGGCCAATACATGGGGTCCAAGCGGCAGCAAAAATGACGCCTACTAAGTATGAACTCAAAAAAGTTCCTGCTTGTTTATATTTAAAGAGGCGTATCTCCTTCATAAGAAGTTTCGGCTGAAAAAGACCCATTAAAAATATCCCCATCATAATAAGGAAAATCCCACCAAACATGCGAATGAGATCATTATATTCTCTAAAAAACTCCCCAAGAAAACTCGCAGAAAAACCCAATACATAGTTTAAAGATGCTAATCCGAAACAAAACGCAACCGCATGAAGGATTACCTTCGACTGTGCACCATGCTTTTGTTTCAGGTCATTTACCGATACCCCGGTAATATAAGAGATAAAAGTCGGATATAACGGTAGCGTACACGGAGAGAAAAATGCCAATAGCCCGCCTAATAATGCTAAGGTTACTGTCATATTCATTATATCCATCACTAGGTATCCTCCTGATCCATTTAAGTAAGTGTATTTCAGTATCTTACAGTAATTCTAACCACTTATGATATGGCATATGTAATTGCATCGCCGTTTGTAGCCATTTCTTTTCTTCAGAAGATAGGAAATCGACGACTCGAAGAAAGTCCTCTTGATCTTTCGCTCTCGTATCTTTCGCTTTATATAACAACACCACTTCGGGACTCAAATAAGGAATGCCTTCTTTGTTTACGGACTTCATTTTTTCAAATGAATAACGAATACGCTCATCTCTTCTAAAGATCCAATCGTTATGTTGGATTTCATTTAACAATACCTCTAAAGAAGTACCATTTATCACATTCTGGCAATGAATTTCATGAATCGGTCGCTGTAAGTTTTCTCCTTCCCACATAACTAGTTCACCATTCACCACTTTCTGAAGCCTCCATTGTTTAAGGTGATTTTTTACATGCGCTTGATCATGACGAAATACAGCGATTTCAATATCTTTATGTTCTCTAGTCTTTTGACCGATATGCAAATCAATCGCCCAACCACCCGCAATAAACCACGGTTTATCAAATCCCGACATGAGTTCCTTTACTCTATGACAAAGTTGGAACTCCGTCATAATTTCAACCCCATACATAAAGCTCCTGCTACCGGATTGTACGTATATGGCGGAATTTCATAAAACTGGTTAAGAGAATAATCTCTTGAAACGACCAAATCATCTACTCCTTTCTTCAACAACCAATCATCATTGATATTTAGCTACTCTTATTTAGTCGCCGAAATGATGATCATCATGGGTCTTCTCATTTCATTCTTCATTTCCTCTGTATGCATCATATGTTCTGGTGGCTTTGGTTCCACTACTCTTGTGATTTGAAAACCTTGCTTTAGTAAGCCATCAAGATAAGTAGTCAAAGTTTTATGGTATTTCGTTACTTTTTCTCCCAAAAAGGTTGTTTGTCTTTCTCCTTCAAAGAAATAATGGTCGACAGGAAAATGAGAAACCTCTTGCTGTACATCATAGAACCAATCTTGACTACCTTGTGCTGTAAAAATAGGATGTTCTACAGAAAAAATAAATTGTCCTCCTTTTACCAATCCCTTATGAACATTATTAGCCACTTCTTCAAAGTCAGGTACATAGTGTAGGGCAAGCGAACTTACTATCACATCATAATGCCTCTCCTTTATTTGCATATCCTCTATTGTGGATCGAATATATGTAACATTTTCATAGTCTTGTGACATTGTTTTTGCTTTCGAGATCATTTTTTCAGAAATGTCTACTCCCACAACTGATTTAGCTCCATGCTCTGCCGCGAATCGGCAATGCCAACCGAAACCACAACCTAAATCTAAGACGGTTTTATCCTGAAAGGTCGGCAGCATACCTTTTAATGTTTGCCATTCTCCAGCTCCTTCTAAGCCTTTTACCGATCGTGTCATTTGGCTATATTTTTCAAAAAAGGATGCTTGATCATATATATTCTCCTTCATAACGAACCTCCTTCTTATAAAATATTGAACTTCTTTAATGCCTCATAAATCCCTCCTTCACTTGCCCTAGAAGTCACATAATCCGCAGCAGTCTTAACGCCTTGGCTACCATTCCCCATCGCAATTCCTAGCCCAACAAGTTTCACCATATCAATGTCATTGTCGCCATCACCAAAAGCAATTGTTTCATGGGGGTACACATTGAAATAGGCTAATACTTCTTTTATTGCTACATACTTAGATACCTCTTTTTCAACTACATTTAAGATATAAGGGTGCCACCTCTTGAAGATTAAATAAGGAAACGTTTGCCGATAAATATCTACTACTCTATCATTCGCAAATAAACATAAAAGATAGACCTCCTCCTCAAGAATAGCAGGCTGTGTACTCGGATAATCAGCAAGAGATAAAGTCTCATTAAGTGCTGTAAGAATAGCTTCTTCTTTGACACCATTCATATAAAGGATTCAGTATAAAAAGATAAACCATGTTTCATTTTTTCTGCAAAGTTCATCACGTCTATTAATCTCTCTTTATTAAATGGAATCTTATGTATGACCGTCTGTTGATGCTTGGCATACCCTCCGTTAGCTGTTATAAATGTCTCAATTCCTATTTCCCGCAACTCTTCACACATGGATAATGGTCTACCAGTAGCCGCAACAACGTGTATACCTTTCTCCATCAGTTTTCTAATCGCTACCTTAGTTGTCGGTGGTATACTCCCATCTTTTTCACTCGTTATCGTTCCATCCACATCAAAGAATACCAGTTTATAAGTCATCTTCTCTCAACCTCTTTATGATGATAAAAATAAGGATTGTACCACGGGGGTTCATGTGTCCTTATATATGTCCAAGTAAAATCAACATCCACCACATAAATATCACTTTCTCTCTCGAAATCAATCGCCTTGAGTGATGTTACCCGATCAATGATATACGCAGCAGCATCCATCTCGTAAAATATATAACAAGACATATTTTTCATTTGATCTAACCTACCTCTAGCCTGTTCTCCTTCTAGACAAGCGACTGTCTCATAACTAAAAACGTGCCATAGAAACCCACAAATTCTCCCTTTATCATATAAATGAATCTCTTCTTCTTCACTCTTATTCAAGTGACTAGCAATTGACTGCTCCCAGCGATATTGTAAATAAGACCCCATTTCGGTATCTCGGTTACTTTTACTCCCCGATCTCGCAATCTTGTTACTAAATCCACCACTCCATCACTTCCTATCCGCCAACAAGAAAACCTCACCTGTATTGGCATCAACCCCATACAAACTATCAATCATTGCACTTAAAATATATTTTCGTGTATCAAAGTCATACACATAACTAGGTTTTAACTCAATGAATTCCTTGATTTTTTCATAGGCTTTTTCTTTTGATAGGACAACCTCATCCGGGCCATCATACGATTTAAATTGATCACTTAATATCTGGTTGTCTATATAATTAATCACCTCGAGCGAACGGGGATCGATAAAGACTTTCAGTTTCCGCTGGAAAACAAACGAGTGGCTCTTACTTCCTTTTAAATTTGCGTGAATATAACCAATATCCCGATTGAAAGAAGTTAATAACCATTCCCCTGAATACTCTGGGTATACTTGTCTTAAAAACGTTTGAACGACGTCAATATAAGCAGTTACTTCACTTTCATTAATCAGTTCAGTATCAGCACTAGGTTCATTCGTGAATGCCTGTTTTGCTGAGATATTTTCTATCAACATCAACTCACTCCGAGTGAAGTTATTTTGTAACGGCTCCGACCAAACCAATAGCTCTTCCAATTCAATACGTCCACATCTATCGGTAAAACCTTCAAAAGGAAATGTTTTCGAAAGATCATTGGCTATATAAATTTCCTCTACAGCATATACAGCGTGGATTTTTTCCTCTTCAAAGGAAGGATCATGTATCAGTTTGATTTGCGATTGGGCAGCTTTCTTTACTTGCTCAACGGTCAATGTATATTCCTCTTCTTTCACTACTTCTTCTTTTAGAAATTGCCCATAAACACTATAAAAAACGAGTTTCCCTTCACTATTTAATTTCAGTTCAATATAACCAGGTGGAGATATGTCTATCCCTTTATAACATTCTTTAAAAACGTACTTGTCCCCTTTATGAGAATCCAGTTGAAAATGCCTACCATATATTAAATTCGTTTCCGCTTCTATCCATTTGATAATGCTTTCTACATCCCGCTGTTGAAAGACAACACCATGCTTTGCATATGTTTTCCCTTCCACAAAAATAGCGGATTCTACCTTATTTGTTTGCAAATCGATCGTAATTACTGCCGTTCCCTCAGGATTTAAATTTTCCTCAACAATACCTGCCTCTTTAGGAAACCACTCCATACAATATTGGTAAACTGTTTCATTAAAAAGTGTTACACGGCGACTGTAACTACTACGACATAAATCATAATGAGCTAAGCCGAACTTGAATCTGGTCCATTCTATTATTTTTTGCTCTTGTTCGTTTATAATCATTTCTTAAGCATCTCCCTTAACACATTCGTCATGTCGCCTGTGGTCAAATACGTCTCCCCATCATTAACCATATACATGAGAATACTAGGTTCATCTTGTTCTCCTACCCATAAATGAATGGCATGAGTAGGCAAACCCTTTTTATACTCAACCATTACATCATAATCTGGCAGTCTTTCATTTATTACTGTTGGCTCTTTTACAGCTGTTAAAATGACTTTTTCCACTGTTTTTATGTCTGCATCTTCTTTGATAGAAAAAAGGATGGTTTCATTTATTTCACCCACGCCTTTTGATGGTGAAAAATGAATAGCTTTAATTGGCTCGTTCAATAACACCATCGGCTCTCCCTTTTCACAACCGATGAGAACTAATACGCTTAAAACGATAGCGAGGTATATACTTTTCATACTTACTCCTTCATACATATAAAATGGAAATATATTCTTATTATCATACAATGGAACAAAAAAAAGAGCCACACTTCATGTGACCCTTTACATCATAAAAATAATGATAAATCCTAATAAAACAAGCAGTATCGTACCAAGTAATGCCGCATAAAAAATCTGCAGGCCCATTTTCTTAAAAGCGGAGAGTTCTACATTTAGCCCTAAGCCCGCCATTGCCATCGCTAATAATAAATATGATCCACTAATAAGCCATTGAACAAGTTCAGTCGGCAACCACCCCAACGTATTGATGGCACTCATTGCGAGAAAACCGAAAATAAACCAAGGAATAGGTAACTTGTTCTTTGTTGCGCTCTCTTGACTTTCCCGCTTCTTCATATAATAGCCGATAAGAATGGCCACTGGTACAAGTAAAATGACTCTTGTTAGTTTAACGATGATGGCGATATTCTCTGCCTCCACACCACCAACAGAAGAAGCAGCAACAACGTGCGCAATCTCATGCAGGGTGCCTCCAGTTAACATACCATATTGGTAATCGGTTATTGGTAAAATCGGATAAAGAAATGTATAAAGTAACGTGAATAGCGTACCAAGCACAGCAATCACACCGACACTGACAGCAGTCACACTTTCCTTCGCTCTGACAACAGATGCAATCGCCACAATCGCAGCCGCACCACAAATCGCCGTACCACATGCCGTTAATAAACTTAATGTCTTATCCACACGAAGCATCCTAGCGAAGCTATAAACTGCTATGAGGGTGACACATAATAAGAATGCCGCATAAAGAAAAGTACTTACACCTGCATGAGCTAAATCGGATAAATTAAGGCGCAAACCTAACAAGATAATGCCTAGTCTTAATAATTTTTTACTAGAAAAATCAACACCGACTTTATATGAACGGTTCCAACCAATCGTATGAGACCAAATTATACCTAGCAAAATGGCTAAAACAAGATGACCGATTATCGTCAGGTAAGGTAGTTTGGCGAGAAGGCCAGCCATAATTGCAATAATCAATGTCGTTCCTATTCCAAAATAAAAGGAGCCTGTTCTCAAAGATGACTTTAAATCCATTGCTGCCTCCCCTTTCTCTATTACAGTATAGTTTTGTCCTTTTTATTTTGGAAATAAATATATATAATAATACTTATTCATTTTATTAATAAATGGGGTGGTTATCATGCATATGGAGGAACTTGAGACGTTTCTTGTCCTCGCACGCGAGAAAAATTTTACAAAAACAGCTAAACAAAGGGCGTTATCTCAACCAACCGTTAGTGTCCATATAAAAAACCTGGAAAATGAATTTGCGACCTCACTCATTCAGCGCACAACAAAAAAAGTCCACTTAACAGCAGAAGGGGAACTTTTTTATAATCAAGGCTTAAAAATATGGGATGTGTATCAACAGCTTAAAGAAACATTATATGAGAAAAAACAAGTTGCCTCAGGACTCATACGAATCGGAGCTAGTTTTACAATTGGTGAATACATTTTGCCGAGCGTGATCGCACAATTACAAGCAACTCATGAGCAGTTATCCTTCCATGTGACGATTGGTAATTCAGATCAGATGATTAATAGTGTGAGGCGGTTAGAAGTAGATATCGGTTTAGTGGAAGGGCAAACCTATGCAAGAGAGGTGGTCCAAACACCCTTCGCAGAAGATCGTTTAGTGATTGTCTGTTCACCTGCCTATGAAGGAAATTTTCATTCGATAGAAGATTTGCATGATCAAGAATGGATTATCCGTGAAGAAGGTTCGGGGACAAGGCAATCATTTGACCATCTAATCGAATCTCATCAAATTAGAGTCAAATCCACCTTCATCATCAGCTCTACCCAAGGAATAAAAAGTAGCGTAAAAAGTGGACTAGGACTCGCCTTACTATCCGAGGCAACCATACAAGAGGAATTAACATACGGTCTATTGAAGATTGTACCGATAGATGGCCTTTATGCAAAACGAGCCTTTTCTTATATCCTGACCAAAGGGACAAACCTTAATCGCAATACGCAATTATTGGTCAATACGTTGAAATATGGTACTGAAGCTTAGTATTTAAACAAACGTTTGATTAAATGGGATGAATGGAACAAGTGACAGGTTCTATTCGTTCCTTTTCTACTCGACCAAACCACCTCTTTTTAAGCATTGTCCATTTTAAGGTGATAGTTATTTCAATATATAAGTAAACTTCTGAATTCCACCTAACATTGTAATGATAGTATGAGCTATCAACAAAAAAATAGTTTGTTATCCGTATAAATTCCCTCATTTCCAATACTAAATGTATATTACTCTCCCTTCATTGTCATATTTAAATATAATATTGCTGGCATCCGCTAGTATATGTGTAAGAAAAGAGCAAGAATAATGAAAAGATCTTTAGGTTTTCTTGTTATTATTTGTGAGGGAGGGTCAAGCTTTGAAAAAAGTGAATCTAATTATGGATACCATTGATTATATCGAAGCTCATCTATCAGAGAAAATGAACCTAGCACTTGTTGCACATGCCTTGCATTATTCGAAGTATTATCTGCATAGGGTATTTTCACAAACAGTAGGTATGACTATTCATGATTATGTACAGCGAAGAAAGTTAACTGAGGCAGCAAAGATGCTTGTATTCTCCGATAAGTCTATTCTAGAAATCGCATTGGTTGCTGGTTACGAGAGTCAGCAAGCATTTACCACTATATTTAAAGCAATGTATAAGAAATCACCCCTTCAATACCGTGAGGAAAAAGACTATTATCCATTACAGTTACGATTCCAATTTAATCATGAATGGACTCAGACGAGTAACAATAAAGAATTAGAGAACTTACGAATAATTAAAGAAGCTACCAAGGATGATGTACCATCTTGGATGGCTTTTGTAAGCCTCGTAATTGATGGCTTTCCTCACTTGCAAGAAGCAGAGCATAGAAAGGTACTTCAAACATACATTGCTGACAGACGTGCCTTCATCATGATAGAAAATGGATTAATCATTGGAAATATGTTGATTTCCCACATAAATGGGGGAATTGATTTCCTGGGGGTTCATCCTTTATATGATAAACCAGAGATTATACATCTTTTTATAAAGATGACCGATTTGGCAAATTACGAAAAAGTCCACATCACGTCTTTTAGAAAAGGAGATAAAGCTGACCTAGGCTACCGAAATGCATTAATTCAACTAGGTTTTAGAGAAGCAGAACTTCTGACTGAATTTGGTTATCCTACTCAGGAAATGGTTTTATACCAACAAGGAGAGATACATGATTAAGCCAGTTACACTATATTTATGAAAACTTAAGTATAAGAAAGGAGTGCTATAATGACATCTGATATATTCCAGGAAGAAAGTATACGATTAAAAGAAATGATTAGTCATTTGGAAGAAGAAAAAGATTACATCAATCATAAAATTAAAAAAGACGATGCAGATTATCATGATTTAAAGCATTATTTATCCGAGTTTACTGCTGATCCGATGGAGATGTACCAAAATTATCGGTCTATGACTAATATTGATAAAACAATTGACTTTTACTATAGTCAATTAAATAAAGTAAAAAAGCTTTTAGAATCACCTTATTTTGGTCGTATCGATTTTAAATTTGAGGATGGCGATGAGGTAGAAGAATTTTATATTGGAAAGTTCAACCTAGCTGATCGAGATAACGATATATTAATTTACGATTGGCGAGCACCGATATCGAGTATGTATTATGAATACGAACTTGGGCAAGCTGCTTATGAAGCACAGGTTGGTATGATACATGGGGAAATCAGCCGAAAAAGACAGTATAAAATTAAGGATCAGCAATTGCAGTATGCATTAGAGAGCTCTATGACTATCCAAGATGATGTCCTTCAAAGAGAATTGAGTACAACGTCTGATGATCGAATGAAAACAATTATATCAACCATACAGAAAGAACAAAATAAGATTGTACGAAATGAATCTGCTCATACTCTCGTCATTCAAGGAGTTGCTGGTTCAGGAAAATCAGCCATTGCTCTGCATCGCATTGCCTACTTGCTTTACAAGCACAAAGAAAAGCTATCGTCTGATCAGATCACAATCATATCACCGAATAAAATATTTGCTGATTTTATAGCAAATGTTTTGCCTGAACTGGGTGAAGACCCAGTTCGTGAACAGACATTTGATGATATTGCCACAGCTCTTCTTCCAAATAATATAAAAGCTGAATCTTTATACGAACAAACCAAAAGAATCATAGAGGAACCTCATTCTAACTATACGCTTCGAGTAAAACTAAAATCCTCATTAGCTTTTTTTAAGCAATTGAGCAATTATATAAAGAATATTGATTCAAACATCTTCCAACCGGATGAAAATATGCATTTTGGTGATACGATCATAACAAAGGAATACCTTTTATCAAGATTCCATAGTTATAATAACCTCCCAGTAAAACAACGGTTGGATGAGTTATCTAATGATGTCTTGGACATTTTAAAGAAGAGTAAAGCAGCAGAAATTAAAAACATCCCTTCCAAAATAGACTTAAAAAAAAGACTTAGCAGCTATTTAAAATTTAGTGATGCCCAATCTATTTATATACATTTCTTTAATGTGATAAATAATGCTGATGCACTAAATTGGAATAAAGAAAGACTAGAATATCAAGATGTCTTTCCATATATATATTGTATCTACTATTTTGAGGGCATCGAGTCGTTTAACTTAGTTAAGCATTTAGTTATTGATGAAATGCAAGATTACAGTCCCGTTCATTACGCTGTAATCAATAAAATATTTAGGTGCAAGAAAACAATCTTAGGTGATTTTGGTCAAATGTTGAATCCTTTTAGTTTAAATTCCGATCAATCCTTCAGTAACATATTTGATAGAATGGAATTTGTAGAACTGAAAAAAAGTTATCGATCCTCTTATGAAATTATCGCTTTTGCGAAGCAGTTTATGCCGGATTACTCCATCGAAGCAATTGATCGCCATGGAGAAAAACCAGAAATTATATCGTATACAAACCAGCATTCTTTGATTGATCAATTACAAAGATTAATCATCCAGTTCCAAAATAACTCGTTTAATCGTTTAGGTATCATCTGTAAAAGTGAAGCACAAGTAAATCAAATTTATGATGAACTAAAACAGTTTTTTACACTTAATAAACTAAGTGATACCAGTGAAACATTTGAGCAAGGGATAACCGTAACAACAATCCAATTAGCTAAAGGATTGGAATTTGATGAGGTACTCATTCCTTTTGCAAATGCTGATGTATATAAATCTAAATTTGACAAAGGCTTATTATATATCGCAGCAACTAGAGCGATGCATACGTTGACTTTACTGCACAAAAAAAGCGAATTAACTCCTTTAATTAAAAACGAGTAAAAATCGACCCCATTCTATAAAAGATTGGGGTCTTCTCTTTTTATCAATCAATTGTCACTATTCTACCCCTTTAGCAACATAACTAGAAGAATTCCCTTTATTTAAAGAAATAAAGTAACTATCAACCAACCAGAGCAGACTAATATAAAAACTATAACTATGTGTAAAGAAACTATCTAGAGGAAATAACTTAGTTATTACCGTTTTGTTTTACTTGATATTACTCTATATGCTTTATAGAATATTAATCAGATTAATGAAGGAGGATTTTTGTTTGAATAACTTATGTTTAAGTCTGGTTCATAGCTTTTCTCAAAAATAATTCATCGAGGAGAGTGTAATTAATGAACTTTTATATAATGAAAGATATACTGAACGAACAGTTCGATTTAAAAATTACTCACATGACACAACTTACCGATCATAATATATCTGCAACCTATTATTTAAATACATCTAAAGGAAGTTACGTTCTAAAACGTATTCCTTCCTATATTCAAGATACCGAAATAGAAGGCAAATTGGTTAAGTACCTTTACGAAAACGAAATTCCTGTAGCACAAGTTATTAAATCTAATCAAGGAACTTATTCATTCTCCATAAACGGGGAAAAATACCACTTACAAGAATATATAGATGGGGAAATTTATGACTTAAATAATGGAACTGACTGGTTTAAGGATGTATCCGCTCAAAATTTAGGAAAAATTCAACATGTATTATCTCAAACCCCCAAATTAAAAACAGGAATGATTAATAAAGAATTATTTACTAACGGTCAAATTATTAAGGCAAAAAAATCCTACCTCAAGACTTTTAAAAAAGCACAACAGTCAAACGATACGACAACTATGAAAGATATTATTAACCGATTAGAGTATCTAGATACAATTAATAACTATACGTTTGATTATTCTAAGTTTACATGTACTAATTCACATGGAGATTATTATACTTCTCAAATCATATGTAAGGAAACAAAATTATATACAATTGATTGGACAGACGCCTGTCATTTACCTGCATGTTGGGAAGTAATGATGTCTTTCGCTTATGCGGACCCTGTTGCTAAGAGTGGAAAAATTGAATCTAATGCTCTTAAACGTTATATAGATAACTATTCAAAGTGGTTTACCTTGACTAAGTACGATTTGTTCCATATGCCGTATCTGTATTTCTTTCAGCTAGCTGTCAGTAATTTTTACGAACCATATGGAAAGTTACCAAAAGAATATTTAAAAATTGCTAGGCTGACAACAAAGCAGTTAGCATGGCTAAATAAGAATGTTGATTCTTTAGCCATGAAGTTAGTTTAAAAAACGTAATCTTTTGTCTTGTCCCTGTCACGTAGACAACATAAAAAGCTGAACATTGAACGTGTGTCGATATTCAATCGGCACACGTTTATTTAGTTTCATATGACTAAATTTAGAATCATCATTACCTAGAGCTTATTCTCCTTCTGTTTAACACTTATTCAGTTTTGAGGTGTCGAAAGATCGATTCTATAATTAGCATAAAAAAACAAGTTGCCCCAGGGTTCATACGAATCGGAGCTAGCTTTACGATTGGTAAAGCTATTTTGCTAAGTGTTATCGCACAATTACGAGCCACTCATGAGCAATTATCTTATCATGTTACAATTGGGAATAGCGAATAAGTAATTGATAGTGGCAGGCACCATAGCAGTAGATATTGGCTTGTGGAAAGGCAAACCAATGCGAAAGAGTTTGTCCAGAACCCCTTTGCAGAAGATTGCTTATTGACCTTCTGTTCACCCACATATGGAAAGGCATTTTCATTCGATAGAGGACTTATATGACCAAGAGTAGGTCACGAAAAAGGCACTTGATTGAATTACATCAAATTAGCGTCAAATCGACGTTCATCAGCTCTACACAAGGAATAAAGAGGAGTGTAAAAAGTAGCTTAGACGCTCCTTATTTTCCGAGGTAACTATAAAAGAGGAGTTGACATACGGCCTGTAGAAGCTGGAAGGCTTTAAGAAGAACATTCCTTCTCTTATGTGTTGATCAAAGGAACGAACTTGAATCACAGTATCCAGTTATTAGTTGATACGTTAAAAAACCGCACTGAGTCTTACGAAAAGAGCAACGATTATTATCAAACCACTTTTTTTGCGATTTAAATAAATGTTTGATTGAATTGTGGGCAAGGAGGCCGGCACAAGCGACCTCCATTTAACTGTATTTCTCTATTTAAAAAGCTGAATAATTGCTCTGGGAACGGCCAAAAACATAGTCTGCTATTGTCATCGTATTTTCAACCTTGTCGAACTTCTCTTCGAATCGATTAAGGTATTTTGTTAAATGATTTGTTACGATTTCTCCTTGAATCGGTTCTACACCATTTTTAAAACGAATGCGAACTGATTTTCCTTTATGAAGATCTTCTGAATCCATGATTTGAAAATGGATATGCGCTTCAGAAGAGTTACCCGAGTTCCCACATTTGCCAAGTAATTGTTTTTGAAGAACTTCTTCTCCTTCTTGGACAATGATACTGTCTTTTTTAAAATGAGCAATCATACTATATTCCTTATGCGCATGCTCTATCACAATATAGTTGCCTGGGGGGTGTTCTTCATCCATCTGCCCTGGAATATTATCATCGAGACCATCAACCACTTTTATTACTTTGCCATTTTGAGGGGCGATAACTTCCTCTGCAAATGCGTAATAACTCTCATTTTTTTCAGGTCTACCATTATATGTAGAGCCATCCTTCACCTTTAATAGATCATACGCGTACCTTTGATGTTCATATACGTAATGGTAATTAATAAATTCATTTGTGCCACCCCAGAAAACAAACCAATCATCCATCACTGGCATAATGTATTCATTCTTTGTATAAATCTTATCTGTTTCTGGAAAGACAAAGTAGGGTTTCAAATAGAGACTGACAATTGTATATTTATCATCGAATCCAACCACAACTGCTTTTGCTTTTGAGTTATCTACCCATACGAACTGACCAATGCCTATGACATCCGTCCGTGACGTAAGATGATAACTACGCACACCTTTATTAAAAGCTGCGCTCATCTCAATAAATGCCGATAATGAAACCATTCCTTGAAACACTTTTGAAGTTGCTTCATAAATTGTTTTAAAATCTTCTCTTAACCAATGATCTATAAACCTATCAGGATCTATTGACCCTACCATACCCTCTACCCCCGTAAGTTTTATTAAGATGAAAAAATTAAACGATTCTCAAGAAATATTTTGCAATTAATAGTAAAGAAACCGCCAATAGTTACTTTAATTTCACTTGAATCTTCTAACTTACCTTTCAAATCCCCTCTTAATGCTAGACCTAAATTTTCATCCTGTAATTCACCATTTACATACAACTTTTCTCCGTTAATCCAATAATTTTCGATTAATATATGATTTCCATGATGGTTTACTTCAAAAACCTTCTTCATATCAATCACTCCTTGATTATTCTACGACTATCTAGGGAATAAGTTTCACAAATAATCTGTTTTTTTACTACCAAAAAAAGATTCTTGAATTCTGATGAAAGTCATAGTATATTCTAACCGAGGATAAATTTAATACTTCCACAAGGGGAGCCTAATATGGCTGAGAGTGAGCGAGTTCGTTCTGACCCTAAGAACCTGTTAGATAATGCTAGCGTAGGGATCGTGGTTTTGGATATGAGCAATACTAGGCATCCATCACCGCCTATGTATTGCTTTTTTTCATGACAAAAAAGTAATACAGGTTTACTCGTTCGCTTCTCTTTTCGGAGAAGGAGGAAAAACATGAAACAAAATAAAACACTTTTTATGGTGGAAATTGCTATATTTGCAGCTTTGGCATTATTACTTGATTTCTTATCAGGCTTACTGATGGGGAGATTTTGGCCACAAGGTGGGTCCATCTCACTTGCTATGGTACCGGTTTTCTTAATGGCCTTTCGTTGGGGTGTTAAAGGCGGCGTCTTAACGGGCTTACTATTAGGAGGACTTCAAATCTTAACAGGAGCTGTTCCTTTTCATTTCGCCTCTTGGATCATTGACTATTTCGTAGCCTTTGCTGTTGTCGGACTCGCAGGCATCTATATGAATAAAGTTGTGCAAAATTATCAAGACGGCCAATTTGCCAAAGCAAACATGTATGTTATTAGTGGCGTTTTCTTAGGAAGTTTCTTACGCTTCTTATGCCATTATTTATCAGGCATTATCCTATTTGGTGCCTATGCTCCGGCAGATCAACCTGTCGCACTTTACTCACTCGTATATAACGGAACATATATGCTACCTACCTTTATCGTATGTGCCTTAGTAGTTGTCATGCTTTACACAACAGCCAATAAGGTCCTTCTGAAAAAAGCATATTAATCATCTAAAGGCTCTGGGGGAACTCAGGGCCTTTTTTTCAAGTCAACGTTTTGGGGGATTTTCGCACGATGAATGAACTGTGGAATCAGGGTGACATGTACATCGGCGTGATATCCATAAGATAACCATGCAAAATGAAAGCGCCAAAAGCAGCTAGACAAACCAACATCTTCTCTTCTATTTTCTCCTTGAGACCGGCAGTTTTCTTTTTGGATTTCTGAGAGGGGGAGTAGACACATCTTTATCCTTACTTTTTTTAGCAGCACTTTTCTTCCGTCAATGTCAATCTAACGATGAACACTCTTGATTATTTATGAATTTGCAACAACTATTATCTACGGTAGTTTAAACCAACATCATCTGTTTTCTTTCTTATGATTTTTGTACGTAAACACAATCGTGCGCAGTTCTCAACCTTCCTCTGCTCTCTTTTGCGCGTATACACGATTTGCGCGCAGTTCTCCGACTTTCCCTGCTCTCTTTTGCGCGTAAACACAATTTGCGCGCAGTTCTCTGACTTCCTCTTTTCTCTTTTGCGCGTATACACGATTTGCGCGCAGTTCTCTGACTTCCCCCTTCTCTCTTTTGCGCGTAAACACAATTTGCGCGCAGTTCCCTGACTTCCTCTTCTCTCTTTTGCGCATAAACACAATTTGCGCGCAGTTCCCTGACTTCCCCTGCTCTCTTTTGCGCGTAAACACAATTTGCGCGCAGTTCCCTGACTTCCTCTTCTCTCTTTTGCGCGTATACACAATTTGCGCGCAGTTCCCTGACTTCCCCCTTCTCTCTTTTGCGCGTATACACAATTTGCGCGCAGTTCCCTGACTTCCTCTTCTCTCTTTTGCGCATAAACACGATTTGCGCGCAGTTCCCTGACTTCCTCTTCTCTCTTTTGCGCGTATACACGATTTGCGCGCAGTTCTCTGACTTCCTCTTTTCTCTTTTGCGCGTATACACGATTTACGCGCAGTTCTCTGACTTCCTCTTTTCTCTTTTGCGCGTAAACATCTTTTGCGTTCAGTCTTAACTATAAACGCTCATTTAAGAATTACCGTATTGATTGGATGAAGCTGACACATATTTAAAAGATACCACCGCCCAAGTTTATATGGAGATTGTATAGCACACACGCCTAGATACTGCTGGCTCTTTCCTCTGTAGTCATGCCACCAGAGGGTCCATGTCATTGAAAATAAGGATATAATTGAACATTCTAATCATTTACATATTTATCCACTCGCATAACTTCTATGCAATAACAAGATATAATCTCTATCTCCATTCAAAAAATTTTATTTTTCGTGAACGAAAGGAGAACACTAATCGTCATAATAGTAAATCCAAAGAAAAGGGGGGCAAGGTTTGGAAGAGAAAAAATGGATTAAAGCAGCGAAAAAAGGCGATAACCAGGCGTTAGCTCACTTATTTAAGGAGAGTTATCCCCTTCTCGTTCATTATTTAATGAAGCTCACCCTTAATCGAGAAGAAGCTGAGGATTTGGCACAAGAGACAATGACAAAAGCGATTGAAAAACTAAATCAATTTCAGGTGAAATCGAAATTCTCCACTTGGCTCATATCCATTGGTACAAAATTATATATCGATCAAAAAAGGCGCCAGAAGCGAGCTGATGCCTTTAAAGCACAACATATGCGGAAATTAAAATGGCAGGCACAGTCACGAAATGAAGATTGGGATTTCTTATTAGCTTCTCTCGGTGAATTAGAAGATGAATTAAGAGTGCCGATTATTTTAAAACATTATTATGGCTATGCGTATGATGAGATTGGCAAAATGCTTGGAATTGCTGAAGGAACAGTAAAATCTAGAGTTCATCGCGGAATTAAAACCATTCGAAAGGAGATGGGTGAAGATGAGAAAGGCCCAGGAACAATGGAAAATCCTATCAAACAAGGATGAAGAAGATTTTTCAAAAGAAATGAAACGTTCTTTTGCACAGTTTGAGGAAAATAACCCCATCTCTACTCCTAGTGAAGATTGGTTTGAAAAAATGGTCATCGCAGAAAAGGATGAAGCTAGCAAAAAATGGCGAAGAGAATTACTCTTATTCAGCGGAATAGCAACACTTATTCTTGTTTTATTTTTTACAACATTAACCCAAATACCAGTTGTCTTTATCACATTACAAGGTCTTACAGTCCTTCTTGTCATCTGTTATACCTTTCTGCAAATCCAAAAACATAGAGAGAAGGTGCGACATGACGAATATTGATTTCTTTTTACTATTCTTAGTAGCAATTATTTTATTATCACAAAGTATCTTTTTATTTACTAATGCAAAGAAAAATGGAATGAATCATTGGTTCTGGGGTATTATCGCCTTAATTCAAGCACCGGTACCACTAATATTCTATTTCATCGTAAGAAACGTTCGTAGAAAAGAGGAGGATGAATTAAATGATTATCGTGACTACTGAAACAATACCAGGTAAAGAAATAAAAGAGTTAAAAGGTTTTGTTAGGGGAAATTCAGTCCAATCGAAACATATTGGAAAAGATATCGTTGCCGGATTACGTACGATTGTCGGTGGAGAAGTCTCGGAATATACAGATATGATGACGGAATCTCGCCAGAAAGCAATCGGTCGAATGGTAGAGCATGCCAAAGAAAAAGGGGCAAATGCGATTATCGGTGTACGTTTAGAAACGTCAGCTATAATGGCAAACGCCAGTGAAATATTGGCTTATGGTACGGCGGTGTATGTGGAGTAAACAAGGGGTTATATATATTTGTTGGCTGTCGATTTCTCGACAGCTTTTTTGTTGAGTACCTTAAACCTATGCAGAACAAGATCTCTTTATTATCAAGAACTAGCCTTTAATATTGTCAATATGGGCTAATTATCCTTTTTTAAGTCGCTCAGTAGTTTTTCTAACCAATAGATATTGCTTTGTATACTTTCATAGAAATAATTACTTAAGAAACGATTATAGCGGTGATCTTTATCATTATTTATCAATATTTCCAAACGAGCCCTAGTCTCTTGTAACTCTCTTGCTTCGATAATCTTTTTTTCTATTATCTCTATCACCTTGTCCGGATTAACATAATTTAGATTCGCGATGCCTAAGATCATATCATTTATAGTATCAGCATCTTCAAAGACTTTATATATTTTTTTCGGAAGTTCCAAACGTCCTTTTTCGGTTATACGATAAACTTGTTTATCTGGTCGATGCACTTCTTTAATCACTTTTACAATCTCAATTAAGCCTTGCTTGGCTAAGGAATCGAAATGATAATATAATTTGCTTTCTGTAATCGCCCGCATTTTATCTAACGGTACGGGTTCAGATAACAATTTCTTTATGTTGTATGGATAATTATCTTCATTCATTAGTTTACTTAAAATAAAAATTTGAATAGACATGTTGTTTCTCCTTATACTCATATACGTTTATAATAACACATTGAAAAATGCAATTATTCCCCCACTTAAGACCTATCACCAATAGGTACTTTACTCTTATTTACTATTAATAAAGATATTTAGTAAGCTTATTAATATACTCAAATTTGAGTATAAAATTAATTACCGGAAGGAAGTTAAGATGCTGAACAAATCAGATATTTCCAGCGAGGTTCTAGGTGTATTAAGTGGCAAAAGTGAAGAGAATCCATTTTTCGTATTTTCCAAGACACGTGATATAGGGCCAATTATTCCAATATCTAACCCTATTGGCGATACAGATAATCAAACTTGGATAGTTGTCCATATGGAAGAAGCTGTTCAAATTCTTAAAAACGCTAAGCAATTTACAGTAGACCCAACATCCATTGAAGAAAAAGAGAATTTTAGAGATAAAATTAATAGTAAAGAAAAATCGTCAGCTCCCGATACCTTCTTTACTGGTAAATCAATGCTCTTTTTAGATGGATTAGATCATAGGCGATTACGTATGTTGGTATCAAAAGCTTTTACTCCTCGATACATGGAGGGTTTGAGACCTCGAGTACAAGAAATTGCAGATGAGTTACTAGATAATGTTCACTCTAAAGGTGAAATGGATCTCGTAAAAGACTACGCCTATCCATTACCTATTAATGTAATATCTGAGATGTTAGGCGTTCCTTATGAAGATCGTGAAAAACTAAAAGATTGGTCTTCTGCAATTGCTACGGGGCTTGGATGGGGAAAGCAAGATGCTACTGTTGCAAAAAACCTTCAAGAATTCGGAGAATATACGAAACAATTAGTTGAAAGAAAACGAATGAACCCCTCTGATGACTTAATTAGTCAGTTAATTGCTATCGAGGCTGAAGGAGATCGCCTCGATGAATCAGAATTAATTTCCATGATTACTTTATTAATTTTCGCAGGACATGAAACTACCTCAAATTTAATAGCTACAGGTAGTATGATGTTATTTGAAAATCCTAAGCAACTTGAGTTACTCAAAAAGGATCTTCGATTAATACCATCTGCTATAGAGGAACTTTTAAGATATAACGGCCCTTCAACTGCTGTAGGACCACGCTTTGCAAAAGAAGACGTTGAGATATCTGGTAATAAAATCAAAAAGGGCGATATGGTTTTGGTCATGGTAAAAGCCGCGAATAGAGATGAAAAAATTTTTACTGATTCTGAAGATTTAGATATTACAAGAAAAATAAATCAACATCTAGCTTTCGGTCATGGTATGCATATGTGTCTAGGGTCACCACTCGCACGTTTGGAAGGAGAAATTGCTTTTAATTCCCTATTAAGACGTATGCCTAACTTATCTTTAAAAATCCCTAAAGAAAAAGTGGAATGGCAATTTAACCTTTCTTCACAAAGTATCGATTCATTACCCGTCACTTTCTAACCAACAAATCCTATAATTATTATCTAGATAATGTTTTTACGAAAGTCACTGTGATGCTCTTCCACAGTGACTTCCACATTCAATCCCAATCTAGTATACCTAAACTCTAATTATCACTAAGACTTCGTACCATTGTTAGTTACACCTATTATCTTCAATCTCTTCATTGTATTTAATGAAAGTTGAGGTGAAAATGAATAATATAGATAGAATTAAATAAAATTTAATAATTCCCATAGAAATTTTACTAGTGTATTCTCTCATTTCCTACTACTCATTGATAAACAATTCATCCACAGTTGTATTCAATATTGCAGCTAAATTAAACGCCAACTGCAGTGTTGGATCATATTTATTATTTTCAATAGCATTAATCGTTTGCCTCGTTACTTTGCAACGTTTCGCTACATCCTCCTGCGATAGTTTCATTGACTTCCTAAACTCACGTATCGGTTTTTCATCTTAATTACCGTATTTTCTCTTATAAAAAAGTAAAGTAATCAAGTAGATAATGCAAATACTTAGTAGAAAGGAGAATGGTGAGATTCCTTCATAAGTGTTGCTTCCCCAAAAAGCTGAATAAACCTTCTTCCCCATTTCAAAAACTAACACGGCTATAACTACTGCAAAGGAATAAGATTGTGCTTTCATTTTAATTAATTTTTTCCTTTCATCACCGAGTTGAGGTAACGTATTGATTGTCAAAAAAATGAGTATTAAACTTAAAACTAGCAGTGAAAAAAAGATAATAACAATCCCGTTCAAAATGATTCCTCCTTCAAAAAATGTAAAATACTTTATACATTTTTTTACTAAAACAACACAAAAATGCTTAGAGCCATTATCAACTCTAAGCATTTAAATTAATCTCTATTTAACAAAGACACACCCGCGATACCTGGGTTCGTCATTTCGTATGGGTTCAAGATAAGATCCAATTCTTCTTCAGTAAGCACATCGTATTTTAAGCACAGTTCACGAACGGATTTGCCATTGATGATTGCTTCTCTCGCGATGCGTGCTGCGACTTCGTATCCGATATGTGGATTCACTGCTGTAATGATCCCTGCACTGTTTTCTACATATTCTTTCAAACGTGTTTCATTCGCTTCAATGCCTGATAAACAGTAATCTGTAAAAGCACGGAAAGCGTTGTTCATAATACTGATTGATTGTAATAAGTTAAAAACAAGTACCGGCTCCATTACGTTTAATTCTAGCTGTCCTGCCTCGGATGCAAGGCAAATGGTATGGTCATTACCGATGACTTGGAATGCCACTTGGTTAATCATTTCAGGCATAACAGGATTCACTTTACCTGGCATGATAGAAGAACCTGGTTGACGCGCAGGCAATGAAATTTCGCCTAGACCAGCGCGTGGGCCTGATGCCATTAAACGAATGTCATTAGCAATCTTAGACATATTCATCATACAGACTTTTAACGCTGCAGAAACTTCTGTATAAGCATCTGTATTTTGAGTCGCATCGACAAGATGATCGGCGCCAACAAGTGGTAAGCCCGTAATCTCAGCCATATGTTTAACAACACTTTCAATATAAATAGGGTCTGCATTTAGTCCCGTTCCTACAGCCGTTGCCCCCATATTGATTTCATATAAATGCTGACGAGATTGCTGGATCCGTTTAATATCTCTTGTGACTACACGACTGTATGCTTCAAACTCTTGTCCAAGACGAATCGGAACCGCATCTTGCAGATGTGTTCTACCCATTTTAATCACATGATCAAACTGCTTTGCTTTCTCCTTAAATGCCGCAAGCATATGCTCCATCGTTTGTGTCAGTTTTTCCAATGCATTCAATGTAGCAATATGAATCGCTGTTGGGAAAGCATCATTTGTTGATTGTGACATGTTGACATGACTATTCGGACTTAAGTGAAGTGCATAGTCTCCTTTATTCTTCCCTAGTAACTCTAGCGCACGATTGGCAATCACTTCATTGGCATTCATATTAATGGATGTCCCAGCGCCACCTTGAATCGGGTCAACAATAAAGTGATCATGCCATTTACCTTCAATAATTTCATCAGCAGCCTGTACAATAACATTGCCAAGCCCCTCATATAATCTTTTTGTGTCCATATTTGCTAACGCGGCTGCCTTTTTAACCATAGCAATTGCGATGATCAGCTCTTCATGAATGCGATATCCGGTAATTGGAAAGTTTTCAACTGCACGTAAGGTTTGAACACCATAATATGCATCTATTGGCACTTCTTTCGAACCTAAGAAATCGTTTTCAATCCTTACTTTATCATTTGACATTTTTATTTTCGCCTCGCCTATTTTCATCATTTAACTATAGATATATCATCTTGCTTTAAGACGATATACCTCCTAAATAATAGCACAGTCTAATTCTTTTATAAAGGCGGGGAGCCACAAAGATTTTTTCTGCTTACACACTGGTTAAGAAAAAAATAATAAGAGAAAAACTTAATAAAATGAGCAGAATAGTATGAAGGAAAATGCCAATCACACTGCATACTTTTCCAGCAGAAATTAACTTTCTTTCTTTAGGTCCATTAATATTGCACAATAACTTTGATGCATAGATGCTTCCAAAGATACCTATAACAAGTCCAATATACGGTGTGATGATAGAAAGTATTCCTAAAATAAGAGAGAGATGAACTTTTGACAAATGCACGCCTCTTTTCAAAAGTAAGCTTATAGTTCATCATATTACACAATAAGTCTTTATATACGGAAAAATGGATTAAATGATGAGAGAGGTTCATTCTAAGAGGTTTTCGATACAATTTGTGGATTCGAATGAACAAGGTAAAAACTTCACCAACCTAGCCATCATCAATAGACCTAGGTTGGTTATAATCAGGCCTTGTTTAAATCCCTTCTATATTAAACGAACACCGGATGAAAATAGATCACTGGCTCTTCATATGGGTGAATGCGTTTGATGATTGTTTTCACTTCTTCCATCCGGCTATATAGGCAACGAAATTCCATCTTACATTCTGTCCCAAACGAGATGTTCCCAATTTGACCTAAGTAAGGATTAGCGTCTTCTAAAGGTCTATAGTAACCTTTTACCTCTGAGTAGGATATAACCTGATCATAATTCCCCACTGTTAATGTTCCTATTGCATTCAATTCATCTCTTAATCTCACAATATATTCGCCTGGTATTAATACTTCGACTTTTACAAATTCAAATATCATGAAGTTTCACCTACCATTTAAATGACACGCTTTGAAAAAGTGAAATCGTCAATATCACTGTTGTTAAAGTGCCAGCAGTCATCAAAGTAATCAACTTCGAGCGACTATTCTCCGTTTTTAAAACTTCATTCGATACCGCAAGCCAAATAACGATAGATGCGATTGCAATAATTGATAGCATTCCTGTAGACATCTTTCATCCCCCCCAGGATTTTTTTTAGACTCTTCTCTACTATTCTATACGATTTTGTGAGACATTTAGTTTCAAAAAGTAAAAATTAGTTTTAAGTCTGATTCAGGGTTAGGGCATTAGCATGAGTTGCATTAAGGTTTTTGTTAAATCAAGCTGTTATTTTAATTTTTCGCTGGTGGCTTGGTATTATCCGCCTTGCTATGTTCGCATTTTTGATTTAACAACACATCCTTGTAGTTTTCATTACTCTTGTGTTCTTATTCCCCATTTCCCAACACTTCTTGCCCTCCTTCCACCCATTTGAGTGGACATTCTCTTTTGAGCAAACTTACTGGCGAATTATTTAACCCTTTAATCCCCTCCCTCGATATACAACCCTACCTGATTCAGATCTCATCCCCCCACCCAAATAAAAAAACACCCCTAGCACTCTAGGGATGCAACTGATTATATAACGATCTTACTTAACTCCAAAACCCTTGTTTCTTCTCCATCAGCATTCCCCCAAGTTTGCTTTAAGTAGAGTTCGGCAATCGCTTCATATTTACCCTTAAATTTCTGCGCATATTCTAATGCGATGACACTTTCATAAAGATGAGCCATTTTTTCCATTAATGGTTTCGCTTGAAGTTGCTGCACGAGGGGCTCAGCTTTAGCGAATTGTTGCAGCTGTTGTTTCACTTCAGCAAACTTTACTTCAACGAGTGCGGTCTGTTCACCTTTAGCTAGTAAAGCAATTCGATCAAACGTTTGATTGATAAATAGTTCGTCGGCAGAGAATTTATTAACGAGACGGATTAATTCCTGACCGAGTATGTTCGCCGTGCCCTCCCATACCGTTAGCACTTGGGCATCTCGTAAAAGCCTTGGGGTGATAAAATCCTCTATATAACCGTTCCCTCCATGCAACTCTATTGCTTCATGGGCAAAATGAATCGCATTTTCTGCTGATTCTTTTTTCAAAAGGGCAATATAGAGACGGTGTAGAATAACCTCCGAATCGCTTGCCTCACCCGCTACAACCTTGTCGTATAGTTCTACTAAATCAAAAATTGCGGCGACCTCTACCTCAAGCTTTGCCTTAAGTTGAGAAAGTGTTTGTTGAATCATTGGCAAATCAATCAACTTTTGACCGAACGCTTCCCTTGCCATGGCATACTGCTTTGCTTCCTCATACGCTCGCTTCATGATGCCGCTTGATGCGACAGCATTACATATCCGAGAAAGGTTTAATGCTTCCATCATATAGTAAAAACCTTTTGATTCATCGCCGACTACATAGGCAACACTACCATCAAATTCTACTTCTCCAGATGGGACAGCACGCACACCCAATTTATCTTTTAATCTTCTAATGCGAAGATGGTTTAGCTCGCCATTGTCTTGTTTCCACGGAACAGCGAACAATGTTAAGCCCCGCGTTCCTTCTTTGGCGCCTTCCTTTCTTGCTAACACCATTGCTACACCACATTGGCCAGCATTGGAAGCAAAGTATTTCTCACCATACAACCGGTATTGTCCCTCTTCTTTTACTGCTCTCACGACATTTGCACCTACATCTGACCCGCCTTGCCGTTCAGTTAAAAAAGTCGCTCCCTCGTATAATTCCTCATCAGCATTTGTTGCACACACATGCGGTAAGAAGCGTTTCTTTATTTCTTCATTTCCATAATGATCCAATAGATAGGCGGTCGCCATTGATAAAGTAACTGGACAATAAAATCCTGGCTCTGTTTGAGAAAGGAGATACCCTTGCGCATAACTGTAAATATAGTTGCCTTTTCTACCAAGCTCAGGGATTTCCTTATGCACATAGCCCACCATACCCGTACCGTATGATTCTTTTACTGTTTGTTTGTAGCCGCTATTCACCCACACTTCAGAAACTTCTTCACCATAGCGGTCATACTGTTTTAGCACTGGTTGTCCTTCTCGATCAGTGTATTTAGCACGTTCATCAATCGGACCAGCACATTGCGCGCCGTACGCTGTTAATTTTTCAACTGCGTAATCAAAAAACGCAGGAGGAAGCTTTTCTTTTAAAATATGAAGTAACGTCTCGTCTTCTTTGAAAAAATTAGTTGCATAGCCGCTCTTCTTTTCCGGTTCCTTTAATACTTTCATACTTGCTCCACCCCTTCTTTTAACACTCTTTTTAATATTTTCCCTGACGCATTTCTTGGCAACATGTCAACTTGATGGTAGGAACGTGGGATTTTATATTTTGCTAAATGGTCAACAAGGAATCGATTGAGCTCCTCACTATTTACATCTTCTGTTGCTGAGAAGATGGCTGTTACTGTTTCTCCCCATTCACGGTGTGGGAGACCGATAATCGCAACCTCTTGAATAGTGGGATACTTCATCATAACGTCCTCGATTTCTTTCGGATAAATATTTACACCACCTGAGATAATAACATCCTTTTTACGATCGACTATCCAAATATAGCCTTCTTCATCCCGTCTTGCTAAATCCCCAGTCTTTAACCAGTCACCGATAAATGTTTCTTTTGTTAATGCCTTATTTTTGTAGTAACCAACCATGTTGCCTTCTCCACGCAAGACAATTTCTCCAACTTCACCTACCGGGATCACTTGACCGTGTTCATCAACAATTCTTAACTCCGTATGAAGGGGTGCTCGCATACCAATGCTACCCGTCTTTTCCCCATGCTCTTCAGGTAACATGATGGCGCCACTTGGTCCTGCTTCCGTTAAGCCATATACACTTGTTAGTCGATCCGTGTGAAATCTTTCAGCAATAAGATCAATTTGTTTCTTGGCAAGCGGCGCCCCTCCGTAAACCCACCATTTCATCGATGATAGGTCGTAGTTTTTTAATTCTGGGTGTTGTGCGGTCAGTAAATAAGCGACCGGTGCACCAAAAAAGTGTGTTGTGCGGTGTGTTGCAACCGCTTTCAAAAGAAGGTCTGGCGTAAAGGTAGGAGTAATGACAACTGCTGCCCCGACAACGGTTGCTGACATGAGGAATAAATGTAGAGGGGCTGAATGCGTTAAAGGCATCATTAAAAGCATTTTACTATCTGGTTTTACTTCCATTTCAACAGCAATCATTTGCGCCACTGTTAAAATATTGCGATAGCTAAAAAGAACACCCTTAGGATCACCTGTCGTTCCAGATGTATAAAGAATGGTACTGTAGTCATCTTCCGTTAGATTACACTCAACTTCTTTTCCAGGAGAAAGGGCCAATAACTGCTCAAAGCTTTCCCAATTCTGCGCATGCTCTCCCGTTTTAATCTTCAATGGTACTTTTTCAATACTCTCAACTGCTGAAAAAATAATCTCATGTGCGAAAATAGCTTTCGCTTCACAATGATCGACAATGTACTGCACCTCATCTAATGTGAACTTGGCATTTATCGGTATAACAACAGCACCCACTCTTTGCACAGCAAAATAGGTAATGATAAATTCAAATGTATTAGGCATAAACAAACAGACATTGTCTCCTTTATCAATTCCTCTTTCCAATAAACCGTTTGAAAGCGCATTTACTTTATCGTTTAACTCTTGAAAAGTAAGACTTCCTTCAAAACCGATTACTGCCTGTGCTTGAGGATACTTCCTGGCATTTCTTGCGACTAATTGCGAACTATTCATGACGATCCCTCTCTTCTACTAGTTTTTCGAGCCTTTCACTAAAGCTCTTCTTCAAAGACAGCAACTCTTCTTTCATTTCCAACAGTTCTTCAATGGCTTGATCAATTTGCTGGATCCGCTGATTACCATAAGTAATCGTACGTTCTAACTGGGCCATACCCGTTCTGTCATAATCAAATAGCAACACCATTTCTTTAATTTCTTCCAATGAAAAACCATACCGCTTTCCACGAAAAATCAACTTTAACTTGGCACACTCTTTTTTTGTATACAAACGATGATTGCCTTCAGAACGATTCGAGCTAATTAACCCTAGCTCTTCATAATAGCGAATCGTCCTTGTAGAAACATCAAATTTTGCAGCTACTTCACGTATTGTCTTCAGTCATCAGCACCTCCTTTTTCTTAGTATACAATTGACGTTAACGTTAACTTCAAATGTTTTTTGTATATTATCAAAATTCTTATATTTAAACAAAAAAGAATGATATCTGTCTTAGATATCATTCTTCTCTGTTCTTATGCTTTTTTTTATTCCAATCAAAAGGAATGTTGGTCCATTCAAAAAATAGATACCCAAGAAACACCAACAAACTTACCATTATATTCTCAAACCAAGAAATGGGCTGACTACTTATTAATTGCCATATCGTTCCCGTTAAAAAGAAGATCACCGCAAAAGAAAGGCTATTCTTTAGCATGATTTCCCCCCTTATGTAAATAAGTTATTTTCTCCCTATCTTTATCATTATTTTGATCAGCACGATAACTATCTTTAGAAGAAGCTTGATAAACCTTTAAATATTGCTCGTGATTTAATAAATAGTACTTACTATTTTCAACTTGTTCTAGCATTAATTCTGCTAAGGGAATTCCAGCAAAGCTAGGTAACGTATCAATAATTCCAAACTCAACCGACAAACCCTCTTTCATAAATTCATGTTCATGCAAATCGACTAATTGATATCCCAGCGATACCATCACATCAACAATCTTTGGCCACTCAAAAACATTCTGATCCGGAGGTACTGCCCACCCTCTGTCATCACCTGGCACATGAATATCTAAATCTCTTGCTTGCCAATCCACTCCTGTCAAAAGCTCAAGCCCCACCGAACCCATTAACAAAGGAATGATATTCACTTGATTCAGCGCTTCTGTTATTCTTAAAAACTCTTTGAATTTAGGATTGTTCACATGTGGCCCTCCTCGTTACTTTCTTTTAGCCGATATTTTAAGATTGCTAGATGATGTACAATGCATGCTCATATTTTGCCGCGATTTCTTTGCCCGTATTGTTCATACTTTGCTATTACTATTAGCATTGATTTTCTCTAACCTGGCTTTTATCTTGATGACTCTCTCTATTTGCTTTGATTTCTCTTTTTACATGGCTTTTATCTTAATGAACTGTGCTATTTGCTTTAATTTCACCTTTAACCTGGCTTATATATTGATGACTCTCTCTATTTGCTTTGATTCCTCTTTTTAGGTGGCTTTTATCTTGATGAACTGTGCTATTTGCACAAGTTCACCTTTTCCATGACTCATTTCTTGATGGGACTCTCGATTAGTTCCGAGTTTGCCTCATAGCATCTTACTTAAAATAATAAGAGTGAAGGATGAGAGACATGATATACTCTGATCGATCATCGGTTACATTTATCGATTGTACATTACTTATCAAATGATTACGCCGCAGTAAGCCTTCTTTCTTGTTATCTCTCATTAGCGAGATCGATGAAGTAACCGTCAATGCATTTGTGGCCCAGGTTTCCTCTTCTATTTCAAAAAAAATCACTTCCTTCAGCTTGGACATATTTTTCACATTCATTACTGTGTTAGCTTTGCCAATTACGATACCATTTTTGTAAATCAGCCATTGCTCCTGTTGAGAAAACCCCCGACTTCTTTTCCAACGTACATCAAAGGAATCCTCTTCTATATATATGCGCAAAGATAAATACCAGCGTAAATCAAAGATATCACTCACAACATATTGCCATCTCTGCGTGAAATATTGCTGAATGAAACCGCGTTTTTCCTCACCCTTAAAAAGCGGCTTTTTATTCATCAATGTTCGTTGCAGATGATAAAACGACCACCCGTCTTTATCAGGAGGTTGATAGTTATCTTCTTTTCCAGCCATACGTTTACTTACTAAATAAATAATAAGCGCGGTTGTTGGGAATAAAATATCGCAGCCCAATGCCACAGGTTAAATGCATTAAACAGCATAAAGCGTACAAACAAAATGAACGATAGCAAAACAAATAGTAAATTTAACTTAACCAAACAAACACCCCTTCGTTTACATACGAAAAAAATGGTAAATAGTTTCAATTCTAAATAAAAAAGCCTACTTCTAAAGTAGACTTCATCGTTCAAAACCATAACTCTCTTCCACCTTGCAAATACGCACCTGATAGTTCTCATACCAGTCCGATTTTCCTTTTTCCTGTGCGACTTTATGAGCCGTATGGTCTTTCCACCTTTTAATATCCTCAAATGTTGCCCAATATGAAACTGTAATTCCTAATTGTGAGTCTCTGGCACTTTCGATCCCGAGGAAACCTTCTTCCTTTTGCGCTAACTCCTCCATGGCCAATGCCATTTTTTCATACCCGTTATCGCCAATTGTCCTTTTGGAAGTAAAGATCACAGCATAATATGTTGATGGTAGCTCCTGCATGATTGACCTCCAATAAATGAGATATTATTTACAAATATAATGTAAAAATAGTACAGGCACAGCTAGTTTATATTTCGTTTCAACAGACACCGAGTTGCCATCAGCAAGAAAATTCTTGATGTCTTCTTCGCTCACTCTTGTATAAATAGAATCTTTTCGCTTGAAGAACTATCTCTACATAAACAGATGTCAACCGAAGAACTAGAGAACAGAGTAGATGCCATTTTTCAAACGTGGGTTTGGAGTCATATCAGCTTTTCTCGAACGATTAATCATTAACAAAATCAAACCCTTAATTCACCACGGAAACCTCTAGCCCCGTAGTATGAATCGGCGCCGTTATGGTAGACAAATACATGATCATAGCGGCGGTCACAAAATAATGCACCTCCGAGGTTTCTAATATTCTCTGGGGTCTGTATCCAGCTAGATGTTTTAAGGTCAAAATTTCCTAGCTGCTGCAATGATTCATACTGTTCTTCAGTAAGAATTGTAATGCCCATCTCATTTGCTAAATCCATCGCGCTCGTTTCTGGCTTATGTTTTTTTCTTGCCTCAAGTGCCTCTCTGTCATAACAAACACTGCGGCGCCCCTTTGGACTTTCTTTTGAACAATCGAAAAAGAGGTACTCGCCTGTGGATTCATCATAGCCCACCACATCAGGTTCACCTTCTGTTCTCTCCATTTCATGAAGGGACCACAGCTTGTCCGGCTGTGCAACTAGTTTTTCTTGCACGTTCTCCCATTCAATACCTTCATGTCTTTCCAAATTCTTCTCAAAACGCAATTTTAAAATGGATAATAACTCTTCTTGGTTTTCTGCTGATAACTTTTTAGTCATTCTTTTTAACCTTCCTTTATCTCATACTTTTTCGTACGAATTGTAGTAGTTTTTCTTTTCCATGTAAGCATTGCTCCATCGTTACAATACAAAAATATGGTTGACTCATCAAGTCCCCTAGGAAGCAATCATCATATATAACCTGCACAAACAAGGTTTTCCTTGGGGAAGACTCAGGTAAATCACGATAGATATTACTTATCTCTTCATCTACTGTCCTTGTGACGGCCAGTTCCCCCGTTAGACTCTGCCACCATACTTTAAAAGATTGATAAACTTCATTAAAGCTTGTATGGTCCATAAACAAGCCTTCAAAAAAGAAGTTTTTATGATTATAAAATAATTTTTCTCCATTAAATCGATTCTCCGCCACAAGCTGAACCGTTTCTGCCCACTTCTCTTTATAGCTATCTTCAAAGTTTTGACTAAAAACATACTCTCTAATCATATATGGAAATCTGTGCTCACTCTTTTTCGTCTGATTACCATATATGTTTTGAATATAGATAAAAAAATTCAACGCAGGACAGGCTTCAGTCATGATATAGAATTCCTTATTCATCTAGCCACCACCTGACCTCCAATTGTGTATACGGTTTTACTTTTACAAAATGCTTCTCAATAAAAGAAAGCACGCAGTCATTGCCAGGCACAGTTATTTGCTGAAGTGCCTCCTTGAATGTGAACCAGGCATAATCGCTATGCTCTTCGTTCAATTTCACCTGCTCTTCTTCGCCAACAAAGCCCACAAAAACCGGCGCCATATAGATAAAATCACTTTTTGGATGATAGTACTGCTCAAATGTATTGCTGACATATAAACGAATATCCGTTAGGCCCGTTTCTTCTCTCACTTCTCTTAATGCTGCTTCCCACGCCTTCTCATCCTCTTCAATAGCACCACCGACATAGCACCATTCGCCATGAAAAGGCTCTGTATTCCTTTTCATAAGCAGGACCAACGTATCATTCTCATACTTTTTTAATAAAACTACGGCTATGCCATTACAGTAAATGGGGAGATTCGCCATAGAAAAACACCTCACTCATTTATTCGATTAGATAAAGCCATTTCCTTTAAAGGGTTTGCTTTTACTAGTGTCGAAATTGAAATATACAATTGTAAACCTTTATTTACTTCCAAAGGAGACTGGACACTAAGATGATACCTTTGATATATGACCAAATGTACAAAATGGGACCGGGAGATAAATTTTTATTATCTATCATTAACAATTTACAGACTCATCATTTAGCAGATTTAGGATGTGGTACAGGGAGATTAACGAGTTACTTAGATACGAAGGGATATGAAATTACAGCAATTGATCCCGATAATGAGGCGATCGACGTCGCTAAAGGTAAAGGGTTAACAAATGTCCAATGGCTCGTAGGCGATAGTCGACTCTTGCAGGCAAACACATACGATGCTGTCATCATGACAGCAAATGTTGCCCAAGTATTTTTAACGGATGAAAGCTGGTCAGAAACGCTTTCTGATATCCATCAGGCTTTACAACCTAATGGCTCCCTTATTTTTGATTGCCGCAACCTTCATGCAAAAGAATGGGAGAACTGGATGGAGGATGAGACACCTGACTATACAAATCATCCCTATACTGGAGAGAAACTTACCATTATTTCTTCCTATGAAGGAATGGAAGATGATGTTTTCACCTTCTATGAGACCGTTCAGTATTGTGACAACGGTGAACTCTTCACTAGGAGAAAGCATCAAATAAGGTTTCGCACGCTCAAAGATATTGAAGGCTCTTTAACAAGAGCCGGGTTTACAATCAAATCATGTTACGGAGATTATCAAGATAAACAAGCGAATGATGATTCCGTTAGTTTTGTTTTTCACTGTAAGAAATAAAGTGAGTAAAGTCAGTGGTGTGGTCACTGGCTTTTTTTAGCATGCTTGCTCTATTTCGCTACTGCCTCAAATGTAATCGATTGATGAGCATTAGTAGGATATAGCCCTTGTTCATAATCGGCTGAAATAATGATGCTGTGGAAACCTGTTGTCTCAAGAATGTTCCTAAACTCTTCGACTCCGTACCAACGTAGGGGAAAATGTTCCAATTCTGTTTGTATCAGCTGCCCATCTCTCCACTTTTCATAACGATGGTGAGAAACCGTGTACTGTTTTATATAATCGACTTCAATCACCTTTTTCTCCAGCGTAATTATATCGCCATTTTCTGTTCTCCATGTCTTAGTCGATGCTTGATTTAGAGTAACGTCCGGTTGTAAAAAAATATCTACGATCAACTTTCCACCTGGCGAGAGATGGTGGTGGAAATTCTTTAATGCCTTTATAGAGTCCTCTCGCTCATGCAGCAACAGAAAAGTACCTGTTGGAATAATTATCGCTTCATATTTTGCTGGTAAACTAAACGACTCCATTTTCCCGCTAAATACATTGGTCTCAAGCCCTCTTTCTGCACAATGACGCCGACATATACGGAGCATCTCATCTGATACATCAAACCCTTCAACTGTAAAACCAGCTTCCAAAAGGGGAATAAGCGTCCTCCCCGTACCCACTCCAGGTTCAAGAATCCTGCCTTTACAAGTAGCTAATCTATCTCGGTAAAAGGCAATGTCTCCAAATGTTGAACCTATGTATTTATCTAAATCATATACTTCAGAAGAAAGTTTACTATAATAACTTAACAATGACTCTCACATCCTTCCTAAAGGAGCATGTCTAACTTATTTTTACTAGATGAATAATAATGAATGTCTTTACCTTTACTCTTTGCATATTGTATTTCCTTTCGCGTACTCTCTCCAATGTATTCATCCTCATCAATTACATAAATGGCGTCACTCAAATACATCTTTCTTAAATGTAACTCTTGTAGCATATGTAACTTCTCATTCGATAAATAAATGTCAATCTCACTTAGCCATTTTAACAAATTATAATACATTACTTAATATTTAGAAAATTAAACAACGAGTACTGATGTCGTTTAAATATTATAAGGAGGCTGAACCCCCCGCGTTAGGTTCAGCCTTCTTAGTCTTTATTTCCCTATAAACATCTTCACCCAATTATAATCATTACTTTCCATAACCTTATGCCGATTTCTGTAAAATTACCGTTTAATATATTTGCTCTATGACCTTCAGAGTTCATCCAGCCTTGGACAACCGCTTTAGGTGATGTATAGCCTTTAGCAATATTTTCACCAGCAGTAAGATAGGTAACCCCATTTGCCGTTAACATTTCAATTATACGATTGTAAATAAATTATAAATAGTGTAAAATTACACTAAAAAACAAGAAGGTGTCTTGATTGAAAAACAAGCTGTTAGTTTTCTTATTAACTATTAGTCTACTGCTGAACATATATTACTTCTGCAAATGGTTCTTATTAGAACAATGGTCTGCCGCAACAAGAGAAGAAGCTATTATTTTAAGTGAAATGATACTAAAAACGGTTGAAAGTGAGGATTACTTAGCTTTAAGAGAAAGAGAAAAAATCATTGCCATCGAATCAGATATTAACAAGTTTAAAGGTGGCGTCTTCCCGTATTATATGGAAGTCAGCGTTAGAACTGAGCAACAAACGTACCTATTTTACTGCAGCGATAAGCAATGTTCAAGTATGGAAAAAGGAGGTTTAAGTTATTCCATCTATGAAGAGGAAAAACCGCGCCTTCCATTTCAAAATACGGACTAATAAAAATTACTACAATCCAAAATAACCTAATTTTATAAAGATCGAAAGGAGAGGGATGATAAAAAACCTATTTACAGGCGTGTATTTGAACCAAAGCACGACAACCAAGGCTCAAGTCGTATTATTTATTTTGAAAAGCGTGATATAGCTTTAACATCTCCAACAGAATTTCTTTATTATAACCCGTTTTTTCATGAATTTTCATTACCCACTCATCGATACCAACTAATGGACTTTCTTTCATTAGTCCATGATTCGTGCTCAAAAAGCTGATCCAATTCGTAAATTCCCAGTGCGCTACTTCTGTTTGATAAGGAACTCTACATTCGAGTAAGGGAGTGGGCTTAAGGAGATTTTGTGAATGTTCAGCTGCTTGGAGAAAAACATCACAATCAATCGGGCGTGTATCATATATTTGTCTTGACTCTTTCCCATTAGGTCTATGATAGCGCACCTCGACCATAAATTCATTCGGTATCAATTGTATTTTAGCACCTGGGAAAAAACCGCCTAGTTTCTCACTTGTAAAATTTTCTCGTTTCTTATCTATTAACACCGGATTTAACCATTGATCTCCCAAATCACATAAGTAGCGGCCACCATTATCGTCCAGTGCAATTACTGCTACATGGGCATTTACTGTCCCTAGATTATGACCGATTGGAAATGCTTGAATCTTTGCTTGTCGAAAAGCATCCAACAACCAAATGGCTAAATCAAAACAATTACCCGCCAGGCCATATTGATCTCTATGTTCCTTCATTAAGGATAGTTCTCTTTGCTTTCTCTCACTTCCCTTTTGGTAATGCCATATTTTCGTTAGATTTTCCATTGGGAACGTGTTAAATTGATCCCAAACACACTGAATACTTTCGCTTGCTCTCATTATCATTCACATCCATCTTCTTTCTTTTCTAACCCTTTCTATTCCACCTTTCATAATCCTCCTTTTTCAAGCAAGCTATGAAAATATCATTTGTACATAATGTCATTATATGGTACCTTTTATTTGCAAGATAATTGGTTCAAAAACATACAAACAAGGAGTTAACCATGAGAAGGCTTCTACTACTTACACTTACACCATTACTACTTATTACGCTAACAGCATGTATGAATAAGGACGAGGAAGAAACCACAGATCAACCCGAAGATATCGTCATTCCAACGCAAATTGAGAATAATATATTTAAAGTCAAGCAACCGTTTGAGCCAGCTATGGCACGAGGTGCAATTACAGCAAATGTTTCTAATAACTACGATATCACTGAGATTGAACTAGGGTTGATGGATATCACTTCTGAATATTTTTCACCAGAAGACCACCTTTATCAATCAGGTCAATACATAGATAGTGACTTGCTCAATGAATTACTTGCTAGAGAGTCTAATGATACGCCTAATGGGCTGAACCCTAAAATGAAAGAAACAAAAGATCGACTGGAAGATGAGGAAAAAACCCCTAAAATCATCTCTCATATTCACGAACAAAATTACTTAAATGACAAAGGTAAAGTTGTTGGGATTTCATTAGCTATTTCTATCAATGATTACTACCATATTCGAGTAATGGATGATGCCGGATTAGTTCACACAGGTGAAGTAAGAGTGAATGAGGTTTATAAAGACAAGAGTTACAACGAAAAATATGCGAAAAACATCGCAAAAAATGTTATTTCTGCCGTCAGAGGGATTGAAAATGTCCCTAATGTACCCATTATCTTATCTATCTATGAAGAGGCAGGCCAAAATGAAATTACACCTGGCCAATTTCTTGCTCATACTTATATTGATAAAGGCAAACAAGGTATCGGCAGCTGGGAAGAGGTTGAAAAAGACCAATATGTCTATCCTTCAGATGAATTAAATGAAGTGGATAAAAGTCTCCATGATAGTCTCAATTATCTATCAGATGACCTTCTTACCTACTTTACAAATTTAGATTTGAGATTAAACGGCGATATTAATTATGAGCATGATAATTTAACGAATATAGAATTAAAAATCTATGCACCAGGTATTTCAAAGGCCGAGTTAACGAGCATTCTTAACTTTTGCGGTACGAAAATTAATTCTATAGCAGGCGACCATGTGCCCGTCTCCATTCGCATCATCAATGTAGATGAAGAACTTGGGCTCATGATTTGGGATACAGAGAACAAAGAGATCTTAACGGAAATATTATAAAAGTAGGGCTTCTTCTTTTTTAAAAAAGGAGGAGCCTTTTCTACTGCTTTTAACTGTTTGTCCAATCATTTCCTCTCCTTTATCAATAAAATAATTATAAGTAAAGGAGTGATAACTTGAAGCTATCAGAAACAAAAGGCGTATATGATCTCGTTGTAAGTTTAGGCTGTTGGTGTGGTCCTGCCATCTACACAAAAGAGCATCATCTAAGAAAAAATTCATTCCCTTTTGATTGGATACAGTCGCCACATCTTAACATGGTCAATCAGCTACTTAAAAACAAGTTTAAAAATTACATGGAAAAAGATCACATGGAGGAAAAGAATATTACCGCACATTTCGTCCATGAAGGACAAGTCATTTATGAAGAAGGAGGAACCACTCCTGCAAGGGCTCATTTTGTTCATGACCGTCTATATCAAATTGATTCTGTCCACGATTTCCCTATGATTGCCAACCAACAGTGGACAGATCAGTACCCAGCATTCAAACAAAAACTCAACAAACGCATTCAAAACTTTCTCACAAAAATACAAACTAGCAAAAAAACCTTATTCATCCGATATGAATGGGAAATTGCAAAATACGAAGACATTATTGAATTGCAAACGACTCTCTCCAAAATTACCCGCGGCCCCTTCAACCTCATTATCATCCAACAAGTAAATGTACCATTAGAACGACCACTCATTGATGAGGAATGGCCACATGAACGAATCTGCTTCGTTAAAATACCCGTTAACCATCATTATGATAAACAAATATGGAATGAAATCCTTACTGATGTGAGTTTGAGGAAGTAAAGACAGTCGATAATGCACTGTCTTTTTTATTTAGTACTTAGATATCGAAAGGAATTAAGTGTGTAGCTATATTTTGCTCACTGCGTCTCTCATCCCTAGACCAATTGGTTTGATTTTCTTATAAATGATGGTAAATTCCGTTTGTTCGGCTTTCGTGAGTGGTTTTCCTTTAAGTGACGTGCAAATCCAGTTTGCTCAGCTTTCATTGAGGGGTTTTGGTTTGAGTGATTCGCAATTTCATTTTGCTATCCTCTCGTTGGGAAATTTCTGTTTGAGTTACTCGCAAATCAGTTTGTTAACCTCTCGTGAACAGATTCCCTCTTGAGAGACTCGCAATTCCGGTTTGCTTACCTCTCATTAACGGATTACCGTTTGAGGGACTCGCAATTACAGTTTGCTTACCTCTCGTGAACAGATTCCTACTTGAGGGACTTGCAATCACAGTTTGATCACCTCTCATTAACAGGGGTTCCACTTGAGAGACTTGCAATCACAGTTTGCTCACCTCTCCTTTACAGATTTCCTCTTGAGGGACTCGCAATTACAGTTTGCTTACCTCTCGTGAACAGATTCCTACTTGAGGGACTTGCAATCACAGTTTGCTCACCTCTCATTAACAGGGGTTCCACTTGAGGGACTTGCAATCACAGTTTGCTCACCTCTCATTAACAGGGGTTCCACTTGAGAGACTTGCAATCACAGTTTGCTCACCTCTCCTTTACAGATTTCCTCTTGAGGGACTTGCAATCACAGTTTGATCACCTCTCCTTTACAGATTCCCTCTTGAGAGACTCGCAATTACAGTTTGATCACCTCTCCTTTACAGATTCCCTCTTGAGGGACTTGCAATTACAGTTTGATCACCTCTCCTTTACAGATTCCCATTTGAGGGACTCGCAATTACAGTTTGCTTACCTCTCGTGAACAGATTCCTACTTGAGGGACTTGCAATCACAGTTTGCTCACCTCTCATTAACAGGGGTT
>NZ_JAYEFF010000005.1:0-46372 GCF_034651445.1 Cytobacillus sp. OWB-43 | reverse complement strand
CCACTTGAGGGACTTGCAATCACAGTTTGCTCACCTCTCCTTTACAGATTCCCTCTTGAGAGACTTGCAATCACAGTTTGCTCACTTCTCGTGAACAGATTCCTACTTGAGGGACTCGCAATTACAGTTTGCTTACCTCTCGTGAACAGATTCCTACTTGAGGGACTCGCAATTACAGTTTGCTCACCTCTCCTTAACAGATTCCCTCTTGAGGGACTCGCAATTACAGTTTGCTCACCTCTCCTTAACAGATTCCCTCTTGAGGGACTCGCAATCACAGTTTGCTCACCTCTCATTTACAGATTCCTTCTTGAGGGACTTGCAATCACAGTTTGCTCACCTCTCCTTTACAGATTCCCTCTTGAGGGACTCGCAATCACAGTTTGCTTACCTCTGGTTAACTCATTTCCGTTTGTATGACTCGTAATTTATGCATACTTGGCTCTCGTTAGCCAATTTCAGCCTGAATGAAGAGCAAAAATTCAACATCTCTGAGGATGGTGCACAAAATTGATTTTTCCCTTTTCTATCTCTCTCCAATTGAGAAGGGCTTAAAGGTGAGATATCCCCTCCTATTCGACGGTGTCTCTTTTTTCCCGTTATCAACATATATTAGTATCCCAAGAGCGACTGTTTTCCTTTTTTCCCGCAGTTCTTAAACCGACTTTGACCGACTAGACAAGAGTTTCTCTCTATTCCTCCTCACTCTTAAACACATCAACATCCATCTTTTTTATGTATAAAAAGAACCTCACACCAAAATGGTATCAGGTTCCGTACTCCTTATTTGTTCAAGAATAACCTGGCAAAGATAAACTGACGAGTTGTGCATCTGCACGCAGGGAGTCTCTTAAGGTTGTTTCCACACAGGCAACTAGTGGAATCGTGATGATAATGATGCCATTTTCGAATTCAAACTCAAGACCTGGGCAGACCTCATCGCATTGCACTTCCGTTTCTGCTCTTCCTGTTCTCGTATTTACTATGATCTTCAAACAAATATCAAAACAACTTTTATGACTACATGCCATTTCCATTCACTCCTTGTGTTTATTGATAGCCTGGTAAAGATAAGCTTGTTAGCTCTGCACTTGCACTTAAATCATCTTTTAATGTCGTCTCCACACACGCTACAAGTGGTAAAGTGATTTGAATGACACCATTTTCAAATTCGAACTCGATACCACCGCAAGCATCATCGCACTCAACGGACGTTTCTGCCCTTCTGTTATTCGTATTTACCACCAATTTTAGACACACATCAAAACAACTTTCATCTTTACAAGCCATTCTTTTTCTCTCCTTTTTTTTGTAAATTCCCTAAATATATCATCGCCTCTAAATGATCACCGACGATGACTGAAGTAGTGGGGGCTAGACATCCTTTTCGATTAGCATAATGAGTATGCGGGCGAAAGCGATTGATTTTATCCACTTCAACATGGTGTACATTTTCGACTACACAATGATTAACAAGTAACTTTACGTAAGCTAATACAGGATTAGCTAGTGACCCAACACCGACTTTTTCAATACTTTTCCTACTCAAGGCATGGGGGACAGCAACAGTGGAACCCACACCTAAATCAGCTCGATTACATGCTACATTTATTGCGTATTTACAGGCAGTAACTAAGTGAAGTGGCCAGTGCTGTTTTAAGCTAGCATTGAGGTCATTTACTGCAACATCAACGCCCCTCTCTACAGCCTGTACAAATGGCTGTAAGTCTTCCATCGCGATGACAAAATCGCCATCAACAAATAACAAAATCTCTCCGGTGGCAAAGTGGGCACCTATCGCTCTACCAGTATCTAAACCTAGTTTTTCAGCAAACTGAATAACCGTTGCCCCTGCATCATATGCATGAACCGCTGTCTGATCATTTGACCCATTCACTACAACGATGATTTCTAACGGACCTAATCGCATACACTCCTCAATTACTGCCTTAATTCGTGCTTGTTCATTTTGAGCTGGGATGATAACTGATAACTGGGATAAGGGATTGTTGGCATGGTCATTTTTTCTAATAGTTGGCTGATGGCCCTGGATAACAGAATCTAGTACATCTAATCTTCTTTCACCATCAGAAAACTTTGATCGGCTATTAGGCGGGAACCTTTGTGTGTAAGCTTGTAAATAATCGTCTATTCTTCTCCTGTCATCTTTCCTATCCCACACTTGATTTTGCAGCTGAAAGATATTACGAATAGGAAGCTGATGTGACAATACATAGCCTTGTTGAACTAATTTCACATGTGCTTCAACAGGATTGCTAAGCGTATCGATACCAATAGTATCTACTGCTTTTCTAGAGAGTCCATAAGGGACGAACACGATTTGGTCTATTTTTAAATCCGAACGATGGATAAAAGCATTGGTTATTTGCGGGAAAATAGTAGAAGGAATGTGGCGGTGTTTTTTTTGAAATTCATAGTCCATATTATTGAGAACAGCGTCCGCGCTATTGTCCATCAGAGGTTGTAAAAATTGCTGGAGCGTTGGTACCGTAATATGTTGGTTGAGATCTAAAAATAACATACATGATCTTGTTGCCTTTTTTGCCCCGATGACATGTGCTTCGTAGACATGTTGCCAAGCATCATTTACTACGAGACGAAACGGATCAACATTTAATAATTTATGGGCAACAAAGATTAGCTCAACATTTGTGATAGATTGATAGGTCTGGATTAACTTACTCACATACTGATTACTCGCATCCCGACTAATAGGAACAATCAAAGATAAACACGAACCATCCAAAAAGCATCGTCTCCTTACATCTTTAAGTGGCATCACCCCCTTACAAGGAATATAGTATCGCTTGTTCATTTCCCTGTTTTTAATACATGCCTCGTATCAATGATATTTTCTACTTTCGATAAAAGTTTATAATCCAAATTACTATGGTCCGTAAGAAGCAGGGTTAATTGATACTTTGATAATGTCTCGTTTGTTAACGGAACAGATTGATAGCTTTTATTTTCAAGAACAACTGTTGGTACATAAGGATCGTGATAGTCTACCTGATAACCTTTTTGCAAGAGTTCGTTAAAAATTGTTAAAGCTGGGGATTCACGGACATCGTTCACATCCCTTTTATACGCTAGGCCAACAACAAGGATTGCCCCGGTCTCCCCTGCTAATTCAGCTTCTACTTTTTTGACGATTTTTTGAGGCATCGTATCATTAATTTCTCTTGCTGCTGCTACGAGCTGACTGCTTAAGCCGTATTGATTGAGCTTCCATTGTAAATATATCGGATCAACAGGGATACAATGTCCACCTATTCCCGGACCAGGCCAATAAGGAGTAAATCCAAATGGCTTTGTCGCAGCTGCCTGCAGGGCTTCATAAAAATCAATGTCTAATCGTTCACATAGCTCGTCCAACTCATTCACTAGTGAAATATTGACTAATCGCTGTGTATTTTCAAATAACTTAGCTAACTCTGCAACTTTCGGCGAGCTTACTGGCACAACTTCAGCAAAATACTTTGCATAAAACTGATCAATTTTCGCAAGAGAGCTCTCTGTTTGACCACTAATTACTTTTGGGATAGAGGCTAACGTATATTGCTTATTTGCAGGATCAATTCTCTCGGGTGAATAACATAAGTAGTAGTCTTCACCAGCTTTAAAGTGATGGCGTGTGAATATAGGCTCAATCACCTCTTCTACTGTTCCCGGATAAGTAGAGCTTTCATAAATAATCGTTTGTCCCGTCTGTAAATATTGGCAAAGATAGTTAGTAACGGCAATCATCGCTCTTAAATCCGGTTCATGATGTTCGTCAATTGGGGTTGGAACTGTGACGATGATATACTCAGCGGCTTTAAGCAAAGCTATAGCTGCATCCGTATGTTTTGGAATGAAATTTAGAACCGCTTGCAGCTCTTCATCTTTTACATCAGGAATATAACTGCTCCCTTGCTGTAATAACTCAATCTTATGAGTATCTTGATCGATGCCCGTTACATGACAGCCCTTTTTTGCTAAGTGGAGAGCCAGTGGGAGACCAACATAGCCGAGACCAATAACAGCAACTCTATCTATTTGACCTTGGAGCATGTCCCATTTTCGATTGCCATCTGTATAACCGCATCTCTGATTGAACGATAGTAAATATGAAAATGCTTCAATGTGGTCACCTAGAATCCGGTCAGTTGATTCGACCCGACCATCGGCTTGCCTGTGATGCTGTTTTCTAATTTTATTTGGCTTGACGACATCGACATAATGAATGGATTCGACTTTAAATCCTTTTAGAATTGCCTTTGCTTGAAATAACGGTGGAGACATTAATGTGAGGATACCAATCTCGTCAATCACTTTCCTGCTCATTGCATGTGGAATAGCAGTGAGAGAATTAACGGTGAGGTCCTCTCTTTTCAGTGCCATATTCAGAAGGTACTTAGCAGCACTCACAGAATGCAACGGATGGGCACGGTCGAGCAATATTTCTAAATCATTTAAAGCAATATCTGCCCCTTCTTCTACAGCATGTATAAAAGGGGTTAAATCTTCTGCTTTGATAACAAAATCACTATCTAAGAACAAACAGATATCTCCTGTACTGTGAAGCGCACCAATCGCTCTTGGAATGTTATGTCCGAGTGCCTGGTCAAACGCAATCACTTTCACACCTGACTTTTCTACCTTTTCCTTTGTTCGTTCATCTGCTCCATTTAACACAACAATGATTTCATCAATGCCTGCCTTCTTTACCTCAGCAATCACTTCAGCAATCGTATCCGGCTCCTTCCCTACAGGAATAATCGCACTATACTTCGCTCGTTTCTCTTCCTTTACCGAAAAGGCTTGTACATATTCCTTAAAAGATTGCCGATTTCGCCTGCCATCGTTTAAACCACCGCGATATCCTCTCTCTTCAATCAGTTGGGCCACTGCACGTAAATGGTCACCAATTATTAAACTTGTTGAAAATGAAAAAGAGGAGCCCGTAATCTTCTGTTGATGTTTCGGTCGAATCTTATTTGTAGCAATCACATCAATGGCTACTGGTGCACTCATCTTTAATTCTTTCATCACAGCTATACTATGAGCTAATGGCGGACAAGCTAAATTCTCCCAACCAATTGTATCAAGCGCTGATTTTTTCATCACATGAGGAACAGCGACTAAGGAATTAACGGATAACTCACCTTTACCTAAAAAATGATTAAGAGAGAACTTTGATACTGCTGTCGGATGTGGTCTAATGGGGCGCTTCATTGTCCAGCTTAAATCATTTAGGGCAATATCAGCCCCATCCTGAATGCCATCAAGCAGTGCTTGTAGCTCCTGTGCTCTAACGACAATATCACCATCAATAAAAAGAAGCGTATCTCCTTTTGCCTCCCTTGCACCAATTGCTCGTCCAATATCCACCCCTAGAGGTTCTTTATAAACAAGCTTTCTACATTCAAATGCTTCCGCTATTTTCTCCGATCCATCTGTTGAACCATTCAAAACAGCGATGATTTCATATGGCTCAATCTTCACTAACTCTTCTAAAACGGCTGACAACGTAGATTCTTCATTCTGAATGGGAATAATAACAGATAGATTCATAACACTTCACTTCTCTCCTTCAGCAAAATTAATAGTCTCCTTTGTGCTAACTATAGCCTTTTCCATCACAAACCCGAGAAAAACACTAAGTAATATCAATATATACAGCTTGGCCAATTTTGTTCTCGGACAAGTATACAATCTATGAAAGATGGTGCGATAGACAGGGTAGATTGGTTTAATTATGGGGGCATTGATCCGATTCGGCACTAAAAAATATATTATTACTATTCGTTAGGAGATGTTAAAGTAGATATATATGTATTTAAGGGGGAGTACAAATTGGAATTCGAGTTGAATTTTATTTGGATTGCCGCCGGTTTAGCATTACTTGGCTATTTCATAGGCAATGGGTTGAAGCAATTTAGTAGTAAAAATGAAGGTAATATGAATCATTTACTTGTGGAGCAAAGCCACCTTCATCTTTACTTTTATTTAAGTGAAGCTGACATGAAGGATCTATTACAGAAGCATCCTCACGCACCAAAAGTCATTCTTAATGGCAAGCATTATTACCATCTACATAAATTTCGCAAGTGGCTTGAATCTGATGATATATATCACTCATGAAGAATTTATTTTGACAGCTTCCATTTATTATGCTAATCTATCTGTAAAATTCAAAATATTATAAATATGTAATTCTCTTATTCAGAGAGGTGGAGGGACTGGCCCGATGAAACCCAGCAACCTTTAACAATTATTTGTTAAAAAGGTGCTAATTCCTGCAAAGTGTAATAGCTTTGGCAAATAAGAGAGGATAAAGACCTCTCTATTTTTAATTAGAGAGGTCTTTTGTATTTTCAAAACTTAATAACAAAGGCAACAGATGCATGATTGCTTAAAAGGGAAGCCCGGTGGAATGCCGGCACGGTCCCGCCACTGTGAAGGAGAGCGACTTATCATTGACCACTATTTCATAATAGAAATGGGAAGGGATAACGAGCGATAATCCGAAGTCAGGAGACCTGTCTGTTGTTTGCACTTAGACTCTACGGATGCATAGAGAGGAGTGATGAATACGTGTTGAGCAAATCAAATGGTCTCAACTCTAGTTAATATTGCGTATGAATCTCTCATTTAATAATAAATAGAGAGATTTTTTGTTGAGAAAATACAATCTAAAGGAGTGTTTAAATTGACTGAAGTAAAAAGCTCAAATGTAGGTTATCCAAGAATTGGCGAGAAGCGGGAGTGGAAGAAAGCTCTAGAACAATTTTGGAGTGGTAAGTTGAATAAAGAGACTTTTCTGCAACAAATGGAAGTCATTCGTTTATCCTCTCTCGAGAAACAAAAACAACTTGGCGTTGATCTCATCCCGGTTGGCGATTTCACACTGTATGATCATGTCCTTGATACAGCTGTGATGTTTGGACTTGTTCCTGAGCGTTTTACATACAGAGGTGGGAAGGTTGATATCGAAACGTATTTTGATATTGCCAGAGGGAACAAAGATGCCGTGGCAGCTGAAATGACCAAATGGTTTAACACAAACTATCACTACATCGTGCCAGAACTCAACAACCTCACGCCAACACTTGCTGAAAACCGGCCACTTGCCTTTTATAAAGAAGGAAAAGAGAAGCTTGAAATCGACGGGAAACCGGTTATCTTGGGCCCGATTACGTTTGTGAAATTATCAAAGGGCTATAAAGAAAGTGAATTCAAATCAATCGTCAATCAATTCGTTCCTCTTTATGCACAAATTTTAAAAGAATTACAGCAAGAAGGTGCCTTGTGGGTACAAATCGATGAACCTATTTTAGCAACTACCCTCACAGAAGAAGACATCTCACTCTATCAAGCAGTTTACCAAACATTACACCAGGCAGCACCACAGATAAATATCATTTTACAAACGTATTTTGAAAGCATCACTCATTTTGAAGCTGTTACCTCATTACCTGTGCAAGCGATCGGCCTTGATTTTGTCCATGATGCAGGTCAAAACCTCGCTTCTTTACAAAAATTCGGCTTCCCAAGTGATAAAGTATTAGCTGCAGGTCTCATCGATGGCCGTAATATCTGGGGCGCCAAACTTGATAATAAGCTCTCTCTTCTAGAAAAAATTACAGCAATTGTTCCGAAAGATCGCTTAATCATCCAGCCTTCATCCAGCTTATTGCATGTACCCGTTACAGTCAAAATTGAAGAAACACTAGATCATACATTAAAGACCGCACTCGCCTTTGCTGATGAAAAATTACAAGAAATCGTAGTGCTAACGAAAGGAATAAGAGAAGGAAAAGAGCAAATCCAAGATGAGATAAACGAGAGACGAACTGCTATCGAGGTGCTAAATCAATCTTCTATTAGAAACAATCAACAAGTACAAACAGCCATTCAAAACTTACCATCATCACTAGCAGAGCGCGAAGCACCTTATTCTGTTCGTCAAGCAACACAAAAAATAGCCTTCCAACTACCACTCCTACCTACAACAACGATTGGAAGCTTCCCACAAACACAGGAAGTGAGAAGAAATCGTTTAAAATGGCGTAAAGGAGAGTTAACTGCTACTGACTATCAAACATATATCAAAACGGAAATTAAAAAGTGGATTGATATTCAAGAAGAGCTAGGCCTTGATGTGTTTGTTCATGGCGAATTCGAGCGCACAGATATGGTCGAATACTTCGGTGAAAAATTAGCCGGATTCCAATTCACAAAATTCGGTTGGGTGCAGTCTTATGGCTCTCGTTGTGTCAAACCACCACTCATTTATGGAGATGTCTCATTTGAACAGCCAATGACAGTTGCAGAAACAGTCTATGCCCAGTCCTTAACAGATCACCCGGTAAAAGGTATGCTCACTGGTCCGATTACGATTTTAAACTGGTCATTTGTCCGCGACGATATCCCTCGTTACGAAGTCGCAAACCAAATTGCCCTTGCCCTTCGAGAAGAAGTAGAAGCACTAGAAGCAAATGGTATCCGGATGATTCAAGTAGACGAACCAGCCATTCGTGAAGGATTACCACTCAAACAAGAGAAGTGGGAAGATTATCTGAACGCTGCTGTTTATGCTTTTAGACTAGCCACCACTTCTGTCAGAAATGAAACACAAATTCATACGCATATGTGCTACTCCGATTTCGAAGACATTATCTCAAGCATTCAAGCACTCGACGCTGATGTCATCTCCATTGAAACATCAAGAAGCCACGGCGAACTCATTCACTCATTTGAAGAAAGCACCTACGAACAAGGTATCGGCTTAGGTGTATATGACATTCACAGCCCTCGGGTGCCACAACTCGACGAACTAACGAAAAACATCGACCGTGCCTTACAAGTACTAGACCCACAACTTTTCTGGATTAACCCTGACTGCGGCCTCAAAACAAGAGGCATGGACGAAACCGTCGCAGCCCTAACAGTCATGGTGCAAGCTGCCAAACTCTCGCGGGAAAAATTACTTGTAAAAAAAGGCGAATAAACAAACAGAAATCCGAACGATTATACATTCGTTCGGATTTCCTCGTTTAATAGTACAGTGTTTAGTTTCTTATCCATCTTCTTCTGATAAGAACCATGGTTAAATCTCTTTTCGTTAAATTCACCAATCACATTCCGTACCCGGACATTATGGATGATTAAGTTGCGATAAATCTCATTCTGCAAATAAGCATTAAACCAACTATAATCCTTTAACTTCCGCAGATTATTCGTCACATCTGCTTGCGTGACTTGTGTAATAAAAGGGGCGAAAGAAATAATACTTATCATATTTAGGAACAGCTTTTTCATAGTGGGTGCATCCTCTCTTATTTATTCACATTACTGTTGGTTGGGTATTTGTACCTTTTCGTTTACCAAATCAGAGATGATACTACGTCAAAACCAGTTCACATCCGCACTCAAAAAACGAGCACCACTAAAATCAAAACGACGAGGAGAAGCTCTAGACCATTTGCGGCCTCATCTTGCTTATTTTCATTAATTTTCTTCCGATATAACCTTTGTATCTTTCATTTGTAATTGTTATTCATACGAGTACCCCTTTTATCCTAATATTTATCAATCGTTACCCCTAAAACAGATGCCCTAATGATACTTATATCTCTAAACCTTTCCAACTCCTCTGGTGTGCCGCTTATCATGGCTCCACTAATTAGCGTTTCTGATTCATCGTTATAATAAGGATCGTCTTCTGAAACACCATATCCATAAGCGTTATCACCATTCAACACATGATGCAGGTCAGGATCTCCTTCTGTTGGTTTCGGTGTGTGCTCATTAACCCATAACCAGTCGATATTCTCCACACCCATGATATTACCCAATTCTTTAAGAGTCATCGGTTCATCAAATGATATTGCTACTTCTACTAATGTGTTTTTGTCGAGTCCTACAGCTATATCAATTTCCTGAGGTAAATAACTGTAGTTGATTCGAGGGTAATAAAAATCAACAATACGCTCATTATTCATTTGGTTGTACCGAACAACCCTTTTAGTTTCTTCATCTACCTTATTTCCTTCAGTTAAACCGCTCTCTCGACTAACAAGCTTTATTCTACCTATCGCTGGATATTCATTTGTCTCTTTATTCCAAACAAATTGTCTTCCTCCAATTTCCTTAAAATAGACCGTCTCACCAATGGCGCTAAAGAGATTATAATGAAAGGTAGTATTATGGCTGATAATACCTGCTCCTTTCGACCAACTGTTTAAATCCTCATCCATACCACTTTCTATTTTTTTATTGATAAGATATTGAACACCACTAAAAACTAAGAAGATTAAAATAAGAACGGATATCGTAGAAATTAAAAAATATAAACCAAATTGCTTCCATCTTGCCTTTCTTACTGAACGCCGGAATAGTGAATCACTAATAAAATCCATTTCATCCTTTTTATGATTCGTCATCACGTGCCTCCTCCAAACACTTCAATAATTTCTTTCGAGCGCGGTATAAATTAATCTTCACAGCGCCAATGCTTATCCCCAAAATGATAGCTATCTCCTCATATGTGAAATTTGATTGATATTTTAATAGTAGAATCTCTGCATAAAAAGGTTTTAACTGATTGAGTATACTAGACAATTCTCTCGCACGTTCTTTTGAGATAACTAGCGCCTCGGGGGTTTCCGTACTTTCCGGCTCACCACTATGTTCATCTAAATTAAAGTGGTATTTCTTATTTTTGCGACATTGGTCATAATGGTAATTCAATGCCACACGAATTAACCAACTTCGTACCTTTGATGAACGAATCGTGTCAGATAATTTGATATACTTAAGCGCTGTTTCTTGCACAGCATCTTGAGCATCTATGTGGGGTACCCCTTTTTTTAATAAATATTTATAAACAATATTTAACTCTCTATTCAAGACATCGATATTCAACGCTTCTCTCATATCCCTCCTCCTATGCTTATAAGACGAAACAGATAGTAGTAATGTTAACAAAATTCTAAAATTAATATTAATATCTAGCATAATAATGTTTCAAACCATAATAAAATAACCACAGCATGAGCTTAAACTGTGGTCTCGATAATTAGCACTCTTTTATATGGTGATAAATTATATTTTATATAGTGTTCACTAAAGTAAGACTAAAACAGGATATCAATCAACAGCATTAGTCTCCCCTTACCCCATTTCTGCAAAATAGCCAAATAATATAAAGAAAACGATCGCTAAGATGAATAAGGTAATAATATAAAAAATCAGTAGGATTCTTGCAAGAAACCCGTTAAAGCGATTATACAATTCGTTAGCAGTTAGTTCCGTTAAAGCAAAGAAAGGTATGGATAAAATCATCAGAAACACAAAATCCTCTGTTATCCAGCTGTAAAATTTTCCACCAGCTCTACTACTAAAAAAATACAAAATGGCTAGGAACATATTAATAATTAAGAAGAATCCTAGCATGCTGAATAAGACCGCGATAAAACCTATCATACTATCTGATTTACACCTCACAGGAAATTTACTCATAAAACTTCTAGAAATAGATATCTTCATTATATTACCATTATTTACATTTATATAAAAAACATAATTTATTAAAGAGCAGGAAAGTAAAAATCAAAACCAGCGTAAGCGAACTGTCAGCACACTACACTACAAAAAAACACACAAGGTAACGAGAATACCTTGTGTGAAAGGAGTTATTTTACTTTCTGAGCATGGCGCGAAGCCGCTGCACCAGCTAATTTACCAAAGACGGCGCCAGACATTAAGCCTGAACCGCCGGGATAATTCTCGTAGAAGATACCGCCAATCATTTCTCCAGCAGCATATAAGCCTTCGATTGGTATATTCGATTGATTGACTACTTCCCCTTCGATTGTTGTCGCTAATCCCCAAAATGAGAACGTAATCCCGCAAGTCACAGGATAGGCATAGAATGGGCCTTCACTTATGGTTTGTGCCCAGTTAGATTTGGCTGGGGTAATGCCTTTTGTCGATTTACCGTCCTTTTCTGAAGGATTGAATTCACCTTCTTGAACCGCTGCATTATAGTCAAAAATGGTTTGTAGGAATTGTTCTTTATTTATATCTAATTGATCTGCAAGCACTTCAAGTGTAGCTGCTTCAATGACGGTCGCTTCTTCTAAATCATACTCCGCACGTAAGATTGGGCGAACTTTAGCATCATAAATTTGGTAGGCTATATTTTTCGGTTGCTTTAATATTTCTTTACCATATTTTGCATAGGTGTAGTTACGGAAATCGGCTCCCTCGTCTACAAAACGGTGACCTTCCACATTGACCATCACGCTATAAGGGTAAGAATGCTTTTTGAAAATATCACCTGGTTTTTGGAAATCACCTACTCGTGGGGCATTGGCATCTGTTCCAATGGCATGACAGCCATTCCGTTGACCAAACGTTTGCGCACCGATTGATACCGCCATATCAATCCCATCACCCGTGTTAAACTCAGTCCCTCTAACGATTGCTTCGTTCCACTCCATTCCTAATGCTTCCGCACGTTTCTTTTTGTCCGCTTCTATACTTCCACATGCTAAAACAACACTTTCACATTGAATCGTTTGCAGTTGCTCTTTTGTTTGCACTTCAATCGCCACCACTGCCTCATTTTCCGTGACAATATTCGTGGCTGCACTTTCATACCAAATTTCAATTCCCAACTCTTCACAGCGATGAAATAAGCTGCGCATTAAGCCGATTCCTTTATCAACGGTTTTAACTGGTAAACCGCCCCAGAAATGAACCTTTCCTTCTTTTTCAAAAGATTGGTTCGCATAGTTCAACTCAAATACGACACCTTGTGTTTTCATCCACTCAATCGTTGGTAAGGATTGATCAACTAATTGACGAATCAACTCAGGTTTACTTTGATTTTTTGAAACTCTCATAATATCATTATAGAAATCTTCTGTGCTGTATTCAGGCATATCAATTTTATTAATCGTGTCCTGATCTAAATCAATCACTTTCGTAATAGCATCTAAGTTTTGATAAGCTACACGAATGGCGCCGTCAGTAAAAAATGAATTACCACCACGTTTTTCAATTGGTCCTTTCTCTAATACGAGTACCGAACTCCCTTGCTCTTTTGCAGATATCGCTGCACATAATGCCGCATTTCCCGCCCCAACAATTACTACGTCATATTTAGCCATCAAACATATCCCCTTTATTCGTTGATAGATTAACTATAAGAAATGATTAGAAATAAATAAAATACATAATTTTTAAACATATCCATAAAAATTTTTTATCACTTGAATATCTTCCACTTTAATACAGGTAGAATAACTATATAAATGAATAGCATGCGGAATAATTGAAAAATCGTTACCTGTGTAGCATCTGCTTGTAATGCGGTAGCGATGAGCCCCATTTGATCCATTCCACCTGGAGCTGTGCTTAAATAGCTGGTGGCAAAATCCATATCAAATAATAAAACCATTCCCTCTGCAATTATAAAGGTGATGATTAACAGTAATATTGCACTACTAATCCCTCCTATTAATACGCGAACGGGTAATCGTAAAGATTTCGGATGTAACAGTAATCCAATGTACGCACCGATACAAAGCTGTGCTATATGCAACAGGTGACTATCCATTGGGGCTAAATCTACTTTAAATAGACTTAATAGCAAACCCATAAGGACAGGCGTTAAAAAATGTGGCACCGGCAATCTTAATTTTTTCCCAATTGGCAAAAACAGAAGTCCCAATAGGATTAGACCGATATTATGCAGAACATTGTTTGAACTTTGTATGACTGATTCCGGCGCCTCTCCAGTTAGGGAAACAATAATCGGAATAAGCCCAACAACAAACAGAACACGAATGACATGAAAAAACGTTACTATAGCTACGTTAATATTCTCTTGTTCCTCTGCAAAAATAACTAATTGAGATAACCCACCGGGAATACTAGCTGTTATCGCTGTCGCAAATGGTATTTTTGCCCATATTTTCAAAAGATAGGCTAATCCAAAGCAACATACACTTAAAGAAATATTGAGCATGAGCATAAAAAGTAAAGTGTCTTTCATCGAGACTAATATATTAAGAGTAAAAAGCTGACCAATTGCCGTCCCTACTATAAGTAGCCCAATATTTCGCATCATAACGGGCCACTTCATAGGTATTTTCCATATCAGTTGTGTGAGCAATACGCCAAATAACGAGCCTAGCATCCACGGCATAGGAAAGGAGAGTAATTGAAAAATGCCTACACCAACTATCGCTACAATCACCACTGTGGCAATAGGAAGAATTGCGCGCATTAAATCCCCTCCAAAGATTAAACACTACTACCTCCAGTAATTACGCCTACTAAATCAAAAACAACAGCCGTAAAAAAACTCTCCAGATTCAAATTTATTTTTCCTTTTACAGAATATATGATATATTCCAATGAATAAAATAAATAAATTTCAGCGACACCGATAAAAAATTTTTATATCAATGCGGAAGGAAATTGCTATGAACCTTAATGATTGCCACCTATTAATTGATTTGTACAAGACAAAGAATATTACACACACTGCTAATAATTTGTATACATCGCAGCCTGCTCTCACCTATCGTATTAAACAGCTCGAAAAAAAATATGAAATTGAGTTGATTGTACGAGGGTCAAAAGGAATTGACTTTACAGAAGAGGGGCGGATTCTTTATGAACATGCAGAACAAACCTTACATAACGAAAGATTACTCGTAGATCAACTAGCTAATCTAGCTGAAGAAATAAAGGGCACGATCTCAATCGGTGCTTCTGGTTTGTTCGCGCTACACCACCTCCCCAGAATATTGAATGCCTTTAAAGAGCTTTACCCTAATATAAATATACAACTGAAAACGGGATGGAGCAGCGAAATGAAAGAAGCACTCAATGCGGAAGAAATCCATTTAGCCATTATCCGCGGTAATTACTCCCTAAATGCAAAGAAATGTACACTATGTAATGAAGAATTATTTATCGTATCAAAAAATCCGTTTCAAAAAGAAGATATCCCTCACCTACCATTTATCACTTATAAAACAGATCCACCCTTAAGTCTCATAATTGATAAATGGTGGCGTACCAATTTTCAAAAGCCTGTACATCCAAGTATCGAAACTGATCAAGCCGCTACATGCAAAGAGATGGTAAAGTATAACGTTGGTATCGCCGTACTACCCGGTATCAGTATCGAAGGTGAAGAAGACTTATACACCATCTCATTAAATGACTTTGGAGAAGACATTTATTACCGAGAAACCAGTCTCTTCTATAACCCATTCGTCGAAAACTTACGTCATGTTAAATTATTTATAGATTTTTTAAAGAGTCATTATAATGTGTAAATTGCTGAGGAGGGGGCCAATCGTTAGCGTTTGGCTCGTCTTTAAAGCGTCTGATAAATACTATTAAAATCTTTTTTTGACCACTAAAAACGGATTTATTTTGGCCTGAATTCACATTTTTTAACGTCCGATAAAAATTCAGGGTAGTAGTCGCCTTCCTAAAGAAAAATGCTATCGTCTGCTGTATCGTTTGATCTTTCGTTTTCAAACTGTCTGTACCTTAACATTTATACTTTAAATGTTTGAATCAAGCATAGCTCATCGTCAATCATATCTTGCTTTTCTTCGTATGGAATATTGAAATTTTTATATATTTTTCTCCAGAAAGATACTGCAGTTCTATTTTCAATCAGTTCAATGACGTAATACTTTCCTTGTTTCTTATGAAATATCTCTTTAATAGCCCGCGTACTATTTCCTTTCCCTCTGTATTTATTAAGCAAGAAAATATCATTCACTGCAAAATCATACTCTTTCCTTAGAAACGGACGCTCTAATAAGAGGATAAACCCTATAATACGCTCGTCTATCAAGATGAAATATGGGGATAGCCCATCTACTTCCCAAAACTGATCAACCCCCTCGTATTCAAAGATACCGTCTGGCCCAATATCCAGTGTTGATGTGTATCTTGAAAGGTCATGAAGGTACAGGGAGTATAGGTTTTTTAAGATATTCTTTTCTGATTTTAATACTTCTCTAAGCGCCACAGGCATTATATAAGCTCCTCCTTTTTAATCTATCTAACATCTCCATTAACATTAATTATATAAAGGTTATTTCATTTATATAAAAATGTAAGAGCCTTGCTACATCTTATTGTAGTAAGCTCTATTAAGTTGTTTTGCTTGGTATTCTTTTAATGGTGTTTGTAATGAACAATACGTGGTTACACAAAAAACTACTTTACTTGTATATGATTCTGTATTTAGGCAATAAAACCCCATTATTATATTTTTTAAGGTCAATTAGTTCTAGTTGGATTTGTTTTTTGCTCGAACCAAAAAGTGAAATACCTTCTCCTATCATGACGGGATTCACTTTAAGTATAAGAGTGTCAATTAATTCATGGTAAAGAAGTGAATGAGCCAGTTCACCACCGCCACAAAGCCAAATTCTCTCATTCGTTGTCTTTTTTAAATGTTTGACAAACTCAATTGTATTTTCTTTTACAAACTTCACTTCCTCATTTGACTCCATCTCCATTTTACTCGAGAAAACATAGTGCTTAAGGTCGGGATTGGCAAACTTTGCAAGAGGCCATGGTTCACCTGGCTTTACTCCATCTTTTAATCCGACTTCGTATGTCTTCCCGCCCATTAAAGCAATACCGTATCCTTTTATATCAGCTAAAAAATCCGGACCATGGTCACCTTCATAAAGAAAAATGCTGTCATCTGCTATATCGTTTGGATCTGCAATATATCCGTCTGCCGTAATTGCCACATGATAAATCAATTCTGCCATTCCTTTGTCCTCCTTTTTTATACAAGCTATATCGTACTCTTTTATGCATATGCAAAATTAGGGCTACGTTTACCTTCATAAGAATTGATTTTTAGTTTCTTAAGAAATGAATCCATGGTACTTAAAACCTGTATCTCCCATCCCCTCTCTAATATCAACTTAGTACTAAACATCCCCCACTCTATCAACCATCTTAATTGAAAGAAAAATGCTAACCGCTCCCAAAAGACATAGACCTGCGTTCACAAGATCAGAATTGAGATTTATATTAAGAAGAGAAGAAAAGTTTTGAAATTGCATAAGGAACATGGCACAAATGACAGTTGGAATCGTTGCTCTTTTCCAAATCCCAAAGAAAAAGAGGGGAATTAAACTAATTAGTGTAATGAAAAAAGAATGAATGATCATCTTACTAGCATATGAAGTAATATCTACAACGGTTGGTTGCCCATTAATGATATGGAACAGATGATCAAGAAGATACGTGACGATACCTGACAACAGAAAGGATACGAGTGTACAGAGAAAAACTGCGAGTGAGATAAAAAGCACTTTTGCGATAATTAACTTTTTCCGACTAATTGGATAGCCGAATGAAAGAGAGAACGTTTTGTTCTTATACTCATCTATAACCACCTGATTAATAAGAGAAGCTCCAAATAGCACCCAGCCCATCTGTATGGCCAAAATCAATTGAATAATTGTCGCATAACTTCGCCCGAAGTCAGCGCTTACCATTTTAATAAAGAAAATCGGCATAAACATAAGAATACCCGCATAAATAATGATCTCACCCATCACCATTTTTTGCTTTAGTTTCCTCCACTCCAGCTCCATTAATTTAAACATGCTGTTCACCTCCATGGATAATTTGATAGAAATAATCTTCCAGTGTACTCGTATGTTTTTGTATCTCTTCTATATCAATCTGATGAAGAATTAATGCCTTTGAGATCTCACTTGGGGACAAGGTTAAATCATATATGCGAATTCTATTGTCTTCTATAATCTTCATATTAGTAATACGAAGTTCGTACTCTAGCAAATACACTGATTTTTCTACATTCGATGTCACAATCTCAATATATTCCGTTTGCTGCTTCCTAATATCAGCCAAAGTGACTTCATTCACTAATTGACCATCCCTAATCACACCTATTCTATCAACAACCTGTTCCATTTCCCCTAAAATATGACTAGAAAGGAGAAAAGTCATGCCATATTCTTTATTTAACATGCGAATTAAATCTCTCATATCTTTTATACCAATGGGATCAAGACCATTGGTAGGTTCATCGAGAACAATCAGTTCCGGCTTTGTTATGATGGCTCTGCCAATCCCCAATCTCTGCTTCATCCCAAGGGAAAAATCCTTCACTTTTTTCCCTTCAATTCCTTTTAAATGAACCATATCTAAAGCTTGCGTAATGGCTTTTTGATCATAAAACCCTAAATATTCACAGTGAAGCTGTAGATTCTCTCTCGCTGTTAAATGCTCATAAAAGAGCGGATATTCAATAATACTACCCACACGCTTCAACCCAGACTTCTTATTTTCTGTAAGCCTTTCACCAAATAACGCAATCTCTCCTGAAGAAGGATGAATTAATCCCGTGAGCATTTTCATGATCGTCGTTTTCCCAGCCCCATTTTGTCCGAGAAATCCGTATATTTCTCCTTTTTTAATATGAAGATTTACATTAGTTACAAGCACCTTACCTTTGACCTTTTTCGTTAAGCCATTGGTTTGCACGACGTAATCCATTGTCTTAACCTCCTTTATGATTGTTACTTCTAGCTTAAGCAAAGAAAGTATCTTTTTTCTTTCTCATTTCTTACATATTTCTTAAGTTTGAATAAAAAAAGAGCCGTTCCAACAGAACACCCCTTTTCGCGAAGTCTTAATATGTCATTTGTTTAAACCTACAAGTAAAAGTCGTCTTCTCAAATGGTTGGCTACTCACGTGCAGCGTACCATTCATTGCTTCTGTTAATCGTTTCGAAATACTTAAACCCAATCCACTGCCTTGAAATTGAGGGTTTCTAGCATCATCTAATGTATATAGTCGTTCAAACACCCGGTCCTGGTGTACCTCTGCAATCCCTTTCCCCTTATCCCAAACCTCTACGGCAATGGTTTCCCCATCTCCTCGAAGGGTGAGACCTAATACGCCCCCATCATTTCCATATCGAATCGCATTCGAGATAAGATTACTTAGCACCCGGTTAATTGCCTCTTCATTACCAAGAATATAAAAATTCCGCTCTGGAATGTCTATCTCTACCTGAAATCCTTTTGATACAAGCAAATCATAAAACTCTAATACATTCTTTCTACAAATCTCATTAAGTGAAACCTTACTCAACGGCATGAGGTAATCATCGGATTCTAGTTTAACAAGATCAAAGGATTGATTAAGTAAAGAAACGAGACTCATTACTTTTTCGTGCAAGCGTAAAATGACGATTTCTTTTTCGTCCTTAGCCATCGTTTTATCCAGCTTTATTTTTTCTACATAACCTAAAATAACTGTTAGTGGTGTTTTCAAATCATGTGACATATTGGCTATCATTTTCCTTAAACTATCTTTTGTTTTGGCGTAATCGGCAAATACTTTTTGATTGTTATCAAGCATTCGGTTGATTTGAATAAGTAAAAGTTGAATGGCCTCTTGATCTGTTTGGAGTAACACTTTTTCAGCTGTCTGTTGTTCGATAATATTTGTTAACTTATCACTGATTTCATTTATATGTTGCTTTGTTTTTTTAAGAGAATAATATTGCCATCCATTCATTACAATTAAAATGGCCATGATAACAATTAAAGTAACCATCATAGACTATTCACCTAATTTATATCCGATTCCCCAAATGGTTCGAATATACTTTGGATGAGACGGATTCTCTTCTATTTTTTCTCGTAACCTTCTTATATGAACATTGATTACATTTTCATTGCCGTAATAATCATCTTCCCAAATAAAATGGTATATTTGTTCCTTTGTAAACACTCGATTTTGATTGGTCATAAACAGCTTTAAAATATGGAATTCCTTAGAAGTAAGCTGCACAACCTTATCTTTCATTTGTACAGAAAAGGTATGTAAATCGAGGGATAATTCCTTAAAATGAATGTTATGAGATATAGCTGGAGTCCCCGCAGGACGATATTGCGTTGCCCTACGAATAGCCGCATGGACCCTCGCCGTTAGTTCGATCATTGAAATCGGTTTGCTTATATAATCATCGGCACCAAAGCCTAATCCTAACGCCTTGTCTAAGTCACTATCCTTCGCTGAAATAATCAACACAGGCATTAAACTCTCTTCTCTGATGCGTTTTAAAACATCCATACCACTTAACTGCGGAAGCATTAAATCCAACAAGATTAAGTCAAAGTCCTCCTTATGGAAAAGGGATAAAGCTTCCTCCCCATCAAATGCGGTAAATACCTCGAAACTCTCCTGTCTCAAAATATCTGTTATTAATTCACTAATCTCCCTGTCGTCTTCCACAAGAAGAATACGCTTTTGCATACTTCCACATCCAATCCTTTGTACTAACCATGCAATGAATCAATCACCTTTAACTCTCCCTTTATTTCTATAAAGGGGGCATAATTCCTTCTAAAATATATAACTGATGGTATAAAAAAAGACTGATGATTTTCATTCGTTAGTCTCATTTGAAATAAAAGCTGATTGCCTCTCTCATTCAGGACACATGAAAAAGTGTAGGGAAAGTATGCATCCCTACACTACAAGTTCTTTATTAAAAATCAAAATTGTCTGGGTCTGGCCCTACACGAAGATTCTGATTTAATCCATCAATGATTTGCATCTCTTCTATCGTTAATTCAAAATCAAACACATTTGCATTTTCTACAATTCGATGCTCTTTTGTTGATTTTGGAATGGTGACAATCCCGTTCTGTAAATCCCAACGCAAAATAATTTGCGCAACAGACTTATGATGCTTGTTTGCGATCTCCTGTAACACTTTATTATCTAGTAATTGTCCTTGCATTAATGGTGACCATGCTTCCAGCTGAATCCCATTGTCTTGACAAAATACTTGTAACTCTTTTTGCGATATCCTTGGATGGCATTCTACTTGATTGACCATCGGTTTAATTTCAGCATCCTTCATTAGTTCTTCCAGATGATGAGTTTGAAAGTTACTCACTCCAATGGCTTTTACACGACCTTCTTTATAAAGCGTTTCTAAAGCTCTCCAAGCATCCTTATATTTCCCTTCAACCGGCCAATGGATCAAATATAAATCTAAATACGCTAAACCAAGCTTCTCTAAGCTTGCTTCATAAGCAGCGATTGTTGATTCATACCCTAAATCAGCATTCCAAACTTTAGAAGTGACAAATAGCTCTTCTCTAGAAATCCCTGCATCTCTTATACCTTTTCGGATACCTTCACCTACACCTACTTCATTCTCATAAATTGCTGCGGTATCCACGCTGCGGTATCCATGGTTAATCGCTGACTTTACTGCGTTTACTAATTCAGAACCTTCTTCCACTTTAAAAACACCTAATCCAAACCAAGGCATCTTTACACCGTTATGCAAAGTAGTTGTATCTTGTAAATGTTTGACCATCATCTTTCAACCTCCAAAGTGATATTATTTTCTTGATCTTTTCGTTCCAAAGCTCTGCTAAACCCCGTTAAAACGGCTGCCACTAAAACCATAAGCGCTCCAATCCAAGATGTATGAATCAGTCCAATCGAGTCCGTAATCATACCACCTAAGTAAGAGCCAATGGCGATACCAGCATTAAATGCTGCAATATTGATGGCAGATGCGACATCCACTGCACTCGGAACAAAGCGCTCTGCCAACATCACCACATAGACTTGTAAACCCGGCACATTCATAAATGCTAATAATCCCATTAGAAAAATCGTTATCAATCCAGCCACTTTAAAAGGTGCTGTAAACATCAAAATAAATAACACAACCGCCTGTACAATAAACATATAGAACAATGCGCGGATAGGATTTTGATTCGATAACTTCCCGCCAACCATATTCCCAATTGCAATCGCTATGCCATAAACCAATAAAATGATTGCTACAGTTCCTTCTTCAAATCCAGTGATATCTTGAAGCAATGGCGATAAGAAGGTAAACACGACGAATGTTCCACCATAACCTAGTGCTGTAATGATAAATAAGAGCAATAACCGGCCATTTTTCACAAGTTTCAGTTGATCACGAAAGGATGTTTTGACCCCTTTTCGTAAATGTGATGGAACGAGAATACTATTAGCAATTAAAGCAATAACACCAATAATGACAATCGTCATAAACGCTGCTCTCCACCCTAATTGTTGACCGATAAAGGTGCCAAATGGAACACCTGTAACAGTAGCGACCGTCAGACCCGTAAACATAATGGAAATCGCACTCGCTCTTCGATTTTCAGGAACTAAATCAGCAGCGATTGTCGACCCGATTGACATGAAGACCCCATGGGAAAATGCTGAGATCACACGTGCAACGAGTAATAACCCTATAGTCGTTGAAAAGGCAGCAAGCGTATTCCCGATTATAAAAACAATCATAATCCAAAGTAATAAAGTCTTGCGGGACATTCGCGATGTCAAAGATGTCAAAACAGGGGCACCAAATGTTACCCCTAAGGCATATAAAGAAACCGTTAACCCTGCAGTAGTTACCGGAATACTTAAATCATTTGCAATAAGGGGTAATAAACCAACACTGATAAATTCAGTCGTCCCGATTGCAAAGGCACTTACTGCCAAAGTAAGCAAGGCCATTGTGCTTTGCTTTCTGCTTAGATTCATATATTCTTCACCTTTTTTCTTTTATATAAATGGAAAATTTCCTTTTCGAACATAATAATTTTAAAGGAAAGTATAGTTTCAATCCGCCGGCAAATGTTATTATGATACATATAGAATACAAAGAGAAGTACGCACTTTAAAGTAATATAGATACAAAAAAGTAATATAGGTACTTTTTAGTTCCTAAGGAGGGAAACAAGAATGGAGAAGAAGAAATACAATATTTCTGTTGAAGCAACTTTAGAAGTCATCGGAGGAAAGTGGAAATGTGTAATCCTTTGTCATCTCACACATGGCAAAAAGCGAACAAGCGAATTAAAGCGTCTCATGCCTAACATCACACAAAAGATGCTTACCCAACAGCTACGCGAGCTTGAAGAGGATGGTGTCATCAATCGTATCGTGTACAATCAAGTTCCACCAAAAGTAGAATACGAACTCAGCGAATACGGACAAAGCTTAGAAGGGATCTTAACTTCATTATGTGCCTGGGGAGAGAACCATTTGACCAAGCTATATGGGGATAAATTCTCGGTATTAGAAGAAAGTATATTGAACGAATAGGATAAGTAATAAATTGGCTGAAAACAGGACATTTTTATAGAGGTAATAGCTAAACTCCAAACATAGCAGGGAAGCTTCAATGGCATACCCTCTGAAGCTTCTCCCTCTCTTAATAAATTTGCTTACTCCGTTTTATATTTTTTTGCCAACGTTTCACTCCCAATCGCTCCAATGATTGAAGCAGTGAATGGAAGAAACGCATAAAGAATCGAACCTTGGAAAAACGTTATATTCAAGTCAAAAAATTTATTACCCACAGCGATAAGAATTTTGAAAACAACTAAAAATAAGCCAACAAGCAGAAGAAGATCAAAAAACAACTTTAACTTTGGATACGCTAATTGCTTTCCATCTTCAATAATGCTCTCCTTCAAATGATCATCTCCTTTTAATAATTCATCAATGGTAATATCAAAAATTTCACTTAGTTGAATGAGAGATTCAATGCTGGGATATCCTTCTCCACGTTCCCATTTTGATACTGATTGTCTACTAATTTTAAGTAATTCACCGAGCTGTTGTTGAGACATTTCATGTTTTAAACGTTGTTCTTTTAATTTTTGGGGGAAATCCATTTTCTTCATCTCCTAACAACTCCAGTATATTTGCATCTCTAACTAAACGTAAAGAACCGTGTCGTTGCAACGATGTAAACGAATAGTTGCGGGATAAAATGAGTAGTTATTTTACCATGTTATATTATATCAGCTATCACTTTACCTACATTTCCCATTGTCATTTATACTTATTATGCTGTTTTCTATTTGAAGATACCCGTGGGGAAATTTCCAGTATAAGAAAACGGCCATTCCCCTATACCACTAAAGTAAAAAAGGAAGTGACCGTTTCTATCATAGCTTTATATAAGTTTATCTTTACAAACATCTCACACCTGATATTTACCAATAGAGCAGATGATAAAGCACCATAATCACAGCAATAATTAAAATGACTAAAACCACTTGATTAACTTTAATATCAATTAACACTTTATTTCATTCGGATAATTTACTTAAGTAAGATTTTTAAAGTATTAGTTAATCTGAAGTGTATTATAAATAACTTAAGAAAAGTTGAAAGTCACTACTTTTTAAGACGGTTCTCCAATGATTCAATCGCCAGTTGAAGCGCAATTAATCGTCGCTCATTTACTGTTTTTTGAGGACTACCATCTTTTGCTTTTGCTATCTGTTTTTCAATAGGTGGAATAGTACTTTGCAAAATATCTTTAGATGTTAGAATAACTTCTTCTTCATATGAGAAGTCTTCACCGTTCCAAATATTCCTTAAGCTATCTAAACCGACTTTTATAGCATCTCGTCTCTTTCTTACTAGAGTAGTATTAGACCCCTTTTCAGTCATGCTTTTATAAGCATTTGAAAGTTTACTAAATGTAGACTCTAAGGATTTTACGGATAACTCTTGTATTTCTTGGTTAATTGACTTCATGTAGACTTCTCATCACTTTCTATTATTTAGTAGTATTCATTCATGATTACAGAGTAATAATAAAGCATGCAGACCTTCTTTTATTTCTGCTAGTGAAGCATACGCATACGACAGTCTTATATGATGAAAATCACCTGAATGATAGATATAACCTGGGTTGATTAAAATATTTTGATTGAGAAGGTTTAGAAATAGTGCTTTGTTTACGATAGGTTTATTAAACCTTAACCAAATATAAAAGCCACCTTCTGACTTATTCCACGTAGCAATCTTTCTAAATTGGTTTTCTAGTATATTTTCAATAAATGCCGCTCTGTTCTTTAGTTGTTCACGAAGATTTTTTAAGTGATTTTCATATAAACCAGTTGAAATCCAATGTGCGACGATCTCTTGAGAAAGAGCACTTGAACCATAATCCGTTTGCATTTTTATATCCGCTAGCCGTTCAACCACAGGTGAAGGTGCTACAATCCATCCAATACGTAACCCAGGACTTAATGTTTTCGATACACTACCAAGATAAAGTACTTGTCCTGACTTGTCTAAAGACTTTAAGGTAGGTAAAGTATGATCAAATAGTAATTCATGATAAACATCGTCTTCAATAATAGGAATCTGTAACTCTTTGCATATATTGTATAGATTTTTCTTTTCCTCCAACAACCAATTAACTCCAGTAGGATTATTTAATGTCGGAACACAATAAAATATAGATTGTTTTTTCCTCTTAAAAACTTTTAAGTTCTCAGCTAATTTCGGATGATTACGCATTACCGTATGCATACGCATTCCAGCAGATTGAAAAGGATGAATAGAACTTAAATAAGATGGTTCTTCATGGAAAATCACAGAGCCTTCTTCTAATAATCCAATGGCAATTAGTTGAAGCGCCTGAAGTGCTCCAGAAACAATTAGAATGTTCTCTGGTTCCGATTGAATACCTCTTATTTTCAGATAGTCACATAATACTCTTCTAAGTCTTTCATTTCCTTTTGGTGATGAATAACCGATAGATTTTGCATCAAGGGTGATTTCTTTTAAGGACTGTTCAAGTTGTTTTGTTGGGAGTAGTTCCGGTGATAATTCACCTGTTCCAAGGCGAATGATATGATTATATTGCTCGTATTCATTGATAAGTTGAATGGTATGGTCATTTGCTCTATGGATACTTGAATCAATATGCTTTTTCCAATTCGGTTGAGTTTTATTTAAAAGTACATTCCAAGAAATATTAGTTACAAATACACCTGATCCTAATTTTGATTGAAGTAAACCATCTGCCTTCAGTTCATCAAGAGCAAGTTGAACTGTACTTCTATTGACATTAAATTGTATCGCTAGTTGACGCTGTGTGGGGATTTTTGTTCCAACCGCCCAATCTCCACTTTCTATACGAAATTTCATCCAATCTACAATTTGTTCGTGAAAAGTTAAATGAGAATCACTACTCGGTTTCCATTTCAAGATAATCCCCCTTAAATTGGGTGGATAAAAAACCATCCAATTGGTTGTTTTCTTTCAGTTTTATCATAGTACGATAGTAATTGAAAGAGAGTTGATTTGAATGGAACCCATTCTGCATGGATTAATTTTGGCATTCGGACTTATTTTACCTTTAGGGGTACAGAATGTCTTTGTATTTTCTCAAGGAGCAACCCAACTTAGATTGGCTCAGGCACTTCCAGCCACGATAACAGCTGCAATCTCTGATACACTTTTAATCTTATTATCTGTATTTGGTTTATCAATGATTGTCCTTCAATTTGAATGGTTACGAGTAATTTTAATGATTACCGGTATCTTATTTTTATTGTATATGGGATCTGTCATTTGGAAATCCGAAACGACAAAAAAAACGAATAAGGCTTTACCTATTCGTCAACAAATTATCTTTGCTTTATCTGTTTCTTTTTTAAACCCTCACGCCATCTTAGATATAGTCGGTGTTATTGGGGTAAGTGCAATAAAATATGCTGGAAAAGAACAATTTCTTTTTACTATTACTTGTATTACAGTATCTTGGATTTGGTTCTTTGGGCTAATGATTGCAGGAGCATTTGTGAAAAAGTTAGATGGCAAAAGAAATGTATTGCAATTATTTAATAAATTCTCTGCTATCTTTATCTGGGGTACAGCCATTTATATTTTTCTTGATTTAATGTAATATCCTTGGAATTATCATTTCATATGTAAAATGCGAAAGCCTTCTGTCAAGATGCAAGGGAGAAGGCTTAAAAGGTAAGATTTCTTTTTTTAAAAGTAGTTTATTCTTTCACTTCAAATGTATTTTTCTCTATACATATCGCTGCTGCAGACGTATTTATAATGATATCAAAATCCTGGCTGTATGGATGCATAAACACTTCGTACTGTATCCTTCGTTCTTCATGGGATTGCCTTAAATAATTGAGATCTGCTCCCCTTTCAACGATGTCCCGATTCGACCTCCTTAATAATTCAGTTTCACCATCTGTATAGAAATAAATTTTTAAGTCAAATAAATCAGGATGAATAAATGCTACACTCATTCCCTCAACAATCGTTACTTTATTCCTCGAGGAAATTAATTCGCTTTTCATATAATGTGTATGCATTGTGTATAAATCTAAACCATCTCTAATCATCTGAACATCTCTTTCTAAAGATAACAAATGATGCGCTGATGGGTGGCAAGCTGTCATTTTATAACGATGATTTTCGTTTTGATATGTATAGTCAATCATTGCATGGTTTCGTATATTCGAGCTAACAATATACGGGTCTGTATTTATATAATTCACTCCATCTTGATTTAATACGTTTATAAGCTTATTGGCAAACGTTGTTTTTCCAGCAGCACCATGTCCGGAAATACCAATAATAAGCTTTTTATCCGTTATTGTAATCCAATTTAGGATGTCTTGTATTAACTTATCCATCAATCTCCCCCCGTCACTAGATTTGCTTTTTTCAACTTACTTTTTAAGATGTCTATACTTCTAATGATGAGTGCTATATTCTCCACTTAATTCGAATCAAATGCTTCCCGATAAAACTCCCTTAACTCCGCTCCGTTATCCGGCCATTCGGGCAGCTGTTCGTTAGCCAACATAACCAATGCATCAAGACAGCGATGCCATCCTGCTGCTGTTGCCGCTGCCCAAGACCGGTCATCAAACGTATGCTGAAAATTCATTCGGCACCCGTCATCGGTATTTTGCAACTCGATTCTTAGCATATCAGCGCCTTCATGAAAGGCAAAGACGACAGGTGGTTGGTATTCAGTAATTATGCCTTCGTACTTCGTCCCCTCTCCATCATCAAAAGCTATTTTGCCACCTTCAATAAGATCCATCTCTCCAGTTGCAAACGGATACCACCTGGTAAAGTAATCAGGATCTGTTACGTAGCGGAAAACACTCTCTGGTTTATGGGTAAACAAACGTTCAAATTGCAAAACATAACGACCATTCACTTCATATAACTTTCCGAATTTAGTCATCTTATTCTCCTTTACATTTTTATTCATTATTAAGATTAACAAAAAGCTTCATCTTAAACTATGCCCGTTTGCGAAATAAAATTTCCGATAAAAAACCTCCTCTTGACCATCATATCCAAAGGGTATAAACATCGCAATTTATGCTGATTTGGAGTAAGTTTGATCAAAATTAAATATAACGAATATGCTTCAAACGGTTCTTGTACGAAACCAACAAAATAGTTTATTAACCGGCATCTAGCTGTTTTCTAGGTGTAAAAGTATAACTATCTCACACTTTTAACTAAAATAAATATAACCCTTAGTTAATAATTACTAACATAAATGTGTTGTCTAAATTGATAAAAATCCCTACCTACTCATGGTCGGGATTTTCATCATCTGGTCTTCACTTTTTGTTATCTAATTCATTTATGAACCGTAGGAACAGCTGCCAAAAGAATAGTTAGAAATTAATGTGGATTCTTTAGGATCAAAGTTAGAAAAGACCCGGAAAATTTTACGGAGCTTTTTCTAAACATAAGTACATATTACCTTAATGAAAAACGATAAAAATCAATTCTATTAGATTCAGTCGGGATTATTATTAAGAGGTCTTTAACCCTTTGGTAATTCCCCAAAAGTAATGCAAATGCGCATACAGACAGTGGTTTTTTATGAAAAATTCACCTTCTATTTAACGGAGTACCTGATGACATTTGCATTGGGCTATTACTTTATTTTCACATTAGCCTCTGCACTGATAGAGGCTGGATAATCAAGCAATTCAAGTTTAACAGGTCCTAAGTCAGTTGCCTCAGATGGGAAAGGAACGGAATACAATACATAGTCGTCGACATAAGAATAGGAGATACCATATGGTTCATCCTTACTTATTACATTTCCATCTGCATCTATTGCATGCGTAAAAATTGCTGATTTGAATTGATTCGGATTCGTATCTAATTTAATGGACATCTCGCCTTGCTCTATCTCTACATCTGTTAATTTTCCGTCTTTCGGTGCCTTAAGTATTTTCTTTTTTATCGGGTCTACTTCAACATTGAGCTCTTCCTTATCAAGCGCACGAATTGAATTGAAACGCAAATATAATTCTTTAGGATTAGTAAAGTAGTTGCTCTGCAAATAAATGATTGTTTCGTTCTCATTGATTTGTGTAGTCTCTATTACACTTGTATTCCATGTTTCTCCTTTTTCATCTATTAGATGCAAGTCATTAATACCAAATATCTTTTTACTATTTTGCGAATGATAATATACATGTACAGCTGTTTGAGAAGGATACATTGTTACGTCCTTGATTGTAAATTGCTGTCCTTCAATTTCTAATGTTTTATCCACATTATACACTTTCTTTCCAACAATTTTACCTTTATCTAAAGTAAAGGGAATTTCCCAAACCCCGTCTAAAAGTTTCTTATCTTTAGAAAACTGAGTTGAAAGAATTAGTTCATTTGGCAGATTATCCCCTTCTTTTAAAGGAACCCTGATTTCCAGCAAAGAATCCGGATTATCATTCCGATATTCACCAACTATATGATAAGGCAATACCTCTCCTTTTTCATTAAGCAATTGAAAGCTTCCTAGAGTAATAACTACGTCTTCTTCATCTGATTGATATTCATAAAAAATGATCAGTGATTTTTCATCATGAATAATTGAATTCAAAGTAAACTCTATACCTTTGTTATTCACACTTGAATCCACTTTTTGTATGTAATTATTTTCAACAGCTGCAAGTAGTCCTTTGTCATATCGGACAAAATCAACAATTTTCCCCATACCAGGTACATTTGACATGTAATATGCAACGGGTTCGGATACATTAACAGATGTAATAAACGTAAGTCCTAAAATACATGCAGCAGTGAATGTCTTAATGGGCAGCTGCACTCTCTTTTTCTTTTTCTCTGCTTTTGCTTGCTGTATTCCCCTTAGAATTGCCTGGTCAGAGCGATCGTCAGAAATGGATAGATCCTTCATTATTTTTTTTGATTCAGCCAACTCACTTTCTTCTCTTTCAAACATTTAGCCCACCCCCCTTATTTAATTGAACCTGAAGTGCTTTTAGGCCTTTGTATAGCCAGGTTTTAATGGTGCTCTCCGACCTTTCGAGAATTTCGGCAATATCTTTTATCTTTAAATCGTTATAATACTTTAAAATAATGACTTCTCGAAAACGTGCATCTATTTTTAGTAATGCTTCCTCTATTTCTAACGTCTGGTTGTCATTCTTCGTTACTATTAGATTATCAATATACTTAGGATCTGCGATTCTTTTTCTTTTACGAATTTGATCATGGCAGTAATTAAGCATAATCCGGATAACCCATGTTGAGAAGTATTCTGCATGTTTCAATTTATTCAATGAAAGATAAGCCCTAAAAGTTACTTCCTGCAATGCTTCTAAGGCCTCCTCCTCATTATGTAAGTAACCCAAGGCTATTTTTAATAGTCTACTTTTATGGATTTGGATTAATTCGTAGAAAGCATCATCATCTCCCTTTCTTGCTCTATTGACTAGGTTTTTCACTTCCAAGCGCGCTTCCCCCTTTTCTCTTTCTAGTTATTAGACATAACAAAGAAACAAAAAGTCTTAAGTTTTTACTTTCTGCAGAATTTTTTGGTATTTGATAATCGAATACTCTAAAGGAGTACCCGTTGCAAAAGTCCTTTTAAAAAAAACAAGTAATTCAGTAAATTTAGTTTATACTTATAAAAATTGTATAGATTTTTTGAATGCTTCTTCTCCTTGATATTGTAAATGTATAATCCAACAATGATAAGTTTTTTCTATTTCTATTTTAAATTTTAGAGAACTTAACCATAAAAAACTGCACCTCATTTGTTAGATCATGTCTAACAAATGGGGTGCATATCAGAATTTTTAAAACGGTATCACTTTTATTTAAATTCTATACGATTACTTGTAGCCTTGGAGTAAAGTTTGATCAAAAGTACCTCCCAAAGCCACATTTTGGGCAAAAGATCGTCACTCTAACCATAATCCTACTTTTCCACTAATAGATTTATATTTTTATGATTAAGTGCGAGTCTCCCCTTGTGATAGATTTTGCGGAAAATTGTTAGCCTTTATGGTAGATAATATATAGATTCCTTCAAAAGATTTAAAACATAAACGACAAATAGGGTTCTTTTCAAAAATTTCAATACTCTTGCAATTAATCTTTAAATCTTGGACATACTAATACTAGTACTCTAAAAACAGACAGTTGTCCAAATTCAAAAAGAATTCACCCATCAACTGTTTGGACTAATTGCTTAGGATTGGGCATCACTAGAAATCTTTCGCTTATATTTTCTTCAAGAATTTGCACCCGAACCCTACAAGCAAAACCACCACTTCCAATTTAAAAACAACCTTTTCAAAATATAGAACAGACCGTTAGAACTATTAGTAAATATTACTTTCCAAAATACACTTAAGTTGTTCAATTACGCTTTTGATTAACTAATTTTTTCTTCCTTAATTTTCACATCATTAACAATAGGTAAATCCTCTTTATTTTTCCCAATTAACAACATATATAAAACGGTACCAATACCAATTCCCCATGCAACTCCTAAAGTGGCGCATAACACACCTATCATTAGCACTAATCCACGCGAAATATTATTTGTAACCATTGACATCGCTATATACGCGCAAGCAAATCCAGTGAGTAGGATGGTTACCGATAGGGCAACTGGAAATAGCGGTGCAATAATACCCATGACTGGTAAAAGTAATCCTAATGGAATCGCTAGTAGATAGAAGTTTGCTACACCAGAGAAAATAGAATCCATTACATGACGACCCTTTTTATAACGTTGGATTAAGAAAACCTGTACCCCCGTCCAAATTGGTCCATGTAGCCACGGCATTGGTCCTGCTGTTAAAATTTGTGCTAAGTTACGGAATGCTAGTACGAAGTGACTTCGATTCATATTAATATCAATTTTTTCATCTTTTCTTGCTTCTTCCGCGTCTTTTAACAATGTTTGAGCAACAAGTAAATCCCCAAACACTAAAATATAAAACATAAACCCAATTGGAATCACAGACACAATCATTTCCCAAGGTGGTAAACCAACTGACCAGATGGATAATGTAGAAAACACTTCACCAATAGGAGGAACAAAAACTCCCCACTGAAGATCAAACGTAACTTCACCTGTAGAGAAACCTACAACACCAGCTAGTGCAAATGCAATTAATAATGCATTTGATCCCGCTATGGCCTTTGCCTTTGTATCTGGTAATCTAGCAAATGGAATAGAGAACATTAATAGAAGTACGATTACCCAAGCTGTCACTAACGTAATCGGCATCGTTGGTAAACGGCCAATCTCACTTTGAAATGCTGCAATCGCTGCCCCCATAATAATCCCCGCTTTTAGGGATGCAGGAATTACATTATTAAACTTTTCTCCTAATCTAGTTATACCAAAGAACAGGAATAATGCGATCACTACAATGGATATTGCGATCATACCATGAATCGCTTCAATACCAGGTGTAAGCGTATTCAAATAAACGATGGTTAAGGGAAGCGCTGGTGTAATTGCACCAGCAGCATATATGTCACCAAATAGTACGGTTTGAGCGATGACCCAAACTAAAAACACTAAACTTACTGTCCATGCAACTTCTAAAGAGATGTTAAAATATTTCATCGCAAGGGGAGTTATCGAACCACATGTTGCTAGTAGTAATAAGCCGCCTTGAAGATGCTGACTTGGTGTTATTTCGAGATGAACTCCTGGAATCCTCATTGTAAAGGGACCCCATTTAAACCCAGGATGAATTTCTCCTTCTTTCCGCTTTATAAGCATAATTATTACCTCCTTTATAACTAAATGAAAACGCTTAAATAATTTAGGTTAATCAGTACAACTTAAGAGCATACCCTTTGCCCTAAGTGACAACGGAGGACTTTCATTAAATTCTAACAACTATTACGAACTCCCCCTGCAAATCGAATGATTTGTCCGGTATGTAAAAAACCTTATCTTAATTTATCCTGTTGAATAAAATATTGACTTTTCCGGTATACCATCGCTTCCATTGTTGCAATTAGTTCATTCTCACTTTGGACATCGATTTTGTACCAAGCAAGTTTATGATTTTTCTTTATTTCTTTTGCATATCCAGTTAATGTCATACCACGTTTGCCAGCTGATATAAAGTTAACATTGGTTGTGACGCCCACTGCTGTTTTGCCATATGAGTTGCTTGCAGCTGCGAATACGTAGTCTGCAAGTGAAAAGATAATGGCCCCATGAACCATTCCATGTGAATTAAGCATGCGTTCGTCAGGAATTAATTCGGCTTCCGCTGTGCCAGGCCCAAGTTTTGTCAGTTTCATGCCGAGAAAGGATGCAAGTGGTTCGTCTTTTAAAAATTGCTTAATTTCATCGTAATGAAAATCATGAATAGCCTCATCATTTAATTGAATCGTCATGGATTAAATTCCCCTTTTTTTAAAGTTTTTTCATGCCATATTCAGTGTTTTTTTGAATAGTACTTTAGCAAATAAATATTTGCCTATATTCGCTTTAGACAACACTGTATCTAAATAAGTACCAGTAAAGCGAAGAGTGACAGTAAAGATAGTCGGGTTGTTCATTGTGAAGATACCAATTTAAGCCAAACCACATGCCGATAATAAAGAATTTTATGAAGTACATGATTTAAAACTTATTTTTCAATCAATTGATAATAGACTTCTTTTCTGCATATTCTTCAACTAAATAAATTTTTTCTTTTTTCCATAAGGCACCCTCCCTATAATTAATACAACGTTTTTAAAACGTTAGTTTCGTATGGTGATATACATCAATCTAGTTAAGACTATAAAAAAACATATAATTAAGTAAATTTAAAATTTACAAATTATTATACTCCCTCTCCAGTTATAACAAGAAAAGTAGGAATGAATTTAATTATATTGAATACTTTTTATAATCAAATTTTTTCATCATTTAATTATAGCATAACATTATTTTAACGGGAGGTGAAAAAACGAAACATATTTGCGAGCTTTTTTCTAAAGTGAATGGTTCAAATTCAAATGTAATTTTCTGTTTCCACTTTAGAAGTTAAATCAAAATCATAATTGCTAGAATTAATAGTGGTCAATACATCCCGGCAAAGGAAATGAGGAATATATTGTAAAAAAATAAAAGGAAGATCTGCTTAAAACAGACCATCCTTTTATCTATTGTTCAAAAAATATCTAATTCATAGTTCCAATCGAATATCGTATCAAAAACGATATTTATTTTATGAACGAATACTATACGATGTTTATATATTGTCCTGCCTATACATATTCGTGATATTCATTTGGGTCCTGCCCTTCTACACGGCCAGCTTCTCCTTTATCCAATGAATCAATTGTTTCAATATCCTCAGGTGCTAATTCAAAGTTGGTACTATTGAAATTATCTTTTTGATGCACGGGATTACTTGATTTTGGTATAGAAAATACGTCTGCTTGATAATTCCAATTTAAAATAATCTGCGCCGGGCTTTTATCGTACTTATCCGCAATTTCTTTAATTGTGGTATTTTTTAGCACGTCATTCAGATAACCTCTACCAAAAGGGCTCCAAGATTCAGTAAGAATGCCCCGTTTTTTATTTTCTTCTACCATACGGTTATTATTAAAATACGGATGACGCTCCACCTGATTTGTAGCAGGTGTCACACCTGTTGCTTCGATAATGTCGTCCAGATGTTCTGGTTCAAAATTTGAAACGCCAATGTTTCTGATTAACCCTTGTTTTTGAGCATCCACTAAAGCCTTCCAAGCTTCTACATACTTGCCGTCCTTAGGGTTCGGCCAATGAATTAAATACTTGTCAAAATATTTTAATCCAGTGCGGCGTAGAGATTCTTGGATAAAGATAAATGCCTTGTCATATTCATGGTAAGCACCGGGTAATTTCGTACTAATCAAAATTTCCTCTCTGGGCAGTGCGGACCGACGCACAGCTTCACCGACAATCCCTTCATTGTCGTAGTTTGTTGACGTATCGATTAAGCGATATCCTATATTCAAGGCGTTTAAAATTTCAAACGTACCCTGATCCCCATTAATACCGATCGTGCCTAATCCCACAAAAGGAAGTTCTGTACCATCATTTAGAGTAAAACCATTATTATTTAAAGTCAAAACCTCATCTCCTTTTTAAAAATTTTGCAATGTAAGTTGAGATTGGAAATAACTATTTCCATGATGTCTATAATTACAATACCCGATTTAAAAAAATCCTACACCAACCTGAATTGATTGCTATACCTTTGTGACTTTCTTGGTTTCTCACCAAATCCCCTCTATCCTTTCTCCCCCAACGTTCCACCCGCTCATTTACGCCTGAAGGCAATGTTATTAAGCTATTCCCCAAAAGGCCACTATCGACCTCTTTTTACGTTCTGTATTGTATATAATATTTTGACAATATAAAATAGATGTCCCTCTGAATGGAGACAGAATTAGACATAAGCAATGAGAATAAAAAATACCTTTCCCAACACTCTTATTCTTCTATCCCGTTTCTTACGAAGAGTATAGAAACAATATGACAAATAAACGAACACACTATAACTTTTTTATCAGACAGGGTTTTTGGGGGAATATTGGTCAAAGAAAAGGACTGAACCCTATTGGATCCAGCCCGGATTTGTATTGAGATTTTGAATAACCTTAAATGAATGTCTATCTATTCGTGTTTTCCCCGCTCTTTCCCCGACTCATTTACCGTTAGGATACCACCTTAGTTCCATGAGAAGAACAAAGTTACGTGAGAACCAAGAGAGTTACAGGGCGGACAAATTCTAAAATCCAACAAAATCCCCTTATTCAACAGTAACCGACTTAGCCAAGTTCCTTGGTTTATCTACATCACAGTCACGGTGCAGAGCAGCGTAATAAGAAATCAACTGCAATGGAATAACCGAAACAAGTGGTGAGAGCATTTCGTGTACTTCTGGTAGGACGAATGTGTCACCGTCTTGGTCTAGGCCTTTCATTGAGATGATGCATGGGTTAGCTCCACGTGCGACGACTTCTTTAACGTTGCCGCGGATGCTTAGGTTAACGCCTTCTTGTGTTGCCAGGGCGATGATTGGTGTACCGTCTTCGATCAGAGCAATGGTACCATGTTTGAGTTCTCCTCCAGCAAAACCTTCTGCTTGGATATAAGAGATTTCTTTTAGTTTTAATGCGCCTTCAAGGCCTACGTAGTAGTCAATACTTCGGCCGATGAAGAAGGCATTTCTTGTTGTTGATAGGAAGCTACGTGAGATGTCTTCGAAAGTTTCTTTTGAGTCACATAGTGTTTCCATCGCATTTGCAACAATACCTAATTCTTGGACAAGGTTAAATTCTAATTCACGTCCTTTAGCAATCGCTGTGACCTCTGCTAAGATTGCTAATACCGCTACTTGGGCAGTGTATGCCTTTGTAGAAGCGACAGCAATTTCTGGTCCAGCATGTAACAAGAGCGTGTAGTCTGCTTCACGGGATAAGGTTGAGCCAGGGACATTTGTAATCGTTAATGCTGGGTGTCCCATTTCTTTCACACTAACTAATACTGCACGGCTATCAGCTGTTTCACCACTTTGTGAAATAAAGATGAATAACGGTTTTTCTGATAGCAACGGTGTGTTATAAACAAATTCACTTGAGATATGCACTTCAACAGGGACTTTCGCTACTTTTTCAATATATTGCTTACCGACTAATCCAGCATGGTAAGACGTACCGGCAGCGATAATGTAGATACGATCAGCACTGTTCATTGCATCCAGAATCTCTCCATCAATCGCTAGCTCTCCTTGGTCATTCTGGTATTTCTGAATGATTTTACGAAGAACAAGTGGTTGCTCATCGATTTCTTTTAGCATGTAGTGAGGGTATGTTCCTTTTTCAATATCGCTTGCATCAAGTTCTGCTGTGTAAGGTGCACGTTCGATTGTTTCCCCTTTAAGGTTCTTAATCGTTACACCGTCTTTTGTCACCATTACCATTTCTTTGTCCATGAGTTCTACATATTGATCTGTGATTTGAATCATTGCCATCGCATCAGAAGCCACGACATTGAATGCCTCTCCTAAACCAACTAATAATGGACTTTTGTTCTTCGCGACATAGATTGTGCTCTTGTCTTCATTATCTACAAGCGCAAGAGCGTAAGAGCCTTTAAGCTGTTGCAAAGTTTTGCGAAAAGCTTCTTCAGTGCTAAGCTCTTTAGCAAATTGATCAATCATTTGTACGATAACTTCGGTGTCTGTTTCACTTTTCAGCTCCACACCTTGTAAGAATTCACGTTTCATCTGTTCATAGTTTTCAATCACACCGTTATGAACAAGTGTGTAACGACCTGAATTACTTTGATGAGGGTGTGCATTTTCTTGACTAGGTACACCATGTGTTGCCCAACGTGTATGACCGATTCCTGTATTCGCTAAAACCTTTTCGTCTACAATCGCACGAAGGTCAGCAATTCTGCCTTTTTCTTTAAAAACTTGCACGCCAGCTTCATTGACTACCGCAATACCTGCAGAATCATAGCCTCTATATTCTAGCTTTTCTAAGCCTTTTAATAAAATTTCCTTTGAATCTTGATTACCAATATATCCAACAATACCGCACATACTTCTTCCTCCTAATGTAGAAGGGGCAAGAAGCCTTTAAGGGCGTACTTGCCCCTTATCTCCGTATTTTTTCAATGTGAAAGCAAGGCATGACATAGATGCCTTTACGTTCTATATTTATGGCATTCATCTCTCTTTGTCCATTAGGTTACCCTAATGATTTAAAGACATGATTACGGTTGTGCTTTTCAACCGGGAGGTACCCGCCGATGCTTCGATAAACCTCCTCCTCGTCAACTAACCTTCCATATCCGTTCAAAGATTAGCCCGGGCGCTTTAATTATGAAATTGTGCTTCTAAACCACCTTTCTTTTTTATATACAAAAACATGATAAGCATAACCGATACGCTTATGAAAGTCAACGAATAACCATCAATTAATAGGTATTTTTTACTATAAGTGGAAGTTCTCCATGCTTTTTTCATACATAAATAAAATATGCATAAGAAAACAGAAGCGTTCCCTTATGCATCAATATTACACGCTTATTTTAGTCCCATTTCTTCTTCTACAACAGCAGCAATACGGTTTACATATGCTTCACAAGCCTCTTCTGTAGCTGCTTCTGCCATGACGCGAACAAGCGGTTCAGTTCCTGAAGGACGGACAAGAATACGTCCTTCACCATTCATTTCTTTTTCAACTTCACTAATAACAGCTTTAACCTTTTCATTATCTGTTACATGGTGTTTATCCGTTACTTTAATATTAACGAGCTTTTGTGGGAACTTCTGCATTTCTTTCGCAAGCTCTGAAAGTGATTTGTTTGTCACCTTCATAATGTTCACTAGTTGTAAACCAGAAAGGAGCCCGTCACCTGTCGTGATATGATCAAGGAAGATAATATGGCCTGATTGTTCGCCACCTAAACTATAACCACTCTTCTTCATTTCCTCTACAACATAGCGGTCACCGACTGCCGTTTGCACACTTTTCATCTCATTTGCTTCTAATCCCTTATAGAAACCAAGGTTGCTCATTACTGTAGAAACAACGGTATCCTCTTTAAGTCTACCTTGTTCTTTCAAGTACTTCGCACAAATGAACATGATTTGGTCACCATCTACCACTTGCCCTTTTTCATCGATAGCTATCAACCGATCGCCATCACCATCAAAGGCAAGCCCTACATCCGCTCCTCTTTCTTTCACAAAAGCAGCTAAGGCTTCTGGATGTGTAGAGCCCACTTCCTCATTAATATTTAACCCATTGGGTGAAGCACCCATCATCGATAAATCGGCATCCAAGTCAGCAAATAAATGATTTGCTAAGAATGAAGTCGCTCCATGTGCACAATCTAAAGCGATATGAATGCCAGAAAAATCATCATCAACAGATTGCTTTAAGTATTGCAGATATTTCTGTCCGCCTTCGAAGTAATCATTCACTTGTCCAAGATCACCACCAACTGGTCGTGGTAGGGAATCATTCTCCTTGTCCATTAGTTCTTCGATTTCATTTTCCTGTGCATCTGAAAGCTTGAAGCCATCTGGACCAAAAAACTTAATTCCATTATCCGCAACAGGATTATGGGAAGCAGATATCATTACGCCCGCCTCTGCATCTAATGCTTTCGTTAAATAGGCAACACCTGGAGTAGAAATAACGCCGAGTCGCATCACTTCTGCGCCGATAGAAAGAAGGCCTGCTACCAGTGCATTCTCAAGCATATGTCCTGAGATTCTTGTATCTCTCCCAATTAAAACTTTTGGGCGTTCTTGATCTTTTGTTAATACATATCCACCAAATCTACCTAGTTTAAAGGCTAACTCTGGCGTTAACTCACTATTTGCCACTCCGCGAACGCCATCCGTACCAAAATATTTTCCCATTATTAATCGCTCCTTCACTTTCCTCTGCTGTTCCATCTATTCTTTTTCTGTAATATTGATTGTTGCCGTCTCACTCTCAAGTTGGGACTCAACACCAAGAGGTGCGTCTAATTGAATATTCACCTCATGTTCTCCAGGATCAAGGCCAGATACATCTATAGATAGGGTAAAATCACCTTTACTTAAACTATTCATATCCTTTTCATTACCAGAAACCTTCAAGCTTGTCTCACCTTCATCAGGGCTTTGAAATGTCACATCATATTGGTCGTCTAATCCTGTGATTGTTATCGGCATGCCTGAATAGGTTCGATTCACTGTTTGTTCATTTGCGGCTTGTTCCTGCTCTTGTTCTTGTACTTGTGATTCTTCTTCCTCACTGCTGCTATCTTCTGGTGCTTCTTGTTCCTTAACAGTCACATTGGCATTAACCGTCACTTCTTTAGGATCAACACTAGTAATTCCGTCAGAGATGATCACAGGTAATTTTATTTCCTGATCTTTATCGAGTTTGCTTAAATCGACCTCAACCCTAACCGTTTTTACATCATTTAGAACATTTTCTGGAGCAAAAATGGTTGCTTCTGTTTGGCTGAGTTTAAGAGAGTCTAACTCAACTCCCGAAGGAAGGCTCCCGGTTTCAACAATATCGATGGGCACCGTCTTACTTAAACGCTTCACATCGACCGAAACCTCCACCTCACCTGGATTTACATCTACATCTAATTTATTCATATTACGATCGAGCACATTAATCGCGGCTGTTTCTGTAAATGATTCCGTTATAGAACCTTTTGTATTAACAGTTGCTTTGACATAAGCAATCGATTCAATCACATTTTTGGCACCTGTTATTTTGACTGTACTAGGTTCAGCAAGTGCTGCTTCGGCCTTGTAACCTTCTTCAAGTAAACTATTGTTAAATTCTGCTTCCACATTGAACTCTTCAGTTACTTTTTCATCAATTGTTACATCTACAGTAGAAGGGTCAATTATATATTCAAGCTTATCGGATAGATCTTTAATCCCTACCTCTACTTCTTGTCGACCAATTTCTGCATCTGATAAGTCCACAAACACTTCAAAGTTCCGCTGTGCCTTCGCATTTTCCAAATGGCTCCTTGGGCCATCTAAAGTAACAGCCACTGTTTCTGGAAGTCCGGAAACGACAAGATTATCTGTATCATAGTAAGCTGTGAGCGGAACATTTTCAATGACAGCTGAGCCATCATCTCCAGGTACATTGATACTTCTATTATCGTTATTCGTATCATAAACCGAATCAAACAGGAGCAGAGCAATTAATAAAGCCACTACCTTCATAAACCATCTGGTATCAATGAGCTTATCAATATATTTATCCATTTTTCTTTCCCCTCCAGTTCCAAAGAGTGGAAGAAGATTGTTTTGATTTAGCTGAGTGAATAAGCTTCTCATTTAAAAGTTCTTTGAGCTGATCGAGTTTCAAATCGCGTGTAAGTTCACCATTTTTCGCTACAGATATTCCACCTGTCTCTTCAGACACAATAATGGTGATACTATCTGTTACTTCACTAATTCCCATCGCTGCTCTATGTCTAGTACCTAACTCTTTAGAGATAAAAGGACTTTCTGATAAAGGCAAGTAACATGCAGCAGCTGCAATTTGACTTTTCTGTATAATAACGGCGCCATCATGTAATGGTGTATTGGGAATAAAGATATTAATAAGTAATTCTGATGATATTTTGGAATGCAATGGAATACCAGTTTCAATATAGTCACCCATACCAGTTTCACGTTCAATCGAAATTAGCGCACCAATTCTCCGCTTAGCCATGTAATCAACAGACTTTACAATTGCAGTAACTAATTGATCTTGATCCATCTCTTCTTGGTTACCACTTCTAACGAAGAATTTACCCCTACCAAGCTGCTCTAGTGCACGACGCAACTCTGGTTGGAAGATAATAATAATGGCTAGTACCCCCCATAAGAGAACTTGTTCCATCATCCATCCTAAAGTTTGCAAATGAAGGATATCACTTAAAACCTTTACAATCAGAATAATAAATATCCCTTTGACTAATTGGACGGCTTTCGTCCCTTTAACAATCATAATTAATTTATATATAACGAACCAGACAAGGAGAATGTCTACTGTATTCGCTAAAAGCCTTAATAAAGGTAAATCTGTGAAAGATAAATCTAAAAGCGACATTTTCCTTCCTCCAAGTATTTATTTCCACCATTAAAATAGTCGTTTAACCTACTTATTATACCATATTTCTAATGAAATCCAATTTTCTAGTTATGTATACAATCGTGAACGTTATTAAAATATATCCTACATTTTTATTACTACATATGCAAAGATTAAGCGATTTATTAACAAATAATTACATATTTACACTTCTTTGAACAAAGGAAAAAGCCACCGCATTATAGCAGTGACCTATTTTCCCTTACTCTTTTTCATCCTCTTGTGTAACAGTCGAGATTAAACTTTTACTTGTATTTTTAATGTGATACCATAACCATTCAAAAAGCTGGTCTACTTCTTTTATTTCTCCTGTGACGTTACCAGCCGAGGCTAAATATTGCTCACCATTAATGACCGTTGCATCCCCTTCGACTTCACCATTTATTTGCAAGTTTCCATTCTTAACAACAACATCTCCCTTGACCACTTCTCCTTCTGGGACAATGACCGTATCGTTCTCAATCACTAGATTAGATTGCTTGGAAACAGACAATGCACTTTCTTGATTCCAGGCAGATAGAACACTTCCAGACATTAAGATAAGAAAGAGTGATGCTGCAGCAAGCATTGGGTGCTTCCTGAGCCACCTTTGTGCACCTACTTTTTTCTTTTCTTTAGGCAGTCTTGCCATCACATTCTCAGTAAAACCTGCAGGCGCTTGGAAATGTGACGTACTCTGGACAAAGGCAATCGCTCGCTTTAGTTCATGAAAATGCATGCGGCATTCTTCACATTGCTCTATATGTGTTTTGAGTAATTGTTTATGCTCATCTGTTATTTCTTCATCTAAATATTCATGCATATATTCAATAATTTCTTCATTACATTTCACTGAAATCACCTTCTTATACGTAGCGTAATTGCTTTCTTAAAGCTTCTCTTCCCCTATGAATCCTCGTTTTCACAGTGCCTAATGGTAGATCTAAGGTCTCACTGATTTCATTCAAGGATAGTTCTTCAATGTACTTAAGCACGATGACCGATCGATATTTTTCCGGTAGCTTCGAAATTTCCATTTGTATGGTTTCCTGCAACTCCATTTTTTCTACATCTTCTTCAGGTAGTTTCGTACTCGCGGGAATTTGTGAGTACATATTTAAACCGTCTGTTCCTGCTACTTCCGCGTCCAAATAATAGTCAGGCTTTTTCTTCCTGATCCGGTCAATACATAGGTTTGTTGCAATGCGATATAACCATGTTGAGAACTTTAAGTTCGTATTGAAGCTTTGTATATTTACATATGCTCGTAAGAAAGCTTCTTGTGCAATATCTTCAGACTCATGTTGATTACCCAACATTCGATAACAGATATGATATACTCTGTCTTTGTATATTTCTACTATTTCAGCGTAAGCATCTTGATCTCCTTTTAATACTTGTTTAATTCTTTTCTTCACCAACAATTCCATCTATTTACCCCCGCTCTATGCGGCTTATCGATAATCATTTACGAATCGATAGCAAAAAGGTTTCACATATTTTTTATTAGGTTCCTTTTCCTCCATAAGTACTTTGGTTATATAAGAGTTATCACATAATATTTTAACAAATTTTAACTAAAGTAGTTTAATTAATTTTCATACTGGGTATAAAGGATTTAAAACCAGTGTGTTGACGAAGGAAAAAAGACCTTCCCTTCAATATTTTTGCTCCAACGAACAAGAGACCATACATTTAAAAATTGTCTACGTGCTGGAATAAAATTTTCAAATGGAAAGGACAATGATCTCATGTATACGGAGGAACTATTAAAAGATATTGAAATACACAGAGCTAAAATGGTTGAACTTGCTTCTATTTCTTCATTTTCAAACCACCAAGTTCTTAAAGCGAGCATTGAATTGGACAACCTAATTAATAGATACTATACATTAACATTAAAAAAAGAAGCTTGAGCATCGACTCAAGCTTCTTTCACTTTATAGTAATTTTTCACCGAATAGCGAGCCCATTAAGGCCACCGCTGCATCAGCTGTTTTATTTCTTTCATCTAATATTGGATTAACCTCAACAAATTCGGCCGAAGTAATCATTTGGGATTCTGCCAGTATTTCCATAGCAAGGTGGCTCTCTCGATAACTTATCCCCCCCATAACTGGTGTACCCACACCAGGTGCATCAGATGGATCAAGACCATCTAAATCTAACGAAAGGTGAACACCATCTGTTCGGTCTTGTAAATAACTAATCGTCTCTTCCATTACCCTCGGCATCCCTAAGCGATCAATTTCATGCATCGTAAAGACTTTTATTCCCTTGGCTTTAATCAAATCCCTTTCGCCTTGGTCTAAAGACCTTGCTCCTATAATCACAACATTTTCAGGCTTCAACTTCTTATGGACTCCTCCTACCTCTAATAACAATGGATGCCCAAATCCTAGAGCGACTGCTAAGGACATCCCATGAATATTACCGGATGGCGAAGTTTCTGCTGTATTTAAGTCCCCGTGTGCATCGTACCAAATCACACCTAAGTTATGATAATGCTGTAATAAACCAGCTAACGTACCAATAGCGATACTATGATCCCCTCCTAAAACAAGAGGAAATGCTCCTTTTTTTACTACCCCATCAACTTGATCTGCTAAGATTTTAGTCTTTTCTGCAATTAAGTCCAAGTTTCTTAAACCTGTTTCCTTATCTATTTGTTCAGTCGACCTACCTATTTCAATATCACCTAAATCATCAACTTGGTGATTAAGTTCTTGTAATCTATTTTCAATGCCCGCATATCGGATGGCACTTGGCCCCATGTCTACCCCTCTTCTTAATTGTCCCAAGTCCATCGGCATACCAATAATTGAAATGTTTTTCATTTAGTTGCTCCCCCTACTAAAGAATGAATTCTCTCTCTATTGTAAACGGTTACATTCTAATGGTTCAACTGTGCAAAATTTTGTATATCTATACAAAAAAAGGGCATTTATTATTGCTCTGGGTCAATTACTGTGGGCAGGATAGCAGAACACAAACGGAAAATGATATATTTCTAAACACAGATTGAATTACAAATCACCAAAAATAGATGCGCTTCCTCTGCTTACTTAGTTAAGTCAGCTTAAAGGATTGTACAAAGAAAGGCCCTGTGATATCTCATACAAGAAGTATGTGGGTAATTTCCTTATGTTTAATCTCATGGGAAAAATACAAGATAACAAATAAAAATCCTTAAACATAAAATGTTTAAGGATTAAGTGAGCCATGAAGGACTCGAACCTTCGACCCTCTGATTAAAAGTCAGATGCTCTACCAACTGAGCTAATGGCTCGAAAATGGCTGGGCTAGCAGGGATCGAACCTGCGAATGACGGAATCAAAATCCGTTGCCTTACCGCTTGGCTATAGCCCATCGTATGTAAAAAAACAAAATAAAAAGGACTAATTATATTATGTCCGCTTTTTGGATTTTCATTCAAATAAAATTGAAATGGTGGAGGGGGGCAGATTCGAACTGCCGAACCCGAAGGAGCGGATTTACAGTCCGCCGCGTTTAGCCACTTCGCTACCCCTCCGACATAAATATATTAAAATGGTGCCGGCCAGAGGACTTGAACCCCCAACCTACTGATTACAAGTCAGTTGCTCTACCAATTGAGCTAGGCCGGCCCATCTATAGTAAATTGAAATGGTGGAGGATGACGGGATCGAACCGCCGACCCTCTGCTTGTAAGGCAGATGCTCTCCCAGCTGAGCTAATCCTCCAAAATGGTGACCCCTACGGGATTCGAACCCGTGTTACCGCCGTGAAAGGGCGGTGTCTTAACCGCTTGACCAAGGGGCCAAAAATATTTAAAGTTCTTACCAGAGCTTCCAACCGGGCTCGAACCGGTGACCTCTTCCTTACCATGGAAGTGCTCTACCTGCTGAGCTATGGAAGCATCAGCTAAATATCTTTGATTTTGTTTAAAATGGCTCCGCAGGTAGGATTCGAACCTACGACCGTTCGGTTAACAGCCGAATGCTCTACCACTGAGCTACTGCGGAATAATATGTTAATATGTATGCCCGGCAACGTCCTACTCTCACAAGGGGACAGCCCCTAACTACCATCGGCGCTGAGAAGCTTAACTTCCGTGTTCGGTATGGGAACGGGTGTGACCTTCTCGCTATCGCCACCGGACTTTTTAAAGACATTTATTATTATAACGTCTTTTATGAAAATTTCAAGAGAAATTTTAAATCATTCTCTGAAAACTAGGTAATGTTGAAGAAGATTGTTTTGAGTAATCGCCTATGCGTTGCTGACGCGACTACTTACGTAGTGCTGTCTAGCTGCGGCGGCTAGGTGCCGCCCGCATTTCGTATTGTCCAGCTACAGCGCCTAGGCGCTTTCGCTTTTCGTTTTTGGTTAAGTCCTCGATCGATTAGTATTAGTCAGCTACATGTGTCGCCACACTTCCACCTCTAACCTATCAACCTGATCATCTTTCAGGGATCTTACTAGCTTGCGCTATGGGAAATCTCATCTCGAGGGGGGCTT
>NZ_JAYEFF010000004.1:65913-275566 GCF_034651445.1 Cytobacillus sp. OWB-43 | reverse complement strand
AGGTCACACCCGTTCCCATACCGAACACGGAAGTTAAGCTTCTCAGCGCCGATGGTAGTTAGGGGCTGTCCCCTTGTGAGAGTAGGACGTTGCCGGGCAAGATAAAAGAGCACATCATTTGATGTGCTCTTTTTTTGTGGTTATTTACTAGGTCTCTATAAGATTACAAGCTTTTTCTATTTAATCTGTAAATACCGATAAAAGTGATATAATTCTGTCCGCATTAGATAGTTTTCTTGTTGTAGGGTTGATGTAATGTTCTTTAGTTGGTTCAACTCTTCTTGCATATATTGGAGTTGTGTTTGTATATTTGTCATATTGGTTTTTGCTATATTCTTTTCCCTTGCTTCTTCGCGAGAGATAATTTCATCTTCTCTAATCCCTTTTATAATGGATGCTGTTCCGATACTTTCTCCGGCAGCTACAATAATACTTCCAAGTAAGGCTAACCTAAATGACTCTAAACTAAGTATTCCTTCACTTTCCGATTCAGTTATGCCTTCTTCATCTTCTTCTAGTTGATCAAAAAGACCAATGACTACGATTATGCTCCCAATTGCAGAGAGAGCGCCGCCTAGTAATGCCAGTCTCTCACTTTCACGAACCCCTTCGCCTTCAGTTTGGAAATTTGCATGATGTGCGTAAAATGGATACCAAAAGACCATCTCTCTCCACCTCTTTTCCGATCATTAGGCATACATCCTGTATAACAGAGTATTCTTTTTTATGTAGATGGTACATTGTTTCAAGCGTTTAATTTAGGAAATTTGGGGAATCGAACAGGAAAGTAGTCATTTAACCTTGAAAGTTTGGGTATAAAGGTAATAAGAAGGTTTGAAGTGAGATAGGAGTGTTAAAATGTTAGAGAATGGCCTTGTAATGGTAACGATTATTTTGGTTATTAATATTGTGTATGTGTCCTTTTTTACGATTCGTATGATATTAACATTAAAAGGGCAGCGTTACCAGGCAGCATTTATTAGTATGATTGAAATTGTTATTTATGTCATTGGTTTAGGCTTAGTGTTAGATAATTTAGACCAGATACAGAACATTATCGCCTATGCAGTCGGGTATGGTATAGGCGTCATTGTTGGGATGAAAATTGAAGAAAAGCTTGCACTTGGCTATATTACTGTTAATGTAATAACGAAGGAGTATGATAAAGATTTGCCAAAGGATTTACGGGCCAAAGGATATGGTGTAACGTCTTGGGCTGCGAATGGGCTTGAAGGGGACCGTATGGCACTGCAAATCTTAACTCCAAGAAAGTATGAATTAAAGCTGTATGATACGATTAAAACACTTGATCCGAAGGCCTTCATCATTGCTTATGAACCAAAAACGATATATGGTGGCTTCTGGGTTAAATCTGTTAAGAAAGGTAAGTTATTTAAGTGAGTCAAAAGAAAAAGAAATTTGAAGTGTTGGAAAATGAAACCATTGATCAATGCTTAGATCGCATGAAGCAAGAAGGGTATTTTCCAATAAGAAGAATGGAAAAACCGTACTTTAAAGAAATGAAGAAAAATGGGAAGACAGAATATGAACCTGCAGGGCAAAAAATAGTCTTTGAAGGACAACTTTTGTAACAAAACACGAACATTAATTTTCTGACTTCTTTAATCGTTCGAGATTATCATTGACGGACAATTCGGAAGTTGTTAAGATGAAATTGAAAGAAAACCTAACAACATTTTAACCCCTCATATAATAATGGGAATATGGCCCATGAGTCTCTACCCGGGAACCGTAAATACTCGGACTATGAGGGAAAGCTTCTTGTTTGTCCAAGGGACTAGTGTCTCTAAATTCATAACATTTCTATTTATGAATGAATGGCTCAGACAGAATCTTTCTCTCTTAGATTAGAGCGAGGATTCTATCTGGGCTTTTTCATTTTTTGGACAAAAAGGAATGGAGGAGAAGGATGAAAATCGAAGTTGCCGTCATCATGGGTAGTACATCAGATTGGGAAACGATGAAACATACTTGTGACATTTTAGATGAGCTTGAAGTCGGTTATGAAAAAAAAGTCGTATCTGCACATAGAACGCCTGATTTGATGTTTGATTATGCAGAAAGTGCAAGAGCTAAAGGAATCAAAGTCATTATTGCAGGAGCAGGGGGTGCCGCACACTTACCTGGCATGGTAGCCGCTAAAACAACGCTACCAGTCATTGGTGTCCCAGTTCAATCTAAAGCGTTAAACGGGATAGATTCCTTATTATCCATTGTACAAATGCCTGGCGGTGTCCCAGTTGCTACAGTTGCTATTGGTAAAGCAGGGGCAACAAATGCAGGGTTACTGGCAGGGCAAATCTTAAGCGCCTTTGATGAGGAAATTGCTAAACGGTTAGAAGATAGGCGAGAAAGAACAAAACAACAAGTGTTAGAAAGTAGTGATGATCTTGTCTAAACAAACCATACTACCTGGTCAAACAATCGGCATAATTGGTGGAGGGCAGCTAGGTCGCATGATGGCATTATCGGCCAAAGCGAATGGTTTTCGCATAGCTGTACTGGATCCCACGGAAGATTCCCCATGTGGTCAAGTGGCTGATGTGAAGATTGTTTCAGCTTATGATGATATGAATGCAATAAAACAATTAGCATCTATAAGTGATATTGTGACATATGAATTTGAAAATATTAGTGCTGAGGGGCTTGATTGGCTTTGTGAGAATGCTTATGTGCCTCAAGGTTCACATGTATTATCACAGACACAGGATCGTATAAAAGAGAAGGTAGCGATCACAAAAGCAGGTGCGACTGTTGCCCCGTACGCAGAGATTCACGCAACGGAAGATATTTATGCTAATATAGAAGCGCTTGGCTTTCCTGCTGTTTTAAAAACAGCAAGAGGTGGATACGATGGCAAGGGACAATATGTAATTCATAACGAAGCTGACATAGAAAAGGCGAAAGAATTATTAAATCATGGTGCATGCGTCTTAGAGAAGTTCATTCCTTTTCAAAAAGAAATCTCAGTGATTGTTTTCAGGAATCCCAATGGTGAAACAGCTTTCTTGCCAGTTGGGGAAAATGTTCATAAAGATAATATTCTACATCAAACGATTGTACCGGCGAGAATTTCCAAATTAGCTTCTCAAACGGCCTTAGAAGAGGCGAAAAAAATTGCCGATGATTTTGAGCTAGTTGGTACACTTGCGGTGGAAATGTTCCTTGGAGAAAATGATGAGATCTATATTAACGAACTAGCCCCAAGGCCGCATAATTCTGGTCACTACTCTATTGAAGCATGTGAAACTTCACAATTCGAACAGCATATTCGTGCAGTTTGTAATTGGCCATTAGCAAATACAGAATTACTAAAACCAGCTGTAATGGTCAATATATTAGGAGAGCATGTTGAACCTCTTATTCGGTCCATTCCTACGGTAACGGATTGGAAGGTTCATTTATACGGGAAAGCAGAAGCGAAGTTTAAACGAAAAATGGGTCATGTGACATTGCTTCGCGACAATGTAGAGGAAGCTTTACGTGAAGTAGAACAAAGTGACATATGGCAAATTGCTGCAGAAAAGATCGGAGGATAAATCATGATTGATCGTTATACTCGCCCAGAGATGGGAGCTATTTGGACAGAACAGAACCGTTTCCAAGCTTGGTTGGAAGTGGAGATTCTTGCTTGCGAAGCCTGGGCTGAGCTTGGAGATATTCCTAAAGAGGATGTAGCTAAAATCCGTGAAAAAGCTTCATTTGACATTGAGCGAATTAAAGAAATAGAAGAAGAAACAAGACATGATGTCGTTGCCTTTACACGTGCCGTTTCCGAAACACTCGGTGAAGAACGTAAATGGGTCCATTATGGCCTTACTTCTACAGATGTTGTCGATACTGCACTTTCATATATAGTAAAGCAAGCAAATGATATCTTACTAAAAGACCTCGAGCGTTTTGTAGAAATTCTTAAAGTAAAAGCACAAGAGCATAAAAACACAGTAATGATGGGACGTACACATGGTGTGCATGCGGAGCCGACTACTTTTGGTTTGAAAATGGCATTATGGTATGAAGAGATGAAACGTAACTTGGCACGCTTTAAAGAGGCGGCTGCTGGCGTTGAGTTCGGTAAAATTTCCGGCGCTGTCGGTACGTATGCGAACATCGATCCATTTGTTGAACAATATGTTTGTGAAAAGCTTGGTATTCAGCCAGCACCTATTTCTACACAAACACTACAACGTGATCGTCATGCACATTATATGAGCACGATTGCATTAATTGCTACGTCCATCGAGAAGTTTGCCACAGAGATACGGGGCCTGCAAAAGAGTGAAACACGTGAAGTGGAAGAATTCTTTGCAAAAGGACAAAAAGGTTCTTCAGCCATGCCTCATAAGCGTAATCCGATTGGATCAGAGAATATGACAGGGATGGCAAGAGTCATTCGTGGTTATATGATGACCGCGTATGAAAATGTGTCATTGTGGCATGAGCGTGATATTTCTCACTCTTCAGCGGAGCGCGTGATTTTACCAGATGCAACGATTGCATTGAATTATATGCTTAACCGCTTTGGCAATATTGTGAAGAACTTAACGGTATATCCTGAGAATATGAAACGAAATATGGATCGTACGTTAGGGCTTATTTATTCTCAACGTGTATTGCTCGCATTGATTGATAAAGGCCTTGTGCGTGAAGAAGCGTATGATACTGTTCAACCAAAAGCAATGGAATCATGGGAAAAACAAGTACCATTCCGCAGCTTAATTGATCAAGATGAAAAGATCACTTCCCTTTTAACAAAAGAAGAGATAGATGATTGCTTCGATTATCATCACCATTTGAAGCATGTAGATACGATCTTTAATCGTTTAGGTTTATAAAAAATAATGGGGAGAAGAAGTTTTTCCTCCTCTCCCCATTCATTTCACCTAGTAAGAATATTGCTAATTTTCATGATTGGGAGGCGCAAGTCATGCAAAAAGGTTCACTTGTTTATGAAGGAAAAGCAAAAAGGGTTTACAACACAGATGATGCATCTATCGTTTGGCTAGAATACAAAGATGCTGCTACTGCTTTTAATGGAGAGAAGAAAGCAAGTATTGACGGCAAGGGCCGTTTAAATAATGAGATTACTAGCTTGCTATTTTCAAAACTAAAGGAGCTTGGTATTGATTCTCATTTTGTGAAGCAAATTTCTCCGAATGAGCAACTTGTAAAGAAAGTGGACATCATTCCATTAGAAACTGTTGTGAGAAATACTTCAGCAGGCAGCTTTGCAAAAAGGCTTGGCGTGGAAGAAGGAAAACCATTAACAAGACCAATTGTCGAATTTTATTATAAGGACGATGATTTAGGTGATCCATTATTAACAGAGGACCATATAGAAATCATGGATTTAGCAACCGAAGAAGAAGTCGCATTTTTAAAAGAAAAAGCATTGAAAGTAAATGAAGTATTATCACAATTTTTTAAAGAGTTGGGCATCCGCCTCGTCGATTTTAAATTGGAATTCGGTAAGGATGCATCAGGTGCTATTCTGTTAGCAGATGAAATTTCACCTGATACATGCCGCTTTTGGGATTTAAAAACGAATGAAAAGCTCGACAAAGATGTTTTTCGTCGCGACCTTGGCAATTTAACAGATGCTTATGAAAATATTTTATCCAGACTGGGAGGAAAACTTCATGTATAAAGTAAAGGTGTTCGTCACATTAAGAGAGAGCGTATTAGATCCACAAGGAAATGCTGTTAAGCACTCCTTGCATTCCATGAATTACAACGAAGTGTCAGATGTGCGCATCGGAAAATACTTGGAGCTTTCGATTGAAAAGTCAGAGCGTCCTGTTGAAGAAGTAGTAAAAGAAATGTGTGAAAGATTACTTGCGAATGTCGTGATTGAAGATTATCGTTTTGAAATCGAGGAGGCTGTTGCTCAGTGAAGTTTGCTGTGATTGTTTTTCCAGGATCGAACTGTGATATTGACATGTATCATGCAGTAAAAGATGAGCTGGGCTGTGATGTGGAATATGTTTGGCACGATGAAAAAAGCTTAGATGGTTTTGATGGCATTCTATTACCGGGAGGATTTTCATACGGTGATTATTTGCGAAGTGGAGCCATTGCACGATTTAGTCACGTGATGAAGGAAGTGATTAAAGCGGCTGAGGCAGGGAAACCGGTATTAGGCGTCTGCAACGGTTTTCAAATTTTACTAGAAGCAGGCTTACTGCCAGGGGCGATGAGAAGAAATGAAAGCTTAAAATTCATTTGTCGTCCAGTTCAATTAAAAGTCGAAAACAATCAAACAATGTTCTCGCAAGGATATGAACAAGATGAAGTGATTACCATACCAGTAGCTCATGGTGAAGGAAACTACTATTGTGATGAAGTGACACTTGCTAGTTTAAAAGAAAACAATCAAATTGTTTTTACTTACCATGATGCCAACCCGAATGGTAGCTTAAGTAATATTGCTGGTATTACGAATAAAGCGGGCAATGTGCTTGGCATGATGCCCCACCCTGAGAGAGCGGTAGATGAGCTAATAGGTGGCGCTGATGGGTTAAAACTTTTTCAATCAATTGTGAAACAATGGAGGGAATCACATGTCGTTAATGCTTGAACCAAGTCCAGAACAACTAAAAGAACAACAAGTCTATAAGGAAATGGGTTTGTCAGATGACGAATTTGCAATGGTTGAAAAGATTTTAGGTCGCCTACCTAACTATACTGAAATCGGACTTTTCTCTGTTATGTGGTCAGAACATTGTAGCTACAAAAACTCTAAGCCTGTATTAAGTAAGTTCCCTACAAAAGGCGAGCATGTGTTGCAAGGTCCAGGAGAAGGTGCCGGAATTGTTGATATAGGAGATGAACAGGCTGTTGTATTCAAGATTGAAAGCCATAATCACCCATCTGCGATCGAACCTTATCAGGGGGCAGCAACGGGTGTGGGCGGTATTATCCGCGATGTATTCTCGATGGGCGCAAGACCTGTTGCACTCCTCAACTCTTTACGCTTTGGAGAATTGGATACTCCTCGTGTTCGCTACCTTTTTGAAGAAGTAGTAGCGGGGATTGCTGGATATGGTAATTGCATAGGCATTCCAACAGTCGGTGGAGAAGTGCAATTTGACGCTTCCTATGAAGGGAATCCACTTGTTAATGCGATGTGTGTCGGCTTAATTGATCATAAAGATATTAAAAAAGGGCAAGCGCATGGGGTAGGTAACACAGTCATGTATGTGGGAGCCAAAACTGGACGTGATGGCATTCACGGTGCTACTTTTGCTTCTGAAGAATTAACGGATCAATCAGAGGAGAATCGTCCGGCTGTTCAAGTAGGTGATCCATTTATGGAGAAGTTGCTATTAGAAGCATGCCTTGAACTTGTAAAATCTGACGCATTAGTAGGGATTCAAGATATGGGCGCGGCAGGATTAACGAGTTCATCTGCAGAGATGGCAAGTAAAGCTGGTTCAGGGATAGAAATGAACCTAGACTTAGTTCCACAACGCGAAACAGGAATGACTGCTTATGAAATGATGTTATCGGAGTCACAAGAAAGAATGTTAATTGTAGTGACGAAAGGAAGAGAGCAAGAAATTGTTGACCTTTTCTCCAAATATGATTTAGAAGCAGTGGCAATCGGCCGTGTGACTGATGATAAACAACTACGTTTGATTCATAAAGGCGAAGTAGTGGCAGATGTACCAACAGATGCACTAGCAGAAGAAGCACCTGTATACCATAAGCCTTCCAAAGAACCAGCTTATTACCGTGAATTCCAGGCGATGGAAAATGATATTCCCGCAGTTGATGATCATAGAGAAACTCTAATGTCATTATTACAACAACCAACGATCGCTAGTAAAGAGTGGGTATATGACCAATATGATTATATGGTAAGAACCAATACAGTCGTAGCTCCAGGGTCTGATGCCGCAGTTATCCGTATCCGTGGAACGAAAAAAGGACTAGCGATGACTACGGATTGTAATTCACGCTATATGTATTTAGATCCTGAAGTAGGCGGAAAAATAGCTGTAGCTGAAGCAGCACGTAATATCGTTTGTTCTGGTGGCGCGCCGTTAGCAATTACGGACAACTTAAACTTCGGTAATCCGGAAAAGCCAGAAATCTTCTGGCAAATTCAAAAATCTGCTGATGGCATCAGTGAAGCTTGTCGTACATTAAATACGCCGGTCATTGGTGGTAATGTTTCATTATATAACGAAACAAACGGCACAGCGATTTATCCTACGCCAGTTATCGGGATGGTTGGTCTAGTGGAGGATATTGAGCATGTGACAACACAAGACTTCAAACAAGCAGGCGACCTGATTTATTTATTAGGTGATACGAGAGCGGAATTTGGTGGCAGTGAACTACAGAAGCTAAGCTACAAAAAAATCTTCGGGCAAGCACCAGCAATCGATTTAACAGTAGAAGCAGCCAATCAAGAAAAAGTCTTAACAGCTATTCACCAAGGGTTACTATCATCTGCACATGATCTTGCAGAAGGTGGGTTAGCAGTGGCAGTAGCTGAGAGTTTATTTGCGAATCAATTAGGTGCAAAACTTAAGTTAACTGGTGAAGCAACAACACAATTGTTCAGTGAATCTCAATCTAGATTCCTTCTAAGTGTGAAGAAGGAGAACAAAGAAGCATTTGAACAATTAACAAATGCTACACTCATTGGTGAAGTAACAAATGAGCAAGCACTTGAAATTACTGTAAACGACGAACTTGTAATCAAAGAGCAAACAGAAGTGCTAAATAAGGCGTGGAAGGGAGCTATACCAGCATGCTTGCAGAAATAAAAGGTTTAAATGAGGAATGTGGTGTCTTTGGTATTTGGGGTCATCCGGAAGCAGCACAGATTACTTATTACGGATTGCATAGCCTTCAGCATCGTGGTCAAGAAGGTACAGGTATTGTTGTAACAGATGGAGATAAGTTGAAGGGTGTAAAAGGAGAGGGCCTCGTCACTGAGGTTTTCTCTCAAGATGCTATTCAAGAACTAAAAGGAACTTCAGCAATTGGTCATGTCAGGTACGCTACTGCAGGTGGCGGGGGCTATGAGAATGTGCAACCACTTTTATTCCAATCACAAAATGGTGGTCTAGCTCTATGTCACAATGGAAATTTAACGAATGCTACAGCCCTTAAATATCAACTAGAAGCACAGGGAAGTATTTTTCAAACGAGTTCAGATACCGAGGTATTAGCTCATTTAATTAAACGAGGCGGTGTATCTTCTCATAAAGAGCGTGTGAAGAATGCCTTGTCCATGGTAAAAGGCGCTTATGCTTTCTTAATTATGACTGAAAATGAAATGATGGTTGCGGTTGATCCGAATGGTCTCCGTCCTCTATCTCTAGGCAAAATTGGGGATGCTTACGTAATTGCTTCCGAAACATGTGCTTTCGATATTGTCGGAGCTGAGTTTGTTCGTGATGTATTACCTGGAGAGTTATTAGTCATTGATGATAATGGGTTCCGTTCTGAAATGTTCGCAATGGCTTCAAATATATCTATGTGTGCGATGGAATATGTGTATTTCTCCCGACCAGATAGCAATATTAATGGCATCAATGTCCATACAGCGCGAAAAAATTTAGGGAAGCAGCTTGCTGTCGAGGTTCCGATTGAGGCAGATGTCGTAACTGGTGTACCTGATTCAAGTATTTCCGTAGCCATTGGTTATGCTGAAGCAACAGGGATTCCTTATGAGATGGGTCTCATTAAGAATAAGTATGTTGGTCGGACATTTATCCAACCATCACAGTCATTGCGGGAACAAGGAGTGAAGATGAAGCTATCACCTGTAAGAGGTGTTGTTGAAGGGAAACGAGTTGTCATGGTGGATGACTCCATTGTACGTGGAACAACGAGCCGCCGTATTGTGACGATGTTAAAAGAAGCAGGCGCGACTGAAGTACATGTAATCATCAGCTCGCCACCGATCAAAAACCCATGCTTCTATGGCATTGATACTTCAACAAAAGAAGAATTAATTGCTTCTGATCGTTCTGTAGAAGATATTCGCGAAATTATTGGTGCTGATACACTTACTTTTTTAAGTCCAAAAGGGATGATCGATGCCATTGGAAGAGAAGAAGAAGGCGAGACAAGAGGTCTTTGCTTAGCTTGCTTCACAGGGAAGTATCCAACGGAGATCTATCCAAGCACGCTACATCCGTACGAAAAAGTATAAATAATAAAGTAGCAACATGGTTTGCTACTTTTATTCTTAGAAATTAACAATACGTTTTGGTGCGAATACTTGGCGTATGATGCTAGATTGAAAGAATACCTGTTAATAAATTGGTGAGGTGGATAGGAATGGCGAATGCTTATAAACAAGCTGGCGTAGATATTGAAGCGGGTTACGAAGCAGTGAACCGTATGAAGAAGCATGTGGAGAAAACGATGAGACCAGGTGTAATCGGTGGTCTTGGCGGTTTTGGAGGCATGTTTGATTTGTCATCACTTGGCTTAAAAGAACCTGTGCTTGTATCAGGGACAGATGGTGTCGGAACAAAGCTGATGCTAGCTTTTATGATGAATCAGCATGACACAATTGGGATTGATGCCGTTGCTATGTGTGTCAATGATATCGTTGTTCAAGGTGCAGAACCTCTTTACTTCTTAGATTATATTGCTTGTGGGAAGGCTGAGCCAGAAAAGATAGAAGCCATTGTCAAAGGGATAGCTGACGGTTGTGAACAAGCAGGTTGCGCGCTTGTTGGTGGAGAAACAGCGGAAATGCCTGGAATGTACAGTGAAGAAGAGTATGATTTAGCGGGATTTTCTGTCGGTGCATGTGAAAAGAGTGATTTAATCGATGGTTCAAATATTCAAGAGGGTGATGTTTTAATCGGCCTTGCATCGAACGGAATCCATAGCAATGGTTATTCTCTCGTACGGAAGATATTTTTAGAGGATGCGAAACTCTCATTGCAAGAGTTTAGAGAGGAACTAGGGAGCACGTTAGGTGAAGAACTCCTAAAACCAACGCGAATCTATGTGAAATCAGTGTTATCGGCATTAAAGCAATTTGATGTAAAAGGCTTCGCTCATATTACGGGTGGCGGATTTATCGAGAATATCCCTAGAGTGTTACCTCAAGGCTTAGGAGCTGAATTAATCGAGGGTAGTTGGGAGATTCAGCCGATTTTCAAGCTGATGGAAGAAGTAGGTAAGCTTGAGCGTAAGGATATGTACAATATATTTAATATGGGCATCGGAATGGTGGCAATTGTTTCTGTTAAGGATGCTGAAAAAGTAGTCAATCACTTTAATAAGATTGGTGAAAAAGCAAGTGTGATTGGTAAAGTTACACAGCAAGAGGGGATTTCAATCCTTTAAATAGACGGAGGTTATCATGAAAAATATCGCCATTTTTGCATCTGGCAGTGGAACAAATTTTCAAGCGATTGTTGATGCCTTTAAAAACGATGAATTGCAGGTAGACATTAAACTACTGGTAAGTGATAAGCCAGAGTCTTACTGTATTCAACGTGCTGTAAATGAAGGGATTCCAACCTTTGCTTTTCGTGCGAAAGATTTTACGAGTAAAACAGCATATGAAGAACAAATATTAGTAGAATTAGAGAATGCAAACATAGATTTTATTGTTCTTGCAGGTTATATGCGTCTTATTGGGGATGTTCTTTTACGTGAATATGGCGGAAGAATTGTAAATATCCATCCTTCTTATTTACCAGCATTCCCTGGTAAAGATGCTATTGGACAAGCGCTTTCTGCAGAGGTGAAACAAACAGGTGTAACCATTCATTATGTAGACGAAGGGATGGATACGGGTCCGATTATTGATCAAAGAAAGGTAGCCATCCTACCAGGTGATACGAAAGAAGCATTGCAGAATCGAATTCATAAAGTAGAGCATCAATTTTATCCAGAAGTATTACAAAAGCTTTTAAACGAAAACGCCTAAGAGGAACATCTTACAGGGAGGAAAATGGACGATGAAAAAACGTGCGCTTATTAGTGTATCAGATAAAAATGGTGTAGCAGCATTTGCGAAAGAACTTCACGAATTAGGGTTTGAAATTGTTTCAACAGGTGGAACAAAAAAAGCAATAGCTGAAGCTGGGGTTCCGGTAATCGGTGTAAGTGATGTTACAGGATTTCCTGAAATTTTAGAAGGAAGAGTAAAAACATTAAATCCGCTTATCCATGGTGGATTACTAGCTAAGTTCGATGATTCATCTCATCAAGCACAGTTAGAAAAACATCAGATTAATCCGATTCAAGTGGTATGTGTGAATCTCTATCCTTTCCAACAGACCATTGCTAAGCCAGATGTGACAGTGGAGGATGCAATTGAAAATATTGATATCGGTGGTCCTGCGATGTTACGTGCCTCTGCTAAAAACCACGCACATGTGACAGTTGTTGTAGATCCCATTGATTACGAAACAGTCATTACACAATTAAAAGAAAATGACATTGTAGATGCTGCAACCAAACGCAAGCTAGCAGCAAAAGTATTCCGTCATACAACTGCTTATGATGCAATGATAGCTGAATATATGACAGAATTAGCAGAAGAAGAGCAGCCAGAAAAGTTGACAGTTACGTATGAATTAAAACAAGCATTACGTTATGGAGAAAACCCTCATCAAAAAGCTTCCTTTTATCGCAAACCATTAGGGTCGGTCTTTTCGATTGCTAACGCTACACAGCTACATGGCAAAGAGCTGTCTTACAATAATATTAATGATGCTGATGCAGCGTTACAAATTGTTAAAGAGTTTGACGGACCAGCTGCTGTTGCAGTAAAACATATGAACCCATGTGGTGTCGGTATTGGCACAGATATTTATGATGCTTTCTCTAAAGCTTTTGCAGCTGATCCTGTGTCTATTTTTGGGGGGATTATTGCCCTTAACCGTGAAGTAAATGCACAAACAGCAACGAAACTTCATGAAATCTTTCTAGAAATCATTATAGCGCCTTCTTTTTCAGCGGAAGCACTTGAGATTTTACAAGGGAAGAAGAATTTAAGACTATTAACTATTCCTTTTGAAGGAAACAAAAAGACGGAAAAACGTCTAACTTCTATTGAAGGCGGTTTATTAGCGCAAGATTACGATACTTATGGTCTTGAAGAAGCGAATATTACTGTGGCGACAACAAGAGAACCAACGGAGGAAGAGTGGCAATCACTCAAACTTGGCTGGAAAGTAGTGAAGCATGTGAAGTCGAATGCGATTGTTGTCAATAATAGCGACCAAACATTAGGTATTGGTGCAGGCCAAATGAATCGTGTCGGCTCTGCGAAAATTGCGATCGAGCAAGCAGGAAAAGCAGTTGAAGGAGCAACAATGGCATCCGATGCCTTTTTCCCAATGAATGATACAGTTGAAGCAGCAGCTAAAGCTGGTATTACGGCTATTATTCAACCCGGTGGTTCGATTAAAGATCAGGAATCGATTGAAAAAGCAAATGAGTATGGCCTGGCAATGGTATTCACTGGTGTGAGACATTTCAAACATTAAACTGGGGGAGAACATGAAATGAACGTATTAGTAATCGGTAGAGGCGGACGTGAGCATGCCATCAGTAGAAAGTTAAGTGAAAGCAGCCAAGTGGAAACAGTGTTTGTTGCACCAGGAAATCCAGGAATGGAAGATGTAGCAACGATTATTGATATTTCCGAGAACGAACAAGAAGAACTGATTGCTTTTGCGCTCGATAATCATGTTGAATTAACAGTTATTGGACCTGAAGTTCCTTTACTTGAAGGTTTGGCTGATAAGATGGAGGGAGCTGGACTTACTGTTTTTGGACCGAAAAGTCGAGCGGCTGAAATTGAAGGAAGTAAATCCTTTGCAAAAGAGCTCATGAAGAAATATGCCATTCCAACAGGAAGCTATGAAGTGTTTGATCAGTATGAGGCTGCAAGTGCTTATGTGAAAGAACAAGGAGCGCCAATTGTTATTAAAGCGGATGGATTAGCTGCTGGAAAAGGCGTCGTTGTTGCGATGACAGAAGATGAAGCATTAGCAGCGTTAGCGGATATGTTAGTTGGAGAAAAATTTGGAGAAGCTTCTGCTACAGTCGTTATTGAAGAATTTTTAGCTGGTGAAGAATTTTCATTAATGGCTTTTGTTAATGGAGAGACAGTTATCCCCTTAGAAATTGCTCAAGACCATAAACGCGCTTTCGATGGAGATAAAGGACCAAACACAGGAGGAATGGGTGCTTATTCACCTGTTCCACATATCAGCAAGGAGACGGTTGAAACAGCGATTGAAACGATTTTAATTCCAGCTGCAGAAGCATTAGTTAAAGAGAATCGCAGTTTTTGTGGCGTTCTCTATGCGGGACTTATCGCGACAGAACAAGGGCCAAAGGTGATTGAATTCAATGCCCGCTTTGGTGATCCGGAAACACAAGTCATTTTACCTAGAATGAAGTCAGACTTATCCCATGTCATGTTAGAAGTAATTGCTGGAGGTAAACCAGTGATTGAATGGGATGAGGAGGCAATGCTTGGGGTTGTGGTCGCAGCCAATGGTTATCCGGAAGCATATGAGAGTGGTGCCGAACTAAAAGGAATCGAAAAAGTAGCAGAAGAAGCATTTGTCTTCCATGCAGGAACGGCGAAAAATGCCCAAGGTGCATTCACAACAAATGGCGGTCGAGTCTTACTTGTTGGTAGCAAAGCAAATGACTTAGTATCTGCACAAAAGCAAGTGTATGATGCGCTAACGTATCTAACAACAGAAGAAGTCTTTTACCGCAGGGATATTGGCTATAAGGCGATAGCACATTCGACTATAGAAAAATAGATAGGGAAAATGAAAATGCCCCCCAAAAAAATAAGGGGGCATATTTTTCATTCAAAATCAGTATCCTTTAATAACTTTTGCTCTTTTAAAAAATCCATAGGTGGTTTAAACTGGTGGTCAGAATCTTTTATATTCTCTTTCCCTTTTTCAAATAAGGCAATGATAGGACAATAGCGGACAATACCTTCTGCAACCTTCATTGCACCAAGTGAAATAAGAATGAGAAAGCGATCACTCCAAGGTTTTTTAACGAGCTTTGTGGCACTCCAAGCAATAATGGTTAATCCACAAGTAATACGGATTAATGCCTGAATGATACCAATATTGGGCTTAACATTCATAAAAGGACCTCCTTCACAAAAAATTAACAAATATTTGTTATTCTTTACTGCGTTAAAAAGTTATATATGTTATGATAATAGGCAACATGAATGCTGCTTCATTATCGTAAACGAAAAATAAAAATAGATAATTGTAGTTACCATAAAAGGAGGAAACAGAGTGCTAGAACAGCGATACCGTTGGAAAAACAAACATCTACGTGAACATGTATCTGTTCTAGATGGGCGTATTGCACCAACGATGTTACTGAAAAATGCTCGTTACTTAAATCAAGCAATTAAAAAATGGGTACATGCGAATATCTGGATTCTCGGTGATCGTATTGTTTATGTCGGTGAAAAGCTTCCTGACAAGTTAGAAGGCTGTGAAATTGTTGATTGTAATGGAATGACGCTTGTTCCAGGATATATTGAACCACATGCACATCCATTTCAGTTATATAATCCCCTTTCCTTTGCTCGTTATGCAGCGCAATTTGGCACGACCACTTTGATTAATGATAATATGGTGCTAGCATTACAATTAGAGAAAAAGAAAGCGTTTTCATTTTTGAAGGAAATGAGAAATATTCCTTCAACGATGTATTGGTGGTGCCGATTTGATGCGCAAACAGAAATTCAAAATGAAGAGACAACATTTTCGCATGGTAATATTAAATCTTGGTTAGAGCATGATGCAGTATTACAAGGTGGAGAGTTAACTGGCTGGCCAAAGTTACTCGACGGTGATGATTTAATGCTCCATTGGATGCAAGAAGCGAAAAGAATGAGAAAGCAAATCGAAGGTCATTTTCCTGGGGCGTCAGAAAAGACTTTAGCAAAGTTAATGCTGCTCGGGGCTGATTGCGACCATGAAGCGATTAACGGACAAGAGATTATGAATCGTTTGATGCAAGGATATACTGTATCGTTGCGCTATTCATCAATTCGACCTGATTTACCGCAGTTATTGGATGAAATGCATGAATTGGGCATTGATCATTATGAATCATTTATTTTTACGACAGATGGCTCTTCTTCATCCTTTTCCGATCAAGGGATTATTGATCAGATGATCCGAATTGCCCTTGAAAAAGGGGTACCGACAATAGATGCGTATAATATGGGTACAATTAACGTAGCTAAGTACTATAACATCCAACATCTGCATGGAAATATCGCTACAGGTAGAGTGGCTAATATCAATTTCCTAGAGAATGAAAGTAACCCAACGCCTGTTAGTGTGTTAGCAAAAGGTAAGTGGATAAGGAAAGATGGTGAAAATACACCATTTGAAGATAATATGCCATGGGAAGAGTATGGATTTGAACCGCTAGAAATGAACTGGGAGCTTACATCTCATGATATGCAATTTTCGATGCCGTTCGGTATTAAAATGGAGAGCGCTGTTATCACAAAGCCTTACTCATTAGCCATTGATATTTCCGGCGATGAGCTAAGTAGGGAGCATGACGAGTGTTTCTTCATGTTAATTGACCGCAAAGGCAAGTGGCGTGTAAATACGGTGATTAAAGGGTTTGCTAAGGAGCTAGACGGTTTAGCAAGTTCTTATTCTAATACCGGTGATATTATCTTAATCGGTAAAAGCAAGAAAGACATGATGAATGCTTTTAATCATATGAAAGAAATAGGTGGTGGAATTGTTATTTCTGAGCAAGGGAACATTGTTACAGAAATCCCACTTAAATTAAAGGGAATCATGTCGAATAAAAGAGTGGAAGATTTGATTGAAGAAGAAAGAACCTTATTAGCCTATTTGCGGGAAAGAGGTTATCGTTTTGCCGATCCAATTTATACATTATTATTTTTTTCCTCCACTCATCTCCCTTATATCAGGGTTACACAGCGAGGAATGTATGATGTCATGAATAAAACTGTACTCTTTCCAACTATGATGCGTTAAAATGTAAAAGAGGGTAATCATATAGTGATAAGGGGTGCATCATGCTGAACAAATGGGTGACTACGTCTCTCGTAGCAATACTTTTGGTGACAGGATGCAGCAAGAATGAAACAGTTGAGGATCCAGCAAACGAAGAGTTAAATGGTGTGGATAATCAAGGTGAAGAAAGTATGGATTCGCCTGAAGAAAAGACAGTTTATCCTCTCACAGGCATAGCTCAAGAGGGAAATGGGAATCAGCGTGCTATAGCAGTTATGATTAACAATCATCCGAAAGCAAGACCACAATCAGGATTGACTCAAGCGGATATTGTTTATGAATTACTGGCTGAAGGTGAAGTCACGCGATTCCTTGCTATTTTTCAAAGTGAGCAACCGGATAGAGTTGGGCCAGTACGCAGTGCCAGAGAATATTATATTGAACTGGCGAAAGGGTTTAATAGTCTTTATATTGCTCATGGAAATAGTCCAGAGGCAAAGAAGATGCTTGCTGATGAATATGTGGATCATTTGAATGGCTTATACTATGACGGCACACTTTTTGAACGTGTGAGCGATCGCCAGGCACCTCATAATTCATATATTTCTTTTGCGCATATTGAACAAGGGGCTAAGGAAAAGAATTATGAGCTGGACGGGGCACCAGCTGCTTTTGCTCATTTAACTGACGAAGAAGCGGATAAACTGAGTGGCTCTGTGGCGGGAGAGATTGCAGTGAGTTATGGAAAAGATGAACGTTTTGATGTCACATATGATTATGATGAAACAACGAAAGCATACAAAAGATCTTCAGATGGTGAATGGACAACAGACTATGACACAGGTGACCCTGTGTTATTAAGCAATATTTTAATCATAGAAGCGAAGCATACAGTGATAGATGGAGAAGGCCGACATGACATTGATTTGACTTCAGGGGGTAAAGGTTATCTTATTCAAAGAGGTATGATGTCTGAAGTGAACTGGGTGAATAAAGAAGGAAGAATTTATCCAGTAATCGATGGAAAAGAACAACCACTTGCTCCGGGGAAAACATGGGTGAATGTCATTCCACAAGAGCCAGGAATCAATCAGTCGGTAACAATTAACTAAAAAATGAAAAAGGGGTAAATATTATGCAAATTAATAAACTAAGAGGACAAGAATTAGATCAATTATTTCAGGCGGTATTATCACTAAATGATTTAGACGAATGTTATCGATTTTTTGATGACTTATGTACTGTGAACGAGATCCAATCATTAGCGCAAAGACTAGAAGTAGCTCGTATGCTTAGAGAAGGAAAAACTTATCATAAGATTGAAACAGAAACAGGTGCAAGTACTGCAACAATCTCCCGTGTGAAACGTTGCCTAAACTACGGAAACGATGCCTACGAAATGGCATTAGAAAGAATTAAAGAAGAAGAAACAACAGAAAAATAATAGAAACCACAGCAATGGAAACGACCGAACCGAGGGAATCAGCACCCACGGTTTTTTTGTTTTGGAACGGAGATTTAGGTACTAGTAGAAAAAGCGCGATTGAAATAAGAGAGAAAGTGAGTCAGAAACTGGACTTCATGAGGAAATTTGATTGGATTAAGGGAGAAGCGTCTCAGAAACTGGACTTTATGAGGAAATTTGATTGGATTAGAGGAGAAGCGAGTCAGAAACTGGACTTTATGAGGAAATTTGATTGGATTAGAGGAGAAGCGAGTCAGAAACCGGATACCAAGAGGAAATTTGGTTGGAATAGGTGAGAAGCGAGTCAGAAACTGGACACCAAGAGGAAATTTGATTGGATTAGAGAAGAACCGCGTCAGAAACTTGGAACCATGGTGAAATTTGATTAGATTAGGTGAGAAGCGAGTCAGAAACCTGAACCCAAGGAGAAATCTGGTTGGAATAGAAGAGAAACGGCTCAGAAACCCGGTCCCAACTGGAAATCTGATTGGAATAAATGAGAACCGCGTCAGAAACCTGAATCCAAGAGAAAATCTGATTAGCCAAAACAGAGTTTGCATCCGAATCCGAATGAATCATTTACATGGTGAATGGCAATGTCTGCAATGATGTTAATTTAGCCAAATAAATCCATTCTTACTTCATTAGCGGTTTCCTTTTTGAAATGCTCCTCAAATGATATAATGATTGAATGGAAAGATAGAATGGAGGAACTATGTATGTATGATGTTCGCGCGTGGCACCATGCGTTTAAGCTCGACCCTAATAAATATATATCTGATGAAGATTTAGAGAAAGTGTGCGAGTCTGGCACGGACGCGATTATTATTGGGGGGACAGATGGCATTACGCTTGAGCGGGTGCTTGATCTTATGGGGCGTGTTCGTAGATATACAGTTCCATGTGTGTTAGAGGTTTCCACAATTGAGTCGATTACACCTGGGTATGATTTGTTTTTTATCCCGACGGTTTTAAATAGTAAAGATTCCAAATGGATTAATGGAATGCACCATCAAGCAGTTAAGGAATTTGGCGAGATCATGAATTGGGACGAGATTCTTATGCAAGGATATTGCGTGCTAAATGAAGATTGTAAAGTCGCTCAATTAACGAGTGCGGATACGAATTTAACGATTGAAGACGTCAAAGCCTATGCAATGATGGCGGAAAAAATGTTTCATTTACCGATTTTTTATCTGGAATATAGCGGTACTTACGGCAATGTAGAAATAGTGAAAGAAGTAAGTCGAACATTAGAAGAAACAATATTATTTTATGGTGGCGGGATTACCTCTGTGGAACAAGCAAGAGAAATGGGCGCTTATGCAGATGTAGTTGTCGTTGGAAATGTCATTTATGATGATATTAAAATCGCATTAAAAACAGTAGAAGCTGTGAAACAATAAATCTTGATTAACCAAATTAATCAAGATAGACTAAAAATAGAACAAATGTTTGTATGGTGGTGAAGAAAAGGAATGCAATATTTATCTAATAAATTATTAAATGGTTTGAATAAGGAGCAGCAACAGGCTGTAAAGGCAACAGATGGACCTTTGCTTATTATGGCTGGAGCAGGAAGTGGTAAGACGCGTGTACTTACCCATCGCATTGCTTATTTAATGGTAGAGAAGGGCGTGAATCCATATAATATTTTAGCAATCACGTTTACGAATAAGGCCGCAAGAGAAATGAGAGATCGTATTCGTGCGATGATGGGCGGTGTGGCTGAAGAAATCTGGATTTCTACTTTTCACTCTATGTGTGTGAGAATATTACGTCGTGATATTGATCGGATTGGGTTCAATCGTAACTTCACAATATTAGATTCTACTGATCAGCAATCTGTTATTAAGAATATCTTAAAAGAGCGGAATTTAGATCCGAAAAAGTTCGATCCTAGAGCAATTTTAGGGACGATTAGTTCTGCAAAAAATGAACTAATTGAACCAGAGGAATTCGCCAAGACTGCCGGTGATTATTTCTCCCAAGTGACAAGTGATGTGTATACAGATTATCAAAAACGTCTGCGAAAGAATCATGCATTAGACTTTGATGATCTTATTATGAAGACGATTCAATTATTTAATCGCGTCCCTGAGGTATTAGAATACTATCAACGTAAATTCCAGTATATTCATGTGGATGAATATCAAGATACGAATAGAGCGCAATACATGCTAGTAAAATTATTAGCGAATCGTTTCCAAAATATATGTGTGGTTGGAGACTCGGATCAATCTATTTATAGATGGCGCGGGGCAGATATTGCCAATATCTTATCCTTTGAAAAAGATTATGCGCAAGCACAAGTCATTTTGCTAGAACAAAACTATCGATCCACACAAAGAATTTTAAACGCAGCTAACGGTGTCATTGATAAAAACATGAATCGTAAAGCGAAAAACTTATGGACGGAAAATCCTGAAGGAAATAAAATTCAGTATTACCGTGCAGATAGTGAGCAAGGCGAAGGACAATTTGTCGTAAGTAAAATAAAAGAATTAGCGCAAAGTCAGAATCGTAAGCTTGCCGATTTTGCTATTCTATATCGCACAAATGCCCAATCCAGGGTTATGGAGGAAATGCTATTAAAGTCGAATATTGAATATGCGATTGTTGGCGGAATTAAGTTCTATGATCGTAAAGAAATTAAAGATGTATTGGCTTATTTACGATTAATTGCCAACCCTGATGATGATATTAGTCTACAGCGAGTGATTAATGTGCCTAAAAGAGGGATTGGTTCTGGATCAGTTGATAAGATTGCTAATTTTGCAACCATGCATGATATGACAATGTTTGAAGCACTCGAATCCATCGAATTAATTGGCTTAAGCCCAAAAATCACAAAATCTGCTATAGAGTTTCGTGATTTAGTAAAGAATTATACACAAATGCAAGAATACTTATCTGTGACAGAATTGGTAGAGGAACTGTTGGACAAGTCAGGCTATCGTGACATGTTAAAAGCGGAGAAATCGATCGAGTCTCAAAGTCGTTTGGAAAACTTAGATGAGTTTCTATCTGTAACGAAGAATTTTGAAGATGCGTCCGAAGATAAAACACTTGTTGCCTTCTTAACAGATTTGGCGCTTGTTGCCGATATTGATAAATTGGATGATGACGGTGAGAAAGCGGATGCAGTTGTATTAATGACGCTTCACTCTGCAAAGGGATTAGAATTTCCAGTTGTCTTTTTAATGGGTATGGAGGAAGGTGTATTCCCTCATAGCCGTTCATTAATGGAAGAAGCAGAAATGGAAGAGGAACGTCGCCTTGCTTATGTAGGGATTACGAGAGCAGAAGAGCAGTTATTTATAACAAATGCGCAAATGCGTACACTATTTGGCCGTACAAACATGAACCCACCGTCCAGATTTATTCAGGAAATTCCGGCTGATTTATTAGAAGGATTAGAGCCAAAAGCAAAACCCCTTAATCGAGGTCAGTCCACGTTTAATAGTTCTTCAGGAAATCGTATGCAACCTGCTCGTAAAGCGGTTGTTCGCCCAGCTGTACAAAATACAGGTGGTAGCGGTATGAATTGGATAGTTGGAGATAAAGCTGTGCATGGTAAATGGGGTACTGGAACAGTTGTAAGTGTCAAAGGTGAAGGTGATGGAATGGAGCTTGATATTGCTTTTCCAAAGCCAGTAGGTATTAAAAGATTACTTGCTAAATTTGCCCCGATTTCGAAAGGTTAAAGGAAAGGGTTGAACGTCTTGGAGGAAAAGAAGGTAGAACAAAGGGTCAAGGATTTGCAAAATCTCCTTAATCAATATAATTATGAATATCATGTACTTGATCAACCATCTGTGCCTGATGCAGAATATGACCAGCTTCTTCATGAGCTAATTGCACTTGAAGAGCAACATCCAGAGTTGAAAACAGAAGATTCCCCAACGCATCGGGTCGGTGGGCAAGTATTAGATATGTTTGAAAAAGTTGAACATCGCACGCCGATGCTCAGTTTAGCCAATGCATTTAATGAGCAAGACTTAAGGGATTTTGACCGTCGTGTTCGCCAGGCAGTGGGTGAGAATATCTCATATGTCTGCGAGTTAAAAATTGATGGACTGGCTGTCTCTCTTCGCTATGAAGATGGATTGTTTGCAATCGGAGCAACGCGTGGAGATGGCTCCATTGGTGAAAACATTACCGTTAACCTTCGCACCATTCGTTCCATACCTCTGCGGGTAAAGGAAACGGTAACCTTTGAAGTACGCGGAGAGGCGTTCATGCCTAGAAAATCGTTCTTAAGTTTAAATAAAGGAAAAGAAGAACGAGGTGAGGAACCCTTTGCGAACCCTCGAAATGCTGCTGCGGGTTCACTTAGGCAATTAGATCCAAAAATCGCTGCATCAAGAAATTTAGATATATTCGTTTATGCTATGGCTGACGAGGGGAAAACGGGTATTCGTTCTCATAGTGAAGGTCTGGACTTTCTTGACTCTCAGGGGTTTAAAACGAACAAAGAGCGCCAGAAGTGTAAAAATATAGATGAGGTCATTCAATATATCGAGAAATGGACAGAAAACCGACCAGACTTATCGTATGATATTGATGGAATCGTTATTAAAGTCGATTCATATGACCAACAGGATGAACTCGGGACAACAGCAAAGAGTCCGAGATGGGCGATTGCTTATAAGTTTCCTGCTGAAGAGGTAGTCACGCAGTTAAGAGATATTGAATTAAGTATCGGTCGCACCGGTGTAGTGACGCCAACAGCATTACTTGAACCTGTTAGAGTTGCAGGTACTACCGTGCAACGTGCATCCCTTCATAATGAAGACCTTATTCGTGAGAAGGATATTAAGCTAGGTGATTACGTTGTGATTAAGAAAGCAGGCGACATCATCCCTGAAGTTGTCAATGTATTACCTGAAAGAAGAACGGGAGAAGAAGTTGATTTTCATATGCCAACTCATTGCCCGGCATGTGAAAGTGAACTTGTGCGTTTAGAGGAAGAAGTCGCACTTCGTTGTATTAATCCGAAATGTCCTGCGCAAATAAGAGAGGGGCTTATTCATTTTGTCTCACGAAATGCGATGAATATTGACGGGCTAGGGGAAAAAGTAATTAGCCAATTATTTGCAGAAAAGTTAATTGAAGATGTGGCAGATATTTATCATCTTACGTATGAACAGCTTATTCAATTAGAGAGAATGGGCGAAAAATCTGTTAACAACTTGCTAAAGGCCATTGAAGTCTCTAAGGATAATTCTTTAGAAAAATTATTATTCGGACTAGGGATCCGTCATGTGGGGGCGAAAGCGGCAAAAACACTTGCGCAAACATTTGGAGAGATGGGCAAAATCCAGCAGGCAACCATGGAGGATTTTATTAGCATTAATGAAATAGGCGATAAGATGGCTGATGCACTCGTCACATATTTTGAACAAGAAGAAGTAACATCTCTCATTCAAGAGTTACAAGATGTTGGAGTGAATCTGACTTATAAGGGACCAAAACCTGTAAATATAGCGGAATCTGATTCTGTTTTTGCTGGTAAAACCATTGTGTTAACGGGTAAATTAGAACAGCTTGCTAGAAATGAAGCCAAGGAAAAAATTGAAGCTCTAGGAGGCAAGGTCTCTGGCAGTGTAAGTAAGAAAACAGATTTAGTCATTGCCGGAGAAGACGCAGGCTCGAAATTAACCAAAGCTCAGGAATTAGGCATTACTATTTGGGACGAGGAAAAATTGATTGAGGAATTAAATTCGTAAGAGGTGAAAATCGTGAAAAAACTCATGGCAGTGTCGCTGTCATTCGTTCTTTTACTCGCCGGTTGTGCACCTAGTTTTAACCAGCAAGAAGAGGTTGTGCAAAATGAAAATGAGAGCAGCGAAGAAGAACAGGCGATCATACCAAACTTTAAAATATCCGATTCGTACTATCGGACAATCCTACCTTTTAAGCCAAGTGAGTCACGCGGTTTAGTCGTTAATAATGTGAATACAAAATATGATATTAATGAATTCGAAACAGGTTTAATGAGAGTGGCTCAGAACCATTTTGATACGGAAAAGTTCTTCTTCCAAGAAGGACAATACCTTGATAAAACCACGATTTCATCATGGTTAAGTCGCCAATATACGAAAGAACAATTAGAAGAAAAAGATATGACGGAGGAAGAGAATCTCGGTCTAAACCCTGTTGATGATGGGAAAGGGACTAAAGAAGAAAGAAACGCCCGTGCACCTCTTTATTTAGCCCATATTTTAGAACATAACTATCTTGTAAAAGATGGCGATAATAAGGTGAAGCTTGGCGGTGTCGTCATTGGTTTGGCACTTAATTCCGTCCATTATTATCAAAAAGAAGCCTACGGTGCCACGTATGAAGAAGATATTTCTCATAGTAAAGTAGAAGCAGAAGGCAAAAAGATGGCTGAGGAAATTATAAAGAGATTAAGACAACAAGAAGGGCTTGAGAACGTACCGATTACCATTGCCCTATTTGAACAATCGGAAAGAACGTCTGTCGTCCCAGGAAACTTCTTCGCCTATGCGCATGCCGCTGAGGGGAGTAACCAGCTAAGTGGTTGGGAAGATGTAAAGGAAGACTATATTTTATTCCCATCTAATACAGCCGAAGAGAAGTATCGTGAAGACTATACGAATTTCTTGAATTTCAAGCAAGATGTTGAAAAATATTTCCCTAATTTTAACGGTGTCATTGGAAAAGGTTTCTATATTGGTGATCAATTGCAACAGCTAAATATAGATATACCTATACAATTTTACGGTAAGTCAGAAAGTATCGGATTCACCCAATATGTAACAAGCAAAGTTGTTAGTATGTTTCCAGAATATATCTCTGTCCAAGTAAGCGTCACATCAGTTAACGGACCAGAATCATTAATCGTCCGAAACGCAAACGAAGCTGAACCATTTGTTCATATTTATCAATAAAACGAAAAAACGCCGCTATTTTTAAACGGCGTTTTTTTATTTGCAATGGGATTAAGGTGGTTTGAACAAAAAGACAAGGATTAAGTGCCCCAACATACTTTTCGAAGATTTTTAGAGAGTACTCTAAAGGTAGCGGAACGAATTCCACCCGCAACTAGGTATTATTCCGACAGTGACAACAAATGATTTTGCCTGTGCACTTGTACACCCCGCGTGAATCGGTCCAACCAAGGTGAAAGCAATCGAAGAAATCCATCTATCAACATCGTCATTATGATCAAATAGGTCAGCTTAGCTGAGGAAGGAGTAATCTATGCTTCCGTAGAAGAAATAGTAGAACTTTAAGGTTATTTGTGATATCAACATTTATTGCATAGAAATGATAGACCGAAGGAGGTTTTGTTATGGAAAATAGAACAGATACAGCTTCAAGAGTGATCATGGCAGAATCACACACGATTTATGAAGCATTTCTCCATCCGAAAGCTTTAGTATCATGGCTCCCACCTAAAGGAATGTCAGGTTATGTTGAAGATTTTGATCCGCGGGAAGAGGGAACTTACAAAATGACACTCTTCTATGAAGGAAACCAACCCTCATATGGAAAAACAACTGAGAACAGTGATGTGTATCAAGGGAAATTTTTAGAATTAGTTCCTGATAAAAAGATAATACAACTAGTAATATTTGACTCAGAATCGCCGGAATTCACTGGTGAAATGAAACAGACATGGCTATTTGAACCTCTTGCAAAAGGGACAAAAGTCACCATTATATGTGAAAATGTCCCTAAAGGAATAAACAAGGCAGATCATGATATCGGTTTACATTCAACATTAGAAAATCTAGCTCTATTTGTGGAATAATTTTAGGTATGACCTTTACTAAAAAAACACCGACTAAATTTATGTAGTCGGTGGGTTATTTCTCATTCACTTAAGCATTTGTTTAGGATTTCGAACAAGGCGCTGAAATGTGTCCATAAAAAGAGCGGTGTGATAACCGTCACAGACAGCATGATGAACCTGTAGTGAAAGTGGTAAATAAATATTTTCATTCTTATTGAAAAATTTACCCGCAGTAACTATTGGCAGGAGGTAATTTGGATTTGTATTTATATTTAAGTTAAATCCAGTGAAAGTAGTCCATGGAATCATAGATATATTAACGACATTTTCAGGTACGGGTGCTTTAGGAAACAATTTTCCTGTACCAGTATATAACTCAGTATCGGTCACATAATCCATGTGGAACCTTTCAAAGCCTTCATCGATATCGGTGAAAATAGCGGAAAATAACGCTGACTCCTTGTCAAAAATCGTATACATAGGAATCACTCTGTTCCAGTACCCTAACTCACCTTTAGCAGTAACATTCATTCTAAAATGTTTATTTGTATTGACAACTTGTGTGATTAAAAAAATAAAAGCAGGATAAAATTGATATCCTTTTTCTTTAGTAAATTGGTATAGCTCAGTAATATCAATGTTATTAGTGATACTAAAGCTAGTTTGTTGGTTTAAGAAATGATTGAAAACCTCTTTACGTTCCCAATTATTTATGTCGATTTTAGTGAATTTCATCTTTTAATGCCTCCTAAAATATATTCTGATTTTAGGAGGCTATAAGAACTGCTTTTTTCATTGGTCCCATTCCTTTAGTTTATTTAAATAATCCTAACATATGTAATATGCTTTAGCACCTATATATATGCAATCTATATTCAAAAAAGGAGTAGCCACCCGTTGGAACTCCTATTAACAATGAAATCATGTATATCACGGGTGGGTAGATAATAATTGTTTATTTTCCACATGCAAATATCCGGTAGCCCAATAGCTCATTATATTTCAATAATAGGTTAAAATGTTCGTTCATTACGGTATAAAGCTCTCGTTCAATGTGCTTTGAATAAAGAAAATCAGGGTTGGGATTGTATTGGAGCATCGTCTGATTTTGACCACTTACGCGAATGTTCGTAAATCCTGCCCCTTCAAATAAACGCTGCCATTCTGCTTCGGTGAGGACAGAGTTGATCCCATAGAATCGATTGATTTCATCTGCTATCCATGGAGGGAGTGAGACATTGGCAGTAAACTCATTAGAAATAAACCGCCCCCCTTTTTTTAATAAACGAAAAATCTCTTTAAGCGCTTTCGGTTGATTGACAAAAGTAAGGACTGATTCGCACATAATTAAATCAAATTTTTCATCTTCAAGTGGGAGTGCCTCGATAGAACCTTGGAAAATACGTACTGGAAGTTTAGCTTCCTTCATTCTATGGGTTGCTTTTTCCACCATAATAGGATTAATATCAACCCCAGTTACGTTTGCCCCTGACTGAGCAGCCAAAAAGGCGGCTGTTTGGCCAGTTCCGCAGCCTACATCTAAAATTTCCGACATAGCGTCTAATTCTTCATTCATAAGAAGCGCCTTTGTTAGTTCAAAACCACCCGGGTGCGCTCCTCCAACACCAAACTTTGATAAGAAATCTAAATAAATGGGAACCACCTCCTTTTGTATTTCTATAAGGTATGAAAAAAACAAATCTAATGTTCTTTGCCAAATGGGCTTTTACATCAGTAACAACTACCTAAAAACATCATAGTTTGTTACAGAGAGCGGTTTTAGACTCTCTTTCTACGGACTAAACCTAAAAAGGGGAAGAAAAAATGCAAAATTTTCAAAATGAACTTCAATCACTTGGAATGGATCAATATCAGGTGGGTGAATTAACACCTATTCAATATCAAGCACCAGTACCAGTTCAATTTAATGATATGCGTCGCTGTGGCGGCTGTGGTGGTTGCGGAGGTTGTGGTGGTTTTCGCTGTGGTGGTTGTGGCGGTTTTAGATGTGCAGGCTGTTTTGGTTGTTTTGGTTGCTTCGGGTTCTTTATTTAACAATTCCTTTTTTAAAGGCAAGTGTCAGTGTAAGTTACCTTCGTTCTCTCGTCACAAAATGAATAATGAAGCGTGTGTAAACACTCTACAAGTCCCTATGTTAGGGGCTTCTTTTTCGTTATTCATAATGGACAAATACAAATACATAAATTATAAGGAATATTTAATGAATGCTCAGATCGAAGGAGGGGCTACATGACGAAATTGAAAGCAACCTCACGTCTCAAAGTGAAGAATGATACATTTTATCTACCAGACCCAAAGGGAGGCGTCTATTTTAGGAATAACGCCAGTTCATTTTGGATGGATGGAGGCACTATTTATCAATGGATTGAAAAGCTGATCCCTATGTTTAATGGAAATCATACTTTGGAAGAACTCACTGCGGGTTTGACCACTCCCTATCGAAACAGAGTATATGAAATTGGTGAGGCTTTACTGACGAAAGGTTATGTTAGAGATACGAGTCAAGATCAATCACACCAATTACCAGCAAGTGTTCTAGAAAAATACGCTTCACAAATTGAATTCATTGAGAGTTTTGTTGATTCAGGTGCGTATCGTTTTCAAAGGTATCGCCACGCAAAGGTATTAGTGATGGGATCTGGTTCTCTATTCATTTCGCTGACATCTGCATTGTTGGAATCAGGGCTACCAACCTTTCATGTGATGATGACAGAAGCAGTCCCAACAGACCATAAGCGGATTAATGAAATAGTGAATCATGCCAAAAAGGATGATCCTACCGTGAAAGTGGAGGAAATTCCTTACAGTAAGAATTGGAGAGAAGTAGTACAATCATTTGATTGGATATTATATGTTTCCCAAAATGGAGATATAGACGAAGTGAAGGAGATTAATCAGGTTTGTAAAGAAGAAAAGAAAGCCTTCCTTCCTGCTTTATATCTAAAGCAGGTGGGAATGGCAGGGCCTGTAGTTGATTCAGAAACAGAGGGATGCTGGGAATCTGCATGGCGTCGAATGCATGAGGCAATATTGGAACAAGAACGTAAGCAACAGCCTTATTCTTCGACCGCAGGTGCTTTATTGGCGAATATTATTGTTTTTGAGTTTTTTAAGCAGGTGACAGGAGCAATGGATAAGAAAGAAAACAATCAATTCTATTTGCTAAATCTTGAAAGTTTGCAAGGTGAATGGATTTCGTACTATTCACATCCATTAGTTGAAAATCTTACATTTAAACCTGAACTTGTCGATGATTTAAACACCCGACTTCTGAGAGAGAATACGGAACAGCCCAACACAAACAGACTGTTAGAATATTTTAGTTTATTAACTGCTAAAGAAACAGGGATTCTTCATATTTGGGAGGAAAAGGACTTAACACAGCTTCCGCTTTCACAATGTTATGTTCAAGCAGTAAATCCATTGGCAAAAGGACCGGCTACTCTTTTGAAGAAGGCTTTATGCTCGGGTCTAACACATGAAGAAGCAAGAAGGGAAGCAGGGCTTACTGGACTGGAGATGTATGTTTCACAAATAGTGAGAGGTAGAATAAGTGGATTTATGGGCATTGGTGCTGGTGAATCCCTTGCAGAAGCGGTTTGTCGTGGACTACAAGCGTATTTGGAAGAGGAAAGGCGAGGTCTTCCAGTTGACCAGCAACAATCGCTGTTACCAGTAAATCTTGAGAGGATAGAGGATCGTAGTTGTAGATATTATTTACAGTCACTGACCACCTTAAATGGTCCACCCACTATCCGTATGGGAAATGAAATATTAGGCTTTCCTGTTATATGCATAGAGTCAAATGGTTTTAAATATAGTAGTTCTGGTTTAAATATCACACTGGCACTAAGTCACGCTTTGCAAAAAGCAGTATCGAATGTACAAAATGAGGCAACGTTCCATGAGGGGGAAATAAACTCTCATTATGGTATAAGAGGGAAAGAGGCAAAACTAAACATTCCTTCATGTGAGCATTTGACAAAAAAGGAGTTATTACAATCTGCTGTTTACAAATTAAATGAGGGCCATAAAGAGATCGTTGTTTACGATCTTTCTTTTGAACCATTTTTAAGAAAAGAGTTAGCTGGAGTTTATGGTGTACAGATTTGTAAGGAGGTACGCTAATGATTGTCATCGTCGGTAATGGTAAACTGGCCGATTTTGTCTATAGGCAATTGTCTAGTAATTATACAGTCGCGCGGCAAGATCTATTAACGGATTTCCCTGAAGATACAACATTGGCGCTCGTATTGCATGATAATTGGCAGCCCTCCGTTCATCAACAAGCAGAAGAAAAATTCAGAAGGGAAAATATTCCATGGCTCCGTGGCTTTGTTTCTTTTGGTGAGGGAATTATTGGTCCATTTGTACAACCGGGAAAACGGGGATGTTCACGTTGCGCCGATGTAAGGCGCATCATAGGAGGTACAGATTCTAAAGAAATGTGGGGGCTTTATTATAAATTATCAGGAGAAAGTCGCCCGCAAGACGCATGGGCATCACGAACGGGACTTTGGCAAATGACAACTTTATTATGTACAGAAGTGGATTATATTCTTCAAGGAGAGATCAATCATTTAGAAAATCAACTGTTCATTACAAATCTTAAAACGTTCATGCATTCATCTCATCATTTTTCCTTTGATCCAATGTGCCCAATATGTGGAGACATTCCAGAAGATTCAGCGGAATTAGCAGAAATTAAGTTGCAATCTAGTCCGAAAATTCAAGGTGCTGGTTATCGCAGTCGTTCAATTGAAGAATTAGAAACCGTGCTATTAAGAGATTATTACGATCATCGGACGGGGGTAATCAATGGAAAAATACAGGATTGGACACTTCCTTTTGCTGATGTTCTTATGAATATGCCACTGTTTGGTGCAAGCGAGGGAGTGGCTGGAAGATCTAACTCTTATCGAATGAGCGAGTTAACAGCTATTTTGGAAGGCTTAGAGCGGTATTGCGGTATCGAGCCTAGGGGAAAAAGAAGGGTTGTACGAGGAAGTTATCTAGATGTTATGGATCAAGCCTTAAACCCTTCAACTGTTGGTTTACACTCACCTGAGTATTATGAGAATCCTCATTTTCCGTATCAATCATTCGAACCTAATAAACCAATGAATTGGGTTTGGGGTTATTCATTCTTACAAGAAAGATCTATTCTTGTCCCAGAATTACTTGCTTATTACAGTTTAGGTTGTGGGGAAGGTTTTGTTTATGAGACTTCAAACGGATGTGCAATCGGAGGTAGCCTGGAGGAAGCTATTTTTCATGGAGTAATGGAAGTCGTTGAGCGAGATTCCTTTTTACTCACTTGGTATGCGAAAATGCCATTGCCACGTCTTGATTTAAGTTCTGCAGATGACAAGGAATTGCAATTGATGGTTGATCGGGTACGTGAGGTGGCAGGGTACGACCTTCATTTTTACAATTCAACGATGGAACATGGTATCCCAAGTGTGTGGGCAGTAGCAAAAAATAGAAGAGAAACAGGTGTAAATATTATTTGTGCTGCAGGTGCTCATATGGACCCAGTAAGGGCTGTCAAAAGTGCCATCTATGAGCTAGCGGGCATGATGTTTGTTCATGATGAGAAATTAGCAACAAATAGGCAGAAATACGAGGAGATGCTTGAAGATCCGTTTAAAGTAAGAACAATGGAGGATCATGGCATGTTGTACGGTCTACCCGAGGCGGAAGAATACCTAACGTTTATTTTGAATAATCAAGGGCCATTACGTACATTTGCTGAAGAATTCAAGAAGCCACCAGTATACAACGATTTGAAAGATGACCTTCACGAAGTTCTTCAGACGTTCCGTGAAAATAATCTAGAAGTGATTGTCGTTGACCAAACAACACCAATTATTCAAGAGAATGGATTGTATTGTGTGAAGGTCATTATTCCTGGGATGTTGCCAATGACATTTGGTCATCACCTGACACGGGTGAAAGGATTAGATAGAGTACTAAAGGTGCCAAAGCAGCTAGGGTATAGGAAGAAGCACTTATCGTATGAAGAGCTGAACCCACTTCCTCACCCGTTTCCGTAATGGAAGGAGAGGAGGATGAAAGAATTGGAGTTAGATACATTTATACACAATCTCCACTTTGATACAGAGAAACTTGCTCCACCCGATTGGCAGGTCGATTGGGAAGGGGCCCCCCTTCCGTATAAATTGTACCGTGGGTTACCAGCTATTCCGTTAAACGCTAATGTACCTTCAACCCTTCACCAAAATCTAATGCCTACATTGAAGGAGGTTGGGCATTTGCTATGGTATACCTATGGAATAACTCAATATGTCCGGCTCCCTCATGACACTCAATCATTGCGGAGATTTGTCCCCTCCGGTGGGGCGCTTTATCCTAATGAAATATATGTATATATGAAACTTGAAGATGCTAAAACAGGCATCTACCATTATGATGTTGCTCATCACCGCCTCATTTTGTTACGGGAGGGAAATTTTGATACATTCGTTTCCAAAAGTTTAGGGACAGTGATTGAAGATTGTTTTTGCACTGTTTTTATTTCAACCTTCTTTTGGAAAAATTTTTATAAATACAATCATTTTTCCTATCGATTACAGGGGCTAGATACTGGGGTGCTCATTGGACAATTATTAGAAGTAGCAGATCAATTAGATTACAATACGAAAGTTTGCTATCAGTTTTTAGACGGAGCAATGAATCATTTACTAGGTCTAGCTGAAGAAGACGAAAGTGTGTACGCAGTCATTCCGATATCAACTGAAGCCATCGACCAAACGACTAAAGAAATGGTGTCCTCCCATACATTGTGCGCCGAAATAGCGCAATTAGGTCACCTACCTCATAACCTGTCAAAGACTATGGACTATCCGTTACTTAGAAAGCTCAATGAAGCTACCATGTTCGATTCAACAGCGTCTTTTAGAAAGGTAAGGTGCCAGGGTGAAACATTCACTTCTGGTACTGATATAACCTTGCCAAATACACAAAACTATTCATATGATTTCTCATCGATTTGTAAGAAGCGGTTTTCTCCAGATGCAGACTTTATGATGGGGGAAATAAGGCAAACGACTCTAGCAACCTTGTTAAAGGAGACATGTTCCTTCACTTATCATCACGATCTTGATGATACCGACGGCCATGTTGCTGCGCGTGTAACTTTATACGGCAGCCTATACAATGTGGAGGGGATACCGAACGGGGCTTATGCTTATGACAATGAAAATCATATGCTTCGTCTATTGAAAGTAGGTGATTATCGCCCGTTTTTACATTCGGGCTTAGTGATGCCTAATGTTAATTTATATCAAGTGCCGCTTTGTATGCATGTAATAGGGGATAAAAGCCATTACAAAGATTCATTGGGTTACCGAGGATACCGTATTCAACAGATGGAGGCAGGCCTACTAACACAACGTTTACTCTTGCATGCGTCTGCCTTAGATTTGGGAGGGCATCCACTATTGGGTTATTCTGTCAGTCAATGCGATCAACTCTATGAACTCGCTTCTAAAGGGAAAACGAGCTTAATTCAAATCCCGGTTGGCATGCACCGGCCTCGTGCTTGGTTGAAAGGAGGATTACGTTGATGTAGTTTACTCATCAATAACGTACCCTCTCAAATTCTTGGTAATGAAAACAAGCCTTCTAACTCAACTTAGAAGGCTTTATCAAGTATTAGTTTGCAACAAATATCTCTCTTGCCTTCTTTTCTTACCCTCTTAAACCACAATCATCTATAAAAAAGTATTTTCTATTAAAAAAAGCTTGCATCTCACGTTACGTTATCTTCTATGATTGGGTGTAGATAGAAGGAGAGAGGCAGGGTATGAATGGAACAACGATATTCTTTAATGAGAAACACACCTTTTATTTTCTTATTTATAGGTAGCTTTTTGGCGATTATTGGATTTAGTATGTTTTTCATGACAACTACTTGGTTTGTAATTTCAGATTTAGGGTCTGCTAGTTCACTAGGCATGATTCTCATTGCCATTACTGTACCTAGAGTAGTTATGATGGCATTTGGTGGAGTACTTGCTGATAAATATAAGAAGACGACCATTATGTTCACTACGAGTACCATTCAAGGTGTTTTACTCGTACTCATTTTTTTACTAAACAATGCCGGTCAATTAACATTTGTTTATTTGCTTATTTTGGGGTTCTTTTTTGGAACACTAGATGCTTTTTCTGGACCAGCCGGAACCTCGTTAATTCCCAAGTTGGTACAAGTACAACAGATCAAACAAGCGAACGCAATCATTCAGGGGTTAGGTCAAATTGGTTTTATTGTTGGTCCAATTATTTCTGGGAGTATCATGGAGTTCGCTGGCGTAACAACAGGTTATTTAGTTTCAGCTATTATTGTTCTGTTGTCTGCTTTCTTTATGTTTCCACCATTCTTAAAAGAAGGTCCAGTAGACAATACAGTCAAACAAACACCACTGAAAGATTTGATCGAAGGGTTTTCTTATGTCAAAGCGAGCAAATTTTTGATTACAGGCATTCTTATTTTAATCACGTTAAATTTCTTTGCCTTTGGTGCGATTTCTATTGCGATTCCCATCTTAGTAGAGACGTACGGAGGTTCACCAATCAATCTTAGTTACATTGAATCAGCATTAGGAGTGGGGATGTTAGTTAGTACTGCTATTATTGGGATGGTTAAAATACGCCGTAGGGGGTTCACTTCTATTGTTGGTCTAATTGCAACACTAATTGTTGCGATAGCATTTAGCCAAATTCCCAATTTGTATATATTGACAGCTTTAGCTTTCTTTATTGGATTTACGATGACATTTGTTTCTATTCCATTCTTCACTTCAGCACAAGAAGATACAGACCCAAGGATTATGGGAAGAGTGATGAGTATTGTTTTCTTAGCGATGAACGGCTTTGACCCGTTGGCTTATGCCACTGTCACTTTACTCGTGTCTAAGGGAATTGATATCCAATTAGTCATTTTGTCCTTTTCTGTTATTGGATTAATCATTGCTCTAGTCACTTTATGGAAAGGAAAGACGTATAGAAATTACGAGTCAACTTATTAATGTATTTAAAACAAGAGACCACTTTAATATAAAAGAAGTGGTCTTTTGATCACTAGCATACTATTGTGAATCAACTAGGTAGATCCTTGATCAATAGGAGAAAAAAATCAATTTAATAGAAACTTTATTATTTTTCTAAAAATAGTATTAGTAGAATCATTGCTGAATTTTCTCTAATTATGGTAGTATAATAATTGTTAGGGTTAATCTTTTCACAGTCTGAAATGTGCCAATTGTAGCAACATTTCAAAATGACTGATGTGAACTTATAGGAGGATGAAAAAATGGTACAATCTTATAAGCATGAGCCATTTACTGATTTTAGCGTTGAGCAAAACCGTGAAGGGTATTTAAAAGGTTTAGAAACGGTTAAAGGTTATTTAGGTCAAGATTATGATTTATTAATCGATGGAGAACGTATCTCTACTGAAGATAAAATCGTTTCTGTAAACCCAGCGAATAAAGAAGAAATCATTGGTCGCGTTTCAAAAGCGAACCAAGAGCTAGCTGAAAAAGCGATGCAAGCTGCAGTTAAAGCCTTCCAATCATGGAAGAAAGTGAAGCCAGAAACACGTGCAGATGTGTTATTTAAAGCAGCAGCCATCATTCGTAGACGTAAACATGAATTCTCTGCCTTATTGACAAAGGAAGCAGGGAAGCCATGGAATGAAGCAGATGCTGATACAGCTGAAGCGATTGATTTCTTAGAGTATTACGCGCGTCAAATGCTTGCAATTAAAGATGGTGTGCCTGTTAACAGTCGACCAAATGAATTTAATCGTTATGATTATATTCCTCTTGGCGTTGGTATCATCATTTCTCCTTGGAACTTCCCATTAGCGATTATGGCAGGTACAACCGTTGCTGCTATTGTTGCAGGGAATACCGTTCTATTAAAACCCGCTTCTACAACGCCAATTGTGGCTGCGAAATTCGTAGAAGTTATGGAAGAAGCCGGTCTACCAAAAGGTGTACTGAATTTTGTACCAGGAAGTGGCGCAGAAGTAGGTGACTATTTAGTAGATCACAAAGATACGCGTTTCGTATCATTTACAGGATCTCGTGATGTTGGCCTTCGTATTAACGAACGAGCTTCAAAATTAAATGATGGTCAAATCTGGATTAAACGTGTCATTGCTGAAATGGGCGGTAAAGATACCATTGTTGTAGATAAAGAAGCAGATTTAGAGCTTGCTGCTCAATCAATCGTAGCTTCAGCCTTTGGTTTCTCTGGTCAAAAATGTTCTGCATGTTCACGTGCAGTCATCGTTGAAGATGTTTACGACCAAGTGTTAAATCGTGTAATCGAAATTACAAAAGAGAAACAAGCTGGTAATCCGGAAGACACAAGCAACTTTACAGGACCGGTTATTGACCAAGCTGCGTATGATAAAATCATGAGTTATATTGAAATCGGTAAACAAGAAGGAAGATTAGTAGCCGGTGGAGAAGGCGATGACTCTAAAGGTTATTTCATTCAACCAACAGTGTTCGCTGATCTTGATCCAGAAGCTCGTCTCATGAAAGAAGAAATCTTCGGCCCAGTTGTCGGTTTCACAAAAGCAAAAGACTTCGACCATGCAATTGAAGTGGCAAACAACACGGAGTATGGTTTAACGGGTGCTGTTATTACAACCAACCGTGAACATATCCAAAAAGCACGTGAAGATTTCCATGTCGGAAACCTTTACTTCAACCGTGGTTGTACAGGGGCGATTGTCGGTTACCAACCATTCGGAGGGTTCAATATGTCAGGAACAGACTCAAAAGCGGGTGGCCCTGACTACATCATGCTACACATGCAAGCAAAAACAACATCTGAAATGTATTAATCTGTCTAATCAAAAGGTGCTCACTAAAAATACGGTGAGTGCCTTTTTTTATGTACGTACCTTTACCAAATCTACTGGAAAAAGTTGACGTAGTAGTGAGCGGATGACAAACATTACTCGGCAATCCTTAGCCAGGGTGGTTATGAGTAGACTTTTACTGAAATCTGGTTGGATAGTTAGTATTAAAGAGTTTGCTCGGATAACATTGTAGGAAAATGGCAAGATAGCGGAGGAAAGCGAGATAGCGATTCCGACCGTAAGAAGCCGGGAAGATAGCTGGGGAAAGTGCGATTGCGCGTGCAACTGTATGGGAAACTGGGAAGATAGCTGGGGAAAGGACGATTGCGCGTGCAACTGTATGGGAAACTGGGAAAGATGGCGTAGGAAAGGACGATTGCACGTGCAACTGTGTGGGAAACTGGGAAAGATAGCGTAGGAAAGTGCGATTGCACGTGCAACTGTGTGGGAAACTGGGAAGATAGCTGTGGAAAGGACGATTGCACGTGCAACTGTGTGGGAAAATGGAAAAGGTAGCTGTGGAAAGGACGATTGCGCGTACAACTGTGTGGGAAACGGGAAAGATAGCGTAGGAAAGTGCGATTGCGCGTACAACTGTGTGAGAAAATGGAAAGATAGCGGAACAAAGTGAGATAGCGCGTGCAAATCTGCAGAAACCGGAAAGATACCCGAGCAGAGCGAGTTTACTCATACAAATTGAAAGAAAAATAGCAAAGCAAAAGAGGTTTGCTTCGCTATCCTTAAAGGATCTTCTACAGTCAAAAGAGCAAAAACCTCAAGACTCCTCATTCTAAAACTTTATAAAGACTCTTCATTAGAATTGAACTATTGCCAAACAAATGAAAGTTTTCTAGTTTGTAATTTTGAATGTTTTTTAATCTGTATTATAACAATCTTAAATTATAACCCCTTTGAAAACGTTGGTATATCAATGTTTTTATCGTAGTTGTCGATATTTGTCGAAAATAATATCAGATTATTTTGAATAAAACAGTTCCAATAATGGATTTTCTGTTATATAATACAAATTGTTAAGAGGTTATTGTAATACAACAATAAAGACGGGTTTTTTATTCAAATGATTAAAGGGAGGATTTAACAGATGGCGAATGAAAGAGTTAAACAATTACAAGAGGCTTGGGCAAATGATTCACGTTGGATGGGGATTGAAAGACCTTATTCTGCAGAAGAGGTTATTAAACTAAGAGGATCAATTGATATCGAATATACGCTTGCTCGGAGAGGGGCTGAGAAGTTATGGAAGCTCATTAATGAGGAAGATTTCATAAATGCTTTAGGTGCATTAACAGGCAATCAAGCGGTACAGCAGGTAAAAGCGGGGTTGAAGGCGATTTATTTAAGCGGGTGGCAAGTTGCTGCTGATGCGAACCTTTCTGGACAAATGTACCCAGACCAAAGTTTATATCCAGCGAATAGTGTACCAAATGTAGTGAAACGTATTAATCAAGCGCTACAAAGAGCGGATCAAATTCACCATATGGAACAAGATGAATCAATTGATTGGTTTGCGCCAATTGTAGCGGATGCAGAGGCTGGTTTTGGTGGACAGCTGAATGTGTATGAACTCATGAAAGGCATGATTGAGTCAGGTGCAGCTGGGGTCCATTTTGAAGATCAATTATCCTCGGAGAAAAAATGTGGACACCTTGGAGGGAAAGTTTTACTTCCTACACAAACGGCAGTGAAAAACTTAATATCTGCTAGATTAGCAGCAGACGTGATGGGTGTACCCACACTAGTCATTGCAAGAACCGATGCGAATGCCGCTGATTTAATTACTAGTGATGTTGATCCATATGATGCCGCTTTTATTACTGGGGATAGAACACCGGAAGGGTTTTACCGGACCAAAGCAGGCTTAGATCAAGCAATTGCAAGAGGACTTGCTTATGCACCATATGCTGATCTTATCTGGTGCGAAACATCAGAGCCAAGCTTAGAAGAAGCAAAAGCATTTGCAGATGCTATTCACGAGAAGTTCCCTGGTAAACTACTAGCGTACAACTGCTCACCTTCATTTAACTGGAAGAAGAAATTGGATCAAGAAACGATTGCTAAATTCCAAGTTGAGTTAGGAAAAATGGGTTACAAATTCCAATTCGTGACATTAGCTGGTTTCCACTCATTAAATCACAGCATGTTTGAACTTGCACTAGGTTATAAGGATCGTGGAATGGCAGCTTACTCTGAACTTCAACAACGTGAATTTACTAGTGAAGCAGATGGTTACACGGCAACAAGACATCAACGTGAAGTAGGAACAGGTTATTTCGACCAAGTTTCCATGACTATTACAGGTGGTACATCATCCACAACCGCACTAAAAGGCTCAACCGAAGAAGAACAGTTTACGAAGGATGAAGAAGTTCAAGTGTAATTTTTTGTATTGCCCTAATAATAACTCCAATTTTTTGCCTCCCTATTTTAGATGGGGAGGTCTTTTTTGTGTAAAGGAGAAGGTGGCTACAAAAGTAATCTAATGCCGTTAGGGCGGAAAGAAATAGGGATTGCGAGTCACACAGAAGGAAAAGTGGAGCTGAGCGTGTAGCAAAAGAGGTTAGCGAGTCACTCAGAAGGAAACCGGAAGTTGAGTGCGTAGCAAAAGTGGTTAGTAAGTCGCTCAAGAGGAAAAGTAGATATGAGCGCGTAGCAAAAGGTGTTAGCGAGTCACTCAAAAGAAAAGCCGGAGCTGAGCGCTTAGCAAAGTGGATTAGCAAGTCACTCAGAAGAAAAAGTGGATATGAGAGAGTAGCAAAAGAGGTTAGCAAGTCACTCAAAAGGAAACCGGAAGTTGAGCGCGTAGCAAAGGTGGTTAGCAAGTCACTCAGAAGGAAAAGTGGATATGAGAGAGAAGCAAAAGTGGTTAGCAAGTCACTCAGAAAGAAAAGAGGAAATGAGCGCGTAGCAAAAGTGGTTAGCGAGTCACTCAGAAGGAAACCGGAAGTTGAGCGCGTAGCAAAAGTGGTTAGCAAGTCACTCAGAAGGAAAAGAGGATATGAGAGAGTAGCAAAAGTGGTTAGCGAGTCACTCAAAAGAAAAGCCGGAGCTGAGCGATTAGCAAAAGTAATTAGCGAGTCACTCAAAAGGAAACCGGAAGTTGAGCGCGTAGCAAAAGTGGTTAGCAAGTCACTCAGAAAGAAAAGAGGAAATGAGCGCGTAGCAAAAGTGGTTAGCGAGTCACTCAGAAGGAAAAGAGGAAATGAGCGCGTAGCAAAAGTGGTTAGCGAGTCACTCAGAAGGAAAAGAGGAAATGAGCGCGTAGCAAAAGTGGTTAGTAAGTCGCTCAAGAGGAAAAGTAGATATGAGAGAGAAGCAAAAGTAATTAGCGAGTCACTCAGAAAAAAACCGGAAGCTGAGTGCGTAGCAAACGAGGTTAGCAAGTCACTCAAAAGAAAAACCAAAGCTGAGTGCACATCGAAATCCAATTAAGCATATTTTCTAGGATGTTTTAGTCCAGTCTAGAATAATTGATAATGTACATTTTTGTTCCTCTCACGACTGATTGTACTACGATTCAAAGTCCTCCAAAGAAAAGTAAATAATTACAGGTCCACTAATCACCTTTTGCCCAAATTTTCATACGCTTAAGTGAAAGAGTTGAGTTCAAGTCAATGGGCACGTATACTAAAACGAACATATCCATTAATCAAACGTTTGATTGATGAGGTGGAGGTAATAACGGTATGGCTGAGAAGGTTGATGATTATATTACACAAGGAATTTATGGAAAAAAAGAAACGAAGCCAGATGAACGTAGAAAATTTCTGGGCACATTGAGAGAAAGAACCGTTATCGCTTTGACACAGGCGCAAGTAAGGAAACCGGGTATCATGAAAGAAGTAAAAGAAGCGATGACAAAAAATAAACAAGCACGCGTATATTTAAATGGTCATATTGCTTATCGTGACATATCGAAGTATGCCAAACTAGCGTCTGAACAGCATATGTCATTTACCATTGTCACGAACAAGGACTACAACTCGGACCTTGGTCTTGTTCTCGCATATGATTATGCCATTGATCAAGATGACATTTATGTGCAAGAACAAAGTAAGGTTTATAAAGAAGCGAATCAAACTGAGGCTGGATTTAAACAGTGGATGAAAAAAATATTTAGAAAATAAAGGGAAAGGTCGTGGGATAACGGCCTTTTTCTAATTCAACTTTGTTGAAAAGAATGAAACTTTATTTGAAACCATCCAAACCTCATTATATAATTTTATTAAAAGATATGAGGGAGAGGTTTCTAATCGAGTTAAGGCAAATAGGTAAGAGAGTTAAGCAAGCTAGATTAAACAAGCAAATGACACAACAAGATTTAGCAGAAAAATGTGGGCTAACGAAAAGTCTAATTTCTAAAATAGAGAATGGTCAAACAGCATCTGCTGTGGCAACTTTGTTAAAAATATCTAATCAACTAGATATTCCCTTATCTTGGGTGCTTGAAGAAAATGAAAGTAAAAATTTAGTGCTTTCTCCGAGTCAAAGCCGCACGACAAAGGTTGGCAATAAGGAAATGGGCTATCTATATGAAACATTAGCTAATCGATCTCCGTTCAGTAAGATTGATCCAGTTGTTGTGACGGTTTTGGAGGACTCAGCTAAAGAAGGTCCATACACACATTTAGAAGATGAATTTATATACATATTAAAAGGTTCAATTTATCTCTCTTATGATGGAGAAAAATACTTATTACATGAAGGTGATAGTGCGTATTTTGCTGGTACCATTCCACATGTGTTTTTACCAGTAGAAAAAAAGGAAGCAAAAGTATTAACCATTTTTATACAAGCAGATGAAAGATAATAGTAGGGTTTTGGATGATCTTCTCAAGAGATTCCAAAACCCTTTATAATTTTCAGATTTTTTATTTACTTTTACAGAAAGGGGGTGTAATATTTTATTTAATATCATTCAACTTAGTTGAATGATATTAAATAAAAGTACTAAGGAGTGAATGGAATGAATAGTCGTCTATCTGGTTTTCATCGATTTTCGGTTGAGGAGAGACTTCAAATAATATCAGAAGCGTGTCATTTGACAGAGGAAGATAAGGAAATACTTATTGGCAAACAACCCCTTTCTATTAGTACGGCAGATGCCATGATTGAAAATGTGTTAGGTTCAATTTCAATTCCTGTTGGGGTAGCAACGAATTTTAAAATTAATGGTAAGGACACTTTTATACCGATGGCAACTGAAGAGCCTTCCGTAGTCGCTGCCGCAAGTAATGCAGCGAAGGCATCCTATGATAAAGGTGGTTTTTTTGCATCATTAAGTGGATCGGTAATGATTGGTCAGATACAAGTTATAGGTGTTGAAGATCCATATGCTGCAAGATTAAGGGTGTATGATAAGAAATCAGAAATTTTGAAAATATGCAACGAAAAGGATCCAACTCTAGTAGCTATTGGTGGAGGCGCAATAGACATAGAGGTAAAGATTATCCAAACGGTGAATGAGGTTTTACTTGTGGTTCATTTATTAGTAGATACAAAGGATGCAATGGGGGCGAATGCTGTCAATACAATGGCGGAATCAATTGCTCCATTGATAGAGAATATTACTTCAGGAAAAGCGCTTCTTAGAATTATTTCTAACTTGGCTGACAGACGATTAGCTAGAGCTCATGCGGTATTTTCAAAGGATCTACTTGGTGGAGAAGAAGTTGTGCGAAAGATTGTAAACGCTTACGAGTTTGCAGATGCTGATCCTTATCGAGCGGCTACACATAATAAAGGAATTATGAATGGTATATCTGCCGTTGTACTCGCGACTGGGAATGATACAAGGGCAGTTGAGGCCGGCGCCCATGCTTTCGCTGCAGTAACAGGGCAATATCGTTCCCTTACGAAATGGGAAGAAAATCGAGCAGGTGACTTAGTTGGATCTATTGAACTTCCGATGCCTGTTGGCATTATTGGTGGAGCTACAAAGACTCATCCGGTTGCCAAAGTAAATTTAAAAATATTAGATATTCAATCAGCAGAAGAGTTAGCTTGTTGTATTGCATCCGTTGGTTTAGCGCAGAATCTAGCTGCGATGAGAGCTTTAGCAACTGATGGCATTCAAAAAGGTCATATGGCCCTTCATGCAAAAAACTTAGCTGTTATGGCTGGTGCAACAGGGGATGAGATTGGTCGAGTCGTTGCTGAAGCAGTAAAGGAAAAAGATGTAAGGTTTGATCGAATCCTACAATTAACAAAAGAGATACAAGGGAGGATTTAATATGGCTCCTAATTTACATGTGGATAAGGGGAAGCAAAGCATAGAACTAGATAAAATAAATGAAGCACCTAAATATCTTGAAATATTAGGTGATACAGTTTTACCTCGTAATATTATTCTAGCAATTATTATAAGTATCATTCTTAGTTTAAGTGGATACCTTTTAGGGGAAAGATTATTTCCTCTGTTTGCCAGCGAAAAGATGGTATCGTCGTATTCTTTATTGCTTGGTATTGGCGGTAGTGTATTATCACTTGCTTTATGTGCCTTTATATTTAAACCTAGTAGAGTGCTGACAGAAGAAGAAACTTCTCTTGAAAGTATGGAAGAGATTTTTAAAGATATGCAGTTAGATCCAAAGGAAGAATATTTATTAATTGAAGAAGATCCTGTTACGAGAAAAGAAATGGAAGCACTTGGCGTTCTCGATAAGTTTAGGACAATTGGGGAGGACGATAAGAAATGAGTATTCTCCTCATATCTATTTGCTTAGCTTTAATTGGTGCTATTCTATTTTCTTTAATTGGGTTAATCTCTGGAACAGATGAAACGGCTATAATGGTGCCATTTACCTTATTAGTTATCTTGTTAGGAGCTCCCCCGGCAGCTGTGTTTGCCTTTTTTATGGCAGCTGTACTTGCCAAACACTTAACTCATGCCGTTCCTACCGCGTTAATGGGTATTCCGGGAGATACAACTGCTGTCCCATTAATTGATCATGCCTCTGCTTTAAGAAGGCTAGGGATGCCTCATATTGCATTAAGGAAAATGGTATCGGGTGGTGTGATTGGTGCTTTTATCGCCTTACCGACAGCCGTCTTATTAGGACAATTCCTTGGACAATTTGCTGACTTTTTCAAATCAGCTTCAGGATTGATTTTTACGTTAGCGGCCATTTTAATTGCTTTTTTCTCAAAAGGAAAATGGGTAAGTGTTTTGATGATTATCCCGTTAGCTTTTTTTATTAAAAGTTTAGATGTATTAAGTTTTAGCATATTAGATAAGCATTTAACCATTAGTTTCTTTTTAGGAATTGCCATTGGTCCAATGTTTACTGATATTTTGTTTGCACTGTCAGGAAATGCACGACAGACCATTCAAAGAGATCGTCCTAAAGAGTATCATTTGGCACCAGATAATAAATCATGGGCAGGATTTTTTCCTAATCCATTTAAAATACTGACAAAAAGGCAAACGATGCAAACGACTGGTACAAGCTTTATTTCTTCTTTGACTTTTGTATTTAGCCCTGTAGGAATGACTTCCTTAATGGGGGAAATTGTGGGTTCGAGATCGAAAGGGATTTATAAAAAATCAACGTCCAGTTTAACCACAATGAATGGAGTCACAGAGTCAACCTATATTGCCGAAGCAATCATTCCTTTAATAGCATTTGGTATTCCGTTGAGTCCTGTTGCATTAGGACCAGCATCGCCGTTATTTAATGCACCACCAGTGTTTACAAGTGATCCGGTTAATAATCTCCATAATTACCTAGATCCTTTAGATTTTCTTTTATATGGAGCGATTGGTCTTATCATTGCCACTCTAATTGCTTATCCGTTTTCAATGAATTACGCGAGAAAGGCAACCGTTTTGGTCATGCGCTTTATTAGTCAAGAGGCAATCGTTGCTATGTTTATTGGTTTAGCCTGTTTATTGGCTTTTCACGAAGCAGGATTAGTCGGTATCGTACTCACCTTTACAATGGCTGCAATTGGGGGGCTTTTGAATAAAATCCTCGGAATTGGTTCAGGCGTTCAGTTTATGGTATTTTATGCATCAGCCTGGTTAATTAGTGTTTTATTTGGTTTTTAAGAAAGGATTTTTTTATGAAAATGAAGAAATGGATAGAAAGTCGGGAGAGGGGACCGTATGCATACGGTCTCTTTTTAATGGTGATAAGAAAAATCATGTCTCCGTCAGCAAAAAGTGAGGAGCCAGATTGCGGATATGGCTGAAGGGATGCTGTTAATTAGGCTAAAACGAGTAAATGCCTGCCGATTACATACAAATAAGAGATCCTTTTCAAGCGAATGAGGATGAAACGGATGCTTCCAATTATTTTTCTAATGTAATTCATTCGTTTTTAATATCTAGATAAGTTAAATGTTTTTAAAACCGATGAGAAAACTTTACACTTAGTTGTACATGAAGATAGTACTGAATTGTTAGAAGATAATTTTGTTGTGACCGTACAAGTGGTTTAGAGGAAGCGTTACAACTTTGGTATAGGTTTGCAAAAGTGGTAGAAAGGAAGAAAATGAATGGAAACGAGAATTTTTCATATTCGTAAAGCGACAGTGATGGATGCGGAACAATTATCTCAGTTAAGGTTGATTGTGGACGGTGAGACGGATAACTTTGACAGGGAACGAGGAGAAGATTTTTTAAGTACGGCAGATTTTGAAGAGATGATACGATCTGAGTCAGTTGAAAAGAATAGTATATTTTTAGTAGCAGAAGTCAAAGGTCACCTTGTGGGTTTCCTAAGAGGTAAAGGGGGCAAATTAAAGAGGACTTCACATCGATTGGAGTTTGGTGTTGCTGTGAAAAAACAATATTGGGGACAATCTATAGGAAAAAGTCTTATTCAAGAAATGTTGCAATGGGCAGATCAAAAAGGGATTAGAAAAGTAACGCTGCAAGTATTAGAAACAAATAAAAAGGCGATTGCACTGTATGAACGACTTGGTTTTATCGTAGAAGGAGAATTAAAGGATGATAAAAAAATAGGCGATATCTATTATTCTACGATCTTAATGGGGCGGAGGAATGAGAGTAATGGATAAAAGGACGTTACTTACGGAAAATTTTTTAAAAAAGGTTATTCAAGGAAAGCGAGTGGGTGATTTCTACCCTTTTATACAAGGTGGTGATACCGAGATGGAACAATACATCTCCCATTTGGTAGGAGAGATAGGTGGATTAAAAGGGTTGTTGTATGAAGCAGATTTTGACCATTATGGCAGTGGATTTGCCTCGTATGTTAGTGTGTTTCTCTGGAAAAAGGAAGAGGAAGAAGTATTAGCAAATGGTGAAGTATCTATGAAGGGTTTATGGTTATATATTTCAAGGTTAGCGCCCGTAGTTATTATGGGTAAAGGTGAAATGACGAGACATGGTAGTAGTGGAAGTAGCGACTTTTTAGCAAGTCATACTGTGTGTGAATGGCCATCTGAGACATGGAGTAAACAAATTTGGGCAATAAAAAAAATCGTAGAAGCATATCATTATGTTATTTTGACAAAAGCAGATGTAGATCAGTATTTAGATTTTCAGATAGACATCCCAACAATACTCAGTGAACCGCCATACAAAGTCTTTGACGCGCATTTTTATTGGGAAGATTGATTAACTGTTGTGAAATAAAAGTTTACCAAAGATTATGCAATGAAAATCGTAAGACAATCGAGTATGATGAGAGAAGTTTGAGTTTGATCACGAGGCTATGGGATGATTATTCGGAAAGCTAACTTCTCTTTATTATTGTTTCTCTTTATGATAGGAAATTTCTTATTATTTGCGATCGCCATTCACTCCTCATCTCTTGAGGTCTTTTTTTTCCATTGGGCAGTTCTACTAGCTAGTGTTATGGTTATACTTTTCCTTTCACCAAAATGGTCTTATATAGTTATAAGTGCACTCACTGTGTTATATGGTTTTCTATTATGTTATTTCAGTTATTTACAAACGGTTTTTAATCAGATGCAATTGATTTCTTTATTTATATCTTATGTATTATCTGTTGTCCCTCTCCTTTTTATCAGGCATAGCTTTTTAAGTATGGACATCCGCATGAAAGAATTATTAGCGGAAACGGTTGCTTTAAGAAAATATATGGACTCAGACGGGCTAATGCTTACAAAACAGGAGTTTTATGAACGTAGCAAAATAACATTGCGGGGAATGAATAGAAGGAATGAAACAGGTTTTCTATTAAAGGTATCTGGTTTAAATAGTGGAGTGACGCAAAAGGCTTGGCAAGGCTTAATACAAAATGTAATAGAAGAAACCATTCGGAGTGATTTCGATTTCTTTATGAGTGAAGGTGCGTCTTTCATTATTTTCTTGCAAAATACGAATGAAGAAGGCGTCATTAAATTTCAAAACAGACTATTAAGTAATTTACGTCTGCAAATGAACATGATTCAGCCACCTATCCACTTTCGCGATTATGCTATAGTCGATTTTGACGAGGTCTATCAGATGTTGCTGGAGGAGAAGTCGAATGTTTAAGGTCGTGTTACTCTTGATTATGGCTTTCTTTTGGTTTTTGCTTTTTTATTATACGATTTTATTAGTCTCTGGTGTTTTGCATTATAAAAGGGAAAGAGAAAGAAAGCGTAGACCTCTTTTGAAATATCCTTCTGTTGCTATTTTAATCCCTGCTCATAATGAAGGGTTAATTCTTGAGGATACGCTGAATGCTATGATGAAATTAAGGTATCCTGGTCATCTTGATGTATTCTTATTAGACGACCAGTCGATAGATCAAACAGCGGCAGTGGCTAGAAGTTTTGCAGAAAACTTTTCGCGTATTCACTATATTAAGGTCCCGCCTGGCGAACCTAAGGGAAAGTCGAGAGTGCTTAATTATGGATTGAGTATTAGCCAATCTGATTATTTTCTTGTGTACGATGCGGATAATCAGCCAGACTCGGATGCTGTGACAAAGCTAGTAGAAATAGCAGAACAAACAGAGAATGCAGCCGGAGCTGTCGGAGTAGTTCGTACCCTTAATCAAAATAAAAATTTGCTCACGCGGATGATTTCAATAGAGTTTCAAGTATTTCAATTGACAATGCAAAGCGGTAGGTGGAAATTGTTTAACCTTGGCTCTTTACCGGGAACTAATATGCTTTTAAGACGTTCTGTCATTGAAGAGCTAGAGGGGTATGACCCGTATGCACTTGCGGAAGATGCAGAGTTGACGATACGAATTACCCAGAAGGGATACGTATTACCGATTGTTCCATATGCACAAACGTGGGAACAGGAACCAGAGAATCTTCAAACCTTTTTAAAACAAAGAACAAGATGGCTCATTGGTAATCTTTATTTACTAGAGAAGAGCTTCAAGGATATTAATTTTTGGAAAGGTAAAACTTTCTTCCATAGTCTGCAACATCTTTTAACCTATTTTGTATTTATATTTTTCTTAATTACTTCAAATGTTATTTTTGTCGGTAGCTTATTCGGTATTAATTTTCCCGAAATGGCAGCCCCTTTATTGATGATTTGGTTAATGAGCTATGTGGTATACTCCATCCAAATTATAAGCAGTTTAGCAGTAAATCAACAGCTCTCGCTAACAAGCCTATTTGTTGGGGCAATTATGTATTTTACGTATGCCCAACTATTCGTCATCTTACTTATTCGCGCGTTTGCGATTTATCTTTATCATCGTGTGAGAGGCTTAACGATTGGATGGGATAAAACAACACGCTTTAAAGCAGGCGAGAAAGATGAAGCAGCATAAAATGGCTTCATCTTTTTTATATGGATGTGGTTCACTTTTATTGTCGAGTTGTGGTAGAGATAAATGCTTGGGGCCTGATAAGAATTACTGGTTGCAAATGAAGACGCAGAGGTGAGTGCGTCCAAGGGGGAATTGTTGGTCACATGTAATGAATCAGAATTATTGAAGAAAATCTTGGTTCTCTGATGGTTCTTCAACCCTATGAACCACTCATCCCTACTTTGCCATTGATCTTACTCTATAGCTAACTAAACTACAAACTACGTAATCCTTCCCCTCTATCTGGAAGTTCTTTGACCCCTTTATCAAAAATCAATTTCTATTATTTGTCCATTAGGCGATCTATTGAACTCGTGGTAAAATAAAGGGTGGTGAAAACGATCAGATCTTCATGTTGCTTTAACGCGTGAAAGTTTGATATGATCAATATAATTGTGTATTTTTATTTGAATTTGGAGGTGTCTATATGTCAAGAATTACAATTGATGAGGTTAAGCATGTGGCGAACCTAGCGAGATTAGCGATTACGGAAGAAGAAGCAGAGCAATTCCAACATCAGCTAGATGCAATTATCTCGTTTGCCGAAGAGTTAAACGAGTTAGATACCGATCATGTGGAACCGACTTCCCATGTGTTGGATATGAACAATGTATTACGTGAAGATGAGGCAACAAAAGGACTGCCGCAAGAGGAAGTTCTGAAGAATGCACCTGATTCACAAGGCGGCTATATTAAAGTGCCGTCAATCATGGATTAGTTGGAGGGGAAACATTTTGAGTTTATTTGATCATAAAGTGTCTGAGCTTCATGAGCTTTTACATAAAAAAGAGATTTCAGCGACTGATTTAGTCGACGCATCTTATAAAAGAATTGCTGAAGTAGATGACAAAGTAAAAGCCTTCTTAACATTAGATGAAGAGCATGCACGTCAAGTAGCAAAAGAAATCGATGGTAAATTGGGAACGGACGAACAAAAAGGTCAGTTATTCGGGATGCCAATCGGTGTCAAAGATAACTTAGTCACAAAAGGTTTAAGAACAACTTGTGCGAGTCAAATATTAGATAATTTTGATCCAATCTATGATGCAACGGTTGTTTCGAAATTAAAAGAAGCAGAAGCCATTACGATCGGTAAATTAAACATGGATGAGTTCGCTATGGGATCTTCAAATGAAAACTCAAGTTACAGAGCGACACGCAATCCATGGAATATCGAAACGGTTCCTGGTGGTTCGTCTGGTGGATCAGCTGCAGCAGTTGCGGCAGGAGAAGTATTATTTTCACTAGGATCAGATACGGGTGGTTCGATTCGTCAGCCAGCATCTTTCTGTGGGGTTGTTGGGCTTAAACCTACATATGGTCGTGTATCTCGCTTTGGTTTAGTGGCGTTTGCTTCATCTCTTGACCAAGTGGGACCAATTACACGTACAGTTGAAGATAATGCGTATCTTTTACAGGCGATATCTGGCGTTGATCCAATGGATTCTACTTCAGCTAATGTGAGTGTACCGAATTTTGCTGAAGGCTTAACCGGTGATGTGAAAGGATTGAAAATCGCTGTTCCGAAAGAATACTTAGGCGAAGGTGTGCAAGAAGATGTCAAACAATCGGTGCTTGCTTCCCTTAAAGTATTAGAAAAATTAGGAGCAACATGGGAAGAGGTTTCCCTTCCGCATTCTAAATATGCACTTGCAGCCTATTATTTACTTTCTTCTTCTGAAGCTTCAGCTAACTTAGCACGATTTGACGGTGTACGTTACGGTTACCGTACTGAAAATCCAGAGAACTTAATTGACCTTTATAAAAAGTCTCGTTCTGAAGGATTTGGTGATGAGGTAAAACGCCGTATTATGCTTGGTACATTTGCCCTGAGCTCAGGTTATTATGATGCGTATTATAAAAAGGCGCAAAAGGTTCGTACACTAATTAAACAAGATTTTGAAAACGTCTTTGAAAAGTATGATGTAATTATCGGACCAACAACGCCAACACCGGCATTCAAAATCGGTGAGAAAACGAAAGACCCATTAACAATGTATGCGAACGATATTTTAACCATTCCTGTGAACCTTGCTGGTGTACCAGGTATTTCTGTACCTTGTGGATTCTCAGAAGGGTTACCATTAGGGTTGCAAATTATCGGTAAGCACTTTGATGAAAGCACGGTTTATCGTGTTGCCCATGCATTTGAGCAAGCAACTGATTTCCATAAACAAAAACCGGAGCTGTAAGGGGGGACAAGGAATAATGGAATTTGAAACAGTCATCGGACTTGAAGTCCACGTTGAATTAAAAACAGATTCAAAAATTTTCTCTGCTAGTCCGAACCATTTCGGTGCAGAGCCAAATACAAACACAACTGTTGTTGACCTTGGTTACCCAGGTGTACTGCCAGTAGTCAACAAAAAAGCAGTTGAATACGGGATGAAGGCATCTATGGCCCTAAACTGTGAGATTGCATCAGTGACGAAATTCGATCGTAAAAACTATTTCTATCCGGACAATCCAAAGGCCTATCAGATTTCTCAATTCGACAAACCGGTTGGAGAACATGGCTGGATTGAGATTGAAGTAGATGGCTATAAGAAAAAAATCGGGATTACGCGTATTCATCTAGAAGAAGATGCGGGTAAACTAACACATGGCAAAGGGTATTCTTTAGTCGATTATAACCGTCAAGGAACACCTTTAATTGAGATTGTCTCTGAGCCGGATATACGCACACCAAATGAAGCCTATGCGTATTTAGAGAAGCTAAAATCAATCGTACAATATACTGGTGTTTCTGATTGTAAGATGGAAGAAGGTTCCTTACGTTGTGATGCCAATATTTCATTACGACCTGTCGGCCAGGAGGAATTTGGTACAAAAACAGAACTGAAAAACTTAAACTCTTTTAACTTTGTTCGTAAAGGATTAGAGTACGAAGAGAAGCGCCAAGCAGAAGTCCTTCGTGAGGGTGGTGTCATTGAACAAGAGACACGCCGTTTTGATGAAGCTACTGGGAAAACATTGTTGATGCGTGTGAAGGAAGGTTCTGACGATTATCGTTACTTCCCAGAGCCGGATTTATTAGATATTGTGATTGATGAAGATTGGAAAGCCCGTATTCGTGCGGAAATTCCTGAACTACCAGATGCACGTAAAACACGTTATATCGATACGTTCGGCTTACCTGCCTATGATGCAGGTGTCCTTACCGTAACAAAGGAAACAGCGGATTTCTTTGAGGCGACTGTTGCAGCGGGAGCAGAGCCGAAACAAGCTTCAAACTGGATCATGGGTGAGGTATCAGCCTATCTTAATGCAGAAGGGCTCGAACTCCATGAAACAAAGATAACAGCAGAAGGGTTAGCAGGAATGATTGCGTTAATTGAAGATGGAACGATTTCTTCAAAAATTGCTAAAACTGTTTTCAAAGAATTAATTGAGAATGGTGGAGAAGCAAAGAAAATCGTTGAAGATAAAGGATTAGTGCAAATTTCAGATGAATCAGCACTACTCGCTATCGTTACTGAAATCCTTGATAATAACCCACAATCCATTGATGATTTCAAAAATGGGAAGAAAAAAGCAGTCGGCTTCCTTGTTGGTCAAATGATGAAAGCAACAAAAGGACAAGCGAATCCACAAATCGTAAATAAATTATTAATGCAGGAAATACAAAAGCGTTAATCAAAAAAATCCGGACAATTGTTCGGATTTTTTCGTTTAGTAATGGCAATGCAATAAAGTTGATTAATTTAATAAAGTCATTACATTTTGTATAAATGGTGCCAGAAACTGAAATGAAAAGAGTAATTTTAACGGATAGAAATTTTGTACAGCTCAATAGCAGAAGTTTGGGAGTAAAAAGATGGAATCGCTTGAGATATAAGTAAATAGAGAATCTTTACTAAAGAAAGGGTAGCTGCCAAATAAGTAGTGTAACCAAGGGAATCGCGACTGATAAAAGGATTCCTTGTTATATAAGTAGCGTAACCTGGAGAATCGCGACTGATAAAAGGATTCCTTGTTATATAAGTAGCGTAACCTGGAGAATCGCGACTTAAAAAAGGATTCCGTGCTAGATAAGTAGGGCAACCAAGAGAATCGCGACTGATAAAAGGATTCCTTGTTATATAAGTAGGGCAACTAAGAGAATCGCGACTTAAAAAAGGATTCCGTGCTATATAAGTAGGGCAACCAAGAGAATCGCGACTGATAAAAGGCTCCCATGCCATATAAGTAGCACAACCCGAAGAATCGCGACTGATAAAAGGATTCGTTGACATATAAGTAGCGTAACCTGGAGAATCCCGACTAAAAAAAGGATTCCGTGCTATATAAGTAGCGTAATCTGGAGAATCGCGACTAATAAAAGGCTCGCGCGTTATATAAGTAGCGTAACCAAGAGAATCGCGACTAAAAAAAGGATTTGTTGACATATAAGTAGCGTAACCTGGAGAATCCCGACTAAAAAAAGGATTCCGTGCTATATAAGTAGCGTAACCCGAAGAATCGCGACTGATAAAAGGATTCTTTGCTACATAAGTAGCGAAACTAAGAGAGTCGCGACTAATAAAAGGCTCGCACGTCATATAAGTAGCGTAACCCGAAGAATCGCGACTAAAAAAAGGATTCCGTGCTAGATAAGTAGGGCAACCAAGAGAATCGCGACTGATAAAAGGCTCCCAAGCCATATAAGTAGCACAACCCGAAGAATCGCGACTAAAAAAGGCTCCCACGCCATATAAGTAACACAACCAAGAGAACCGCTACAAATAAAGGCTCTCCTGTCATACAAGCACTGCAAAAAAAAGAAAACACATGCTAACATAAACTGATCTTCAACGATAATCTATCCAAAACGAACACCTCAGTTGTATCTATCACCATTATCAACACCAGCAGTTACTATTAATCCCCGTCTCTATACAAATATGAAAATTCCCCTAGCACTTAAGTTTATCATCAGTTGAGAGGATGACGCGCTTTAGCGAAATGTATGCTTCTTCTTCAGATCCCTACTTACAATCATTGCTAATAAAACGGCACTAATGCCTGCCACTAACTTGCCAATAATCATGGCAAATACGACTTCTTTCTGAATACCGGCGACAAAGGCTAAATGACTTCCTAGAACAAAGGCTCCGCTTACAGCAAAAGCAACATTAACGACCTTGCCTCTCGGTTCCATATCTTTTAGCATGATCAACATGGGAATATTATGAGCGAGTGAAGCAATCAACCCAGCTGTTGATTTATCACTTAGTTTTAACCAAGATCCCACCTTACTGAGTGGTTTCCTAAAATATCTCGAAATAAAAGCTACCAAAGGAAAAGCGCCCGCTAAGAAAATAGCAATCGAACCGACTGTTTGAACCCCTTCCTCAATTGGCGTTAAATGGGGGATCAGTGTTAGGTCTGTTAATGTTTCAAATATAATCGCTGTAAGACCAATAATTGCAATGATTTCAATGAATTTACCGAAGATGGCAAATCCTCGAATCATGTTCTCAGGCTTTTTCCATAATCCCCAAGCAATTAGCAAAGAGAATACAATGGTAGGAATCAAGTTTTTGATAATCATAAAAAACGGCAATCCGCAAACTAGGCCTCCAGCTAAACAACCAAAAGGTACAGTAATAAGTCCCACTAGAATACCCCTCGCAAAATAAGGTTGGTCTTCTTTTTCTATGAGTCCTAAGGCAACAGGGATTGTAAATACGATAGTCGGTCCCATCATAGTGCCAAGGAAGACCCAAGCGAAAAGTTCTGAATCCGCACTAATGGACATCTCAGTGGCTAGGGAATAGCCCCCCATATCAATGGCGAGAATAGTATTGGCGAACGCTGCTGGGTCAGCGCCTACGAATTCATAAACGGGAGAAATCACAGGTGTTAAAATGGCTGCTATGACGGGTGCTAAAGAAATAATCCCAATCATAGATAACGCGAGGGAGCCCATCGTCATCATTCCTGCAGTGAATCGCTCACCTAGTCCTAATTTATTCCCGCATATTTTATCAAGTGCACCGACACAAAGGAAAGCGGCAACAATAAAAATAATCAAATCATTTATGCTCATCTTGTTTCTCCATTCGAAATGATGTTTATTAGAAAATTGCAGGGGTTGTAATTGAAATAATGATTGTTTCTTGATTGAGTGGGTTTTCCCACATATGAGGTACGGTTGATGGAAAATGTATGGTTTCTCCTTCGTTTAGATGATATTCCTCATCCTCCACTCTTACAATAAGTGCCCCCTGTAATATATAGAAAAACTCTTCACCTGGGTGCCTTACCAGTTCAACATCTTTTTGTCGAGGTTTTAACTTTACGATGAATGGTTCCAATTTCCGTTCAGGAAAATGACCACTTAGTTTAATAAATGTAGAGTCCGAGCTTTCCATTTTAAATGGTCGTTGGTGCTCTTTTTTCATCACATAATGAAAATCATCATCTTCTTCAAAGAAATGAATCATTTTAACCCCAAAAGCATCAGCAATCCTTTTTAAAGAAGTGATAGCTAATGAAGAGGTACCTCTTTCAATTTGTGATAAAAAACTAACAGATAGCTCCGTTTTCTCACTTAGTTCTTTCAATGTCATGCCTTGCTCGTACCGAAGTTGTTTAATCTTCTTATATATATCATCCATTGAGGTGACATCCTTTCTTTTTTTGCTTTTTTATCTTATCATGTTTTATACAGTAATAGTATAATAATTTTACCTATACTATAAAAGGGGGGATTAAAAATGAGTATTTACCAAAAAAGGTTAAAACAATTACAGTTATATTTAAATGAGCAGAAACTTGATTTTGCTATCGTCACTCAACCTAAAAACATATTCTATTATACTGGGTTTAATAGTGAACCGTATGAAAGATTCATGGCGGTTGTTATTGATCTACAAAAGAGTGAGGAGTACTTATTTGTGCCAGCATTAGACTATGAAGCAGCTAGCGAGCATTCGTATGTGAAAAACATTATTCCGATTAGTGATGATGAAAATCCATATGAAAAATTAAAATCAGTCATCCAAGTGAATAATCAAATAGTAGGATTGGAAATAAAAGAGATCACACTTTATCAACAAGAACAACTTAAAAACGTTTTTCCGCATTTTAATTATCAAGATATAGGTAGGTTCATAGCAAACCAAAGAATGCTGAAAACGCCAGCTGAACGGACAAAGGTTTTACATGCAGTAACAATTATTGAAAAAGTACTGGCTGATGGATTGAAGAAAATTGAAAAAGGGATGACAGAGCTCGATTTGGTATCAGAGTTTGATTATTTAATGAGAAAGTTCGGTGCCGATGGTCCTTCATTTTCTACAACGGTCCTCTCAGGTGCAAAATCATCTTTACCACATGGGCATCCTGATCAGAACAAGCTCCAAAAAGGTGACTTTCTTTTAATTGATATGGGGGTTGTTGCGGATGGGTATTGTTCCGATATCACACGTACTTTTGTTCTAGGAGAACCAACGACTAAGCAAAAGAATATCTATGAAATTGTAAGGCAGGCTACACTTTCGGGTGTTTCAACAGCTCGTGCAGGTATCCCAATCGGCTCGATTGATAAAGCAGCTCGCCGTGTGATCCAAGAGGCAGGCTATGGACAATATTTTAATAATCGCGTGGGCCATGGATTAGGTATTGATGTTCATGAAGAGCCTTCTATTCATGAAAAGAACGATCGTTTAGTTGAAAAAGGTTTACTTTTCACGGTAGAACCTGGGATTTATATACCGGGATTTGGTGGGGTGAGAATTGAAGAAGACGTCTATATAAACGAAGAAGGAACGGCCGAAATTCTTACATCTTTCCCAACAGCATTGCAAGTAATTGACCGTTTTTAACTTAGTTTAACGATCGTTTTTATCGAAATAATTTGGATTACAACCACTTTACTTATGGTAAAAGGTAGTTTATCGAAATAACTTGCAGATCTTCTATATTAAAATGCCATACATATCTCGTTTGGATATTTTATCCTTTCTTAATCCACGTATAAGAGTACCTCGCTAGTTTATGTTATTATGGTTAAAACGAAGCGGAGGGAAGGTGTGAACCTTTTGCATTGGATGATTCTATTCATCATTGTTTCCGGTTTTATCACAGTTGCTTCTATGAAAAAAAGGATGGAGAATAAACTCGCGAGGCTAGTGGCTCAAGGTGAAAATGGGGCGTACAAAAGAAATAGAGATATGCAAGCAATTATATACTGGATTTTAGGTACAGTAGCCTGGGGTGTCGTAAGTATCTTTCTTATTATATGGTCATTTAATGATTTCTTCGAATAACAGATTGGTTTGTAAAATAAAACACTTTGATTGTTTAGGAGTTTATATTTTATAGAATCAATCTTTTTTTTGTTAATTTTTCCTACACGACTACTTCCTTTAAGAGATTGTTAAACAATTGCAACAAATTTCGACAAAAGTCTTCCCGTTCCTGTGGTATATTGGCTAATGGTGATAGTATTTAGAAAATTAAATAAAAGAACACTTATAGTTTAGCATCTTGGAGGGGATAAAAATTGCATTACGATACAATTATTATCGGCGCAGGTTCGATGGGGATGGCTGCAGGTTATTATTTAGCGAAAGAGGGCAAAAAGGTTTTGCTTATCGATGCAAATAGGCCACCTCATCAGAAAGGAAGTCATCATGGTGAGACGAGAATCATTAGATATGCTTATGGTGAAGGACATGCTTATGTGCCACTCTTGTTAAAGGCTAAACAACTATGGGAAGAAGTAGAGAAAGAATCCGAAATGGAGTTGTTTTTACAAACAGGTGTTTTAAATATTGGTAGCGAGACTTCTCTTTTTATGAAGGAGGTCAAAACAAGTGCGGAAAAATATCAGTTACCACTTGATGTTTACACACATGAAACGGTCAATACTAAATGGAGTGCATTACATTTAGATGATGGAATGGTTGCTTATCATGAGCCGACATCTGGGGTTTTGAAGTGTGAAGATTGTATTGAGGCTTACCGGAGACTTTCTTTGTCCTATGGTGCTAAAATCGTGACTGATAGCGTAATTACTGACTTATCTATTATAGAAGGGATTGTTAATATTGCTACACAGGATGGTCATTATTCAGGAGACTCGTTAATTGTATCAGCAGGAGCTGGCACAAATTCCATCCTTAGTTATCTGGACTTGCAGCTTCCATTAAATCCGATTCGGAAAACTTTCGCTTGGTATGAAGCACAAGAGGATGTTTATGAGGCGAAACAGTTTCCAGCCTTTACATTTGAATCGCCATTAGGTCATTATTATGGCTTTCCTAGTATAGATGGTTCAGGATTGAAACTAGGAAGGCATGATGGAGATGTTCAGAGAATAGAGAGTAAACAAGAAGTGCAGCCTTTTAATGAGGATGATGAGAGAGAGCTTACAACATTTCTAGGGAGATATTTCACTGAAAAAACAAATTTACAATTTGGTAAAACCTGTATGTACACAATGACACCAGATGAGCATTTTATTATTGATCAACATCCTCAATATGAGAATGTTGCAATTGCAGCGGGATTTTCCGGTCATGGATTTAAATTTAGTAGTGTAGTTGGTCATGTTTTAAGCGAACTAATCCAAGGAAAAACTTCGTCAGTGGATATTTCCCCTTTCACAATTGAGAGATTTGCTGAATTGAAGCGATAATAATGAGGGAAATGTCGTTAATCAGATACTTTCCTGGGAAATAAGAGGAATTATGTCGGAGAGGGATAGAAGAAGGTTCAAGTTTCGACACCAGGTCATAGAGGAGGTGTAAGAGCATGCAAAAAATTGGTGTTCTTTCGTCATTACTACGTTATCCTGTCAAGTCATTTGGTGGTGAAAATGTTGAGTCCACTAGAGTCTTACCATACGGTGTGTATGGCGACCGAAGCCACGTCATTATAGATAGGAGTAGACAAGGAAAATACCTTACGATCACTCAATATCAAGAAATGGCAGCATATCAAGCCACTTTTGTCAGTGAGGAAAATGAAGATACATACCCGGAGTTACAAATACATACAGCAAATGGAGAGAGGTACGGGTGGAATGATGAGAGGTGGAGGCAAGATCTTCGTCTGAAAAGTGGAAGGGATTTATCTTTTCATTCTTTTACGCCATCCTATGTACCCATTGGGGCTATTGAAGAAGCTCCCCTTTTGTTAGTAACACATTCATCACTACAATATTTAAGTAAGCAACTTGGAAAAAGTGAAATCGATCCGAAGCGTTTCCGTCCCAACTTTATTATCCATACTGATTACGATAGGCCATTTTCGGAACATGATTGGATCTCCAACCAAATGAAAATAGGAGAAGAAGTGGTGATAGAGATAACTAAGCCTTGCGAACGTTGTATGATTATTACTATTGATCCGAAAAATGGAAAAAGGACACCTACCATACATAAAGAGATTATTAGAACCAATCATAATCATTTTGGTGTTTATGCAAAAGTGATTCAAACGGGGAACGTAAAGCTTGGTGATGAGATTTGGCTATAAATGACTGATGAGGGGTGATACAGTGCAATCGCAAAAACAAGCGATGATCCGCCATCATGAACAGTTTATTAAATTTATAGAATCAATCCCAACAAGCCATTGGCGGAAAGAAATAAATGAAGGAAAATGGTCGGTCGCTGAAGTGGTAGGTCATTTTATTCCGTGGGATGAATTTATTTTAAAAAAGCGTCTACCATTTGTTTTATTACACCTTCCTCTACCAAAAGCTCCTTCTGCAGAAGAAATGAATCCAACAGCCGCGGAAGCAGCAAGAAATCAATCGCAGGAGACAATCATTGCAGAATTGCTTGTAAAAAGAAAACTAATAATAGAAAGAATCTCTAAAATTCCAGATTCGTATTGGCAAAAACCATTAATCATTGGCAATAAGAAAATAAGCCTATATGATTATCTCATCGGGCTTGCTGCACATGACGAACATCATATGAAGCAAATTAGTGCCATACTTTAATCGTTCAATGGTATGATATGATTGGATAAAAACGTAAGAGGGATGTGCAAAGGAAATGGAATTAAGAGAATGGTTTGAAAAGGGTTTAACGAAAGAGCAATATCTAAATCATATGCAAGTAAACAAAGAAGGTATGCTTACCATTTATGAGGGTTTTTCACTTAGTGAAGAAGAAAAGGAAGCATTACAAGAGGTCAAGCAAAAAAATCTGCACGCCATTGTCCTTACTGAGGATTGGTGTGGCGATGCGATGATTAATAATCCTGTTCTATTAAAAATTGCTGAGGAAATCGGTATGGAAGTACGGTTTGTTCTAAGAGATAGTAATTTAGAATTAATGGATCAATACTTAACAAACGGAACAGCACGAGCAATTCCTATTTTTGTATTTATTGATGAAGCAGGTGCAGAACAAGCTGTATGGGGCCCACGTGCACCAAGATTGCAAGATTATGTGATGGAGAGAAGAACCTCCCTACCTGCTAAGGAAGATCCAAGCTTTGAACAGGCTCAAAAAGAGCTTTATAAAAGCATTGGAGAAACCTATCAATCTGATCCAAGTTTATGGCATAGTGTGGCTGAGAGCATTATTGCAAAATTAAAATAAGAGGTGAGGGGAAATGAGTTGGAACCAAAATAGAATAACAGATATGTTAAAGGCGAAATACCCAATATTCCAAGCACCAATGGCAGGAGGAGCGACGACTGTTGATTTAATTAGTAGAACCTCTATGTATGGTGGTGTCGGAAATATCGGAGCGGGTTATATGAGCCCAATGGATATGGAAACGATGATTCATGATATTCGTCAAAAAACCAATCACCCTTTTGGCATCAACTTATTTATACCTGGGAATGATATCGCTTTCACAAAAGAAGAAGAAGAAAGGGCGATTGAATCACTAGAAGTATTTCGTAACGAACTTCAAATTGATGCACCGCTTCAATTACCAAGAAAAGATCACCGCTTATTTTATGAACAGCAATTAGAAGTTGTGATGAAATCTTTTGTTCCGATATGTAGTTTCACATTTGGTATTCCAGAAGAAGCAGTGATAAAAGAATTACAAAAAGAAGGAACAAGAGTAATCGGTACAGCGACATCAGTAGAAGAAGCTGTTCTCTGGGAAGAGAGAGGTTGCGACCTTCTTGTTGTACAAGGGAAAGAAGCAGGCGGTCATCGTGGTACTTTTATCGGTGATGCACTTGATTCCCTTATTCCGTTAGTTGACCTTATTCCAGCAGTTACGGATGAAATCAGTATTCCAGTCATTGCGGCGGGTGGCATAATGGACGCTTCGGATGCAGAAGTTGCCTTTCGCTTAGGAGCTGAGGGTGTTCAATTAGGTACTGCTTTTTTAGCAACAGAAGAAAGTGGTATTCATCCCGCTTATAAGAAAATGCTTGTCTCTTCTAATAAGAAAACAAGCTTGACAGAAGCCTTTTCGGGTAAATGGGCAAGAGGGATTCACAACCGTTTTATGGAGCAAATGAAAAACCAAACTAGCTTACCTTATCCACTTCAAAATGACTTAACACAAGCGATAAGATTAGTGGCAGCGAAACAAAATCAGACTGACTTCATGTCACTTTGGGCAGGAGAAAGTTATCAAAAGGCTACTCTTCAATCTGTAAAAGTACTCATGGATAATCTTGTTGCAGGGTTGGATCAGCAATTGGATGATGAATAAAGATTAAATTACTCACGCGTGGGAGATGAGACCACGCGTTTTTTATCTTGACAAAACCTCTTACACTTAAAAAAATCAAATAATTTTTAAAAATGAAATAGTTGGAGGTTACGATGTTATTAGAAAGAGCAGGGAAACGAAAAGAGCGCGCTAAACAAATATTGAAGGAGCTTTCTTTACTTGAAAGGTGGTCTCGAATAGGAGAAGTATATGTAGTGGGAGCCTATGCTTATGATTTAATGGTCGATTGTGATATTGATATCGAAGTCTTTTGTGATGAACCTAATGCCAATCAAGTGTTTAGTATGTTAGCGGAGATTGTTGACCACCCACAAGTAGTAGATATTAAATATCACAATTACCTGAATGAATCATTTAATGGTCTCTATTTTAAGATTTTATATAAGTATGATAATCTAGAAGTTTGGAAAATTGATATGTGGTTATTTCCAAAAAGTCATAAAGGACCTTTGTCTAGGGATCTTGTGAAGGAAATGCAATATTCGTTAACACATGAATCAAGAACACACATCCTATCAATAAAAGAGGAACTCTCTAAGAGAGAATTAACCTACCCTTCCATTTTTGTGTATCGAGCAGTCTTAGAAGATGGAGCCATAAATAGTGAGCAATTTTACGATTGGTTAGCTGACCAAGATATAACGCGATGGACGCATTGGAAACCAGCAAGAAAAGGAGAGAAATATAGTGGAGATCAGAAAGCCAACTGAAAAAGAGGTAGAAAGTATTTTAAAGTTATCTGTTCAATCAGTGTATGAAGGTACATTAAACCGTTCTAAACCGGAAGAGCGTAAGCTGAGAGAGATGGTTGAATCTATAAGAAGTAACGGGGGAGAATATCTTGTTGCTGTAGAACATGAAGAAATAATGGGATGGGTGCTGCTTGGTGGAAAAAGAGACGAAATGACCGAGCAAGAAATTGGCTTCATTTATGAATTGTATGTGCAAGAAAACAATAGAGGAAAAGGAATGGGTCGGCAATTAATGATGGCAGCGATGAAGGAGCTAAGAAAACAACAGTTCAAAGAATTTCGATTAACAGCTTATCACGGTAACCCAGCCATTGGATTGTACGAGTCACTGGGATTCCAACCCAGAAATATTTCAATGGAATGGAAGCAATCATGATAATCTACGGTAAGTAAGATATTTTGTTTATTGAGACTCTCATCTGGGGAGTCTTTTTCTTGTCATAATAAGTTGGTGTGAAATATATAATGATGATAAAAAGATATCAAGCATATATTCTTTACAACCACCTATTGTTGTTTATTGCAACAACTGGTATACTTTCTTGGTTGGCATCTGGTATACCAGATGCAGATACCAAATTTTCAAAGGGGAGATTGTATGGTTTTTCAAAAGGTTGAACAACCACCTTCTTTTAAGGAACATGCCTATCGTGAAATAAAAAGAGCGATTATTCAACATGATATTGCACCAGGCTCAACAATTCATGAACGTACCTTGAGCGAAAGCCTAGGGATTAGCCGGACGCCTTTAAAGTTAGCACTTCAACAGTTAGAAATGGAAGGCTGGGTACAATCATTACCGAGAAAAGGGATTTCAGTGAAAGAGATAGAGCGTAAAGATGTCAATGAAGTATTTCAATTGCGAAAAGCGAATGAAGCGCTCGTCATTGAACTTTTAATCCCATTATTAAATCAGGAGATGCTACATAAACTAGAGGAAAAGGACCAGCAACTTTTTGAATTGAAAGAGGATCCAGTCGCATTTATGTATCATGATTCTGCTTTTCATTTATTTTTAGCAGAGTTAACAAATAATGAAAGATTGTATCAAATTATTCGTAATTTAATAGATTATGTGAATTGGTATGGGTTATATATATTAAATAAAAGAGTGAGTATCGAAACGGTTTATAATGAACATCAATTGATAATAGAAGGGTTAAGGTCAGGAGATATTGATCGCACAAAAACGGCTATGGTTAGACATCTTGATCATTTTTATTCTGAAATGATGGCCAATCTATCATCCTATTAATAGAAAGAAGGGCAGTTGCTCAGGAAAATAGAGCAGCGTGAATGATGAAAGTTTTATTGGTTATTTTACAAGTATGTATTTTATATATTTTTTCCTTTATAGGAATCTCTATTCAGCATTTTTTCTCATTAACCATACCAGGAAATATTATTGGTATGTTGTTATTATTTGTTTGTTTATGTTTTAACATTGTGCCCGTCAAAATGATAGAGAGCGGTGCGCAGTTTCTTCTTAGTATTCTGATGTTGTTTTTTATTCCAGCAACGGTGGGGGTCATGGATTACCCAGAATTACTATCTGTGCGCGGATTATTACTGATTATTGCGATATTGGTGAGTACAATAATTACAATGGCAGTATCCGGTAAAACAACCCAGTATTTTGCGAAAAAGACACAACAAAGAGAGGCGGATCAAGCATGCGAGACATCTTCTTCTCAATCTCTATGATTCTTCTCACTTTAGTTATCTATTTCGTTGTTTCATCGCTATATAAAAGGTATCCACTACCCATCTTGTTACCAATTTTGTCAGGTACAGTTCTAATGATTATCATTTTAGTAAGCTTAGGTATTTCATATGATAAATACATGGAAGGTGGGCAGTTCATTACATCATTATTAGGTCCGACCGTTGTTGCCCTAGCCTATCCATTATACAAACAACGTGATTTTTTGAAAAAATACCTTTTTACGATTATAGGTGGGGCGTTTATTGCAACTCTAACAGCGATGTTAAGTGTGGGTCTCCTTGGAAAGGCACTTCGTATTGATTCTGCACTAATCATTTCAATGCTACCAAAATCACTTACAACACCTGTCGCAATAGAAGTAGCTAAAGTGTTAGAAGGGAATGCTTCCATGGCAGTTGTCGGGGTAACGATTACGGGGATCTTCGGCGTAATAATTTCCCCCTATATTTTTAAATATTTGAGGATTTACACATCTATTGGTCGTGGAATTGCACTTGGCGGCACCTCGCATGCAATGGGTACGGCAAAAGCGGCTGAATATGATGAGCTCGCTTTTTCCATTAGCTCCATTACTATGTCTATATGTGCCATTATTGGTTCAATCATCGGACCACTCATCGTTTGGGTCTTGCAAATGTAAGCTTCTATTATAATAGAGGCTTTTTTTGTTTAACGAATTCATTCTGATTGTGTTAAATATATCTTAGACGAGGGATGAGATGCCTTTACTGTCAGCTAGGCTATTTATCAGTTCATTTATCGTATCAGTTTATACGCAAATTAAAGGGTTTTCAACGATCGCCAAGAATAGATACAGTACAGAGTCAATAAAGGAGGAAGCGATTTGCCACAAAAAACAGATGAGATTTTCTCACATCAGTTTCATCAAAACCCTTATGATTATTACAAAGAAATTAGACCACACCAGCCATTTACAAAGGTGAAGTTATTCAGTGGTATGGAGTCTTGGATGGCATTTAGTTATGAAGCGAGTGAAGCGGTGTTAAAAGATCCACGTTTTATAAAAGATATGAGAAAAGTCTATCCAGACGAAATAACAGATGAGAATATGCCACCGATTGCGAGTAGTATGTTATTTGTTGACCCGCCTGACCATAGAAGGTTACGCAATCTTGTCCAATATGGCTTTACGCCCAAAAAAATAAATGCGCTTAAAGGAAGAGTGGAAGAAATTGCTCTAGAACAAGCGGAACTAATGAAGGGAAAAGAGACGGTTGATTTTATAGAAGTGTATGCATTTCCGATTCCTATTCGTGTCATCTGTGAATTGATTGGTGTGCCTGAGGCAGATCAAATGGATTTTCAACGATGGTCACATGTGTTAGTAGATGTAATGGATCCCGAAGATCACGACGAAGCGATGGGCGAATTCATTGTTTACTTAGAAAATTTAATTGAACAAAAGAAACTTACTCCGCAGGCGGACTTACTTTCTGATTTAATTCGAGCGGAGGAGGATGGGGATAAATTATCGAAGCGTGAGCTAATCGGTGTCATCATGTTATTAATCGTAGCAGGGCATGAGACTACAGTAAATTTAATCGCCAACGGGTTACTCGCCTTATTGTCACATCCCGATCAGCTACAATTATTAAAAGAAAACCCTGACTTGATGCCACAGGCAATTGAAGAACTTTTACGATATAACGGGCCGGTTGAGTTCAGTACGGATCGTTGGGCGAGTGAGTCTTTTACCTTTATGGGCCAGGAAATTGCACAGGGTGATCATGTCATTGTTTCTCTTGCTTCAGCTGATCACGATCCGCAAGTTTTCTCAAATCCAGAGCAGTTAGATATTACAAGAGAGAAGAGCCCGCATATTGCCTTCGGAAAAGGAATTCATTATTGCTTAGGTGCACCATTGGCAAGATTAGAAGGGGACATCGCTTTACGTATATTATTGCAGATCTTTCCCAATGTAAGCTTAGCTGTCCCCGAGTCTGAACTAGAGTGGAGACAAAGTATCATTATTCGTGGGTTAAAAACCATGTTTATTAACTTAAATAAAAATTAAGAGGATAAACAAAATCTCTTTGTTCTTGGATGCTTTATGGATAAATCGCAAAAAATGACGTGTGAACAGGTGCACGTCATTTTCCTTTTTTATTCCTATTTTAGGTTTTCATTGTTCTTGATTTTATATTTAATGTAGGACAAACCACCAGTATAAGAACACCTAAATAATCTAAATGGTGCAGATCAATGAAAAGTTGAAAATGAATAGGAATATCATTGTAATTTCTTGTGAAGAAACAAGAATATGGTAATACTTTGCTAGCTACCTTCAATAGAAGAAATATTTATGTGTTACGCTATACTGTCTAACAATGGAGAAGGAAAATCAACAGAAACTGAAGTTTGGATTGGGAGTTACAATGTTTCTAAGTCATTAGCATTTTATGATTACTTAAAAGGTATTAACTTCATAAATATATTTCCTATAATTATTCCAGGAATTACACATAACATTGGTAACCAAACAGGTCCCAATAGTATACCGAAAATCGTGAAGTCTACCGAAAAAAGCAAACCAGCTGTAACAAAATAACCCGAAAACACAAATGGGATGAAAGAATATTTACTTCCTACACCAGATTCTTTATAAGCATCCCAAATCGCATAGAAATATAAACAAGGATAAAACATAAGCCAGTGATAATTTACTTGTTCTATAGCCATAGGAATATTCCCTTTAAAGCTATATATAATGATTTCATTAAAGTTTGATTTAATGTTTATAAATATTTCTAGCATGAGAAAAACGGTGCCCTTAAATAGTTTTCCATTTAAATATTGTCCAAGTCCTGGTAAAGCAATACTCCATAATATTTTCTCTAGTGGAGAATATTTCATACTGTTCCACCTTTACAAGCATTACTTCTTTTTCAAAGGATTTAAGCTGGAAAGTAATCTCTCTATATAATTGAGATAATACCTTCATTTGAGAGCGACCGTTTTTTCCAGAAGCGGTTAAAATCCCCTTATTTCTTTCGATTGTGCCACTTGACAAGAGATGAAGGTTTTTGCCGCCTTTCCTTTTTTAGCATCAGTTGTAAGACACTATGTCTTCGCCTCTTTATACAGTTTCATCACACGGAATTAATGTAATTTAATTATATGTGGATAATTGCAAAAACGATTTCATTAAGTCCAATTTGAACTGTAATACCCTAAATTTCGTATGATCTTGTTTCTCCTGCTTTGCAAAAAAAGTAACAACAAGTTAAATATTTCTTTAATGGATTTATCCACAACTATAGTCATCAGACTATCCATTAACTATATCTTTATTGTTTGATTCATATATGCTCCCCATATTTGTCCTTGTCTTTAGAGAAGTAAGTCTAAGATTATTATTCATATTATCACCTTAAATTTATCATTTTCAAACTCCCAATAAATTATGAGTTTAAGTTAATTATTACCTTTATCCTTTTTAAAACAGGGTTTTTACAATGCAATTGAATTTCCTTTTTATCCTTAATAACTTTGGCATCGAATATTACTTGGTGAATGGGACACCTTATGAGTAAAAACTGCGAGGAGTCAAAAATGAACAATACATCTAATGCAAAATTAACTTCTGCTGAGATTGCAGCATTATGGACACAGTATATGAACGAAACCGCAAGTATTTGTATTCACAAACATATGTTGGAACATATAGAGGATACTGAAATAAGAAGTGTATTTGAATATGCAATGGCCCTTAGCCACGAACATACACGAAAAATTAAAGAGTTCTTTAAGAGTGAAAGTTTTCCGATTCCCATTGGATTTTCTGACAATGATTACATACCAAATGTACCTTGCGTTTTCTCTGATGTTTTTTGTTTAAATTATTTAAACATTATGTCCATACATGGTTGTAATGGGTATAGTGGTGCAATAACTACATGTACTAGAGTAGATGTTCGAAATTATTTTAGTGAATGTATAACTACTTCGGTGGAATTGTGTAACCAAACGAAAAACTTACTTTTAGAAAAAGGTTTGTATTTGCGTCCCCCTGTGATTACCCCTCCAGATAGAGCAGAATATATAGATGATAAAAGTTATTTAACGGGATGGTTGGGAGAAAAAAGGCCATTAAGCTGCATTGAAATAGCAGATATTTATTTTAATTTAAAGAAAAGCATATTTGCTAAGGCGTTTGTAGTTTTTGCTCATCAAGTGGCAAAATCAAAAGATGTAAAAAAATTATTAAAGAAAGCTGTAAAGACAAAAGAGAAGCATGTAAGGACGTTTTTTGAAGTTTTTCTAGCAGAAAACCTCCCGAATCCGTCTATTTTTGATGCTGAAATTACAGATTCGACAAACTCACCATTCTCTGAAAAGCTCATCATGTTTCAAGTAGGATTTTTATTTTCAACAGCAATGGTGTATTACGGGACCGGTTGGGCTACTTCACCAAGACGAGATTTATCACCAAAATACATGAAAGCAATTGCAGATGATTTAGAAATTGGTAATGAATGGATTAATCTAATGATTAAGAATCGTTGGATCGAACAACCCCCATTGTCTGAAGATAGAAGTAAATTAGCAGAACAAAAAAATGAATAGCTACCAATAGGTGGCTTTTTCTTCTTAATACTAATAGGAAGGCAAAATAAAAAAAGAGCTAAGAAGCTCTTTTTTTATTCCCAATGACTTGCATGCTCTTGAACGATTTCCATCATACACTTTATCGATGGAGAAATCCATTTATCTTTATGATGCGTCATATAAGTTGAAATCGACGATTGCTTATTAGATACCTTTTCCCCCTTAAACACCCCATTTTTCAATTCCTCTTTCACTGAGAACAAAGGCACTAATGATATGCCCAACCCATGTTTAACACAATGCTTAATGGCTTCAATGCTCTGAAACTCTAAACTAGCTTCAATATCTAACTGGTTTAATTTTATATACTCATCAAAAACAGACTTGTAACTACATCGTAAATCAGAATACAATGCGGTTCTGGAGAAGTCTTTTTCATTGGGGCTAATTAATACCATTTTCTCTCTTATCAATTCCTTAATAAATAAATCTTCTTTTATCCAATCTTCTTTTTCCAAAATGAGTGCTAAATCAATATCTCCGCTTTGTAGACTCTTAGTAACATCATAGTTCTCTAATGATTTAACATGTAAATTAACCTTTGGATATCTCTGTTTAAATTCAAGTAGAATAAGTGGAATTCGACAGATGGTCAACGATTCCGATATACCAATGGTTAGTTGACCCTGTGGTTCTTTATCTATATTTAAAGATTGATTGTAAAGTTCAATAATTTGGGTAGCATATGGATAGAATTGTTTTCCAAAATGCGTTAAAACTACCTTTTTTCCTAATCGGTCGAACAAAGGATTGTCTAACTCTTTTTCAAGCTCTTTAATGTGTGTTGTAATAGAGGATTGTGAATAGCCTAGGTGTTGGGCTGTTCTATTAAAACTACCTTTTTCTACTATAGTTTTAAATGTAATTAATTGACGTAGCTCCATATTTATCCCCCTTATTGGTTCAATATTATTGAATGTTTAATTTTAATATATTCATTTTACTAAACTACATACTTCATTTAAGCTATTTACTAAGAAGTTGTCAATTATCAAATCAACAGGAGGAATCTTAAGATGGATAAAAATATTTTGTTTCAATCATTCAACATCAACAATACAGAACTTAAAAATAGAGTAGCGGTTGCACCTATGACGCGAATTAGTGCAGACCAAGAAGGTTTCATTACAGACAGAATGATTAAATACTACCGTTCTTTTGCAGAGGGTGGCTTTGGGCTAATTATTACGGAAGGCACATATATAGATGACGAGAACAGTCAAACGTATCAGTTTCAACCGGGAATTGCATTGGATGGACAAGCGAAAGAATGGAAGAAAATTGTTGATGCTGTTCATTCAGAAGGTGGAAAGATCTTTATGCAATTGCAACATACCGGACCACTTTCCCAAGGAAATCGATTTACTGAAGAAACCATAGCGCCATCTGCTGTTCAACCGAAAGGAGAGCAATTAAAATTCTATCTTGGAGAAGGTCCATTTAAACGGCCAAGAACCATTACAAAAGAGGAAATGGTAGATGTTAAATACAGTTTTGTAGAGGCGGCAAAAAAAGCAAAATCTGCTGGTTTTGATGGTGTAGAATTGCATGGTGCAAACGGATATTTATTAGATGCTTTTTTAACAGAGTACACGAACGTTCGGACAGATGAATATGGGGGGAGCACCGAAAATAGAGTACGGTTTCTTGTTGAAGTTGCCAACGCTGTAACGGAAGCCGTTGCGGATGAGCAGTTTATTGTTGGGATGAGAATTTCACAATCACAAGTCAATGACTACTTTTATAAGTGGTCAGGCAAAGAAGTAGATGCAGAGATCATTTTTAGTGCATTAGGTAAGTCAGGATTAAATTATATTCACGTAACAGAATTTGAAGCTTGGCAACCTGCCTTCGAAGGTAGTGAGACTTCTCTTGTATCTCTTGCAAAAAAATACAGCGAATTACCGATAATCGCCAATGGACAACTCGAAAATGTAGATCGAGCAATTGAAATGTTAACCGATGGAGGTGCCGATCTAGTAGCTCTCGGTAAAGGAGCCTTAGCTGATCATGATTGGGTAAAAAAAGTTCAGCAAGGTGAAGCACTTTCTACATTTAATGCCGAAGCAACACTTCATCCGATAGCCAATATAAAGGATTTTGAAATAGAATAATACTAACTTGATCAATGATCACGTTTGGGCTATATAACTAATAAGGCTTTAATTTAAGAAGAGACAAAAGTATAACAAAGAAAACTTGCAAATTTAGGCGGGTTTTCTTTGTTATATTGATAGAAAAGTCTAAAAGGCTGTCATTTTGATGTATTTATATATAAATTTAAAACCAGTATCTTTATGTCTTTATCTGTCCTTTATTAAAATCTTTAGGGACTTTTAGTGAGCTTGTATCCACTCGCAATATAGACAGAACGTCCATTAACAGTGCATTTGAGAGGAATTCATTTCTATTTTGTTTGTTATAACAATACTTTCTCTGGGGGTTGTAAAATTTGTATCATTTACTTATCGAATGTATAGGTTAAAAATTTGCACTATCTAATTGCCTCACATTACATAGTGAAGAAGCTTGCAAGAAGTTTGGTCAAACAGGTAACTCTCAAATAAATGAAAGCCATCTTTCCATTATGAGCGTCCAATTTCATTATTTACGGTTTTAATACTACCTTTATACATTGATCTTCGTGGTTATTAAAAATCTGGTATCCATGACTGGCATCTGTTAAAGAAATTTTATGTGTGATAATCTCTTTAGGATTAAGCTTTTCTTCTTGTATCATTTGATAAAGTTCTGGCATCAGATGAATGACAGGAGCTTGCCCCATTTTTAGCTGTATATTTCTGACCCAAAATGGACCAAGTGGGAATGCGTTATAATTGCCTCCATATACGCCAGTCAATTGAACTGTTCCGAATTTCCTTACGGCTTTTGTGGCAATTTGGATGGGTCCTAAAGTGCCGCCTTGTAATTTAAGTTTCTGTTCAAGAAATTCTACTGGAGATTTTTTTCCGTCCATTCCAACGCAATCGATGACAACATCCGCACCACCATTGGTGATTTCTTTCAAATGCTCCCCCATATCAGGATACTTTGTAAATTCAAATGTTTCTACTTTGTTCATTTTTTTTGCATGATTCATTCGATAGTCCAAATAATCGATTGCAATTACTCTTTTGGCTCCCATCATCCAGGCAAATTTTTGAGTCATTAGCCCAACTGGTCCGCAACCAAGAACGATTACTGTATCTCCTTTTTTTACTCCAGAGTGAAGTACACTCCAATAGGCAGTAGGTAATACGTCAGATAAAAAAAGCAGAGATTCATCTTCTAATTCACAATCTTTAGGCACAATAAAAGGGGTGAAATTTCCAAATGGAACTCTCAAATATTCTGCTTGTCCTCCAGGATAGTTACCGAATTTCTCTGCATAGCCAAAGTATCCACCTGAATCATAATGAGGGTTAGAATGATCGCATTGGCTTTCCATTTGGTGTTCGCAGTAGAAACAATGTCCACATGATACGTTAAAGGGGATAACAACCCGATCGCCTTTTTTAACCCTTGTCACATCTGGACCTACTTCTTCTACGATTCCCATTGGTTCGTGACCAATGATATAGCCTTCCGGTAGTGGCATATTTCCTTGATATAAGTGAAGGTCTGATCCACAAATAGCCGTTGAAGTTATTTTTACAATAAGATCGTCTTTCTTTTCTATCTTTGGATCGGCTACCTTTGTTACTGCTACTTTTTTAGGTCCCTGGTATGTAACAGCTTTCATGGTTATCACCTCTATATGTTTTAATGTTTATTCTTTCAAATGTGGAGGCTATTATGCAAAAAAACGCCTTATTCGGCGTTTTTGTTCGTTTCTATTTTTTCTTTAGGGTCATGATGTTTAAACTCGATTAATTCAACTTTAGAACCTGCCACAGCTTGCTGGCTAAATACTTTGTTGTTATCAAGTGGTGTGACACCAAAGCTGATTTTATCAATACCAGTGGGTTCCGTTTGATCACCTTCGTAAGTATTGACGATGAAAGTTAATATATAGGGGTGACTCAGTTTATTTTCTTCTTTAGATTGTACGATTTTTACCAGTGCATGAGGGTGCTGACCTTTTGTATGATACTGCACCTTCATGGAATCGTTTTTGTAATAGTTGCTGACGGCTTTATTTATTTCTTCATCAAATTGGTCGAATAGAAATTGGTTAAATGCCTCATGCATCCCGTGCATTTTATGACTACGGTGTTTATGGTGGCCCTCGGCATTCGCTATAGGAGTCATGACACTAATTGCAAGTAAAACAATGGACATAAACGTTAGGATTTTTTTCATCATATTACCTCCTTTTTATTAAAATTTGTATATATATCCTTTTTTATACATATATTTTTCCATAAAAAAAAGTGTCCTCATTTTGCAATGAGGACACTTTTTAAAAAAAATTAAGCTAATACATTTGTTAATGGTGGTACGATTTGTTTCTTACGAGAAACAACACCTTTTAGTAGAGCTTGATTATCTACTAGAATGACTTCAAATGCTTGTTCCACAGCTTTTACTTGAGATCCAAGAGCAATAGCCATTGAATCATTGTTAAGTATATCTGTTAATACAAATAGGAATAAATCTAATTCTTTATCAACAATCGCTGTCATCATTGCGGCTTCTATTTCCGTTTTACGTTTAAGGACATCGTCTAAATCGACAGCGTTTACTTGAGCGATATAAGCTTTGTGTTCACCTAATTGAAATTCTTTCGCATCAAGTGTGATCAATTGATCCACAGTTTTTTCACTTAAGTCTGCACCGGCTTTAAGCATTTCCAAACCATATACTTGTGGGTTGACACCAGCAATTTCAGCCAACTCTTGAGCGGCTTTTACATCTTGTTCTGTGCATGTCGGTGATTTGAAAAGTAAAGAGTCAGAAATGATAGCTGAAAGCATCAAACCAGCAATTTCTTTTTTAATCTCTTTACCATTCTCTTTATAGATTTTGTTTAAAATGGTTGCTGTACACCCGACTGGTTCTGCACGGTAGTATAGAGGATCGCTTGTTTCAAAGTTGGCAATACGATGATGGTCAATGACTTCAAGAATTTGGACATCACGAATATCATCTGCACTTTGTTGAAATTCGTTATGGTCAACGAGAATGACTTCCTTTACATCGCTAGCTACTTTTTCTACATAGCGCGGTGCCGCTTGCTTGAAATAGTCTAATGCGTATTGTGTTTCTCCGTTAATTTCGCCAAGGCGAACTGGTTCTGCATCCATACCTAATTCTTTTTTGAGGTCTGCATAGGCAATTGCAGAGCAAATCGTATCAGTATCTGGGTTTTTATGACCGAAAATATATACTTTTGACATCGTTCGTCTCCTTGATTAAAAGATTATTCATTGCTATTTTAACATAAATTTTAGCAGTAATCATGGCAAGAACACAATACATTCATGTTTAATTCGGAGAAAAGAAATGGAAGGAAGAGAGGGGGAGTTTTTAGTAATTGCTAAACCCTTTACTGCTCAGTGAAAGAGGAGTAGACTTTTCGTAATGAATTGTCGTTTGTTGGCAATAGTGAGGTATTGCCCTCCTCGGTAGTAATTGAGGAAGTGGTAAATGAAAGGATGCGCAGCTCTTAAAAAAGGAATCTCAAGTGAGACCGTCGCAAAAGAAGTAATCACTGACTTCAGGGAAAGAAGTACAATTGAGATAGTTACTAGTTACTGAAAGAAGAACCGTCCCTCTTGAACAAAGTAGAGTAACCAATTCAACAATAAAACTGCTATTATTTATGGCAAAATACTATAATCAACAAGCACGAAGGAGGAAATGACCATGGCCATTGCAATTATTTCAGATATTCATGGTAATTTGACAGCTTTAGAAGCGGTCCTACATCACATAAAAGAAAGAAAAATAGATAAGATTTTTTGCTTAGGTGATTTAATTGGTAAGGGTCCGAGTGGTTTAGAGGTAGTACATAAAGTAAGAGAAACATGTGATGTGGTACTGCAAGGGAATTGGGATGATTTTATTAGAAAGCCAATTGATAGTGAAGAAATCGAGTGGCATCAGAAGCAGCTTGAGGGAGAAGCTATGGACTATTTACAGAGCTTACCCTTCCATTATGATTTTTATATGAGTGGAAAATATATACGACTTTATCATGCTTCAGCAAAAAGTGTTTATCATAGAGTCATCCCAATGAAGGCCACGACCAAAGAGAAAAATGAGATGTTTGAAATAAGTGAATGGATAAAGCCGCTTGAACAAGAGAGGAAGCCTGATGTAATTGGATTCGGAGACATTCATGCTGCGCTCATTGAACCAATTCAACCCCAAAGAACATTATTTAATTGTGGCAGTGTCGGTAATTCATTAGATATCCCACAGGCAACTTTTGCGATTATGCATGGGAATTATCAATCTAAACAAGAAGGTCCCTTCTCAATTGAAATAGTGAGAATTCCTTATGATATTGAAAGAGAAATACATCAAGCTGAAATAATGGGGATGCCCAATGTTTCAGCCTATGCTCTCGAGCTACGTGAAGCGAGATATCGAGGAGCACCAACAAAATAATGAAGGGAGCGATACAGTGGAATATCGGGGATCATCCGTTTATGAAAATGATGAATTTTTACAAAATTATTTGAAAAGAAGAATGCGTAAAGAAAGCCCTAATGAAATGATAGAAAAACCAGCTTTTTTGAATTTACTAGGTGACATGAGCAATAAAGATGTGCTTGAACTTGGGTGGTGCTGCCACTTTAGCAAAAGAGTTGGCACCCTTACTCGGGTCCTATACAGGGATTGATGGTTCGCAAAAAATGTTAGAATTGGCTCTGAAAAACCTCGCAGGCATTCCTAATGTGAAATTAACTCATGCTAGTTTAGAAACATATGACTTTAAAAAAGAAACTTATGATTGTATCTTTTCACAATTAACGCTTCACTATCTTGAAGATTTCAAACAAATTTGCGAGAATATTTATAACAGTTTGCGAACGGGTGGCGAATTTGTCTTTAGTGTACAGCATCCGGTCCTTACAAGTGCTTTCATTAGCGGTGGAGGTAAGCGAGAAAATTGGGTAGTGGATGACTACTTTCTAATTGGTGAGCGGGTAGAGCCGTGGATTGATGAAAAAGTTGTGAAGGTTCATCGGACGATCGAACAGTATTTTAAAATATTGCAAGATTGCCAATTTAATATTATGAATCTTAGTGAAGCTACACCAATTCAATCATCATTCTCTTCAGAAAAAGAGTGGAAAAGACGCCAAAGGATCCCACTATTCCTACTCTTCGCATGTGAAAAAAGCCGCAAATGAGTTTAACAAAAGGAGATAGACAGATGAATATTGAGGTTCCAGCCGTTTTCCCTGTTTCATATCAAGCATTAGAACAAGAAGCAAAAAAACTTATGTCTAAGGGAGCATATGGATACGTCCGCTCGGCAGCAAGTAATGAGGAAACATTACGAAAGAATACAACAGCCTTCGAAAAATGGTCAATACTACCTCGAATGCTTAGAAATGTAGCAGATATAGATATGAGTGTGACATTAGGAGAGCATACTTATCGATACCCCATTTTTATTGCCCCAGTCGGCATGCAAAAATTGACACATGAAGAAGGTGAATTGGCAACTGCTAGAGCGGCGAAAACAATCGGAGTTCCTTTTATCCAGAGTACAGTCTCTAGCTACTCGATTGAGGAGGTCAAAGCGGCAACAGTAGATAGTCCAAAGTGGTTCCAGCTTTATTGGTCGAGGAATGAACAGGTTTCATTCAGTATGGTAGAGAGAGCTGAAAGAGCAGGTTATGAAGCGATTGTCGTTACTGTTGATACAATTATGACAGGCTGGAGAGAAACGGATATCGCTACACAATTTTCTCCGCTAAAAGAGGGCTATGGTAAAGCAAATTACGAATCAGATCCAGCCTTTATGCATGCGCTTGGTGAGAAGACTGACCATGAATCTATGATTCAATCTGTTTTAGATAATATTCATTATCCTGAAATGAATTGGTCGCATATTGCAGCATTAGCAAAAAGAACGTCCTTACCTATCTATATTAAAGGTATCCTTCATCCAGAAGATGTACAATGTGCAATAGAGGCAGGCGCATCAGGGCTAATTGTTTCTAATCATGGTGGCAGGCAATTAGATGGAACAGTTGCTGCGCTAGATGCATTGCCTGCGGTTGTTAAAGCAGCTAATCAAAAAGTGCCAGTAGTATTTGATAGTGGTATTCGCCGTGGGACGGATATAGTAAAGGCATTGGCACTAGGCGCAGCAGCTGTATGTATTGGTCGACCATTTGTATATGGTTTAGGTATAGACGGCCAAGTAGGGGTTGAAAAAGTATTAGAAAACTTAATAGAAGAAACGAGAATTACCATGTCCCTAGCTGGCATTGCAAGAGTGAAAGACTTAAATCAGTTAAAATTGATAAGAGAATAATTTTAACCGTGCACTCAGCTCAAATCCAGCTGATTGATATAACTTGATCGCCTGATGATTATCAAGCGAAACACATAATGTGATTTTATCTATGTTTTCAAACTGGAAGAGTGTTTCGAGTGCAGCCTCAATGAGCTGTCGCCCTCTTCCTTTTTTTCTTGCTTTAGGACATACAGCAAGGAATTCAATCTGCCCTTCACCAAAGTGTGGTGCAGCTTCGAGATATACATAGCCCTGTAATTGGCCATTTTCTGTCAATAGAAGCAGTTTATGATGCTGATCCAACAGTTTTAGTATCTCTTCGCCTGACAAATAAGTTTGTGGAAAAGTTGCTTCGTGTAGTAGCAGGAAATCGTTGCGATATTGCTCATGATAGCTGTGACAGATGTTTTGGAAAATCCCTCGCTTTGCTGCGAGTATGGCGTGATTTCCTTGGTGAGTGGCATTGATTGATTGTAAAAAATGTAAGGTACTATTATTCTTTTCGTTCACAAAAAACGATAATTGCTGTAGCTTATTTTCATAGGAGTTTACAACTTGGTTCCACAAATCTTTTTTTACCTCATGATTCTTGGCAAAGGGACCCCATACTTCGGCACTCCGGTCAGCTTCATCAATATCTAATCCTATTGCAGCTTCAATTTCACCCTCATATTCATAAGTGATAAAATAAGGCTTTATTTCTTGTATATCATGCAGAATGTCCTCTTCCTTTTCTCCACAATAGCCGATATGATGCTTGTCTAATTGATTTAAATCAGCGATGAACTTGGCTAACTGTTTAGTCATAACAGACCTCCTTAAGCTTGTTTAGGTGGCAGACGGTCATCTTTAATTTTCTTATCATTAATTTTAGGCTCCCTCTGCAGTAAATGGTTGCGAATATTTGAACGGTGTAAATAAATGAGCAACAATAAAAATAGGAAGAAAATCCATTCATTTTTTTGTAGTGGTGAAAGGGTGGCATATAAGAAAAGAGCAACCCCTACAGAAATGGAGCCATAGTAAAGGTATTTTGTGATAGAAACCACGGCAACAAAGGTGATATAGGCAATTAGAAATAACCAGATATTCGCGACCAATAGCACACCAGCAGTAGTAGCAATGGCTTTTCCTCCACGAAAGCCAGCGAAAATAGGGAAGCAATGCCCAACAACTGCAAACAAACCAATAATCAGTGGATCACCACCTGTTTGAAGTAACAGGGGGAGTGAAGCAGCAAGTGCACCTTTACCTATATCAATAATTAAAACAGTAACCCCTGCTCTTTTTCCTAAAACCCGAAGTGTATTCGTTGCGCCGGGATTGTTGCTACCATATTCACGAATATCAATGCCAAAGAAAAGTTTACCTACAAGCAAGGCAGTAGGTATCGAGCCAATGAGATAAGATAGTAATAATATAAATAAGTCCATAGCTAAACTCCTTATCAAGAAAATTCTAACATTACTAATTTTACCATATTAGTCTATGCGAAAATATCCTATAAAATAATAAATAAATATTAAAATAATGTCTATCTTTTTCAAAATGAAAGAAACTATTTAGTGTAAAATAACAGTGTGATAGAGTGGATGACAGAAAATTATAAAAAATTTAATCGTCTTAAGAGTTACATCATTCAACTAGACTGTTATAAATCAGGGATTGAATAAGTTCTGCAATATCCTCATGGTAGAGGAATAACAATTAAGTAATCGGCTTCTTCTTGAAAGGGACGTTATGTTTTTTTGTTTCTTAGTAGTTCCGTAAAACGTTTTTTCTCTCCTTGGATGATATCTGCTCTTCGATTACTAATACTATTCGTCTATTTTAAAAAAATGTAGCTTGAACAAAAGTTAAACCCTCGATAAAGACATTGCTTCAATCTACGGGAAAAAATTATTTCCTAAGGGTTATAAATGCCGATTCTTTTGTAAATAAATCACCCCAACTTAAACAAATAACAAAAAAACACCCCTTTTTGGGATGTTCTTTGTTGTTCTCTTTTACACATAAACACTGTCACATGTGTTAGCGATTGGTTCATAATAGCAGTGATTTTTAAACTGGCCAGCAAAAGGTTGATTATACCAAGTAGGCGGGCAGGGAGCATATGGATTGAAATACCAGAGTGCATATTTAGCAGGGTGTTCACGCCAATATTTCAAATTTTTCTCGGCGAGTCTTTTTTCTGTGCTCCTTGCTCTGTTGTAAAAGAGGTTCCCCTTCTGCACGGCTTCGAATGAATAATTACCACCTTGCACATGATAAATGACATCCTCGATTGTTCGAACATCTTTAAAGTCAAGACAGTCAGCGATTGCACGATTAACGATTACATTGCCTACGTATAACATTCCTTGCTTTCCTTCACCCTCAGCTTCGGCTCTCATCATCCTTGCCATTAAATCTACGTCGGAACTTGTATAAGCTACTCTCATGCTGTTCTCACCCCATAGTTAAGAATATGAAGATAAAGTGATATTCATGATTGAAAATGTCTAGAACCCATTATTTTGCAAAATATAAGTATAGTCAAGCAGGCTAATTTTTGCTTGAATAAAGCTAGTGAAAATATTTTTATCTTTTGTGTAGGGGAAAGATGATTGTGTAACGTCTATTATGATGGAAGCTAAAAAGGAAAGGGGGAGAGTGACATTAGCGACCAAGTTCTTATCCAAAAAATATTAGATGGCAACGACCATGCTTTCCGATTACTTGTCGAAAAATATCGCAATGAACTTTTTAAAGTTACGTTTGCGGTATTACGTGATCGGAATGCTGCTGAAGATGCCGCACAAGAAGTGTTTTTGAAAATCTATCACTCTCTCCCCCAATATGAGGATCAAGGTTTTAAAACATGGATGAAACGAATCGCCGTCAATCACGCCATTGATATGAAAAGAAAAAAAGAACGACAGCGTGAAGACATAATGGATGTGATTGATTTTGATAGAAGGGAATCTTCACATGGTAATATTGAAACAAAGTTCCTTAGGAAAGAAACGGTAGAGTTAGTAAGACAACGTATCCATCAATTGCCAGAAGGCTATCGACATGTCATTTATGATTTTTATATAAACGAAAAAACCTATCAACAAATGGCAGATGAGCAAAATGTGCAGGTGAAGACCATCGAAACAAAATTATACCGAGCACGTCAATGGATGAAAAAGCATTGGAAGGAGGACGATTTTTCATGAAACATTACAGTTATGAACAATGGACGAAATATGTGAAGAATGAATTAGATGGTGAAGATAAAATTCTTTATGAGGACCACCTCTATACCTGTGATCAATGCTTGGAGGTCTATCTGACGGCAATTGAGGCAGAGGAACTCCCAGATATTATAGATGGAACAGCTTTTACCGACAACATTATGGCCCAATTGCCAAATGAAAATAATAAACAAGATACAAAGAATGAAAATTTCTCTCGCAAAGCCACAGCGTTCTATAAAAAAACAATTTTTCATTATGGGATAGCGGCAGCGATGACTTTAATACTTATGTCAACGGGCTTTTTCCAAACGCTCACACAATATGCTGGTGATGTGGAGAGTAAACAGTTTAAAGAGGATAAAGCATCTATAACAGAAGGAATTATGGATAAAACATTTGCTTGGATGGATACAAAGAAGGAGGAGGATAAAAAATGAAAAACCCTTTATTGGCATTCTTATTAGGTTTTTTCCCTGGAGGAGGTCTTTTATATTTAGGCGTATTCCTCCGCGGGTTGGCCTATCTAATAGGCGAATTTGCCCTTATTGCCTTTACATTTTTCATGCTTTCGGTTGGGGTAGGAGGCGAAATTATACTTGTTGTCTTTGCTGGTGTCATTCTTTATATTATTAATCTCGTCGATACAGCTATTATGGCTTCAAAGTTGCTAAAGAATAAACAAGACCCGTCCTCTAAAGTCGGAGAGGAACTGGACTATGAACGGTTCCGTACTATTCTTTTATCTTTTATTCCAGGGGTGGGACATTTTCATTTAGGATTAATGAATAGAGGGATTACCTTACTAACGGCTTCACTTGGTTTCTGTATTATGGTTTTGTTTGTCGCTTTTTTAACTGATCGTGGAGAGTTTATGGTCTTTCTTTTACTATTCCCAGTAATTTGGGTATACAGTTTCTTTGATGCGATTCAACAATTAAATAAAAAGCAAAAAGGGGAAGAGCTTGTAGACAGAACTTTATTAGAAGATATAGAAAGAGGAAGAGAAGAGGGCCGGAAAAGTAAAGGGCTTGCTACTTTCTTATCTATTTTCCCGGGAGCAGGTCATTTGTATTTAGGACTACAGCGAAGAGGGATTCAATTAATGGCTGCTTTTCTTTTCTCTATCTATATTTTGGACGTTCTGCGTTTAGGGATTTTCCTGTTTCTCATACCAATTATATGGTTTTATAGTTTTTTCGACGGTTTACAAAAATCCTCACGCTATGGGGAAGAAGAGTTAGAAGATGTACCGATTGTTTCTTATTTTGAAAATCATCAAAAATGGTTAGGTATAGGGTTGGTTGTAGTTGGTTTGTATTACATGACAACAAATGTCTTATTGCCGGCTTTTGCACCAAGTATTATTGAAGTGTTGAATATTGACGTCTGGTATTGGTTTAATCGCTATTTCCAAACAGCTATTGTATGTATCGTTTTAATTGGTGGCGGGTTAAAGCTCTTATCTGGAACAAAAGAAAAGAAAAAAATGAAGAAGGGGTGAAGAAAAAATGAGGACATGGAGAGTAGGAACCTTTTCAATGGGGGCATCACTTTTATTTTTAGGCGTATATTTGCTTCTTTCACAAATATTTAAGCTGGATGTCTCGAGTATACTTATTTCATGGTGGCCGATTATTTTTGTTATTTTAGGCGGCGAAATCTTGCTATTTTTATTCTTCTCAAAACAAGAAAAGCCTTACTTAAAGTATGATATCTTTAGCATTTTCTTTGTGGGTGTGTTAGGAACAGTTGGTATTACCATTGCACTTCTTAGTATGACAGGTATTGTTGATAAAGTGAGTGCCAATATGGACCTTGAACATAGGACAGGTGATTTACCAACATTCGATTTTGCTATGAATAATGATGTGAAAAGAGTCGTTGTTGATTCAGGCTCAACTGGCATAAGTGTGGAAGGATCGACAGGAAAGGAACTGTCTGTATTTGGTACCTACACTGCTACCCAATTAGAGAAAAAACCATTAATTACGGATGTTGAAGATTATATGACAACTACTGTAAAGGGAGATACCTTATACATTGCTTTTAAGGAACTACCACGTGAGTCAATCGCAATGTTTCAAAATTATAGTACTTTGGATCCGACACTCGTGATTCCACAAGATGTGACACTAGAAATTGACGGGAATTATAACGAAATTACGATGAAGCCTCGTCAACTAACAGCAGATTGGGACGTGAATAACAGTTCTGCAGTGAATGTGTACATGAGTAAAAACAGTAATGCCGAGCTTGTTATATCAGATGTTGGTGACCTTAACTCTGAAAAAGAACCAAATAATATCGTTTTTACAGAAAAACAGGATGAATATGATGAACAACAGAGAGTAGAGAAAGCCATGCTTAAGTATGGCGATGGTAAATACACCATTTCAATCAATAATAGTGATTACTTGCAAATAAAAGATAAAGAGTGATTTGAGGAGAAGCCGGCTTACAGTCGGTTTTTTTTGTTTTCTTAAACTTCAAGATGTTAAAATGAATTATTAAAAGCGTAGTTAGGAGAACAATTGATGACGACGATGGAATGGGAACGACTAGAAGGGGTATATAACTTCAGAGATATCGGAGGACTTGTTACGAGCAACGGACTAAGAATGAAATCAGGTCTGCTTTACCGATCAGATGAACTGTCTCGTTTGACTGAAGCGGATATGAATCTTTTTCGAAAGTTGAATATAAAAACAATCTGTGACTTAAGAACGGTTTCAGAAGGAGAATCAAAGCGAGCGAAAATTCATGAAGAACAAAATCTCTCAGTAGTAAAAATTCCTATTCAAGACCCTAGTTGGGAATTGACGCGAAAAGGGATGCTTAAATTTTTACTAACTGGTGCGAGACATATGAACTTTGAAGAGTTGATGCTTAAAATGTATCAGCATATGGCGTTCGGTTGTCAAAGGGAAATTAAACAAATCTTTGATCTGACAGTTGAAAAGGAGCACGCTCCACTGCTTATTCATTGTACAGGAGGTAAAGACCGGACAGGTTTTATGTCATCGTTAATTCAATTAACAGCGGATGTTCCATACGATATGGTCATGAAAGAATACCTCCAATCCAATGAATTGATTGCGCCCAGAATGAAGAAAACCGCAAAAGCACTAAAGATAGCTAGCCTTTTCCGTTTGAAGGAAGCAGATATTCAACCAGTGCTTGAAGTACGAGAAGCTTATCTTGAACAAGCCTATAAAGCCATATTTTCTAAATATGATACAATCGAGGACTATCTTATGAAGGAGTGCTCAGTTGAGAGCGAGGTTATAGAGAAATTAAGAAGAAGGTTATTGGATTGATTAGATGATACGGAGAATGGTTGGAAGATGCCTTTTGGGGTGAAAGACTTCTCCTTTTCTCCGTTCTATGTATTTTTACTTACTCTCTTTGTAAAAAATTATAAGTAAATAAGACTGAATATTTTTACTTTAATATTATATCTTCTATACACCCTTTTTATATTCTCTTCAAGTTCCTCCTTTATCATTTGATTCGAAAGATAAAATAAAGGAGTTGGGGAATTTGAAGAAAGTATTACTTTTCTGTTTACTAGCGACAGTGATTTTTGTGACTTTGCCTTTTGGTGAGGCTGAGGCAAGTAGGAAAGAAAAAGAAATTGCGAACGTAGCGCATCGGGGAGCTTCGGGCTATGCACCAGAAAATACAATCGCAGCATTTGATTTAGCTGTTGCGATGGGTGCAGATTATATTGAGATTGATGTGCAAAGAAGTAAGGATGGCAAGTTAGTCATTTTACATGATACGACAGTCGACCGCACAACTGATGGAACTGGCAAAGTAGGTGACCTCGATTTTAAGGAGTTAAGACAACTAGATGCTGGTAGCTGGAAAGGTGAGGAATTTGCAGGAGAGAAAATTCCTAGTTTCGATGAAGTCCTCGATCGTTATAAAGGAAAAATCGGTATTCTCATTGAACTGAAAGCACCCGAGTTATATCCTGGTATCGAGAAGCAAATGACGAAAGCATTAAAGAAACGGAAGATGGATAAACCGAAAAGAGAAGAAGTGATTGTCCAATCCTTTAACTTCGAATCTATGAAACTGGCAAATAAATTATTACCAAGAATGCCTATTGGCGTATTAACTTCCTCTCCTAACGATGTTAGTGATGAAGCGCTCAAAGCATTTCGGAAATATGCTGATTATTTTAACCCGAGTATCGGTCTTGTGAATGAAGAACTCGTCAAAAAGGTGAGAAAAAACAAAATGAAAATCCAGTCTTGGACTGTTCGTACACCTGAAGCAGCACAATTCTTAAAAGAAATGAAAGTGGATGGCATTATTACTGATTATCCGGATTATGTATATTAAATAGTGGGGCAAGGGCGTTCTCAAACGTCTTTGTCTTTTTTTGATTTCCAGAAAAGTAATTTATAGTAAAAATATTTAATGTTACGGTATACTTGAACAAAGTCAAGGAAGAAAGGTGTGATAAGGAATGCTTGCAAATGAACATTTATATTTAAGAAAGATGACTGTGGATGATATACCCATTTATCATAAATGGCGAAATGATTTAGATGTGATGACTTTTACGAGTTTAGATTTAGATAGATATACATATGAAGAAACAAAGGAATTCATTGAGACAGTCATTCTCGGGGCGACGGATTCTAAATGCTATATCATTGAGGAGAAGAGTCATCAACGTCCAATCGGCATCATCTCATTAGTGAATATAGACATGAAAAATCGTAATGCTGAACTCATTATCGATATTGGCGAAAAAAATGAATGGGGTAAAGGTGTTGGTACGAGCGCCGTTCAAATCCTCTTAGAATATACTTTTATGGAGTTAAATCTTCACCGCCTTTCATTGAGGGTTTTTTCATTAAATAAGAGAGCACACCATGTTTACGAAAAATTAGGATTTATTGAAGAAGGTCGTGTGAGGCAATGTTTATTTAGAGAAGGCAAATGGTTTGATATGATCCATATGGGTCTATTACAGGAGGAATATATGAACAGGAGAACAGTATGAATATAAGGTCGTACAATCAACAAGATAAACAAAGAATCTTGCAATTATCATCTCGTTTGAGTGAGATTTCCTTTCTAGAACACCGTGATTCCGAGCAGATGCAGCAAAAACAATTGGAAATGGCACAGGCCTCCATTGATGAGAATAGTGATAATATATTTGTCGCAGAAGAAGAAGGTGTGTTTTTAGGATATATTGAATGTAAGGAAGAAGAGGATTATTTTTCAAAAGAAAAGCTAGCGTATATATCTGCTATCGCGGTCACTGCTGAAGGTGAGGGAAAAGGAGTTGGTAAGCAGTTGATGCGTTTTGCAGAAACTTGGGCACATGAAAGAGGAATCAAAGTCCTCGTTCTAGATGTGTTTTCCGAGAATCAACGTGCCGTCCAATTTTACGAACATATCGGGTATTCGCAAGAAATTGTGAAGATGACAAAAGTAATCGGGGGTTAATAAAGTGAAAGAAATCTATATCGTCAGACATTGCCAAGCAACAGGACAAGCACCTGATGCTGAACTAACCACAACGGGTCAGCAACAAGCAGAAGAGTTAAAGGCATTCCTTCAAGACATGCCAATTGATCGTATCCTCTCTAGTCCATTTTTACGTGCGACACAAACGATCGAACCGTTAGCTGAAAACATCGGCGTTACAGTAGAAGTGGATAAACGTTTATCCGAACGTGTGCTGAGTACAACAAGCTTAGATGATTGGCAAGATAAGTTAAAGGCCACTTTCGATGATCTAGATTTATATTTTGCTGGTGGTGAATCAAGCAGGCAAGCGAAGGACCGAATCTCTCAAGTCGTAGAGGAAATACGAAGCAGTGAGGCCGAGCGCACAATAATCGTAGCCCACGGAAATATTATTGCTTTACTACTAAAACAGTATCATGCTTCATTCGGGTTTGACGAATGGAAAGAATTATCGAATCCTGATGTTTATAGATTAAGAGAAAAGAAGGATGGATATAGTGTCGAGCGGATATGGAGTAAGTAATTCATTTTGTTACATATACTAGCGATTACTTTTCTACTTCTTTGATTTTATAGCACGCTCACTTTTTTCGAGTATGTCATCAAGAAGGACGTACGAGAAGCGAGGCAAATGGAGATAATGGCACTGCTTTCGTTACTTATGACGATTGTTGTTTGGTTTTTGGGTGGTTAGGAGAAGATGTATGACACCAATATTTAAACAGATTTTAATAGAGTTAGAGAAGAGGAACAAGACAGCCCCTTTCATCATAGCCATCGACGGCTTTGGAGGAGCAGGAAAAACCACATTTGCGAAAAAGCTACAGCAATACTTAACACCCTATTACAATGTGAAGCTTTTTCATTTAGACAATGCTATCGAACCTGCAGCTAGGAGGTATGGTACCGGCTATGAAGAATGGTTTGAATACTATTATTTACAGTGGGACATAAAGGAGATAAGTAATCAGTTTTTTAGTAGAGTGAAAGAATGTGAGCGCAAAGTCTTTTTTCCTTTTTATGATGAGGGGAAAGACCGGACCATGATGCAATCGTATTCCATTGACTCTTTTGACATTATTCTTATCGAAGGTGTGTTTATTCAGAGAGAAGAGTGGCGACCATTTATTGACTATAGTATATTCTTGCATGTTCCTAAAGAGGTCAGGCAAATCAGACTTATGAAGAGAGATAATGGCAGTAAGGATTTGTTACTTAAGTATCAGCGGCGTTATTGGCGTGCGGAAGATTATTATTGGACAACGGAGAAACCGCTTGAAGGATCTTCTCAAGTGGTGTTAGAGAATTGAAAATCAAGAAGGTGCAGAATGGAATTTCCTTTCGGAGACGGGATGTCGATTGTTTTACCTCCAATACCATATACCATTGCAATAATTGTAATTATTTTTTTATTAGTACGTTGGGCAAAAAAACTTGAAACGGAAAAAATTAGAATTTTATTTTATTTTATAATCAGTACTTTTGTGCTACCGATTTATACAAGTTCTAGTGAAGAGGGATATTTTCAACTTTTCATACCAATGGGTTTTATCTTTATTCTTCTTCATTTAAAAACATCAAGGAAGTATCATCCCTCGAAATTAAAAGCCAGTATACTAGGTTTCAGTATAGCGGTGTATCAAATGGTGCTTCCATATATATAGCTACCTATTTACTACTGAAGAAGGTTACTCTTTATCAGCAAAGAATAACCTTCTTTCTCATTTATTCCTCAGAAAAAACAAATCTTTCTTTCAGTGGACGTCCTTCATTGCCTTTTTCTGTCCAGGTGATTTCAACTTCAAGTTCTGTTGCTTTTTCAGCTAGGATAAAGTTTGCGAAATTGTATGGGGAGCTATTATTTAATTGTGCCGCAAGCGTATGCTTTTGATCTTCTGAAATTTGCTTGCAATCTAATGCTCCCGGACAACCTTGTAGGGCATACTTTGTTGTGGATTTTGGTTCATTTCGGTACATTGAAATTTCAGCAGTTACGAGGTTGTTCGCTCCCATGTTTTCAACTTTCAAAGACCGTGTATCATAATGACCGAACTTGGATTGCTGTTTTGGATTATCGTCCACACCCTCACTTATTTCCACGGACCAACGTTGAGATGATTGCTCGACGGGTAAGGTGTCGAAGGTAAGGGCACTAACATTTGATACAAGGCCAATATAGATGAAAATGAAAAGTAATATGACCATTCTTCTTTTTTTACGCATATTGAACAGCTCCTTTTGTAATAAGATTCTTTTTATTATGTCGTTAGCTGAAAGGAATATTCTTCTAAAAGTAGAAATATAAAGTTAAATAAAAGAAGGGATACGACTGGTGAATGGTCAGGTTGAGGCAAGCAGGTGTATATGTCAGAATACGTCACGGATGCAACTGTTCGTTCAAAAGGAAATGGTGGAAAGCTAATGCAATTGGCGAAACATGGAGCGGGCTATATTTGTCTTGAATCAGCCTAGTCACGAAAAGCAGCTCATCGTTTTTATGAAGAAAAACTGGACTTTCCTAAATGGTGCTATTCTTTCGGAGAAGAATGATAAAGGAGGTAAACTATGATTATAGGGATACATCATGTACAATTAACGATTCCAAAAGGAGCAGAAGAAAAAGGCAAGCAGTTTTATTGCGAAGTTCTGCAATTAAAGGAGATTGAAAAACCAGCTTCATTGAAAGGGAGAGGTGGTTTTTGGTTACAGGTAGGTGACCGTGCTGTCCATGTTGGCACTGAGAATGGATTTGACAGAACGACTACAAAGGCACATATCGCTTATGAAGTAGATAATCTATCCTTTTGGAAGGAAGTATTATCGCAGCAAAACATTAGTTTAATAGAGGGCGTCCCTATTCCAGGTTTTGACCGCTTTGAATTTAGAGATCCGTTCGGCAATCGTGTAGAAATGATTGAAGAGATTAGAAAATGATGCCGTTGATGACTGAAAGATGTGTATTAACTCCGCTCTCTATGAAGCATCTTCCCACAATGGTGAAATTGTATCGGAATGCCGAGGTCCGGGAGTATCTTGGTGGGATAAGGACAATTGAGGAAGTAAAGGAGCAAATGGAGAATATGTTGATGAACTTATCATCGTCTTATTGGATCGTATCAGATAAGTATACACATCATCACTTAGGATTCATCGCTCTTACCCCCCCACCATTGTAAGGCGGATATAGAAGTCTCTTATCAATTTTCCCCCATTGCTGGGGGAAAGGGTATGCAAGTGAAACCGTTCAGGAAGTGTTGATGTATGCCTTTTTTACTCTTAAGGAGCAAAAGGTTGTCGCTGAAACACAAGTAGCTAACAAGCGGTCGTGTCAACTTTTAGAAAAATTTGGTTTCACTATTGATTGTTATATTGATCGTTTTGGAGCAAGGCAAGTGATTTATAAATTAGAAAAAAGCTTAAACTGTAAGGTGTTTGCTAGAAACACGAGCCCCCTTAAAGAAGGAAACAATCGCTAAAAAGATGATGAGCCCAGCGATATAAAGGTAGATGTCCCTAGTTGGTAACGGCAAAGAAGCAAATAAAATCCCTAAAGGCATCGTTATTCTTAAAAACAGGAGGCGGATGGCACTTAATTCTACTAATTGATCCCCAGGAGCCACTCTTTGGAAAATGGCTACACTCTGTGCGTTGAATAATGGGAATAGTAAGCCGCCGAGTAGCTCGGAAATCAATGCAAAGGTTATGGATGGTGTGAGAGACAATAGCATAAAAGAGAGCCCTCCCCCAAACAACCCGAGATAAAGCGTTACATTGTTCTTAGGTAACTTCGCTAACAAGAATGTCCCTAGTACATAACCAAGTGGAAAAGCAGCGGCAAATAGGGCATACTCCCAGGAAGTGCCGCCTAATTCTTCACGAAAAAATGGAATCTTTATCACCATTGTTGCTCCTACAGCAAACTGCACCGCTGAAGAGAGAAGGGTTAACTTCCATAAAGGAGGATAAGAAAAGAAGGTTTGATAGCCTGCTACGAAGGCTGTTAGCCAACTTTTTTTATTTTTGTTAACTGATGACCTTGTTGTTGTGTATGGCAATTGGTGTATTGCAAAAGCGCTGAGAAGAAAGAGCAATGTTGTGAGTAGATAAAGAAAGTGTAGAGGGAAGACGAGTAAGAAAAAAGAAGCGATTCCTGGTGCGATAAAGCTCATTAACCTTATCGTTGCATCGAGCGAACTGTTGGCTGAAACAAGCTTGTTATCTTCACAATATATGGGTATTAACGCGAATGAGATACTAGCATAGATTGGTTGCAATATACCGATTGTACATTGCAGAATGACAAGCAATACTATGGTTATATTATTTATGCCTACTATGCTTCCTAATAGAGGTAAAAGATAGACAGCTGAGCGGAAGAGTTGGATGACAAATAACATTTTTTCTTTATTGATATTGTTTAAAAACGGGACACTCAAGCTTTGAATAAAGAGTGAAGGTAGGAAATAGCAGAGCCACATGGTTGCCATCCATTCCTTTGAACCTGTCAGCTCATAGAGTAATAAGCCATTAATAATTCCCCCGATGGCCCCACCAAATTCAGAGATTAAATTTCCTAACCATAATATTTTAAATGACCGCGTATGTAACATGAATTGATTCCTTTCCTTATAATGGATAAGTAGATTGTCTATATTCTATATTTTTAGAATTATTTATTCAATATATTTCGAATAAAAAGAAAAGGAATTTGTGTTTACTAAATAGAATATTTTTAAGAAGAGAATGTATCATTTAACTTTTAATGAGAGGCTTTAACTATGCGAATGACCCCTATGAGAAGGTGGACATAGGTAAAGTTAGGCAAGGGAAGAGAAGTGATAAGGATGGAAATTAACTTAATCAGACATGGCGCCTCCATTCATAAAGAGAATAAACGAATAAATGGGCAGCAGTATCGTTCGTGGGTAGAAGCTTATGATGAATCCGGAGTCGAACCAATGGAACAATATCCAGCACTGACAATCGAAAAGATTCAAAAAGCACATACATTGCTGACGAGTGATTTGTTACGTGCGACGGCGACTCTTCATTATTTAGCTGTTAATCAAAGTTATGCAGCTCATGCTCTTTTTCGGGAGGCAGAGCTTCCTCATATTTACTTAAGTAAGTTTATAAGGTTAAAGCCAAAACATTGGACACTCTTTTTAAGAATCGCATGGTTTTTAGGTGCCAAACATAGGTGCGAGTCTTATTGTGAAGCTAAAGAGAGAGCTATTGCCGCGGCTGATTTTCTCATTAATGAAGCGCGAGAAAAAGGATCGGTTTGTTTAGTCGGACATGGCATATTCAATCGCCTCATGGCTAAAGAGTTAGAAAAACGACAGTGGCACGGAATGATTCATCACACGCATTGGAGCTGTAGTACTTATATTTTGCCAAAGGGGGATACAATTGAAGCTTAAATATAGTCGGTTCATTTTCATGATAGTTTTACTTTTCGGATGCACAAAGGAAGCTGATTTTGAAGAATTTAAGGAAGAAATGTTAGCTAAACAATCTTCCTATCAAACTCATGTAGTGGCATATGAAGAAGCAAAGGAAGATAATCAAGCAGAAGAGATGTTAAAGGAACTAGAAATTTTATATACAGAGGCAACGAAGCTATCAAGTTTATACAGCCAATATCCGCCACCTGAAAATCTAACTGAAAGTATGTTATCCGTATTTGAAGGGGCGAGTGCCGACCTCTCTACAGCTTTCTCATTAAAGGCGGAGGTACATCAATTAGAGAAAGAAGTTTTAGAAACGGGATTAGATCAACAGGATGACATCAACCGATTAAAGACGGAAGCCAATGAGTTTGAACAATCAGGATTGAAAAAGCTTGATCGAATCGCAAGTTCATAATGGTAAAATTCATATAGTTTTCAAAATTATGTTATAATTAATGGGACCAATCGAATGAGAGGTGGCAATATGTTTCGACGAAAATTGATTGCAGCTTCCATTACAAGCGTGCTTTATCCACTGACCTTAAATCCTCATTTCATAGAATTAGAATTCCTTGGACTTGTTATGATGTATAGTCTTCCAGTCATTTATATCTATGGAATAGCGACTTCCCTCGTTAGTGATTGGCTTGCCAGTTTACTTGCTAAAAAGAAAAATAAGATAGTTATCTTCCTTACCTTTCTCTTCCATACTATATTTGGACTCGTTCTCCTACATATTAGTTTAATTGCCGCATGGTTGTTTTTTGTTATCGATCGTTTGTTAAAAAGGAAGCAGGAAAACTATCAAACGAAGACAGCGCTTTTAAGTTTTCTTTTACCGATATGCTTTTTTATATTCTTTCTAGTGTTGATCAGGATTTAATGAAAGGGGAGGTTAAATGGGCGCAAGATCACAGGAACAGCAGGTAATCGTATATGGTAAAAAAGAAATCACAATAAGGTTTGTTTTAAATATTTATGGCATTTTCGTTATTTTAGGTTTTATTTTATCGATATTTACCTCTCCCATTTCATTGAACGAGCAATTACAATTTGTTTATCATACAGAACATTTATTGAAAGAAGAAAAGGTTATCCAACTCATTATATTTTTGGTAATGGGTGCTGTGATTTATTTTCCGGCGACTAATATTTTTTATCATCAACTAAGTAAACGTGAAGAAAACAGTGAGATAGATTCAGCCTCAGCTTAAAGAAATTATTTAGGCTGGGTATGGTCACTATGTTCTTTTTCATCTCGATCCCTATTCTCCATTGTTTCTTCTTGTTCATCGGTGTAAGCTCGTTGCTCATTACTTTGGCTATTTTTCTGTCTTAAATAATCGGAGCGCTCACCGTAATAAATGAGGTCAAAAATTGCCCGACCGTTAGTAGGTTGCCCATCTGGCAAATAAACAGGGACAATATCAAAAAATACATAATAAAAGCAATAAAAGATAAATGTTTGCCAGAAAATATTATTTGGTAAGATCCCTTCTAATACAAGCGAATTAGCAATAATCGCGCAACCACCTGTCGTTAAAATAGGAGAAGCATATATGAACCCGTGCCAAAAGCGCCCGCTCGGATTTAATTCTTCATACTCCATCCAGCTATTCATAAAGAAGTATCTTCTCACTTCGATAGTAGGTATTTTAAATAATACCGGCCCACTTCCAATCACTAGTTTCTTTTCTTTACTCCCTAAAATGGTCGCTGCTAGGTAATACCCAAACTCTCGAACGATTGTTGTTAATGGCAAAATGATAATGGCAGATAATAAAAGTCTAAGCCAATCAAAAAGGTCAAACACGATATATGCACACTCCCTAGCAAAAATATATAGTTTCTATTTAGGCTCATTTATCATGAATTAAACTTTTTCCTATACATTTTTTAAAAAAATAGATAGAAGGTAGGAGGTCACATAGGTTGGTGGAGATCATTCTTGCTGTATTCCTTTGTAGTATTTTAGTGGTCATTGGTGTATTAATTCAACGTAAGGGTAGTGTCAGTTTTATCGCTGGTTATAAAGAGGGAAGAGTAAGGAATGAAAAGAAGCTAGCCAATCGAGTCGGTCTGACTATTATCTTGTTTGCAGTGGAGTGTTTTTTACTTATTTTGATTCACTTATTACTCTTTCCGGTAAATGGTTTATACATTGGGATATTGGCGGTTGTTCATTTATTTGTTGTCTTTGCTTTGTTTATTCATGCGGTTATGGTTTAAATTGATAGAGATATGCGGACAATGTTTTTGCTTTGTCCGTTTTTATTTCCTGTTTTTTATAAAAGTACTCATTTTATTGAAACTTTTTGACCTAGGTATTCCTCTAATAGGCAAAGAGAGGAGGAAAAAGGTTGAATGAACGTAGCTTAATTAAAAGAGCAATAAAAGGAGATATGGAATCTTTAGAAGAGTTGTTGCTTATACATAGTGACCAACTGTACCGGACTGCTTACTTATATGTGCAAAATAGAGAGGATGCCCTTGATGTCGTGCAAGAAGCTTCCTATAAGGCCTTCATTGCTATTGAACAATTAAAACAGGAGAAGTATTTCCTCACATGGTTAACGAGAATCTTGATCCATTGTGCTTACAGTGTATTAAAGAAGCGGAACAAGGAAGTGAGGATTCAAGCGACTGATGAGATTTTTATGCAGCAGCACGAACCAACATCAGAGGCATTACTAGATTTACTAGATGTTATTCGAACGTTAAAAGAAAAGCAAAAACATGCTATTATTCTCTTTTATTTTCATGACCTAACAATAAATGAAATTTCAAAAATAATGAAAATACCCGAGGGAACAGTTAAAACGTATTTACGTAGAGGGAAAGAACAGTTAAAGGAAAAGTTAGGAGGGGATTATTATGATGAAGGAAAAAGAATACCTAGAAGCTTATAAGGATATAGAAGTACCGCAGGATTCTCTCAAGCAGGCGATAAAAGTAGGTAAATATCGAGCTCAACAAAAAAAGCGTAAATCTCAACCCCGAATAAAAAGTGTCGTTATATTATCATCAGTCGCAGCAATTATTTTATTGTTTACTAGTTTTCTTTCTCCTACTTTTTCACAGGCTATGGCCCAAATTCCCTTAATTGGTAATGTCTATGCCGCATTTAATGATTCGGTTGGTAGGAGCTTACAATCTCAAGGGTTGGTAACTGAATTACACGAAACGTCTACACAACACGGTATTGGTATCGAGATGAATGAAGTTTATTATGACGGAACCATTGTTGGAGCGGTATTTTCGGTCACAGGTATAGATAGCAAGGAGGAACAGATTCAAGCATTATATGAAATTTTTGACGGAGATGAGAACATATCAGAAAGTCAAGAACTCGTTCATATGAAGAAAGATGGTGAACGGTATATTGGTCATATTCAATTTCCCTACCCCAAAAAAGAGCTTCCAAAAGAAACTACTTTTCCTTTGGCCTTTCTTAGCGTTGGTGAACAAGAAGGTAACTGGAAATTTGATGTGCCGATCAAACAATTACCTTATGAAACAGTGAAAGTGAACAAAAGTGTCACAGATGAGAAATTGGATATGAAATTACATATTGACTCTGTCATAAAGGGAAAGGCCTCTACTACTATTGATTACACAGCTACTTTTCCAAAAGATGAGCAACATGATTTTGTAGAATTAAATGCATCCGATTATAGTGGGAAACCTATTGAAATATCTATTGATTATAGTATACAAAGGGGAGTGGCTGATGGCCGTTTTATAGTGAAGGGGAGAAGTATAATTCTAGAACGGCTTAATGAAGACGATTTAATTCTACAACCCTTTGTCCGATTATCAACACCTGATCAATTTATATCATTAAAACACAAATTACCATTTAAAATAGCATCAAAGCGTCAGGCTTTTTCAGTCGAAATTGATAAGTTGGAAGTTCTTAAAGGGAAAGTCACTTTCGATTATCAAATAAATCAAGGAGAGACATTCGGTCGTGATTTTACCTTCTATAAAGATTTTGCTAAAAACGATATTACTTTAGTAGAGAAGGAGAGAAAGGATATTTATGAGGCGCCAATGAAGCACAAAACAGAAGTAATCGATCAAGAAGCCCTTCATTTCCGTAGCACTTATGAAATAAAAGGTGATGAAGACGATTATATCATTCGTGTAAATTTAGGCTCCTTGAGTGCGAATATCCCACTACAGCTTGATGAGATGAAGATACCCCTAAGATAGTGAAAAAGGGAGCGGATGTCCGCCCCCTCTTTTTTACGTTTGCTTCACATTTCCTTTAACAAAAACCTGTTGATTAACTTTTATTAAAATACTTATCACGGCCATTAAAGCGGCAGAGATGAGAAAAACAAGCTGCGCATTAAACGTTTCAGCGAGCCATCCCATCAATAAAGAGGAAAGGGCGAAAATACCTGTACCCAAAGCGCCTAGTGCGGCGTACACCTTTGATAACTGTGTAAGTGACACACTCGTTTGAATCATTGTATGTTGCGGTATGCCTTTTATTTGCATAGAAGCACCAAATGAGAAGGCAAGGATAAGTGCAATCACAGGTATCGTATTCAAAGCGAATAAGAAAGTACTAAAAAACGCTGTGATGGCCCCTAACAGAAACACCTTTCGTATTTTGTTTTCTACTACATTTGCATACTTCATACAATACAGACTGCCGAGAATGAGCCCAAGGAAAAAAGCGCCATTTATCCAGCCCCACCATTGATGGTCGGCTTGTAGCCTTTCACTCACAAATACATAGAGAATAGCAGCGATCCATACTGTAGTAGCGATGGAATCAAGCCCTTCAATATAGGCCATTTTTCGCAATATCGGTGTTCGATACAGGATGTGCCAACCTTCTTTCATTTCGGCAAACGGAGACGGTTGTTTTGTGTTTGAGCTTTGTACGCTGTTTAAAAAAGAAAGGAAACAACTAGATAAGAAGAATAAACCAATCACTACCCACAATAAGTTGTTGCTACCAATACGAATGAGCAACAAACTACTGATGAACCACATGCCAGCTTGAATGATTTGTGTAATCGTATCGAAAAACCCATTTGCTTTCACTAATTGTTCACTATTAACATAATAAGGAATCAATGTTTGGCTGATCGGATTCGCACAGCCATCGAGCAACCCGATGCCAGCAATGAGTAAAAAGACAATGATAAACGGTACAGCAACCATTTCAGTTACAAGAAGGGTGAGTAGGATAATAATGATCGTTTTCCCAACTTGTGAAAAGGTGAGTAGCCATTTTAAGTTCCAACGATTCATCGCAAGCGGTGAAAGTAAACTTGATAGAAACATAGCTGATGTTATCGTAAAAGGGACAAATGCTGTATAAAAGCTTGACCCTGTCCATTGATATATCATACTAATGATTGATGTAATATAAAGAATATCCCCCATATTCGCAAGAGACTGCCCGGATACTAATAAAGCAAAATTTTTGTTTCGAAACATGATTATTTCCCCCAAGTTTTGTTCGTCTATAGTTGGATTTTTAGGGGTAAATCAAATTGGATTATTCAAGAATGCTTCAAACTCCTTTCGAACAATAGAAAGATAATGGGGGTCTCACTTTCTACAAATTTATCTATATGGAATAGAAGTGTTGTATATTTTTATCTTTAGGTATTCGTTTAAAATACTTCATTTATCTTTGTTTATTAAAACTTTCAATCTCTTGCTTGTCGTACAGCTTGATAAGAATACCAGGGGATGGAACTTTTAACAGTTATAGTGCCACTTGAAAATTATATAAGCTGAACAGCTTCTTCTAATAATTCACTTGTTAACTGAGGGGAAGAATTCATTTGATTCATCTCGACTAGTTCCTTCAAAGATGATTTCATTAAGGCAAAGTGTTGATGTTCTTTGAAATATGGGAATGCCTTTTCTGCTAAGTATAGTTGGTATTTGTCTTGTTCATCTTCTAATTTATACTCCAATAATTTAAAAAGGTGTATAAAGACTTCTTCTTCTAGTTCTAGTGCTATTCTTTGTCCTTCGGTAATATTTTTTCTTAAGGTTTTTTTACTACTTAAATGGCCTTCAACTGCAACGAGAATATAATTGAAAAGGCGATGAATGTAGACTTTACCTTTTTTATTACATAGGCGTATAGACTCCTTCAGGTATTGATAAGCTTCATTATATTCTTTTCTTTTGAGAAGCGTGTTTCCAAGATTGTTCAGTAACATCCCTTTTTTGTCATTATCATTAATTAATTCACACGCATAAATTAATCGGTTATACATAGGTTTCACATCGACATAAGGATCTTCAGATATGTGTAATAACAACAAGGACTCCGCCTTAATTGCATCAGCGTAATTATTGATTTCTTTAAAGTATTTTAATGCCTTTTCTGCATACATGTATGCCATTACTTGTCTGCCTACATATTGATAACCAAGTGCTAAATGATAATAGAATTCCTCATTTGGGTAATAGGCAATCTGGATTTTATTGAAAATAGCGATGGCTTCATAATGATCATCTTTTTTAGAAGAATAGCGGATGAGATGCCATCCTTTCATATGAAGTAAAAAGTTTTTTTCATAAGGATTCATCCATGCTTCTACATTGTCTAAAGAACCTAAGAGGGCATCGATCTCCTTCTTCTCCTCCTTTACGAACCAATATCGTAACATTACCAGTTGATAAAAATAGGCATACTTTGTAGATAGTAAGTACGGTATATTATTTAAAATTCTTCGGTAAGACTCTACCTGTTTAATCTTATTCAAAATCAAAGCTTCATTGAAAGAATGCAATGTTTTTTCGATTTCCTCGAACTTTTCACTTTCTTTTTGTAAATCAATTTGTAACTTTTGCGAAAACAATTGAATAATTTCTAATGAATAATCTGTTTTACCATTCTCAATTTTACTCACATGTGTTGCGGTACAAATACCGTCACCTAATTGTGATTGAGTCATACCTTCTTTTTCTCTATAAAATTTAATAATATGGCCTACTGACAATGGTACTTACCCCCTAGATCTATTTAATTATTAATGTATACAATTGTAATATAGATTTATTGAATTGGTATATTATTTTTAATATTCTGTAATTATTTCTCTCGCTATTCTTCTTAAGACCGAAATAAAAATACAACCCTCCACTTAAACACCAGCGAGAATCTATTTGTTATAGTTGGTGATACACTTGAAAAGGAGGGAATTTTGTGATGGAGACAAGCGAATTTATTTATCTTGAAAAAACTATAAATGAATTAACAAAGGCCTATAAAAAGCTTTCATCAAACATTATTGATCAAGACCACAATTTTAAGGAATTACAAAAATATATGGTTGAATATAAAAATGAACTCGATAAATTCCAGGTGTATGACTACCAGCAAACTTTAAGTATGATAGACAAACATGGTTTCGCACGAGTGGTGGAACGTGAGCAGGTAAGAAAGCTTATAGAATCCCCATACTTCGGACGATTTGATTTTTTATATCATGGTGACCATCCTAGTGAGGCAGAGACGTTTTATATTGGGCGCTTCGGTTTTGCCGATGAAGAAGGCACACAAATTATCTATGATTGGCGCGCCCCTATTTGTAATATGTACTATGAATTTGAAATCGGTGAGGCCTATTATATTGCGATGGATCAGCAGTTTGACGGAGAACTTATTAAGAAACGTCAGATTAAAATAGAAAATTCTAAACTCCAATATGTGCTTGATAGCTCATTAACAATACAAGATCAAGTTCTACAGCAAACATTAAATCAGCATACAAATGATAAGATGAAAACAATCGTCACTTCGATTCAACGAGAACAAAATAAAATAGTAAGGAATGAATCAGCGTATAATGTCATCATTCAAGGAGTTGCTGGTTCTGGAAAAACAGCTGTTGCTTTGCACCGCATAGCTTATTATTTATATAAATTCCGTGATACGTTACGAGCAGAACGTATTTTTATTTTGTCGCCAAACAAGGTATTCGGTGATTATATTTCTACCGTCTTACCCGAGCTAGGTGAAGAGCCAATTCGCTCCTTTACATTGGACGAGCTTACGGAAAACTTATTACCAGCTGGTGTAACTTTTAGATCATTTGAGGGAGAAACAAAAGAGATTCTATCGAATCCAAATGGGGAGCTGGCTTTACGTGCAAAAATGAAAGGGAATTATTCATTTGTTCAAAAGCTTCAATCCTTTTTATCTAACTTAGATTCAAGGCTTCTTAAAAACGAAAATATCTCCATTGCTGGTGTAGTGCTACAAGCTGATTATTTACAAGGGCGCTTCCTTCAATATCGAAGTGAGCCGATTGTTACACGTTTAGAACTTATGGCAGATGATATCATTCAAGCGCTTAAATCTAAGTGGGATAGAGAAGGGAAAATACCGAATAAAAGTGAAATCATAAAGCGTCTGAAAAAACGACTCTTGTTTTCTTCACCGTTAGAGATTTATCGATCTTTTATCGAAACACAGGGGCAAAACTCTTTTAAGTTTTCGAAAAAACATTTTGAATTTAATGATGTATACCCTTATCTATTTGTACAGTTTTATTTTAAAGGTATCAAGCAGTATGAGCTCGTACAGCATTTTGTACTAGATGAAATGCAAGATTATACACCAATCCAATATGCTGTACTTTCTAAAGTGTTTACGTGTAAGCGAACAATCATTGGTGATTTTAGTCAGGCTATCTTACCATATGAAACGATATCAAAAGAGGCATTTGAAGCCATGTTTAATAATCTAGAATATGTAGAATTAACAACCAGCTATCGGTCATCATATGAAATTGCATTGTATGCAAAAAAATTCATGCATAATGGGGAAATTCATCCAATTGCAAGACACGGGGAAGAACCAAAAGAATGTATGTATTTAACATTTGAACAGATGCTGAAACAGATTCATGAAATTGCGATGAATGATTATCGAACTACGGCCATTATCTGTAAGGGGGAGAAAGACTTACAGATCTTGCAGGAACGTTTAAACATACCATTTACAGTACTGGATGGCCAAACGGGAAAGTTTGAAACAGGTTTAGTTTTAACGACGATTCAGTATGCGAAAGGTCTTGAATTTGATGTTGTTATCGTACCTTTTGTGAATGAAACCAATTATAGAACCGAATTTGATCGTGGGCTAATGTATATAGCCTCAACAAGAGCAATGCATGAATTAACCGTATTGGTAGATAAAGAAGCACCATCACCATTATTGTAGTTCTGTTAAGATAGCGATGATTGTTTTCAGATCATCCATCGCTATCTTTAATTGATTCATTAAATCGTCTGTTACATGAAAAAAATCCGAAGAAAAGGTGGGCGTTTGTAAAATTTGCAGGATATCTGTGTTTTTTTTCAATTGTTCCATTTCTTGAAATAAATGTGCAATGCTAGTAATCGAGAAATGTGCGCTGCGTAACACGCGTATTACGAGTAATTTTTGAATATCACGATCTGTATAAATTCTTCGATTTTGCGTGTTTCTTTTAATAGTATACAAATGATTCCGTTCCCAATTCCGTAATGTTTCTTCCGTTAACTGAAGCATAGAAGCAACGGACTTGTGGGAGTAAGTTTCACCTGTAATCGATTTGTTTTGTAATAAATTTTTCACCGTCTCAATTGCTTTTAAAGCAAACTCATATTCTGTTTGCAAATAGGTTAAATAGGATTCTGCTGCTCGTAAGCTATCCTTGAACTGTTCGCGGCCACTAAGTCTAACAATTTCTGTTGCCTTTTTGCGAAGGTTATTCTGTATAAATTCTTGTCTAAAAGCAAGTCTAGAGATTTCCATTTGCTTAAGATGAAGTTCAGAATAAACTCTGTAACCATTTGGTTTTCTTGGTACAGGCGAAATAAACTGCCATTCTTCATAAAGTCGTACTGTATTTGGATGGACCTTAGATAATTTAGCAATTTCACTAGTGTTCATAAAAAAAGCCACCTTACTAATTGAAGATAGAATGTAATGAAAAAAATCCTACGAATAATTAAGGTTTATCATATCAACATGGTTAAAGCAAATGATAAAAATAGCTAGATATCCGAAAAAGGTTTCTATCTCTAGCCTTTCAATGTCATACTCTAATTGGTACAACTTGATTTTCTTCTAATTATTCTATAATAAATGATGAGGATTCTTGTAGCGAACTGTTTGCAAGAGACGTATACGTAGAAAAGACAGAAAAAAGACTGGTCACTCAGAGGAAAAAACCGAAATGAAAGCCGAGCAAAAGCATTTTGCACGTCATTTGAATTTCTTGATATGGAAATAAAATCCAGACAAAGAGGTTGTGTGAGCTATTCGTAGGTTTAGTCCATAAATCAGAAAAACCCAAAAATATGAGTGGGAACCTAAAAAGGCCCTAAGGCATAGGATTTTAAACGCTAGCTATTTTCATAAAAAAACGAACAAAGACTATTATTCATAGTGTTTGTTCGTTATGATTACCACTCAGCTTACAAGATTCAATAATTATTCTAGTACTCCAATTGAATCGTAAGCAGCCATTACAGCAGCTGTTTCAGCGGAAGGTTCTCCATTTCTATCAGGATATAAATCACGTGCAGATTGCACCATAGCTTCTCTCATCTCGGAAAAATTAGATGATGGCACTAAATAGACTGTTAATGCTTTATAAAGAATTTTGCCTAATTTATCTGATCCTATTCCATTAACAGTAGTACCGTAATGTTCTCCACCCTCTGCAATAAGGTAGGCTGCTTTATTGTTAATGCTACTATTAATATGGACGCCACCTTTATCTAACTCTCCTAAATAGCGATCATCATAATGGTCAGGATAAGCATCATCTTTCATCCCATAGTTCGGGTGAAGTGAGTTGTCTTTCGGGTTCTCTAGGGAGCGAAGCCCTCCATCACCTGGGATATTAGGAGTGTATACGTCTTCCCCTATTACCCAATTTCTATCTTCTTCAGCTTTGGAATGATTCTCTGCTAACACACCGAAAATATCAGCAATGGATTCATTTAGTGCGCCTGATTCACCTTCATACGTTAAATTAGCTGTATTTGTTATCACGCCATGTGTCATTTCATGTCCTGCAACATCAAGTGCCCCTGCTAGTGAACTGAAGTATGAACCATCACCGTCTCCATAAAGCATTTGTTTCCCGTTCCACGCTGCGTTATTCCACTTTTCACCAATGTGCACGGTGCTAATAATCTTCATACCATCGTTATCTAAGCTATTACGATCATGTACGTTTTGATAGTATTTGTTTACCTTTATCGAGTTTTGTTGGGCAGAAATAGCTGCTGGATCGTAGAAGAAGTTAGACGCTGTCTCTACTTCAAATCCTGTAAATCCTAGTAAGGCAGATAAAAGGATAAAAGGGGTTTCACCCATTCTTTGTGCATCATACGTATGAATAGGTACTGAACGATTTTTGACAGTTTCTAATGAATATAAATGGGTTTTACCCGTTTCCATATTCTTTGTCGCATTGAAATTTTGCATTTTTCCTAATAAGTCTAATCCACGAGCACTGACAGTTTCTGTTTCCGGCTCCGCAGAATGAAGGGCATTAAAGTGATGTTGTACTTCACCCGTATGCGCATCAATAAAATAATGGAAGTAACCAGGCTCAGGAATAGATGTAGAGGCTTTGACTAAATAGGTCAGATGGTATTCATCATTCTTTGGAAATACCATCAGATCTGTTTCAATGCCATCATAATCTTTTATCGCACCAATTTCATTTTCTATCGCATCTTTCGCCTGAGACTCTGCCTCTTCCTTAGTAATAGTAGGTGTTGTATTGATATTTACTTTTACTAACTCATTATTTACTTCTCCGATAGAAGCATAAACATTTAAGTTCTCATCTAGTGAAATTGTTTGGCCTGAGCCGTAAACTGGGACCCCGTTAATTTGTTCAACGGTTTTCATATGAGTTGTTCCTATTTGTATATCAACCTGTTCATCAATGATTTTAAATTGATTCACATTCTTTTTACTTGAACGTGCTTTAGGTTGGGGCTGATCTTTTAATTGGTCCTGTAAATAAGCTTGTACAACCTCCTCTTTATTTAATCCTTTCGGTGCTTGCCAGATGACTTCATTGGTCTCTGTTTGAATCGCTGCATATGTGGACAATGGAGAAAACCCCGTGAATGTGACGGACAAGGCTAATGCAGTGGGTAAAAGCACTTTCTTAGTAAAATTTTTCTTCTTCAAAACAATCACCTCATATTCATTTTCTGTAAACAATTACAATTATTCTGAAAATTTAATACTACGTCAATATGTTAGCGATTGGGTTAATAAAACGCGACTTTGGACTCTCAACTCTATCATTTTCAATAGGAATCGCACGCTTTGTTAGGTCTAATTACAGATAAAAATAACCCAATTTATTTATCAGATATTTCAGTTATATTATTGGTAGCAGAGAAAAACGATGAAGTTTTATGAAAGGAGAGTCATTCATATTGTTAAGTCTAGCAAAATGGACACTGCGCTTAATTGGTAATCTACTATTTCTGCTTATCTGTGTTTTATTATTTATCATGCTTTTTGCTCGATTCACTGGTAATGAACCCAATCTCTTTGGATACCAGGTTAAAACAGTGCTTTCTGGATCAATGGAGCCATTATTTAAAACAGGTTCAGTGATAGCGATTAACAGAACAGAAGAAAATCAAACCTATCAAAAAGGAGATATTATTACTTACAAACTTGATGAGATCCTTATCACACATAGAATAGTAGAAACATCTTTAAAAGATGGGGCAATTACGTATAAGACTAAAGGTGATAATAATGACGCTGTTGATAGATGGGAAGTCCCAGCACATCATGTGGTTGGGGAATATGCAGGTGTGACTATCCCCTATCTGGGCTATGTTCTGCATACCGCACAAACAAAAGCAGGAGCCGCATTATTAATGATTATTCCAGGCATCATTTTACTCTTCTCTGCCTTTGTGCAACCAGGGGAGAGAAAACCAAAAGAGGTATATACGCAGTAATTCTCTTCTCTACCAAGGGGAAGTGAAACATATATTAGGAGGAATGTTTACATGGGATTAAATTTTAAGTTAACAAAAAAGAATCTGATGACAGCTGCACTTGGATTATCATTAATTACCGGAGGCACTTATGCTTATTTTAGTGATAGTTTTGCCACTGAAAATACTTTTGCAGCAGGAACATTAGATTTAGCTGTAAATCCGGATTTTGTTGTGAATATTGATAATATCAAGCCAGGTGATGAAATCTATCGAGAATTCACTTTAGAGAATAATGGTACATTAGATATTCATAAAGTTCTGCTACAAACAGATTACTCTGTAGTGGATGCAAATGGGGATAATGTAGAAGATTTCGCTGACCATATCAAAGTAACGATTATGTATAATACAAGCAGCGCAACAGTCCCTGTTGTCGAAACTACATTGGCAGAATTATCGAATACAGAGCCAGACTTAACGGCTATCGATACATTCGTTGGCGGTGGACAAATACCCGATGGTATCCTAGCAGGGGAGAAAGAAAAAATGTTTGTGTTATTCGAATTTGTTGATAATGGACAAGATCAAAATCAATTTCAAGGTGATCAACTTCGTGTAAATTGGACATTTAATGCTGAGCAAACTGCCGGGGAATACTATGATGAGCAATAATGAGGTTAAATGTCTTTATATAAAAATGTGAAACATTGCTCTTGAACGAGGGATCCGCTTTAAGAGTGTCGCATGGAAGTGAATTGCGGTCTCTCAAATCAGAATGGCACATTGAGGCCATTGTAAAACTAGATACGGCGGTCTCAAATTAGGCATGAAAAATAAGAGCGCCACAAAAAACTCATGTACTCGAATCAAGCTTTTCTATATTAGTAAGCTTCACCTTCAAATAGAGTGCCTGATGAAACATGTCATCAGGCACCCTAAAAAGGGCATTTCCCTACTGCTGTTTTGGATGTTCCTTACTCAACCTTTCATTTCCTCGCTTAAAGTTACCAGTGAGTTTTGCCAACAATAATTGAATGTTGCCCTCTTCGTTCTCCATCTTATTTATGAATTTCGCCGCTTCTTTTCCATTGATTGTTTTTATGACTTTATGGTTGTAGGAAATTACAACTGATTGATTTTTCATTATTTGAAAACTAAATGGCTCTTCTTTTAAGTGTTCTCTTTTATCTTCCACTCCCATTTCAATCTCCTTCTATTAAATTTTATTTCTTTGCTAATGATATGAGCGAAACATCGGATAGTATTCAGCGTCTTTAATAAAATTATTTACCAAAAAAATGAAACTTTACAATTACCACCACGTATACATTATTGTAGCAAGTTTATAAAAAGGGGAGATTTTTTTATGGAAGCTGAATTAAAGCATGAGGTGGAGGAGCCAAAGAAACCACGTTTGTTTGGGATGATTGCCAATCCATCAGAGCAATTTGAGCGGATTAAGCAACAACCGAAGATCTGGGTACCACTATTATTAGTGACATTATTATTCACAGTGGGTATGATTATTACCGCTTCATCGATGGACCCAGCTTATCTTGGAATTGATGAGTTATCTCAAGCTGAACAAGATATGGTATACATGATTTCACTGATTATGTTTGTGATTATTGGTATCATTTCACCCATTTTTACGGTATTAATTTCTTCAGCTATTTATCTATTAATTTGTAAAATTGCCAGTTCTGATGTGTCATTTAAGCAGCTTTTCTCAATGAATACATACATTCTGGTTATCAGTGTCATTGGACTAATCTTGAATGGTGTCATTCGTATGATAATTGGTGGCAACCCAGAGTTAAATGTGACGAGTTTAGCATCTGTATTAAATGCAGAAGCTACGAGTGTTTGGGCGAGTATTGAAGTTTTCTCCATCTGGCAAACAATCCTTGTCGGTTTAGGTTTGCATAAAGTGGCGGGATTAAGTAAAGGTGTTGCATACGGTGTGGCCATTGCCTTCTTTATTATTAGTATGATTTTCGCATTAGTTACTTCTACGGCGGTCTAAGATAAATATGAAGAAAAAAACTTGGATCATTGTTGGAGTGGTAAGTGTAGTTTTGGTGATGATAGGCGCTAGCGTCTATCATCAAGCTTTTGCGAAAGGACCTTCTGTAACGACTGCAAATGCTGAGAATGAAGTAATTACAGATACGTTAATTGTGCCAGGTACATTATCTTTGAAAAATGAACAGAAAGTGTATCCTGGTATAGATGGCGAAGAAATTGCTGAAATCCTTGTAAAGGAAGGCGATGCTGTTGAAAAAGGTACAGCTGTCGCCAAGTATGATGATACACGAGTGGCGATGGAGCTTGAAAGGTTGAGTTTACAGATTGAATCTGGTTATTTACGAATCAATCAAGTGGACAAACAATTAGATCGACTCTCAGACCAAGAAAATGAATTGCGTGATCAAGTCGGCAAAAAAGAAGCCGCTAAGCAAATAGCACCGGAAAGAGATCAGCTGCAATTAGATTTAAGAATGGCAAATTTAGATGTTCGTCAGTTACTTCTAGAAAAGAAAGAAATTGAAGCACAACAAAAAGATTTAGAGATAAAAAGTAAATTAGACGGAACAATTTTACAAGTGAATGAAGACCAACCAACGGATCCAATGGCTCAGCAGCCAGTCATCCATATTGGTAATACGGATGAAATGGTAGCCCGAGGTGTTTTATCAGAATTTGAGTCTTTAAAGGTCGAGAAAGAGATGAAAGCGACAATTCGCACAGATGTATTACCTGATAAAGAATGGAAGGGGAAGGTTAATTTCATCGGTTTAATGCCAGATGAAAACAGCCAGTCTGTCGCTGGTGAAGCGACCCCAGCGCAATATGGAATGACAGTTGAAATTGAAGATGATATAACTGAATTGCGCACAGGATTCCAATTAATTATTGAAGTGGAGACAAGTAGTAAGAAGGCACTTACTGTCCCATCTGAGTCTGTGTTATCTGCGGATGGTGAATCTTATGTATATCTTTTAAGAGATGGAAAAGCTCATCGTCAAGACGTGAGTGTAGGCGTTGCCACTGGTGAAAAGATAGAGATATTAGATGGTTTAACAGCTGAAGATGATGTGATTACTAATCCTTCTGATGAATTGAGTGATGGCTTGGAAGTGGAAGTCGAATGATTCATTTACGAGAAATCACAAAATCTTATCAGATAGGCGATGAAATGGTCGATATTTTACAAAGCATTGACTTAACGATTGAAAATGGAGAGTCACTCGCAATTATGGGACCGTCTGGTTCTGGAAAATCGACATTAATGAATATTATTGGTTGTCTAGACCGACCGACGAATGGAACCTATCAACTAGACGGTGAAGATATATCGCAATATTCTGAAGTGGAACTAGCGAAAATTAGAAATCGGTCCATTGGTTTTGTCTTTCAACAATTTCACTTACTACCAAGGCTGACGGCTTTAAAAAATGTTGAACTTCCGATGATCTATAGTGGTCTGAATAAGAAGGAAAGAATGGCTAAAGCTGAGCGGGCGCTCATTAAGGTGGGTTTAGAAGACCGGATGGAACAGCTTCCGAGTTTGTTATCAGGCGGACAGAAGCAACGGGTAGCCATCGCCCGTGCACTTGTGAACGAACCGAAGTTAATCTTGGCTGATGAACCGACTGGCGCGCTCGATACAAAAACGAGTGAAAATATTATGGAGCTTTTTACCCAACTAAATAAAGAAGGTACTACGATTGTAACGGTAACACATGAACCGGAAATCGCCGCTTATGCGAGTCGTAGAATTCTCGTCCGCGATGGTATCATTGTCGAAAATGAGCGCCAAGTAGGGAGGCGATGACTTTGAGCCTTCTTGAAAGTATAAAAATGGCACTTAGTTCGTTAATGGCACATAAGCTGCGTTCCATTCTTACAATGATAGGGATCATTATCGGTGTTGGCTCTGTTATTATTGTTGTTGCTATTGGCCAGGGCGGGGAAGCCATGTTGAAATCGCAACTCACAGGCCCGGGAAATACGGTTGATTTATTTTATCAACCGTCAGATGAAGAGATAATGGCCAATCCTAATGCATTGTATGCCTCGGCTTTTTCACAAGAGGATATTCGCGCTTTAGAGGAAATTGATGAAGTGAAAAGGGTCGTTGCGTCAAGCTTAGAATTCGGCCCTGTCCAGTTTCGAGATCAGCAGATAGAAGCAACTTTAATGGGGATTAACGAATCTTATTTTCAATTGAACCCGTTAAATCTATCAGATGGAAGAGGTTTTACAACAGCAGATTTCTTAAGTGGAAAACGGGCTGTTATTGTTAGTCAATCACTTCAGGAAGAGCTATTTGAAGGAGAAGCAGCAGTGGGTGAGGTGATTCGCCTTGGTGCTCAACCGGTTGAAATTATTGGTGTGCTAGAAAAACCAACAGGGATTTTCTCCTTCGGTAGTATGGAAGTATACTTGCCTAGTTCGACTTGGTTAACGATTTATGGCAGTAGTGATATATCGCAAGTGACATTACAGACTGATTCGGCAGATGATCTACAGCAGGCAGGAGAGAAAGCAGTCTCTCTAATGAACAGTCGCTATAACACGGAAGAAGCATACCAAGTGTTAAATATGGAAGAAATCGCTGAAGGACTCGGTCAGGTCACAACAATTATGACGATGATTATTGGTAGTATTGCCGGGATCTCATTATTTGTCGGTGGAATTGGCGTCATGAATATCATGCTTGTCTCTGTCACAGAGCGTACGCGTGAAATTGGCATAAGAAAAGCGTTAGGCGCAACGAGACAGCAAGTATTAACTCAATTCCTCATAGAGTCAATTACACTTACTTTCATTGGTGGTGTAGTCGGTATTCTGCTTGGTTGGGGTGTGACAACATTAATTAGTCTATTTGCGGGTTGGCCGTCTCTCATGAGTTGGCAAGTCATTGCTGGAGGCATGCTATTCTCTATGCTAATCGGTGTCATCTTTGGGATATTACCTGCAAGTAAAGCATCAAAGCTCGACCCTATTGAATCATTGCGTTATGAATAATTAGAAGAAGTGTAGTAGATAAGCTGCACTTCTTTTTGTTAGAGGAGGAACCGTGATGTGGAACGATTTAAAAGCACTAGTATCAGAGCCGTCTATGCTCTTTAAACAGTTAAAGCAAACACCAAAGGTGAAAAGTGCCTTATTTATCGTCTTTATTTTATCCTTTATCCATATGTTTTTCGGTGCATTTTACGTAGAATCCAGTATATTTTCTGAAGTCGGTTTGGGTGAAATGGGAGGTATGTGGCTAAGTATCGTACCAATCTCTATTGCCAGTTTATTTGGTCCCATATTTTTTATAACAGTTGTGAGCTTAATAATTTGGGTCGTAACAAAAGTGGTCAAAACAGGTGCAACCTTTACACAATTATTTTCCATGTATACATATATTGTCATTGTAACGACTTTTGGTAATGTCTTGAATGTCATTATTCAAGCCCTAGTTGGTAGTGATGGCTTAATTAAGATAACAAGTATTGGTTATTTGTTTAACAGTGACGTGTCAAGTCCGCTACATATACTCGAAGTATTCTTTATATGGGAACTTATACTCGTAGGTATAGGTCTTCAATATACAGCTGGAATTAGGAGAATGTGGGCGTGGATAATGGTTAGTCTTTATGTTCTTTTCATTTTCATTATAACGATCCTCCCATAATGAAGGAAGAGAGACGGTGGTAAGCTGATAGATAAGAGGAATGAGATGTCTACCTAGGCGGTTTCGCCAAATGAAAAAAGAAGTGTGGGCAAATGAGAAATGCCCACACAACTTCTCTTGTCTAATTAGGAGAGCAATAAGTTATTCACCTACTTAAATTTCTTCCCAGACACTAGATTCACCTGGCACGTCCCCTTTTGACCACCATTTAGCCTTATAAAGTTGCCCATTAAACAGTACTTGGTCACCACCATAGTAAATGACTTCGCTATTCCATTCACGGTTTTCCGCTTCGCTGATGAGTTGCCACGCACTCGATATACCAGGTTGATCCCCTTTTGTCCACCACTGTGCCTCATATGTTAAACCGTTATAAATTACACGATCCCCTTCTACATAAATAGTGTCTGTCTGCCAGGTATCGCTTTCAATAGGCGTTTCGGGTTCTGGGTCTGTGCTTGGTTCTTCCGGTTCAGGTATTGGCTCAGGATCCGGTTCGGGTGTAGGTATATTACTTTCACCAGAGAATTCGGCATCAATCACATGATAAAAGGCATTGCTTGTATTCGCCACATCCCATACAGCTAAGATCACATGATAGCCTTCACGCGCAGGTACGGTTACTTCATGTGAAACGGTTGAGCCTGGGACTGCCCCATGATCATTTTCTTCAAAGAAAGGGGTTAATTCAAATTGATCTCGTGTTAAGGGTGCATTAGGGTCCCAATCTTCTTTTGTTATGTAATAATGCCATTTGGCTGTTGAGTGAGCAGCAGTCAAATGCCATGTAAATGTTTGCTCCCCTGCATCCATATCGACTTTTGCCCATCGCGTTTCGGATTGTTCGTCCAATTCAGGAAATATCCCATTGGCAGAAGCAAATTGGCCATCTTCTAAACCTGCTTCAGGAAAACCTTTTGTTGTTTCGGTTGATTGTGGTTCATACTGAACTCCGCCACAATTTTCATTGACACCTTGTGCACATAAAAGGGCACGAGAAGGTTGTTGCTCGACATAACCATGTCCGAATGCTGCACCTGGAGCCATAAGCATGGCAGTCATAAGTATCGCCCCACTGAGGTACCGTTTTTTATTTCCATTCATATCCTTCATCTCCTTTAATAATTGAACGTACTAAAAGTGTATCGTTCTATTGGTTATGAATAAATGTCAGAAGGACCTAATTTTTCATTTAGATACGATAGCCCAAGTTTTGTAATATAATATCCAATTGATATCTGTATAGATAGAGGGAACAAGGGTAATGGTTTAACAAACGTTTGAGTTAGAGACGCTTTTATTGAAAAATAAATACTATAACCCTTGTTTTACAAGATAGTATCTTTTATACTGTTCCTATACCTTGTAAAACAAGATAGTGAAATGGGTGGAAAAGAAATGTCGCAAACACAAATGATGAAGGGAATTATCGATGGCTGTCTGTTAGCGATTATTGATGGTAAAGAGTGCTATGGCTATGAAATGGCTGAACGGCTAGGTGATTATGGCTTTGATGCGGTGAGTGAAGGGACGATCTATCCGCTACTCATGCGCATGCAAAGAGAAGGATTAGTCACTTCTGTTCGCAGAGCATCGACAGCTGGACCGCAGCGAAAATATTATTCTCTTACAAAAGAAGGCAAGCAGGCATTAGCAGAATTTATCCTGAGGTGGCAACAGCTAGAGAAAAGCGTCAATGCCGTCCTAAAAAAAGAAATGGAATAGTGGAGGTGAAAAAAATGGCATTAACACAGAAGAGTAGAAAATTTCTTGAGGACTTGCATATCTATTTACTATCAAGTGGAAAAAACCTCAACGAAATTAAGGAGATTACTACAGAACTCGAAGATCATCTAATAGAAGCAGAAGCAAATGGTAAATCGATTGACCAAATTGTAGGAGACTCCCCAAGTGCCTATATGGAGAGTATTTCAGGTGAAATGAAATCAGATCTTGCATCATGGGCAAAGTACTTTCCACTTGTCTTGCTGGGACCGATTGCTTTTACCATATTCGGAGATTTACTTGATAATGGAGTACTCGCTTATAGTCTATTTAATATCATTGGAATCATTGTTTATACCATCCTATTTATTATGGGTGTTTCCATTGTATTCAAATATACATCAAGAAAACAGACATCCGTCACAAAGGAAATAATCATCTTATCGTTACCAATCATCGTTAGCATGCTGTTTTATCTATTAGTCCTATTTTTGGATACAATGATAGACACACCGATCGTCAACTTTGGAGAAATCGGCAGTATTGTGTTGGGGAGCGTTGTATTCATACTCATCATCGCCTTCTCCATATGGAGCAAAACGATCATTATTCCAGTTGTTTTACTCGCACTTTTCTTACCAGATATTTTACTTAAGCAAACGGCGCTATCTGAATCAAGTAAGCTAATTATTGGCATGTTCATTACTTATAGCCTCATTGGACTGTACTTGTTTTATATTTTTGCAAAGGAAAAGAAGAAGCAGCAAGGAAGTGAATGAGGTACTAATAATGATTTATTTTGTTAGGCATACTCACTCTTTCTATTCGCAACAGGTCTTAGAAACAGGCAAGAGAGTTTAACATTAAGAGCAACCCAGGAGTATAGCGAAAAGATTAGATTTACTCAATTTGGAGAATTAAAGTCTAGAGCAAAATTATAACAAAAGGGGCTTAGTGTTAAGTCTAAAAACGTTGAAGCTATTATACTTAAGTATTGGGGTGATTGTATGAAATATACTTGTCCTTGTTGTGGTTATAAAACATTAGATGAAGAACCGCCAGGAACTTATGATATTTGTAGTATCTGTTTTTGGGAAGATGATGGAGTTCAGTATAGTGACTCCGATTATGAGGGCGGTGCAAATATCCCTTCTTTAAGGCAAGCACAAAAAAACTATGTTGTATTTGGTGGTTGTGAAGAAAGATATATTGAGTTTGTAAGGAAGCCTAATGAGAAAGACGTAAAAGACCCTAATTGGAAACCATTAAAATTTTAAAGAAAGTTATTCAGCTAAGGGAGCTTTCCTTAAATAAAGGGAAGACTCTTTGTTATGATGCAAGGGGCAGTTTAGTTTAAGAAGGATATTTTTTTACAAACATTCATAATAGAAGGGTAGATTCTAGGGGGAATAAATATTATTTCATTATTAAAAATAAAAGAAGTGAAGATGGAAATCCTTAGTAAAGGTAACAAAGGGCAAACTATCATTATACTAACTGGAATGGGCTGTTCTTTTGATGAATGGTACAACATTACAAAGGTTTTAAGCCAAACAAACAGAGTAGTAATGTTTCACAGACCTGGACTTGGAGAAAGTGAAATTCGGAATGGGAATGAAACTCGTAATACACAGGCTGTCGTTAATGAATTACTTGAATTACTGACTGTTCTTGAAATTACTGAACCAATCATATTGGTTGGTCATTCATATGGAGGATTGTGTGCACAACACTTTGTTAAAACTCATCCTCAAAAGGTTGCAGGAATAGTTTTGGTGGATTCAACTTCTGTGGATTTACAGGAATTGGACCAGTTACATTTACCTGTATTGGATGAAGATGAGACCGATGAAGATTGGTTAGAGAAATGTAATTCTTATTCCTCGATGGAAGAAGAACAATTAAAGAGAATTTTAAATCCTACTATTCCTGAAGAGCTAAAATCAATTCCTGAAGAGATTCAACAAAGGTTATTAGATTTTCAAATAAAACCTTCTTTATACAAAGCTATGCATTCTGAAATAAGCAATTGGAAACAAGATGCTAAAATTATTAAGTCCTTAGAAACTACTATTAATGTACCATTAATTGTTTTAGGGAGAGATAAAGAGTTTAACATTAAGCTAGGAAAACAGGATGGGCTACCAGAAGGAGAATTAATAATCTTTGAAGAAAAATGGCAAGAACTCATTAACAGACAGGTTAACCTTTCTAACGATAGCAAAATCGTATTTGTAAGAGGTGCAAGCCATTCTATACATATTAATAGACCAGGCATTATCATTCAAATAATTTCTGAGATTGTGAATAAACATACTTAGAGTAACGGATGCAATACTTGATTAATGGTATTGTTCCTTTCTTATGTCACATAAGGGGCAGGTTATTTTAAGAAGGAAAACGAATCATATTGAAGAATAAAGTATGTTGAGCATAAAATAAAGCGGGAAATCAATGCGTAGTGTCATTGTTTATCTTTTGGGGTTTGGCATTCTTTTAATTGGTTGTTCAAATCAATCAAGTGTTATTAAAGTTGAAGCTTATAAGGCTAAGGATATTCCTTTTGAAGAAGGGTCAGGTAGAGTAACTATTGCTGTTAATGAACCAATTTCCGATGAAGTTGCCATTTCTGACGGACTTATTGAAGTAATTGTATCGGCAAAAGGCCTGAAACATTCTGTCAACTATGAGATTTCACTTGAAGGAGAGAAAAACCAAGGAGTCGTTTTTGGACCTAAGGAAAATGTTAAAATAACTTTTGGAACAATGGTAGGAGATACTTTATTTAAGCCTAATGAGCATGGGGAATTGTTTGTATCAATGCAAAACCCATTAAGAATTGTATTAAACGTAAAAGAAACAAGAGTAGTTGTCTCAGAGGATGGAAAAGAAATTTTAAGGACCGAACCCTTTATTGTGTCGGAAAAACTCCCTAAAAAGAAATAAAGCGTTGATCCAAAAAAGGATGAACGCTTTTTTATTGAACTTCTTTTTAAACAAAAGGGGCAGGTTAGCTAAATAAACTATAAAAAACTCGGTTCCTAAACATCGTAAAGAACCGAGTTTTTTATAGTGTGAACCTATATTTTTCTGATGCCCTTCTTAATTCATGACTTTTAAATATTGTAATTATTAATCGTATATTACATTTTTTCCTTCTTCAGTTAACTTTTTTAATGATGCAATCATATGATTAATTTCTTCATCGGAATGTCTATCCCATGCTCCCAATTCTGCTAAAATTTTTAAAGGTGATTTAGATCGATAAGAACGTGTAGGATTTCCAGGAAAACGTTTATCAGTTAAATTCGGATCGTTTTCAAAATCACCTAATGGTTCTATGATGTAAATTCTTTCTTTCGAAGTAGACTTTGCTAATTCGGCACCCCATTTTGCTGCTTCTAATGTTCCAGTAAAATAAATAAAGTTTGATTTTTTATCTTGGTAATTTGATAAGTGTTGTGGTTCTAAAAGGTCTCCAATTTTTAGTTTTGCTTTAGTACCATGAAAAAAAGGACCATGATCTAAGACATCTTTATTATCATTCATACGGATACACCTCTGATTTAGATTTGTAAATAATAGTATAATGTGAGAACTATTCAAAGTATAGTCTATAAAGAATTGTGAATTTGTAATATAATAAAAATAGAGGAACGAGTTCTCAAATAAAAGAGGGTCGTTCCATATCTATTTACTTAGAAGATAGTTTTTTCAATTGCTTAAATACGGAATTTGAATGAGAAGTGAGAACGTATTTATAGTAAATGATCAATTACTAAATTAGATTGGATCAAAGTGAAAGCTAAGATTCTTCTTCAAATAACGGGTGCGATACTTCAATAAAGAGGTATCGCATTTTTAATTGAACTAAAGTGGCAGATTAGTTGAAGAAGGAAAATAACGAATAAATAAAGAATCATTAGGAAAAATCGTTTACCGGAGGAAGTTTATGAAATTTATTCTTATATTTGGACCCCAAGCAGTAGGGAAAATGACTTATTAGGCGGGAAATGAAAAGTTAAAAGAATTTTATTTTAAAAATGGTTTTGAATATCAAGGAAATTATCCTGAAGAAGATTATTTGATTAGCATTTTTAAATCCAACTAATACAATCCACCTTATTCAACAGAAGGGTCCAAGAGTTAAAGATGAGGATCGCTGGAGCGTGCCTTTTTTTTGTTTAACAAACGTGGCATGTTTGTTGTACAGTACAGATTTTTCAAAAGTAGTTTAACTATAATAAAAACTTATAGAAATAGATAAATAATTCTAAATTTTCCTGTAATTACCGATAGTGTAGAATTAAAAATTGAGAACAGTTCATAAAAGGGGATGCTAAGTATGGGGATTGATTTTCATAAGGATGAAAATCGTATGACTTATACGACTCGAAAAGCAGATAAGTCGTGGATGGATGCTATAAATGAGCTTGTACCAATACAACATATTTCTAATGCATTGGATATAGGGTGTGGTGGAGGAATTTATTCTAAGGCATTATCTGATATGGGCGTAAAATCTATTACTGGTGTCGACTTTTCTAATGCAATACTTGAAGGTGCTAAAGAAAACTGTAAAGATTATAGGAACATAACTTTTAAACAAGGGAATGCTTTACATACGGAATTGGAAAGTGACTGTTATGATTTTTTGCTTGAAAGAGCATTGATCCATCATATAGGCGATTTACAGAATTGTTTTGTGGAGGCATATAGATTATTACAAGATAATGGATACTTCATTATTCAAGACCGTACGCCCGAAGACTGTTTATTAAAAGGGAGTGACAGTCATATTAGAGGGTATTTCTTTGATTTATTTCCAAAGTTAATAAATAAAGAAACTAAAAGGAGATATAGTAGCCAATATGTTGAGGAAGCACTTCAGCAAGTAGGATTCAGAGAAATTCAAGAAGTTAAATTATGGGAAATTCGAAGGGTGTATGATTCCAAAGAACAATTACTTCAAGATTTAAGCAAAAGAGCAGGAAGAAGTATTCTACATGATTTAGAAGCTAGAGAATTGAAAGTATTAATTAAATATATAGATGAACTAATTTCAACTGAGCAGAACATAGTTGAAAAAGACAGATGGACGATTTGGAAAGCAGTTAAATAGGTGTATCATTTGTTATTTTGTGAACAAATACACTTAAACTACGGGGCAGGTTAGTGGAAGAAGGTATTTCTATATTTTTACTTGAATATATCTATAAAAAGACTATAAGATGGAGGGCTGTTTATGGCATTAGTATCAATCTATACTGTTGGTAGGCTAAACCATCATTATGACCACCCTACCTCTCGTGAATTTTATCAAGTTGGAAATGGAGTATATCGTCAGGCAACTAAATCAGGACTTATAGAGGCATTTTCACCTGAAGGAGTCCCTTTCCCTGAAGAAACCGTAAAGGGAAAGGGCTCTCCTATTCTTACTCTTACGGTATGGAGAAATCTTCAATCCTTATATCGCTTTACCTATTCGGGACAGCATATACAAGCATTACGGGATAGAAGCAAATGGATGGAGCAATATCCAGAGAAACACCTTTCTTATGTAGTTTGGTGGACAGAAAACTTGAAGGATGTCTCATGGGAGGAAGCATTTAAGAGATATAACTATTATATTCAGCATGGCCCAACTCCTTTTGCATTTGATTTTAAGCATGCATTTGATGAAAAAGGGGAGAGGATCATGATTAGTAACGAGGGCTCACTTAGGAGAGAATTGTGAAGTGTTCCACTTAAACAAACAGGTGCTTTAGTTTAACAAAATTAAGTCTTATGAACAATGAAGATGTTAGTTATTCAATTAAAGGGTGCGTTTATTGTGCAACGTGTCTTTTTTTAGGACTAATTATTGTAATATTAGAAGATTGGATTGAAAAGTAGATGGAAATAAGATTAGCTAAGTTAAAGGACTTAGAGCAGGTGGTATTTATATTGAATGAGGCTACATTGGAATTACAACAAAAAGGGATTCATCAATGGGAATACCCTTGGGATAGGAATAAAATACAAAACCAAATAAAAAATAACTACTCTTATGTATTATTAAAACATAATAAAATAATAGGAACCTTTTGTATTAATGATATAAACTATATCAATGATTTAACAGTTGATGAAGAAAGTAAATACTTATCTCAAATTGCTATTTTACCCAAATTCCAAGGAAGAAATGTTGGTTCCGCAATAACCGACTTTACTTGTTCTTTTGTAAAAGGATTAAACCAAACTCTATATTTAGATTGTTGGGCTGGTAATGAGAAGTTAAAAGAATTTTATTTGAGGAATGGATTAGAATATATAGGCGATTTTCCAGAAGAAGACTATTTCATTAGTGTTTTTAAATATAGTTGTATTTCCTCATCAAAATAGAGCAGCTACCATACGAAGTCGTAGGAGTTGGTTGGTTCTTCAAGTCTCTATTTTTAATCGCCAACATAGAATGATTCCTGTATCTACGAAACCAAATGAGAAGCATCTAAGATAGTAGTTTCTAATATAGATTCTTTCTGGTTTTCTGCAACTTCAAGTGTTATTACTTCATCTTATCCCCTTTGATCGATCTTTCGTAATTCAATCATGTGTTTATCTCCCCTCTAATTCAAGCCATTAAATCACACATAACTGCTCGTGTTGCTTTGAAATGAAGTTTGATGAAAAACATCGTTAGTTCATACTCTTTAAAATTTCAATTCCAATATAAACATAAATATTTCCTTTACTTTCCCTTAAATTTTTCCAAACCAAAATGATACTTGCTTCGTCTAAAATGGGTGATAGGGGTGAAGCTTAGATGGCTGATGAAAAAATAGCAATAAATGTTAATGACATAGAAAATACTGAACAAATTATCGGCCAATTAATGGATAACTACAGCGATGATGTACTGCATCTTGTTTTTTCATATGTGAAGAATCGAACGACAGCTGAGGATTTAACGCAAGAGATATTTATTAAGTGCTATGAAAAACTAGGTCAGTTTAATCATAAGTCATCAATAAAAACGTGGCTATATCGAATTGCCATTAATCATTGTAAGGATTACTTGCGTAGTTGGCATTATCGCAAAATAAAATTCAGCGATAAAATTTGGGACCATATCCCATCCAAGTCAAAACATGTGGAAGAGGAAATAATCTCAAGAAATGTAGCGGACAGTTTAACAAGTGCTGTGATGGATTTACCAGTAAAATACAGGGAAGTTGCCTTTTTACATTACTACGAGGAGCTTTCATTAGCAAATATCAGCAAGATTACGGGTGTCAATAGTAATACATTAAAAACTAGATGAAAAAGGAGGTTTAATCATGGGCGATCCATTCTATAAATTAAAGAATTCTATAAAAAAAGATTTTGCAGGTCTTTCTTTTTCCGAGGAGAGAAAAAATGCGGTGAAAGAAACGATCCGTAGGAAACAATCTCACCTAGAACTACATAATTGGAAAGTAGAAACCCTTAAAAATATATTAGAGTCACTGCAAGATGGAACAAAGCATGGGTACGATATTTCCACCCAACTATTTCGAAAGAATGAGCTTAGCTTCAAAAGCAATGAAGGCCAGCTTTATATCCTTTTACATCTACTTGAAAATAAGAAAATCATTACTTCAAAATGGATTGAAGACAGGAAATACTATTCCCTAACTACGAAAGGAAAAAAATATGTATCTTCTTGGGAGCATAGAGGTTCTAAACAATGCGCATCACTGAACTATTTAATTGAGGAGGCTTCTTTATGAGTTCTTCCAAATTTGAGGAATATTTAAGTAAAGTCATCTCTCAAGTGAAATCCAAGGAAGCTCACAGTATGATCAAAAAGGAGCTTAGTGATCATATGGAAGAGCTCAGCAAATCCTTTCAAGAGAGAGGAGTATCTATAAAGGATGCGGATAAAAAGGCAATGGAGGAAATGGGAGATCCCTCTACCGTTGGTAAAAAAATGAATCATCTTCATAAACCGAGAATGGATTGGCTCCTTATTGTTTTATTTGTTATTCTTGCAGGGGTTAGTTTTCTTCCACTGATTGGTGGTTTTTCAGAACCAAGCATTTCTTTAATGAAAAATCAAGTAGTCTGGCTCGTGCTTGCAATTCTTGCTCTCGTAGGATTTCTATTCTTTGATTACAGGAAACTGAAAAATTTGTGGATGTATTTTTATGGAGGTGGCTTAATCCTTTTTCTTACAACTTTTTTAGTTGGTATGGAGGTTAACGGAGCCAAAAGATGGATTTCTTTCGGGGGTATGACGATTGATGGTCCAGCTATAACCTTATTTTTATTTTTCTTAGCGTGGGCCGGCATTTTTGCCAAAATCAATGAGTTTAAGGGTTGGAAAAAACAAGGAATGCTATTATTCCTATTTTGGACTCCAGTCCTTCTCTACATCATGGTCCCACAATTTATGTATAGTATAATATACTTTTTTTGCGTATTAGCGATGTATGTTTTTTCTTATGTTCATTAACAATTTGCCATTAAAGTAGCCGTGGGTAATTTGCTTATAGGTATCATTTTCATTAGTACAATGATCCTTTATTTCCCTAATAGCTTTCTCTCTGATACACTCATACCACTGAAAGATATCCTTTCAGAGGCTGGTTGGTTCGGCAAGGGACTTTACAATGATCTAAAGCTCCCTGAAGCACATACAGATTTGGTATTCCCATTTCTTGTCTATTCTCTTGGCTGGGCATTCGGAATGATCCTTTGTCTACTTCTCTTTGTATTTATTTTGCGGATTTCATTAAATGCTTTTAAAACAAAGGATGTATTCGGCAGATTATTAGCAATCGGTGGGGCTGCATTATTTATTGTTCCCGCTTGTTGGAACATTCTAATGGGTCTTGGAATCGTCCCAATCATGGTAGTTCCCTTGCCGTTTATTAGTTATGGAGGAAGCATGTTGCTAGTTTACTCTGCACTACTAGGCCTTATTCTGAACGTTTATCGAAGAAAAGATATTGTCGAACCTACAATAGTAAATTAATTTAGTGTATAACCGTTACCAAATACTTTATTAAAACACATATTGAAATCGAAAGCCTGTATCTTAGATTAAAATAACCTTTGATACAGGCTGATTTCTATTTCGCGGTTTGGTATAAAGTTTGATCAAGAAATATCTCGAAATCCATATTTTGCGTTAACTTAAAAAGCCCATTTTGAAATAAAGATTGATCAAAATGGGCTTTTTCTTTGTGAAGTATTATACAATTTTTATAAATAAGTTTGATCTTTTTTGTAGTATGTTCTTCCAATAAAGCGCAATTTTCTTGAATAAGACTGATAGTAAAACAATCTTCAAAAAGGCTCTTTCAAACAAACATGAACAAAATTAATTAATCCAATGAGAAGTTCGATGTATATGAGAGGATAATGTTGTCTTTACATCACCTTTAGTCGAATTAATTTGCATTTGGGTCAAGAATATACTGGTGGACAGATCAGCGTCACTGAAATTAACATCTCGTAAATCCGCAACAATAAAATTGACTGCCCTTACTTCAATCCTTTAACAAAAAAGAGGTAACAATTTCTCGACTCTCCGGTAGTAGTTAAGAAGAAATATGTAATGGTTGATTTCTAAGTCGAAATGGCAAAAAAAACTATATATGGTTCGAGACACAATACTTAAAGACCCTTTGAGCTAACGAAGAGAGATAGTCACACAAATTAGACTGAAAAAAATTAGTGCGTTTAAATTAGATTGCAAAAATTGTTTTGAATCTGCCGACATTCCTCAAAAAAGAAAGTGGAGTATCTTGTCGTTAAAATTATTTGTATTCATTTAATGACCAATAAGACAGTAAGTTAATAAAGATCGTTCAATAAAAGTAAAACAATACAGAGGCCAAAATTCTTAAAGTAAAGTTATTTGGCTTTTTTCGTGTTTAGTTGATACAGAATTAAATTGATAGACTTCATTATTAATTGGTAAATGGTAAATAAGAGGTAATAATAAAACACTTGGCATAGGTGAATAAACATGATAGATACAAACTTATCTTTGATGGTATGAAACGTGTAAAAGTAGAGCCGCGAATGCAAGTGATGGACAGTAGTTTAATCATCCAATATTTGTTAAAATGAAAATGTAAAAGGAGTGATTGTGTGAGAGCGTTAACAATAGGTATCCTGACGGGTTCTTTTGTTTTTATTCCCCTTTTAATTTTTAATGGACTCCATTCGGCAATGGGTGGTGGATTGCTAATTGGTTATTTCGCTTTTGAAATCACTTATTTTTATAAGATAGAAAATAATCGACATAAGAATATTGGAGAGATGAATCAGAAAAGGTGGAATCTCAGACGTTTATAAAAGAGAAAGACAGCTTCATTATTGCAATTGCAGCCGTTTCTGGTGGAGGGAAAACAGAGATAACGAAGGCATTGTTTAATCGCTGTACCTCTTTTACAATCGGAGTGTTGTCCTATACGTGAGGTCGCGCCATTTTCAATCCACTGGATGATACTACTCGGTCCTGCTAGCTGAAATTCATCGAAATGGAGCGTCACAGTATGCGGCAGCTGATTATATGGAGAAGAGGAGAGGCGCATATCCATATGCTTGAGACAGTCAGGATGGATGCAGATAAAATCATCGATGGCACTTTAAGCAAAGAGGAAACCACGCAACAAAAATAGAAGAAGTGAATAGGAGAATAAAAGATGAGTCAGACAGCAATAGATAAAATATGGCAGCAATATCGACAGCAACACTCAGAAGCACCAGATACTTATGCAGCATGGGCGTTCGGTGATAGTGAAGAAATGGCGGATGCCTTGGTGGAACTAGTTGCAGAAGGGAAGAAAACAGCAACAGCATCCAATTACCTTTTATACGAGTTAGAAAATGAAGATTTGCCGCAAGTCGGACAGTTGAATATTATTCTTGATGGCAAAGGGTCGCCGAAATTGATTGTTAAAACGACAAATGTGACGGTCGTGCCTTTTGACGAGGTAACAGAGAATCATGCATTTAATGAAGGGGAGGGTGATTGTTCGCTAGCTTATTGGAGAGAGGTACATGAAGCCTTTTTTAAACGAGAGCTAGCACCTTTAGGGAAAGACTTTCACGAAAAAATTCTCGTCGTATGTGAAGACTTTGAAGTTGTTTATAAAAAGGAGTGACAAAACAATGACGATTGTCTTTGAACTTGTAAGAATTATTGCTATCTTCTTAGTAGTAGGTTGGTTAGGAAGTGAGGCGTTAGCAGGTGTCTATACAATAGGAGGAGAAACGGTTACGCAACCTTGGATGGGCTTTCTTGGTATTTTACTTCTATTATTTGTGCTCTATCGGAATAAATGGCAATTTTCTGGTTGGTATAAAGGGGAAGGAGGAGAGAAGCTATCAAAGCCTCTGACGAAAACAATCACGATGATAGCCATCTTGCTTATCATTGTCCCATTTATTTATCACCCGTGAGGATGACTAGAGGGCGTATATGATAATAAAAAAGCACATCAATCTAGTAAAATGTTGATGTGCTTTTTCGCAGTGTTGATTAGTCTTGTTTAAAGCGGCTGCCTCTATTTAATAACTTCGCTTGTCTCTGCTTGATTCTTTCTTTGGCAGCTTTTGTTGCCTCGTGATCGATGATGATTTCAGTTATTTCGTCTTCCTTCATTGTAATAAGAAGCCATGTACCTTCGACTGAGTCAGGAGGTAGGAGATGAGCCGCAATTATTTTTTCCACTTGATCATCACCGACTAGGAGCACAGCTTTGCCTTCTTCCATTCTATCTATAACAGCTTTATTCACTCGACTCCACTCCTCTTAGAAACAAATTATAGATTGATCTTCAATTTCTTTTGCTTTGGCTGGGCCAATACCAGCAATGCGTTGCAGGTCATCATAGGAAGTGAAAGGTCTTTTCTCGATGATTTCCTCGGCACGATCTGGGCCAATTTCATGGATTTGTTGCAATGTTTCAGCATTCGCTTCATTAATCATAATATGATCTGCAGGACAGCTTTCAATGACAACTTCCTCGTTCGCTTTGTTATCTTTTTTCTCTTTTACCCCATTTATGGAGAGGTAGTCATGGCCATCTGTTTGAATGATAACCGTCCCATTTTCGATCGTGCCGTACACGTCAATATTCATTTGCTGAAGGCGGTTCAATACTTCTTGATGTGGGTGACCGTAAGAATTGTCTGCACCAGCAGAGTAAATAGCGATTTCAGGATGGATTGCTTCTATAAATGCCTCGCTATTAGATGTATCTGAACCATGATGTGCGATCTTAAAAATATCTGCTTCTATGTTGCCTGAGGCGAGCATCTCATTTTCGGCTGATGTTTCCGCATCGCCTGTGAAGAGAAACGATTGTTCTTTATAAGTGACCTTCATCCCAATCGAGCTATTATTCAAATCTTCTTCAACAGATGATGGGTGAAGAATATCGATCTGTGCTGAACCAATTGTAAATGATTCGCCTGCTCTTGGTATATGGTAAGCTGCTTCACTTTCAATAATGGCATCTAATGCGTCTTCATATACTCTCGACGTTGTTTCTGCTCCGCTCATCCACACTTCTTTGACAGGAAAAGAGTCAATTACTTCAGGCATTTGTCCAATATGATCAGCATGGGGATGAGAGCCAACGAGTAAGTCAATTTCTTTTACCCCAACTGATTGTAAATAGGGTACAACTTCATCGCCATCATGTCTCCCACTATCTATTAAAATCGTAAAATCTTCACCTTGTAATAATGTCGCCTCTCCCTGATCTACATCTATAAAGTGAGCTGTTAAGGTTGGTGAAAATGTTGTCTGTTCTTCAGTTGTTGTTTCAGTGGCACATGCAGTTAGTGTAACGGTGAATAGTATAATAACAATTAATAGTAATGATTTACGCCAGTTATGTATGGTCACGATGGTGTCACTCCTCTTTCGCACATTCGCTTCTGTGTTGATTATAATATAAAAGAAAAGGGAAATGTGGGAATCTGAATATTCCTTAAATAATGAAATAGATAGGTATGAAACTTGTCTAAACGGTCGAGATTAATTAGAATAGGATTGGGCTAGAGGAAATGGTTAAATATTGCTATCTGATTGTGGACAATGTATGATGTAAAATGATGGAACCAATGGCTCATTACAGTATAAAGAACAGTAAAAACATATATAAGCACTTATTTTATTTTATAGGATGATGGGTAATGAAAAGAGCGAGAATTATATATAATCCAACTTCTGGTCGTGAAATTTTTAAAAGGCATCTTGCAGAAGTATTAGAGAAATTCGAACGCGCAGGATATGAAACCTCTTGTCACGCGACAACTTGTGAAGGTGATGCGACAAAGGCTGCAAGACTTGCTGTTGAGAGAAAGTATGACCTTGTCGTAGCTGCCGGTGGAGATGGCACGATTAATGAAGTCGTCAATGGACTCGCAGAGCAGGAATTCCGACCGCAACTGGGTATTATTCCGACTGGGACAACGAATGATTTTGCTCGTGCACTGCACATTCCACGTGATGTAGAAGCGGCAGCGGATATTATTGTCAAAGGAGAGAAAATCCCTGTTGATATTGGCCGTATGGATAAAAAGTATTTTATTAATATTGCTGGTGGCGGTCGTATTACAGAGCTCACATATGAAGTACCAAGCAAGCTAAAAACGATGATTGGTCAACTTGCCTACTATTTAAAAGGAATAGAAATGCTTCCAAGTATTAAACCGGCTGATGTCACGATTGAATTCGATGGCAAAATTTTTGAAGGAGAAGCGATGTTATTCCTTGTCGCTTTAACAAACTCTGTCGGCGGTTTTGAAAAATTAGCTCCAGATGCCTCCATTAATGATGGAATGTTCACCTTGTTGATTTTGAAGAAAACCAATTTAGCTGAGTTTATTCGCATTGCCTCACTTGCCTTACGAGGTGAGCATGTCAATGATCCACATGTCATCTATGCAAAAGCGAACAGAATAAAAGTATATTCAAAAGATCCGGTTATGTTGAACCTTGACGGTGAATACGGCGGGGACACCCCAGCTGAATTTGTGAACTTGTATCGTCATTTGGATGTATTTGTACCACTCAATCAAATACGTAAACAAGATCGCCCTGATTATCAAGATTAAGAATGAATAAAAGCTACTGTCGTGATGGAGCCTTCAGTAGCTTTTTTTTAAAAACAAGGAAGGTGGGGGAACCATGAAAAAATGGCAATGGAAAGAATATAACTTATCGATTCTTTTACCAGAAAATGAAACACCGCAACTGACGATTATTGTTCAAGATGGCTCTTATTTGTTTGAGTACTTCGAGCAACACCCGCTGAAGCATATTGCCTTTGTAGGTGTTGACCCGATAGATCGTAATAGAGAATACACTCCTTGGTATGCAAAAGTAGATGACTATGCCTATGAAGGTGAGGCAGATACATATTTAACGATGGTTAAAGATGAGCTGTTGCCTTTTTTACATAAAGAATTTCATCTATCAATAGAACCGAAGCATGTAGGCATCGCAGGAGCATCGTTCGGGGCGCTCGTCTCCCTTTACTCTTTATTAACAAGACGTGAGGATTTCGACTATTATTTCTTACTATCGGCTTCTCTATGGTACCCTGACTTTCTATCATTCTTGCAAAAACAACCAGCCATTACGGATGAGAAACATATCTTCTGGTACGTAGGTGAAAAAGAAGGAGACGAATATCCAAATATCCTTAGAGAAATGGTACCTAATACAATAGAAGCAACGAAAGCACTTGAGGAGAAGCTCGTTCATCCACATGCGACCTTCCAGTTTATCACTGACGCGGAAGGGATTCATCGCCACCCTTATTTTGAGAAGTATTTTCGCGGGTTTATTCTTGAGGTGGAGGATCGGTTTGAAGCAAACATCACTAGTCATGCGTAATGCATGGCTTTTTTATTTAAAATTGAGGAAGAAACCTCCTTTCGTATTGCGCTTGTTTTTATGTTACAATCTGACTAGCGATTTGCACGGATTTTAAGAGAAGAGGAAGAATGAAATGAAGCAAACATTACCTGTTAAGAAAAACGATTATATAGATGTTACTTTTGAAGATTTAACCCATGAAGGAGCGGGCGTGGCAAAGGTCGACGGTTATCCACTATTTGTCCCCAATGCCCTTCCAGGTGAAAAAGCACAAATTAAGGTGCTTAAAACAAGCAAAGGCTATGGCTTCGGTAAACTAATCGAAACATACGAAGAAAGCCCTTATCGTGTCACGGCCCCATGCCCTATTTATAAGGAATGTGGCGGCTGCCAGCTTCAGCATTTAAGCTACGAGGGCCAGCTACTAGCCAAGCAAAAACAAGTCCGTGATGTGCTCACAAGGATAGGCAAGCTTGAAAACGTCACTGTTCACCCAACACTTGGTATGAGCGATCCGTGGCGTTACCGCAATAAATCCCAAGTACCAATAGGTGAACATGAAGGCGGGTTAATCGGTGGATTCTATCAACAACGCTCCCACCAAATCATTGATATGAAATCTTGCCTTATTCAGCAAGAAAAAAATGATGAGGTTATTCAAAAAGTGAAAGACATCTGCAATAAAAATGGCGTTCGTGCATACGATGAGCAGCGCCATAAAGGCGATCTTCGGCATATCATGGCCCGCTACGGTTTAGTTACGGGGGATGTCATGATTGTCCTTGTCACAAAAGCGAAGGATCTACCGAATAGAAAGAAAATCATCGCGGACATCACAGAGAATATTGCAGGCGTCAAATCTATCGTTCAAAACGTTAACCCTAAGAAAACAAATGTCATCATGGGTGACGAAACCCGTGTACTCTGGGGACAAGAAGTCATCTATGACTATATTGGTGATGTGCGCTTTGCCATCTCAGCAAGATCCTTCTATCAAGTTAACCCAGAACAAACAAAAGTCCTTTACGACAAAGCTCTAGAATACGCAGCACTCACAGGAAAAGAAGAAGTCATCGACGCCTACTGTGGCATCGGTACCATCTCACTCTTCCTTGCCCAAAAAGCCAAATCCGTCTTCGGCGTCGAAATCGTTCCCGAAGCCATTGAAGACGCCAAACGCAACGCCGAACTCAACAACATAACCAACGCAAACTTCGCCGTCGGAAAAGCAGAAGAAGTCATCCCAGCCTGGTACGAAAAAGGACACAAAGCAGACGTCCTCGTCGTCGACCCGCCAAGAAAAGGCTGCGACGAAGCACTGTTGCAAACCATTATTGACATGAAACCGAAGAAGGTTGTTTATGTGTCATGTAATCCTGGTACATTAGCGCGTGATTTAAGGGTGCTTGAGGATGGGGGGTATCGGACTGTGGAGGTGCAGCCGGTGGATATGTTTCCGCAGACGATGCACGTCGAATGTGTGGCGCAGCTTGTTTTGAAAGAAGGCAACTAACCCTTGTGGTGGTTGCTTATTTTTGTTCGTCGAAAGGATTTACGATGTTGCAATGAATCCTTGGGTTACTTCAGTGCTACCGGTACCTTTATTCACCAGTGAGTACAAGCCTTGATGAGTTAAAGTGTCTAGTATTGTTACTTCTTTATGTTTCCTAAATCACTCTCATAGTTCTCACTTTCGCGCTCTTATAGCTTTTCTTGATACTACGGTATTCCACAAGCTCTTCCCGAGATATTATTTCCTCTGCATACATATCAAGGTAATCCTTCTTTCTAGAACCTAATTTATTTGCTTTATTCTCAATCTTGGTCAGCTCATTTTTTAATCTGGATTTTCTTCTACTAGGTAGGAAATATCCTTGTTGAATATTGCCCAGTCCTTTTTCTTGTCTGACCGGAATAGAAGCTTCCCCCCATAATAAATGCAAGTGGTCTTGTGTCCACATTTGTTACATCGAAGATAACAGATATAGTAATCACCCCTCACTTCTTCCTCTAAAAGTTGAGTCGTACAGCGACAAATATTAAACATAAAATCAATCCCTTCTTTTTAGTATGTTCAGCAAAACCATTTGTTCACCAGCTTGTCAATATGTTTATATAACAGATTCGTTTAAGACTTAAATCAAAAATATTGATGAAAGAAAAAAATTGAAAAAACGTTGGCTTTACTTAGTAAAATGGTAAGATTGGTTCTATTTGGGATGAAGTTAACTGAGCATAAGTGGAATAGCATTAAAGGTTAATTCTTTTATAAAAGGTATATTGGATGTAAAGTGCTCCTTCTTTGTGTGCGTAACTTTTTGACTAGAGGATACAGGACCGGTGGTGTAAGCTAATTTAATTGAAGTAAGTTTTTTATTTTGTTTTCAATGTTTTCATTCCTGTTAAGATGAGTTAAGAATGGTGGTCTTTGGTCTTGATAAATATGGAATAATAACTTTAACATGCTTGTGCGAAAGGGACTATTCAATAGTATAATGTATATTGTTATTATTTTAATAATGATTCGGAAGGATTATATGAAAAGAAGGAATATAGATGAATCTTAATACTTACTAGGGCTTGTTAGATAAAGTTATGGTTAAAAATAGTATTTTCCGAGAATGTTAAGCGCTCTCAAAAAAGCAGAACAGAAAAAATTAATGATAAAAGCGAGGAACAAACATGGCAGTTTTACATCAAAAATTATTTAGTGCGGCAGATAATTTACGAAGCAAGATGGATGCTTCAGAGTATAAAAACTATTTATTAGGATTGATTTTCTATAAATATTTATCTGATCAATTATTGGGAAAAGTTGTTGAAGTAGCAGATGAATCTCCGGAGGAATTTGATACACAAGAAAAGCAAGCTGAATTATACAAAGGGTTACTTGCTGATGAAGACATCAGAGGTGACTTAGTCGAAACTTTAATCGATACGCTCGGCTATGATATTGAACCTCAGTATTTATTCAATGAATTAACGGCGCAAGCCAAACAAAATATCTTTCAATTAAATGATCTAAATAAAGCGTTCATTGATTTATCTTTTAAATATGTTCAGTTCAATGGCTTGTTTGATGATGTTGATTTGAAATCGAAAAAGCTTGGATCCGATGACCAACAAAGGAATATTACCATTACGGAAGTGTTGAAAAAGCTAAATGATATCGATGTTGTCGGGCATAGTGGCGATGTCATTGGTGATGCGTATGAATATTTAATTAGCCAATTCGCTTCAGAAGCGGGAAAAAAAGCTGGCGAATTCTATACGCCACATGAAGTGTCGGTGATGATGGCTCGTATTGCCGCCATAGGTCAAGAAGACAAGAAGCTATTTAGTGTGTATGATCCTACAATGGGTTCAGGCTCGTTAATGTTGAATATTCGTAACTTCATTAATCATCCAGAAAGCATGAAATATCATGGACAAGAACTGAATACAACAACGTTCAACTTAGCAAAGATGAACTTAATTTTGCACGGAGTAAATGATGAAGATATGCGTTTACGTAATGGAGACACATTAAATAAAGACTGGCCAACAGATGAACCTTATACATTTGATTCTGTGACGATGAATCCACCATACTCAGCCAAATGGTCTCCAGACGATACATTCTTAGATGATTCTCGCTTTAATCGTTACGGAAAATTAGCACCAAAATCAAAAGCAGACTTTGCTTTTCTTTTGCACGGCTTATATCATTTAAAAGATTCAGGAACGATGGCCATTGTCTTACCGCATGGTGTCCTATTCCGGGGCGCAGCAGAGGGTGTAATTCGTAAAAAGTTACTAGAAGACGGAAGCATCGATGCGGTCATCGGCATGCCTGCAAACTTATTCTTCGGGACAAGCATCCCAACAACGGTCATTATTTTAAAGAAAAACCGTACCACTCGTGATGTGTTGTTTATTGATGCAAGCAAAGAGTTCATTAAAGGTAAGAACCAAAATAAACTATCTCAAGAAAACATTGATAAAGTTGTAGAGACATACAAAAAAAGAGAAAACGTTGAAAAGTATGCGCATGTGGCAAGTTTTGAGGAAATCAAAGAAAATGACTTCAACTTAAACATCCCAAGGTATGTCGACACATTTGAAGAAGAAGAACCTGTTGATATGGTTGCAATCGGAGCATCCGTTCAAGAAATTCGAAAAGAGAAAGAAAAACTGGAATCTAGCCTGTATGAAATGATTTCTTCGATGCAGTTCGATGAGAAAAATGCAGAATGGATGAAAGGCGCGTTAGAGGTGTTTAATCGTGGGAAATAAGAAAGTGCCAGAAATTAGGTTTAAAGGGTTTAATGAGGAGTGGGAGCAATGTAAATTAGATAAACTAGCAGAATTTTCTAAAGGAAGTGGGTATTCCAAAGGGGACTTGGCTAAAGAGGGAAAACCAATCATTTTGTATGGACGATTGTATACAAAGTATGAAAGTGTAATTGAATCTGTAGATACATTTGCTATCGAAAAAGGTAAAACAATATTTAGTAACGGAAATGAGGTTATCGTTCCATCTTCTGGAGAATCTTCTGAAGATATTGCGAGAGCTTCATTTGTTAGTAAACCAGGAATTATTTTAGGTGGAGACATAAATATTGTTCGACCAAATAAAGATATTGATCATATATTCTTGGCACTGACAATTTCTAACGGCAAACAACAAAAAGAATTAAGTAAACGTGCTCAAGGTAAATCTATAGTTCATCTTCATAATTCAGATTTAAAAGAAGTTAATCTGATTTTTCCTAAAAGAGTTGAACAAACCAGAATCGGCAACTTCTTCAAACAACTAGACGAAAGAATTGCTCTCGGGCAGCAAGAACTAGACACCTTAAAACAAACGAAACAAGGATTTTTGCAAAAGATGTTTCCAAAAGAAGGGGAGACTGTACCGGAAGTTCGTTTTCCTGGGTTTAGTGGGGAGTGGGAAGAGTGTAAGGTCAATGATTTCTCAGCCACAACTTTAGGAGGAGGTACTCCAAAAACATCTATTAATGAATATTGGAATGGAGATATTCCTTGGATTCAAAGTTCTGATGTAGTGGAACATCAAGTTAGTAACGTATTAGCTAAGAAAAAAATAACTAAACTAGGTCTACAAAATTCGGCTACTAAGCTAATTCCTGAAAATTCAATAGCTATAGTGACTAGAGTAGGTGTTGGGAAAATTGCTTTAATGAATTACTCATATACTACTAGTCAAGACTTTCTTTCACTTAGTAATTTAAAGGTAGATGAATGGTTTGGAGTTTATTCATTATATAAACTTTTACAAAAAGAGTTAACAAAGGTACAAGGCACTTCAATAAAAGGTATAACTAAAAATGAATTATTAGAAAAAGTTATTATTTTTCCTAATAACATTGAAGAACAAACCCAAATCGGTAATTTCTTCAAACAACTAGACGAAACCATTGCTCTACAACAAAAAGAATTAGATGCCCTTAAAGAAACAAAAAAAGCATTCCTACAAAAGATGTTTATATAAGAAAGTGGTGAGATGATAGTGAAAGTCGCACATCGAGATGAAGCAGAGGTCGAGCGCCGGCTGATAGAGGTGCTTGGAGAGGGTCATAATCAGTGGAATTATCGTTCGGATTTAAAATCTGAAGCTGATTTATGGCAGAATTTACGTAATATCATTACACAGAATAACTTATCAGAAATTGGGGAACTCCCGATTTCTGATAAGGAGTTTGATAAAGTAAAGACAGAAATTTTACTGAGAACGCAAACCCCTTTTGATGCCGCACGATGGTTAAAAGGGGAAAATGGCATTGCGCGGATTACGATTGAGCGCGATGATATTTCTTTAGGGTCGCTGTCGTTAGTTCTTTTTTCTAACCAAGATATTGGTGGAGGAATTTCGAGATACGAAGTGGTTCATCAAATTGCGAAGAAAAGAGTCCAAGAAGATGGTCGTGAACGCCGTTTTGATGTGACTTTGTTGATTAACGGCTTACCTATTGTTCAAATCGAATTAAAACAAGCGACGGCTAAAGATGGTGTGTTTCAAGCATATAATCAAGTAAAAAAATATGCCGAAGAAGGGGTTTTTCGTAACAATATTTTTTCGACTCTTCAGTTATTTGTTATTTCGAATGAGCAGACAACGCGTTATTTTGCCAATGCGACGCCAAAAGATATGCATAAGAAATTCGTCTTTAGCTGGCGGACAAAAGACAATCGCAAAGTAGATAATCTCTACGAATTTGTTAAACAAGTATTGAATATTCCTGATGCGCATCGTCTCATTGCTCATTATACTATCGTTAGTGAAGAAAATGACTTCAAAGCCTTGATGGTATTGCACCCTTATCAAATACACGCCATCGAAGCATTGTTTACTTCAGCAATGAAACACGAATCTGGATACGTATGGCATGCGACAGGCTCAGGAAAAACGTTAACGAGCTTTGTTTCTACAAAGTTATTGGCCCGAAAACCGGGAGTTGACCGGACGATTATGTTGATTGACAGAAAAGATTTAGATAACCAAACGACGACGGAATTCACGAAATTTGCTTCCGAATTTAATACTGGAATTTCATCAGGTAAAGCAAAATCGAATAGTTTAATCGTCGGAACAGGTAGTTCAAAAGAGCTCAGTCAAACATTACTAGCGGATGCAAATTCAAATACGGTCATTATTACAACCCGTCAAAAGCTAGAAAAAGCATTAGAATATGCGAAAAAACAAGAAGAAAAAGAGGGGAAGAATCGTTTTCAGAAGTTGGTGGGGCAACATATTGTCTTTGTTGTGGATGAATGCCATCGTGCTCTGAGTGCGGAAGGGATGGAATCCATTAAGAAGTCATTCCCTAATTCTACTTGGTTTGGGTTCACAGGCACGCCGATATTCGATGACAATAAGAAGCAAGCAAAGGGAAGATTAGCACGTACGACGAGAGATCAGTACGGGGATGTATTACATACATACACGATTAAAAATGCGTTAGATGATCATGCTGTCCTAGGATTTCAAGTCGAACATGAAGATACTGTCGAACCCGTTTCTTTAAGCAACCACATATTCAATGAACTGCGCAAAAATGAGAAATACGCGAATAAAACGGATAATGAAATTAATGATTTGATTGATCAAATGGATGGTATGGAAAAAGAGACCTACTTATCGCCAGCGAACTATGAAAATGATGACCATATCCAGAAAGTCATCCATAAGATCTTTCGACCAGATAATGCGTATACGAAGTTTGATTTTCAAAACGGCCGACCACAAAAGTCTGCCATTTTAACGACCAGCTCTATTGATATGGCAAAGCGCTATTATCATGCGATTAAGCAAATGACACAAAACCCAAATTGGTTAACGGATGAGTTTGCTGATCACCCAATCCGTAAAGGGCGTACGATAGAAGATCCTGACTTCCCTCGCATTGCCATTACTTACTCATTACAGGAAAATGAAGAAAATGCCAATGAGAATCAAGAGGAAATGAAGCAAATCATCAAAGAGTACAATGCGTATTATGATACGTCATGGTCGATTCAAGATATAGAGAGATATAATGGCGATATTAATAATCGCTTAGCTCGAAAAAAAGCAGAGTATAAGCAATTTGGGAAGCATTTAGATATAGTCATTGTAGTCGATCGACTTTTAACTGGCTTCGATGCGCCGACCATTCAAACACTGTTTGTTGACCGAAACTTAAGCTATGCCAATCTCATACAAGCTTTTTCACGAACGAACCGTACGTATCCAGGGAAAACAAAAGGGCTTATTATGACTTTTAGAAAACCGTGGACGATGGAAAAGAATGTAGCAGATGCGACGAAATTATACTCTGACAAACAAGAAGAAACAGATCTTGTCTATCCAACGTATGATGACTCATTAAGACGATTTAAAAAAGCACATAAGAAATTAAAGTCTTTTGAAATCATCCCGACGGATATTGATGAGCAATCGCCAATAGAGACACGTATTGAATTTGTCAAAACCTTTCAAGAGCTAAGCAATGCTTATGAAGCCCTTGTCACGTACGATAATTATAATGATGATATGGAGAAATCACAGGCACTCAGAGATCAGGTTATGCTAATTGAGGAAACAATCGGTGTATACAATACGATAAAAGGGTCACTCGTCAATGAAAAAGACGAGGGTGAAGAGGAAACAAGTCCTGATTTCTCAGAGATTGAATTTTACGGAGAAAATACAATCAAACTCTATGATATTGATTCCGCTTTTATCGATCAATTACTCGGGAACTACTCGGCCAACAACCAAGATATCCGTCAGGAAATCGAAAAAGCTTTACAGAAATTGAAGAAGCCTGAAGCAGTAAAAGCAGTGTACAATGACATCTTGAATGCCATAGACCAGAAAGAAATTGATGCCAACGAAGATATCCTAGCTGTCAAACGTCAATTCTTTACACAAACAAAGAACGAACGTATTCAAGAATTTGCCCAAACATGGTTCGTAGACGAAAATGAACTCCATCTATCAGCCATGCAATACATCATCGGCACCGAACCGATTCCTAATATTGCCGGCATCCTTAACAGCAAGCAATTTGATAAGTACAAAGCAATCCATCCGGAAGCAAAACCGTTAAAATATGGACCGGAGATGAAGAGGACATGGCGGAAAGCGTTGGATGAGGTTATAGTGCCATTGGATGAAGAGTTGAGATAAAAATTTAGTGTAGTTGATCGAGACGGGTAGCTAGAATGATACGCTTCCTGTCCTTTTTTATTATTTTGTTAGTAAGATGAGTTCTATTTGAAACCAGCATTCATCCACCTGTTGCTGCAAGAGGTCGTAGTCGCCTCTTTAAGTTGGGAACCTATTTGACTAGTGGAGAGTACGTTGAATTCATTGAGGGGGGAATATCAAGATTATTCTTTGCGCCGTTTATCAAACTCTATTAAAACGGCGGCTTTATAATGCAAGACCTAATTGTAAAAATAGTAAAAAAATACGATGTGTTGTATAATTTAGGAAAATATGGTTTGTTGTCTACCAATGGGGAGGGAGATTTCATGGTACTAGAAAAAAGACTATAGTAGAAACAACAGTTATTTTTTCAGATGATCAGTTACATAGATTTCTCATTTCTCTTACAAAGGAAGTGGGACGAAAATAAAAGAAAGCCACAATTATAATGTTAAACCCAAACTTCGCAGATCAAATAAAAGTTGATTTAACTGTAATGAAAATGGGAAATTACTTAGTAGAATGTCAGTATGGTTCATTAGATATAGTTATCCTATTCTCTTATATAGCTACTGATCCTGAGAAATTAATAAAGGACCAAGACCTAATTAGAAGAGAAACGGATAAATACATTGTTGAAGCTATAAAGAAATCAGACCTAGTAATCATTGCATGGGGAAGCGATTAAAAAAATATGATAAGAGAAAGATAGAAATAACAGCAGTTATACAAAAATTATCCAGAAATGTAAAGTGTTTTAAAAATTCCCAAGGAAGAAAGGGAAAAAACCAAAGTAGACTAGGGAATGAACCAGACTTAGTAGGTTTTTTTAATTAATTCTTCACTAAACATCTCATGTATTGCAAAATCCAGTTCCACACGTGGAATTTGTAGCAGAATTTTCTAAAACTTAAAGATCTGCATTTAATAATAGGAGATAAAAATATATTTCGTGTAATAATTACAAAAATGGTTATTGGATTTTCATTGAAGATTATGGGGGATGGTTGAATGATAGAACTTGATTTTTTACATATTAGACCTTTTGATGGTAGTAAAGATGGAGAATTTGAAGAGTTAATTTGTCAATTAGCTCATTTAAACAAACCTAGAAATAGTCTTGTTTTTATAAGAAAAGGGGGTGCAGGCGGAGATGCTGGGGTTGAATGTTTTGGGAATTAAAAGATGACTCAGAACAAGCTTGGCAAGCCAAATATTTTACTGAGAGGCTTGAGATTAGCGAGTGGAGTTAAATCAATAGTTCTGTTAAAACTGCACTTAGAGTAAAGAATGTTATTGTAGAGAAAAATTTTCCTATTAATATGTTTGGTATTGATATTAATGAGCATATGAAATTATACAAAATATAGATCCTAAACCTAATTTCAGAAAAGAGTTAATAGATTTATTAATTTCAGAAGGATTACTAGCATTAGGTATAATCACTGATAAAATGGAGAATTTATTGAAGTAATTAGGTTTACATATGAGAGATTTAGAGAGTATTTCATAGAAGAAAATATAGTAAGTAGCTTGAATATAGAAAATCTAGAATCCGAATTTAACAAGTATGGAAAATAGAGGTGTTTCTAAATGAATTTTACATGTATTCAGGTATTATAGAAGATCTAGGAATAACTTTCTCAGAGAAATTTAATAGAGAATTTATAGACTTTATAATAAAACTTTGTTGGTGAAAAATATTCTTCGATTAAGAGTTCACTAATGAGTTCCCTGGAGATTTCGGAAATTATACGATGACTTGTGTTTATGAGTGGTCACCTACAAAACTAATAGAAGAACAGCCGGGGAAATCTTCAGATGGATTAATGGTTTAGGTGTTACAGAAAGAGTAGCGGAATTTAGCTGGAAATGGGCGGAAAGATGTTTAGATGGGTAGCTTGAAAAGAATGGTATGCAAATAATTTGGTGTATTGGTGGGGAATAACAATTCTTAAATGATAAGGGTTATGTGTCGAAAAGATTAGAATTCAACTATATTTATAGTAATGAAGGGAATTTAAAAGAGTTAGATGGCTAGAACAGTATAGTTTTAAGATTAGAGGTGGTAACATATGAACAATTATAAACAATTTAAAGTTGTATCTAAAAATGATTACTTAATTTATCTAAGACAAATTATTATTGGTTTAAATAATCATTTCAACTCCCTTGAAAAGTATGGAGATAGTTTAAAATCAATTGTAGAGGAATTAGCGTTAATAGAAAATCCAGAGTTAGAGATTGATTCAAATTTATACGAAGATTTCAGAGATAAAACTCAATTTGTTGAAAATAAAATATTAAATTTGCTGGGTGATATGCAAAATGATTCAATGTCTTATACTAAATTTAAAAAGAAACTAGTTAAGCGAAATATAGAGGTTAAACAATTAATTGGAGAAGTACCAGATAATTTATCTCAAATGCTTAGTGAAATGAATAATTCAAGGAATTGGGGATTGCATGAACCTGAATCACTTTTGAATGCTCACCTAGAAAATATTAAAGAATTTTGGCCTAAAGAAGAATTGAATTGGTACTTAAATAACTTTAACCCAATATATATTGCAAAATTTAATAAATATGAAGGCCAATGGCTACTCAGTCTATATCATAGCATGACTGGCAATTTAGAGTTTTACAAAGAAATTTATAATTATATCATTGAGGATTATAAAATTCTGAGTGGAAATGAAGATATACAGATAACTTATAATGATATAGATGTTCGTCCATTTGAATTAGAAATAAAACTTCCAAAAACTTCTATGAAAATGCAAAAGAAAAAATATAAAAGGAAGAAGAGCGAAAAAGACGCTACAAGATAAATATAGTCTCGTTTAGGAAACTAATAACAGGTTATTGTACAATAATAATGAAGTGTTAGGTGTATATGAATAAAAAAGAAAAAGAACATAATTGAAGTTGGTTACTAATAGAGGGAGCCTGTTGAAAATTTCATAAGAATTAATGAGTTAGGAGATTGAATGAGTAATTGAAGATACTAACATTAGTGACCATTAGAGGATACTTTTAAAGTCGGTAAGTTGTATATATAGGATTAAAGGTGGGGTGTTTAATAAAGTATCAATACAAAACAGTAAAAACTTTTTATAAAAAATTGTTTTAATAAAGCACGAAGCGAAAGGATATTAGGTATGATAAATAAATTAAAAATAAATAACTATAAGTCATTTCAGGAATTTGAGTTAGATTTGAATTCTGATTTAAATATTATCATTGGAGATAATGAAGCTGGGAAATCAACATTATTAGAAGCAATAAATTTAGTTTTGACGGGCCAATTAAATAATAGGCTGCTTCAGAATGAATTAAGTCCATATTTGTTTAACATTAATAGTGTAAGAACGTATTTACAACAATTAATAACTAATGCACAAGCTGAATTACCTAGAATCAGTATTGAACTGTATTTTAATAATCCAAACAACATTTACAGCGAATTAAAAGGGACAAATAACTTGTTAAGAATTGATACTCCAGGTGTATCTATCAGCATTGAATTTGATTCAACTTACCACACCGAGTACGAAGCATATATTCAAGATGTAAGTACAATTAAAACGTTACCAATTGAATATTACAAAGTAGTTTGGCGATCTTTTGCTGGGAATAGCCTAACTTCAAGAAGTATACCTGCCAGATCCACACTAATAGATACATCCACTTCAAAATATCAAAATGGTACAGATATATATCTGCACAAGATTTTAAATGACTCCTTAGAACCTTCACAACGCACAGAACTAGCTGTTCATTACAGAAAGCTAAAAGAAACATTTTCCGAAAATCAATCCATTGCAACAATAAATGAAAGCTTAAACGAAAAGAAAGGAAATATTACTGATAAAAATTTAAATGTATCGGTCGATATTTCGAGCAAAACTAATTGGGATAAAATTATTACTGCATATTTAGATGAGGTTCCATTTGATTACATAGGGAAAGGTGAACAAAATGCTATAAAAATGAAATTAGCATTAGAATCTAATACAGATTTAGAAGCAGTAGTCTTAATAGAAGAACCTGAAAATCATTTATCTCTTTCTAATTTAAATAAATTATTAAATATAATTAAAACTAAGAATGAAAATAAACAATTAATAATTACAACGCATAGTAGTTTTATTTTAAATAAATTGGACATTGGAAGGATGATTTTACTCTCTAGTGAGAAGGAGACAACATCGTTCAATGATCTTGAAGATGAAACTAGAGAGTTCTTTATGAGGTTGCCTGGTTATGATACGCTGCGTATCGTATTAAGTCGTAAAGTTATTTTAGTGGAGGGACCATCTGAAGATTTAATAGTACAACGAGCGTATAAAGATTTGTATGGCAAATTACCTTTAGAAAATGGTGTAGATATATTTTGTATAGATGGTTTGTCTTTTAAAAGGTTTATAGAGATATCCGCTAATCTTCAAAAAGAAATTACAATAATTACAGATAACGATGGTGACATTGAACAGAATATTCATAAGAAGTACGAAGAATATTCATCAAATGATTTAGTGAAACTCCACTATGGTCTGGATGAAAATCTTAAAACACTTGAACTAAATATTGTTGACGCTAACAAACCAAATCTATCGATTCTTAAAGAAATTTTAGGTCATCCTGATTATACAGATGATCGTTTAATTACGTATATGCTAAATAATAAAACAAGGTGTGCATTAAAAATATTTGAATCTGATAAAACTATTCAAATGCCGAGGTATATATTAAATGCAATTGAAGAATAAAATTATTGTTGCAGCTGCTGGTTCTGGAAAAACAACATATATAGTGAAAAAAGCGCTTAAAAATGCCCCCAAAAAGACTTTGATTGTTACATATACTAATAAGAATCGTGAAGAAATTGAGAAGAAAATTATAGAGCTACATGGATTTATACCAAAGCATCTTGTAGTGAAAAGTTGGTATGCATTTTTATTATCTGATTTAATAAGACCGTATCAAAATTTCGTTTATGAAGAACGTATAGAAGGTGTATATTTTCCTACAGGCCCTATTAATAGGTTTGCAACGAAAACTAATATTAAGGCTTATTTTTTAAATGCAAAAAATGAAGTTAACAAGGATAGACTTTCTGAATTAGCAGAGCTAATTGCACAAAACAGTGAGTATAAGGGTGTTACTCGTATTAGCGAATTATATGACTCTATTTTTATAGATGAAGTACAAGATATGGCTGGGTATGATTTAGAGATATTTAATTTTTTTATGCATTCTAATATAAACGTATTATTTGTAGGTGATATTAGACAAGCAACTTATGCAACGAATAATACTAATAAGAACAAAAAATATAAAGGGATAAATATTATTCATTACTTTATGGAAAGAACAGATATCTGTGAGGTTGATCAAAGTTTAAATATTAGCCATAGATGCAATCAGTTAATATGTGATTTCGCTGATAGCTTATTCTTGGGTATGGCTAGTACAGTATCAACAAATGAAGAACGTACTGGACACGATGGCATATTTATTGTTCATCCAAATGATGTGGAAGAGTATCTTCAAAAATTTAATCCCCAGTGTTTAAGATACGACGCTAGAACGGTCTTACCAAGAGCGATTAATTTTGGAGATTCAAAAGGTCTAACATTTGATAGGGTGCTTATAAAACCTACAGCTAAGATGGAGAAGTTTTTGAGAACTGGGGAATTAGATTTAGATGAAACCACTTTAGCTAAATTTTATGTTGCTCTTACAAGGGCTAAATATAGTGTAGGAATTATTAGTGCAACTAAAAATGTTAAGATAATTGGAACTTGTAATTTTAAGGAAGAGAGTATTTTAAAATAATTACGATTAAGGTGATATTATGGCTAAATCTAAGAGTTTTGAAGAATTTTATTATGTTAAAACGGGTAAGAACTGTAATGTTAAAGCTGTGGTGGATTATGCTAAAAACAAATACGGTGATTACACTCCTTTTGAAGAAGCAATGTTTTGTCCAGAGTGCGAAAAAGCAGAATTGTTTTTAGTAAGAGAAACGTCTGGTAGAAGAGCTCATTTAAAAAAGAAACCGTCATCTTCACATGAAGATAATTGTTCATATATATACGACTATGCTTCTAGGAAAACGATTCAAAATTATGTTAAAGGATTAACTAATTGTCAAATCCAAGAAAAGTTAAATTCTATTATGCATATGTTGTTTAAAGTGAAAAATCAAAAACCTAATATCTTAACTAATAACAATATCTCTAATAGTAAAAACAGCTCAAGTCCAATGTTAATTCCTGAAGTGAGAAAAGATGTTATTGAGTTGAAATCACTCAGAAGAAAAAGCTTATCGAGTTGGATTGATGAAACTGATGGAACGGATCTTTATTTATTTTATGGGGATGTAAAATTAGAGATAGTTGAAAAAGAAAAAGTTAATGTTGATGGAGACAGCTATAAATATTATTTATTAAATTTATGGACTCTGAATAAAAACGGAGAATGGAAGTACAGAACACAAATTTATAGAGGCAGAAATAAAGACATAATTGATATTAATAAAGAATATCGAATAGCTATGATAGGTAATCTTAATTTTAAATGGAAACGATGGCAAATTGATTTGATTAATCAATCTGCGATACGTTTTGTAGATATATGAATTAAATAATTCAATCGATAAAGGAAAGATATTTAAACATGGATGATAATAGAGATTTATCTTATTTGATTGATAGAATAGTATCCTCTAATTTGTTTCGAGAGGCGAATTATTATTTTAGGAGTATGAAGAAGCAGCCACATGGTGGGGTAGCACGTATATTCCATCCAAATGTATATTTGAAATATTATACAGCAGATACATTTCGTTTATTTACTCATGAACCATATAATATTCCATATTTTTTAACAGCACTAGTTGAGGAAGCTTATCATGAATATCTAATGAGTGAAGTAAATATAGAAGAATTATGTTGGTTATGTTTTGATGACGATAATTTTTGGTATGTTGGTTTCCGATTATTGATACCTAAACAAGAGTTTGAAGAGATAAATAAAAATGTACCCCTAATCTGGTCTGTTATATCATCGAAGTCAAGATTTCAAGATTATTATGAATTGGATAATAAGCTCTTAATATATGCATTAGTATGTTATTTAATAAAAAGTAAAATGATTGAAATAAAAGGTATTGAAGAAATTCGAAGATATGAAGTGTTACGGACTCCACATAACAAATACGGATTAAGTTTAGTAAATGATGCGAAGTTTTTGAGGCAAGGATTTATTCTTGATGGTCGATACTACCTTTATAATATATTTTTTGATACTACTATTGGGGCAGCTATTGATGACGTTCCATATACTATTAAGATAATTAATGCAGAAATTCCTAAAGCTGAGTTATATTTTAGGTGTGATGAAAAAGTTGCTGTGCCGGCAGATAAAATGATATGCACTGCGACTATGGATTTTCAAAAATATCGTGGGATTACAGTTGATTTTGGTGATATAGAAAAACTAATCAACAAGAAGGAAATTATAGTACATTATGATCCAAAATATTTAGATAAAGTGGTTATGATAATTAAACCAGATAGAGATCCAGATGGTCGGAATTTTTATCATATTGAGGTTGAAGAATTATGGAATCCTGAGAAGGTTAAAGACAACTTTGTGCTTACAAATTATGTGCATGCAAAGTACTATCCGGATAAAAAGATATTTAATCATATTGATTTTTCGGTAAATCAATACTCAAAAGGTCTTTTTGAAGAAAAATATAGAGATGCTATGACGGATACAGATGTACCAATTGATAGATATGGTGATGAGCATTATAAAATATGGTGTGTTGAAAGTGATACCATTGAAATAAGCACTTGGAGTAAACTTGTATGTGCAACTCTTGATGAGCCTTTTAGAGAGTTGTTTATAGAGATGTTTTATTAACATTTTCAAAATACCATCTTTCTCGTTTTTTGGATACGAATGCAACCTTTTTTATAATTATAACCAGAAGAAATCATGCAAAAGCTTGAAGAATTAGGTAGTGGCTAAACGAACAGAGTCTACTTGAACCACGGAGTAAAGGAACCTTATTTTTTATATCACATTTAAGATTACTAAAGAGTTCAATGAGAACCGCTGGTGTTGAGTCTTAAGCTTTATATGACAGAATATAGAGCACGTAAATAGTGATGTTTTATTGAGCAAAAAAGTACACTAAGATGATGCAAGAGACTCTTACAGGTAGCTGTGAGAGTCTATATGCCTTTCTTAGTTGTTAGGTTCTCATGATTGCTTACTTACTTCTTCATAACAGGTATCCAAACTTCACTATAAGCGTAACCTGGCTTGAGCTGATCCATTTTAGTAAAGGAAAAGTTTGGTGCCCTTATTAATTCATAATTAGAAGATGGGAGCCACTCAGAGTACACTTTTGCCATAGGTGTCTTGTAAGGTTGTAGGAAATGGACCTTCATTCGGGAATATTGCCCATGTGTTTGCAGAAACAGGTACTTTGTCTAATTGGTTACTTATTTGATTTGAAGTTGTTAGAACACCTATAAGGTAAGTCAAATCCCCTTCTTCTTTTATGAAGTTTGCGTCAGCTTCATATGAAGCGTTGATAATCTCAAAAGGGGCAAAGTTCTGCAGGGAGCGCATTTCCTCTTTTTGTTCGTCTGTGATACTTTTGGCTAGTTGGACGATTTCGTTGTGGACGCTTTCAAATTGCATAAGTACTCGTATACTTACACCGACCATCCCATCTGAATGGCAGGTTTATTTTCAATCCTAAATTCCATATCGCTTTCTCCTTTGAACAGGCCGAAAATATCTAACTACCATTTTAGAAAGATATTTTTTTATCTTCCAGGTTTAACACTTAATGAATATTTAAAAAGCAGAAGAATATCAGAGCAAGCATGGATTCATTAAATAAAGAAAAAGTGACAGGTGTTGCGCTAAAGTATGGTTATCAGTCAATGGATGGGTTCAGTCGCGCGTTCAAAAAGTGGAGTGGCTTTTTACCTCCGATGTAATAAAGAAAGGCGTTAACAAATCTTCCAAACTTTCATTTGTTATCAACGTCGCCAATGATGAAGGGATGAATGTGAATGAGATGATATCTCCGAGTTCGGGTTTTGAAGGTGATTCTAAGTCAATCAAGTCGAAACTCTTAAGACAAATGCGTCAATGAACCATGTAGCAAACCCAACAATACAAAACATGATATATAATTCTGTACAATTGTTTCTCTTTATGGGTATAAGCAAAAGGATTAATAATAGAGTAACAACAACGATGATTGGAAACTATAGTCCTTTGGCACTAAGGTCTAAATTATTAATTCCAGTATAAATTAGCATAATATTTCATTATAGAAGGAGGAATATTTAGACTCTAAAACGAATTACTTACAAAAATACCCAGGGGAGGAAAAACAATGAATCAAACTCCTTTTACCATTAGAAAAGCAGTTATCGAGGATGCCATGGGTATAGCAAAAGTCCATGTCGATAGTTGGCGTAGCACCTATGCTACTATTTTTCCACAAGAATATCTAAATAGGCTTTCTTACGAAAAAAGGGAAACATTATGGAAAACAATATTCCTCTCGGTGGCGTATATGTAGCTGAAAATGAGGTGGGTGAAATCATTGGATTTTCTTCGGGTGGGAAAGAGAGAAGTGGGAAGTACAATGGTTTTGATGGCGAGCTATATGCGATTTATTTATTAGAGGAGTATCAAAGAAAAGGAGTGGGCTCGGCTCTGTTTGCAGCCGTTACTACTGAACTGAAACAAAAAGGATATCAATCAATGCTCGTCCTAGTTGTGGAGGATAATCACTCTTATCGATTTTATGAAGCCCTTGGTGGTGAAAAGATTGATTCTATTGAAATGAATATGGCTGGTGAGAAATATACGGAGATGGTGTATGGATGGAGAGATATAACTTCCTTTGACATCAGAAATCAATAAACGTTTTACATATCGTTAAAGTGAGATTCATACTCAATTGTTATCTTATTGATAGCGGGGATAGCATCAGTGGCTGTCAGTACATTTGGCGAAGGAGGAGCCAAATGTTTTTTTTGTTTAATTATAAAGAAAAAATTACCATATTTACTGTATAATAGGCTTATATAAATAGAAGGTGGGATTTTAATGACTTACCCAATAAGAGTGAGGGCATGTGCGCTGATTATTGAGAATGATTCGATTCTTTTGATTGAATATGAAGATGAGAGAGGCATTCATTATAATTTGCCTGCAGGCGGTGTAGAACCGAATGAATCAGTCATTGAAGTTGTGAAGCGAGAAGCGAAAGAAGAAGCATCAGTTGATGTGAATGTAGGTCCTTTAGCATTTATATATGAGTATGCTCCCCACTTGAATGCGCATAAATCTGGTGATACTCATTCGTTGCAGTTAATTTTTGAATGTACCCTGACAAATGGCTCTGTTCCTAAACAACCAAAGTATCCTGATCCTAATCAAATAGATGTAAAATGGATTAAATTATCTGAATTAAATAACATCGTACTATATCCCCATTTAGTAGAACATATTCTTACCTATCATCAACAGAAAAGAAATATTGAATTCATAGAAGAACAAACGATTAGGGGATAGTAGGTTTTGCTAGAATCATGATGAAAGTAAGGGGTTCAATATAAATGAAGTACAAAAAAACGAAAGTCATAGTTAGTATCATTTTGCTTACTGTCTTTTGTGTGAAATTATTCAACTTTTTCAAGAAAGATGTCTGGGAAGTGAATGCTGATTTATTGAAAGAAGAGGTATTGTCCATTGAGTCATCTGTAGAAGAAGTAAATTTATTGGATATCACCCCATTTGATTGGGATAAAGTTTATTTCTTTGAGCCTTATACACAGAAAGAGTGGATATATGAAACAGTCGGGTATAAATGGGATACTATTAGTGAAACAGTCAATGAAGGAATGAACCAAATTGTATTTAAAAAGAATAATCAAGTGGTTTGTTATGTATATGGTTACCCGGAAAATACGGGATACGGTATTTCTATGAGTGAAAATGCAAGTCAAATTCCTGCTGGCTTTGTCCTTAAAGCGGATGAACAGCGCCCATTTGAAGTGGTCTGGGATGATGATGTGGTTTACTTAAAAAGCAAATAGCAGATTTAATATAGTCAAAAGGAGAGAATGAAACTGAATACATCTGAAGAAGTTCAACTAGCATTTTATCGCGAGGAGCACTTAGACATATTAAATAGATTCGAATTACCAGAAACGCAAGCGAAATTTACAGCATTACCAAAGGAAAAAGTAGCTGTTTCTGATGGGGAATATCGAGTGGTGATCCTTTCAAAAGACTTACCAGTAGGCTTTTTCCTGCTACATAGTACAAAAAGGGTAAGTGAATATACCGTCAATCCTCATGCTATGTTATTGACAGCCCTTTCTATAGATTACAAACATCAGGGCAAAGGGTATGCTAAGCAAGCGATGGTCGATTTAAAAGCGTTTATTACCACCCATTTTCCCGATTGCAATGAAGTGGTTTTGGCGGTCAATCATAAAAACTTTCCCGCACAGCAATTGTACTTAAAAGTTGGTTTTGTTGATACTGGTGAGCGGAAAATAGGAAAAATTGACGAACAGTTTATATTGAAATTAGAAATGAAGTAATTGACCATGTTCATCTCAAACCACCTTCTTATTTTGAAGGAATACTAGCGTTTCTGTTTATGCAGAAACGCTTTTCTTTATTGTAATAAAACCTGCGCGAATGATGGGGTCTATAAGATTAAAACGTTAATGTGTTCGTCTCGATTTTCTTTCTCAATATTGCACTAGAAAAACCAATAGTATATTGTTCTCTTAAGTTATTTGGTTTATCAACTTAATCGATTCAACAAACAATTGGAGGAATTTAGCTGAATGAATAAACAGGTCCAACTGAATAAGATTAAAGAGGATTTTATTCTAAGTCAAAAGGTGCTATCAGCCATTGGTGATGAAACGCGTCAATCAATATTATTAGTGCTTATGGGGACGGATTGTGAAACGGGAATGCGCGTGGGTGAGATTACTAATCAAACGCATCTTTCAAGACCTGCCGTTTCTCATCATCTAAAGATCTTGCGTGAAGCTGGAATCATATTAATGCGTAAAGAAGGCACAAAGAATTTTTATTATATAAATGTACGAACAGAATTAGGGTTATTAAAAACGCTTGTAGGGGATATTGAAAAATTCATGGATGATTTTTATAGATAATGAAGGAAAAGGAGGATGAAATATGAGAGCAATGGTTATTGATCAATATGGAAAAGTGCCCATGCAATTGGCAGATATGTCTATACCAGAAATGAGTGATCATGAGGTACTCGTAACCATTTATGCCGCTAGTTTTAATCCCATTGATTTTAAGATCCGGGATGGGAAAGTGAAACTATTAGTTAAATATAGTATGCCACTTATATTAGGTAATGATTTTTCTGGTGTTGTTACAAAAGTCGGTAAAAAAGTGACGCGTTTTAAAATAGGTGATGAAATATATGGCCGCCCCCGCAAGAGTAAAATTGGCACTTTTGCGGAATACCTTGCCATTCATGAAGATGACATTGCATTAAAGCCAAGAAATTTGACCTTTGAAGAAGCAGCATCAATTCCGTTGGTAGGGCTAACTTCTTATCAAGCGTTAATAGATATTTTACAATTGCAAAAGGGTCAAAAGGTGTTTATTCAAGCTGGAGCAGGTGGAGTCGGCACCTTTGCTATTCAGTTGGCAAAAGAAATGGGTGCTACCGTGGCAACGACTGCGAGTCAAGCTGGTGAAGATTTAGTAAAATCTCTTGGAGCCGATATCATTATCAATTACAAGACGGAACAATTTGAAGAGATACTGAATGACTACGATGCAGTCTTTGATACGCTTGGCGGAGAAATATTAGAAAAATCTTTTGAAGTGGTAAGGCCTGGAGGAAAGATTGCTTCCGTTTCGGGACTACCCAATGCTCGCTTCGGTAAAGATTATGGCTCAGGTTTTTTTAAGACGTTATTGTTTTCCGTGGCAAGCCATAAACTTACGAGTCTTGAAAAAAAATATCAGGTTCATTATACTTTTTTATTTATGAAACCAAGTGGCAAACAATTAAAAGCCATCGCAGACTTGATTGAGGCTAGTAAAATAAAGCCGATCATAGATAAAGAATTTTCATTTGACGATGCACAAAAAGCGATGGAATATGCAGAATCAGGGAGGGCAAAAGGGAAAATCATATTAAAAATTAAATAGGTGCTAAATATTCTTTTAGTGACTGTAAAATACTAGTCCCTCACATATGGAACTAGTTTTTCCCTTTCTTAAATCGTATTTATTTGTCCGTTCTCTCTTAGAATGGAGAGGGAAGAATTTTCATTTGAAGCTATCCATTCTCAATTGAAGACTCTTTTTTTCTATTTTATAGTTTATTTCACAATAATGTAATATTTAGTTGAAAACGTATACATTTCTTATATAGCCTATATTTAGCGTTGATTCCTCATAATATTTAACCGATTAGGAATGATTGATATAAATTAATTCATGCGCTTTAATTGACAAATATAATATTAGTAATATAATAATAATCAATGCTAATTAATAATAATTATAGATTATGAATGTGATCATTCTGTTAATCTATGATTAAATTTAAACAACTTTTAGGAGGACTACAACATGTCATTAATAGGAAAAGAAGTATTACCATTTAACGCACATGCATATAGAAATGGAGATTTTATTGAAGTATCTGAAGCAGATCTTAAAGGTCATTGGAGTGTCGTTTGTTTCTACCCAGCTGACTTTACATTTGTTTGCCCAACAGAGCTTGAAGATCTTCAAGATCAATACCCAGCTCTACAAGAACTAGGTGTAGAAGTATTCTCTGTTTCAAGAGACTCTCACTTTACTCATAAAGCATGGCATGATACATCAGAAGCAATTGGTAAAATCACTTATACAATGATTGGTGATCCATCACATACAATTTCTCGTAACTTCGATGTTCTTATTGAAGAATTAGGTCAAGCAGATCGTGGTACATTCATTATCGATCCAGATGGTATCATTCAAGCAGTTGAAATCAATGCAGATGGTATTGGTCGTGACGCAAGCATTCTTATCGATAAAATTAAAGCAGCTCAATATGTTCGTTCTAATCCAGGCGAAGTTTGCCCGGCAAAATGGAAAGAAGGATCTTCTACACTTAAGCCAAGCCTTGATTTAGTCGGCAAAATTTAAGGAGTGGAACCCCATGATATTAGAAGCAGAAATTAAAGAGCAACTCCATCAGTATCTTCAACTGATGGAGGGCGATGTATTACTGAAAGTAAGTACCGGAGACGATGACGTATCAAAAGATATGCTTTCTCTCGTTGATGAACTTGCCACAATGTCATCTAAAATTAAGGTAGAAACAGCTACATTAAAAAGAACACCAAGCTTCAGCGTGAATCGCATGGGTGAAGATACAGGTGTAGCTTTTGCTGGTATTCCTCTTGGTCATGAATTTACTTCCTTAGTATTAGCCTTATTACAAGCAAGTGGCCGCGCGCCAAAAGTAGATGATAAGGTGATGGAACAGGTAAAGAATATTCAAGGAGAGTTTCATTTCGAAACTTACGTTAGTCTGACATGCCATAATTGTCCTGATGTGGTACAGGCCTTGAATATCATGAGTGTGTTAAACCCAGGCATTACACACACAATGATCGATGGCGCGGCTTTTAAAGAAGAAGTCGATAGCAAAAACATCATGGCCGTACCAACTGTTTTCCTTAATGGAGAAGTGTTTGGCAGTGGACGTATGACTTTAGATGAAATTTTAGCGAAGATGGGTAGCACAGAAGATCCAGCCGAATTTTCTAATAAAGATCCATTTGATGTACTAGTTGTTGGTGGTGGCCCAGCAGGTGCGAGTGCAGCGATTTATGCTGCTCGTAAAGGTATCCGTACTGGAGTTGTTGCTGAGCGATTCGGTGGTCAAATCATGGATACGTTAGGTATCGAGAACTTTATCGGTACGAAGTATACAGAAGGTCCTAAGCTTGCAGCTAGTCTTGAAGAACATGTGAAAGAATACGATGTCGACGTGATGAATCTACAACGCGCGAAAAGCTTACAAAGAAAAGAACTCATTGAAGTGGAATTAGAAAACGGTGCAGTTCTTAAGAGTAAGTCAGTCATTCTTTCCACAGGTGCAAGATGGAGAAACGTTGGTGTACCTGGTGAAGCAGAATTCAAAAATAAAGGTGTCGCTTACTGTCCACATTGTGACGGCCCATTATTCGAAGGAAAAGACGTTGCGGTCATCGGTGGCGGTAATTCAGGTATCGAGGCAGCAATCGACCTAGCGGGTATCGTTAAACATGTAACAGTTATTGAGTTCGGTGCAGAACTAAGAGCCGATTCGGTCCTACAAGAGCGTCTGTATAGCTTACCGAATGTAAAAGTGATTAAGAACGCACAAACAACAGAAATCACGGGTACAGATAAAGTGAATGGTATCACTTATCTAGACCGTGAAACAGAAGAAGTACACCATATTGAACTTCAAGGAATCTTTGTTCAAATTGGTCTTGTTCCAAACACGGATTGGTTAGGCGATACGATTGAGCGCACAAGAACAGGCGAAATCGTCGTCGATAACCATGGTGCAACAAACGTCCCAGGCGTATTTGCAGCAGGTGACTGTACGAACAACCCGTATAAACAAATTATAATTTCTATGGGATCAGGTGCCAACGCATCATTAGGTGCATTTGATTATCTGATTAGGAATTAATATATATTTGCGGAGAAAGGTCAAGTGAGTTGAAACTCATCTTGGCCTTTCTCTTTTTTTATGGAGTGGATGTATTAATATTGTTTGGGCTGGTTCAATCATGCAATCGAAGAAAAAGAGTTTTGCTCGTACATCTAGAGTAAAATCTTCAAAGATAGCCGAACAAAAAGTTTTCATTCTCTCCTATTTAGTCCTTATTTGTTGACTAAGCGTTTATCAACTAGGTTATTTTTACAATTTTTACATATATTTTGATACAATTATAGTGAGATCAAAGTATTTCTAGAGGGTGGATGACTATAAATATGTGGAGACCTTTTTACGCTAGTGGTGTAGATTTAAAATAAAATCGCGACGTTTGTAAAAAAGATGCGATGTTTAAAACAAAGGTACGATATTTATAAAAAAGATGCGAAGATTTACCCCTTTGAATATGCATTGTCCGAAGAGGGATTTTATGGTGAAAATAACATGACGATCTTCAACAATCGGGCCAGATTGTTCAAAAACAATCTTTTAATAGATGTTACCAAATGAGGCCTAGGGAACAATTTAGTCTAACAATATACAAATTAAAGTTGGAATTTTCGTAAAATTCACTTTTGTCAACTTGTTCTACGGTATAATAAAAGGCTAGCTACAATAAAAAACCATAAGGAGTTTAACAATGGAAAAGTGGGATTTATATGATAAACATCGCAATAAAATATCGAAACAAATAACTCGTGGGGATGAAATGGCATCAGACGAGTTTCATTTAGTAGTACACGTTTGTATATTTAATTCAAAGGGAGAAATGCTTATTCAGCAGCGTCAGCCTTTTAAGAAAGGATGGTCGAATCTTTGGGATATTACTTGTGGTGGTAGTGCTATTGCAGGCGACACAAGTCAGCAAGCTGCTTCAAGAGAGTTATTAGAAGAGTTAGGGATACATTATAACTTTGAAATAATTCGTCCACAATTTACTATTAATTTTGAACGTGGATTTGATGATTATTATCTCATTGAATATGACTTAAATTTGAATGAATTGACGTTACAAACAGAAGAGGTACAAGCAGTGAAGTGGGCTTCTAAAGAGGAAATTTTTAAGCTAATCGAACTAAAAAAATTTATACCTTATTATGAAAGTATAATTGCGTTTCTTTTTGAAGGACGACATCAATATGGCTCTACTCGTCTTTAAACGGAACGTGCAAAGAATTAAACCTATTCATTCCATTTTACGTCCTCAAATTAAGGTGTATAATTTAGTATCTTCATCAATCGAGGCGCAATTATTGAATAAGGTTATACCAGAATAGGGACAAGATTCTTGAATAAATCATTTTAGTTCTTAGGAAAACTAAAATGAGGTGATAATTATTAATAAATTTGCGGTCTTGCTTATGGTTGGAATGCTTTTAGTAATCTCTAATAGAACAGTAAATGCAAAAACAGAAACAATAAATGAAGCCGATACGGAATTATGTGAAACGGTTAAAATGGCACTTATAAGTAGCCTAAGAGAACCAGTAGATAAAGCAATTGTTGAAATCTACAAAGACGACAAAAATGTGCCTGAAGGTCTTACTTGGGCTTCATATGATACAGAAATCCTTAAAATAAAACAGTTATATGGAATTGGTGGATTATATGAGATAACGCTTAAAGTATACCCTTACTATCGTGCTCATATGGGTTATGGGGAAGATGAAGTCGTGATAAATACAAGAGGGAAACTCATAAATTATAAACACTTGAAAACATATCCTCGAACTGCAAAGGGAGCGATTCATTAATATGAATAAGCGCCCTTTTTATATTTCAGACAGATATTTGAAGAAGGTATTTAGGTTAACGATAAAGAAATAAAAAAGAATTATGTTTCTTGGGAGAGATGTAAAATGATTAAGGCTGTCATATTTGATTTAGATGGAACTTTGTTAAATCGGGACGAATCAGTTAAGAAGTTTATTGATAATCAATACGAGCGATTGAATAAATGGGTAGGGCATTTATCAAAAGAGAAATACACCACAAGGTTCATAGAGTTAGATAGCCATGGGTATGTTTGGAAAGATAAAGTGTATCAACAATTAGTGGATGAATTTGAAATAACTGGGTTTAACTGGGAAGGTTTACTTCAGGATTATATAAGCGAATTTAAGAATAGTTGCGTTCCTTTTCCTAATCTACTAAGTATGTTAGAAGATTTGAGAAAGAGCAACCTTATATTAGGAATAATTACAAATGGATATGGGCAGTTTCAGATGGATAATATAAAGGCTTTAGGAATTGAAAAGTATTTTAAAACTATTTTAGTTTCTGAATGGGAAGGAATAAAAAAACCTGAACCTCAAATATTTAAAAGAGCCTTGGAGCAACTGAATGTTTCAGCTAATGAAAGTATATTTGTTGGCGACCACCCAGAAAATGATGTGAAAGCTGCTCAAAATGTAGGGATGAAAGGAATTTGGAAAAAAGATTCTCAATGGGAAAATGTCAAAGCAGATATTATAGTAGATGATTTTGCGGATTTACCTTTAATTATCAAAAATTTAAACAAACAATTAATAGAGTCTTGATAAACTAACGGATAGAAGCGCAGATGTTATTCCGTTAAAGGGCGCGATTGTTGAGCATCACAGGTAGAAAATGATCAAACTTTTTTATAAAAACCAAACTTAAATCTGCTAAAGAAGAATCCTTTTTGATCAATCTTTTGTTCAAATGGATTCTTCTTATTTATTGTAAAATAAGGATTTGCGAGGTATTTTTGCTAAAACTTTATTTCAAAGCTACAAGTGGTATCGTGTTAGAGAAATTAACACAAGAAGATGTATTGAAAGCTGCTGAGGAGCATTTTGGTGTGAAATTGCCAAGGGAATATGTGGATTTACTTTATATACAAAATGGCGGCTACCTTTTGAAAGATAGCATCAACATAGACATAGAGATAGATAATGAGCATACGCTTCCAATTGATTATCTCCTCGGTATTAAAGAAAACAAAGGTATCATGGAGACGAAGTGTCTATTTAATGAATGGGAAATTGATCATAATCAACTTATCGTTATTTCTGGCGATGGCCATTATTTTATTGTATTAGATTATAGTAAGAATCAACATAACCCAAATGTTGCTTATTTAAGTACTGATTCAGGTGAGCTAATCGAGTTATTCCCAACATTTTATGAATTTATGAACGAGCTCTTACCAGAAGGTGACGAAATTTCATATGACCATGAGGAAGAAGAGATCAATCAATTCATGCGTAATCCTAATTTAATAGATGCTAGAAAGCTGGTAAACTCGGATAATGAAGATTTAATTTATCAAGGAATAGAATATTGGGGTCAAACAGGCAAAGATAAAAGTGAATTCAATCGTCTATTGCTTCACATTGTTCAGCACACTAAATTTTTGTCAGTTCAAGCATTAGTAGCGGAGATATTATGGAGAAAAGTAGCATCGGAAGAGATAAAAGAAAAGTCTGCCATTCAGGCGGTTATTGATAGTATTCCAGATTCACCGTTAGATTTAGTGAAAGAATATAAATAAAAAATAGTTGAAGAATTGAATGGATAATTATTTCCTCGTTTTTGTTGTATAAGTGATTAGTTGATGTATATACGAGGGTCCCACTCCACAAGTGTCACCGAATTTCTGGAGGGAAATGGAATGTGCGACGTTGTATAGCCACTTGAAATTGTATGTTAAGCTTAATTGTACATACAAGTAAGAAACGTTACTATCAATATAAAAGGAGCAATTAAAATGGAAGCAGCAAAACAATGGCTTGCTATCCCTAAACATACTAGAGAAAAGCTCGTAAGAAATGTATTTTGTAGCAATTGTGGGGAAACGGAGATTGTGAAATACACGATTGAATCGGGTGATTATGGACCTATATTAAAAGGAAAATGTAAAACTTGTGGCACTGAAATTGCTCGTGTGATTGAGTAGTGATAAGTATGGAGGGATGGTCTTAGGTAGACTGTCCTTTTTCTTTGATATACGTTGATTTCAACATAAGTGGATTGCATAGCAATGACAATGTTAAAATAGAACAATGGTTTTAACACTACATAGAAAAGTTTGTTTAGATAGGAGCGATAATTATGGTTGATAATAATGATCTTTTAATCCGATTGCGATATGCGTTGGATATTAAAAATAGTGAAATGGCAGAGATTTTTAAGCTAGGTGAGGAAGAGGTTACAGTGCCAGAGGTGGTGAAGATTCTTAAAAAGTTTGATGAAGATGAGGTGGAAAACCGAATTGAATTAACTGATGCGATGTTGAATTCGTTCTTAAATGGCCTCATTATTTATAAAAGAGGAAAACAAGAGCCGAAACCTGGGCAAGCGAATACACCGGACCCGTCGATTACGAGCCATCGACATATCAATAACATCCTCTTAAAGAAAGTCAAAATTGCCTTGGCATTAACAACAGATGACATGATTGATATCTTTAGAAAAGCGGGACTCAACGTTTCAAAAGGAGAAATAGGCGCTTTTCTTAGAAAAGAAGGACATAAAAATTATAAAGTGTGCTTAGATCACTTTGCTAGGAACTTCTTAAAAGGTCTGACTGTTAAATATAGGGAAGCATGATATAAAAAAAGCAGTGGGAGTAATCCTGCTGTTTTTATTTTGTTCAAAAATAAAATAAATTAAATAAATATAGCTAAAAAATTAATTATATTAATTTACATATTAATATAATTAATATATAATCAAATAAAATTAAATGAAGGGAGTGCGTTATGGCTTATAAAGTGATTACGAGTTGCCCTGTATGTAGTGAAACATTGAAAATTACTAAATTGCAGTGTGCACATTGCCAAACGACGATTGAAAATGAGTTCGAATTATCTAAGTTAGCGTCTTTGTCTAACGATCAGTTGCATTTTGTGGAAGTGTTCTTAACTTGTCGAGGTAATATAAAAGAGGTTGAAAAGGAATTGGGGGTTTCTTATCCGACAGTTCGCAGCAAGCTTTCAGATATCATTTCATCACTTGGTTATAAACAGTCTAAGAAGACTGAAGTGGATGAGAAAAAGGTCATCTCGATGTTGGAAAACGGTGAAATAAATTCAGACGAAGCAATTAAGCTCCTAAGAGGAGAATAAGGAGGCGTATTGGTATGAAAGAGGAAATCACAAAAGTGTTAACGATGGTGCAAGAAGGAAAAATAGATGCCGATAAAGGGGCAGAGCTGATCCAGGTGTTAAAAGAGAAGGAAGAGAAAGAAAGTAAGCAGCCCGAATCATCAAGTAAGTATATGGAAAAAGTACTCAAAATCCGTGTAAAATCAGCTGAAAATGATAATGTCACAGTTAATCTACCAATCAAACTTGTCAAAGTGGTGTTGTTAGCAGGGCATAATATTGCAGCGAGTATACCTGAGTCTGCGAAATACGTGAAAGATATTGATATTAACTTAATTATCGAAGCGATAGAAAATGAATTGGACGGCCAAATTGTTGATGTGAAGTCAGCAGACGGAGATACCGTTTCAATCTTTATTGAGTAGTGACATCCTATGCTGAAAATTACGGTGAGAACAGAAGGTATGCGATTAACGATTCCAGTTCCTCATGCTGCATTGAATATTGGGTGCTCTATTCTTTTATCCAAAGTGTTTCAACGGCATGTATATGCGGGAATCAATCAACAACTGCAAAAGAAAGAAGTTGATTTTATCATCCCACAAATGGATAAAAAATGGCTGAAACCTATTCTGAAAGAAATGAAGAGTCATAAGGGCTTGGTATTAGTAGATGTAGTAGCGAATGATGGAACTGAAGTGAAGGTGAGACTGTAACTTTAAGGGAAGTGGTTATATTAATTCCAGTTCCTTTTTTTTATGTGTTAGCAGGGTAAAGAAGAATTTATGAAAATTGGTAACTAAAAAAAGAAATAATTAATAAAAAAGGTTATACCCATAACTTCCTCCTAAATAAATCTAATCGCCAACCTAATTATATAGATGATATGTAAAACGACTCTTAATCTAACAGAGGAGAAGAAGTAAAAATAAAGGACGGTGTATTGGTGTGGAATGGAGTAAAGAGACGGAAATGTTTATTATCTTTATGTATTACGTCCTACCCGCAGTAGTGATTGGCTTGATTATTATTGGGTTTGTGATACTATTCCGTAATTTAATGAAGTATAAAAGCAATAAAAAATAGAGAAGATGTTTGAAGAAAAACCTGCATCTTAGTTTGACGCAGGCAAAGATTTAGAACGCTTTATTAAAAGATAAGTGGATACTGTTCCCCAAATAAACAATATGAAATAAAAGAGCCTTTGAAGTAATCCTGAAGGGAGAGGAAAGAGTGGAACAAGGGAAATCAGAATAGTAATAGATATTAAGCTTCCTGTGCAAAAATATGTCCATTTTCTAATGGCTGGCAGTTTCTTAGCGAAAATGAGTAGGCCTGGAAATACGGTTATCATAGCGATCCATACGAGAATAGAGTGCCCTAATAAATTGACATCAGCAGGGATTATGCCTGAGATAAAGGTAGAAATGCCTATTAAAAGGATAAACGATGTTGACATTCGATTAATCAATGATTTGCACAAATATTGGGAGAGATATAGTACTCCGATACAAAAGGTTAATCCGTTAAACAAAAAGAGTCCATTCATTCCCACATGATGAGGGGAGCATATTTCATAAGGTGCGAATGCATAAGTGAATTCACCGCAGGTAGTTACACCAAGGTCACTCATAGCATGATGTAAATAGCTATAAGACGCTGTTGAGGTAAAAATGAAGAAAGGTTCAATAAGAAAGTATAGGCAAGTCATCCCCCAACTTAAGAAGCCTATTCTTTTTGATATATACATGAGATTCCTCCTGAGAGAAAGTTTATGTATATTTTATATCCATTATTTCCTAAATGGTATGGGCTATTTGTGTATATTGGTTTAAGGCTTGAGGCTGAAAAGCGTTAAGTGGCCACACTATTCCTCGCTTTTCATACGTTTATGTTTTTCGTGAATGATTTTTTTATTTAGTATTTTCACTGTTTCCACCATTAACAATCTCATATCTTCTACAATGTAGTCCGCCAGATCTTCATCTGAAATCGTATCTTCGTCAATATCCAAGCGAAAATCTTGTCCTTGTAAGCCTCCCCCATTGGTAAATTCTATTTCGAAGTCGAATTGTACGCGTTTATCCATTATATTGCCCCCTCCCTTATTATTGTTTTATTCATATTCGTTTAGGGGGCATAAAGTGACCTTCTTATACAAACCATCTTATTCCCCGATATGATAAACTATAAATGTCAAAATTAACTGTTGTTTGAAAAGCAGTGTGTAAACATGCTATAAGTGAAGAAGGTAAATTTTATAAATAGATATCTCACCGTGAGAGGATTGAATACATGATGAAAGAAAATTTTTGGCGTGAGTTGCCACGCCCATTCTTTGTGCTTGCACCGATGGAGGATGTGACGGATGTTGTTTTTCGTCATGTCGTTAGTGAGGCAGCACGGCCAGATGTGTTTTTTACTGAATTCACAAATTCGGAAAGTTATTGTCATCCTGATGGACAAAAAAGTGTTCGTGGTCGCTTAACCTTTACAGAAGATGAGCAGCCGATGGTGGCGCATATATGGGGAGATAGACCTGAGAATTTTCGTGAAATGAGTATTGGTATGGCGGAACTAGGATTTAAAGGCATTGACCTAAATATGGGGTGTCCTGTTCCGAATGTTGCTGGAAACGGTAAAGGTAGCGGATTGATTTGTCGCCCGGATGTTGCTGCTGAGCTGATTGCTGCGGCAAAAGCAGGGGGACTGCCTGTTAGTGTTAAAACAAGGCTCGGTTATAGTGAAATCGACGAATGGCGTGATTGGCTTACACATATTTTAAAACAAGATATTGCCAACCTCTCGATTCATCTTCGTACGAGAGAAGAAATGAGTAAGGTAGATGCACACTGGGAATTGATTCCGGAAATTAAAAAGCTCCGTGATGAGGTAGCTCCTGATACGCTGTTAACAATTAATGGTGATATTCCTGACCGCCAAGTGGGATTAGAGCTAGCAGAAAAATACGGAATTGACGGTGTAATGATTGGCCGAGGTATTTTTAAAAACCCATTTGCTTTTGAAAAGGAAGCCAAAGAGCATAGTAGCAAAGAATTATTGGATCTATTAAGATTGCATCTCGATCTTCATGATCAATATGCAGGGCTGGAGCTGCGCCCATATACCGGCCTTCATCGTTTTTTCAAAATTTATGTTCGAAGCTTTAAAGGAGCGGGAGAATTAAGAAATCAGTTAATGAATACAAAGTCAACGGATGAAGCACGTGCGTTGCTTGATGATTTTGACAGAATAAATCATTCATAAGAGAAAAGATGAATGTTTACTTCTTTTTATCGATATGATATGATACTGGTAATTAGATTCCATATGAATTTGGAGAGGTGCATTTATGAGTGCAGTAGGTTCTAAATAGGCAATTAAAATTTGAAATGAATGTAATAACAAAAGGGGAAAAAATTCTTAATGATTCCCTGCTATTTGTTATGGATTGATTTCAACCTATGAAGATACCTACTATACTTTATAAAGCATGTGATGAACAGGGATAGCTATGCTATGGTTCATGACGTCTTCTTGCCTTATAAATGTAAAAGCTGCGGGGTATCCCTGCAGCTTTTTCTGTCTAAAAATCTATCGGAATCTAATAAGTAGGTGTCTTCACAATTAAAAAATGAGTGAGGAGCATCGAAATTGAATAATATGACATTTGAAAAACTACAATATAACGAACTAAAACAAATTGTGCAATCTTATTGTGTGAGCGGTTTAGGTAAAAGGTTAATCGACAAACAAGAACCGAGTACAAATATAAAAGTGGTGAACAACCGCTTACAGGAAACTACTGAGGCCAGAGCAATCATAGATGCCGAGGGTCATATTCCTTTTGTAGGTATTACAAACATTGAAAGCATCATTAATTCACTTGATAAGGACATTATTTTGCAACCGAGTGATTTAGTTAGCTTATCCGACTTTTTACGAGGCTGTCGCAAAATCAAACAATTCATGGAAAGCAAAGAGTTTTTCGCACCAACGCTTGCTTCTTATGCTCAGTCGATGTCTGAAATGAAGACAATAGAGGAAGAGATCAATTTTACGATTAAAGGCAGTCGAATTGATTCTTCGGCAAGTAGAGAGTTAAAAAAGATCCGTTTTAAAAAAGAAGCGACAGAAGAAAAAATTAACGAGCGTTTAAATAAATTTTTAAACAATGGGACGAATAAGAAGTATATCCAAGAGTTCTTTATTAGTAAAAAAGATGACAGATATACAATTCCAATTAAAGCCTCTTATAAAGGTCAAGTGCCAGGTGCCATTATTGAAGTATCTTCGAAAGGTTCTACTGTATTTATCGAACCACAGACCGTTTCGAAGTTGAGTGCAGAATTAGCAAGCCTTAAAGTAGAAGAAGAGATGGAAGAATACCGAATATTAGCGACACTATCTGGGATGATAGTAGAAGAGTTACAAAAGATAAAAGTAAATATGGAGTTAATTAGCCAGTATGACATGGTATTTGCGAAGGCGAAATATAGTAAGCATATTGCTGGCATACAGCCAAAGGTCAATGATCATGGCTATATTAAAATAGTGAATGGTAAGCATCCCTTGTTGCCGAAAGATGCCGTACCCCTTCAGTTTGAGATTGGTAAAGATTATAGAAGCTTAATCATTACCGGACCTAATGCCGGTGGAAAAACAATTGTATTAAAAACAATTGGGTTATTAACTTTAGCGACGATGTTAGGAATTCATATTGCGGCAAAGGAGGGAACGGAGATCGCCATTTTTGAACATATTTTCGTTGATATTGGCGACAATCAAAGTATAGAAAATGCATTAAGTACGTTTTCATCTCATATGAAAAACTTGTCGGAAATCATGAACGCCTCCAATCATCGTACTCTTTTATTATTTGATGAAATTGGCAGTGGTACTGAACCGAATGAAGGGGCAGCACTTGCAATTGCGATACTAGAGGAATTCTATCATATGGGCTGTCTAACCATTGCAACAACCCATTATGGGGAAATCAAACGTTATTCAGAATTGCATAGTGATTTTATGAACGCAGCGATGCAATTCGATCAGGAAACTTTATCACCGTTGTATCAGTTAGTTATCGGGAAATCAGGAGATAGCAACGCATTATGGATTTCTCGCAAAATGAATATGAAAGAATCCGTATTAAAGCGAGCAGAAGCTTATATGGAGAATAAAGATTATCAACTAAAGCAAGTGAATCCAGATAAAGTACGTCAGCCTAAACACAAGGTCGAAGCAATTACAGCAAAATATGATTATAAAAAAGGTGACAGAGTAAAACTATTGGATCATAATGACTTTGCGATTATCTACAAAGAAATGGATCAATTCTATAATGTTGTGGTCTACTATAAAGGAGAAATGGTTGAAGTAAATGTAAAACGAATTACCTTAAATCTCCCAGCACAGGAACTATATCCAGAAGGTTACGATTTAGAAACCTTATTCACTGATTTCGCTACAAGGAAATTGGAACACGATATTAACCGCGGTTCGAAGAAAGTCTTACGGAAAATTCAGAAGGAAATGCGGAAAAAATAAAACAATATTGATGTACCCGAGTCCATATATAAGGATTCGGGTTTTTCGTACTTAGTAACCCCTTAAAATGGTGAGGAGTTTAAGAAAGTGAGATGAGCCAAAGGAATTAGCGTGTTCATCCAGAGAGAAATCAAGGAAGATGGCATAACGAAAGAGCTTTGCAAGTGTTCAAAAAAAACGGTACATAGACGAAGCTGATTATATTAACTTTCATAAATCCACCACTCCATTCATCCGTAAGAAGCACCTGATAACTGAAAAGGAATCAAGCGTGTGATGAATTACGACCAAAGACCTAGCGAAACCTTAGTCTCTAGCTAGTTAATCAGTCACGATTCCTTTTGTATGCTTATCTTAAGCAATCGGAAAAAATGGTGGCTATCGGGATTTGTTTATATTTCATTCGTTGGCTAGAGGAGAGACGGTAATGGGTTTAGGTGACAAGAAGGTTTATATTTTGCTTACAGATACAGGTACGTACTTTACGAAATTGATAAAATTCTATACGAAGAGAAGTTATAATCATGCATCTATCGCCTTTGATCATGAATTAGCAAAAGTATATAGTTTTGGCAGGAAAAAGCCACGGAATCCCTTTATCGGTGGGTTTGTAGTAGAGAATATAAACAAAGGATTGTTGAAGCATGCGGATTGCATCATTTATTCTTTCGCAGTTAATAATGAAGAACTGAGGAAAATGGAACAATATATCGCTACAATCGAATCTGAAAAGGAGGATTATCGTTATAATCTCTTTGGTCTATTTGGTGTGCTGTTTAATAAACCTTTGAAAAGAAGAAAAGCTTTCTTCTGTTCTCAGTTTGTAGCTTCCGTCATCCACGCAACTGACAGCATCGAATTTGAAAAACCGCTATCATTAATCACTCCGTATGATCTCCGCAATATCCCCTTTATACAGGTTGAATATGAAGGGAAGCTGAAAGAGTATTTGTATAAGGAAATAGAACAACCTGAAGGAGAAGATTCTTTTTTTGTCTCAATATAGTGAATGGGTTTTAAATTTTCCTTGTCATATTTTCTAACAGATTCATTGCGTCTCTCTATGTGATAGGTATCATAGAAGCTATAACTGTGATCACATATCACATAAAGGAGGTGACGATCCCATAAATGCGTATAAGCGAAGTAATTACTGTCCCCACATTATCTCAAGAAGTGTATAAGCGTCTCCGAAAAGACATCATGAATGGTATATTCCCGCCAGGTAAAAGAATTTCTATTAGAAAATTAGCCTACCAATTGAATGTCAGTACAATGCCGGTTAGAGAAGCATTAAATAAATTACAATCAGAAGGATTTGTCCATTTTGAACGGAGGAGTATTTTTGTTAGGCAGCTTTCATCGCAAGAATTAATTGAATTATTTGAAATTAGATTAACATTAGAGAAAATGGCCTTGGAATGGTCGTATAAACATATTGATAGTGTAGCGTTAGCTAGGTTAAGCGAAATAGTATTGGAGATGGAAAGGAAACTGACATCACCGGCGGAATGGAATGAGTTAAATAGACAGTTTCACACGTTGATATATAAGTATGCCCAGTCGAAACCGATGCTTGAGATGTTGAGTATTGTCTGGGGAAGGGTGGAGCCATATATGAATATATACTCTACCAAACTAGACTATTTAATTATCTCTCAAAAAGAACATGAGCAATTGCTAGAAGCACTCATTAAAAAGGATATTGCAACATTACACCATGTATTAACGCTTCATATTCGCCAAACAAAAGAAGCAATCTTAGAAAAACTAGAAAAATAGCAAATTACATAGAGTAGGTGAAAAAGAATGAAAGAAAATGCAAGTGCCTTTGTGAAAGATAATCTTATACTGGAACCAACAGGTAGTGGTCCGCTTAATGGGTTGACGTTTGCTATAAAGGATGTTTTTGAAATCGAGAATTACAAAAATACTGCAGGAAATCCTCATTGGTATCATACCCACGAACCCGGACAACAACATGCAACAGTTATAGAATCCTTATTAAAAAATGGCGCACGCCTGCAAGGTACAACACATACGGATGAACTAATGTACAGTTTAAACGGGGAAAATTATCATTACGGTACACCGGTTAATCCTCGTTCGCCTAACCGTATTCCTGGAGGTTCATCGAGCGGTTCAGCTGTTGCAGCTGCATCAGGACTTGTAGATTTTGCAATAGGTACTGATACAGGTGGATCTGTCCGTATTCCTTCTTCTTACTGTGGAATTTTTGGATTCCGTCCGACGCATGGGGAAGTAAATATGAATGGTGTAATTCCGCTTGCTAAAAGCTTTGACACAATCGGCTGGATGTCGCAAAACTTAGATACCTTATTAAAGGTAGGAGAAGTGCTGATAAGTAATGAGGAAGTAAAAGATAACCCTTTTTCGCATGTCTATTTTGCAGAAGAGGCTTGGCAGCTAATTGATGAAGAAAACAAAGAAATATTGCTAGACAGTTTAAAAGGTGTCTCTAAACAAGTTATAAACATTGCCGCTGATGGATTAGCAAAATGGTCAGAGTTGTTTAGACTCATTCAAGGAACGGAAATCTGGCAAGCGCATGGTGAATGGATTAACGAGGAGCGCCCAACTTTCGGACCTGGTATCGCCGAAAGGTTTCAATGGACATCCACTTTAAATCCAAGTGAACTTCCAGCACTACTGGGAAAACAAAATGTAATTAGAGGTCAGCTTTCATCGCTACTTAAAGAGGATGGTATCTTAGTCATTCCTACGGCACCAGGCGTTGCCCCGTTGAAAAATTTACCAAGTGAAGAGTTAGAACAATATCGAAACCAGTTAATGCAACTCACTTGTATCGCGGGAATAACGGGCCTTCCGCAGGTCACTATTCCGTTTGAAAATAAAGACGGCCTGCCAATAGGCCTCTCTTTTATCGCCAATCACCACCAAGATATCGCTCTCATTAAATGGGTTAGGGAAATGATGTTTGCTAAAAGGAAGGTGAAAAGATGAGTAGTTCCAAACAATCGTACCGTCCAACAACGATGGCGACAAATGGAATGATCACAACGCCACATTATTTAGCTTCTCAAGCGGGATTGAAGGTATTGCAAGCTGGCGGTAACGCGGTGGAAGCGGCAATTGCTGCATTATCCACCATTGGTGTTGTTTACCCTCATATGAATGGGATTGGTGGCGATAATTTCTGGCTTGTGTATGATGCGAAGCAAAAAAAATTAAAGGCATTAAATAGTAGCGGTCGTTCGGGCGAAGGGGCAACAATCCCGTTTTATCAACAACAAGGTTATAGCAAGATTCCTTTAAGAGGGGCTTTGGCTGCCAATACCGTTCCTGGTGCAGTCGCTGGTTGGGAAAAGGCCTATCAATATTCACAGAATCATATGAATGGTACGGTTGAATGGTCTGAGTTATTGCAGACATCTATTCAATATGCCAAAGATGGATTTCCTGTCACTCCTAGTCAAGTGTATTGGACTAATCTCAATTTAGATGACAAGGATAATGAGTTCCGTCATCTCCAACGTTTTACTGAATTTCAAAAGGTTTTTTTACAAGCAAATGGTCTTTCTTATCGGGCTGGTGACATTATGAAACAGCCTGATTTAGCAAGAACATTAGAAGGGCTAGCTGCGGAAGGTGGTTCGTTTTTATATGAAGGTGAATTAGCGAAGTTGATGACAACTGACCTGCAACTTCACGGGGGAGTGTTAACCATTGACGATTTGAGGCATCATCAGTCCAATTGGGTAGAACCAATCTCTGTACGTTATCGCAATCATCAAGTATTCAATGTCCCACCTAATTCTCAGGGCTTTGCATCATTATCCATCTTAAATATTTTGAATCAATTTCCACTATCAGACGTAGAAGAAGGCTCTGCCGACTATTATCATTTATTAGCGGAGGCAACAAAGCGGGCTTTCGTTGATCGTGATCAATACTTGACTGACCCGGATTTTGCTACGATCCCTTTAGATGAAATATTGTCTCTGAGAAGAGGAATCCAACTTGCCGAATCAATTGATTTTACTAGCGTAAGGGCATTTGAAAAACAACTTGATCCTAAGGGGGATACGATTTGGCTAGGTGTTGTTGATAAAGAAGGCAACGCAGTTTCGGTTATTCAAAGTATTTATCATGAGTTCGGATCAGGCTTTATTCCGAAAAATACAGGTATCGTACTGCAAAATCGAGGCAGTTATTTTTCTTTGGACGAAAGTCATATCAATTGCCTGCAAGCAAGAAAGCGAACATATCATACATTAAATCCCGCGATGTTATTTAAAAATGAACAACCTTATTTAATTTATGGAACGATGGGAGGGGAAGGGCAACCACAAACACAAGCGGCTCTTGTTACGAGAATAATAGATTACAATTTTCCGATTCAATCAGCCATTGAGGCACCGAGATGGTTATATGGCCGAACATGGGGCGCAACATCTAACAGCTTGAAAGTAGAAGGAAGAATAAGTGCATCCATTTGCTTAGAGCTCGAGAAAAGAGGACATGAAGTAGAAGTATTAGAAGACTTCACAGATGTAATGGGGCATGCAGGTGCTATTCAAATTAATCAACAGACTGGTGTAAAATATGGCGGAGCCGATCCTCGCGGTGATGGAGTTGCCAGTGGATATTAGTAGATAAGAGCAAGAACTGGCGAATAAAGAGGTCGCTGAAAAAAGGTCTTTATCATCTTTATTGATGGTAAAGACCTTTTTAGTTGCAGTGAAAATGAGAATTTGCTCAAAATTTGCTGTGTGAATGATATTTGCGCATAAGTCTCAAGTTACAATAGATTATTGCGTGCAAATTAAATAAACGCGCAACAGGCATGGGAAAAGGAGAAGAATTGCGCGTAAGTCGAAAATACGTGCAAAGGCCAGGAGGAAGAGCAGAAGAACTGCGCGTAAATTGAAAATACACGCAAAGGCCAGGAGGAAAAGCAGAAAAACTGCGCGTAAATTGAAAATACACGCAAAGGCCAGGAGGAAAAGCAGAAGAACTGCGCACAATTCGAAAATACGCGCAAAGGCCAAGAGGAAGAGCAGAGGAATTGCGCGCAAGCCGAAAATACGCGCAAAAGCCAAGAGGAAGAGCAGAAGAACTGCGCGCAAATCGAATATACGCGCAAAAGCCAGGAGGGAGAGCAGAAGAACTGCGCGCAAATCGAAAATACGCGCAAAGACCAAGAGGAAGAGCAGAAGAACTGCGCACAAATCGAAAATACGCGCAAAGGCCAAGAGGAAAAGCAGAAGAACTGCGCGCAAATCGAAAATACGCGCAAAGGCCAAGAGGAAGAGCAGAAGAATTGCGCGCAAACCGAATATACACGCAAAGGCCAGGAGTAAATGCAGAAGAAGTGCGCGCAAATCGAAAATACGCGCAAAAGCCAGGAGGAAAAGGAGAAGAACTGCGCGCAAATCGAAAATACGCGCAAAGGCCAAGAGGAAGAGCAGAAGAATTGCGCGCAAACCGAATATACACGCAAAGGCCAGGGGTAAGAGCAGAAGAATTGCGCGCAAATCGAAAATACGCGCAAAAGCCAGGAGGGAGAGCAGAAGAATTGCGCGCAAATCGAAAATACGCGCAAAAGCCAAGAGGAAGAGGAGAAGAACTGCGCGCAAATCGAAAATACGCGCAAAGGCCAAGAGGAAAAGCAGTAGAACTGCGTGCAAGCTGAATATACGCGCAAAAGCCAAGAGGAAGAGGAGAAGAACTGCGCGCAAATCGAAAATACGTGCAAAAGCCAGGAGGAAGAACAGAAGAAGTGCGCGCAAATCGAAAATACGCGCAAAAGCCAGGAGTAAAAGCAGAAGAACTGCACGTAAATCGAAAATACACGTAAAAACCAAAAAAGAGCAGAAGAACTGCATACAGCACCAATCTACTTACATATTCCAATATGTACTTCGTTAGTTAGACATCAAAAAGCGAGATTTTAAAGCCTTTTTACTTCTTTTTATCAGATTTTATATTGGCGCGAGTTCAGGCTAAGTTAAAGCTCAAGATATTGCCACATTCGCCTGTAACAGACTTCAATAGCCAAAAGGATGAGTAATAAACGATGAACCTTTTGGGCCGCCTATAACATTAGTTTCTTTTTTTTGTTAGATAATCTTACAATAAAAAACTTAATTTAGTCATGATAGACAAAAATAATATTTAAGTTTGTACTGTCTGTCTAATGTGTATAAGAAAGGAACGATATATAATGAGAGTATAAATTCACGTTAGTTTTTATGACATCACATGTGATTTGTTTCCTATTGAAAAGGAGAGGTGTGACATGGAAGTAGTTAAAGGCGAAGTTGTCTCTTTCCAACATGTTGATAAAGTGTATCACTCAGGAACAGTGGCTTTGAGTCAGTTTGATTTATCAATAGCAGATGGAGAGTTTATTAGTTTTCTAGGTCCTTCTGGTTGTGGAAAATCGACTGCCTTACGAATGGTTGCTGGTTTAGGGGAGGCGACAAATGGTCGAGTGAAAGTTTTTAACCAAAGTCCTAAGGATGTAATCAAGCATTCGAATGACATTGCTTATGTCTTTCAAGAAGCTAACTTACTTCCATGGCGTACTGTGCTTGATAATGTTCTTCTTCCCCTTGAGATACGGGGGATTAATAAAGAGAAAAGAAAAGAGTGCGCAGTTGAGGTGTTAGAGATGGTTGGCTTAAAGGATTATTTGCACGCTTATCCTCGCCAACTTTCTGGGGGCATGAAAATGAGGGTTTCCATTGCTCGAGCCCTTGCTGCTAAGCCTAAATTATTGTTAATGGATGAACCGTTTGCTGCGTTAGATGAAATGACTAGACAAACATTGCAAATGGATCTTTTGCAAATATGGCAAAAAGAGAAAGCAACCATCTTATTTGTTACACACAATGTCTATGAAGCTGTATATCTTTCATCAAAAATTGCCGTTATGTCCGCACGTCCGGGAAGGTTAGCTACCATGATTGATGTGAATTTACCGTATCCACGAAACCGAGTAAACAACCAATTTAATGCATATGTAGACAAAGCAGCTAAAAGTTTAGAGCATAGCATGGGTAGAAAGGAGGCTTGATGAATGGCGATTCAAACTGCTTCATCAAAAACAATCACAAGTCCTCTAGAGCAAACAAATAAAAAGAGAAATAACTATCTAAAAGGCTCAATTGTTGGACCAGTAATCGCGTTTCTTGTCTTTATGGGGTTATGGCAACTCATACCTACGATTCTGCAAATTCAACCTTTTCTATTACCGAAACCAACCGATGTCCTCACTGCTGCCATTACAGATTGGCATCTCTTATGGCCAGCGATTAGAATAACTATTTTTGAGTCAGTAATTGGTTTTCTCTTAAGTGCTGTCATTGGTATTGCTGTTTCCGTGCTATTGGCCAGTTCAAGAATACTAGAAATTAGCCTCTATCCATATGCAGTTATATTACAAACGATTCCAGTTGTGGCGATTGCTCCAATTGTTGTCATTTGGTTTGGATCAGGTTTTAACTCCATTGTAATGATTGCTTTTTTAATTGGCTTTTTTCCTGTCGTATCCAACACTTTGATGGGACTGCATTCGGTTGATAAAAATATGAGTGATTTATTCACATTATATAATGCTTCTAAATGGCAAACGATGTGGAAGCTTCGTATTCCAGCTGCTCTCCCATACATTGTTTCTGGTTTGAAAGTTTCTTGTACATTAGCAATTGTTGGAGCGATTACAGGAGAGTATATTGCTGGAATCGGTGGAGGAAAAGGGGGATTAGGTTATGCGATAACTGTTGCTGCTGTTCAGTTAAAAACACCTTATCTATTTGCTTGTGCCATATCAGGTGCTATTTTTGGTATCGGATTTTATCTATTAGTAAGCTGGGTATCCCGTTTATTGCTACGGTCTTGGCATGAATCAGCGATAAAATCGGAAAGGTAAATGCATGTTAAAATAACTGAATATTTTGATAAAAAGGGGAAGAGATATGAAATCAAATCGACTTGTTCAATGGGTAATTTTAAGTGTTTTAGTATTGATTGTACTCGCTGCTTGTGGAGGAGAAGAAACGAATAGTGCTGTAGAAGAAGGAGTGCGAGAGGTAAAGGATGTTAAATTAGTCTTAAACTGGTTTGCCAAAGCACAGCATGGGGGTGTTTATGCCGCAGAGGAAAATGGTCTTTTTGAAGAAAATGGCTTAAATGTAATGATTGAACCTGGGGGACCACAAGTATCCTCAATTAATATGGTCGCATCTGGAAAGGCTGATTTTGGTTTAGCACATGGCGATCAAATTGTGATGGCTAGAAACGAAGGCATTGAATTAGTCGCTGTAGCTACCGTCATGCAAGGGAGTCCGCAAGCATTTATGTTTCATAAAGGCAAGGGTATTGCTGACTTTGCTGAGTTAAATGGAAGAAAAGTTTATGTGCAGCCGGGCATTGTATACTGGGAGTATTTAAAAACACAATATGATCTCAGTGGTGTCGAAGAATTGGCATATTCCGGACAACATGTGAACTTTGTTGATGAGAAGGATTCTGTTACACAAGCATTCCTAACGTCAGAACCTTACTTTATGGAATTAGAGGGAATTGATGTAGAAACGAAATTAGTTTCGGACGCAGGTTATGATCCTTATAATGTTGTCTTATATGTGACAAAAGATTACTTGGAAAACAATAAAGAAACGGTTGAAGCTTTTACGACTGCTTTTATAGAGGGATGGAATTTATATGAAGGTTCATATGAAGAAATCAATGAGTTGATTCAAAAAGATAATCCAGACATAGAACTTGCCTCTCTAAAATTTGAAGCAGAATCACAAGCAGAGTTTGTTTACGGAATGGATGCAGCTGAAAATGGAATCGGCACGATGTCAGAAGAGCGTTGGGGGACGCTGATTGACCAGCTATATGATTTAGGATTGGTGGATGAGAAGTTCGCTGCAGAAGAAATCTTTACAACAGCGTTTTTACCCGACAAGTAAATGGCGGCCGAAAGAAGAGTGAGTGATATCGAATCACTTACTCTTCTTTGCTGTTTCTCCTCAAACGGTTTGTATGGAAAAAACCCACAATAGCCCTTCTTTTATTTAGCTTTCTTTTGGAAACGGTAGTACTTCGGTTGTCTCTGAATAGATGGAATTTTTTTATTTATCCTCTCGTGTGACAAGTTTATTCGGCATGTAGTATAATTCACGGGTCACTCTCTATAGGTTTCCTTAGAAGAAAAATGGGGAAATTAAATGAAATACAAAGGGGATGAATAAATGGACTTAACGATTGCAGCTTTTTCAGTTCTTATCCTGGCGATTATTTTAGTGCTTGGTAAATGGGTAAGAATTAAAGTGAAATTACTTCAAAGGTTGTTTTTACCAACATCATTAATTGCGGGTTTTATTGCACTTATATTAGGACCAGAAATACTAGGAAGGCTATTTGGACTTGAAGGTGGAATTTTTACATCTGAGATGGTCGAAGTTTGGGCTAGTCTGCCGGGTCTTTTAATTAATATTGTTTTTGCGTGTCTTTTTATAGGGTTTAAATTACCTAATCCCAAAAAAATGTGGCGGATTGGTGGGCCGCATATTGCTTTAGGTTATACACTCTCTTTTGCCCAATATGTAGTGGGTATTTTACTTGCTATCACCATCATTACACCTCTTTTTGGACTTAGTCCTGCTGCAGGCGCCTTAATTGAGATTGCCTTTGTTGGTGGGCATGGAACAGCCGCGGGTTTACAAGGGACATTTACTTCTTTAGGTTTTGAAGAAGGTTATGATTTGGCAATTGGTTTGTCGACAGTCGGTATTCTTGCAGGTATCATCGTAGGGATGATTTTAATCAATTGGGGAGCACGTAATGGCAAATCTAAAACATTGAGTCACCCTGATGAGATTTCTGTAGAGGAGCAGTCAGGTATTATTAAAGTCGATAATCGTTCATCAGCGGGTTTGCAAACAACTTCGCCGATGTCTATTGAGCCGTTAACGCTTCATATTGGATTTGTTGGGTTATCAATTTTTATTGGGTTTTTATTATTGGAAGCGTTTCAATGGCTTGAGGCTGTTACTTATGGGCAAGCTATAGGTGTTTATTTATTTGAATATGTTCCATTATTTCCGTTCGCCATGATAGGAGGAATATTGTTACAATTATTCTTATCCAAATTTGATCGTTATCAATTGGTTGATCGCGAATTAATTAATCGTATTCAAGGTGTAGCTCTTGATTTCCTAATCATTAGTGCGATGGCTTCACTTAGTCTACAGGTCATTGGTGAGAATTTCATTCCGTTCATTATTTTAGCGATTGCTGGAATTGTCTTGAATGTAGGGTTATTCTTATATTTAGGTCCTCGTATGATACCTGAGTATTGGTTTGAACGAGGATTGGGAGATTTCGGACAGTCTACAGGTGTGGCGGCAACAGGAATTATGCTAATGAAAACAGTCGATCCAGAGAACAAATCGCCAGCACTCAATGCCTTTGGCTATAAACAAATTGTATTTGAACCGATGGTAGGTGGCGGGCTTATTACAGCTGCAGCCGTTCCATTTATTATTCAGTTTGGAGCAATTCCTGTATTAATTGTCAGTACAATTTTAATGATTATTTTTTGGATAATGGGCGTAAAAGTGTTTGGTAAGAAGAAAAAGTGAGTGATTGACAATCCATGTACAAAATGATAAATTATTTTTGTTTATAAATGAATAATGGCGACATGGCTATGGGCGTCATGTTAGCGAATTCGCATAGAATATGTTTGAATGCAGCGCCTCCCGCTTTTATAGGGAGCGCTGCCTTTTTGCGTGGAGGGAAGGTCAGATGGATAAAAGAGTGTATTTACTAACCATAATTACTTTTATTGTCGGTTTGGTTGAGTTAATTATTGCGGGCATCTTGCCACTTATTGCAACTGATTTAGGTGTGTCGCTTGGTGAAGTGGGAATGTTAATCTCCTTGTTTTCTTTAAGCTTTGCCATATCTGGTCCTGTACTATTATCTTTAACAGCGAAGATAGAGAGAAAGCGGTTATTTCTATTCGTTCTCTTTGTTTTCTTCTTATCTAATTTAATGATCGTCGTTATGGATGGTTATGTATCTTTGTTGGTTGGAAGAGTATTATCGGCTATGTGTGCGGCTCTTCTTATTTCATTATGTCTCACGATTGCTTCACAAATTAGTGGTGAGAAATATCGAGCGAGAGCGATTGGTATTGTACTGATGGGGGTCAGTGCGTCCCTTGTTTTTGGGATTCCATTCGGTTTGTGGTTAGGGAATGAATTTAGCTGGAGAGCGCCGTTCTTGTTTATTTCGATTCTGACATTAATCATCATGATTGTTGTTTATTTTGCATTAGGTCCAATAGAGGCGAAAAGAGGTTTACCTTTAAAGGAACAGTTGAAAGCATTAAAAAATAAAAAGATTGTACTCGTTCAACTGACATCGATTCTCTTTTTTGCCGGTCATATGAGTCTATATGCGTATTTAACACCCTTTCTTAGTGAGACGATGAGTATTACTGGTAATTCGCTTAGTTTGATTTACCTTATTATTGGTATCGTTGCTGTGTGTGGGAGTTTTTTAGGTGGGCAGATTACGGATCGCTTAGGTGCGAAACGATCTATTATCATCGTACTTTCTGCTTTTATTGTTACGATTATCCTTATCCCGTATTTGCAGTTTTCTCTTGCTTTGTTTATTTGTGCACTATTGTTATGGAATTTATTAAGTTGGTCTTTGCAGCCCGCTATCCAGAGCTATCTTGTATCTGCTGCGCCAGAAACATCTGATATTCAACAAAGTTTAAATAATTCAGGGGTTCATGTTGGTATGGCTATTGGTTCAACTGTTGGTGGAATCATCATCGATCAATATCATGTGGAGATCAACCCTCTTATTGCTGGAGGTTTTACATGCATCGCCTTGCTCATTATCTTGGCCGCATTTAAGCAAAAGCGTAAATGAAAATAAAAAAGCAGCCTTCAAATTGAGACTCTTAGAGTCACAATTGAAGACTGCTTTTCTTTTCCTTAATTAATTCCAAATTTCTTCAACCCATTCAGGGTGATCGATAAATGGATTACGATTATGTTGATAGTCATTATAGATAATATCATTTCTTTGTCGTTCTAAGTCATCTACAGGGTCTAAGTTATGCCACTCAATTAAGGTTGAGAGTTTGCCGTGATATGGAGCTGAACCGTTGCTTACGCGGTCATTCACCTCTAAATCCAGTTCCCCACTGTCGCCTTCATAACGGACATCCATATAGAAAATCATTCTCGCGACATCCCCTTTTACTTCATCACGTGGTTCCCAAGAATCATTATCCGTAAAGGTATCAGGTGCTTCACCTTGTGGAGAGCCGCCATTATCAAAATCTTTGTTACCGCGAGAGCCATTCACTGATACATCTGTTGGGCGTAGATGATGTAGGTCTGTTCCAGGGCCCATAGATGTTCCGAAATCACCATGCGATTTAGCCCACACATGTTCTCTGTTCCATTCATCTGGATTTCCACCGTTCGTTGATTTACTTTGTGATCTGCCAGTGTATAAAAGGATGACGTTATTCGTATTATTTGGATCTTCATCCGTTGCCTTTAATGCTTCCCAAACGGCACTATACGAAATTTCGGTATGGTCATCAATGATATTGTGTAACGCGGTTTTTAATGCTTCGCCTGTTTTTCCAGTAGCAGAATCATAATAAGAACCAGGGGCATTATTTTCCTCATCAGGTCCTTCAGGTTCCTCTTCTTCAGATTGTTTGATCATTTCAGTTGTGTTTTTCAATCCAGGATGTGAATAGTACGCTGTGAGATTGCCGGTTACTGTTATCTTCTCACCAAGTAATTCGGGGTTGCTCTTAAGGCCGAACTGTGTGCGGAATTGTGAGGGAATCTGAATATAAAGCATATTAGCAGTATTTGTTTCTGTGTGAGAATCAGCAATAGCTAAGGAGTAATCATCTGGATAGTTGCCAGTAATTACTGTATTGGCTGAGGTAGGCTTACCTACTATATAGCCTTCCACCGATTGTATAGTGTTATTTTGCCTGTCGATGGCTTGTGATACTGGTAAGGTAGCAGCAGATGTTTGCGAAGAATCGAATGATAGAGTAGAAAAGGAAACGAGAAAAGCGACAATTGATAACTTAAAGAATCTACGCATATTATCCTCCTTTAATTTTTTTATTGTATTCTGCTTCATCTTACCATTTTTCTGTTAAAATATTTTTAATAATAAGTAAATTTAGGAGGCATTGATAAAAATAAGAAAATCTACTCGGCTTGTTTGCAGGAGAATAGAACTTGTTTAGAGGGAATTTATGGTGAAAGTAGGATGTAAGGAGGTAGAGGGTGAAAATCTTACGAGAGTATCTCATCTGTACTTTAGCTCTTTTCCTCATTATTAGTATTGGAGGATTTCTTTTCTTTACTTATACGCCGACCTACAAGGGTGTCATTATAGAAAGTGGCCAATCTATTTGGGTTGTGGCGGATGCTGAAAATATTAAATACAAATCAAAACAAGAGTTAAGAGAAACATACATGTATCAAGGGGTTGAATTTACATTACCAACTTATATGCCAGAAAAAAAGGTAGGTCAATTGTCAGTCGGTGATGAGGTAATCATCTACTTTAGCGGGGAGATAAGAGCTTCTGCACCTGGGGGCGGAGACGCCTATTGGGTCTCTTTAATAAAAAAGTGAGAGCGAGGAATCAATTTGATTAATTATAACGGAAAGAAATTTGTATCAATAGAGAATACAAATAATGGCGAAGTCTCTGATCAAACTTATTTTGATTATAGCCAAGAAGGAAATATCATTTCTGCTAGTTATTATGGCGGACAAATTAGAAAAGGAACGTTAATCGGTATTGTAAAGGAGGATGGTTCTTTATTGTTTAACTATAATCATGTAAATATCAAAGATGAAGTAAGAGGTGGTACTTGTTCTTCAACGCCTGAATACCTACCAGATGGACGAATGAGATTACATGAACAATGGCGATGGAATGATGCAGATCAAACCGAAGGGCAATCGGTTATTGAGGAAATGAAAAAAGAATCGAAAGTATATTGATAGGAAGGCTAGTGGATTTCACTTTTAGTGCAAAAAGAGTCCACTAGCTATTCAAATTCTGATTATACAGAATGAGGTTGATACCTTTTAGGTTTTGTCACTCTAAACCATTGATAACAGAAAATAATAATAATCACTAGGTCAACAATATCGCCTCCATAATACATAATCATGCTTCCTTTTTCAGCTTCCGTTCTTCCTACACTTGAAGGAGGGTAACCATAGAAAGATTTGGCTAAAATCTGATGCCCAGCGAGAGCTAAAATAAGTATAATGGCTCGAAATTGAAAACTATAACCTTGTTGAAATTTATCAATATAGATGATTGATGCTGTAAAAAAATAACCAGCTAGGAAGATATGTGCATGAATGACGATGTACAACAGCATTGAATGGTGCATCATTGTGAATAATTCCGTTCGATATAATACCCATAGTCCACCAATATTTAAAACCGTAGTAAATAGGGGATTTAATAAAAGGTGAAATGGTCTCGTTTTTAAGGTAGTAGTCACTTTTCTAGCCGTTTTTACAGGTAATGAACGCAGTAGGAGCGTTACTGGTTTTGCTAGCACCATAAAAAGTGGGCCAATCATGCCTAAAAGTAAATGGGCAACCATATGGACACTGAAAAATTGGTGTGAAGCCTCTGCTAAAGGGCCAGCAACTGCTACTATACAAAGTACATTTCCACCAATCCAACATGCTGTGTTATACCATGACCACTGACGGTAAGATTGATTAGATTTGATGACAGCGATTCCATAGAGAATGATTAAAAGAAAAAAAGGAGTCGCTAAAATATATGAGAGAATGGTTATGTCAAAGTGTTGTTGATCAGGCATAGTGTCCCCCTTTTTAGCTTTACTTACTTTGTGACTGATTAGTTTTACGGATGATAATGATTCCGATAATCGTAATCACTGCAGCAGTGATATTCCATACCAAATCATAAGGTAGCACATCAACTCCGTAGCGAATTTGATGTAATTTGAACACTTTATGTTGGATTAAACCATCGTATAAATTAAATAAACCAATACCTAATAAAGCCCCGCCAATCCATCTTTTTTTCCACCAAGATTCTCTTCTGCGTAAGTCAGCTACCATAAATAGACTTGCTACTGTAGCGAACCAGCTAAACGCATGGAATAACCCATCAGAAAGTAATCCGATCTTTGTTGTGGATTGATCGTAAAAATGATGCCAACTTAATAGTTGGTGAAATACCATCTCATCAATAAATGCAACCAAACCAAGTCCGAAGAGAATACCAGAGATGAGATTGTATGTTGAGTGCTTAGTTATGTTCTGTTGGAAATTCCTATGTTCGCCATTGATTGGATTATCGATAGTATCAACTCATTTCTGTAAGGTATTTCCTCTATTTTTCCCGAGTGTTTAAACTCTAAACATATATAGAAGTGTAAGTTTATAATGAATTAGAAATTGATTCGATATTCATAGGAAGTATCTATTGTAATTGGTTGTTATTGTGAAATAAAAAGAACCTAACTACGCTAAGATAGTTAGGTATTGTGGAGTAGCTATGAAACTTTCATTACTAGCTTCCACGATATACTTGGTATCCCCAAGGTGAAATGAGAAGGGGGACGTGATAATCCTTATCTATATTTGACACTCCGAAACGAACAGGGACTGCCTCTAAGAATGGTGGGTCGGGGAGGGCGATCTCTTTTTCACGGAAATACACCCCGACATGGAAGATCAGTTCATAGCTTCCTATTTTCATTTCTTCTCTAGTAAGTAGTGGAGCATCTAAGCGACCGTCTGAATTGGTCTTTACTACTTTTATCTTTTTCCAACTATTGCGATGTGCTTCTTGGAAGAAAAGCTCCACAATTACATTGGAAGCCGGTGTACCGTGGGTTAAATCCAATATATGTGTTGTTAGTCCTGTCATTTTAAACTCCTTAATTATAGTAGAATGTTGCTCTCGAGAAATATCCTTTTAATTTTCAATAGCTGATATTGTGTTACTTTGTCTGGTTTGAGGGTTGATTGGCCACGTTCCTGTAAATTCAGTCACTTGATAATCAAAGTAATCCTGCAAAATTTGCTCTTTATGATCTTGGAAAAGTTCATCAGCAATCGCCTTAGCTAGTCGCGGTAAGCCGAATTTCATACCAGAAAGAGCAGCGGCAGTAATACCACAGCTGATTAAAGCAGAATAATTAAATGTATAAAGTCCATGAAGATATTTTTCTCCTTCCTTATCGCGACTCGTAAAGGAGTAACCTGTGCTTAAATAAGGATGTGCATCTAGAACTGGGCTTGCACTATTCTTTGGAGGGTGGTATTTATCCTCCCAACGAGCAATATATTTTTCGACTAATTTTAGCTCTGGTCTTAAGGCAGGATCAGTGAACAGTCCTGTACTAATAATGAGATAATCAAATGAAAAGGACCCATGAGGGGTTGTGACTACCACCTGATTATTTGCTTGACTTACTTCTTGCCAAGGTGAATCCAAATGAAGGTTAAAACCTGGCCAAGCAGAAGCGCGATTATATGTATCATTCGTCGGTGGTTGATTATTTTGAAAGAAATGAGTCATGACCGTATATTTATCCACATCTGATAACGAGTGATATCTTTCTATCATACCTGAGGCTTCCATTTGCCGTATCGGATTGATTCTAGGCATTTCTTTACGACGAACAAAAACATGCGCTTCTGCTACTCCTGAACTAAGGGCGTAATTGGCATTATCGAATGCGGAGGCGCCACCACCTAGAATAGCGATTTTTTTATTTTTTAATGAGTTAAAATCGATATTTTCGGAAGTGTGGGCATAGAAATTTTTCGGTAGATTTTCAGAGACAAGTGATGGTATATGCCATTCTCCTCCACCTTGAATACCTGTCGCTAAAATAACTTTGCGCGCAAGAAGGGGAGTGGCAGGTTCTTCTGTTTGGTTGATATGGAGTCGGTGTAATCCACCTTCAAGAGGTTCTACGAGTTGCAATTTGACATCGTTTATGACGGGTAAACGCAGGACTTTTCTATACCACCTGAGGTAATTCATCCAATCCTGACGTGGTATTTTATCCACTTGATCCCAGTCATTCTTGCCTGTTTGGGCTTCCCACCAAGCACGAAAGGTGAGGGAAGGAAGGCCTAAATCAATTGAGGTGATATGTTTCGGTGTTCTTAAAGTAACCATTCTTGCATAAGTCTCCCATGGCCCTTCATAGCCTTCGTGATTCTCATCGATAATGAGAAAGTTTGTGATTTTTTCTCGTAAAAGAGCAAATCCAGCACCTAAACCGCTTTGCCCGCCTCCGACAATGACGACATCATATACATGATTCTTAATATGTTTAGTTTGCGGTACCCATGTATCCGTATAGTTTATGTTCAAATAAGAAAGGTCCATTTGTACTCTCTCATGTAAGCTTTCTAAGCTCATTGTTTTTCATCCTTTCTAGTTTGTTGTGAATGAATCTTTAATAATGACCTCTTCAAGTCGTAATAAGGCGATTTTATAGATTTCCGCCAGTGCTTGATGAAACTCTTCTTCTTTTTCGTTTTTGACTCTCTTTACCATTGATTGATAAATTTCATCCTTGTTTTTCCCGCGAACAGCTAATATAAATGGGAATCCAAATTTGTCCATATAAGATTGATTCATATAAATAAATTGTTTATACTCCTTCTCTGTGAGTTGATTTAAACCAGCGTTTTCTTGTTCGTTAACGGAATTTTCACTCATTTGAACGCGATCGCCTAAGTTGGGATGTTCTTTAATAAGTGCAAGCTTTTTTTGATTTGATGTTTCCTCCACTGTGTGAACCATCGTTTGATAGAGGTGATCAAATGATAAAAATGGTTTCGCCATGAGCGTTTTTTCTGCGACCCATGGGGAATGCTCGAAAACACCTCCAAATATTTGGATAAATGATGCATCACTGATTCTATTGATTTCTTGAATTGTATACATGATTGAAAACTCCTTTCTATGAACTTTTTAATTGGGGTTCCATACTCGTCTCTTTTAACGGCTGTGTTTCCTTTGTTTTTCTTTTGGTTAAAAGAAGGTTTAAGATAATGGCTGCTAGGCTACCGGTAATAATTCCATCGCCGACGATAATTCGAAGGGTTTCAGGTAAATGGGCGAATAATTCCGGAACAACGGATGCGCCTAGTCCTAGTGAAATCGAGCAAGCAATAATGAGTTGATTGTTATTGTTCGTAAAATCGACTCTTTGAAGCATGCGTATACCAGAGGTGACGACCATTCCAAACATGACTACAGTGGCACCGCCGAAAACCGAAGGAGGAATGAGTGTAGCCAAAGTAGAGATTTTAGGAACTAAGCCTAGTACAATTAAAATAAAACCAGCAGCAATTGTGACTTTATTTGACCTTACTCCAGATAATTGGACAAGTCCGACATTTTGAGCAAATGTACTATAAGGGAAAGCGTTGAAAATTCCACCTAAAGTAAAGGCCATTCCTTCAGCTCGATATCCACGAGCGAGATCCTTTTCTTTTAACTCTTTATGATCCATTTTCCCTAGTGCAAGAAAAGCACCAGTGGATTCGACAAGAATGACTGTACCTACTAAGATCATTGTTAAAATAGGAACAATTTCAAATGTAGGGTATCCGAAATGAAAAGGGGCCGGAAGGTGTAACCAAGAAGCTTCTTGAACGGATTGAAAATCTACCCTCCCCATTAGTGCCGCCATGAATGTCCCAATGATTATCCCAATTAAAACAGAGATAGCACGTAAGAACCCTTTAAAGAAGCGGTTCATTAGTAAAATAAGTGCGAGAACACCAAAGGAGAGCAATAAGTTTTCAGCTGAACCAAAATCAGGATTATTCGTGCCTCCTCCCATATTTTTAATTCCTGTAGGGATGAGTGAGAGGCCAATAATGATGACGACGGTACCAGTTACGATTGGAGGGAATAATTTTACAAGTTTGCCGTATATATTGGAAAAGAAAATAATGAACAATCCTGTTATAATAATCGCCCCGTATATGGCTGATATCCCGTAATTACTACCGATTGTAATCATGGGAGATACGGCTACGAATGAAGTACCCATGACAATAGGGAGCCCTGTTCCAAAGTATTTATTTTTGACAGATTGAAACAGTGTAGCAACCCCGCAAGTTAACAAATCAATAGAAATGAGGAAGGCTTGTTGTTCAGGGGAGAAACCTAAAGCGCCGCCAACTAAGATTGGTACTAAAATGGCACCAGCGTACATAGCAAGGACATGCTGTAACCCTAATGAGAATGTTTTTGATGGATGAATATTTTCTCCCAAAGTGAACCCTCCTGTTTATAATGTTAAGAAATATAACATTTAATGTTGTTATATTTAACATAATAAACAATATTCTGATTATTGTCATTGTTCAATATGCCTAAAAATGACTAACTTATTTGTGTAAGGTGCATGGTTGGGCTATTTTAAGCTTCTAATAGTTTTTTCATCCGTAATGCTGTACGTAATTGTAAGGTTGTTTCTGGATCCTTTAAATCTTTACCGAGAATTTCTTCGCATTTATCTATTCTATAGACAACTGTATTCCTGTGGACAAATAACCTTTTTGCTGTTTCGGAGATTTGACTATGTGTTTCTAGATAGACAGAAAGTGTTTGTAGTAATGATTCTCTTTCATCAGGTTTAATCGATAAGAATCCCTTAAATGCATGGGTGTAAAAATGACTCAACTCTTTTTCGGGAATAAGGCGGAGCAATTCTAATATATCCCTTGTTTGAAATGATTGAATAAAGTTGGTTCTTTTTGAGATTGCTCCTTGAGAAAGAGATTCACTTGCTTCGTGATAGGCTGTTCTCACTTGGACAAAGGAATGGATCACATTACTTACACCGAAAGAAATGGTTTGATTAAAGCGGTTTGTCATTCGTAATTGGATGTCTTTTAATATATTCATATAAGGTGATAACCCTTGATGGGCTTCAAAGAGCAAGATACATTCATCACTTTTGGTAAAGAAATGAACGTTGACAGTGGTTTGGTGTATCACTTCTTCCAAGTATTCAAATATATTATCAGATTTTTGTTGGCGTTGTGTGAAAGAATCGTGTGGATTTGCTTGATCGACCTTTCCGACAACACAAATATAGTCACAATCATTTTGAAGAGAGAACTCTTTGGCGCGATTAATAATTTCATCTTGTAACTTGAAGGTCCCATCTAAGAAGTGGAGAAAAAAATCGTTGCGTATATTTTTTGCGTGTGTATTTAGTGCATGCTCTTTCATAAGGGCGAAGGAGAGTACATTCGTCGCTTGTTCAATCGTTAAGATATTGAGGTGATTCTCCTGAGGGATTTCTCCTTCTATAATTAAGAAACCTCGCTTCTTTTCGCTAATGTTTATAGGAAATAGATGATAAGTTTTTTTGGATACAAGTAGTGAAAAGGAAATAGAGATAGGGCTGGATGATGAAATCCGTTTAATTTCTCTCTCGATATCTTCTCTCATTACGAATATTTCTAGTTGGTGTTGTTGGTCAGAGAGAGAATGAAGATGCTGATCGACTAAATGAACAGAACAATCAATTATCTTGCTTAATTCTTTCATCAATGTTTCTATACCTTTTCCTTGAAGAATGATGTTCGTAAAATGTTTATGTGTTTCTAAAGCAGCAGTTAATTCATTCGCACGGCTATCTAAAATCAGTCTTAAAGTATGGTTGATTACATCTCCAAGTGATAAGGCGAGTGGCAGTTCGATGATGGGGAAATTTAATTCATTTGCCAGCTTCAATGCAGATGGAGGAACAGAGTCTAAGAACCTTTTTGTTTTTATACCAAGTGCTGCACATCCTTGATTAGCCATCGCTTGTATTAATTCATTTAGTAAATGTGGCTGGTCTTTTAAATGATAGGCTGTTGTCACTAAAAATTCATGGCGATTCAAAAAGGGAATAATATCAGGTGCATCCATCATATTAACCGTATGTACCTCACGTTTGATCCCGCTTTCTCCAGCTACAACTCTCATCCCTTCTAATGAAGGGGAAGAGAGTAATTTAGAAACTTTCATGTGGCTGACTCCTTTCGTTTGCATCTTCTTTTTTATATGGATTAGTTAATGTGCACAAAATTATATGAAAATTTGTACATTTTTGCTGATGATGTTTCGATGCATAAAAAGTAAAATTGTTTTATATAACATAATTATGTAAGAAAATATTCCATAAGTAAAGAGGGGAGTGAAAGGATTGGCCATTCATGTAAGAGAATTTCATGATACAAATAAGGAAAAGATAGCAGAAATGATTGAATGGCTTTCGTCATTTGGTAAAACAACCAATGAAGGCGTTACGAGATTACTATATTCTAAAGCTTGGTGTGAAGCGCAATCAGCTTTGAAAAATAAAATGAAGGCAATCGGGTTAGATGCTTATTTTGATTGTGTTGGTAATTTATTTGGCCGGCTGCAGGGAACAGATGAAGATAATGCAGTCATATTGACAGGTTCCCATATTGATACGGTTATTGACGGCGGAAAGTATGACGGTGCTTATGGGATTGTTGCTAGCCTGCTTGCGGTGTCGAGGCTCTATGCCTCTTATGGCAAGCCCCAAAAAACGATTGAAGTCGTTTCTTTCTGTGAAGAAGAAGGGAGTCGGTTCCCTTTAACCTTTTGGGGATCAAGAAATATAACCGGCATGTACGATATTGGTCATACTAGAGGATTAGTCGATGCAAACGGTGTTCCTTTTATGGATGCGATGAAAGAGGCGGGCTTTGAAACAGAAAAATATATTCAACCAATTAGAAGTGATATTGCAAGATTTATAGAGGTACATATCGAACAAGGGATGGTACTAGAGAGAAATCAAAATGCGGTTGGTATTGTCACACATATCGTTGGACAGCGACGTTACAATATACGGATAAAAGGAGAAAGCAATCATGCAGGCACAACACCAATGAACCTTCGCAGGGATGCGGTTGTGACAGCCTCAAAACTTATTTCTTTCTTAACGAAAAAAGCAGAAAGTATCGACTCCCAGTTAGTAGCTACGGTGGGAAGAATTGAAGCGCAACCAAATGTACCCAATGTTGTGGCAGGGGAAGTCGAATTTAGTTTAGATATTCGCCACCATAAACAACATGTATTGGATGAATATTGTATGTCCGTGTTTTCTTATTTTGAAGAGGTAGCTAAGTCTAATGATCTGATCATTGACTGGAAACAATGGATGAATGTAGAACCTGTCGCAATGGATGCCATGATGCATAGTAAAATCAAGACGTTAGCGGAACAGAAGCAAATTTCTTTCCAAGATATCGTTAGTGGCGCCGGTCATGATGCACAAGTTTTTGCAAGTACACTTCCTACTAATCTTATTTTTGTCCCAAGCAAAGGCGGCATTAGTCATAACCCGCAAGAGTTTACGAGCTCAGAAGATTTGGAAGTAGGAGTAAAACTGTTAACAGATATTTTATATCAATTAGCTTATGAATAGAAGGAGTGGATATATATGGGGTTTAATAGCTTGAATACACCTAGTCGTACGATTATGACACCAGGTCCAGTTGAGGTAGATCCTCGTGTGTTGAGAGCGATGAGTACACCTATATTAGGTCAGTTCGATCCAGCTTTTACAAAATTGATGAATGAAGTCATGGAAATGATTCGTCAAGTCTTTCAAACAAAGAACCGTTGGGCCTTTCCGATAGATGGTACTTCAAGAGCAGGAAACGAAGCGCTCTTAGCAAGTATTATTGAACCTGGTGATAAAGTGTTTGTTCCAATTTATGGGCGTTTCGGGCATTTACTTGTGGAGATTTGTGAAAGGTACGGTGCTGATGTCTATTCGATACAATGTCCTTGGGGAGAGGTATTTGACCCAGATGTAGTCATCGCAGAAATGGCAAAAATCTCACCTAAAGTGGTCGCTATTGTCCATGGTGAAACATCTACAGGGAGAATGCAACCTCTAGAAAAAATCGGAAAGGCTTGTAGAGAACAGGATGCGATTCTCGTCGTAGATGCAGTCGCATCTATTGGTGGCGTAGAGGTAAAGACAGATGACTGGTTTATAGATGGGCTAATAGGGGGAACGCAAAAATGTTTATCCGTTCCTGCTGGGATGGCACCCATTACATTTAACGAGCGGATTGAGAAGCTTATATTAGAGCGGAAAAAGGTAGAGGCAGGTATTGCAACTGCAGAAGATGAGCAGTATCAACGTAGTCGAATGGCAATTGCAAGTAATTATTTTGATCTCGCCATGCTTATGGATTATTGGAGCCCAAGGAGATTGAATCATCATACAGAAGCAACATCGATGGTTTATGCGCTCTATGAAGGTTTACGACTTGTGCTAGAAGAGGGGTTAAAGCCTCGTTTTATCCGCCATCTCCTTCATGAAAAAGCTTTGGTGACAGGTATTCAAGCAATGGGGTTAAAGCTATATGGTGATTCTGAACATAAGCTTCCATGTGTGACATGTATAGAAATCCCTGCTGGTGTTGATGGTGAATCCGTACGGAAAATGTTGCTTAAGGAATTTAGTATAGAAATTGCTTCATCTTTTGGGCCATTACAAGGGAAGATTTGGCGTATTGGTACGATGGGATATAGCTGTCGAAAAGAAAATGTGCTTGCTGTTCTCGGCGGATTAGAAGCAGTCCTTATCCGTCACGAAGTCCAAGTAAATCGCGGGGAGGCGCTTCAGGCAGCAATGGATATATATGCAGCTGAGGAATCATCAGCTATGACGATACTTTAAATAAACAGGGAGGTGTTGGTTTTGGCTACATATGATCTCATTATTCGCAACGGCAATGTTGTTTTACCTCATGAAGTGAAGAAAACCGATATAGCCATTAAAAATGGTATCATTGTCGCCATTGAGGAAGGTATTACAGCCACAAGTAAAGACGAGAAAAATGCGGCAGGTTATTATATTTTTCCAGGTATGATAGATATTCATGTTCACTTTAATGACCCAGGCAGAGACAAATGGGAAGGTTTTGAATCGGGTTCTCAGATGATTGCTGCAGGAGGAGGAACAACTTTTTTTGACATGCCCTTAAATGGGATTCCTTCTACTACTGATTCGCAGGCATTGTTAAATAAAGCGGAGATGGGAGAAAGTAAGTCAGTTGTGGATTTTGCTTTATGGGGTGGCCTTGTTCCAGGAAATATCCTGGAGCTGAAGGGATTAGCAGATAATGGGGCAATAGGTTTTAAAGCGTTTTTATCTGAAAGTGGAAATGAAGAATTCGAACGTGTTGATGATTTAACATTAATTGCTGGCATGAAAGAGATTGCTTCATTGAAAAAAATACTTGCACTCCATGCGGAAAGTGCCGCAATGACAGATTTCTTAACGAAGGAGAAAGTGACGAATGGTCAATTAACTGCGGATGATTATTTAGCATCTAGACCGATCGCCGCAGAAGTGGAAGCGGTGGAACGTGCCATCGCATATGCAAGAATAACGGGCTGTCCTCTTCATTTTGTCCATATTAGCTCTGAGGAGGCTATTTTAAAAATTACAGATGCCAAGGCAATGGGACTAGACATTACAGTTGAAACATGTGCTCATTACTTATTGTTTAATCATAATGATTTGCAAGACAAAGGAGCGGTAGCCAAATGCGCCCCGCCATTACGAAAAGTGGAGGAGCAAGAGAAATTGATTCGTTTATTAATAGAAGGCGCAATTGATATGGTCTCCTCCGATCACTCACCATCACCTTATCTGTTGAAAGATCCAACCGTCCATCATTTATTCTCCGCTTGGGGTGGAATTAGTGGCGGACAATTTACCCTTTTAGCATTAATTGAACTTGCAATAACCTATGACATTCCTTTTTATAAAGTGGCGGCACTCATAGCAGGTAATCCAGCTGACAGATTCAATTTAAATACAAAAGGGCATATCGAAGTGGGCAAAGATGCTGATTTAACATGGATCTCACTTGAAGCATCCTTCACTGTTGCAGAAAAGAATTTCTTCGCTAAGCATAAGCACAGTTTGTATATGGAGAGAACTTTCCCATGTGCAGTCAAACTTACAATGAACAACGGAGTAGTAGTTTTTGAAGACGGACAATTAGTAAACATGAGAAATAGAGGTCATTGGCTAAAGCCAGAGCAAACGAAAATGGGGACTCGTAGTTAACTACATCGCTGTAAGAAATTCATTTCTATTGTCAGAAAATCTAACACACTAGTAGCGGAAAAGGAGGAAATGGAAGATAATACATTTTAAACCTTTAGCAGCTGAGTGAAAGAGGTGTGTGAAGATGGATAATATTCATCAAATATTCAAGGCATCGCCTACAGAAGGTGATGTGTTAGCGACAGTGATTCAAGTGAATGGGTCTGCTTATCGAAAAGAAGGCACAACCATGTTAATCAAGCAATCTGGTTCAACTATTGGTGTCCTTAGTGGAGGATGCTTGGAAGAAGATATTAAGTATAGGGCAGAAACGCTAATCGATGGTCAATCAAAATCTTTTTTATACAATTTAAAAAGTGAAGATGATCTTGGGTGGGGACAAGGTTCGGGATGTAATGGTGAAATTCGTGTCCTGTTAGAGAAGATTGATGCAAGTTATCAAGCTCATCTAGAAAAGGTTAATGAACAGCTTTTACAAGGACGATCTATTTTAACAGTAAAGAAGCTTTCCGAGGATTATGAGGTTATAGGTTACACAGTTATCGTTGATGATAATAACTATTGGACCAAAGCATTAAACATAGATGCCAATATGGAATTAAAAGAGATGAAGAGTGGTATCCACTACTCAAAAGAGCTATCTATTTATCGTTATTTTCAGTGGTTTCATCCAAAGCCTCGTCTTTTTATCCTTGGTGCAGGGGAAGATGGCGTCCCTCTTTGTGATTTTGCTCATAAAACAGGCTTCCATGTAACAGTAGCTGACTGGCGCGAAGCTTTATGTAGTAAAGAAAGATTTCCTCAAGCAGATCGTTTATTAATAGGTTTTCCACATGAAGTGTTACCAAAAGCGCTTCATCCCCAAGACCATATTGTGATTATGACCCATCATTTTGAACGAGATAAAGAAATTTTACAATATGTGCTCAATCGACCATTTAAATATATAGGTATCATTGGTTCTAATAGACGGACGATGAGGTTATTAGAAGGGGAATCTGTACCATCGAATGTCTACACGCCTGTTGGTTTATCGATTGGCGCAGAGGGACCTGAGGAAATTGCGATTAGCGTTATGGCACAATTAATTGCGGTTAAACAAAAGGTGGTTACGGAAAATGGAAAACAAGCCAATTGTAGGACACTTGTTTATAACAAATAAAGGGAGCTAGGAAATGTAAAAGGAGAGTAGTTATCATGAGGATATTAGAAACAACCGTTGCTTCGCCTACTACCATTGAGGAAGCATGGACAATGTGGAAATCATATGATGAGGCGATCACATTTATCGCTGGAGGCACATTTTTACAAACCAAATGGGAAAAAGGGGCCGCCGTTCCTTCAAAAATGATTCATCTAGGTGGCATTTCGGAATATAAACAAATCTACATGGACACGGAAAGTCGGATTCACATCGGTTCTTTTGTTAAGCTAGCGGAATGCAAGAATCATCCTCTGATTATTAAAAAACTACCCCAATTATCACAAACGATTGAGAAAATCGCTGCGCCTGCTGTTCGAAACTTAGGTACGATAGGAGGCAATATTGCCAATCAGGTGGGTGATACAATCCCTCTTTTACTAGCCCTCGATGCAGAAATACTATATTTAAATAAAGATGGAAAACAGCGAATAGATTTGCAGGATTGGTCAAAAATGACTGAAGATTCTATTATATTAGAGGTTATTATTCCATTTGATAATAGAGAAAGCTATTTATTTACTAAAAAAATCGGTCGCAGGGAGGCATTCTCAACATCTGTTGTTACATTGGCTGGCAAGTTAACAATAAAAGAGAATCAGCTATGTAATGTTCGAATAGCAGCGGGTGGCGGGGAGAAACAACCTATGAGGTTAAGAAATGTAGAATCTATTTTAAAACATGCACCAATTGTGGATTCAAATATTTTAAAAAAGGTGTATCAAACGGTAATGACAGAGTATCAGCCAGTTGAAGATGCTTTTTATTCGAGTAATTATCGTTTGAAAGTAGCGAGTAATCTCTTAATCTCAGAATTAGAAAAATGGAGTGGAGAATATGGCGGATTATACAAGTAATTTAGCGTCTTCCCGTCCAAGGCCGGATGGAATGGGAAAAGTAACTGGTGGATTAAATTATTTAACAGACTTGCAAGTTCCAAATATGCTTTATGGAAAAGTGCTGCGTAGTGAGTACCCTCATGCGAAAATTCAGCAAATAAATATTGAAAAGGCAGAACAATTATCTGGCGTCCTAGCCGTAATAACAAGTAAGGATGTACCTGGATTAAATGGATTTGGTCTGATTACGCAAGATCAGCCTGTCTTTTGTGATCAAGTTGTTCGCTATATAGGTGATGCGGTGGCAGCAGTAGCGGCAATCACTCCTGAAATTGCTGCAAAAGCACTTAAACGAATAGAAGTAATCTATGAACCATTACCGATTATTGATGACCCCAATGACGCAATGAACCCTGATAGTATCCCATTACATTTAGGTGGAAATATCCTTCATGAAGCATCTTATGAAAATGGTGATGTTGATGAAGGCTTTCAATTATGTGAGGTCATTATAGAAGAAACCTATCTACTGCCCCGGCAAATGCATGCTTATATGGAAACTGAAGGTGGGGTTTTTGTCCCAGAAAAAGATGGCAGGCTGTCTGTATATGCGGGCACGCAGCATGGCTACAAGGATAGACTACAATTAGCGAGAATATTAAATTTACCAGAAGAGCGTATTCGTGTAATTTCAAGTCCGATGGGAGGGTCATTTGGCGGTAAAGATGAGTTGAATATTCAGCCTTACGGAGCCATACTAGCATTGAAAACAGGAAGACCGGTGAAAATTCATCAATCGCGGAGAGAATCAATGATCTCTGGTATTAAAAAGCACCCAATGAAAATTACGATGAAAACAGGAGCTAAGAAAACGGGGGAGATTGTTGCTCATGAAGTAAGAATTATTGCAGATACAGGAGCCTATGCCACACTTGGTCCAGCTGTATTAGATTTTGCAGTGGAACACGCTATTGGCCCTTATGCTATACCAAATGTAAAAACAAAAGGCTACTCTGTTTTTACAAATAATGGTGTGGCAGGTGAATTCAGAGGGTTCGGTGGTAATCAGATTACATTTGCTCTAGAAGGGCAAATTGATCGGTTGGCAGATGGCTTACATATGTCACCACTTGTATTAAGAAAGAAAAACTTGCGACAAGGAACAGATCCTGGTCCAGTTGGACAAATTATTGCACCGACTAATGGAGATGCGCTTGTTTTAGATGAGATCGCGCAGTCACCGCTATTAGCGATAGATAAAAGTGAGAACGACAATCCATGGAAGAAAACGGGAGTAGGGTTAGCGCTAACCATGCATGGAGGAGGGTTAGGTTTTGGTAGATTGGATCCTTCTGGTGGAAAAATTAGTCTGAACCATGAAGGGAAAATAGAGATAGCCTTTGGATTTGAAGAGGTAGGTCAAGGTTTGTTAGCGGTTATTGAAAATGTAACAACAGAGGCTATCGGGTGTTCTTCAGAGGATTTACACATTGTAATAGGGGATACAGACAAGGTGCCACACTCAGGTTCTTCCACAGCATCAAGAGGCACGAGCATGATTTGGCACAGTTTACAAAGGCTAAAGGGGCCCTTTATAGAAAAACTATTAGATACAGCAGCCAAAATATCAGGTTATCAAAAAGAACAATTATATGTTGGAGGGAAGGGTATTTGGCTAAATGGCCAAAGGATACTTACTTTTGAACAGCTTTTTCTTGAGAATGAACCCATTAGTATAGACACAAAATTCGACTTTCCAACCACGCCAAATAGTATTCCGGGTGGTCATTTCTTGTACTCATTTGCAGCGGTGGCAGTGAAAGTAGAAGTCGACCTTATAACAGGAGCGATCAAGGTTACAGATATCGATCAAGCTGTTTCTGCCGGACCTGTTGTGAATCCTACTGGTTATATTGGGCAAATCGAGGGCGGTACGATTATGGCGCTAGGCTACACATTGTTAGAAGAAGCAGCCATGAAGCAAAGTCGCTATACTGCAGAAAACTTTGACACCTATATTCTGCCCACGATCCAAGACATTCCACCAAAAATGAATGTGAGAGCAATCGAGGACTTATGGAAAGGAGATATATATGGCCCAAGAGGCGTTGGGGAGATCGGAACAGTAGCATTAGCTCCTGCAATCGTAAGAGCCATCTATGATGCGACGGGGCATTGGGTGACGAAATTACCTGTCAGTCGAGAAGAAATATTACATGCGGGGGAGAGGGTTTTTTGATAGAAAAGGTAAAGGTGAATTCGCAAAAAATCAATATTTCTTTCACTGTTAATGGTGAACAGCAGAAACTACAAGTTGAAGCAACAAAAAGATTGGTTGATATATTACGTGAAGACCTCTCATTAACAGGCGCCAAAATCTCTTGCGAAATTGGTCGATGCGGTGCCTGCTCTGTAGAAGTAGACGGTGAACTCGTCAACTCTTGTCTCATGAGAGCTTATCAACTGAACGGAAAGAGTATTCATACGGTTGAAAGCTTAAGTGAAAATGGACTGCATGAAATTCAAAAGGCATTTCTAGAAGAAGGTGGATTTCAATGTGGCTATTGCACACCGGGGATGATTATGGCTGTGAAAGCATTATTAGAGAAAAACAAGAAACCAACAGATGAAGAAATATTAGAAGCACTCTCAGGAAATATATGTCGGTGCACAGGTTACGCAGGCATTATCCGAAGTGTGAAAAAGGTGATTCAAGCGATATAAGTATGTCTTAAAGGAGGAATTGAGGGCTCTATCTAGGCTAACGGTGAAATCCTTGCAGTCAATAAGCCAAAAAAACAAAGAGGTCTGCCTCGAAAATTTGAATCGAGACAGACTCACCCCAAAAATAAGAAATCTGCTTAGAATCGACCTGAATCGAGTCAGGCCCACCAAAACGAAATAAAGTATCTCGAATTGCATCTATCAGATCAAACAAATTGCAAAGCCAATACTCTCCATTTTTCACAGTCCACCGTCCTCTCTTGAGCATAATCAAAAATAAGATGTGTATTCCTCAAATCATTGTTCTCATTAAAGGTTGTCCATAATGGTTTCAAATAGTGTTTCTCCTGGCTACACAGTAAGAATGAACTCACCCTCGGTATGGTTGTTTCCCTTCTAAAGCAAAGAAGGCGCCAGTTCCGGAAACCTCGTAACTTATTAGGAGCGTAGGTTGATTGGTTGGATAACTGTTTGCAGGTATAAATAATCATCCTTCTAGGTCATTATCGCCAGTCCCTAAGTTTTCATCAAGATTACGTGTGGAGAAGTATATTTCGTAACGAGCTTCCGAGGGATTCGTAATATCATAGATAAATAGTCTCTATTCTTGCAAAGAGTTTATGAATCAGGATCAGTTGAATAGTAAAAATGAATGATTAGGTTAACAAATTTTCCCTCAATAGGTTATAATTATATTTGAATGTTAATTAAAATGTTTAGGAGAAAGACAAATGAAAGAAATACAATGTTATAGATTCGAATCAGAGATTGAGGCAGATATAGATTTAGTTTTTGAATGTCTTAATAAAGATCAACATGTATTAAAATGGAATACACAAATCATTGAAAATCATTATGATGGAGCTGAAAGTGATTTAAAAGAAGGATCGATGTTCACTACAAGGCAGAAAATTGGAAAAAAGGTGTATGAGTTACAAGCTGTTTATTCTAAGTATGATCCACCTTTTTATACTGTAGTAGAGACGAAGACGAAAGAAGGAATAAGTAGGACAGAATACATTCTCGAAATCCTCCCAGAAGGAACAAAGTTTATAGCGAATGTTACATTAATTCCATCAAACTGGATATATAAATTAGTTACAAATATGATGAAATGGTCATTTAAATATGTTTATGATGAGCAGTTTAATCAATATATAGAATATATCTATCAAGTTGAATATGAGAGAAGATGAATAGACTGAGAGTAGCCCTTTTTCTGGCTACTTTTTTTATGATAAAAAAAAGTAACAGCTTGATTGTACGCTAAAGCCAGTTCATATAGAGGATGACCCTTTTACATGTTACTTCGTATAGGTCTATAGGGAGGAGGATTGTGAAAACTAGTGAGCATAGGAGAGGGAATTTATCTTGTATTTGAAAAAAATTAAAAAAAGAAAGATAAGAGCTAATAGTGAAAAAATAGCTCTTATTCACATTTATTGAGTAAATATTATATTTTCTATTTCTTTAAGAATTTCAAAAGCCCCTTCTGATTTATTTGAGCAGACAACTATGGTAAGAGCTTGTTTTGGATAATGTACTGAACGATAATTTACTCCTGGATCATATCCCATCTGAATATATTTCACGATACCCAGTTCATTTGCTTCCATATAACCACCGTAACCGTAAAAGATATCTTCTGACACGTTTACTTGAGGAATCAATAAGTTGCGAGTCATATCTTTTGTTAAGAGTTTGCCATTCATTAACGATTCCCAGAATATCCCCATATCAATTGCAGTAACATAGGCACCGCCATCAGGTCCACCTTTTACAGGTAGAGAAAAAATATTCGATCTCAACGTTCCATCTGGTTTTTCCAAATATCCCAATGAAACGCTTTCGGGTAGTTCATCCATTGAAAAATATCCTGAGTCAGTCATGCCAGCTATTTCAAAAATATTTTTATTGATATAGTCAACAAAATTCATGCCACTGATATGTTCAATAATAAGGCCTAAAATAATATAGCCAGTATTATTGTATTTAAAAGGGCTATCCACTTTGGTTTTCATTTTTTTATATTGAAACATTGGCAAAAAGTCTTTTACATAACGAATCTGATACATTGGCCTATCTTTCCAAAGGTCTTCATAATCATCCATTTCATCTTCGTCAAAATAATCCGGAATGCCAGATGTATGAGTTAGTAAATGATGAATGGTAATTTCTTTATCAAAATATGGAAATTCAATATCTAAACAATCGATGATTTTCGTGTCAAATGTGATACTACCTTCTTCTACCAACTTACAAATTGCAACAGATGTAAAGATCTTACTACCAGATGCAATTGAAAAGCGAGTATGTGAATGATTTTTGATTTTTTCAGAATGGATTGCGTAACCAAAGTTCTCTGTAAATATTGTACGATCATGCTTCTGTACACAAATACTCCCGGAAAATTGCACTTCCTGTTGCTTTTTTGTTAGACTATTCCATTTCGTTTGTTTATCCAATTTTAATTCCTCCTGAATGTGTATTTCATGAATTCATTTAATGAGGCACATTCAATTAACTTCTTCAATTTTGATAAAGAATCATTTTACTCTCCTCCTTCTCTTTTGAGCATAGCATGTTTCAATTTGTTAATACGATGATATATATTAATTTTATATAAAAATAGACAAAAAGAGCAGGGATTCATAGAGCAGATAAGTAGATTCAAACGCTACTCATTCAATACATAATAGAAATGACATTCAGTACCAAGGAGGCAAGTTTGTTGAACAAAAGATAATAGCTTTGTCATGTTTACAAAAATGTATAAGGTTATAGAGTTTTGTACTAGTAAAAAAACTTTATATTTCTTTTCGTTTTAAGTCTTGTTACTCTGATTATATCTTGCAAAATGATAACAGATGAAACTAACCCCGCTTCTAACCGTATATTAGTAAAATCAGTCAGAAGGAGAATAAAGATGGATATAGATTTACCAATACCAAAACAGAGATTATCTAAGAATAGTATAAAAGCGATGCTAATTAGTGAACTAATTGGGAATGCGATATGGTTGCCAATTCTTGCTATACTTTTTTACGTTGACGCTCGATTTGATTGGTGGGATTGGGTAGGATGGGTTCTATGGATTGTCCTTGGTCTTACTGTTTTATCTATGATTTATTCGTTAACGATTCAACCCTACCTATTATATAAAAACTTCCGTTATGAAGTAGATGAGGAATTCTTGCAGATTAAGCAAGGAGTGTTTATAGAAAAATATGAATTAGTACCAATGACAAAGATTCAATCTGTGGCAACGAATCAAGGACCAGTTCAGAGAAGGTATCAATTATACGGTCTTTCTGTCGAAACGATGAGTTCAACCCATACAATCCCTATGCTATCAAAGGAAATAGCGATGCAACTGAGAAATACGATTGCTTATTATGCAAAAATAAAGGAAGTAGATGAATAATGGATTACAGACGATATTCTCGCTTAACCATTGTTTTTCATATATGGGGTGTTTTGAAGTTTTTCTTTTTTGCTTTTCTTTACTTATTTATTTTTAATCGAGAGGCCGATTGGATTGGTTACGGTAGAATTATTGCCGCCATACTACTTATTCTTTCTATTATTTTTGTTATCTTTAAATGGCTGACTACAACTTATAAGATAGATGAGGTCGCTTTTTACTTACGTGAAGGCTTTTTCACAAAACATAAACGAACCATTCCTTTTAGTAAGGTTCAAAATGTAAATAGACATACGACTTTTCTACATAAGTTAATAGGAAAGACCTCCTTGAAGTTTGAGACAGGTATGTCTGGTGAAGGTGGGACAATAAAATTCGAGGTGCTTTCTAAAGAAGAAGCGGACCATTTGGAAGACTGGATAGAAAAAAGTACACGTAATATCAAAGTGTCCGAAGGTGAAGAGGAAAAGGTAGAAGAATATATAGAAGATAGAAAACTGCATTTTGCTGCCAGCAAGAAGGATATTATAAAAGCTTCAATGACGTCATTAAGCTTTTTGCTTTTAATTCCTGCTTTAGGCTCACTGTTTTTTATGATCAATGATTTTATTAATGTCGAGAAAGAAGCGGAAGGTGCCATTCACTTTATATTAAGTGCCTGGTGGTTAACGGCACTTGTTGTTATTTTTCTTATTGTGGCTTCAACCATATTTGGCATGATAAAAACATATATAAAATATGGTAATTATCGAATTTATTCAGATGTTGATAGGATTTATATCTCTAGAGGCGTACTAGATGAAGTCAGCTTTTCTATTTCAAAGGAAAAGGTCCAAGCTGTCGAAATAACGCAAACGTTAATGAAAAGAATTTTACGTATTGCAGAAGTGAAACTAACGAGTGCTGGTCAGACAGGAGGAGGAGGCGGGGATTCCTCAATGGAGACAAGCTCTTTGTTCCCTTTTTTACCGCAGAAGGATGCCTTTCGTCTAATATATGAAATATTACCAGACTATGAAGTAGAAGAAGAGATGCACAAGCTTCCGAAAAATGCTCTTTTTGCCAGGTTGTTGAAACCTAGTTGGCTCTGGATCATTGCAACGGCATTATTATATTATTTCCAACCAAATGTGTTAAATATGAATATTCCATGGTGGTTGTTTTCATTGCTTGTACTTATTTTAGTTGTTTTACTAAGGTTCCTAGATTACTATAATAGCCGCTATGTGTTGAATGAGCGTTTTATTCAATTAAAGACTGGGAGCTTAGCGACGACGTTATTTCTAACTAGACGTGATAAAGTGATTGAAATTGAAATGAATAGGGGACCCCTCGAGAAAATACTAGGCATTGCTAAGATTACGACTATCAATCGAGCGCAACCTGTGCGACACACTCACATGTATGGTGTACCCGAATCCTTCCGTTTAGCGTTTTATCAATGGTATAAGAAGAGAGGATCAGAAATTGAATTAAAACAATAGATAGGGTGAATGTAAAATGAAAGCCGTAGTGATAGAGTCGTATGGTTCCTCAGACGTATTACAAGTAATGGATATAGACATACCACGGCCTTCTGCTCATGAAGTGCTCATAAAAGTGGATAAAACAAGTGTGAACTACGCTGATATTAAAAATCGCCAAGGGTTGAAGAAGAAAATAGAAGGTCCCACGATTCTTGGCCTTGAAGCGGCAGGAACGATTGCTGAGGTAGGTTCTGAAGTCAAAAAATTTAAAGTGGGGCAAAGAGTAGTAGCTTTTCCTGAAAAAGGATCTTATGCGCAATATACTGTGGCAAACGAAGCACTTACATTTGCCATCCCAAACGAGATTGATTTTACTACTGCAGCAGCAAGCCCTATTGTTTCCTTTTTATCCTACCAATTATTGAAGGACATCGCACGGATGCAATTAGGAGAGACTGTACTCATTCATGCAGCAGCTGGTGGTGTAGGCTCTACAGCCATCCAAATGGCAAAGGTATTTGGTGCGAAAACTGTAATTGGCACTGTTAGTAGGGAAGAGAAGTTTTCCACTGTGTTGGCAGCAGGAGCTGATTTGGCCATCACGTATGAGGATTTTTCTTCAAAAGTAAATGAATACACCGATGGAGATGGGGTTAATCTTATCTTAGATTCTGTTTCTGGCTCTGTATTTGAGGAAAGCTTTGCATGTTTAGCTCTATATGGAAAGATTGTGCATTTTGGCAATACGAGTAATCAAACGGGTAGGATCCCAACAACTGCTCTCCATAGCAGTTGTCGTTCAGTCCTTGGCTTTAGTTTTGGTACGACAAGAAAGAAAAGGCCAGATACAATCAAGCCCGTTGCCGATGAAGTATTTAAGTTATTGGTAAACGGGGATGTCCAAGTGAAAGTAGGGACAGAATACTCCTTGTATGAAGTGAAAAAAGCACATGAGATGATAGAGAATAGAGAGAATACTGGGAAAATCGTTTTAACAGTATCCTAGAAGAGGAGTGTTTTAGTTGATGGATTTCAAAGAGGTAATGAATGAATTAGAAGCATTAGGAAAAGAGCGAACGAAAAAAATTTATCTCTCAAACGGTGCACATGAGCCACTTTTTGGTGTTGCAACTGGAGCGATGAAACCGTTTGTGAAAAAAATAAAGATTGATCAATCATTAGCTGAGGAGTTATATGCAACAGGAAATTATGATGCGATGTACTTTGCGGGCATTATTGCCGACCCAAAAGCAATGACAAAGGAAGATTTTAATCGTTGGATAGACGATGCGTATTTTTATATGCTATCAGACTATGTTGTAGCGGTTACTTTAGCTGAATCACCGATTGCCCAGGAAGTTGCCGATGAATGGATTGCCAGCGGGGATGAGCTGAGAATGTCTGCTGGTTGGAGTTGTTATTGTTGGTTATTAGGTAATCGGAAAGACGACGAATTTGACAAGAGCAAATTATCGGATAGGCTAGATCAGGTGAAGGAGAACATTTATGACGCACCTTTAAGAACAAAGGTATCAATGAATAACTTCTTATATACCGTTGCGATCTCCTATATTCCTCTAAGTGAAAAAGCAGCTGAAGTGGCAGAGGAAATCGGAGCCATCGAAATCAAAAGAGAGAGAAAGAAGAATGGCGTCCTTCATGCGTATGAAAATATTCAAAAAGACTTAGATAAAGGTCGTTTAGGTTTTAAGCGGAAATATGTGAGATGTTAGAAGTAAAATGAAGTTAGGATCAATTCTATTGATCCTGGCTTTTTTGTTAGTTTTCTAATCATTAACACGCTTACATATATCTTTGCGAATATATCAAGCCATAAATCAGAAGAGAAGTGTTCAAATTTAGGATTTACGAACACGCCATGCATTTTTTTAATTTAACATAAATTTCTAATTTCATTTAAAATATATGCAATCCCCGTATTGTCTACAATGAATGGACATCCCATATGACTAAGAAAAGATAATTATCACCTCTTTAAGTTCTTCCTGTAACATTGCAATAACCAACCTTTTTTTACTCTTAGTTTCCCTTACATTTCATAATATTCCCCTTCTGCCGAATTTCTTTTGTTCGTATTAAAATCTGTTTGAGAACATAACCTTAACGATTTTTATCATAGTTTTGCTTACACGTTTATAAACTGATGAAAAGGGCTTGCCTATAAAAATAAGCGTATAGGGGGAAACAATTTGAAGCGAAGTGTTTGGAGGAAGATTGTCCTGTTAGTCGTTGTTGCCATCGCTCTAGCTGGTTGTTCGGGAGGCGGTTCTGAGACTGGTGGAGCAGTCATTGAGAAAGGAAATGATCAAGTATTAACCGTTGCAGTTGGAACGGATATGGTGACATTTGATATTCATGACCATAATAATACGTCGACGGAAGCGATTCATGTGAATATGTTTAATTATTTATTTAAAAAAGATAAGGATGGCAATATTCATCCAGAGCTTGCCACCGGCTATGAGAAAATCGATGACTTGACCTATCAGGTAAAACTAAAGGAAGGTGTTACTTTTCATAACGGTGATCCTCTCACAGCGGAGGATGTGAAATTTACGTTAGAAAGAGTAGCAAAAGATGACACTTTGCAGGAGTACCCCAATTATAAGCAGATAAAAGAAATTCAAGTGATTGATGAGCTCACTTTCAATATTGTGACACAATCACCAGAGCCTTCCTTATTCCACCGTTTATCCAGACTTGGTTCAGGTATCTTGCCTAAGAACTATATTGAAGAGAATGGTTGGGAGCATTTTCTATCTAATCCTGTTGGTACAGGACCATTTCAATTCAAAGAATGGAAACGTGATAATCGCATCGTTTTCACACCATATGAGAATTATTTCGCAGGAAAAGTAGAAGAATGGGATGAGCTTGTTTTCCGAGTTATTCCAGAAAACTCAACAAGAGTGTCAGAGCTTTTAACAGGTGGGGTTGATATGGCTGTTAATATTCCTCCGTCTGATTGGGAACGAGTGAATAGTAATGAGGGGACATCTATTGTACAAGAAAGGTCAAACCGAGTCGTAATGCTAATTTTGCGGGCGACAGAAGGGCTTCCAACTGCTGATGTCCGTGTACGTCAGGCTCTAGACTTTGCTATTAATAACAAAGCGATTACCGATAATGTCTTGCAAGGTGGAGGTATTCCAACAAGAACAAGAGTAGGTCCAGGTAATTTTGGGCATCATCCTGACCTTTATGATACTTACAATTATGATATTGAAAAAGCAAAAGCATTACTAGCTGAGGCAGGTTATCCAGATGGCTTTGAGATGACTTTGCATTCACCGAAAGGGCGCTATTTACAAGATGCAGAAGTGGCAGAAATGATAGCGGGTATGCTTGCGGAAATTAATGTGAAAGTAAATATCGAGTTCATGGAATGGAGTAATTTTGTAGAAATGCGTACGGCTAACGAGAATAAGGATGCTTATTTAATCGGTCTAGGTAATTCCATGTTTGACGGTGCTTACTCGGTCGATTGGTATCGTGCTGAACGTTTTGAAGGGCATACAGATTATAAGAATGATCGAATAGAAGAATTGCTCGCAACCTCTGCCGTCAATATGAATGAGGAAGAACGAGCCAAGCAAATACAAGAAATTGAAGCGATTGCCGCTGAAGAAGTGCCACATATTATGCTTCATGAGGAAAAAATCAATATCGGTGTAAATGATGCGATTGATTTTGTTCCTACCCCAGATGAAATGATTTATGCACCAACTATTAAAAGGAAAGCAAGTGAATAAATAAAGCTGATATTCGTGGGTGAATGGATGGTTCCATCCATTTCCCCATCTCTATTACTTTTCGCTATAGGGGGACAATAGTGGGCAAATATATTATGAGACGATTACTTCAAATTATACCGGTGCTGTTTATCATTTCTTTTATCGTGTTTTGCCTTGTTTATGTGGCAGGCGATCCTGTTGCATTAATGTTACCTGAAGATGCGAGTCAAGAGGATATATTACAACTTCGCGAATCACTAGGGCTAAATGAGCCTTTTTATATTCAATATTTCAACTATATGATCGGACTTGCCCAACTTGATTTTGGTGAATCATTTCGTTATAACACGAGTGCCTTACCTATTGTGTTGGAGCGCTTACCGGCGACAATTGAATTAGCTGTAGCAGCTATGATTGTGGCCATAATGATAGCTATCCCTCTTGGTATTTGGTCGGCGACGAAGAAGAATTCTGCTATCGACGTCGTAGCGACAGGGGGAGCGGTAATCTGGAAGGCGATGCCGAATTTTTGGTTAGGGATTATGCTCATTTTGTTTTTCTCCGTCATGTTAGGATGGTTCCCGGTTTCAGGGCGGGGTACATGGAGTCATCTGATCTTACCGGCAATTACGCTTGGCACAGGGATTGCTGCTGAGATGACCCGGTTTATTCGCTCAAGTATGTTAGAAATTATGAACCAAGACTATGTTCGTACGGCAAGAAGTAAAGGGTTAAAAGAGTTTTTTGTTATCCATAAACATGCTTTTCGTAATGCCCTTATTCCAGTTGTTACGATTACCGCGCTACAAACCTCAACCGTTGTCGGCGGCACATTAATAACCGAGAGCGTATTTTCATGGCCAGGGTTAGGACAACTACTCATTCAAGCAGTGAATACAAGGGATATGGCAATCGTACAGGCTAGTGTGTTTATTATTGCATTTATTGTTATTGCTATGAACCTACTAGCAGATATTCTTTATAAATTATTGGATCCCCGCATTACATTTCGCTAAGGAGGAGTGGTTGTTTTGGAATCAAAGGAAAACCAATTGTTAGATGTCTTAGTGAAAAGTAAGCAGGGTCACCTCAAGCGGTGGCTCAGATTATTATTAAAAAGTAAGACGGGTACTATTGGCTTACTAATCGTATTACTCATTATTTTTATAGCGATATTTGCGAAGTTATTAGCACCCCACGATCCGAACCAGATTAATGCGGCAATGATGTTGAAACCCCCGGCTTGGGTAGAAGGTGGGGTTACTGACTATATTTTAGGAACAGACAATCTTGGTAGAGATATTTTAAGCAGAATAATTTATGGCTCACAAATTTCTTTAGTTGTTGGGGTTGCCTCTGTCATCTTGGCAGGTATTATTGGTATTTTTATCGGTCTAGTTTCAGGTTTTTATGGTGGTTTCCTAGATAATATTTTAATGAGAATAGTTGATTCCTTTTTAGCGATACCAACCATCCTCTTTGCGCTTGTCATCTTGACTGTTTTTGGCCCAAGTGCGTTTACGTTGATTGTTGTATTAGGTGTAACGAATTGGGTGCAGTACGCTCGTTTAATACGAGGAGAGGTACTGTCTTTAAAAGAAAGAGAGTTTGTCAGGGCTGCAAGGTCTATGGGAGTGAGGGATCATAAGATTATCCTAAAACATTTATTGCCAAATGTAATATCCCCGTTCATTGTCATTTCTACATTAAGCGTGGCAACCACGATTATATTAGAAGCTTCTTTAAGTTTTCTAGGTTTAGGAATTCAACCACCGACCATTTCTTGGGGGGGCATTTTAAGTGATGGTAGAGATTATGTAGCAACCAGTTGGTGGTTGGCGGCATTTCCTGGTTTAGCGATAACAATCACCGTCCTAGGCATGATTTTCTTAGGTGATTGGCTAAGAGATGTGTTAGACCCGAGAGAAAAGAAAGTGTAGGAGGAGGGAATTGCGTTGGACCGAGAGAGCTTGTTAGAAGTGCGTGACTTGAAGACTTATTTTTATACGGAAGATGGTGTGATTCCTTCTGTTGACGGAGTGTCATTTACGATAAAGAAAGGCGAGACTGTCGCTGTTGTAGGAGAGTCAGGCAGTGGTAAAAGTGTAACATCTTTATCTATTATGGGGTTGCTAGATGCTGCTGGGAAAATTGAAAGTGGCACCATCATAATTGAAGGTAATGATGTAACAAAACTATCAAAAAAAGATCGAAGGAAATTGCGCGGAAATGAGATGGCGATGATATTTCAAGAACCACTCACCTCTCTTAATCCTTTATTTACAGTAGGTAATCAAATTTCTGAAGCAATTAAAATCCATCAAAAAGTAGATAAAAAAGAGGCGAAAAAGAGAAGTATCGAGATTTTAAAAAAAGTAGGCATAGCTCGTGCGGAGAAGATATATCATTCTTATCCTCATCTATTAAGTGGAGGCATGCGTCAACGTGTAATGATTGCGATTGCCTTATCATGTAACCCGAAACTATTAATTGCAGATGAACCGACAACCGCACTCGATGTAACTATCCAAGCGCAAATACTTCGATTAATGAAAGAGCTGAAAAAAAACAAGCAAACTTCTATTCTATTTATTACACATGATTTAGGCGTGGTAGCTGAGATGGCTGATCAGGTGATTGTCATGTATGCTGGTCAAGTTGTTGAATATACGGATGTGTTTACACTGTTTAAAGAAGCTGCTCATCCTTATACGAAGAGTTTATTAGCTAGTACGCCTAAAATCCACGAACAAACAGAAAAACTGCAAGTCATCGAAGGAACTGTACCCAATCCGAATGCTATGCCAAGTGGATGTCGCTTTCATACACGTTGCCCATATGTAATGGAAAAATGTATGAATAATGAGCCCGTACTTACCAACATCCATAACCGTCATCAAGTGAAGTGCTGGTTATATGAAGAGGAGGGGTGACAAAGACATGACAGTTATTTTAAGTGTAAGGGGTTTAAAGAAATATTTTGATGTGACTGAAGGGTGGTGGAAGAAGGAAAAACAATACTTAAAAGCAGTTGACCACATATCCTTCGATGTGAACGATGGGGAAACATTAGGGATTGTTGGGGAGTCTGGTTGTGGGAAATCGACAACAGGTAATTTAATTATGCAGCTGTTAGAAAAAACAGAAGGAGAAATAATATTTCAAGGAGTAGACCTTTCCACTCTATCCAAACAAGAGCTAAGAAAGAAACGGGCGGAAATGCAGATGATTTTCCAGGACCCTTTTTCCTCGTTAAACCCTCGGATGAAAGTATTTGATATTATTGCAGAACCGTTATTGACCCATCTTAATTTAAGTAGTGAAAGATTGAAGGAAGAAGTTTTGTCGTTGATGGATCAGGTAGGTCTTGATCGTTCATATATTCACCGCTACCCCCATGAATTTAGTGGTGGTCAGAGACAAAGAATCGGCATTGCTCGGGCCATTGCATTAAAACCTAAGCTCATTATTTGTGATGAGCCTGTATCTGCATTAGACGTTTCCATTCAATCACAAATCCTTAATTTAATGTCTAAATTACAGAAAGAGTTACGATTAACCTTTATCTTTATTGCACATGGCCTACCAGCAGTTAAATATATTAGTGATAAAATTGCGGTCATGTATCTTGGGAAAATTGTTGAACTAACGACAAAAGAAAAACTCTTTTCAAAACCCCTTCATCCGTATACAGAGGGACTTTTATCAGCAGTTCCCCTTCCTGACCCGATGTTAAGGAATAAAAAAGAAGGTGTTATTTTGGAGGGTGATATTCCAAGCCCAACCAATATTCCTTCTGGCTGTCGTTTTCATCCACGATGTCCACATGCACAAGAAAAATGTAAGAAAGAGGAACCAACATTTATTGCCCATGAGGAAGAGCACTATGTTGCCTGCCATTTTCCATTAAAAGAGGGTGTTGGTGTGTTGGAAAAATAGATAAAGGAGATGTATAAAAGGTGGAGGGATATATACAACAGCGAAAAACAGAAATGCTGCAATTAATTGAAAAACTTGTCAATATTGATAGTGGTTCATATGTAAAGAAAGGGATAGATGAAATCGGGAGAATTCTACAGAAAAAATACGAAGAAATTGGATTTGTTGTAGAGGTGAAAACAGAAGCAAAATACGGCAACCACCTTGTTATTCGACATGAGCATAGTCTGCACCCCAAAATTATACTGGTAGCCCATATGGATACGGTTTTTCCTGAAGGTACGGTGAAGAAGCGCCCGTTTCAAATGAAAGGAAGCAGAGCTTATGGACCTGGTGTCGTTGATATGAAGTCGAGTTTAGTTGAACTTTTATATGCTATCAAAGCATTAGTACACTGTGGGTCAAATGCCTGTGAGAACGTGCAAATTATCTTAAATGGTGATGAGGAAATTGGTTCACCGTCATCGCGTGAATTAATAGAGGAACAATCGATGGGAAAAGAATATGCACTTATTATGGAGCCGGCAAGAAAAGATGGTTCACTTGTGACAGCAAGAAGAGGCGGGGGAAGATATAAGCTCATTATTAAAGGCAAAGCCGCCCATTCAGGTATTGAGCCAGAAAAGGGAAGGAGTGCGATTGAAGAACTAGCTTATAAAATCATCCAGCTGCATAATTTAACAAATCATGAACAAGGCATTAGTGTTAACGTAGGCATCATTTCTGGTGGTTCTTCTGTTAATACCATTTCTGATAATGCCGTCGCTCATATTGATATTCGCATCACTGAGAAAGAACAAGCACAAGAATTAGAAAAGAAGATTAAAAGAATATGTGCCAATACAGAAGTGAGAGGAACGGAAATTCAATTAGAAGGGGCAATTAGCAGACCACCAATGGAATACAACGAGCAAACAGAAAAGCTATTACACATTATTCAAGAAGTAGGCGAAGAAATTGGTCTTCATGTCCATAATACTGCAACGGGTGGGGGTGGCGATGCCTCTTTCACTTCAGCAACGGGTGTGCCTACAGTTGATGGTCTAGGTCCAGTTGGTGGGAATGCTCATAGTAAAGAGGAGTATATTGAAATTGACACATTAACAGAAAGAACCATTCTTCTTGCAAAGACAATTGAGCGTTTGTCCCGATGATTTTTTTGGAAGCTACCACTCGTTTGGTAGCTTTCATTATGGAGTTGTGAGGTCATATCCTAAAGGTCATTCAGAAGTATAAGTTGTAAATTTTTTGTATCAATTATTACAGGAAAGTAATTTTCTTCTCTATATGTATACATTTTTACTCGAAGGGACCTTAAAATTTGTAGGTGATGCCCAATCTATACTAAACTACTCTAAAGCGAACATCATAAAGTTATGTTGTTCCTTCAAATGAGGTGATTAGAATGGAATTTAATCAGCTAGCGAGCAGTGTAGTAATTGAAATGGTAGAGGGACGCCCCTCTTTAAGATCATATAGTGACCAGCTAGAACTGATTGGTGTTGGAAGAAGCGCTTTTGTTTTCAAAATTACGAAGCAAGCGATTGCTATAAAAGTATACTTCCCACAAATGGAAGATATCGCAAAGGTGGAAGCGGCAAATTATCAACGAATTCAAGGTAATCCCTATTATCCACATCTTTATGATTATGGTGATTCTTATATTGTCATCGACTATATAGAAGGCTTTACGCTCTTCCAATGCTTAGAGAAAGGTATTCATATAAAAACTGAACATATAGAGTCTGTCCAATTAGCCTTACGTTCAGCTATAGAAGCAGGCCTGAAGCCGTCAGATATCCATTTGCGCAACATTATGATTGATCGAAACGGTAATATAAAACTGATTGATATTGCTCGTTTTAATTCGAAAAACATCGATAAACAATGGACAGACTTACAGAATGCGTACTACCGATATTACGCCAACAAATGGTTCCCGAAGAAAATCCCTACAGTCATCTTGAATTTCATAGCCGACATATATAAAAAGAGATTCCTTCCAATGTCTGTGAGAAAAGTAATCTTTCAGGATAAAAATGGGATACATGTATAATAGAATGATAAAATCAAACATGAACAACTCTTGTATAAAAAGGAGTGTTCATGTTTTTTTTGTTGTTTTAGACAGTGAGATTGATTTTGGAGTCATAGGGCGCGACTAAAGTCTGTTAGAGTTTGAAAATTAAAAATAGGCGTACAAGGTACGATAACAATAGTAGTTTATCTATAGTTGTAGAAGGAGTATGTAAAAATGAAATGGTGGATGAAATTAGTAGGGTGGGTCGTTTTTGTCATTTATATACTGTTGTTAACGAAATTCATTCTTTTTAAATATCCATATAGTTACTCTAGTATTTTAAATAATTTCATAGGGAATAATCCTTACTTTTCGTGGTACAATCATAATTTTATTCCATTTAAAACCATCACAGAGTATCTTAAATTATCAAATGAAATTTCTTTATCTATTAGATTTGATAATTTATTTGGGAATTTGATTGGTTTTCTCCCCTTTGGATTTCTAATGCCATTATTATTCCAACGCTTTTACCGTTTGAAGAAGGTAACTACAGCAACGTTTACTCTTAGTCTTTTTTATGAATTATGCCAACTCTTTTTCAGTATGGGGAATTTTGATGTAGATGATTTACTGTTAAATACTTTTGGTGGCATTATTGGCTATTGGATATTCATGCTTAGCTATTTCATATTCCAAAAACATAGGACGGTAAGGAATAAACATTTATTGTTTTTCAATAAATAATGAGGTAAGATAGGCATAATTAGAATTAGTGAGGTGTGTTTATGAGACAAGGGAAAGTGCTCTTTTTAAAAGTGGTGATTGTGATTCTTGGCTTGATTGTGTTAGGGATCTGCATCGGCTTGCCTTTTTTAGCAAAAGAAACAGCAGAGCTGAATCCAGCATATGCTTATTTAAAATATCCCGTATTATTTGGAATGTACCTAACTGCAATCCCGTTCTATTTTACTTTGTATCAAGGATCTAAGCTGTTAAGATATATTAGTGTTAATGAAAGTTTTTCTGAGCATTCCGTAGCTGCGCTAAGAGCTATTAAATATTCCTGTGCTAGTATTAGTGTAATCTATCTAATTGGTATGATATTTTTATTTACGCAAGATGCCCTTCATCCAGGAGTGGCTTTGATGGGATTTGCTATTATATTTGTAACAACGATCCTTTCGATTTTTTCCGCAGTCCTTCAAGAACTTTTATATAATGTATTAAAAATAAAGTCAGAAAATGATTTGACCATCTGAGGTGAGAATGTGGCCATTATCGTCAATATCGATGTAATGTTAGCAAAAAGAAAAATGAGTGTAACAGAATTATCAGAACGAGTAGGCATCACGATGGCGAATTTGTCCATTCTAAAAAATAGTAAAGCAAAAGCAGTCAGGTTCTCCACGTTAGAAGCAATTTGTAAAGCATTAGATTGCCAGCCTGGTGATATACTTGAATATCAAGAAGATAAACAGACCGATTCTGCTACATAACTCAACTATCACAAGCGACTTTTCTCAAGGAAAGTCGTTTTTTTAAAATAAGAAAATGTAAAGTTACCTTGACGTTAAGTTAGCTTTACTATAAAATGGCTATAATTAGGAGTGGTACATATGGAGAATCGTTTAATGCACTATAGAAAAGAGTTTGGTTATTCCCAAGATCGTTTAGCTTCCACTTTAGGCGTTTCAAGGCAAACAATTATTTCAATTGAAAAAGGAAAATATAACCCCTCCTTACCACTCGCCTTTGAAATTGCTCATTTATTTCAAGCAAAGATAGAAGATATTTTTATATATGAAAAGCCATTGAAAGGAGAGGAGTAAAATGGAAGGTTCAAGAAGAATATTTATTGTTATTGGATCTTTTCATCTCATCATTTCGCTATTTTTACTGACTGTATCGATTTTAGCGACAGAACGAACCATGACTTTCTTGATGCCCCTTGCGATCGCAATTATGTGCTATTGTTTAGGTTATTTATATCCAGAATGGAAGCAAAAGGATGAACGAATGCGTTTAATCCGGACAAAGGGGTTATCAGCTTCTTTTATCGCTCTTTTGCTATACTATTTTGTTTTTAGCGGATTATTGCAATTCAGTGTCATCAGTATAACAGCCATACAATTGTTAAACTTGCTAGGTGCCCTAATGATTATCACCGTTTTTCTAAGCTTTGTTATTTTTGCAAAAATCTATTAATCAATGAAAGTGGTGAAACGATGAATGTCTTTTTCCCGTTTCTCGTCTTTATGATTGCCTTCCTCTCAATCGCATTTTTAATTAGAAAAGATAAAAACGAGCAAAAGAAATTAACGAAGAGGGGCTGGGTGAAATTCGGTTTATTATTAGCTGTCGTTTTTGTTCTTGTTGCTTCCTTTGTTCTTAAGTGACTCACAAACCTCATTTGCGAAGCGCTCAGTTTCTTTTCTCACCTTGAGCGCCTTACAAACTTCATTTGCGAGGCGCTCATTCTCTTTTCTCACCTTGAGAGACTCGCAAACCTCATTTGTGAAGCGCTCAGTTCCTTTTCTCTTACTGAGAGACTCGCAAACTTCATTTGCGAGGCGCTCATTCTCTTTTCTCATCTTAAGTGACTCACAAACTTCATTTGCGAGGCGCTCAGTTCCTTTTCTCTTACTGAGAGACTCACAAACTTCATTTGCGAGGCGCTCATTCTCTTTTCTCACCTTGAGAGACTCGCAAACCTCATTTGCGAAGCGCTCAGTTTCTTTTCTCCTACTGAGAGACTCGCAAACCTCATTTGCGAAGCGTTCATTCTCTTTTCTCATCTTGAGAGACTCGCAAACTTCATTTGCGAAGCGCTCATTCTCTTTTCTCATCTTGAGTGCCTCACAAACTTCATTTGCGAGGCACTCAGTTCCTTTTCTCTTACTGAGCGCCTCACAAACTTATTTGCGAAGCGCTCATTCTCTTTTCTCACCTTGAGAGACTCGCAAACTTCATTTGCGAGGCGCTCAGTTCCTTTTCTCTTACTGAGAGACTCACAAACTTCATTTGCGAAGCGCTCATTCTCTTTTCTCACCTTGAGCGCCTCACAAACCTCATTTGCGAAGCGCTCATTCTCTTTTCTCATCTTGAGAGACTCGCAAACCTCATTTGCGAAGCGCTCATTCTCTTTTCTCATCTTGAGAGACTCACAAACCTCATTTGCGAAGCGCTCATTCTCTTTTCTCATCTTGAGAGACTCGCAAACCTCATTTACGAGGCGCTCAGTTCCTTTTCTCTTACTGAGAGACTCACAAACTTCATTTGCGAGGCGCTCATTCTCTTTTCTCACCTTGAGAGACTCGCAAACCTCAT